>NZ_FMUX01000029.1 GCF_900101345.1 Desulfoluna spongiiphila | reverse complement strand
ACTGATGATACAGATTTGGACAGCACTTATCGCTATGTTGATCATCAAGTTCCTTCAGGCAAAATCAAAGTTTGGCTGGTCACTGTCAAATCTGGTTGCCTTTTTGAGGTGGAACCTGTTTACACACCGGGATTTGTGGGCCTGGATAGACCAGCCATATGATGTGCTACCACTTGAGCCTATGTCAGTACAGTTAATGCTCCCATTTACGTGAGTTGGACAGCAGGCAAAATAATGGGACCTGTTTTTCAAGAATTGAACAACATCTACTAATCACAGGGGACTCTCGAAGAAAATTATTCTTTGAGAGGCTATTTTGGACAGTAGTGTTTTTGTAACTATTCAGCTTGCCTTCGGCGGGTCGCTTTTTTGAAATAAAGCTCCGCAAAAAACGTTTCTAATGTGAAAAAGTGGAAATTATTTCGGCGGAGCCCGGAAAGGCTTGCTTAAGACCTGTTTGTTAAACTTTTTAAAAGTTTAGCCCCCGGCAGGGCCGCCGGAGGCGTTTTTAAAACCCCAGCTCTTCGCCCACAACAAAAACGGTCACCTCGGTGAGCATGGGCTTGCGGTGGAGGATGGTGGTGATGTTGCAGATGCGCATGGGTGCGTTGCAGTCGGAACAGACGCCGGTGACGGCGCAGGGGGTTTCGACCCCCAAACTCTTGGCGCGCATGGGGCCGGCCACCTCCCGGATGCGACGCAGGGCCCCGTGGAGGCCCGAAGCGATCTTGTTGATACCCGCCACCACCACCACGCGGGAGGGGCCGAAGGCCATGGCGCTGGTGCGGTTGCCGATGCCGTCCACGTTGATGATCTCTCCGGTCTCGCTCAAGGCGTTGGCGCTGGTAAAAAAAAGATCGCAGCCTTGCTGGCCCTTTCTCATGGCCAGGGTCTCGTCATAGGAGAGATCCGGCCTGTGGTGATCGTAGACGGTCTTTCCCATCTCTTCGGCCAGGGCGTGCAGGCCTAGGGAGCGAACGGTATCGGAACCGCCGAAGCCCACGGTATCCGCCGCCTCCAGGAAGGGTTTTACCTTTTCAGACACCTCCGCTCCGGTTTCCAGGTAGTGGGCGTCAAAGCGGTGTTTGGACAGATTTTCCACGCAGCGGTGGGCCCGCTGCTCAAGAAGCCATGTTTTTTCGTCTGAGGCCATGCCTCTCTCCTTTCGGTCAAGGGTCTTGTGGTTCGTCCGGCACCTTCAGGGCCACGGTGTGCCGCACACGGTAAACGGCCCCTTTGGGCGTGAGCCGGCTTTCATACAGGCACACCCGGTCCATCTCCCATGCAAGGGGCATGATACGCCCCCGGGCAAGACCGGGCAAGGGCGTGCCCGGGTTTCGGACGCGGCCCAGGGTCACATGGGGCGTAAACTTCCGTTTTTCCCGGGGCACCCCTTCATGGAAAGCCCAGCGCTCCATACGGCTCGCAAGCTGCCCCAGAAGATCGCCGCCCTCCACACGGGCAGCCACCACCCGCGGGCGTCCGGCCCCCGGAAACAGGGCCACCCCGTCGCCCACAGACGCCGGCATAACGGGCCAGCCCGCCAGGGATTCCGAAAGACTCCGGGCCAGATGCGCCACACGACCCCGCCCGACCTCCCCCAAAAATTTCAGGGTCAGGTGAAGGTTTGCCCCGGGCACCCACCGCACCGAATGCCGGGGCACAGTCCCGGCCAGCCTTGCCTGGTCCTCAGAAAGGCTCCTTTGCACCGCATGGGCAAGGGGAATCCCCACAAACAGGCGACACATCGGTTCAACGGCCATACGTCCTCCAACACGCGATCAGGGAAGGGGCGACCCTCCCCCTTTGGATTCCTCCAGGATCAGATACCCCTCATCGTCCATGGGAGGATAGGGTTTCCCCTGCTTTTTATAATAAGGAACCAGCCTGGGGTACCCCCACTCAAACAACAGGGTCCGATAGGTCTCATCATCCATGGCGCGCTCCTCGTACATACCCTTTGCCAACCGCTGCCTCTGGGCTTCATAGAGAATAAGGGCCGTGGCCACGGAGACGTTCAAGGACTTCACCATCCCCAGCATGGGAACGATGACCGACCCGTCGGCCTTTTCCACGGCCTCCTCGGTGATGCCGTCGAGCTCCGCGCCCACCACAATGGCCGTGGGCTGGGTAAAATCAACGGATCGAAAGTCCACGGCCCTTTCGTCAAAATGGGCACACAAAATGCGAAGCCCCTTGCTCCTTAAGTGGGCATAGGCCTCGTCCACGCTGCCGTGACGTTTGACCCCCACCCACTTCCGGCTCCCGCTGGCCGCCTTTGGCCGCAGGACCACATCCTGCATCTCGCTGATGGCGTGGGTCTCAAAAACCCCCACCGCATCGCAGCTCCGAGCCACCGCCGCCAGGTTATGGGGCTTGTGCACATTCTCCATCACCACGGTCAGGTCCATCTGACGGCTCGTGAGGATGGCCTTTAACTTCTCAAAACGTTCCGGTGTCATCCGTGTTCTTCCATTTCGTATTCATATCACTGCAGGCCGGTACGGCCCGCACACTGTGTCATTTTAACCAACAGACAAAAAAGGGCAATGCTTCAGCTTATACCTATGCCTCAGGCGGCCCTGCCGGGGGCCAAACTTTTGAAAAGTTTGACAAACAGGTTTTAAAAAATCGATTCAACCCAATCTAAATCAAAGGCACATGTGATTTTCCCTGGGGAACGAAGGGGAAAGCGCATGTGCAACCAGCTTTCAAGGTGGCACACCTTGCCGCCGGAGGCATCTTTTTATTTTTTTCCCTGAGCCCTCTGTGCCTCTGTGGTTCACCCGACGTTAACCATAAAAGGCCATGTGTTAAGCCTGGCTCAACATATCGGTGTCTCCGGTACCTGATAGGCCGGCGGGAGGCTCTTGAAGAGTCGGGGATCCCCCACCCCGCCGCCCTGGGCGTGGGCAAGGTCGGCCACGGGCAGGCCCACCGACTGAACGGAAAACAGGTTGGCTCCTTCCTGGCGATAGAGAGTCCGCCGCCAGGGTTCGTAGTAGGGAGAGACCGCCAGGCTGCCGCCGTAAAATCCCGTGTTGCAGATCACCACATTGCAGAAGAGGGTTTTGGAGAGGGCATCGGCCAGGTGGTAGAAGGAGTCGATGTCCCGGTTGTAGGCCAGCACAAAGAGATGGTGAATCCGCCCCCGGTAGATGGCGTAGCGTTCCACATCCATAAAATCGTAACAGATACACACCCCGATGCGCCCGTAGGCCCCGGCATCGATGATCCACACCGCCGGGTCCGGCACAAAGGTGTTCCCGCTCTTTTCGATGCCGCTCGCCTCCGGGGGCGCCATAAAACTCTTGCCGAACCAGAAGGTGCTGCACCGCCCGGCCTGGCGGGGACTCAGCCAGTGCCTCGGCACAGTGACCACGGCCCGGTTGCGCACCTGCCCGGCCCCTGGGTCCACCAGATAATCCACCCCGGTGACGGCGGCCACCCCGCTGCGCACGGAGAGCCGTTTCAGGCTCTCCAGGCGGTGCACGGGAAGGGCCAGCTCCGGCATGATGATAAAAGACGGGGTGGGTCCGGCCTGGGTGAGGATGCGGAACCCCTCCCGGATCTGGTGCCAGGCGCGATCCCCCTCGGCCCGGCTCATGCGGGGCCCGTTGCGCCAGGCCGCCCGGGCATCGGTGGTGGTCTGGATGAAGCCCACCCGCAGCGTGGGCCGGTAGCCGCCGTGGGCAAGGTCCCGGGCTGCGGTGGCGTGGTGAACCATGGAGACAGGAATCAGCTGCCGGGCGTGGCGGGTACGGCCCCCGGCCTGATGGTATTCAAGGGTTTTCATGGCCCCTTCAACCAGCGCCAAAAACGTTTCGAGATCTCCGCAGGCCGGCGGGTCCAGACGGGCGTCGTCCCCTTTGGGATCGTTTGCCTGCCGCCTCAGGATCAATGTCTCCAGCTGCCGGGGCTCCAGCACGCCCAGCAGGAGCCGACGCGTCCCGGATGAAATGGAGAGGGACTCCACAAGGCCGTGCATGGGGACATCCGTCAGGTGCCCGAAGGGATGGGCCAGGTACCCGGGCAGGTCGAATCGACGCCTGAGAATGCCAAGGAGCAAGAGAGCCAGGCTCCGCGTGGCACCCCAGGCCCGGGCCCTGTCCTCCAGTGCCTCCACCGGGGGAAGCCCTTTGTTCCCTGCAGTACCGGAGGAGATGCGCGGCAGGGTCTCGGCCACCTGCCTTCGCCAGGATTCCCAGGAGGAGGACACGGCATCATCCCCTGCCCAGGCCGTGGGGACAAAGACCTCTTCGGGCCGGAGAAAGCGAGCCCCCCGGTCCATGAGGCGGCGACACGCCTCCCGTGCGATAAAAAGGGCGGTCCACTCCGAGGCCCTGGGATCGGAGCGTTCGGCCGAATCCGGGGCCAGGTCTCTCACCCAGTGCACCAGCGAGAGTTCCCCCGGCTCGGGTGAGACGCCCCTGCACTCCGGCCGGAGCGGCCCTCGCTCCTCGGAGCGGTGCTGGGCCATGTAAAACCGAAACGCGGCGATGCCTTCGGGGTCGGGCGTCTCAGGCCGAGCCTCGGCGGGAAGCGGGTCAAGGCCACGCTCTTCCAGGAGTTTCCCTGAAGCGCCCAACGCCTCCC
Source organism: Desulfoluna spongiiphila (assembly GCF_900101345.1). Lineage (GTDB taxonomy): Bacteria > Desulfobacterota > Desulfobacteria > Desulfobacterales > Desulfolunaceae > Desulfoluna > Desulfoluna spongiiphila. Next base: position 57,226 of record NZ_FMUX01000029.1, on the reverse strand, counting down.
CAAGGGCCCGTCGCGCCGAAGCCACCAGGGACGAGCCATGATTCCCAAAGCCCAGGCCTTCCCGGGCCACGGCCTCAAGAAAGCCTCGAGCCTCGGCCCTTTCTGCATCCAGGCGACGGGTATCCAAAAGAACCCGCATGCAGATTCCCACCTCGCGGGCCATGCGCCCCAGAAGCAGGGCGACAAGATAGGGGCCGTGGCTTTGATCCTGGGGAAGTCGGTCCAGCAGCGGAGCCAGGGTGGTGAACCCGCTGCGACGCATGTGGCCCAGGGCCCGGCTCCAGAGGGCCGGCACCCCGGGGTTGCGCTCTGCCGCCTCCAGAAGGACCAGCAGGCTCCGCTGCCTCTGGCGCACCGAGGCCATGCGTTGCCGGTAGAGAAGGCGCCCCGCCTCGCCCTGGGAGGCCTCGCCGCCCCCCCGCTCCAGGGAACAGACCACCGAATGATCGGGCTCCGAGGCATCCGCCGCCCGGCGGGAGAGAAGGGCCGAGGCAAAATCGATGCGCAGGCGCTCGGAAATTCCGGTGCCGGCAAAGGGATCCAGGAGAAGGGTTTCCAGGCGGGCGATGTGCTCGCGTTTTCCCGCGCGGTCAAGGAGGGTGTAATCGGTGGTGTGGATGGAGGCCATGGCCTCGACGGGTCGGGTCACCTCGGGCAGTGGGTTGATGGCATCCAGCCGCACCCCGTGGTCGGAGGCTGCCCCCTTCGCCCCCAGGCCTTTTGGCAACAAGGTCTCCCGGTGGATTGTCCCGAGGCCTGCTCCGGCCAGCAGGCTTTCATAAAGATCGATCCAGCGGGCCAGGCGGTGGGGGTCCCGGGCAATGATCACGTGCTCCGCGTCATGGCGGAAATGGGCCACGGCCCCGGTCATGCCTTCGGCCTCAAGGGAGGATGCCACGGCGCGATCTGCCGGCAGCATGCGGACGTTATTGAGAAACCCGGAGACGGCAAGCTCGTCGGGCACCCCGTGGGGGCCGAAGGAGAGCATCTGTGTGATGGCCGTAACCGCCTCTTCTCCGATCTCCCCTGAAACGGATGAGAATCCCCGCAGGGTGGCGGCCACAGGGTCCACCCCCGTGGTATCCAGGACAAAGCTGGCCCAGTAGAGGCGCCTCACCGGGCCCTCTCCCGACGATCCGGTGAGGTAAGGCGTGGATTCATCCAGAAGGATGCGCCCTTCGTCTCCCCGGAAAAAACCGGGAATGTCCAGCTCACTCTGAAGGCCCGTCATGGCCCGGGTGGCCTGGAGGATATGACGACGATACGCTGGCCAGACCCGGGTGGGGTGGCGATAGAGACAAGCCGGGGACCGTCGGTGCCACCCCTCTCGGTACCGGGCCATGCCCCCTCGCCTGTCGATCCACTCGGACCGGTGCAGGCGGCTGCCGTAGCTCCACAGGGGCATCAGCGCCTCCACCGTTGGCCCCATGGCCTGGACCATGGCAATCCAGAGCACCTGATCCATGGGATCGATACGGCACCCCATGCCGGAAGGGGTCTGCACAGGAGAAACGGACCGGGGAGAGACATCCCCGTGGGCAAGCCTTTTTTTCAGTGCCGTCACCACGGCGGGAGCGTCTGCGGCCATGCGCACCAGGGCCCCCATATCGGCCCACTGCCCATGCCACATCTCATGCCGGGCAAAGGCCTGAAACGCCCAGTAAAGGTTTTCCGTGTATCCGGCTTCCTCAAGCACCCTGCACCCCATGGCCTTGCCTCCCTGTAGAACATCCACGCCGTATTGCCGCTTCTTCCCGTCGGTTACCCCATATACACCGGAAATCCCGAGACATCAACGACCAATAAACACCCGCCTTGACACTGCGGCGAGCCATCTTTTATACTCCCCAGTTACATACAAAGTACCCGGAAACCCACCGGCCTGAACCCACAGCGCCGATCACCCCAGGGCTCGGGTAAAAGGTAAAGATGCACATAGACAGCCCGGGCCAGATACCTTTTCGGCACGGTGCCGCAGGGCGTGGTTGCATCATTTATTTTTTCTCAGCCCCTATACACTGCAAGGAGCCCGACCATGACCGACTCAACCATCCTGGATGCCGTAAACGCCTTCACCACAAGCTGGACCGAGACGGACACACGCATGAAAGAAGCCTTCCTCAGCCTCAAGGACTACCTCGACGCCAAAGAGGGGGTCACCCTGGATTTCCACAGCCGCCCCGGCGTCAGCTACTCCCTCAGGGCATGCCACGCGGCCCAGACCGAGCGGGACCTGTTCGTCATGGTGGATGTCATTGACGACGACCCCGACGAGCGATGGCTCTCCGTCTGTTTTTACGGGGACATGATCACCGACCCGGACGAAGAGGGGGACCTCATCCCCGACGGCTTGAAGGGAAGCGACGGCTACTGCTTTGACATGGATGAGTTCGATGCGGACAAGGTAGCCTACCTCAAAGCCCGCTTTGACGAAGCCTGTGCCAACGCATCTTAAAATCAGGTGTAACTATTCAGCTTATGCCTCCGGTGGCCCTGCCGGGGGCTAACCGTTTACCCGATTTTATAAAGATGAGTTTAACAAACAGGTTTTAAAAATCTTCTTGAGTGAATTTTATTTTAAAGGCGGATGTGATTTGACCCGAGGAACGAGGGGCAAAACGCATCCGCAACCTGCTTTCAAGGTGGCACACCTTGCCGCCGGAGGCTGTTTTTTTTTAACTGAACAGTTACAATCAAACAAAAAAAAGGCGAGGGGCCTTGCCGGCCCCTCGCCTTTTTTCATCTATTTTCAATCAATAAAAGACAGCCCTGCCACCCACGGTTAGGCGGGAATATCCTTCCGTGTTTTGGGCACCGTGATCTGCCTTTTTTTCGGGTCTTTGTGGGGACGGTAAAAAATCGACATGTGGCCGATGGTCCCTGCCAGGCAGCTGTCCGTGCGATCCTTGAGCTCTTCGGAGAGGACCTGCTTGGACTCCTTCTCCTTGAAATCAATGAACTTGACCTTGATCAGCTCATGGGCGTTCAACGCCTCCTCCATGGAGAGGATCACGGCATCCGTCACCCCTTTTTGACCTACAAAAACAACGGGCTTGATGCCATGGGCCAGGCCCCGTAAATATTTTCTCTGAAATCCCTGAAGCTCTTCCACTTTATCTGTTTCTCCCGGGCCCTTTGGGCCATATGGTTCCGGCGCCTCGCCGGCTTGTGCGCCACGGCGCATCTTTGGGGTACCGACCGCTTCTACGAAAGAACCGGCCTTCTCTGTTGTCTATCCATGTGTCCGAGGCCCCGTTCGTGAGGCACGGGCCCGGCCCCGATAAGGGGGAAACATCCGAATCCCGCATCATACATTTGCCCGTCTTCCATGGCAAGACAACCCTGTCAATTCTCCTTGATAAGTCACATTTCGTCTGGTATACTGGTGTTAACTTTACGGTATATCGTTTTCATTTCTGGAAGCCATACACAGCTCAGCTCAGCTCGAACCCTTCCAAACAGCGATATCTGTCACTAGAGGTTTTATCAAAGCCCCTTCCACACAAGTTGGATCAATCCGTCACAATTCGGAGCTGTACCTTCCTCTATGGATATTTTTGCGCACGATGGAAGTGACCACTTGCATGCGGGTAAGGGAAGTTTAAACGCAACAATCAGGATTCTTGGACATGATGGACAATAAATCAAAGTTTCTCAAGCTGAAAGAAGGAGAGCGGGAGGCTCGACGAGAGATTCTCATTGAAGCCACCCTGGAACTTTTCGGCAAGAAACCCTTCGATGAGATCGGCGTCAGGGACATTGCAGCCGCTGTCGGCGTCTCCCCCGCATCGATGTACCGGTATTTCCCCAGCAGGGAAGATCTCTTTGTGGAGGCCTTCATCAAGGACCTCCGGGAGATGGAAAAATGGCTCGGGAATCTTTTGGAATCAAACGAGGAGCTGACCCTGGAAAATTTCTCGGAATCGCTGATCAGGTACCTGATCGACCGAGAGCCGACCTTCCAGATGATGAGCTACCTCATGATCAAGGGATCCATGACCCCGGACCTGCTCCGCAAGTACAACGGCGTCCAGCGCGCCATGCTGAACAAGTTTGAGAAGGTGCTGCAGCGAAACGGCATTGCCTGTGCCGACCGTATTCACGCCCACGCCTTCTACGCCTCCCTCAACGGCATCCTGATGACCTTCAGGAACTACCCCGGCAGGACCCGTGAAGAGATCGAAAAGCACGTCAACCGACTTTCCGCCCTTCTCTGCAAAATGCTTCGCGCCGCCAGCGTCGAAGATTAGCCGCCCCTGGGCCATGGGCCCAGCCCCGCGGCACCCCGCCACGCAAACCAAGCAGGCCGTAAGGCCTGCTTTTTTGTTGGGCGACGGCCGTTACCGAATCCCCAACTCCGCGTTAAGGTCTGCGCACAGGCCTGTCACCATCCCCTTGATAGCCTTTCCATCCACCTCCAAAACCGGCACCGCCCCCATGAGGGCGTTGGTGGCCATCACCCCGTCCATGGCAAGCAGATCGGCTACGCCCAGGGGCTCACGGGCCACCGTGTACCCCCAGGACTCCAGCACGGGGAGCACCAGGGACTGCATCACCCCCGGGAGCACATGGGGCGATGCGGGAAGGATCACCCGGTCCCCGGAGAGGGCCAGCAGGTTGGCCGTGGCCAGCTCCGAGACCGTTTTATCTCCGTTCATCAACAGGGATTCATCAGCCCCCATCTCTCCGGCATAGGCCAGGGCCTTGAGGCTCAGGAGGTAATTGAAGCTCTTGTGATCGGCCAGTGCCGACGTCCGGGGTGAGGGAAAAGAGACCAGGCTGAGCCCCGGCTTGTCCAGCACCTTCAGGCGATGGGTGTACGGCCGGGCGGTGACGGCCACGTGGCCGCCGAAGGCAAGGCCCTCACCCCGCCCCTCCCCCACCATGATCTTCACCGCCGCGGTGCGGTCGGCAAGCCCGTTGGCCTCCACAACCCGAGAGATAATGGGTTCCCAGGTCAAATCGGGCAGGGCCCCGCCAAAGAGCCCGGACCAGCTTTTATTGAGGCGCGCCAGGTGACGGGCGAGAAACGGGGCCTGCCCCTTTTCCACCCGCAGGGTCTCAAACACCCCGGCTCCGTACTGAACGGCCCGGCTCATGACGGGAAGCCCCGCAGCCGTTGCCGGTGCCAGGCGGCCGTCCAGCCAGACCCTCTCCTCCGGGCCCCTGGCCGAGGGGCTGCCGGTAAAGGCGTTCATGAGGGTCTCTCCTTTGTGGAGGGTCTCATGATACTCCGCCTCGGGATCGGAGTCGTAGACCACGCCGCCGCCCACGGAGAAGGTCACCCGACCGTCGGAAACCGTTGCGGTCCGGATGGCGATGGAAAGATCCATGGTGTCGTGGAAGCTGACGTACCCGATGGACCCTGTATAGATATGGCGGCGGTCGGTCTCCAGCTCATCGATGATCTCCATGGACCGGATCTTGGGGCAGCCCGTAATGGAGCCCCCGGGAAAGGTGGCCCGAAGCAGGTCCACGCCATCGGCGGCATCATCGAGCTGCCCTTCCACAATGGAGACGAGGTGAAACACGTTTTTGTAGGCTTCCACCCCTTTGTGCTGGGTCACGGCAACACTCCCCGCCCGGCACACCTTCCCGATATCGTTTCGCATCAGGTCCACGATCATGGAGAGTTCGGCATCGTCCTTGGGGCTCGTTTCCAGCTCATGCCGCAGGGCATCGTCCTCATGGGGGGTCTTGCCCCTGGGGCGGGTCCCCTTGATGGGACGAGCCTCCACGGATCGGTGATCCAGCTTGAGGAAACGCTCCGGGGAGGTGGAGACGATCTGGTGGGAACCGGCCTGGACATAGGCGAAAAAAGGGGCGGGGTTGGCGGCAAAAAGCTCGGTAAACAGGGCGTAGGGATCCCCGGAAAAGCCCCCTTCAAAGCGCTGGGACATGTTCACCTGGTAGATGTCTCCGGCGCGGATGTACTCCTTGACCCGCTCGATGGCGGCCATGTAACCGGGCATGTCAAAGTTGGACACAAAGCCACCGTCCCCGCCGAAACGTCCCGGGGCGGGCAAGGGCCCAGCCAGTCGCTCGGTGAAGGCCTGCTCGGTGCGGTGGAGTGCGGCCTCTGATTCCCCTGTCACCCAGAGGGAGACCTCCCCGGTGCGGCGGTCCTTGACCACCAGGGCCCTTGGGGCGGTAAACCAGAGCTGGGGGAGCTTCCGGCGGTCCAGGGTGGTGCGGGGAAGTTTTTCAACGGCGTCTTTCAGATCGTAGGCAAGGTAGCCGAAGAGGCCCGAAGCCACCGGCCCCCATCCCTGGCCTCCCTCCAGGGCAAACCGCCTGGAAAGGGCCCGCAGCGCATCGAAGGGATCCGCGGTGAACCGCTCCTGTCGCCCCCCGGCGGAAAGGGTCATGGCCTGGCCGTACCCCGAGAGGGTCAGCCAGGGCATGGTGGCCAGCATATGGTACCGGGCGGAATCGAGTTCCCCTCCGCTGAGCAGCACCACGGTGCCCTCGTCCCTTGCAAACCGTGAGGCAAGGTCTTCAAAGGATTCCTTCAACGTCAGCGCTCTGCGCTTTACCACCAGGCCGTCCGGCCATGAATTAAAAAGCCTGTCCAACACCTTGGGGCCTCCCTGCTGCTCCGCCGGGTTCGCACCGACGCCATAGATTGAGTGGCTACGCATTGCCCCTGTTCAAAGGGCCGAGATTGAGAAAATTGGCGACCATGGTCCGGCCGTGGTCTGTCATGAAGCTCTCCGGGTGGAACTGCACCCCCCACAACGGGTGGTCCCGGTGGGCAAGGCCCATGATGACCCCGTCTTCGGAGTGGGCCGTCATCTCCAGGGGAGCCTCGTCGGCCATGTCCACCATGAGGGAGTGGTACCGCGCCACACGCACCGGGGAGGGCACCCCCTGAAACACCCCGGTGCCGGTATGGGCCACGGGGCTCTGCTTGCCGTGCACCGGCACCGGGGCCCTGACGGTTTTCCCGCCGAAGGCTTCATTGATGGACTGCATGCCGAGGCAGACCCCCAGGATCGGCACCCGCGTGTAAAAAGCACGGATCATGGGAATGGAGATCCCGGCATGGGCTGGGGATTTGGGACCCGGACTGATGAGGATGTAGTCAGGAGACAGCACCTCGGCCTGGCGAAGGGAGATGGCATCGCTTCGGAACACCTTGGTGGTGAGCCCGGGAACGCCTTTGAACATCTGAACCAGGTTGTAGGTAAAGGAGTCGTAGTTGTCGATAACAAGCAGTGTGGCCACGTCCACCTCACATAAAAAGGGATTCACGGTAGACAAATTGGATGCGCATCGCCCCGATATCCACGGTGTCGAATTCCCGGAGCTTCAGGGACGTCTTCAAAGGTTCCCCGTTGACGCGCGGGCGTTTGAACCCGCTGATGTAATTCACCTGAAAGCCCTTGGGCATTTTGCTGATGGTAAAGGAGACCTTGCCCACCCCAAAGCCCGACACCACGATATCGCAGACAGGGTCTTTGCCGACCTTCGTCACCTTTTTGGTCAGGGGAATTTCACCGTTTCCGCCCTTCAGCACGGAGAGGTAGGCGTTCACATCCGCCGACGGCACCGATGCCCTGTGCCTGCCGGCGTCCATCACCACGGTCTTGTCCAGGGGGGCCTGCTCTTTTTCCGGCCGGGCTTCCCCCTTGGCATATCCGAAAATCAACCGGTGACGCCCGATGACGACGCTGTCGCCATGTTTCAACTGACCGGTGGTGATCATGATGCTGTTTAAAAACGTCCCGTTGGTGCTTTTGAGGTCGGTAATAAAATACCCGCCTTCCAGGCCGTCGATTTTGGCGTGTTTCCCCGACACCGCGGCGTTGTCGATCACCACATCGCTCTCGGGGTGACGCCCGATGGTCAGGCTCCCCCCCGGCTCTACCCGGTGTCGACTGATCACCCGATCTTTGTACTGCAGTTGAACTACCGGCATCGATTTATCCTTTCATCATGCCCCACCGCGCCGCGCGCGCGTTTTCATACCGGGCAAAAGGGGCCCGAACACCCGGCGAAGCCATCGTGCCACACCCCTTCTTGCCCCCACCGTCACCACCACCACGGTGATGTTGTCGTCCCCGCCCCGATCTTTGGCCAGATCCACCAGGAACCGCGAGGCATCCCCTGCTGAAAAACGGCGCACCGCATCGAGGATCTCCTCTTCAGAGACCCGGTTGCTCAAGCCGTCGGAGCAGAGCACAAACCGATCCCCCGGATAGCACTGACTCTCGCACACATCGGCCACCACCTGCTCGTTCACCCCCACGGCGCGGGTCAGGACATGGGTGTGTCCGGCCCCTTCATCGCCCGGGGAACCGGCCGACAGGGTGTGCGGCACGGAGACCATCTCGATGGTCTGGCCATGGACGCAGTAAACCGGGCTGTCCCCCACGTTGGCGGACACAAAGGTACCGCCGCAGATCCAGACCGCCGATACCGTGGCTCCCATGCCGTCACAGGCGGCCTCGCTCCGGGCCGCATCCCACACCTTGCGGTTGGCGTGGCCGATGGCGTCTACAAGGCACGAAGCCGCCGGGGAGAGCCCGGACGGCGACGGGGATCCGAGGCCGCTTTCCCGGTATGTCGCCCGGTGGATATGCTCCTGCATGCCTTCCACCACCAGCCTGCTGGCCACATCACCGGCCCTGTGTCCCCCCATGCCGTCGGAGACCACATAGAGTTTCAACGCATCGCTGACAAAAAATGCGTCTTCGTTCCGGGACCGTTTGCATCCCACGTCGGTAAGGGCGGCATGTTCCACGCGCATGGTCATCAAGCCTTTTCGCATCCGATGGGGCCCCCGGTATCACGCAAGGGGGCCTTGAAAACAAAGCATCCAAAAAGTTTACGATAGATAGAGTTTCTAAGGCTGCGGCCTTGGTACAGGGGTCAAGGTAATACGTTCAAACACCTTAAACAAGCCCAAACAGGCCGTCACGCAAGGTGAACGCGCTACCCTCAGGCGCCCACCGACGCCCCGGGTTGTGAAAAATAGGTCATGGAGATCTTCTTGAGCTCCTGCTTGCTGAAAAGCACCCGGTAGACGGACACCCCGGCCTCCTCGGAAATACGGCGTGCCGTGTCAAGACAGGCGTCGCGGCTGGTGGCATGGATCATGGTGTAGAGATTGTACGGCCACGCCTCGGCAGGGTTCCGCCGATAGCAGTGGGACACCTCTTTGTAAGAAGCCATGGTGCTCCCCACCTCCTCCACACGGGCCTCCTCCACCTGCCAGGCCACCATGGCGTTGGCGGTGAACCCCGACTTCTGGTGGCGCAGGGTGGCCCCGAACCGACGGATCAGGCCCTTGTCGTGCAACCTGTTTAAAACGGTAAGAAAGTCCTCTTCGGTCATGTCCAGCCCCTGGGCCAGCACCTGATAAGGGTTCTCGCACACCGGGATATCTCCCTGGATGGCGGAAATCACCTGTTTTTCCTGATCGCTTAACGGCATGACGCCTCCTTTCCCTTCTCGGGAAAGAGGCCCAGAACCCCGTCCCCACTGGCCTCACACAGGCCTCGTTCCGTGATAAAGCCGGTCACCAGGCGAGCCGGGGTGACGTCAAAGGCGTGGTTCTCGCAGGCAGACCCGGCCGGCGGGACCAGCACCTGCACGAGTTTTCCGTCCACCTTTCCCTGAATGTAGCGGATCTCATCGGGGTTGCGCACCTCAATGGGAATCTCCCTGACCCCGTCGTCCATCTCCCAGTCAAAGGTGGAGGAGGGAAGGGCCACCCAGAAGGGAATGTTGTTGTCCTGGGCGGCAAGGGCCTTGAGGTAGGTCCCGATCTTATTGGCCACGTCCCCGGTCCAGGTGGTGCGGTCGGTACCGGTGATGACCAGATCCACCATGCCGTGCTGCATGAGGTGCCCCCCGGCATTGTCGGCGATGACGGTGTGTTTCACCCCGTGTTTGCCCAGCTCCCAGGCCGTCAGGCGGGCGCCCTGGTTCAAGGGCCGGGTCTCGTCCACCCAGACGTGGACATCGATGCCCCTGTTGTAGGCCTCGTAGATGGGAGCCGTTGCCGTACCGTACTCCACACAGGCCAGCCACCCGGCGTTGCAGTGGGTAAGAATGTTGACGGTCTCTCCCTTTTTCTTCCGGCTGATCTCTTCGATGAGGGCAACGCCAAACTCCCCGATGAGCCGGCAGTTCTCCGCCTCCTCATCGGTGATGGCAGCCGCCTCTTCCCGGGCCGCGCGAACCCGAGGGCCGTCACCGTCCACGGCCGCGATCCGTGCCGTCATCCGGTCCACTGCCCAGGCCAGGTTCACCGCCGTGGGGCGGGAAGCCTTGAGGCGCTTTGCCTCGGTCTCCACCCAGGCATCGGTCACCTGCCCCCCGGGTGCGTTGATGCAGGCGAGGTAGACACCCCAGGCACCGGTGGCACCGATGAGGGGAGCCCCCCGCACAAACATCTCCCGGATGGCGTGGATGGTGTCATCCACGTCCTTTAAGGGGGCGATCACCAGCTCGTGGGGGAGCATACGCTGATCGATCACATGGACTTCCAAAGGGTTGTCGCTGCTTAGCCAGATGGGGCGCATCTCTTTGCCGTCTACCTTCATAGGGACCTCATATCTATCGTGGGCTCCCCCCGTTGACGGGGTGAGCAAGGGGGCCGGAACAAAAATATTGTCTCATATCACGTATTAACGTATAAGCCTTATTACCATAATTCAAGGGCCTCGTATAGCGGTATCCGGCGGTTTTCAAGGGAATCCGGGACACCGGAACACCACCGGCGTTTGCCTTCCGGTGCCGGGAAAAACGGCAACCGGCCCGCTTAAAAATACCTCAAGGCACCATGCCATGGGATCGGTTGCGCACGTTTTTTTTCTGTGGCCTGACCCCATAGTACGGCATGGGGCCACAGACATTCCCAAGGAGATGCACATGATTCAGGTGGGTATCATCGGCGGATCGGGACTCGACGATCCGAACATCCTGCAACAGGCCGAAGAGGTCACCCTCACCACCCCCTTCGGCGCGCCCTCATCCCCCATTACCCGGGGCGTCATCGACGGCCAACGGGTCCTGCTCCTGGCCCGCCACGGCCGGAGGCACCAGTACAGCCCCAGCCAGGTGAACTACCGGGCCAACATCCACGCCTTGAAAGAGCTGGGCGCCACCCACATCGTGGCCACCACGGCCTGCGGCAGCCTGCGCGAAGAGATCGACCGGGGCCACTTCGTCATCCTCGACCAGTTCATCGACTTCACCCGCAAGCGGACCAACACCTTCCACGAGGACTTCTCCGGGGGCGCCGTCCACACCGGCATGGCCACCCCCTTTGACGCCCATCTCCGCAAGGTGCTCTACGAAACCAGCATGACCCACGGAAACCACACCCACGAAAAAGGAACCGTGGTGACCATCGAAGGTCCCCGCTTCTCCACCCGCGCCGAATCCCGAATGTTCCGCGCCTGGGGTGCCGACGTCATCAACATGAGCGTGGCAACGGAAGCGGCCCTGGCCAACGAGGCAGGCATCCCCTACGCCGCCGTGGCCATGAGCACCGACTACGACTGCTGGAAAGAAGACGAGGCCCCCGTCTCCTGGGAAGAAATTCTCGAGGTCTTCCACAAAAACACCGACCGGGTCAAAGGACTGCTCACCAAGGCCGTCCCCAGGATCGGCGAAGCATAAAAATCGAAATAAAAGCAGCCCTCTAAGGGTAAAGATAACAGGGTCAAGGGGGCTCATAAAAAAACAAAAGCAATGCCTCCGGCGGCGAGGTGTGCCACCTCGAAAGCATTTGCGAATGCGCTTTCCCCTTCGTTCCTCAGGGAAAATCACATTCGCTATTGATTCGGATTAAATCGAATCTGTTTTTAAAACCTGTTTATTAAACATTTTAAAAACTTAGCCCCCGGCAGGGCCGCCGGAGGCATACGCTGAATAGCTACAAAATGACACCGATTCAACCCGCCCCCGGTGGGTCATTTTTTAAACACACGCAATAACCCCATACAGGAATAACCATGAACATCAAAGAGACCATTCGCTCCATCCCCGGCTGGCCCATTGAGGGCGTCATCTTCCGGGACATCACCACCCTCATGCAGGACCCTGACGCCTACCGAAAGGCCTGTGACCTGTTTTACGAACGCTACAAAGACAAAGGCATCCAGAAGGTGGTTGGCATCGACGCCCGGGGGTTTGTCTTTGGCGCGGTTCTGGCCTACCAGCTCGGTGTCGGTTTTGTGCCGGTGAGAAAAAAGGGGAAACTGCCCTGGAAAACCATTGAGGAGTCCTACGCCCTGGAGTACGGGGAAGCCGAAGTGGAGATGCACGAAGACGCCATTGAAAAGGGCGAGAAAGTGGTGATCATCGATGACCTCATCGCCACCGGCGGCACCATTGAAGCGGCCATCAAGCTCGTAAGCAGCCTGGGCGGCGACATCGTGGAGTGCGGGTTTATCGTGGAACTTCCCGACCTGGACGGCCGCGCCAAAACCGGTGACACCCCCATCTACGCCATGTGTGAGTTTGAAGGCGACTGATCAGGGGTAAAGCCCAGGGCAAAGGAGATCTCGCCGGCGGTTCGCATGACATCGGTGGCAATGGCCGGCATCTCCTCCCTCTCCAGAAGCTCCGGTGCTCCGGAGACGCTGATGGCTGCGCAGGCCCGCCCGCTGTGATCAAAAAGGGGGGCACTGATGCAGGCAAGGCCCATGATGTACTCCTCGGACTCGCAGGCATAGCCCAGGCCCCTGGCTCGCGTCAGCTCATCCCGCAAGGCCTTCTCGTCGGTGAGGGTTTTCGGGGTCAGGGGAACCAGCCGGGTCTGGGAAAAATAGGTAGCCAGGGCCTCGGCAGGCAAGGTGGAAAGCATGGCCTTTCCCACGGCCGAACAGTAAGCCGGAACCTTGGGTCCTAAATTGGTAAAGGGGGGGCACTGGTCATGGGGAAACCTGTTCAGGGTCACCAGGACCATGTCCCGGTCCCAGATGGCGATGCGGGACATCAGGGAGGTTTGCCGCGCCAGGCGCTGCACCGCGGCCCCGCCGATCTGGTTCACCCGGAGGTGGCTGATGACACAGGTCCCCAGCTCGTAGACCCGCAGCCCCAGGGCGTATTTGCGGGTCTCATCGCTCTGGCTGAGGAAGCCCTCGTCGGCCAGGGTCTGCACCAGGCCGTGGATGGTGGGTTTGGCAAGGCCCAGCAGGCGGGACATCTCGGTAATGCCCAGGGAAGGCTGGGCCGGGGTGAAAAGGGAAAGTATGTCAAGAGCCCGCTTTACCGATTGAATCGTCATGATCGCCTCCATGCAGCACAAAAACTGTTTCCGTCGGCGCCCGACAGCGGCGCACCCCGCCAACCCCTTTATGTTCCAGCCAATCCGTTGTAGTACATTCCGCCGGGCCCTGTCAATTGCCCCCTGTGCCGCCCCCCATCTCAACCATTTGAAATAAAACCCAAAAGAGACAAATCACGCCCCGCCTGAGCCGTTTGCGTTCCAGCCGTGATTCCCGATAGACGGTGCTGCCGGTTTTTACCCCCTCAGTACTGGCGAGACGGGCCCTTCACCTTGACACCGCACCCCAAAACAAGTACAACCGTCCATGCGTTTTTACCCGACACAACTCTCAATTTTTTCAAGGAGATGACCACCATGTTTGGAATGGGGATGCCCGAAATCCTCCTGATCATGGCCGTGGCGCTCATCGTCATCGGCCCCAAAAAGCTGCCGGAGCTGGCCAAGACCCTCGGCAGAGCCTTTGGAGAATTTCGCAAGGCAACAAGCGATCTCAAGGAGACCTTTACGGTGGACCTGGAGACCCCTTCCACCGAAAAGGCCGGTGGTGAAATGAAAAAAGTGACCCTGGCCGCCAACGACGACGCCTCCCCCGACGCCGACATGCCGAAACCCGAGACGCCGGACCACACCGAGGGATAGCCTTCAAGGAGGCCGTCCCCCGAGACGATACCCCTCGCTTCGCCCCGCGAAGTCACCCCTAAAGAGACACGGACCATGCAGGAAGAGGACAAACTCCCGTTCACCGATCATCTGGAAGAGCTGAGAACCCGGCTCATCCGCTGCTTTATCGCCATCGCCATCGGAGCGGCCGCGGCCTACGCGTTCAAGGAGGTCATCTTCAACCTCCTCACCCGGCCCCTCATTGAGGTGCTCCCCGAAGGCGACGCCATCATCTTCACGGGCCTTCCCGAGGCCTTCTTCACTTACCTCAAGGTCTCTCTCCTGGCCGGACTGCTCCTGGCCAGCCCGGTGATCATCTTTGAAATCTGGATGTTTATCGCCCCGGGGCTCTACAAACGGGAGAAGTGGGTCATGGGCCCGGCCGTGCTGCTCTCCGTGCTCTTCTTCACCGGTGGGGCCCTGTTCGGCTACTACTTTGTCTTCCCCTTCGGGTTCAAGTTCTTCCTGGGCTTTGCCTCGGAGTCCTTACGGGCCCTGCCCACCATGAAGGAGTACCTCTCCTTTGCCTCCAAGCTGCTCATGGCCTTCGGCCTGGCCTTTGAACTGCCCATCTTCATCACCATCCTGGCCGTGCTGGGCCTGGTGACCCCCGCTTTTCTCAGAAAAAACCGAAAGTACGCCGTGGTCTTTTTTTTCATCTTCGGCGCCATCCTCACCCCGCCGGATGTGGTCACCCAGATCCTGCTGGCCACCCCCATGATCCTCCTCTACGAGCTGAGTATCTTCGGGGCCATGGCCTTCGGCAGGCGCCCCCTGGGAGCCACCGATGACGAGGATGAAGAAAAAGATGAGAATCAGGACGCCGAACCCGCTGTAAAAAGCGATGGGGTGGCGCCCAAAGAGGATGCCTAAAATAAAAAGGGCCTCCCTTTGCAGGAGGCCCCGTTGCAGATCATCCTTACAGCCAGACGTCGCCTTCCATATTTATTAGGGCGTCGTGGACGGCATCGGCCACTCCAGACGGGGTGAGGCCGTCGGTGGGGATGACGATGTGGGCGCGATCCATGTACAGGGGGTGGCGCTCCTGGTAGAGGCTCTCCACGCTCATGCCCGGCTGGATCACCACGCCCCGGGCGCCCAGATCGCTGAGCCGCTCCATGAGAACGGCAAGGGGGGTGTGGAGGTAGACGATGACCCCATGGTCGGCCAGGTGGTCCATGGCCCTGGCTCCGTAGATGACGCTTCCGCCGGTGGCAATGACCGTGCCGGTGGCATCCATCTCGCAGAGGAGCCTCTCTTCGATGCCCTTGAACCGGTCCAGCCCTTCGTCCCGGATGATCTCGGAGAGGCGCCGCCCCTCCCGGGTCTGGATGTAGACATCGCTGTCGGTAAAATTCAGGCCCAGTCGCTTGGCCAGGATCACCCCCACGGTGCTCTTCCCTGCGGCGGGCATGCCGGTAAGTACCACGTTTTTCTTCATCACTGTCTCTCTCCTGCCGTAACCTCTCGTGAATCAAAAGCTTAAAAGAAGCCCAGAATACCCCATTGTCCCCATCCTTTCAAAGGGTCCTTCACAAAGAACAAAAAAATGTGCCTTCACCTTAAAGGGGCTCCTGTGCATTAGCCTTGACATGGCCGAAGGCGATCCCATAGGGTATCGATACCCCATCGCCCGACGGCGGTGAGATCCAAACGTTAAACACCTTAAGGAACTGGCACCATGACAGTCACCCTCTCCATCGTGGGCACATCGGGGTCCGGAAAAACCACCCTCATCACGCGCATCATCCCCCTGCTGCAGCAAAAGGGATACCGGGTGGGCGTCATCAAGCACACCGCCCACGGGTTTTCCATGGACCATGAAGGAAAAGACAGCTGGAAGCACCAGCAGGCAGGAGCCGATGCCGTGATGGTGGCCTCGGAGACCGCCTATGCCCTGGTGAAAAAAGTGACGCCGGTGCGACTGGAAGAGCTGGAAGGACAGATGAAGGACCTGGATCTTATCATCACCGAAGGGTATAAGGGATCGGCCCGCCCCAAGATCGAGGTGCACCGCACCGAAACCGGCAAGGCCCCTTTAAAGGGTCTTACAAAACTGGTGGCCCGCATCACCGATGCCCCCCAGGCCGACGGCCTGCCATCGCTGGATCCCGACGATCCCCAGGGCGTGGCCGACTTCATTGCCACCACCTTTTTGGAATAAAAAGCCTCCGGCGGCCCTGCCGGGAGCCAAACTTTTGAAACGTTTGATAAACAGGTTTGAAAAAACAGATTCAGTTCAATCTGAACCAAAGGCGAATGTGATTTTCCCTGAGGAACGAAGGGGAAAGCGCATTCGCAACTGCTTTCGAGGTGGCTCACCTCGCCGCCGGAGGCAGGCTTTTCCATGCACTTTAGCCATAGAAGGCCACCTGCATCACACTCAAGGACGGCTCCCCGCGTCGTTGACCTGCACCTCGGGGCCCGGGGGCAGGTTGCCCCGGATGAGGATGCTCTTTTTAAGGGACTTCACCACCTCATCGATCTGCTCCACCCCCACCCGTATCTCCTCGATCCCCTTGACCGTCGTCTCGGTGATGGCCGGCACGTCCCGGCTCCCCACCTCCACGTTAGTGAGAACCTGTTGCAGCAAGGCGATGTTGGCCTGGATCTCCACACCGATCTCGTGGACCTTTTCAAGGTCCCGGTCCACCAGGTCCACGGTATGGGGCACCTTGTCCACGGCCACGGCCAGGCTGTCCAGGATCGCTCCCACGCGGACCTCCACGGCGGACAGGGAATTGTTGATGCTGGTCAGGGCGGCGAAAAGGGGACCCTCGGGGTCCCTGAGCAGCGTGGCCACCTCCGAGACATCCTGCACGGCCCGGATCACCATCTTGGCTGTCTCCTCCACCTCGAACTTGGCCAGAAGGTCCGCCACCGACTGCTGCTCCTCCGAAGAGATCTCTTCATCGGCAAGGAGCTGGGGAGACTCCGGGGTACCCGGGGTGATGGAGATGTACTTGTTGCCGATGTAGTTGACGCTCTGAACCGTGGCAATGGAGTCTTTTCGGATACGCGGGGCGTATTCGGCAAAGATGGACATCCGGACGTGGACCACGTTGCCCACCAGGGTCACCTCCCGGACTTTTCCGATGTCAGCGTTGAAGAGCTTGACCGCGGCGTTGGTCTCTAAGTTGTAGCTCTCTTTAAAGGTGGTAAAGTAGGTCACCTTCTCCCGGAACCAGTCCTTGCTGCGACCGATGGCCAGAACGGTCAGGGCCAGAAGGATCATGATGGAGAGCATAAAGGCCCCCACCACCTTTTCACGGGTGTCGTACCGAACAATCATGGTGCCAGCTCCTTTACGAGCGTGCCGTTTTCCAGGCGAAGGTCAAGGGGGGTCAGTTCTTTGCCGAATCCCCGGTAGTTGGTGGTGTAGATAAACACGCCCCCGCGGGAAAGAATCTTTCGGATTTCACCGATAAACCCGGAGAAGAACCCGCGGCCCACAAACTCTTCCGGGTACTCCGCCAGAAAGAGAAGGGGTTCTTTGAGGATATCCCGCACGGCGATGGCTCGCCTCTGCTCCATGGCGCTCACCAGCTCCGGGCAGAAGGCAAGGGCCTCTTCGATGCCAAAGGCCCTCACCAGGCTCTCTTTCAGCCCCTGGTGACGGGCAAGATCCGTATCGCTGAAGTAGTGGGCCTGGTAATCGAGGTTCTCCTCCACGGTGCGGTTTCTCACCATGGCGGCCATGGGGTAGAGGTAGCCGATCCGGCGCTTGACGGGCAACAGCCGCTCGTACCGGGTAAAGGGCAGGGTCTCGCCGTTGAAGCGATACCGGCCCCGGGACGGCCAGCTCAAGGTGGCCAGGCACCGCAGCAGAAGGTGGGCATCGGCGGGGTTGTCTGCGGAGAGGTGGGCCGCTGTCCCCGGGGGCAGGGTCAGGTTCAGGCCGGAGAGGGAGCGCCCTTTCCAGGCGTCCTCCACCGAAAGATCCGTCAACTGGACCACTGGCGTGGGGTCTGTGCCGGAATCCTCGGTGCCAGGTGTCGGCATGGGCATGGCCTCCTCTACAGGTAAAAAACGATGGAAACAAAGGCGTTGACAAGCATGCAGACAAAAAAACTCTCCACGGACGCCCTGGAGACACTCACGGGAATCCGGGAGACCTTGCGCACGGTGGTGTACCCGTGAAACAGGCTCACCACGGTGATGATGAGCCCGAAAAGAAGGGCCTTGAGAAGGCTCACCACAAGATCGGTGCCGCTGATGGCCTTGGCCACCTGATAGATAAAGATGTCACCGGACTGGCTCGTGGTGGCCCAGGCCACCACCTGCCCGCCGAAGAGGGCGGCAAGGTCAAACACCACAAAAAGACAGACCACCGCCGAGGTGATGCCCGTAAACCGGGAAAAGGAGAGGATCCACATGGGGTCCACCCCGGACATCTCCAGCGCTTCGATCTCATTAAAGACGGTCATGCAGCTCATTTCGGCGGTGACGGCCGTGGCAGAACGCAGGATCACCACCAGGGCGGTGATAAGGGGCCCGATCTCACGAACGGTGAGGATCACCGCGGCCTTGCCGAGTTCAAACTCGCCGGAAAGCTTGGTGAACTGAATGATCATGGCGCTGCCCACGAGCAGGGCCAAAGGGATGATCAGGGGCAGGGCCTGGACGGCCGTAAAGTAGATCTGCTCCACCACCGCCCGCTTCACCTGGGCGCGCCCGTCGGCGGGACGCCTCACCAGCAGGGTGAGAATACGCAGGGTAAAGGCGGCACGCAGCAGGGCCATCCCCATGATATCCAGGGTGGCGCGTCCGACATAACCGCATGTTCGCCCGATCCATTTCAACGCAAGCCCCCGTGGATTGGTTGTCAATATGCTCATTATCCGCTACTCTTGTTCTGCCGGAAAAGTATAGTCAATTCAACCGACAAAGATCAACCGATTTTAACCGTATCACCCGGAGGGAACTCACCCCATGATTCGCCTGAAACACCTTGTCACCCTCTGCCTTCTCCTGTGTGTCGCCCTGCCTGTTTTTGCAGCACCCGCACCGCGCTACGACCTCTTTGAAGAGGCCTCCGGCCTCCTTGAACAGGGCAGCCCCCTTGAAGCGGCCGCCCTGTTCCGACGCATCCTGGAGAGCAGCACCGATCGAGAGGATCGCGCCAGGGCCCTGCTCTTTCTCTCCGTTCTCTATAGCCACAACTTAAACCTTCCCGACACGGCCGTGGCCTGCCTTGAGCAGATCGAGACCACCTACCCCGATACCTCGGTGATCATTGATGCCCGCTTTGCCCTAGGAGCCGTCACCTACCGAAACGGGCAATTTGCCAAGGCCGTCACCCACTTTGATCGCTTCATCGAGCTTTACCCCGACCACATGCGCAGCTCCTCGGCACGGGCCTGGCTGCGCGAGGCCGAAGCCCTGTCCGGCGAGGACAAACAGATCGATGTCCAGGACAAGGCCATGGCACAACTCCCGGACAAGGTCCGGGTGCTCATCCGCCACCGGGCGGACAAGGTGACCCTGGGCAAGGCCGGTGAGCCCATGGCCGTGTTGCGGGACGGATCCCCCCTCTTTGAAGGGGTGGGCCCGGTCACCGTCACCCCCGGGGAAGAGGGCCTGGTGGTCAACGGTGTCGTGGCCGGTAACCTCACCCTCACCATCGGCCCCGGGGCCAAGAGACCCCGCGTGGACGGACACGCCTACCGCGGCGTGGTGACCCTCTGGCCCGACGAAGACGGGATCTCCGTGGTCAACACCCTCCCGGTGGAGGAGTACCTCTACGGGGTGCTTCCCAAGGAGATGAGCCACCTCTGGCCGGAAGAGGCCTTAAAGGCCCAGGCCATTGCCTCACGCTCCTACACCTACCACACCCTCCTCAACCGGAAGGACCACCCCCGCTTTGACCTGGAGGCCTCCACCGCCTTTCAGGTCTACGGCGGTGCCGATGCCGAAACCCCGGAGACCACCGCTCCGGTGGATACCACAAATGGACGCTACCTTGCGTATCAGGGACTCCCCATCATCGCCTGTTTCCACGCCAACAGCGGCGGCATGACCGAAAGCGCCGATGCGGTCTGGGGAGCGGCCCTTCCCTACCTTCAAGGGGTCAAGGACAGCTTCAGTAGCCTGGCCCCCGATGCCTGCTGGACAGGGGAGATCGATGCCGACAGCATGGTCAAGCGCTTGTGGGAAAAAGGATACCGCCCCGGGGGGATCATCTCCCTGGAAACCTCCGAGCCCTCCCCTTCCGGCCGCAACGGGCGGGTGGTCATCAGCACCTCCCGGGGACGCCTTGAGCTCACCGGAAACGAGTTCAGGCTGGCCATGGGCCCTGAGGTAATCAAAAGCGCCCGGTTTTCAGTCACCCGGAAAAAGCGGCATTTCATCTTTGAGGGGTGCGGCTATGGCCACGGCGTGGGCATGAGCCAGTGGGGTGCCCGAAAAATGGCCGCCTCCGGGTTCACCTACGACACCATTTTGCATCACTATTACAAAAACGTCTCGCTGGTCACCATTGACAAAGAGGGGGTTCGCTGATATCGGGTTTTTGCGCCCCGCGTTACGGGCGCCTGGAAAAAACGCCGTCACCGGACTTTTTCCAGGGCCCTTCGTATACGCCCGGAGCATTTTTGCCCACGACCTTATTTATAAGGCCCGTCATGAAACGACGCCTGATGACCCTTCTTCTCCTGGGAGCCCTGACGCTCCTCTCTTCCGGCCCCCTCTTCGGTGCCGCGGGCCAGGGGATCACGGAAAGCTTTGATAACGGCCGGATCGACTGGAGCAACGGCACAGTCCGGGCGGAAGGGATGCATGCCCCCAACGAAAAGGCCGGACACCCCGCCTCCCCGGAGGCAAGGGAGCATTACGTCAACCGGGCCATCGAAGCGTCCCGGGCCAACCTCTCGGCCATCCTCCGACGCCTCACCATCCACGGCGAAACCACCGGCAGCGATGTCATGGACGCCAACCGGGAGGTCCTCGCCCAGGTGGACCTGATGTTCCTGTCTATCCCCATCACGGAAAAACGATTCCTCACCGACGGCTCTGTCCAGGTCACCCTCACCCTGCCCTTAAGGGGGGCCTTTTCCCAGCTCATTCTTCCCGAAGAGATTCGCCAGATCAACCCCATCAGGCCCCTGTTCTCCTCGGAGTCTCCCGAGACCCCGGCCCCCCACGGCGCCTTCACGGGCCTTATCGTGGATGCCCGCGGGGTGGATGTGATCCCCGGGCTTGCCCCGCGTTTGGTCACCGAATCCGGCGAAGAGGTCTACGGCCCCACCATCATCAGCCGGGAGTATGCGGTCCAGCGCGGGGTGGCCACCTATGAAAGCACCCTGGCCCGGGCCGGCCAGGGACTCTCAGCCGGGGAAAACCCTTTGATGGTCACCGGCATCGGTACCACGGACGGCGCCCGTACCGACATCATCATCAGCAGCCAGGACGCCGCCCGCATCCGCTCTGACGTGGCCCACACCACCTTTCTCAGCCAGTGCCGGGTCGTCATTGTCCTGGACCCGCCCCAGGTCAAACGCCAGCAGTAATAAAACTGCCTCCGGCGGGTCGCGTCTTGAAAAAAGCTCCGCAAAAGCTTTCCGGTTCGTTTGGCCGGAATCAAAAGGCAAGCCAACGAACTCGTATATGAACGGAATCGTTACTGAAGGGTAACAATAAAAAAGGGCGCCCCCATCAGGAGGCGCCCCTTTTTATAATCTACCCGTCAGACCCGTGATCCGGCAAAGTCTCAGATGCCGGCTTTCTCCCGGAGAACATCCACCTTGTCGGTGCGCTCCCAGGTAAAGCCCTCGCTGTCGGTGCGGCCGAAGTGGCCGTAGGCAGAGGTCATCTTGTAGATGGGTTTCAGAAGGTCGAGCTGCTCGATGATAGCGGCCGGACGCAGGTCAAAGACCTCCCGGACGATCTCGGCAATGCGCTCCTGGGGGATAACCCCGGTGCCCATGGTGTCCACGAGGACGGACACGGGCTCGGCCACGCCGATGGCGTAGGCCACCTGTACCTCGCACTCTTTGGCAAGGCCTGCGGCAACGATGTTCTTGGCGATGTAGCGTCCCATGTAGGAGGCGCTTCGGTCCACCTTGGAGGGATCTTTTCCGGAGAAGCAACCGCCGCCGTGGCTTCCTCTGCCGCCGTAGGTGTCGACGATGATCTTGCGACCGGTGAGGCCGCAGTCACCCATGGGGCCACCCACAACGAACCGCCCGGTGGGGTTGATGAAAAAGCGGGTCTTGTCGTCGATCATCTCCAGGGGAATGACCTTGAGCACGACCTCTTTGATGATGCCTTCCTGAAGGTCTTCGTGGCTCACCTCGGGGGTGTGCTGGGAAGAGACCACCACGGTGTCCACGCGCGTGGCTTTTCCGTCTTCGTATTCAATGGTGACCTGGGCTTTTCCGTCCGGGCGAAGGTAAGGGAGTACGCCGGTTTTCCTCACCTCGGCAAGGCGCTGGGTGAGTTTGTGGGCGAACACAACCGTCATGGGCATCAGCTCAGGGGTCTCGTCGATGGCGTAGCCAAACATAAGCCCCTGGTCGCCGGCGCCCTGGTCCTTGAACAGGCCTTCGCCTTCGTTCACGCCCTGGGCGATGTCTTCGGACTGCTTGTCGATGCTTGAAATCACCGCACACGTCTGCCAGTCAAAGCCCATGTCCGAGGAGTCGTAACCGATCTCGCGGATGGTGTCGCGCACGATCTGGGTCATGTCAACATAGCAGCTGGTGGTGATCTCTCCGGCGATAAAGGCCATGCCGGTGGTAACCAGGGTCTCACATGCAACCCTGCATCGGGTGTCCTGGGCCATGATGGCATCCAGGATGGAGTCGGAAATAGCGTCGGCCACCTTGTCGGGGTGCCCCTCCGTTACGGACTCCGAAGTAAAAAAGTAGTTTGCGTTGGTCATTCTCTGCTCCTTTGGAACACTTGAAATCTAAATCGCTTCGTATGAATCGATCGGTGTCTGTCGGGCGGGAGTCAGACAGGCAGCCCCTTGCCATTGCCGGGCACTGCCGATCATCCGATGTTCTTTATCAACTTTCCATCTCTTTTGCAAAGCTTTGCCGGACCGAATCCACAATCCATCCCCCTGCGGCCAGGGCCGTCTCGGCCAGGGTGTTGTCCGGGACCACCTGGATGGCGGCCAATTTCCAACGCGCCGCAAGGCTCTCCATGGTGCTGTTTTTGTCTCCCCGAAGGCGCGAAACGCTGCGGGGGTGGACGCGAAACGTCGGGGAATCCCCCGGAGAAAAGAGGCGCCTGGCAAGGGTCTCGGCCATGTCCCGGAACCGAGCGCTGTGGACAAGGTGGCCGAAGGCGGGGTGATGGGGACCGGCCAGGATCCCCTCAAGACGCATCTCCTCGCTCTCCTGGAGCCCCATGCGGATGACGGCGATACCCCGGCGCGTGGCCTCCAGCCATGCCTCCTTGCTCCGCTGCACCGCCTCGTCAAGGGAGAGGGGCTCATACTGGCCCCGTCGCCAGAGGGCAGCCAGCCCGCTTCCGGCCAGAACCGCCGTGGGGTAGATGCGGATGCCGTCGGGGGCAAGGGCCAGGATGCGATGAAGGGAAGTGCGGAACCGCGCCGGGGTCTCCCCGGGAAGCCCCAGCATCATTTGTAGGATGGTGCGGTACCCCCTTGCCTTCAGCTGCGCCATGGCCTTTTCCGTGTCTGCGGCCGTATGGCCCCGGGTGCTTAATTTCAACACGAGATCTTCCATGGATTGGGCCCCGAGCTCCACCGTGGTGACGGGATACCTGGCCAGGATCGCCAGGGTCTCCGGGGTGACGGTGTCGGGGCGGGTGGAAAAACGAATCCCCTGGACCCGGCCGGACTTGACGTAGCCATGGGCCAGGTCCAGACAGGCTGTCAATGTCTCAACGGGCAACCCCAGAAAGGTCCCGCCGTAAAAGGAGATCTCCACGGGGTGCCGGCTTGCGGCCCAGCCCAGCCAGCGCTCGATCTCTTCTTCCATGGCGGAAAACGTGGGCATGGCAGGGGCATTGGCATTTCCCTGACCGGTGACGGCATGCTGGTTACAGAAAATACAGTGATGAGGGCATCCCGCATGGGGGATAAAGAGGGGAACCACAAAGGCGCGGGGGGTGCCGGTGACCATGGGGCGGCTCACCGACAGCTGAAGGGGGCCATGGTCCTAAAGCCCCCGTTCCTTCAAAAGATCCAGGGCAATGCGGGCGGCATCCTGCTCGGCGGCCTTCTTGCTCTTTCCGTAGCCCATGGTCTCGATGTCGCGGGTCTTCAGGCAGACCTGAAAGGTCTTGTCATGGTCCGGACCCATCTCAGAGACCACGCGGTAGCGGGGAATCTCCTTGAGGTGGACCTGGGAGTACTCCTGGAGCAGGCTCTTGCTGTCGCTGTTGAGACGGGAAGGGCGTGCGCCGCTTAAAAGGGGCTTGAAATGGCGACTGATAAGGCGGTAGGCGGCGTCGAACCCTCCGTCTAAATAGACGGCGGCGATGACCGCTTCAAGGACATCGGATAAAATGGAGTTCTTGTCCCGGCCGTTGGTCTGGCTCTCCCCCTTGCCGAGGCGGATAAACAGCCCCAGCTCCAGCTGCCTGGCAATCTCGGCCAGCTGGGTCTCGTTGACCAGGTTGGAGCGCATGCGCGACAGGTTCCCCTCGTTGAGCTCGGGGAAATTGTGCATCAGGGCATCTCCGACGACAAGGTTCAGCACGGCATCTCCCAGGAACTCAAGGCGCTCGTTGTCCTCAAGGATGGCATCCCCCTGTTCGTTGACATAGGAGCTGTGCATCAGGGCCGTGGCGAGAAAGCTTCGGTCGCCGAAGGTGTAGTTGAGGTGGGTCTCCAACTGTGACAGGTCTTCAATGTGATTCATGGCAATGCAGCGATTAAGGTGGCGTAACAGTCAAAGGGTACATGGAGATCGCCTCTCCCCACGCCCAGGTTTATACCGGTTTTATACGCCCCGTGAAAATCGGATCCGCCGGTCACCACCAGCCCCAAGGACTCGGCGCAGCCAAGAAGAAACCGGGTGAGTTCCGGAGAGTGGGTGGAGTAATACGCCTCCACACCGGCCAGACCAAGCCCTGCAAGGCTCTTGAGGAGCCCTTTGAGGTCGTCTGGGGAAAGCCCCACGGTCACAGGGTGCGCCAGCACGGGAAGCCCCCCTGCGGCACGAATGAGACTTACCGCATTTTCAAAATCAATGCGACCCTTTTCTACATAGGCGGGACGCCCGGTGGCCAGGTACCGGTCAAAGGCTTCGGGAACCGACGCCACCCATTTTTTGCGCACCATGATCGAGGCCATGTGGGGACGGCCCACCACAGCACCGCCTGCCTCCGCAGCCACCTCGGCCAGGGTGATGTCCATGCCGAGATCATTGAGCCGGGAAATCATCTGGGGATTTCGCGTCTCGCGCTGAAGGCGCAGGGATTCGAGGGCCTCCGCCAGGGGCGGGGACTCAGGATCGATACCGTAACCAAGGATGTGGAAGCTGCCCTTGCTGCGGTAAGGCGCAGGGGGAAGGGAACTGATCTCAACCCCGGTGATGAAACGCAAATCGTCGGGGAGCCCATGGGACAAAATCTCCCGGACCCCCTCTACGGTGTCGTGATCGGTGATGGCTATGGCGGCGAGACCGGCCTTGCGGGCGCACCTGACCACCTCCAGCGGCGAAAGGGACCCGTCCGAGGCGGTGGTATGGATGTGCAGATCGATCCCCGCCGAAGCGCGATCAGAGGCCAAGGGCTTTTTCTCTGGCTTCTGCCCGGGTTTTGCAATCGATGCACTGGGTGGTGACAGGGCGTGCCTTGAGCCGCTCGACGGTAATATACTCTTCGCAGGTTTCGCAGACACCGAACACCCCGTTATCAATACGTTCCAGGGCCTGCTTTATCTTCTTGATCAGCTTGTGTTCGCGGTCGCGAATACGAAGCATGAAGTTCCTGTTTTCCTCGTGAGATGCTCGGTCCGTGGGATCGGGGAAGCTCTCCTTCTGGGCAGTCATCCCTTCAACAGTGCTGTCAGCCTGTTCCAGAAGGTCATTAAGCCGATCAGTTAAAAACTTCCTGAAATATTCCAGTGTTTCCTGATCCATACTCAAACCTCTCCTCTGAGCTTGGTTGGCGAATTTTTGTTTAACCTGCCTACTGTAAACACAGTTTACGATTTTTGTAAAGATATATTGAGGAAGGCGCCTTGGCCCCGCGACGGAGACAAAGGCGCGAAAAAGCACATCAAGCACTTGGTATTTCAACGAATTGCAGGACTACCCCAGGGTATTCATCCAGGACTCCAATTCTGCCAGGGTGGAGATATTCACCACCTCGCAAGGGCCGTCTTGGGGAATGATTTTTCGTGCAATCCCGGAGAGGACCTTGCCGGGGCCCACCTCCACAAACCGGGTCACCCCGTCTTCGAGGAGTCGCGTCATGGTGTCGTACCACCTCACCGGGCACACAAGCTGGCGGGCCATGTTCTCCTTCATGGCGGCGGGATCCTCTTCGGCATCGGCCGTCACGTTGAACAAAAGCCCCTTGGCCGGCCCGTTAAAGGAGACCGAGTCAAGGACCCTTCGAAACGGCTCTTCCGCCCCCTGGATCAGAGGGCTGTGCCAGGCACCGCTCACGCGCAGGGGCACGGCGCGTCCCCCTTTTTCGCGGGCCGCCGCCCCGAACTGTTTCACGGAATCGGGATCGCCGCTCACCACGATCTGCTTTTCGCCGTTGTGGTTGGCCGCCCAGACCCCCCTGGTGGAAGGGGCCCCCTCCTGCCGGAGGCTCTCGGCCAGGGCATCCACCGTGGCAAAATCGAGATTCAGCACCGCGGCCATGGCCCCTTTGTGTTTCCGGGCCTCCCTGTCCATGAGCTCACCGCGGCTCTTCACAAGGGTGAGGGTGTCTTCAGGGGAAACGACACCGGCGGCGCAAAGGGCCGCATACTCGCCCAGGCTGTGACCGCAGGCCACCTCAAAGCGATCCCCCCCCACCTCGGCAAGGGCCGCCATCATCCCTAAATTCACGGCGGTCACGGCGGGCTGGAGGTTGACGGTCTGGGTCAGCTCATCCATGGGGCCCTTGAAGCAGAGGCGGGTCAGGTGGGACTTGGTGACCTCATCGGCCATCTCAAAGACCTCGCGCACCACCGCAAATTCCTGGTAAAAATCCTCCCCCATGCCGATGGCCTGGGACCCCTGGCCGGGAAAAAGAAACACGGTCTTTGTCACGTCTGAACCTCCCGTAAACTAAAAAAGTGGGGGAGCCGCCACGGGCTCTCCCGCAACGCCGTTTCCGGCCTAATCGTGAATGTCAAAAAAACTGCGGGCGTAGCTCAAGGCCCGGGATTCGTCCCGGTTGTGGCAGCCGTCCTTGATAAAACGGATGGGATCGTGCACCACCTTGGTGACGATGGCCTGACCCATGCGGCGAATGGCTGCCTTCTCCTCCTCGGAGAGGCCCGTCAGCCCCGACAGGGTCTTTTCAACCTCCCCTTCGGCGATGGATTCCACCTTGGCGCGCAACGCCTTGATGGTGGGCACCGTCCGGAGCCCCTCCACCCAGCGTGAAAAGGCCACCACCCCCTCCTCCACAATGCGCTCGGCCTTAATGGCCTCGGCCCGCCTGGTCTCAATGTTGCCGTCGATAACCTCTTTCAGGTCATCGATGTCGTACACATAGGCGTTGGGGAGTCGGTTGATGGCCGGGTCGATGTCCCGGGGCACGGCAATGTCGATAAAGAAAATGGACCGCCCCTTTCGGCGCTTGATCACCGGCTTGACCATATCGCGGGTGATGACGCAGGTGGGGGACCCCGTGGAGCTGATGATGATGTCCACCCCGGTCAGGGTTTCGGGGATCTCCTCCAGGGCAATGGCGCTGCCGTTGAAACGGCGGGCCAGCTCCACCCCGCGGTCCAGGGTCCGGTTGGCCACGAAGATGTCCCCTGCCTGATGCTGGATGAGGTGCTCCACGGCCAGTTCCGCCATCTCACCGGCCCCCACGAGAAGGATCTTGCGCCCCTCAAGGGAGCCGAAAATCTTCCGGGCCAGCTCAATGGCCGCGTAGCTGATGGACACCGCGCTGTCGCCGATCCCCGTTTCGCTTCGCACCCGTTTGGCCACATGGAAGGTGCGGTGCATCAGGCGGTTGAGAAGGGGGCCCGTTGCTTTTTTGGACGCGGTCAGGTGGTAGGCATCCTTGACCTGCCCCAGGATCTGGGGCTCCCCCACCACCATGGAGTCAAGGCTTGCGGCCACGCTGAACATGTGCCGCACCGCCTCTTCCCGGTGGTGCACGTAGAGGCAGGACTCAAACTCGCTCACGGGCAGCCCCTTGAGGTCTGAGATGTAGTCCTTGGCCGCGGCAACGGCAGCCTCGCCGTCTTTTGCGGCCATCAGCACCTCCACCCGGTTGCAGGTGGAGAAAAGAAGCACCTCGTCCACATGGGGATGCTCCCGCAAGGCATCGATGGCCTCCATGCACTCCTGCCGACTCATGGCAAGGCGCTCCCGTATGGCAACCGGAGCCGTCTTGTGATTCAAACCTGTCAGTACAATTTCTCGCATAACGCCGTATCTCTCGTCCCACAGACAGTGCCCCGTCCGTGGGGGACTGCTCCCCGTCCGCAGGGACATCTCGTCCGTTAAAACCGGATGAACTCACCTGAACCGGGTGAACTCCCCGTGGTGACCTTCCATGAAAAAATTGACCCCGAAAAGGGTGAAAAGCAGCACCGCAAACCCCGCAATGGCCAGCCAGGCCGCTTTGCGCCCCCGCATGCCCCCCACGAGCCGTTCGTGGAGAAGCACGGCATAGATTACCCAGGAGATCCCGGACCAGACTTCTTTGGGATCCCAACTGATAAACCGATGCCAGATGATCTTCGAGTAGAGCAGGCCGGTGACCAGCCCCAGGGTCAGGGCGGAAAAACCGACAATAATGCTGGCGTATCCCATGTCGTCGAGTTGCTCAAGGGAAGGCAGGCGCCGGTAAAAGAAACCCCGTTTCTTCTCCTTGATGGCGTTCTCCTGGAGGATATAAAGAATACCCGCACCGCAGGCCATGGCCAGGGCGGCTTCCCCCACAAAAATGGTGATGACGTGGGCAAAAAACCAGAAGTTGGCGTATACCGCCTCCGGCTGTGTCGGCGGCAGGTCCGGAACCCGCAGGGCCGCCGTGTAGGCCAAAAGGGCCAGGGGAGCGGCATAGACCCCCATCACCTTGATGCGGTACCGCGCCCTTAAAAAAAGGAAGACCAGGGCCACGGCCCAGGCGGCCAGCCCCAGTGTCTCTCGCAGGTTATGGACGGGCAGGTAACCGGTCTGCACCGAGGTGACCACAAGAGAGATGGTGTGGACGGCAAACCCCGCACCGAAAAGAAGATACCCCGCCTCCTGGACCTTCTCCTTCTGAAAAAAGAGGTAGAGCAGGTAGGCCACCGCACTTGCCAGGTAGAAAGCTGCTGTCAGTATGTCCATCATCCCGCCTCCCATGGTTGAAGCCGATACCATACGGTGTCGTGATTACAGAGAAAAACCAAGCGTGTCGCAGGTGTAGCCCTCCCCCAGCACCTCGGTGAGGAAGGCATCTGCCCCTTTTTTGTCTCCGGCCTTCACCATCTCAAGGAGCCCGCCGGCGATGAGCGCCTCAAAAAGGGGCTTATGTGCCTCGGGTTCGTGGGCCTCGGCCAGCAGCTTTTTGCGCACCAGCCCCATGAGTTCAAGGAACTCCCCGTACTCGTCCCCGAACTCCGTCTCCAGCCGACGCCGCATCCACTTGGCAAAGGCGGGGCTCTTTCCGGAGGTGGAGATGGACAGGGTCATGTCCCCCCGCTGCACGATGGAAGGGAGGATAAAGTTGCAGGCGCTGGGGTAATCGGCCACGTTGCAGAGCTTGCAGGTGGCTTCTGCGTCCCGGCTCACCCGGGTATTGAAGGCCTGGTCGTCGGTGGCCACGATGACAAGAAATTTCCCGTCCATGTCCGAGGCATCGTAGGCGCGCTCCTCAAGGGTGATGGGCGCGTCTTGCGCCATGGCCTTCAGCTCGTCGGTAAAGGCCTTGCTCACCACGGTCACATGGGCTCCGCAACGCACCAGGGTCTCGACTTTCCGGGTGCCCACGGCACCGCCGCCCACCACCAGGCACGCCTTCCCCATAATATCAAGGCTTACGGGATAGTATCGCATGGGTCTGCTCACTTTCAGTCTGTGACGCACGCCGCAAAACCCGGCGCAGATCACCTTAAAGATCAAAGGGTTTCAGGTCCTCTCCGAGGACCAGCTGCCCATCATATGTTCTGCGGCACTCTTTTTCAATATCAACTTTGTCACAGGCCGGGTAAAAATGGGTGAGCACAAGCATCCCGACTTTTGCAGCTTTTGCCATCTCTCCGGCAAGGGAGGGAGTCAGGTGATGGGGCACGGCCTCAGCATCCGGGGTGGAGCACTCACACACCAGCATGTCCGTGCCCGCAGCCAGCCCCACCAGGCTTTCGGAGGGGCCGGTGTCCCCTGAAAAGACCACGGAGCGCCCCTGGGAAAACACCACCCGGCAGGCCAGGCTCTCGGGCCGGTGGGAGACCGGGGCCGTCAGCACCGCCAGGTCCCCCTGGTGGAACAGGTCCCGCTGCGCCACCGAGAGCTCGGTCAATCGAACCAGACCCGGCCCGGGATCCATCCACTCCCCGTACACCCCTTTAAGCTGATCGAAAAAGGCACCGAACCCCTCCCCCCCGTAAATGGACAAAGG
Organism: Desulfoluna spongiiphila; assembly: GCF_900101345.1. Lineage (GTDB taxonomy): Bacteria > Desulfobacterota > Desulfobacteria > Desulfobacterales > Desulfolunaceae > Desulfoluna > Desulfoluna spongiiphila. Next base: position 26,610 of record NZ_FMUX01000029.1, on the reverse strand, counting down.
CCGGGTACGGCCACACTCCGGGTACTTGGTGGCAAACAGCAGGGGAACCAGCTCCGCCGTATGGTCCGGGTGCATGTGGGTGTAAAAGATGCCGGTAAGTTCATCGATGGAGACCCCCACCTCCAGGAGACGGCGCATGGTCCCGGGGCCGGAGTCGATGAGAAGGGTCTCGGTCCCGGTCTGCACCAGGGCCGCACAGGCACTTCGAGCCAGCGAGGGGACACAGGTCCCCGTTCCGAGAAGGGTGATTCGTGCCATGGGTTACGGGCCTCCCTTAGTAAAAGGTGAATGGATTTTGGTGCAAAGGACGACGGGTGCCAAGGGTATTTCAAGGCCAGATATCGTTTATTTTAGGGCCCTGCCGCTCTCTTCGCAACCACCGGGGCCGATCCGAAAGCGCCCCCAGGGGGGCCGGGGGTACAGGGAGATCTTCCCGGTAAAATGAAGGGCTGCCCTTATAGACTCACACTCGCCCCCACCCTATAATCATGATCACCTGTTTACCCGCCACACATTTCCCTCCGTTTCACGCCATGGGCGGCCCGCAACGGGCCGCCTTTTTACCTCGCCGAAATCAGTCTCCGTCCCCGCCCCACCCATGGGACACACCCGCCCCGCGAAGGCTCTCATAAAGTGCAATCCCCACACTGGTGGAGAGGTTGAGACATCGAATCTCCCGGTTGATGGGAATGTGGTACCGCGACGCCGGGTACCGATTCAGCACCGAAGCCGGCAGCCCCTTGGTCTCCGATCCGAAAAACAGAAAAAGCCGCCTTGCCTTTGGCATCTCCCAGAATGGCCGGGACCCGAGCTTGGCAAAGAGGGCCACCTCATCGTCTTCGGGCGCCATGGCCCCATAAAACGCGTCAAGGTTATCCCACACGGACAACGCCACGTGCTCCCAGTAATCCAGGCCGGCGCGCTTGACCTGGGCGCTGTCCAAGGAAAACCCCAGGGGCTTGATCAGATGCAGGTGCGCACCGGTCCCCAGACAGGTCCGCCCCACATTCCCCGTGTTCCAATGTACTTCCGGGGTCACCAGCACCACGTGGCGCTCGGGTGCCCCTTCCTGTTCCATCCCCACAACACATCCTTTCCTGCGTGACCCGCAATGCGGGGCCTGTTTCCGGTTAAAAATCCCTCACCTTATAACAGGTTTTTGTCCCCCGCGACACCTAAGGAATCGGAAAACCAGAGCCCCCACCTTGCCACCGGAGGCAACCCGGCTAAAGGTGCCTCCGGCGGCCCTGCCGGGGGCTAAACTTTTAAAAAATTTAACAAACAGATCTTAAAAACTCTTTTTAAGGAATGCCGTTTTAAAGGCGAATGTGATTTTCCCTGAGGAACGAAGGGGATAGCGCATTCGCAACTTGCTTTCAAGGTGGCACACCTTGCCGCCGGAGGCAGTCCGGTTAAAGATGCCTCCGGTGGCCCTGCCGGGGGCTAAACTTTTAAAAAGTTTAACACAGATCTTAAAAGCTCTTTTTGAATGAATGCCGTTTTAAAGGTGAATGTGATTTTCCCTGAGGAACGAAGGGGAAAGCGCATTCGCAACTTGCTTTCGAGGTGGCACACCTCGCCGCCGGAGGCATTGCTTTTGTTTTTTCCTGATCCTGTGATTCATCAGACTTTAACCATAGAAGGCATTCTTTTTCTGATGCTAAAGACGCTTCCGGCGGCCAAACGCTTGCATTGGGATCAAAAGAACAAGGTGCCCCGCACAATAAGCTCCCGGGCGGGGGCGGCCTGTGAGCCGCCGGGGAGGGTAAATCCCCCGTACTCGGTTTCGGAAGCGCCCCAGGGGAGAAGGGCGACCATGTCCAGGCGAAGGTTTTGGCGGGCGTCCCAGACCACGGTAGGCTGAAGGACTCCGGAGGGGTCCCCTGTGTTTGTGATGGCGGTGAGGGTCAGGTTCACAAGGGGGTGGGCTTCCAGCTGGACCCTGACGGCGAGGTAGTTCTTCCCCAAGGTAAAGACCTCCCCGCGGTCCAGCCGTTCCAGGGTGTCCGGGTCGGTGAGGGCGGCAGCGTAATCGGAGGTGCCGTACCCGTTGTGGTAGAACTCCACGAGGCCGTACCAGTTTTTGCCCCAGGCGATCCAGGAAAGGTCCATGTTGGCAACGGCGGACAGGGTGCCCCCGTCTTCATCGGAGACAACAAGGTCCGAACGCCAGGCCGCCTCCCCGGCATACCCTGAAAATCCCACCCCGGACAGGGTGTGGCCCCGGTGGCTGGCCACGAGAATATCCCCTTCCAGGCTGCCGTAGGTGCCGTGCAGTTTGGTGGCGTAGCTTGAGGCATCGGAGGAGACGTCCCCTGTGGTGCCATCGCGCCCCGGACGGCCTATGGCCTGGAGCTCCATGGCATCTGCGGTGGTGTAGCGAAAGGAGGCCAGGTCGTCTCCGGCCTTGTAGTCCCGCAGGGTATCGGTGGGGGAAAAGGGGTTCACGAGGTCCATGGGGTTAAAGAGAAGGCCCCCGCCCCAGGTCACGGCCTGGCGGCCGATCCTTACATCGAGGCTCCCCAGCTCCTTGTTGAGGCTGAGGCGGTCCAGGCGGTGAACGGTGCGGTGGTGGGAGGAGTCGGAGATCTCGGAGGTCAGGTCAAAGAGGCGATACCGGTCTTCATCGCCCCGGTCGCTACCAGGCACGGATAGGCCTGCCCCTTCAAGGTCCGAACGGCGCTTGGTCGCGTCTCCGCCCTCGTAGAAAAGCTCATAGTCCAGGTCAAGGGTCAGGGTGGGGGAAAACGCCGTCCGGGAGGCCAGCCGAAACCCGGCAGAACTCTCCAGGTCGTCGTAGGGTGACTCCCCAACGGGATCCAGGCTTCCACGCGCATCGTCGGCATCGTACCGGATCCCCCGTACCGAGGCCTTGACCTGTCCCCCGACATCCACGGAAACGGCTAAGGCCCCCCGGGGGCACATCAGGAAAAGAGCTGCCGCAACGGCCACTCTCCATGATTTCACAGCCCTTTGTCCCCGTCCAGGCGTCCGTCTTTCATGCGGATCACCTTGCGGGCGGCATCCATCACCATGGCGTCATGGGTGGAAAAGACAAAGGTCACGCCCCTGGCCTCGTTCATCTCCCGCATCATGGCAAGGAGCCCCTCCCCTGTGGCTGAGTCAAGATTTGCCGTGGGCTCATCCGCCAGAACGATGGCAGGCCTTGAGACCACGGCCCGGGCCACGGCCACCCGCTGCTGCTGTCCCCCGGAGAGTTCCGCCGGTTTCCGGTGGTAGAGCCCGGAGAGCCCCACCTCATCCAACACCGCCATGGCCCGCTCCCGGCGCTCCTGTTTGGGGACCCCCTGAAGCAGCATCACGTACTCGGCGTTCTCCACCGCCGTGAGCACGGGGATCAGGTTGTACGCCTGGAACACAAACCCGATGCGATGAAGGCGAAGCTCGGTAAGGGCCGTTGCCGAAAGCGTCCCCAGGTCCCGGCCATCCACCGTGATCTTGCCGTCGTCGGGCACGTCAAGTCCCCCGATGAGGTTTAGCAGGGTCGTCTTTCCCGATCCCGAGGGCCCGGCCAGGGCCAGAAACGCTCCCGGGTCGATGGACAGGGAGACCCCGGACAAGGCCGGCACCTCCACATCCCCCTGCCTGTAAACCTTTCGAACCTCCCGAACCGCCACCATGGTCATGTTTTTTTCCTCTAGGTAAGAAAACAGTGGGGACAATGAACCGTCTATGGTTAAAGTTGGGTAGAAAAAGCTTGCCTCCGGCGGCGAGGTGAGCCACCTCGAAAGCAGGGTGCGAATGCGCTTTCCCCTTCGTTCCTCAGGAAAAATCACATTCGCTTTTAATTCAGATTAAACTGAATCTGTTTTTTTTAACCTGTTTATCAAACTTTTCAAAAGTTTGGACCCCGGCAGGGCTGCCGGAGGCATCTTTCACCGGTCAGCATCAACACTCACCGGAAAATCTCCGGTGGCCGGGTGCGGACACCCGGTCACCGAAGCAGACGTTATTATGTGGTATCACAGCTTAAACCGCACCACAAGGCCGCCAAGTCCCTCGGACAGTCCCGCCAGGTTTCCGGCGCTGGCCTGCACCTCGGAGCTGCTGCGGTTGATCTCCCCTGCGGCCTGGTTGACGTCGGCGATCTCCCCGGAGATGCGGGAGGCCAGACCGGCGGACTCGCCCAGGTTGTCCTTTACGTGGCCAATGCCGCCGGCCGCCTGGGAGATGTTTCTTGCGATCTCGCCGGTGGCCGCGGACTGCTCCTCCACGGCCGTGGCAATGGCGGCGATGATCCCGTCCACCTGCCGGATGGTACCGGCCACCCCTTTGATCTCGCTGACCGACTCCGATGCCACCTGCTGAATCCCTGCGATGCGCTCCCGGATCTCCCGGGTGGCATCGGCCGTCTGGTTGGACAGAGCCTTGATCTCACCGGCCACCACGGCAAAGCCCTTGCCGGCCTCTCCGGCCCGGGCCGCCTCGATGGTGGCGTTCAGGGCCAAAAGGTTGGTCTGCTCCGAGATCTCGGAGATGGCCTCGGTCACCTTTCCGATGTCTGCGGCGGCCACGTCCAGGCGGCCCATCTTCTCGGACGCGCCCGTGGACTGACGCACCGCCGTCTCCGAGACGCCCCGGGCGCTCTCCGCCTGTCCGGCCACCTCGGTGATGGTGGAGGTCATCTCCTCGGTGGCCGTGGCCACGGTGTTCACGTTGGCCGAGGCCTGCTCCATGGCCGCGGAGACGGCATCGATGTTGTCGCTCAAGGTGCGGGCGGCATCGGCCACCTCCGCCACCCGATCCTCGGTCTCCTGGGTGGCCTCGGAGAGGGTCCCGGAGATCCCGGACAGGGTCTCCGAGGCCTTTCCCACCTCCCGGGCACTCCGGCTGGCGTCGGAGATCACCCCGTGCAGGTTCCCCATGAAGGTGTTGAACCACCCGGCCAGGTGGCCGATCTCATCCTGCCTTGCGATGGCAAGGCGCTTGGTGAGGTCTGCCTCCCCTTCGGCGATGTCCCGCATCCCCTCGGAGACCTGGTGGATGGGCCGAAGGATCATGGCCCCGGTAAGCAGGTGAACCACCAGCACCATGGCCAGCACCGAGACCACCCCGATGAGAATGCTGATGTTTCGGATATGACGCGCTCCGGCCAGCACCTTGTCCATGGGAACCGTCACGGCAAGGCTCCAGGGGGTGGCACACCCATCGATGGCAATGGGGGTGAACACGGTGAAGGCCTCTTTTCCAAGGGCATTGGCCGAGGAGACAAACCGGGTCTCTTCCCCACCGGCAACGGCGGCGGCAACCTTATCGCCCATGCCGAGCTCGCGGATGTTCTTGCCCACGGCCTCGGCTGACGGGTAGGCCGCCACCTTGCCTTCGTTGGAGACAAGGGCCGCGTACCCGGAACCCATGGGCGCGATCTCCCCCACCATGGCGGCAAACCGGTCCATGCCGTAGTCCACGCCGCAGACCCCCACGGACTTGCCGTTCACCCGGATGGGCGCCACGATGCTCACCAGCATCCGGTCCTTTCCCCCCACGTTGTACACATTGGGCTCCGAGACATAGACATGGCCCGAGGTCATGGGGATCCAGTACCACTTGCCCTTGGGGTCGTCTTTTGCATAGGTCTTCAAGGTGGACAGAGTGTTTCCGGAGACCCCGCGAAGCCACAGGGCCTGGTAGCGCCCCTCCCCGTTGCTGCCGGGGGTATCCACAAACGATGCGTCCCGACCGTCCAGGGCATCTTTTTCCCACCCCGTGTAGACGGCCCAGAAATCCGGGTTTTTATCAAACACCCCTTTTAAAAGGGCGTTGAGCCGGGCTCGCTCCGGAGGGGTGCCGTCGCTTGCCAGGCCGGCCATGGCCTCGGCCATGAACCGCGCCGCATCGGCTGCGGTCTGGATCTGCGCTCCCACCTCGCCGCCGTGGCGATAGGCCATCTCCCGGGTGTAGGCGAGCGTCTCTTCCCTTGAGGAGTGAAACGCCTTGAAGGAGATCACGCAGACGGTGACGGAAAACGAGACCACGGTGACCAGGCAGACAAAGAGCAGCAGCCTGGCCTTGATATTGAGCTTACTGAACATACACACATCCTTTTCGGCCCCCCGGCAGGGGGCCGCCTTGAGGTGAAACCACATCAAAACCCACGTGCCGCGCTCCCCGAAACGGGAGGGGAAGCTCACCGGATTTCCAGGGGGGGAAGACGCACGGCACCATGGGGTTTCCTGTTCAGGCCGCCCGGCTGTCAAGGGATCGCTCAGGCAACAGGTGGCTGAACTTTATAAAATATTCTATCAAATAAATCGGACACACCCGGGGGATGGTTGAGGGATGATTGAAAAACCACTGACATATTTTTCCTGAGGTCCCAGGGAACCAATGGCTGCCACTGGGAGGCTGCGCCTCCACCCCTTGGGCCGGAACACGGAGGCTGTCTCCTCCCGGCCCGGGCCTTTCCGGCACCGGGATCAAAAAATCTACAAAATTGTCAGTTCATTTTGGTGTTTGAAAAAATCCGAAAATGGAAATATGATACCCCCAGTGCAGTGAAGAGCAATTCAGAAAGGATGATCACCAGATCGCCGAAAGGAAAACGCAGACCAGGACACGGGGACCCTCCCCGGAAGTCCGGGGCGTCCTTTTTTTCTTCTCCACAACTTTAAAGATGGGGACAGGCGGCCACGGGTGATATCGGGGTGCAATTATGGTACAATCGGCAACCGTCGAGTTAAAAAAATCACGGGAAAAACTACAAGCCCTCGTTCGCAAAGGGCGGGGCAGTGCCCTGCTCATGGAGAGCACCGTGGCCGTGGACAACTACTTCTCCCAATGCTTTGGTGAGAGTGAATCCGGCCAGGCCCTGGCCATGGGCGGTCACCCCTTCTCCATCGTGGCCCTGGGGGGATACGGACGGCGGGAGCACTGCCTCCACTCCGATGTGGACATCCTTTTTCTGTTTGACAAAGAGGTGCCCGACGAAGCCGGAGGCCTCATCCAGGAAGTCATCTACCCCTTGTGGGACTTAAAGATGGAGGTGGGCTACGCCACGCGATCCATCCCCGAAACCCTGGAGATGGCGGCCAACGACCTCCACGTCCTGACCTCCATCCTGGACGCCCGCTTCCTCTGCGGGATGTCCCCCATCTACAGCGCCTTTATTCAGCAGTTCCGCAGCCGCTTCGTGGAGGGCAACCCCAAGCGCATCGTCACCCAGATCAACGACATGTGCCGGAGCCGCCACGAGACCTTCGGGGACGCCTCCTACCTCATGGAGCCCAACATCAAAAACGGCAAAGGGGGCCTGCGGGATTACCACAGCATGTACTGGCTCTCCCGTGTGCTGGTGGCGGCCCGGGAACCCCGGGACATGGAGTACGCGGGTTTCCTCTCCCACAAAGAGTTCAAGCGCCTGGAAGAGGCCCTGGCCTTTATCTGGAAGGTACGAAACCACCTCCACCTGATGAGCGGTCGCAAACTCGACCAGATCCACTTCGAGCACCAGGTGGAGCTTGCCGAAGCCATGCGGTTCCGGGGCCACACCCACGGCCAGAAGCCCGTGGAGCGCTTCATGGGAGAGCTCCACGGCCACATGGAGTTCATCAAGCACCACCTCACCCTCATGCTCACCCAGTGCACCCGATCCACCAAGGGCTTTCTGGGGCGCAGCCTCCTCAAACGCTCCCGCAAGGCCGGCATCATCTCCGACGGCGGCCTGGTCAACTTCGCCGATCCCGCCGAGGTGGTGAACCGCCCCTCCCTCATCATGGACCTCTTCGAGGAGAGCGCCCGCCTCCAGTACGCCCTGGGGGCCGACGCCCTGCGCACCATCGGGGAGTTCAGCCACCTGGTCCGGGGCTTCAGACGCGATGTCACCGTCATGAAAGCCATGGAACGCATCCTCTCCACGGCCACGGAAAAATTCAACGTCCTTGAAAAGATGCTGATCTCAGGCTTTCTGGAGACCCTGATCCCCAGCTTTGAGGGCATCGTCAACAGGATTCAGTACAACCGCTACCACATCTACCCCGTGGACCGGCACAGCCTCTACACCGTCCAGACCATCAACGAATTCTCAGACCCCAAATCCGAGCTCTGCACCCTCTACGGAAAAATCTTCGGCGAGGTCCAGGGCAAGGGCCGACTTCTCTGGGCCGCCCTGCTCCACGACATCGGCAAAGGGGAACCCGGGGAAGAGGACCACGGCATCTCCGGGGCCCGTCTGGCAAAAAAACTCCTGCTCTCCTGGGGCATGGGCAAAAAAAAGGTGGATGACATCGTCTTTCTCATCCAGCACCACCTTTACCTCGTCAACGTGGCCCGCAGGCGGGACATCGACGATGAAGAGACGGTGGTTTCCTGTGCCCGGACCATCCGTGACCCCAACCGGCTCAAGATGCTCTACCTCCTCACCGTGGCCGACTCCATCTCCACCGGCCCCAAGGCCTGGAACGCCTGGACGGAGAACCTGCTTCGGGACCTCTTCTTCAAGGTGCTGGACATCATCGAAAAGGGCGAACTGGCAACGGCCAAGAGCGAACGCTGCATCGAAAAAAAGAAGCAGGCCGTGCTCAAGCTGGTCAACACGGGAAAGGTGGAAAAGTACCTGCACACCATGCCCCCCCGGTACCTCCTCTACGCCTCGGTGGAGGAGATCGTGGAGCACCTGCGCCTCTATTTCATGATGGGAAAAGAAGGGGTGACCTTAAGCATCAAGAGAAAGGAGGGGAGCGCCTCCCGGCGTGCCGAGGTCTGCGGCAACGACCGCCCCGGCCTCTTCTCCAAACTGGCAGGGGTCTTTACCTTAAACGACCTCGACATCCTCTACGCCCAGGTCTACACCTGGGGGTACTCCACAGCCCTTGATATCTTCACGGTGAAGCCCTTTTTCGACCTCACCCGGGAAGAGGAGCGCTGGGAGCGGGTGGAAAAAAACATCAAGGAGGCCCTGGACGGACGCCTGGACATCCACTGGGCCCTCATGGAAAAGGAGTTCAACCCGGCCATCCGTAAAAAGATCACCATCTCCGACAAGCCCGACAGGGTGGAGCTGGACAACCTCGGGTCGAGTTTTTTCACCATCATCGAGGTCTATTCCGACGACTTTCCGGGCCTGCTCTTTGCCGTCACCGACGCCATTTTCCACCTGGACCTCAACATTCACTACGCCAAGATCACCACCCACGTGGACCAGGTGGTGGATATCTTCTACGTGCGCACCGTGGACGGCCAGAAGGTGATCGGGGCGGACGCCATCGCCCGGGTCAAGGAGGCCATCCTTGAAGCCATTTTACGAATGCGATTATAAAAAACATGGGATCATAAAGAAAAGGAGTGGGGTATGCGCAAAATCGAAACGATTATCAAGCCGTTTAAACTCGACGAAATCAAAGAAGCCTTAGGGGAGATCGGCATCCAGGGGATGACCGTCTCAGAGGTGAAGGGCTACGGACGCCAGAAGGGCCACAAGGAGATCTACCGGGGTGCCGAGTACGATGTGGACTTCGTGCCCAAGCTCAAGATCGAAATCATCACCGAAGCCTCCCGGGTGGACCAGATCGTGGAGACCATCCGCACCGTGGCCAACACAGGCAAAATCGGTGACGGAAAGATCTTTATCATCCCCGTGGAACGCGCCATTCGGGTCCGCACCGGCGAAGAGGGTTACGACGCCCTCTAACAGCATCCGGTCCATCGGTAAGGGGGAGGCCTCACAGCCCCCCCTTTTTTTGTGCCCCAAGGCAAGGCGTGGGCCGTTTACATTTTTGTCGCCTGTGACCTCTGCACATGCTGGATCTACCCAAACGCCCCGAAATGCCCCCCATCCGTGTTCTTCGAGTGGGAAAAAACACCGGATTTCATGGCTTTTTCCTGGAACAGACCGGGAACAACCGACACTTTTGTAAGACCTTTCCGGCAGCTTCTCACAAAAATGTCATATTCAACATTCCCCCTTGCCCCGCGGCATCAAATGAAATATTCTTGGATAACAGCATCCTATCCTGCCAACACCTATCTTGGCACACCTGTTGCAATATCATCCCCCCATAACCCGTTGCGGAACTGTTTCGGGACCACGATAACGAAACCGCGCAAACGCCCCCCAAAGGGCAACGGTGCTTCATCAATCCACAAGACGGAGAGAGCATTATGAACGGCAACACGGTGAGAAGGGAAGCCATCAGGGCCATCAACAACTACTCGTTCGAGACAACCATTGACTTTAAAAACTCATCGTCCATTGATCTCTTCGGGGACAATGTCTTCAGTATTTCCATCATGAAGAAGCGCCTGCCCAAGGACATCTTCAAGAAAATCAGCACCACCATGGAAGAAGGGACCCGCCTGGACGCCTCGGTGGCGGACGTGGTGGCCTCGGCCATGAAAGACTGGGCCCTGGACAACGGCGCCACCCACTACGCCCACGTCTTCTTTCCCTTAACCGGCCTCACCGCCGAGAAGCACGACAGCTTCCTCATGCCCGACCTGGCCGGCAACGCCATCGCCGAGTTCTCCGGGTCCACCCTCATCCAGGGGGAACCCGACGCCTCCAGCTTTCCCAACGGCGGCCTGCGTGAGACCTTTGAAGCCAGGGGATACACCGCCTGGGACGTCACCAGCCCCGCCTACATCATGGAGAACCCCAACGGGGCCACCCTGTGCATCCCCACCGCCTTTGTCTCCTGGACCGGCGAGGCCCTGGACAAGAAAACCCCGATCCTGCGCTCCATGCAGGCCCTCAACACCCAGGCCCAGCGCATCCTGAGGCTCTTCGGGGACGACTCCAACAAAATCGTCAACTCCACCTGCGGGGCCGAGCAGGAGTACTTCCTCATCGACCGCAACTTCGTCACCGCCCGGCCGGACCTCCTGGCCGCCGGTCGCTCCCTCTTCGGGGCCCCTGCGCCCAAAGGGCAGGAGTTCGACGACCACTACTTCGGCGCCATCCCCGACCGGGTCCTGGCCTACATGTGCGAGGTGGAACGAGAACTCTGCAAGCTCGGCATCCCCGTCAAGACCCGGCACAACGAGGTGGCCCCCTCCCAGTTTGAGCTCGCCCCGGTCTTTGAGACAGCCAACCTCGCCACAGACCACCAGCAGCTGGTGATGGTCACCCTGCGAAAAGTCGCCCGAAAGTACGGCCTGGCCTGCCTCCTGCACGAAAAACCCTTTGCGGGCATCAACGGCTCCGGCAAGCACGTCAACTACTCCTTCGGCAACGCCTCCCAGGGCAACCTCCTCGATCCCGGAGAAACCCCCCACGAGAACGCCCAGTTCCTCGTCTTCTGTGCCGCGGTAATCCGAGGGGTCCACAAATACGCCAAGCTCCTGCGCGCCGTGGCAGCCACAGCGGGCAACGACCACCGCCTGGGCGCCAACGAAGCGCCCCCGGCCATCATCTCCATCTTCCTGGGGGACCAGCTCACCGAGGTCTTCAAGCAGATCAAAAACGGAGACGCCACCTCATCCCAGGGCGGCGGCACCCTGAACATCGGCGTGGACTCCCTGCCCCGCCTTCCCAAGGACGCAGGAGACCGCAACCGAACCAGCCCCTTTGCCTTCACCGGCAACCGGTTCGAGTTCCGTGCCGTGGGCTCCGCCCAGTCTGTCTCCGGCCCCCTTGTGGCCATGAACACGATCTTTGCCGACTCCATCGACTACATCGCCACCGAGCTGGAAAGACGCACCGGGGGCGACGGCGCCAAGCTCAACGATGCGGTCAAAGAGGTCATCAAAGAGATCATTGACGCCCATGGCGAGGTGATCTTCAACGGCGACGGATACACCGACGCCTGGCAGGAAGAGGCGGCAAAACGGGGCCTTCCCAACCTGAAGACCACACCGGACTCCCTGCCCACCCTCATAGACGAGGACATCGTGGCCCTCTTCAGCAAATTCAAGGTCCTCTCCAAGGCCGAGCTGGAGAGCAGAACCGAGATCTACCTGGAGCAGTACAACCTGAAAATCGCCGTGGAAGCCAAGACATCCATCAAAATGACCGACACCCTCATCTACCCGGCAGCCGTGGCCCACCAGACCATGCTGGCCGACAACTGCATCAAGCTCCGGGAGCTGGGCCTGCCCTGCGACGATGAGTCCCTGGCGCGCATCACCTCCCTGTCGGCGGAACTCCGGGCCGCGTCAGCGCACCTCAAGGCCCTCATGGCCGATCACCACGGCGACACACTTGCCGAAGCCAAGCACTGCTGCGAAAAGGTCATCCCCGCCATGGGCGAGCTCCGGGCCGTTGCCGACGCCATCGAAGAGATGGTGGCCGATGAATTCTGGCCCCTGCCCACCTACCAGGAGATGCTCTTCATGAAATAGCACGGAACCCGGACCCCCTCTTGGGCCCCGGGTCCCCACGATTAACGTGCGCGTTCTTTTTATGCGGATGGATCGAACGCAAAGGGCCCGCCTCCGGGAATCTTCCCGGGGGCGTCCCGCACGCCGGCATGATCCTGTGCCAAAACGAAAAAGGGGAGGCCGATGACGGCCTCCCTTTTTTTATTTTTTCAACCACCTGCCGTTCCCCACCAAAGAACCTCGATCCCCCCTTGCAAAATCTCGGCACCTGGCCCATAAAAGAGGAACACCCCGCAGGGCCTCACGGAGACACTGATCACAGACAGCCGACACCTTGCTTCGCCGCCCCAAAGGCGAAGAGCCTGGTGCGGTGGGCATCATGTGCCGCCCCCCTGTACCTGAACCACCCCGATATGAAGGATACCCGCACGTGCTTAGGTCCCAAACCGCCCGACACACAGACACCCGGCCACCGGAGACAGACGAGCTCCCCCCCGACATACAGGAAGCCTGGCAACGAATGCTCTCGTTGCTCCGCTCCCTGCTGGAGGTGCCCGTGGTCCTTGTCATGCGCCTCTGTGCAAACGGCACGGAAACGGTGATGGTGAGCCGGGACGATGCGGCACCCCCATGGACAGAAGAGGCGTCTGCCCTGGCCCAGGGCATGGGTACCCCAAAGGAGTCAGCCTTCCTTGCCGAACCCATATGCCACGCCGACGGCCGGGTGTTCGGTACCCTCTGCGCCATGGACACAAAACCCAACCCCTTCAGCCACCGGGCCCTGCTCACCGAGTTCCGGCACACCATGGAGTCCCACCTCGCCCTCATGGAGACCCGCCGGAACCTAGAAAAAGAGACGGAACGGGCCGAAGCCCTCTCCAGCCAGCTTGCCCGGGAAGCCCTCACCGACCCTCTGACAGGCCTCCTCCACCGCTGCACCTTTGCCGATCGGTTCCACCAGGAGATCGCCCGCCACAAACGGGCACACCACCCCCTGTCCCTCATCCTCTGCAACCTGGACCACTTCCGGCCGTACAACGCCACCATGGGCCGCGCCCGGGGCGACGCCCTTCTGGTCACCCTGGCCGGGCTCCTCAAGGCGCGTCTGAGAACCCACGACCTTGTCTGGCGCTGGGGAGGCGACGAGTTCCTCCTGCTTCTGCCCGACACCCCCCTCATGGGCGCCGTGGAGGTGGTGGAATCCATCCGGCACATCGTGGAGGCAACCACGAAAAACGAGCCCGATCCCCGGGTCACCTTAAGCGCCGGGGCCACCAACCTCGCCCCCGAAGAGACCCAGGACACCTGCCTCGACCGCTGCAACAGCCTCCTCAAAGCCGCCAAGGCCAAAGGGCGCAACTGCGTAATCCTGGGGTAACCACAGAGGGCTCAGGAAAAACAAAAACAATGCCTCCGGCGGCGAGGTGTGCCACCTCGAAAGCAGATTGCGAATGCGCTTTCCCCTTCGTTCCTCAGGGAAAATCACATTCGCTATTGATTCAGATTAAACCGAATCTGTTTTTAAAACCTGTTTATTAAACTTTTTAAAAGTTTAGCCCCCGGCAGGGCCGCCGGAGGCATCTTTAACTTGGCTGCCTCCGGCGGCGCTTTTTTAAAGAAATCCGTGGCGTCCGATTTACTCATACCCCAGCACAAGCCCCACGCCCACCTCCTGCTGGGGGGCCACCTCGGCCAGGGCTTTGCGCGAGGGGAAATCGGTGCAGTGGCAGGCGTGAAGGGCTGAGAGGTTGAGCGATTTCATGTACGCAAGAGTCCCTTCCAGCTGGTGGGGGCTCGGGGAAAGCAGATGAAGCCCTCCCACGATGTCTGTCACCCGGTCCTCTCCGCACACCCGCCGGGCATGCTCCACGATGTTGCAGATGCCCGCGTGGGAGCAGCCGGTGATCACCACCAGCCCCTTGTCCCCCTTCCAGGCCAGGGCCGTGTCGTCCAAAAGCATGTCCGGCGCCCCGTTCATGACCCCCAGGGGGCTTTTTCCCTCAAAATCGTTCTCCCGGGGAATCTCCCCCAGAAACCAGAGGCGCTCCGTCAGCTGCACCGGCTCCCGGGTCAGGCCCATGGGAAAATGCTCGCCAAGCTTCTCCGCGGAAACCAGGGACCCGATCTCCCCCATACCCGGAAAGGTGCGGGTGGCAAACGCCTCAGGATGGGCCGTGACCTGTGGCCGATGGTGGGGCCGCCCCTCCATGGCGGCAACGGAAAAGGCCCGCATCAACGGCTCCACCCCCCAGGTATGGTCCGCGTGACCGTGGGAGAACACCAGGTGGTCCAAGTGCAACAGATCCACCCCCATCTTCTCCGCGTTCCTCAAGAAAATATCGCTGTACCCGCAGTCAAAGAGCACCCTCTGCCCATCGGCTTCGATCAGAACGGAAAAGGCCGGCTCGGCCAGAAAATAGCGGTCAATGATCGTGGTGTTGTCCACGAGAATGGTCAGTTTCATCAGATGCTCCTTGGGAAATATTCGAGTTTGCCTCCGGCAGCAAGGTGGGGGCACCTTGAAACCCTATGGCGAATGCATGGAGGCTGTCATTGTACTACGTTTTCGGGGCATTCGCGTGACGTGTAAGACCCGATAACCGTTTCTGCGAAAAAGACCCTTTTCATTCTTCAAAAAAACAAACGACGCGCCAGTTGTCCACGGGCGCAGCCCGTCAGCGAATGTGACGGGGCGAGGTACGAGCCCCGGAGCATTCGCGACCTTGGGGTCCAGGGGATTTTTCCCCTGGCCGCCGGAGGCTCTTTTCCCCATCCCCTGCCTACCCCCCGATCAGGGCGCACACCTCCCTGGCAATGGCAAGGGAGGCGGTGAGGCCCGGGGATTCGATGCCGATGAGGTGGACATGGCCTTTGAGGGGATCGCTGTGGATGAGAAAGTCTGCCGCCGGATCATTGGGTTTCTGGCGCTTGGGGCGGATACCTGCCATGTCCGGGCGGAGTATGGAAGGGGCAATCCCTTTCAGGTAGCGGCTTGCAGCCCGGTGAAAATCAGCCAGGTGGCTGGGGTCGACCCGGTAGTCTTCCTCTTTGTCGGGAAGGTAAAGGGCGTTGGGGCCCAGGCGAACGGTGCCGTCAAGGCCTAAGGTGGCGTGGGTGCCCAGGCCCTGGTTGGCCGGTTCGGGCACCGGGTAGACCAGGGTGGTGAGATGGCCTGCGGGCAGGTCCAGGGCGGCGTACTCCCCTTTCCACCAGTGAAGGGCCGCCGTTTCCGGTGGCAGGCCCATGAAGCCTGCCACGCGGTCTGAAAAAAGACCGGCGGCGTTGATGAGAAGTCCGGTGGTGACGGCCTCTTGTCGGCCGTCCCGGTAGCGCACCGTCAGGCGGCTGCCCGAGGCTTCGGTCTCCACAGCCACGGCTTCGGTTTCAAAGGAGAAAAGGGTGCCCGCCTTTTTGGCCCGGGCGAAGAGTTTTCGCATGAGGCCGTGGGCGCTGACGATGCCTGTTGAGGGCGAATAAAGGGCCTCCCGGGCACGGACATTGGGCTCCATGGCCCGGACCTGGGCCCAGGTGAGCCGCTCTAAATCCGTCACCCCGCAGGCGCGGGCGTTGGCCTCAAGGCGATCCAGTTCGGCAATCTCCTCGGCGCAGGTGGCCACAATCAGCTTGCCGCAGCGGCGGTGAGGCACCCGGTGCCGCTCACAGAACCCATACAGCAACTCCCTGCCCGACACGCAGAGCCGGGCCTTAAGGGACCCTTGGAGGTAGTAGATCCCCGCGTGGATCACCTCGCTGTTGCGGCTGCTCACGCCCCTGCCGAAGCCTTCCTCTTTGTCGATGACAAGGACCCGGCCAAAGACTTTCGAAAGGGCCTCGGCCACGGCCAGCCCCACCACCCCGGCACCCACAACGGTCACGTCAAAATCCATGGTGATTTCATTTCCTTGATCCTGGGTTGGAAAACGTTGACACCCGCTTGCGTTCGGTTATATCACTCAGGGCGATCAGGGCAAGGAAATGGGGCCGCCGAGGCGAGGAAGCCGGCGCAAAAAAAGCCGCAATGGTGTATGATGTGCTTTGTGTAAGCACGGACCAACGAGGGTCTTTGGAATTCCCTTGACGTGAACCGGAAGAGCTCCGGTGGCAAGGCACCCCACCTTGAAAGCAGGATTCACATAAAAGTTTGGCCCCCGGCAGGGCCGCCGGAGGCAAAAAGCCCCCGCAAGCCAAGGAGACAAGATCAGATGCACCTTTCCACCATGGGATGGGATACGTTTTTTGAAGACCAGAAAAAGGCCCTGAAAAAGGTCAACGGCCGCCTTGCGCGGGTCACGGGCCTGCAGAAAAACCACGTCCGCATCCATGACGGAGAGGAAGAGGTGGTGGTCAAGGCCCGGGGACGCATCGTCCGGGGCCACGGCAAGAACACCCTTTTCCCCGTTCCCGGTGATTTTGTCATTGAAAAGGACGGGGTGGTCACCCGGGTCTTTGCCCGGAAAAACCAGCTGGTAAGGGGAGCTGCCGGACGGCGCGGCAAGCTGGACGCCGCCCCCAAGGCCAAGCAGGTCATCGCCTCCAACATCGACACGGTTTTCATCGTCACCGGCCTGGACCGGGACTACAACCTGCGGCGTATCGAGCGCTACCTCACCCTCATCTACAACAGCAACATGGCCCCGGTGGTGATCCTGAACAAGGCCGACCTCCACGACGACCCCGCCCCCTTCAAGGCCGAGGTGGAAGAAATCGCCGTGGACGTGCCCGTGCACCTCATCTCCTCCACGGACGGTTCGGGGGTGGACGCCCTGGCCCCCTACATCAGCGAGGGAAAAACGGTGTGCCTCATGGGCTCGTCCGGTGCCGGAAAGTCCAGCCTGGTCAACGCCATCGCAGGTGATGAGATCCGCATCGTGGGCGAGGTGAGCGACTTCGACGGCAAGGGCATGCACACCACCACCACCCGGGACATGATCTTCCTTGCCTCCGGGGGTATGATCATCGACAACCCCGGCATCCGGGAAATCTCCCTCTCCGACGAAGAGGGCGGCGTCAAAGACACCTTCCCCGACATCGAAGACCTCGCCGCAGGCTGCCGCTTCAACGACTGCTCCCACCAGCAGGAACCCGGCTGCAACGTCATCCGCGCCGTGGAAGAGGGCACCCTGGCCCCGGACCGCCTCTTCAACTTCCTTAAAATGCGTTTAGAACTCACCTTCCTCTCCGACCGGGACGCAAAAACCGCCGACCGCATCGAAAAAGAGAAGTGGCGGGACGTGGCCAAATACCTGAAAGACGCGAAAAAAAGGACGTAGAGGCTCGGCCAAAAAAATATCGTTCCCCCAGCAGTGTTGGCCCTTTAAGCGATGATGATCCACCGATGTCGGAAATAATGAAAGTAAACGATAAAACCCGCCTCTCCTGCAGAGGCGGTTGCCACATGTCACACGTCACGCGAATGCCTCGATAACACCCAAAAAATGACAACCTCCATGCATTCGCCATAGGGTTTCCAGATGCCCCCACCTGGCCGCCGGAGGCAAAATCTAAAGGCGTTGGCCCTGCCCCCTCCCCCCATCATGAAAGCGCCTCCTCCCCCTCATCCCGGAACCGCTCGGCAACCCGGATAAAGGCCGCCTCACACCGCAAAAACGCCGCCACCACGTCGGGGTCGAAGTGGGAGCCCCCCTGATCCAAGAGAAACATTTTGGCCTCTTCGTGGGAGAAGGCCTTTTTGTAGACCCGCTCCGAGCGCAGGGCGTCGTAGACATCGGCCAGGGCCATGAGGCGGGCGGACAAGGGGATGGCCGTGCCGGCCAGGCCCCTGGGGTAGCCGCTGCCGTCCCACTTTTCGTGGTGGGCCGAGGCGATCTCCCCTGCATGAATGAGAAACGCGGCGTCTTCCCCCATCTGCTCGGCGGCACGGGCAATGGCCTCCTCCCCGTAGGTGGTGTGCTTTTTCATGATCTCAAACTCTGCCTCGGTCAGGGGCCCGGGTTTCAGGAGAATGGCGTCGGGCACCCCCACCTTGCCGATGTCGTGCAGTGGAGCCGTCTTGTAAAAAAGGTCGATGAGGGGGCCATCCAGGCCGTGGGGTTCTGCCAGCTCCTCGGCCAGCAGGCGGACGTAGTGCTGGGTGCGGCGAAGGTGGGCGCCGGTTTCGTTGTCCCGGGTCTCGGCCAGGGTAGCCATGCTGTTGATGATCACATCCCGGAGCAGCTCCATGGCGGCGTTCTGCTCTTTAAGGCCCTCGATCATGCGGTTGGTGTACCCTGCGATGATGCCGAACTCGTCGTTAAAGGCCACGGGCACCCGGGTGTCCAGGTTCCCCTGGGCCACGTCCGTGAGGGTCCGTGTCTCCTCGGAGACAAAGAGCCGAAGGTTCTTGGCATAGGTGACGATAAGATTGGCCGTGTAGGCGGCCAGGATGAGAATGATGAAACCGATCTCGACCAGGACCGCCCGCCGCGCCATGGCCAGGTTGTCGATGCCCACGGTCATGAGCCAGTTCAGGTCAAAGGAGATGACGAAGTAGAGGATCACCATCACGGAAAACAGAGAGATCACCGTCACCAGGGTAAACTTCTGGGGGACGGTCAAGAGCGGCACGGCAACGGCCAAAGGGTTGCCCCCGCGCCGCAGGGCCAGGAGGCGATCCTGGGTAAGGGCCAGGTCCGCGCCGATGAAAAACCCCATGATCAAAAACCCGGTGCCCAGCCTGAGGGTGCTCTCCATGTCCGCCCCGTAGCGCACCATGTTGTGCACCCCGATGCCGTACCCGGCCAGGGCAAAGAGGCAAAGGTCCACCACCAGCTGCACCCCCACCTGCCGCTGGAGCCCCACCCGCGTGAAGACCCACCGGCTTGATGCCATGCGAAGCCCCCGGCAGACCAAAAGCAGCACCACCAGGTGAAGCCCCCAGAGCCAGAGGGGAAAACTCTCCACCACCGGGCACACCTGCCCCCCGTACACCCCCATGACGCAGACGAGCAGGGCAAAATGGATCGAGGCCCGACCGTCGTGCTCCAGCTCTTCGCTGACAACCCGGTATCGCATGAACACCTCCATAAAAATGAAAAGCCCTTGCGTGTTTGACAGGACGTGGCGCAACCCAATCGTGGCATGGAATATGTTTTTATGTCAATGCGTTGAGGCCCTGTCAGGGCGCTATTTCCGCCGCTTGGCACCATGCCCCTGTTCCCAGGCTTTTCACCACCGGGCTCCCCTTGCCCCAAAAAGCTTTACACCACCCGCATCAGAGGTTTATGACCTTGAAGGTTGTTTGGTATGCGAACAAAGGAAAAGGAGAGAGAAAATGACGACAGGCACGGAGATCAAAGATTACGACAGCTGGCAGCTCCCCCTCATCTCGGATTATGTCCGCAAATGGGCGAAACTCACCCCTTCAAACGACGCCCTCATATCGGCGGAAACCGGCCAATGCTTCTCCTACCGGGAGTTTGACGAGGCAAGCGACCTCTACGCCATGGCCCTGACAAAGATGGGGCTTGAAAAAGGCGACATCCTCGTCACCCAGTTCCTGGCCGTGCCGGAATTCTTCCTCCTGGTCTACGGCTGCCTCAAGGCCGGGGTCATCATCTCTCCTGTGGACATCCGCCTCCAGCCCCACGAGGTGGTGCGGGACATCGGCAAAGTGCAGGCCAAAGCGTTTTTCTGTCCGGGCACCACCCCCATGAAAGACTTCACCGAGGTGGTTCAAGCCGTCCGGCAGGAGTGCCCCTCGGTTACCCACATCGTTCAGTGGATGCCCTTTGGCCTGCCCGGGGACATGGCCGAGGGCTCCCTTGGGTTCGACAGACTCTTCGGGGAAGAAGCCCTTGCCGCCCTCAAGCAGGACACCGCCCTCCGAGGCGCTGTGCGCAACGTGGAAAACGCCCTCACCACACGCGACCCGGCCCTTATCATCTTCACCACCGGTACCACCGGGGACCCCAAGCCCGCCCTGCTCTGCCACGAGAACATCCTCATCAACAACATGGTGGCCGGCCGGGGAGCCAGCCTCTACGGCACCAACTTCCGCCTCCTGAACGTCATGCCCACCAGCCACGTGGCCGGCACCTCCCAGGGCCCCATGAGCGCCTGGTTCGCGGGCGGCTCCGTCTGCTCCATGGGCTTTTTCGCCCCGGACAAGGCCATGGAAGCCCTGGCAACCTACCGGAGCACCTTCATCGGCGGGGTACCCACCCACTTCCGCATGCTCTGGGCCCTGCCCGACTACGAGACCTACGACCGCAGAAGCCTGCGCTTTGCCCTCTACGGCGGCAGCGCCGTGGACACCGCCTTTCTGGAGCAGCTGGCCGAGATGTCCCCCCTCTTCGGCACGGCCTACGGCATGACCGAGTCCGGGGGCTTCTTCTCCGCCACCCCCAAAGGACTCTCCGTTTCCGAAATGTCCGGCCAGGTGGGCCAGTTCTTCCCGGACCTGGCCCCGGTGACCATCCGCAAGCCCATGAACCCGGATGGCACCGCAGGCGAGGTGGTGCCCAAAGGCGAGGTGGGTGAAATCTGCGTGGAGGGAGGCATTGTCTTTTTAGGCTACGTCAACAACGAAGAGGCCACCCGGGCCTGCCGCACCACCGAGGGCATCCTCTACACAGGGGACATGGGGTCTTTAAAACCCATGGGCGGCTACGAGGCCATCGTCTTTGCCGGGCGCCGCAAGTTCGTCATCAAGCCCAAGGGCTACCTGGTCTTCCCGGACGAGGTGGCCGACCACCTCACCCGCCACCCCAAGGTGAGCCAGGCCCAGGTGGTGGGCGCCCCCCACGACCTCTTCACCGACGGGGTCTTTGCCTTTGTCCAGCCCACGGAAGAGGGGGGCATCACCGAAGAGGAGCTGGCCGCCCACTGCAAACAGATCGCCTCTTACAAGCGCCCCTGCCACGTCCACTTCTGGCCCGTGGGCGAACAATTTCCCGTCAACAAAGTCAACAAGGTGGACCTGCTGACCCTCACCCACCAGGCCGAGGAGATTGTGGAAGAACTCAGGGAACAGGGGGGGTGGGACAGGTAGGAGGTACAGAGCAAAAACAAGCCTCCGGCGGCCAGGGGATAAATCCCCTGGACCCCAGGTTTGTGAATGCTCTTTCGCCTTCGTTCCCAGGCTCCGCCTGGGAATGATGCACGGAGGCTCTGCCTCCACCATTGAGAGCGTTTCACCCTGTAAATTTATCCTTTATGCCGCTCTGCTTCATTCATGCAAGGCGATGCCTCCAAACCACGTAAGGCAAAACATCGCAAAAACGGGTTGCCCCCGGTGTACCTTCCAGAGTCACACAAAGGCCCTGCACCGGCTTTGACGTTTTCATTTTCCGTCAGCGGTGTTACAACACGTGGAAATTGTGCTTCTTTTTCACCAAACGCATTCCACGGGAGGAGATTTTCATGGTCATTGATTTCCACACCCATGTGTTCCAGGACGAGGTGATACAAAACCGCGCCGCCCACCTGGCCGACGAACCCGAGTTCGCCCTGCTCTACGAATCCCCCAAGTCCACCATGGTGGACGCCGAGACCCTCATCGCCGTCATGGACGAAGACGGGGTGGACAAATCGGTGATCTTCGGGTTTCCCTGGCGAAGCGAGAAACGATTCCGGGACAACAACGACGCAGTGATCGAAGCCGTAAAAAAATTTCCGGACCGGCTCATCGGCATGGCCTGTTTTGACCTGAGCGCCAAGGGCGCGGCCGCCGAGACCACCCGTTGCCTGGATGCAGGGCTCAAAGGGGTAGGGGAGCTGGCCTTTTACCACTCCGGCATCGACTCTGAGGCCCTTGCCCTCATGGAACCCGTCATGGGCCTCTGCCGGGAAGCAAACGTGCCGGTGGTGATCCACACCAACGAGCCCGTGGGCCACCCCTACCCGGGCAAAACCCCCATCACCTTAGGGCAAATCTACAACCTGGCCGCCCGCTACCCGGACAACCGCATCGTCCTCTGCCACTGGGGCGGGGGCATCTTCTTTTTCAACCTGCTCAAAAAAGAGGCCAAAAAGACCCTGAAAAACCTCTGGTTCGACACCGCCGCCTCCCCGTACCTCTACGATGCCGAGATATACGAAACAGCAGCAAAGCTTGCAGGGGAAGACCGCATCCTCTTCGGAAGCGATTACCCCCTGATCCGGCCCTCCCGCTACCTCAAAGAGGTCCAAGGCAACGTGGCAGACGAGGCCCTGAGGCAAAAAATCTTAGGGAAAAACGCCGCGGACCTCTTCGGAATATAAAAGATCGGGAATGCTCTTGAGCCTTCGTTCCTCAGGCTCATCACATTCCCTGAGGCAATACCCTAAAATAAAAGTAACTATTCAGCACCAATTTGCCTCCGGCGGCCCTGCCGGGGGCCAAACGTTTAAAAAGTTTAACAAACAGATTTTGCCAACTGTTTGGACATTCTGGAAGGTCGTCGACGATCCATGAAGAGTTACCGAAAAGAGCTTTGGTTTGAGGTGCCTGCCCGGCGGGCCTTTATCAACATCACCCCGGAGGTTTCGGCCTGCCTGGCCGAAAGCGGGGTCAAGGAGGGCCTGGTGCTGGTCAACGCCATGCACATCACGGTCTCGGTGTTTATCAACGACGACGAAAAAGGGCTCCACCACGATTATGAGGTGTGGCTGGAAAAGCTGGCTCCCCACGAGCCGGTGAGCGGATACCGCCACAACGTGGGAGAGGACAACGCCGACGCCCACATGAAGCGCCAGGTCATGGGCCGGGAGGTGGTGGTGGCCGTCACCGAAGGCGCCCTTGATTTCGGCACCTGGGAGCAGATTTTTTACGGAGAGTTCGACGGCAGGCGGCCCAAGCGGGTCCTTGTGAAAATCATCGGAGAGTAGGCATGGCCGGATATGAAAAAATGGCGCCCGGGGTGTTTCGGATCCGCCAGGAAGTTCGAAAAGGCTGGGTCCCCTTTGCCATGAACCTGTATGCCCTGCCCGGTACGGACGGGCTCCTGTTTGACGCGGGTTCCGGGACCAAAGGGGCGGTGGCCCATGTGGCTCGGTGCCTTAAAGACCTGGAGCGGGAGACCGGCTCACGGGTTCGGCAGATCCTTCCCAGCCACGCCCACTGGGATCACTTTTCCGGGGCCTCGGCCCTGGCCGACAAGCGCCCCATGCGGGTCCTGCTCACCGAAGCCATGGTGCCCCTGGTCCGCACCCGGGCCTGCTACCGGGCGGCATACCGGGAAGGGACAAGCGCCCTTCGGCCCAGGGCAGGCGCCCTCAACGAGGCATGCCGGGCCCTGGGGGGACGCCTCATCGACGAAGCCTTCTCCCTGTCCATGGGCATCCGGGCCGTCACCGGCCCCTTTTCCCCCCTGGCCGTGGGGGATCACCTTGCAACCGACGCGGGCACCTGGGAGGTCCTGGCCGGCCCGGGGCACTGCGACGCCCACATCATGCTCTGGAACGCGGAGACCGGCATCCTCCTCGGCGGGGACAACGTCTTATCCCACATCACCACCTGGCTGGGCCCGCCCCGATCGGACCTCATCGCCTACCAGAAAACCCTGGAGACCATCCGGGAGCTGCCCGGGCTGCGACTCATCCTCCCGGCCCACGGCCGACCCGTCACCGACCCCGTCAAGCGCACCACCCAGCTCATCGCCCACCGAAAAAAACGGCTCACCGAGATCAGGGAAAAGGTGGAGGCCGCAGGCCCCAGGGGGCTCACCGGCAGGAGCCTGGTCCGTCACTACTACCCGCGCATGGCGCCCTTAAAACGCAGCATCGCCCAGGGCTGGATCGAAGCCACCCTTCTGTACCTCCTCCAGGAAGGGGACGTGGCCCGCACCGCGGAAAAAGGGCTCTGGCGCTACCACCCGCTGTAAAGGAAAAGGCATGCCAAAGGTCACGACGTGCCGTAGATATTTACAATGCCACCAGCCATGGGATAAACTTTGCATTTTGCGTTGGGGCCATTCGTTTAGGGTGGGGGGACTTTCCACACACTCATGTTAGCTGCTCAGTTGACCTCCAGCAGGGCCCCGGAGGCTATTTGGGGTTGAATAATTACCGAATCATTTACCATTAAAGGTTCAAGACATCATGGTGTGGCTTCGTTTGTTTTCTGTGTCGTTCATCGGGTTAACCGGGCTGGGAACCCTGTTACGCCTGTTTTTCTACCTCTGCCACCGGGAAGGCTTCCCCGGCATTTCTCTCGGCGAGGTGGGCTACGCCTTGGCCTGGGGCCTCCGGTTCGATGTTGCCCTGGCGGCCATCTTCACCCTCCTGAGCCTCCTGCTGGGGGCCCTTCTCTTTTTCGGCCTCAAAAAACGACCATGGGCCCTGGCCCCCCTGGCCCTGTCCGCAACGGCCGTGGTGGCCCTCCAGACCTCGGACATCATGTACTTCCATGATGCCAACCGCCACATCGGCTACGAGCTCTCGGATGCGGCCACAGATCTGGGAAGCCTTGTGGCCACAGCCTTCTCCCAATACACCCCCATCACCATGGGTGGGTTTCTTGTGCTGGGCCTGGCCGTCGGAACCATCTTCAAAACCCGAAGCTGGATTTTAAAGGAGACCCCGACCCGACTGGGCTTCGTTAAGGGACCTCTGGCCTGCCTGATGGCCGCGGCCGTCCTTGTCATCTCCGTGCGCGGCGGTGTCACCGACCTTCCCATGAAGCCCCTTTTCGCCTACAAAATCGGGGACCCTGTCCTGGCCGACCTGGCCCTTAACGGCGGCTACAGTGGCCTCTACTACCTTTTTCGCAACCGGGGCAAGGTGACCCAGGTCCCTCTACCGGCACCCGTCTCCCGGGACGACCAGCGCAGGATTCTCACCCGACTCTACCCGGATGCCCCTTCCGAAGAGGCCCTGACCTTTCGCCCCATGAACGTGGTGGTACTCCTCCTTGAAAGCTGGCCGGCATCCCTGATGCACAGCTACGGGTACAAACACGAGACCACCCCCTTTTTCGACAGCCTGGCGGACCGTGGGCTCCGGGCCGACGCCATGATAGCAGGCGGTCATCGCACCACCGAGGGGATCTTCACCACCTTCTGCTCCTATCAGAACCCCCTGGGCCAGACCCTGGCCAAGAGCCAGCTCACCACCTACCCCTACCAGAGCCTGGCCCAGAGCCTTGCGGACAGCGGTTGGCACACCCTCTTTTTCCAGGGGACGCGCAAGGACACCAGCGGCACCGGGGCCTTTGCCCAGAGGCTGGGGTTCCAGCAGAGCTTCGGCAAGGAAGAGATCAAAAAACGGCCCCTCGGCACCAACCAGTGGGGAGTGTACGACCAGGATCTCTACGCCTTTATCCTGAAGACCCTCAAGACCACAAAGCAGCCCTTTCTGGCCGGGATCAACACCTGCACCACCCACGACGACTCCCTGCCCCCTTCAGTGCCCCCCGCCTTCGGCATGGACACCCCGCTGAACCGAAAATTAAGCGTCCTGCGCTTTGCGGACGAGGCCCTGGAAGGGTTCATCACTGCCTACGAGGCGGACCCGGATTTCGGTCCCACCCTCTTTGTCCTCCTGGCCGACCACACCGCCGGAATCGACGGTCCGGCCCTGACCCAGTACCTTATCCCCTTTACCCTCTTTGCCACCGACGAGTCGGTGCCCCCCCAGGCCCTTAACGACCTGGTCTCCCAGCGGGACATCGCCCCCACCGTGGCGCACCTGCTGCAAGGAGAAATACCGGCCTTTACCGGCCGCTCCCTGCTCAAAAAGGGCCCCCGGGCCGCCGACTACTATCACCAGGGTCTTTTGGGCTGGGTGGAAGGGGACCACGTGGTGGAGATCAACATCCTGGGGTCCGGGGAAGCGAACACCTTCCTGCGCGGCGGCCCGCTGGACCCGCTCACGGCCGTGGCCGCCGATGCCGTCCACGCCCGGATGGTAAAAGAAGCCCTGGCCTTTACCCAGCGCTCCCAGAATCTGCTCTTTGAAGGCAGGACCCTGGACTTTTTCGACATCTTTAAAGCCCCTTCCAACGTGAAGGGCACAAACTAAAAACGATGCCTCCGGCGGCGAGGTGTGCCACCTCGAAAGCAGGTTGCGAATGCGCTTTCCCCTTCGTTCCTCAGGGAAAATCACATTCGCTATTGATTCAGATTAAACTGAATCTGTTTTTTAAACTTTTTAAAAGTTTAGCCCCCGGCAGGGCCGCCGGAGGCCATCTGCGCCCTCCGGTAAGAGCCCCGCACTTTTTTTCTACGCAAATCCCATGGTTTGAGCTACTATGGCAATAACCATGGGCCACCCCGACAATCCGACCCCATGGCCCCATTCAACCGCCGAACGGGCGCCCAGAAATGAGTATCTTAAACACGCGCCCCGACAAAACACGCCAGCCAGACACCTTAAATATAAAACGCTCCCATCACCCTTCGGGGCTCCTCCCCGAACAGA
>NZ_FMUX01000032.1 GCF_900101345.1 Desulfoluna spongiiphila | reverse complement strand
AGCCCTCTTGACCCTGTGATTCATCCGAACTTTAACCATAAAAGGCATCTTTTTGATTTTTTCTTACCCCTTCAATACCTGGCGTTCCTTGAGATAGGCGATGAAATGTGCGGCCTGCTCTTCCGGTGAGCCTTTGATGCGGTGGCCGCGGCCCCGCTGGATGGGGGGAGAGGTGCCGGTGACCGGTGTCGTGACTGTGGGGGCGGGCGGGGGCGCTTTTCTGCATTCAATGGGACGGCTGCGCGCTTTGATCATGTGGGTGATGTTGGGGTAGCGGGGGGTGTTGAATCCCTGCTGCACGGTGACAAGGCAGGGGAAGGGGAGGCTGACCACCTGCCGGATGCCTGCCCCGGCGTCCCGGGTGACCTCAAGGGTACTTAGGCCTTGTTTGATGCGGAGTTCTTTGACGGCCTGGCTGGTATGGGGGATGCCCAGCATGGTGGCCAGGGCAGGGCCGGTCATGCCCTGCATGAGGTCTTCGCTCATGGCGCCGCAGAGGATGAGGTCGGGCCTGAGCTCGTCAAGGACCGGAAACAGGGCCGCTGCCGTTTCCGTTGCGCAGAGGGGCTCGGTGTCCGTCTTGATGTGCACGGCCCCGTCGGCCCCCATGCCGAGCCCGCGTCTCAGGGACTCGGTAACCCGGTCGGGACCCACCGAGATCAGGGTGAGAACGGTTCCTGCACGGGATTCTTTGATGCGCAGTGCCTCTTCCAGGGCATGTTCGTCCAGGCGGTTGATGCGGAAATCCGTGGGCGTCTCCTCCCGATCCGGCGGGACGCGCGTTAAACCGGCGTTGTGGACCTGCTTGATGAGAACCGCGATGTGCATGGGTATCTCCCCTTTGGTTGAATGTGTGTCGCTCTTAATGTAGCGCGGGGGGCGGTGGGGTTCAAGTCAAAAGCGAGCGCTCGTTCTTTTTTTTGTTGACAGAAAGGGAAGGGGCTTCTTAGAATACCTTTCAGCAGCGATATCCTTACAGTACAAGCACACCCTGTGGATATTGACCACGTGACCGGCCGCGGAGCAACCCTTTCGCACCGACGTGCTTCCGAGGCCGGTCACCCCACCTGAGAGAGGGCGTTACGGACATGGCCCGAATTATTTCATACGGCACGGACAGGCAGCCTTCGGAAGCCAAAGGTACGACAACCTGACCGACCTGGGCAAGGCACAGGCCAAAGCAGTGGGCGTCCATTTCCATCTTTGATTCGCGACAGCCGTCGCTTTTAAGTGTTTACCATAGATGAGGAGACCGTCATGGATTTTGGCGTATCGGAACGCATCGAGACCATCGTTTCAATGATCAACGAGTTTGTGGAACGGGAGCTGATTCCCATGGAGCCGGAGTATCTCGTGCATGATTTTAATGAGATGCTGCCGAGGCTTCGGGAGAAGCAGGCCATGGTCAAGCAGATGGGGCTCTGGGCTCCCAATTTCCCCGTGGAGTGCGGGGGCATGGGGCTCTCTCTCGTGGAACACGGGCTGGTCTCCGAGGCTTTGGGGCGCTCGCCGTTGGGTCATTTTGTGTTCTGGTGTCAGGCGCCGGATGCGGGCAACGTGGAGATCCTTCATATGTTCGGCTCCGACGTCCAGAAGCAACGTTTCCTGAACCCCCTGGTGGCCGGCGATATCCGGAGCTGTTTTTCCATGACCGAGGTGGACATGCCGGGGTCCAATCCGGTGATGCTGGAGACCATGGCTGTTAAAGATGGCGACGATTACGTCATCAACGGCCATAAGTGGTACACAACCAGCGCCGACGGAGCTGATTTTGCCATTGTCATGGCCGTTACCAATCCCGAGGCTCCCCCCTATCTTCAGGCCAGCATGATCATTGTGCCAAGCGACACCCCGGGTTTCAATATTGTGCGCAACATCCCGGTCATGGGCCACGAGGGCAATGGCTACGGCAGTCATGCCGAGATTCTCTACCAGTCCTGCCGGGTGCCTCAAACGAATCTTCTGGGACCCGAAGGCCAGGGGTTTGTCATCGCCCAGGAGCGCCTGGGGCCAGGACGCATCCACCATTGCATGCGCTGGCTGGGGATCTGCAAGCGGGCCTTTGACCTCATGTGCAAGCGGGCCAACGAGCGGGTCATCGCCCCCAACGGGAAAACCCTGGCCACCCGCCAGATCATCCAGGGCTGGATCGCCGAATCTGCAGCCGAGATGGAGGCCGCCCGCCTCATGACCCTCCACGCCGCCTGGCAGATCGACAACGTGGGGGCGGCCAAGGCCCGGGACAGCATCAGCATGATCAAGTTTGTGGTGGCCAACACCATGAACCGCATCGTGGACAGGGCCCTGCAGGTCCACGGTGGCCTGGGCATGACCGACGATACCATCTTGGCTTATTTCTACCGTCACGAACGCGCCGCCCGTATCTACGACGGCGCCGACGAGGTCCATAAAACCTCTCTGGCCAAACGGATCCTGCGGAGCTATGAAGGACGGGAGGTGAGGTAGAAAAACGAGCCTCCGGCGGCAAGGTGTGCCACCTTGAAAGCTGGTTACGAATGCGCTTTGCCCCTCGTTCCTCGGGTCAAATCACATCCGTATTTGTGTCGACGTAAACGTAAAATATGGTTTAAAAATCTGTTTGTTAAACTTTTCAAAAGTTTAGCCCCCGGCAGGGCCGCCGGAGGCATAAGCTGAATGGTTACCATTCGTTTTTAGTTTGGGTAATATCAGCATGAGACAAGGGCAAGGGACTGACGTGACGACGAAAGATTATCGTGTATTTCAAGAGAAGTTCGAGGTCTCCAGGGAGGAGATGATCCGGGAGCTGTTCCGGGAGAACGCAGGCTCTATCCGCGTAAAAAAGGAGGCCACGGCAGTGAAGAACCTCCAGCGGATCATCCAGGCGGTGTTCACCATCTCCATGGAGAAGGGGTTCCAGGCCATGAGCATGCGGGACCTGTGCACCGAAAGCGGCCTCTCCATGGGGGGGCTGTATGGGTACATCAATGGCAAGGAGGAACTCCTGGCCTTGATCCAGGGCCAGGGACGGCGGATCCTGGAGCGGTTTCTACGGGAAAGCGTCACAGACCTCACCGACCCCTTTGAGAAACTCGGTGCCCTTATCCGGGCGCATATCTACCTGAGCGAGGTGGCCCGGCCCTGGTTTTTCTTCAGCTTCATGGAGTCCCGGCACCTGGGAAAAGAGGACGTCACCCGTGCCCTTGCCATGGAAGCGGCAACGGAAAAGGCCCTCACCGACCAGATTGAAGAGGGCATCGCGGCAGGGGCGTTTACCCCGTGCGATGCCAGCCTGACAGCAGGGCTGATTAAGGCCATGCAGCAGGACTGGTACCTGAAACGCTGGAAGTTCAAAAAGCGGGGCATCTCCGTGGAACGCTATGCTGACGCTGTTATCGAGATGGCCTTCTCACGGTTAACCTAGGTTCAAGGAAACGTTCACTTCCGTGGTCAAGGCCGGTTCAAAAAAAAGCGTGCCTCCGGCGGCGAGGTGAGCCACCTCGAAAGCATATAGCCCATGCGCTTTGTCCCTCGTTCCTCGGGCCAAATCGCATGGGCCTTCGGCTCGGGTTTCGCCCGGCATGAACGCTGAGGGTTTATGCGAGCTGGCTCACCAGCTTCGACGGAACAGGATACGTTGTCGCTACTTGTCCATTGTGGATTTAACCGCACTGCCTCCGCTTTGGGAAAAAAGAACCGTAAAAACGTTCCCGATGGGTAATGCCAAGCTGTCGAGATTCTTTCGACGGAGCCTTAAAAGACATACGTAAAACCTGTTTGTCAAACTTTTCAAAAGTTTGGCCCCCGGCAGGGCCGCCGGAGGCTGTTTTTTCTGTCTGTTTTCATTCTGAGATATGGAAGAGGAGAGCACATGAAGGATACGGCACAGACGATTCGTGACGGAGAGGGCCTGGACGAGGGCAAGCTGTACGATTGCCTGGTGGCCAACATCCCGGGGCTTTCAGGGCCCCTTACCCTGACACAGTTTCCCAGCGGTTTTTCCAATCTGACGTATCTGGTACGCGTCGGAGAAACCGAGATGGTCCTGCGCAGGCCTCCCTTCGGGGCCAAGATCAAGAGTGCCCATGACATGGGCCGTGAGTACCGTATCCTGAGCGCCTTGAGACCCCATTTTCCATACTGCCCCGAGCCCCTGTATTTTTCGGAAGACCCGGAGGTGATGGGGTGCCCCTTTTACATCATGGAGCGCATGGATGGGATCATCCTGAGAAAGGAGCCCCCCAAAGGGCTTGCCTACACCCCGGCGCAGGCGAAAGGGCTCTGCGAAAAATTATTGGACGTTCAGGTGGCCCTCCACGGCATTGATGTGGAAAAAGCGGGCCTCGACTTTCTGGGCAGGCCCGAAGGGTACGTCAAGCGGCAGGTGGAGGGGTGGAGCAGGCGCTATCGCAACGCCAGGACCGATGACGCCCCTGATTTTGAAGCCGTCATGGGGTGGCTTGCAGACAACATGCCGCCGGATACCTCCCGTCCCGCCATTGTCCATAACGACTACAAATTGGACAACATCGTATTGTCCGAGGCCAACCCCATGGAGATCATCGGGGTGCTGGACTGGGAGATGGCCACCTACGGCGACCCCCTTATGGACCTCGGCAACTCCCTGGCCTACTGGGTGGAGAAGGACGACCCCGAGGAGATGCAGATGGTGCGTCTCATGCCCACGAACATGGACGGGGCCCTTTCCCGTGCCGAGATGGTGGCACGCTACGGCAGGCTCACGGGCCGTGATGTCTCGGGGTTTGATTACTACCATTGCTTCGGCCTGTTTCGCCTGGCCGTCATCGCCCAGCAGATTTATCAGCGGTACCATAAGGGCCTCACCAGGGATAAGCGGTTTGCCATGCTTATTTTTGCGGTGCAGATTCTTGAAAGGGCCGCCCTTTCATATGTACTGAACCAAAAATCAACTGATCATGGGAGGTAGGTATGGCTGTATCGGTTTCACTTGAAGGGAAAACGGCACTGGTTACCGGCGCGAGCCGGGGCATCGGGGAGGCCATTGCCATGCGGCTGGCAGAGGCCGGGGCGCTTGTGGTGCTTTCGAGCCGTAAGATCGAAGGGCTTGAGGTGGTGAAGGCAAACATTGAAGCTGCCGGAGGCAAGGCCCATGCCGTGGCCTGCCACACGGGGCACCTCGATCAGATCACTCATCTGATGGAAGAGGTAAAAAGGCTCTGTGGAGGCCTCGACATCCTGGTGAACAACGCCGCGGCCAACCCCTACTTCGGTCCCATGGTGGACGCCGAGGAGCGGGCGTGGGACAAGATTTTCGACGTGAACCTCAAGGGTCCGTTTTTTATGATCCAACACGCCACAAAGTTGATGAAGGCAGGCGGGGGCGGATCCATCGTCAATGTCGCCTC
Source organism: Desulfoluna spongiiphila (assembly GCF_900101345.1). Taxonomy (GTDB): domain Bacteria; phylum Desulfobacterota; class Desulfobacteria; order Desulfobacterales; family Desulfolunaceae; genus Desulfoluna; species Desulfoluna spongiiphila. The sequence continues at coordinate 33,215 of NZ_FMUX01000032.1, read as the reverse complement.
GGTGAACGGCGTGCGCCCGGCCTTTTTTCAAGGGGTCTATTCCGTGAGCAAGGCAGGGATGATCGCCATGACCCAGGCCCTGGCCAAGGAGATGGCCCCGGACAAGATCCGGGTGAATGCCCTGCTCCCGGGGCTCACCGACACCAAGTTTGCGTCTGCCATTACCCAAAACGAGGACATCATGAAGGAGGTGACCCGGCAGATTCCGGCGGGGCGCGTGGCCGATCCCTCGGAGATGGCCGGGGCGGTTCTCTACCTTGTTTCGGATGCGGCCTCGTATGTGACGGGCAGCTCCCTTGTGGTGGACGGGGGGATGCTGGCCTGATCGCTGGACTCAAGGAGATTGTTTTACGTCAAAGGGCGTGGGCTTGGGAATGAAACCCGAAGTGCACGCCTTTTTTTATGGCGTGCCTGCTGCATGTGATGGGCGGGGAAGGGGCATGGGGGGGTGCGCCAGGAGAATATCCGTTTTTCGTTGGGGGTCTTAAAAATGTTCCCCCTTTGTGGCAAATGAAAATCTATGGTAAAGATGTGAATGATATTCCTACACTATATGATGGTGCATGTTGTTTTTTTTGGCTGTGCGCCTGCGTGATCGCAGATTATGAACCGTGGCCTTGCGGAAATGGGTCGGGGGTTGAGGGCATCAATGGATGATACGCTCATGTTATCCCGTCGTCATTGCTATCCGGTGAGGTCGTTTATTATTTTATGCGTGGCGAATCGTTTGCTCGGGGGGGCTTTTTTTTATTGATTTAGGAGAAATCGTCCCACGCATGTATTGGAGATTTGTACATTATGCTTAAGGCAGGTATTTTTCTTGATGTAGACAACCTCAGCTTTAACGGCGGATGGGGCATGCGCTACAGCGTCATTCGCGACCTGGTTTCGGCCCAGGACACCACCATTGTCCGTGCCAACGCCTACCTGGCAGCGGACTTTGACCGTGAAGAGTTTGATCACGAATACCGCATGCGCAGCGAAGAGTACCGAAACGCCATGCGCCGGGCCGGATTTCACCTGATTTTGAAACCCGTGAAACGCTATTTCAACGACGACGGGGATACCGTGGTCAAGGCCAACGCCGACCTCGACCTGGCCGTGGATGCCCTTCTCCAGTCCGAGAACCTCGATTATGTGCTCATCGGCACCGGAGACGGCGACTTCCTGCGCCTGGTCAGGGCTCTTCAGAATCGGGGGAAACGGGTGGACCTGCTCTCCTTCGACAACACCAGCTCCGAATTGCGCCGGGAAGTGGACAACAGCTTTTCCGGATTTCTCGTGCCCGGGCTCATGCCCAGCCGGTTCGACAACAAACGCAGGGAGCGCGGCATCATCTACTCCGTCAAAGAGGGCCGTGAGTACGGTTTTCTCAACATGCGTACCGGCCTGGGCGTGGGGGAGGTGCAGAGCAATGTCTTCTGCCACGTCAACGACTTTGAGCCCAAGATCGTCAGCGACCAGCTCATGCGGTACAAGCGCGAAGGGGTGATCCTGGAGTTCGATGCCATCGAGCAGGGCCCGGACAAGTACAAGGCGGAAAACATCCAGGTGTTTGACTGGAAGAACAGATAAAGCACATGCTCCGGGGTGCTGCCCCTTCACATGTGTTGACGGGCTGCGCCCGTGAACGGGAATGTGTGTGCGGCTTGTGGTGTCGTAGGCTGCTTGTCGCTGCGAGATACATGACCACAGGAAATGGCACGGAAAAAGGAAAGGGCTCGTGATTCTTTTAAGATCACGAGCCCTTTGTGTTTTTGATCCAGCCTGGTGGCCTGCGTAACTATTCAGCTCAAAAAAACAGCCTTCTATGGTTAAAGTCGGATGAACGACAGGGGCAAGAGGGCTCAGAGTAAAAACCAAAAAGATGCCTCCGGCGGCAAGGTGTGCCACCTTGAAAGCAAGTTGCGAATGCGCTTTCCCCTTCGTTCCTCAGGGAAAATCACATTCGCCTTTAAAACTGCATTCATTCAAAAAGAGTTTTTAAGATCTGTTTGTTAAACTTTTTAAAAGTTTAGCCCCCGGCAGGGCCGCCGGAGGCTTTTTTTGATCTGAATCGTTACATTTTTTTATCCCTTAAGGCATGACCCCGTATGCTTTGAGTTTTTTGTGCAGGGTTTTTCGGGTGATGCCGAGCTGCCGGGCGGTTTCGCTTTTGTTGTTGCCGGTGGCGTCCAGGGTGAAGAGGATGGCCTCTTTTTCCACCTCCTCCAGGGGGCGGACTTCGCCTGAAAAACCGGCCGTGGAGTGTGCGGGTTCCAGCTGTTCTTCTTCCATGAGGCGCAGGGACTCGGTGCCCACGTAGGGGCTCTGGCAGAGGACCACCCCCCGTTCCACGGTGTTGATGAGCTCACGCACGTTGCCCGGCCAGCGGTACCGAACCAGCAGGTCCATGGCTTCCGGTGTGAAGCCGGAGATCTCTTTGCGGTTTTTTTCGGCCAGGCTTTTTAGGTAGTGCTGGGCGATGGGGGGGATATCGTCCCGCCGTTCCCGTAAGGCGGGCAGGTAGAGATCCACCACGTTGAGTCGGTAGTAGAGGTCTTCCCGGAATTTTCCTTCCCGCACGAGATCCGCCAGGTTTTTGTTGGTGGCGGTGATGACGCGGACATCGATGGGGATTACCTCTTCGCCCCCCACCCGGGTGATTTCCCGTTCCTGCAGGACCCGCAGGAGCTTCACCTGCATGGACAGGGGCATCTCCGAGACCTCGTCAAGGAAGATGCTGCCTCCGTGGGCCTGGATGAACTTTCCCTCTTTGCGTCTCTGGGCACCGGTAAAGGCCCCCTTCTCGTGGCCGAAGAGCTCGGATTCCAGCAGGGTTTCGGTGATGGCCGCGCAGTTGATTTTCACAAAGGGGCCTTCCCTCCGGGTGCTGTTGTAGTGGGTGGCTCCGGCGATGAGCTCTTTGCCGGTGCCCGACTCCCCGGTGATGAGGACCGTGGCTTCGGAGGTGGCCACCTGGGCCACGGTGTCCAGGAGCTGGGTCATCACGTTGCTTCGGGCGATGATGTTCTGCCGGTCGAACTGCTCCTTCAGGGAGAGGCGCAGGCGCTGGTTCTCTTCCTGGAGGCGCTGGCGTTCCGTGGCCCGTTCGATGGTGAGGCGGAGCTTGTCGAAGTCAATGGGCTTGGTGAGGTAGTCGTAGGCACCGTTTTTAAGGGCCCCCACCGCCGTCTCAATGGAGGAGTAGGCGGTCATGATGATGATGGGGATGGCCGGGTTGATCTTGTTGATCCTCTCCATGGCTTCGAGGCCCGAGACCTTGAGCATGCGGATGTCCATGAGGATCAGGTCGAAATAGCGCTCCTTGACCATCTCAATGGCGGGCTCCCCGTCGTTGGCTTCAAAGATGGTGTAGCCCCACCCGGTGAGAAGGGTGGCCAGCATGGTTCGATGCGAGGTGTCGTCGTCAACAACCAGAATCGAGAAGTTTTTTGTCATGATCTGTCTGCTCCGCTTTGGTTGGGATGACCAGGGTGATGGCGGTGCCTTCACCTTCGATGCTCTTGATACGGATTTCGCCACCGTGGGCTTCCACGATGTTGTGACTGACGGCCAGTCCCAGCCCGGTTCCAGATGCTTTGGTCGTAAAATAGGGGTCAAAAATGTGGGCGAGGTTCTCATCGGAGATACCGCACCCGGTGTCGGTTACCGTAAGGACCAGGGTGGACGATCCCACGGGACGGTTGACGTTCAGGTCGATGCTGCCACCCGGTTCCGTTGCCTCAATGGCATTTAAAAAGAGGTTCAGCAGCACCTGGCTGATTTTGTCGGGGTCGAAAAAGGCCGTCTCCGGGGCGTCGTCAAAGACCGTGGCGATGGTGATGCCCCGCTCCCTTGCCCGCATGCTGACGAGCTTGACGCAGTTGTCCACAAAGGGATCCAGGTCCACCCGCTTGGGGGAGAGGCTGACGGGGCGGGCGAATTCGAGGAGTTGCCCCACCACCAGGTTCAGCCGGTCCACCTCCTTGATCATGATCTGGGCGATGTTCAGGTCGTTGGGGTTGTCCTTGTAGCGCTCGCTGAAGTAGGTGGCAAACCCTTTGATGGAGCTTAAGGGGTTTCGGATCTCATGGGCCACGCCGGCGGCGAGTTTGCCCACCGAGGCCAGGCGTCGGCTTCGCTCCACCTCTCGTTTCAGGGTGCGCACTTCGGTCAGGTCCTTGAAGAGGCAGAGGTACCCGGTGACCAGGTTCTCTTCGTCCCTCAAGGGGGCGGCGCTGACCTGAAGGGGCAGGGAGACCCCGCCGGGGGTGGTGCACTCCAACTGGTCCTCCACCATGCCGATGCCGTATTTCAGCTCATGGAGCCGGGCGGTGAACTCCTCTGGCAACAGGGCCCGGGCCTCTTTGCCCGTGGTGTTGTCGGGCAGCTGCATGATCTTTTTGGCCACATGGTTGAAGGAGAGGATCCGAAAGGAGCTGTCAAAGGCCATGAGTCCGATGGGCAGGTTCTCGACGATGGTATCTGAAAAGGCCTTAATCCGGGAGAGGGAACTTCGCGTGGACTGATACGCCTGGATCATAAAAAGGAGAATCACCCCGCCGAAACCCGACAGGAGCAGCACCACCCCGGAGATCAGGGAGTCCTGCATCTCTATTTTCCCGGCTTTTTCCACGGAGCTCATGTCCAGGCCCACGAAGATGATGCGTTCCGGGGCTTTTTCCAGCTTGAGCACGGCATCGGGGAGGACCCGGTTGTCGTATTTGGAGATCTGCATCCGCAGCAGGCTGGAGGCCTCCTGGGTGAATCGGCGGAAAATGACCAGGGTCTGCTTGCCCCCCTCTTCGTGGTTGATCTGCCAGAAGAGGCGGCCGGAACCGGCAATACGCTTCAGGTCCAGCTCTTTGCTCTGGTAGGTGAGGTTGAGGTGCTTGCCCGCCAGGGAGGCCTTGTTGTGGGCGATGATACGGCCGTCGTCCTGGGCCACGAGGATATAGGAGATGTCGGGCTGGCGGGCCGTCTCAAAGAGGAGTTTCTGGAGTTTTCGGGTCTCCCGGAAATTGTCGGCCATGAAGCCGGTGCGGGTGCTGGCCTCAAAGGAGCGGATCAGGGCGGCCCCCTTTTCGATAAGGAGCTGGATACTGTTTTCCCGCTGGCGTTTGATTTTGTCAAAAGTGACCCAGGAGGAGATGGGCAGAAGCACCACGACCGCTCCGATAAAGATCCAGGGCGGGACTTCTGACCAGAATTTCCGTTCCGATGGCATACCGTCTCTCTTCTATTGATGGTTTCAGGGCATGGCCCCCGGTCACCGGACCGAAGGGGCCGCGTTTCGCCCAATGGATTTAGATTAGCAAAACCAGTGCCAGAGTGTGCCGCTCCGGCCGGGACAGGGCCGTCAGGCCAGTCGGTGAAGGGCCGGTACCCAGGGCTCAACACCCTAGCCTGCAAGGCCGATATGGGGCCAGGGACACCTGTGGCTCCGGCGGCATGTCGTGCCGTCTTTTTTCTTCACGGGCTCCTTTTTTACAGGGGCCCGGGGGGCGGTGGTTAAAAAATAACCACGGCCATCCGGTTACATGGGATTCGCATGGCTAAAAAGTATCCACCATGCCGCCCGGGTCTGCAAGAAAAAAAGATAAGGAGATGTTGAAGAAGAACCAAAGCTGTTTATCTTCTTAACCATGACAGGTGGTTATGGGGTGTTTCTGCTGATTGGTTTCGGGTTTTGGCACAGCGGTTGCACTAAACGTCTCCACGCCTTTCGAAGGCCCGGCTCAAGAAGCAAAACGCAACACACCCAGACAAGCCTCTTTTCCCCCTTTTTTTGGAAACCCATCCGGGCCGGGTCCTTCGGAAGCTTTTTTAGTTACGAGACGACAACGTTTAACATACGGAGCTACCCAATAGATGATGCACACACGAGAAACAGCCATCCCGCAATCGTCATATCCTTTACGTATCGCCGCCCTGATGATGCTTTCCCTTGCCCTGCTGTTCACGGCAGGTCCCGTCCGGGCTGAAACGGTCAAGATGATTCCCGCCGACTTTTCTGCTCTGGCGGAGAAATCGTCCCCGTCGGTGGTGAACATTCGTACCGAAAAAACCGTCAACGGCGGTGGGCGGGTCTCCCGGCACTTTCAGATGGATCCCAACGATCCCATGAATGAGTTTTTCGAGCGGTTCTTCGGGGACCAGCGCCAGCGGGAATTCAAGCAGCGCAGCCTGGGGTCCGGCTTTATCGTCGACCCGTCCGGATATATCGTCACCAACAATCATGTGGTGGAGAACACCACGGAAATCAAGGTGATCCTCAAGGACGGCCAGGAGTATGATGCCACCATTGCCGGGCGAGATCCCAGCACGGACCTGGCCCTGATCAAGATTGAGGCCGACGAAGAGCTTCCCGCCCTTGAACTGGGGGACACCCAGGATGTCAAGGTCGGTCAGTGGGTCATGGCCATCGGCAATCCCTTCGGTCTGGGCCACACCGTCACCACCGGCATTGTCAGCGCCAAGGGCAGGGTCCTCGGCAGCGGGCCCTACGACGACTACATCCAGACCGATACCTCCATCAACCCCGGGAACAGCGGGGGGCCCCTGCTGGACCTTGAAGGCCGGGTCATCGGCATCAACACCGCCATTATCCAGGGCGGACAGGGGCTTGGGTTTGCCATCCCCGTAAAGCTTGCAGCGGGCATCATCGCCCAGCTCAAAGAAGACGGCAACGTCACCCGCGGCTGGCTCGGGGTCTCCATCCAGGAGATTGAAGGGGACGTGGTCAAATACTACGGCCTGTCCGGTGCCAAAGGGGTGATGATCATGGAGGCCTTCAAGGGCGACCCTGCGGAGAAGGCGGGCATCAAAGCCAAGGACATTATTCTTTCCATTGACGGGAAAAAAGTCGAGTCCATGAAGGACCTCACCGGCATCGTGGCCTCCCAGAAGGTGGGCGACAAGGTGAAGGTCACCTTTCTGAGAAACGGAAAAGAGAAGACCGTCAAGGTCAAGATCGCCAAGCGTGAAGACCGCAGGACAGCAGGGGCCAAGGGCATGGGCAGCGGGGACTCCGACCTCGGCATCGATATCGCCGCCATCTCCCCGGAAATGGCCAAGCGCTTCAACCTGTCTGACACGCAAGGGGTCCTTGTCACCGGCGTGAAGCCCCGAAGCAAAGGCAGCCAGATCGGCCTGGTCCACGGCGATATCATCAAAGAGGTCAATCACACGCCCATTCGCTCCGAAGATGACTACTTCGAGGTCCTGGACGATATTGAAGAGGGCGAGCAGGTGGACATGCTTATCATCCGAAGAGGACGTGGCTACGCCCTGGTCCGGTTCACGAAATAGGAACCCCCCTGAGACCTCTCAGCGGGAAACCACGCTGAGAGGTTTGTACGAAAAATCTCCTCATCGCGGCCCGGTGGCCCGGGCCGTCATCACGGTGTTTACATATAGCTTCATCCTTTATTCTCCTGAATTGCAGTGGTGCAAAACCCCCGGGGCATGGTGTCCCGGGGGTTTTGCATTTTATATGGATCGAAATTCAGCTCATCTTCCTGTGCGGGCCTCAGAATTCAGGGATTCCGTGTGTTGCCGCGAGCTTGCTGCTGTCCTGGCTTCTCGTAGGGATGGCGCGTCACACGCCAGTGCGGCACTTTGTGGCAGCCGCTGCCCATGCCGCATCGGGGCACGGAGCCTCCGGCTTATATGGGGGCCCTGGATGCGGGTGGCTAAAAAGTACCCAAAGGCTCAGATCGGGGGGTAATCATGTGGTTAGAAAGTATCCATAAAAAGATGGGGGTGGGGGGCTTCAGGAAACAGAGACTGTTTTTAAATCTGTTTTTGTGGTGGATATTATCTTTGATATCAACTTATTACATGTTTTGGCGAAATATATATTCAAACTTGGCACGCCGGTTGCATTTCTAACTAAACAAGCCTCTCGAAGGCCCGGCTTAACAGAACAAAACGCAAAACAACCCAAAGAAACCTCTTTTCCCCCTTTTTTGGAAATCCCTTTAAGCCGGGTCCTTCGGAAGCTCTTTTAAAGAATCTCCTCATCGCGATCCGGTGGCCCGGGTCGTTAACACGGTGTTTACATATATTCTTCATCCTCCTATCTCCACAAGGTTGAGGGGGGTGCCGAAAGGCTCCCCCCCGCAATCTGAAAACAGCAGTACCTTTTGCTGAAGAGGGCCTACAGGGACTTTTCAGAAAAAACACTTCATCCTTCATTCTCCTAAATTGTAGTGGTGTGAAACCCCCGGGGCAACGGTGCCCCGGGGGTTTCTTTTTTGGGGCGGGAGAACTGTCAACAATGCATAGTGAACGGAAAAGAGATGATCAGGAAACAGCAAGGGGGAAGGCTGCCTCAGCGGCGTCCCAAGGGGAGGCGAGGGCATCCTTTGTGAGGAGGGTTTCCGGTGTGCCTGAAGCCGTTACGCGCCCGTCCTGTAAGGCCACCATGTGGGTTGCCAGGGCACGGATCTCGGCGGGTTCGTGGCTGACATAAAGGACAGGGATGGAGACATGGCCCGCGAGTTTCTTGATAAAGGGGATTACCTCGGCCTTTCTCGCCGCGTCCAGGGAGGCCAGGGGCTCGTCCATGAGCAGCATGGCCGGGCTGGTCAACAGGGCCCTGCCGATGGCCACCCGCTGCTTCTCCCCTCCGGAGAGCCCTGCCGGGCGCCTGGCGAGGAGATGGTCGATGCCCAGGAGCGATACCACCTCATCAAAATCCACAAAGCGCAGATCAGCCGGGGTGCGCCGCATGCCGTAGGTGAGGTTGGACCGGACCGAGAGATGGGGAAAGAGCCGGCCCTCCTGAAACACATACCCGACCCGTCTTTTTTCCGGCGGAAGGTCGATGCCCTGTTCGGAATCGAAGAGGCAGAGCCCGTTGACACAAATACGGCCGGTATCGGGCCGAAGCAGTCCCGCCACCATGTTGACGACGGATGTCTTCCCTGCCCCGGACGGACCGTAGAGTGCCGTGACTCCGGTTCCGGGGGCCTCAAAGGCCACATCAAGGACAAACCGGCCCTGTGTATGGTGGATCTGCAAATTCAGCACGGGGTTGAATCCTTCCTTGTCACTGTTCAGCTTATGCCTCCGGCCGCCCTGCCGGGGGCTAAACTTTTAAAAAGTTTAACAAACAAGTTTTAAAACAGATTCAGTTTAATCTGAATCAATAGCGAATGTGATTTTCCCTGAGGAACGAAGGGGAAAGCGCATTCGCAACCTGCTTTCGAGGTGGCACACCTCGCCGCCGGAGGCATCCCCCTTTCATTTATGCCTTCATGCGGGCATCCACCTGGCGGGACAGGGTCTCGGAGATGATGAGGGCCACCATGGCGATGAGCACCGACAGGATGCACAGTCGCATGGCACCGGTCTCTCCGTCCGGCACCTGGGTGAGGGTGTAGAGGGCCAGGGGCAGGGTCTGGGTTTCTCCCCGGATGTTGGAGACAAAGGTGATGGTGGCGCCGAATTCCCCCAAGCTCCGCGCAAAGGCCAGGAGGGTGCCTGTGAGGATGCCCGGGGCCATGAGGGGCAGGGTGACCGTAAAAAAGACCCGCATGGGACCGGCCCCCAGGGTGCGGGCCGCCGCTTCGAGGCCTGGGTCCACGCTCTCCAGGGAGAGGCGCACGGCGCGGACCAGCAAGGGGAAGGCCATGACCGCAGCGGCCAGGACCGCCCCTTTCCAGGTAAAGGCCAGGGTAATGCCCAGGTATCTGTAAAGGGCGCCTCCGATGATGCCGTTACGCCCCAGGAGCACCAGCAGCAGGTATCCCATGACCACAGGCGGCAGGACCAGGGGCAGGTGCACCAGGGCTTCCAGGATGGATTTTCCCGGAAATCGACCCCGCGCCAGGGCCCAGGCCGTAAAAATCCCCACGGGCAGGCTGAGCACAACGGCCCAGCCTGCCACCTGAAGGCTCAAGGTCACGGCTTCCCGTTCCAGGGCGGTCAGGTAGAAAAAATCCATCACTTGACGCCGAATCCGTATTTTTCAAACACGGCCCGGGCTTCCGGGGTACGCAGGAAGTCCAGAAAACGTTTGGCTTCGGTGCTGTTGCCCCCTTTTACGGCGGCCACGGGGTAGACGATGGCCGGGTGGCAGGTTTCCGGAAAGGTTCCCACCACGCGGACCTTGTTGGAGATGGCGGCATCGGTGGCATAGACAAGACCCAGGGGGGCTTCTCCGCGTTCCACAAGCACCAGGGCTGCCCGTACATCCTTCATGGGGGCCAGTCGGTCTTTGACGTCGTCCCAGCTGTGAAGGGTTTCCAAGGCTTTTTTCCCGTACATGCCCGCCGGGACGTGGTCGGGGTCTCCCATGGCCAGCCGGCCGTTTTTACCAAGGGCAGCCGAGGGGGCAAAGCCCTGCGTGACATCCATGTCGGGGAGGGTGCTTTGGGACGGGGAGATGAGGACGATGCGGTTGTTCAGGAGGTCAAAGCGGCTTTCCTTGGTAACGAGCCCTTTGGTGTCGATGTAGTTCATCCATTTGGTGTTTGCCGACAGGTAGACATCGGCCGGGGCTCCGTTTCCGATTTGCTTGGCCAGGGTCGAGGAGGAGGCAAAGGAGGGCACCATGCGACCGTGGTTCCGAGCGGCATAAAGCTCACCGATTTCTGTGACGGCGTTGGTGGTGGAGGCGGCGGCAAACACGACCACATCGGCCTGGGCAACACCCAGGCCCATCAGGAGGATCAGGGCAACGGCCAGCAGCGGGGCTGTAAATCTGGTTGGTTTCATCGTTCATTTTTCCTTTGCAAGTATATTACAGGCGTACATACGACGCTTTAAAACGTCATTTGACATACTCACATTACATTTGGTAAGAAATCAGTCAATTACTTTTTTGACTTTCAATGCTCACAGGGAGGGCCATGGCACCGCTTAAGATCGATATCGTCTGCAATCTGAAAACCTATCGCCTCGGAAAGGGCTGGACCCAGGATGAGCTCGCAGAAAAAGCAGGGCTCAGGCGTCAGGCGATCTACGATATCGAATCCGGGCGCTATCTTCCCAACACAGCCGTGGCCCTGAAGCTGGCCCGACTCATCGGCTGCCGGGTGGAGGATTTGTTTGTGGATCAGGCCCCGCCGGAGACACGTCGCCTGGATGCCATCCATGGCGAGGCAGAGCCTGCAACACGTCTGGCACTGGGGCGCGTGCGCCACAGGCTGGTGGGACTTCCCATGGATGGCCCGGCGTCTACGGCCTTCGGGTTTTGCGCTGCAGACGGCCTGATGGCCCGGGGGACCCGTAGCGCGGAGATGCTTACCAGCGATGAGGCGTTGGGAAAGACCCTGATTTTGATGGGGTGCGACCCGGCCTTCGGGATCCTGGGGACACACCTCTCCCGAAAGATGCCCGATGCCCGGATCCACTGCCGGTTTGCCTCCAGCACGACGGCCCTTGAGGGCCTTCATCGCGGAGTGACACACCTGGCGGGCACCCACATGCACAACACCGGGGAGCAGGAGGCCAATCTGGTGATGGTCGACGAGAAGATGAAGAATACCCCCTGCCGTGTTGTGGGGTTTTCCCTGATGGAGGAGGGATTGATGGTGGCCCGGGGCAACCCGCTGGGGATCCGAAGGGCTTCGGACCTTGCCCGGCCCGGGGTGCGCTTCGTCAACCGTGAACCTGGGGCGGCCTTGAGGGTTCTGCTTGATGATCACCTGGAGCGTGACGGTGTCCCGGAAGGGGCTGTCTCCGGTTACCGTACCGAGGTCACCTCCCACGGGGAGGGGGCCGTCCGTGTCATCTGTGATGTCGCCGATGCCGCTTTGGGGCTCAAGGGCGTGGCCGAGGCCTGGAACCTGGACTTTGTCTCCATGGCCGTGGCCCGGTGCGACCTGGTGATCCCCGGCGACCTGGAGGCCCATGCCGGGATCAGGGCCCTTCTGGACCTGCTTCAGTCTCCGGCCCTGCGGCGGGAGATCGACAGCCTTCCGGGGTACGACAGCGCCGTGACCGGTAAGATGATTGCTTGATTCCCTCCCTGTTGTCAGAAGCGGCCAGGAAAACGATGCCTCCGGCGGTCCTGCCGGGGGCTAAACGTTTGCCTGATCTTATAACGACGGGTTTAATAAACAGGTTTTAAAAACAGACTCAGTTTAACCTGAATCAATTGCGAATGTGATTTTCCCTGAGGAACGAAGGGGAAAGCGCATTCGCAACCTGCTTTCGAGGTGGCACACCTCGCCGCCGGAGGCATCGTTTTTGTATTTTTATTTTTGCGCTGGCCCTTATCATTTTTTCCCCACGTCCCATGAATCGAGGAGAGTGCCATGCAACTCATCCGAAATCTGTCGGCTCATTTTTCTGACAAGGCGAGCCGTACCATTGTGACCTCCGTAACCATCGGCCTGAAGTACACGGCCGTGACCACCGACGACGGCGGTATCGGGCTGGCCTGGACGGACCCGGCCTCCCTCGGCTGCGGAAAATCCCAGGACTATCGGGATTTCGAAGGCCTGCCCGCCACCGAACTTCTGGACCTTTTGCAATCGTCTGTTCCCCTTCATCGCAGCATGGCCCTGGCCCTGGTCAACGCCTTGAATTACCATGAGGCCTGCGGGTATCCGGATGATACGGGGGACGGAGGCTGGATGGATTCCTTTGCCATTGGCCCTGAAACCCGGGTGGCCATGGTGGGATTCTTTCGACCCCTCATGAAAAAATTCAAGGCGCGCGGTGCCGTGGTGGAGGTGTTGGACGACACCCAGGGCGTGGGAGACCGGCCGTCGTTTCTGCAGAAGCTCGACGGGTGGGCCGAGGTCCTCTTGCTCACCTCCACCTCCATCCTGAATCAGAGCACCGAAGAGCTCCTCGCCCATCTGGCCCCATCCGTAACGAAGGTGATCATGCTGGGGCCCAGCACGCCGGTGGTGCCCGAAGCCCTTGCCCACCTGCCCGTGAGTATCCTGGCCGGCACCGTTCCCGTGGACCACGCCGCCGTGGTGCGGGCCGTCCGGCACGGCCAGGGCACCCCGGTAATCCACCGGTTCAGCCGCAAAGTGTGTGCTTTGTGTCGGTCCTGATTAAATCCGGGATATAGAAAATAGCCTGGGTGAACCATAGGGACACTGAGGGTTCAGAGAAAAAACAAAGGATGCCTCCGGCGGCAAGGTGGGGGCACCTTGAAACCCCATGGCGAATGCATGGGGACCGTCATTATGCAAGCGGTCTCGGATCATTCGCGTGATGTGTGACATGTGGCAACTGTTTTTGCAGGAGAGGCCCATTTCATCCTTCTGGAAACACCATGAAGGGCGTTTGGGCTTCGCTTGCGTTAAGCCGCAGGAGACCGTGCGGTAAAATCAACAATGGGCAAGTCGCGACAACGTACCTTAGTTACTTCGAAGCTTGTGAGCCAGCCCGCACAAACCATCAACGTTAATGTCGGGCGAAGCCCGAGTCGAAGGCCCTTGCGCTTTGGCCCGAGGAACGAGGGACAAAGCGCAAGGGCAATCAGCTTTCGAGGTGGCTCGCCTCGCCGCCGGAGGCCTGTTTTTTTCACCCACTTTAACCATAGAAGGCCTCTTTAAAACGACAGCGTGGCCTTTTCCCTGCCCACCGTGGAGGTGGGCTTTGCCCCGTAGTCATGGCCCGGCCACACCACCGTCTGATCCGGCAGGGTGAAGATCTTATCGCGCAGGGAGCGTTTCAAGGTCTTCAGGCTGCCCCCCGGAAGGTCGGTTCTGCCCACCCCTCCCACAAACAGGGTGTCCCCGGTGATGACATGGCCCGGCGTGTAGAGGCAGATGCCTCCCCGGGTGTGCCCTGGCGTGTGAAGGACCGTTAAGCGGCCCTTGCCCACCTCGATGACGGAGCCGTCTTTCAGGAGCCTGGAGGGCTTCGGCGATCCCTTGCCCCCAAGGGCCCGGGTGAGGGTCCGGTTTCCGATGCCTGAAATGGCTTTGGCGTCGTCCCGGTGAATCATCAGGGGCGCTCCTGTTGCCTCCACCACGGCCCGGTTTCCCGCCGTGTGATCGCTGTGGCAGTGGGTGTTGACGAGCCCCACCACCTCCAGTCCCAGGATCTGAACCTCCCGGAGTATCCGTTTTACCTCAAAGGCCGGATCCACAAGGACGCAGCGATGGGTGGCTTCGTCTTCCACGATGTAGGCAAAGTTGGCCATCTTGGCCAACCGGATCTGGTGTATGTTCATGGGGTCTCCTGGTAATAAGCCTATGGCTCTGAGCTATGTTTCATGTTGATTCGATGGTATACCCCGATGGGTGGGACCGATCGGGGATCGGCTAAAGAGTAACCCGGTGGCGTGGCGATGTCCATGGCCCGTGAAGGCAGAACCTTCCTGAATTGCAAAGGAGTGAGTGATGAAATCCGCGTTGGTGGTAATCGATGTCCAGAAGGGGCTCTTTGAGCCTGAACCCGCGCCCTTTGATGCCGATCTTGTGATATCCCGCATCAACACCCTTTCCTCCCGTGGCCGAAAAGCGGGTGTCCCTGTGATTTTCGTCCAGCATGAGACCGCTGACGGGGCCCTTTCCCACGGGACCCCGGTCTGGGAGCTGGATCCCAGGCTGCAGGTGGCACCCGGGGATCATCTCATCCGCAAAACCACCCCGGACTCTTTTTTGCGGACCCGTCTCACCGAACTCCTGACGAAACTGGAGGCAACGCACCTCATCCTCTGCGGGTACGCCACCGAGTTCTGCGTGGACACCACCGCCCGACGGGCCGCAGGGTTGAAATATCATGTCACCCTGGCCGCCGATGCCCACACCACCCACGACAAAGCCCATGCCCCTGCCGATGCCATTCGAGCACACCATAACGCCACGCTGCCTGCCATCGGGAGTTACGGCGTACCCATTGACGCGATATTGTCCCGCGATATCGTGTTTAACGAGGGTGCATAATTTTTGAGAAATAAATGACTTCTTTGCTATAACGTATTTATCCGATTGATATTTTTCTCTTCATATGAGATGTTGTGGTGGAAAAGTCATAACGTCTCGTACATCTCTTCCTTTCCATTACAGACCTTAAGTAAAGATCCCAAAGGCCCATGGGTGATGGTGCCGGGGTCCGACAAGGGGGGATCGGATTCGATCCGAGAGAACGAGTCTCATCTGCCTGTGATACCTTATAAAATTGCCTGTACCCACAACGTTGTCAAAAAAACAGGGGCGTGTATGTTGCTCCTGGATTTTGTTTTTTCGGCTTTGCTCTATTGATGAATCAATGATTCGGGTTGGTTGACCAATAACCTTGTTGGGAAAGGGAATGCCATGAAAAGCAGAATGCAGAAGTTGAGCTACGTTTTTGTTATCGCGGTTTTTGCCCTGTCTGCGATTGTGGGCACGGCGTACGGCGCTCCGGAGAAAGAACTCCTGGAGATGCAGACACAGCTTGCCGACCAGGCCAAGGCCCTGGAAGAGATGAGGGCCACCATTGACGCCTTGACGTCGGACAAAGAGAGCGAGGTGAGCTTTCGTTCGCCCTTTGTGTTCAGCGGGAACAAAGCCTCGTCCGTGGTTCTTTACGGCCATGTCAACCGGGCCCTTCTGGCCGCCGACGATGGAAATGACTCCGATGTGTACCAGGTGGACAACTCCGCCTCCCAGTCCCGTTTCGG
Source organism: Desulfoluna spongiiphila (assembly GCF_900101345.1). Classification (GTDB taxonomy): domain Bacteria; phylum Desulfobacterota; class Desulfobacteria; order Desulfobacterales; family Desulfolunaceae; genus Desulfoluna; species Desulfoluna spongiiphila. The sequence goes on along the minus strand of NZ_FMUX01000032.1, from coordinate 17,647 downwards.
GATTCGCGGTACCATCAAGGTTTCCGATGATCTCATGTTCGGGACCCTCCTTGAGGCCGGGCTCAATGTGAACCCGAGCGACAGCGTGAGCCAGGAGAACCCCAGGGACAACGGGGACTCCAACTTCACCCGCAGGCACGTGGATCTCTATGTGAAGCACAAGGGGTGGGGCACCTTCTCCATGGGCCACGGCTCCACGGCCTCCGACGACACCACCAGCCTCGACCTTTCAGGGACCTACCTTGCCGGTGCCTCGGCCGTGAGCGATTACGCCGGCGGCCTCATCTTCTACGACAAGAACCTGAACAGCCTCACCGGTGTCAATATCTCAAAAATTTATAACAGCATGGACGGATTGGGCAGGGATGCCAGGGTCCGGTACGACTCCCCCTCCTTTGGCGGGGCCATGATCTCGGGGTCCTGGGTAGCCGACGGCGGAGGCGATGTGGCGGTGAGGTATGACGGCGAGCTGGCGGACATCCAGGTGGTGGGCGCCATTGCCTACGCAAGGCCCAGCGATACCTCGGATACGGTAAAGAACCTGTACGACGGTTCCGTGGCCCTGCTGTTTGACTCCGGTTTTAACCTGGCCTTTGCCAGCGGACTTCAGGAGTACAAACAGGATCGCGCCGACGACGGGACCTTCTACTACCTCAAGCTGGGGTACAAGGCCATGATGGCCTCCTTTGGCGAGACACGCTTTTCCGTGGACTTCGGCCAGTACGACGACAACCTGACCATAAGCAACGGCGTTGCCCGTCAATATGGTAAGGGCGATGTCATTGGCGCCCAGGTGGTTCAGGATATCAAGGACTTCGGTACGGAACTCTACGCCGGCTACTATTTCTACGACCTTGATGCTGATATCAGCAGCTACGAGTCGATTCACGCCCTGATCACCGGTCTTCGGATCAAGTTCTGATCATGCGGTGTAGGGGGGCGTGATGTTGGCCATCAGGGTTCCAGCCTCATGTCCCCCGATTTGATCCACCCGATCCGGCGAAGGTATTCCGACACACCGTAGGCAATGGCCGCCGGAAAGATAAAGTGGATGAGGGCAATTTTGATGAAAAGGATTGCGGGGTGCTGGGCGGCGATCATGGTGTTCCAGGTCATGATCTGGCCCACGAGTCCCGAAGTGCCCATGCCCCCGCCGCTGGGGTTGTTCTCCATGCCGAAGATCACGGTGGCGATGGGGCCGGTGACGGCACTGGCCGCGATGGCCGGGATCCAGATTTTAGGGTTCTTCACGATGTTGGGCATCTGGAGCATGGAGGTGCCCAGGCCCTGGGCAAAGAGGCCGTTGACCCTGTTTTCCCGGTAACTGGCCACGGCAAAACCCACCATCTGGGCGGCACACCCGGCGGTGGCGGCCCCGGCGGCGAGGCCCTTGAGGCCCAGGATAATGGAGATGGCCGCCGAGCTGATGGGCAGGGTCAGGAAGATCCCCATGAAAACAGAGATGAGGACACCCATGACAAAGGGCTGCTGGTGGGTGGCAAAAAGGATGATATCGCCCAGGTAGGTCATGAAGGTGGAGATGGGAGGCCCGATGAGAAGGGCGATGACCCCACCGCTCACCAGGGTGACCATGGGCGTGATGATGATGTCCAGGCGGGTCCTGCCGAACACCCGGCGTCCCACCTCAATACCCGCCAGCACCGCAATAAACGCCCCCAGGGGTTCCCCGGGGCCCGCCAGGTGCACGGCCCGGCCCACAAAGACACTTCCCGCAAGGATCTTGCCCGCAAAGGCCCCGAACATGCCGGTTACCGCCGAGGCATAGATAATCAGGTTGGGAGCCCCCAGCTTGTGAGACACCCCCACGCCGATACCCGCCCCTGTCATGGCAAGGGCCATGCCGCCCACCTGAAGCAACACCCCGCCGGTTGTGCCCCCGATGCCCGCCCCGATCTGCTTGATGATCAGCCCCACGATAAGGGTTGAGAAAAGGCCCAGCGCCATGCCGCTCAGGCCGTCAATGAGATACCGGTTGATAAACCTTCGAAACAAACGTCCCTGTGACATACCCCTGCACCATCTCCCTGAAATAATGTGTCAGCTCATCGTTTTCTGGTGTCTCCGGCTGCCCTGCCGGGGCTGAACCTTTTGAATCGTTTTGTAAACAGGCTTAAAAAACAACTGGGCTGACGTTCACCGCAAGAAGCCAATGGCTCTGCATACCCTGTGCATCATCACAATCGATCACAGGCATCATGGGCCGTCGCAGCCCCCTTGCGAACAGTTTAAAGTAGTTGGGTTTAACCATAATTCGCCTCGGATTTCAAATAGTCAAATGGGAGAAATTGAGGGCCGGCATTTATTGCAGGAGGGGATAAATCTCCTATACCCCAGATTCGGGAATGCTCTTTCGCCTTCGTTTCCGGGCTCTACCTGGGAACAAAAAAACTATAAAAACAATGCCTCCGGCGGCAAGGTGAGCCACCTTGAGAGCTCGCTTTCGCTGCGCTTTAACCCTCGTTCCTCGGGTTAAAGCGCAGCGGGATTCTTGTGTTCGGTGCAGGGTACGAGCCAGGCGCGGTACGCCCGGCAGGGGGGCTTTCTCAATGCGTAGGAGGTGTCGCTTCGGCGGGCTGACGAGTGGCATTGAGAGGCTCGGATGAACGCCTCAACGTGGTGTTCAATGATCCGGTAGAGGTTCACGAGGCCACCGTTAATGTCACTCAAGGACTCTACCTGGGTTTCCGGTCAGGAAAAGGAGGGACCCGAGTCACCACACAACGGCTCTGGCATGTGTGTGATGCTCGGACAGTAGAGGGGGGATATCTTGCAAGGTGGCGTTTGCTGCCATCTAAAGAGGAATGGATTATACGGTTCTGGTTTATCAGCCTAACTTGTCGGCTTGGTCTTCGTGATAAGGGCCGGAATTATGCATTGTTTTATTCAATACCTTGAGATTTTAGAAAATATTTTGCGAGAGTTGGGGACTCTGTTACCATCGTGTCAACATCCCAAAGCGGAATGTCGTTGGGATCCGGCTGCTCGGGGATATCGGGAGGGGTGAGGCCATAGCCTTCAGGCATCTTAATTTTTCCTGTCATATCAACCGCCTTGGAGCCGTCTTCTTGGTTGTACCAAACAACTTGCTTCATAGTTTGCATGTTAGTAGTTCCTTTTAACGACGAGTTTATAGAAGCCGGTTGCCGCTGCTGCTATGTCGGCAGATAGTTTAGAATAGAAGACGTATCCGTCTGCTGTAGCTACTTCGATGGTGTCTGTACTTCTCTTCTTAAACGCGCCAGCTTGCATCTCACCACCAGTGGTATTGTATGCATAGCTAATGGCTTCCACTTCTCTTGAGCCCTCGTTTGAAGGAGATGAATTCCACCAAATTGAAAACTCAATGCCAGCAAATTTAAACAGGTTTGGCAGTATGTACCTGGTTCCCATCTCAACGGGAAACCATGGCGTTTCATAGTCATCGCCTACGGGCACCAGATCCAAATCGACAATCAGTCCATCCGTGATTCGGCAGGAACCCAACAATAGTTTTGTATTTTTCCATTGAACGACATCTGTGACGTAACTTTTCTCAGGGATCAAATCGACAGCCCCATTGTCGAGCAAAACCAGGTCATACCTGCCGTCCGGTTCGTTTTGGGGGTAGATGGAAAAAGAGTCTTTGTGGATGATCTTGTCTCGATTGCCTTCGGGGCCGAAACCCTTTGCGAGGGTTGCCACAAAAGGTGCTTCAGGAGTGGCTTTGATTTGGATAGATTTTCCGGTTGCAAGGCCTCCCATTTTACCAAACGCCATGACGAAATAGGTGTCTTCGGTCCAAGACGCAGGCAGGGTGATGGTTTCTCCTGCAACGGATATGGGGTATGTCATAGTCCCTTCAGGGGCGGTGCTGTTGAGCATGGTGAATTTCTCCCACCCACGATCCCTGCACATGACATACCAGTCGCCATCGTTGTCCATAGATCGGACAATCACCGTCTCGGCGGGGAAGCCTATATTGATAGTTTTGCCGTTAACGGCCTTGACAAAGGCTGTCACACCTCTTTTTCCCCTCATGCCAGGGTGAAGGTTATCAAGACGTTCCCCATAAAAAGAGTACATCATGTAATGGCCGTTGAGAGCGTTTGCCCATACACTACTTCCTCCGAGTTCAAAGTCCTTATCGGTAAAGTTTTTTGCTATTGGCCCTGAACCTGTAGTGACCTTTTCTCTGCCATCAAATCGAAGGTAATCCGCCCCATTGAATTCAAAAGTTTGAAACGCCCAAGATCCCACGCTATCAAGGCGTTTAATAACACTTACAAGCAACTCGTCGTCCGTGGGATGTGAGATGACATTGTCCCTGTCGATCCCACGCAACTTAGCCATTGAAAACCCATTTGCAGGGTTAAAGTTGAATTCAACTTCTTCAAGCTTATGGATAACAGCTGTGCTGTTATAATCGGTTGAAGAGATGCCGTTGTTTGCCACACCAATGTAGTACGATTTTTCCATTTTGAAAAAACGAGCATCGTAGCAATAGGTTGTCGGAAACGTTTTCCACTCGACAAATTCTCGCTTATGTCTGTTCCATTTGAAAATATAGGAAGTTTCGCCACTAAAGCATGTTACTACTACGTAATGCTCACCATGGATTTCTAAATGGTTCGCTTTATAAGCGCCATGGGTTGAAATATTTTGGTGCGTTACAAACTTTGCTCCGTCCCACCTGAGAACATTACTGTTAATGCTGTAGTTTCCAGAGGCGTAATGGTTTACCTTGAAAATGAAACTTTCACCTTCAATTTCAAAATATTCAAATTTCATATCGCCATAGGGGCCTACACTCTGCTGCTGAACAAATTTTGTACCATCCCATCGGTATATGAGGGACTCCAAAGATGGATCGAAATTGACAACACCTAAGTAGGGCACACCATCCATACAAAAATGGTAGAGTTGCCTGCAATCTTTTGTCTGGAAGGATTGAAACTCTACAAAAGCACTCCCATCCCATTTGTAAATAGTCGATTTTGCTGAAGGATTGCCATTCGGTGCTCGATAAAACGCAATGGCAAGAAATTTAGTTTCCCCAATTTCGAAATAATTTGCATTGATTGCTCCTGTTGTCGTGAAACGATGAATTTCAACAAAATCATTACCGTTCCATTTCAATAACGGTGAATTTTGTTTGTAACTACCGTCCGCATAACTATTGCAGATAAGTAGGTAATATTCGCCTTCCATTTCAAATGGCTCGGCCCAAAGTGCTCCTTTTGTCGGAATGGATTTGAAGATCTCAAAGGCAGATCCATTCCACTTGTAGATATGGCTGTCTATGGAATGTGTTTTTCCATCATATTTGCGAGGAACGATGACAAAGCGGTCCTCACCTATTTCAAAGTATCTGAACGCGGACCCACCTCCGCTGTCGGGGAGGTCTTGAAGTTTGCCTGCAAGGTCATTTAATCCCATTTTTTTCTTGCAGGTCGTGTTGAATGCGAGAACATTATTTCCAAATTCTGGATCATTGCTTCTTAAACTATGAGATGTAATATAACCATGTTGGGTAAACTGCGTAAGCCTTGTTGTATCTCCCTCTTGAGCTGATCCAGCGGAGTCTGTACTGAGAACTGAAAGAGGCCCCCTTAACGTATCTAATACAATACGGCATCCCATCCTGCTCGGGCTTGTCGGCATTATCATGCCACCGTATTCGCCACCAGAAAAAGCCATTCCAAGGTCCACAGGTAACTTCACGCCTTCAGATCCGCTATAATCTTTTGAATCCATCCCCTTCACTTCGGTCGCCTCAACCGAAATACCCTCACCATAAGACAAAACAGCCTGCCTGACCCCCGTATTGACCACCTTCTCCTCAAGCACCTCCAGCGCCTCTTTCTGCGCGGCGATTTCGTCCACAGCCGCTTGGTGTGCCTGCCGGATATCCTCATGGGCTCCATCATTCCGGTTGTGCTCGGAGATGGCAGTTGCGCAGGCTTCTCGGATATCCTGATGCGCCTGGCTGTCTTCGTTGTGGTCGGAAAGGGCTTCCATGGTGGCATGCACGGAAGGGGCAATGGCAAGGGAAATAACCGCCTCGTTGCTCACGACCATGGGGGCGGTGATGGTGTGGGTCATGGTGCCCTTGGGGGAGTCCTTGCCCACCTTTTCCAGCTCCGGGTGCTGGCCGATGCCGATGACGGTGTCGCCCGCCAGAATGGCCACTTCGCGAATCATCCAGCTGCCGGTTTCGGGCTTTGTCTCGTGGATGCTGACGCCGAACTCCACGACCTTGCCCGAAGGGACGTCCGGGGCATCCACCATGGCAATGGTGTCAATGGGCTGGCGGTAGAGCTCGTTTACCAGCATGGTGCTGCCCGAATGATCGGGCGTCTGGCCGCCGCCGTCCCCGATGGCGATGTGGGTGGCTTTGATTTTGGTTCCGGATGATTCAGCCTCTTGAATGGCCTGAAGCCCGGCAGGGGTCCATCTCAACATGGTCTTCTCCTTACAGTCTGATATGGGTTTTGACGCGAAGGCCGGCTGCCGCAAAGATTTGGGCCGGTGTCTGTGTCCTGGTGCTTACGCGGGCGAGTTTGGCCGTGGCAGCCTTGGCCCCGTTGATGACGTCTCGGATGGCGTCGTATTTTTTCCTGTCCATGGGGGCATCTGCGGGAAGCGACACCTCAAATTCGGCCCACCTGGCGCTGTCCTCGTGCGCCATGGAAGAGAGGGTGCACCCCTGGTGGCCATAGTGGTCCAGGATGCGTTCCACGCCTCGGTGCCTGCCCGCCATGCGGTGCCAGGTCCAGGCGTCAACCACCCGGGTCCGGTACTGGTCAAAGGTTTCGGCGGGGTGCTTTCGGATGCCCCTGGATTGTGCAAAGGCGGGCACAAGCTCGTCATCGCAGGTTTTGGGGTTCATCTGGTCCCGGGCCCAGACGATGTCGGCGCACACATCGTCAAAGGCTTTTGCCATGCCCTTGAGGATGATTGCCACCGAGCCGCCTGCAAGGGCGGGGCGGAAGCGGAGCTGGTTGCGTATGTAGTTCCAGAAAAGGGCCATCTATGCCTCCGGTTCCGTTACATGGGTCAGGGTCAGGCCGGTGAGGATGGCCAGGCCGCTTTGGCCCACGGTGATGTTTGCGATGGGGGCGAGCCACTCCACCTCTTTGATGTGGGGCGAGACGTTCATGATGGCCCCCACAACGCGGTCCTGGGTCATGTCTTCGCCCACGCCGAACATATAGGCCTCCTGGGCGCTTTCGTCCGGCTTGGCAAAGAGGGTGCGGACGGCCGCGTCCGCCTTGGGCCGGATCTCTTCCCACACAGCCTCCGGCTTCAGGTGGAGAACAAAGGAGATGTCCACATGGACGGGGCTGGGGGCCAGGACCTGCCAGTCGTCGTTCTGATGGGCGTTGGGGGCGATGGCCTCCCGCACCTTGTCAAGGAGCTCGTCGGTGGGCATCCCGGCCATGCCCCGGATGACGATATCCACCGTGCCCTGACCCCTGGGGTGCTGGTCGTTGACGGCCACGTCCAGAACGCCGGGAACAGAGGTTGCCCAACGCTTATAGGCGTTGGAGGAGTAGCCGTCGTTGCCTTTCCACTGGAGCCTGTAGCGCTCTTTGAGGCTTGTGTCGGACTCGGTGTCCACCCCTTCGGTGAGCAGCCAGCCGGACCGGTTGGTGACGGCATCCACCCCGGGAACGGGGGTGACGATGACGGAGATCTGGCCGGGGGTGACGTTTGCCGAGGCCCCGTAATCTTCGGACTCCACGGGCACGGCCACCTCGTTGTCTCCGTTTTGCATGACGGCATCTTCGGTGGTCACGAACCGGTGAACCTTGCCCGTGCCGTCGGGCTGGGTCCTTACGATGCGTCCTTTGGCAATGGAGACGTTGCCGCTGCTTGCCTCCCTGGTGAAGTGCACCATGCCCTTGGCCTTGCCCATGGCCTGGCGGGGGGCCTCCACCTGGTCGGCGTGGAGGTCCAGCCACGTGCCGTGGGACTCTCCGGGAATCCCTAAGCGCACCTGATCGGCAAGGAGCAGGTACACCTGGTGCAGGCTCCAGCTCATCACTTCCAGGATGCCTCTCACCACGCCTTTGTTAAGGTTCATCTCCCGGGGAAGCCACCCTTTGGCGATGTATTCGTCGTGTACGTCAGATACCCTGCCGAAGACCATCTGGCGGCATTCGTCCAGGGTTTTAGAAACTCGTGGAATGGGAACAGCCATCTTTGATCACTACCTCCATGGTTGCGGGATCGATTCCGATCACCAGGTTGTTCATGTGGGACTGGCCGATCCATTGCCAGCCGGCTTCGGCTTCGATGCCTTTCTCGTCCCAGGAGCGGATGCGGCAGGTTTCGCTTCCGGTCTCCACCCTGGGGTCGTTTCTTAAGATGCGCCTCACCTCCGCGGTGAAGCCCATGCGATGGGTCTCCGTGTTTTCGTCCTTGATCCAGTGGTAAATCCGGCCGCCGTAGGTTTCATCGTAGAAGAGTGTGCACACAGGGGTTTTCAGGGCCTCTCGGATGTCCTGGAGGCCGGTGTCTACGCCCTCGGTGAGCACGAGCTCACCGTTTGCGGCGATGAGGGCATGGCCCTGGCTGTCCAGCTTGATGTCTTGTCCGAAGATATGTTCCATTATGCCACCTTGTATGTGCCGGCACTGGACCCGCCGCTTACCGTGACCTGGGCACTTGCCGTGATGTGAGCCACCACGGCGTTTGCAACGGCCGCCGCCAGTTTTTCGGCCCAGGCATGGTCGCCTGCCACCTCGATTCCCTGGGCGGTCATCTCACCGACGATCAACCCTTTGAGTGCGCTGTTGCTCAGACTCATTTTGTTGTTCTCCTTATTTCCCGGCAAAAACCGTTGAGGACACATCCCCGTGGGGAAGGCCTGTGAAATGGCAGATACAGGCTCCTGTCACCACGCCTGTGCCCTGATTGAGCTTGATGAGCGGGGCATCCACGGTGGCCTCGCTCCCCGCCTTGACCGTCCATTTGTCCCCGGCCTCAGTTTCCGCACTGGCCGAGGTGAGGGTCACAATGCGTTTGTCCGCCTCGATTTCGATGGATACCCCGGGTTCCAGCTGGATGATGAAGGCCCCCAGGTCGCATTGGGGGGCCTTGTTGCCCTGCCACCTGAAATTGCCGATGCGGGGAAAGTTGGGGTCCCCGTCGTAGTAAGAAAGATCGCAGCGGGTACCCGGGGCAGGGGGGCAGACCACGCCGCGTTCCGGCCCGGCCCAGAGCACCGGGATCTCCACCTTGGGGATCACCGGTTCGTCGGGGTCCGGGGTTTCATCGTTTAAGAGCGGTTGCACATCGGCCCAGTACTGCCCGTCGCTGGGATAGCTTCGGACCACCTCGGCCTTGCGCACCACCCGATAGAACTTGCGGAGGTTGGGCCGCACCAGCTCCACCGCCTTTTGAAAAAGCCGAAAGAAATCATCAACATTGGAAACGGTCATACGATCCTCCGTAGGAAAGAAAGGTGCGCACAGAGCGGGGACGCAGGACGTGTGTCACGGCGTCGGCCATGAACAGCCCCTGGACCCCCTTGCGGGTGTCGTTTAATTGAAACTGCATGCCGGGCTGCATCCAGGGTGTGAGGAAGGTTTCCACCTCGCTGGGCCCTTCGGTGCGGACCTTGTGGCGAATGATGCCCCCGGCCGTGGCAATGACCGGGACCGCCCCCTCCCTGGGGGCGTCGGACAGGACCAGGGCCCCGTTTTCAAGGCGCAGGTAAGACCGGCTCAGGTTCTGCGAAAAGCCGCTCTCCAAGCTGTGCATCACCCCCATGATCGCTCCCCGGACAGGGCTGCCGTTGACGCTCATGCGCGGAATGAGGGTGTCGGGCAGGTCCACATGCCCCACCGGAAGGCCCGAGGCGGCAAGCATGCGCCTGGCAAGGACATTCGCCGGTTCCTCAAACCACGACTCCGTGAGATGCGTGGTTAAGAGGGCGCGCTCCGGGCCGTCGGCATGGATCACCACATGCTCCTTGGCCTTTAAGGAGGGCGCCCATCGGGTGACGGTACCGGTGAACACGCCCGGGTCCCGGTCCCGATACCCGAACCGAACGGAAAGGGATTGCCCCTTGTCCAGGGCCTGATGCACCTCGCCCATGGGGTCGGGCACGGCAATGCTGGCCTGGGTCAGCACGGACCGCCGCGATGCGGTCACCATGCACTCCGGGCAGCGGGTGACCCGTTTTTCCCCAAGGAAGATGTCCAATTGGATGCCTGCAATGACTCCCATGGCTACCTCCCAACATTGATTTTAAGGGACAGCTCCGGTTCTTTGGCCGTGGTACCGGGCGTCTTGTTCTCCGCCTTTCCGGAGGCCGCTCCGGCTTTCGGAGGTTGGGCCTGGTTTTGGATGGGCGGGTTGTGCTCGGTAAAGGCCAAGGTGGTCTTGATCGTATCCGTTTTGTTGTCCTCGCTGGATTGCAAGCGTTTGAATACGGCATGGTCGATACCCCATGCCGAGATGTGGTGGTTTGCGATGGTGAATACCTTCGGGTTTTTCTTGTCGTTGGTTCCTTTGAAGACCGCTACGAGTTTTTTCAGTTTGTCGTAGCAGGTGCCGTTTTTGTCGCTCACCAGGACCAGGGACAGGGAAAAATCCGAGTCTTCCCATCCCATGGGGAGCTTGGTGGTGCCGGGTTTGCCCTCCTCTTTGGGTTCATCAAAGATTACCTCGCTCCCTATGGAGAGACTCGACAAAATTCCGGGGACAGTCACTCCACCCAACGACACCTCACCATCTGAAAATTTCAAGTACCCATCCATCAGTCCTGTCCTCCGTATGAGCTCACCAGTGTCTGCAGGGCCTGGACAAAAGAGTCCGCGTCCGACACATCGGGGAGCTGCACATGTAAATGTTCAATAACAACCCTGGAGCCCTGGCTTCGCGCCTCGCCGCTTTCAGTGGCATGCTGCGGGCCGCTCGCACCTTCAGCCGCCTGTTCGTAAGGGGTGGCAATGGCCGGAAGGGAATTGATGCCGGACGTGTATTGCCCGGGATCGGCCATGGCTGTGCCGAGGGTAAGGCCAACTCCGACTGCCGCCCCTGCGGCCCCTTTACCCAGTACCGACGTTGCGCCCCGGACTCCTGTGGACAGGGTCTCGACCATTTGTGAGCCGGGAACAGTGAGCTTCGCCAGTGACCCCTCTTTGTCGTCCGAAGAGGAGAACCAGTTGCGAATTTTGCTGAATCCTCCCTTGATGATGGTAAAGGGCATCATGACGGCACGTTTGATGCCCGATGCCAGGGAATGCATAATCTTTACGCCGATTTCGGCCAGGTTGATGTTGGACAGGAAATTCTTGACGCCGTTAAAACCCTGGATGATCCATCCCAAAGGCGTCAGGTTGAGAAATGCCCACTTGATGCCGTTGCCGATGGAAGCTACATGCTCCACAATCCCCCCGGCAGCCGTGCCGATGCCCTCCCCAAGCCAGACAAAAGCCGAGAGCAACCAGCCCACCAGCTTGATGCAAAGCGTAAAGGGAGTAAGAGCCAGGCGAACGGCCCAGGCCAACACCTGAAAGGCCGAGCCAACCACAACGCCCACGATGGCGCCGAAGGTTTGCCAGCTTGAAACGCTTGTGGATTCTGCCGCACCGAAAAGGGCACGTGACACGTAGGTGATGATTTTCCACAAGGGCCGGAATGCACCCGCCAGAGTGTCGATAATGGGGGCAAAAATACTCCCGACACCCGCCATGGTCGTGACCATGGCGTCCCAGGCGGTTTCCCAGGCCACCTTGATGCGATAGATTACGCGACAGATCGTGGTAATCACGCCGACCAATCCGGCCGCCTGTACGTCCTTTGCCAGTTGTCCCTCAATGGTGCCGATGGTGCCTGATAGGCTTTTAAAAACGGAGATGACGCCCTGGACAATCAGTGTCAGCGGCTTAAAAAACTCGGCAATTTTGTCCCAGAAGACAATGATCACAGCCCCCAGCGCGATGATGCCCATGGCAATAAGGCCGATGGGGTTGAGTAGAAGCGTTGCGTTGAAAAAGCCGAACGCCGCCGTGACCAAGGTCAGCACCCCGGGTAAGTAGGCCAGGACGATGGCGAAGGCGGAAAATCCGCCGGCCATGAGCAGGACCGCTTGTCCGATGGGGTGGGATGCCAGGGTCGTTAACCAACCCACCACCGTGATAAGTGCGTCCGTTAAAACCTTTAAAATCGGGGTGAAGGCACTGCCCACCACGATGGAAAAGTTGGTGGTTGCTGCCCCCAGGATCTTGAGGGACCCGTTGAGGTTGTTGAGTTTTGCCGTGGCCATTTCCGCTGAACGGCCTGTGTCGTTGTCCGCCGCTTTGCCAAATTCCTTGAGGCTGCCGATCCCCTCATTTAACAGGGTGTTGACAGGCTTAAGGGCTTCCTCACCGAAGATGGTTGTCAGCGTGGCGGCCTTTTCAGCCGCTCCCATGCCGGCAAGTGCTTTCTCAAGGCCCCCCAGCATATCCAAAAGATCTCCGCCGGATGCTGTGGGACTAAAATCTATTTTTTTGAGGGCTTTTGCTGCGGCATCTGTCGGCGCGGTCAGCTTTTGGAACATGGTGGAGGTTGTTTTGCCCACACTTTCCGCCTTGATACCGGCTCCGGTCATGGTGTTGGTGATGGCCGCAAACTCGGCAAAGCTGACCCCGGTTTTGCCCACCGCTGCCCCGGCATTGTCCAGGGCCGTGCCGAGCTTTGCGAGGTCCATGCCCGAGGCCGATAACGATGCGAGGGTATCGGCCACCTTGCCCGACTCCGACGCTTTGATGTTGAATCGATCCATGGCTGCGGAACTCATCGAGGCCGCCGTGCTCAGGTCGCACTGGGCCGCCGTGGCCAGGTTCAGGATATCCGGCAGGGAACCGACGATCTGGTCGGGGTTGAACCCGCTTTTGCTGAGCTCCTCCTGGGCCGTCACGATTTCCCCGGCGGCAAACCCCGTCTGGGCCGCCAAGTCCAGGGCGCTTTGTTTCATCAGGGCCATTTCGCTGGCGCTGGCCCGTGTGACGGCCCCCAGGCTCGACATCTGGGCCTCGAAATCGGCTGCCACCGAAATGGTGGGAGACAGGACGGCAAGGAACATCTTCGCTGCAAGGGCGAAGGGCATCATTTTTTTTGCGATACCCTTGAAGCCGTTTCCGAATCCCCTGCCCGCCTTTTCCGCCTCATCGAAGGCACTTTTTATTTCATTTAAGGAATTGACGGTGGATTCAGCCATTCCCATGTCTTGTAAAATGCTAAGCGCTTCCACTAACTGACTCCTCCTATTAGGCGCTGCAACGATTCAAGGTGTCTCTTCTCCAACCATTCTGCCCGGGCAACCTGGCCGGCGAAGGTCTCCAGGTCCTCCGCCGCCTCCTGGCCGAGCCAGTGGGAGATCATGGCCTCCCACTGGTCCATGGGGTCCAGGGTTTCCCGGGCGCGCCGGATCAGTTTCCCAGGTCACCTACGCCCACGGCCCCCATGATGGCGTTGCCGAAGGTGGCGGCCAGGCCGGGGTACGTCTTGATGTTGGCGGCCAGAGCTTCTTTTTCGTCGGGGTGCACAATCTCAGTGACGAAGTTGCCGAAGGCTTTCATGGCGTCTTTGCCGGCCCCTTTCTGGGCGCGGGAGATTTGGGGCCGGTTGGGTCGTTTGAAGTGGTGCCTGATGGTCACCTCTTTCCCTGCGAACCGGTCGTTGAAGGTGTGTTCCATAAGGGTGTAGCCCTCGTAGGAGGTTGACGCTTCGGGTGCTGTTGTATTGGGATTTTCTGTGGTCATGCTTTGTTCTCCTTGGATGGTGTAAGGGTTCAGACAAAAAAATAAATATTCACATCACACATGAATGCCGATGCGATTTAACCCGAGGAACGAGGGTTAAAGCGCAGCGGTAACCAGCTTTCAAGGTGGCTCACCTTGCCGCCGGAGGCAGACATGGGCTGAATCGTTACCGGTTCGCCCCATGCAAGGGCATGGGGCGGTTGGGGTTAAAGGGCTGCCACTCCGTTCCACTTAATGGGGGTGAGGATCTTGAAGTCGAGCTTGACCTTGCCGGTGGCAGACTCATCCTGCTTGGCGCTGGAGTCCTGCTTGGTGATTTTCACTTCGGTCAGGGTGTCGGTGACGATGGGCACGTCGTCGTTGGCGTAGCACACGCTGATGGGAAAGGGTTCACCCTTGTAGACGCTGCCGCCCAGCTTCTTGCGAAGGCGTTCAAACTCCTCCCTGAGAAGGCTCATGGATCCTGAGGCGCTGTAGTTCTTGCGCCCGTATTTCGTGGACACGCTGCCTTTGCCGTAGATGAGATCGATTTCCCGGCTGTCGTTGTAGCTGATCTCTTCGATATCGATTGCCGTCGTGCCGTTAAGGTCAATGGTTACCGATTCCCAGTCATAGGTGTTTCCGTTGATGGGCATTAGGCCACCTCCAGTCTCGGATCCTGACGGCTGCCCGCGTACACGTACTGGGCAAAGAGTCGGATCTCTCGGATAATGGGCAGGCCGATGAGGGTAAACTCAACGGCAACCCCGTTGTTAACGATGTCCTGGCCGGCGGGGATCTCTACCTTGGAGGCGGCCAGTTCTTGGGGTCTTGCTGCGATCATGGTGCCGTGGGCCCCTTCGATGCAGGCTTTCAGGTAGTTGAGGCCGCTGCCCTGGTTGTCCGCCAGGGTGGGGTCCCCGGCTTCGTCGTACATGCTCTTGAGAGCTGCCATGCGGGAGAGCCGCACCGCTTTGAAGACAGTTCGCACCACCTCTTCGTACTGGAAGTCGCTGGTGGGATCGGCCAGGGTCCTGGAGTCTCCCCAGTAGGCGGAGGAGAGGCCCGCATAACGCTTGGCCGTCAGGGCGCCTGCCTTTTCCAGGGTCTTCTGGTGGGCTTCGTTGAAGTCCTCGTCCAGGGTCCCCTGGGAGATGCCACCGTCTTTGACGCGGCCCGTGGCCCGGCACACCGGAATGGAGAGCACCCGGCCTGCCTGGAGCCCGGCCCAGTTGCGCATCAGGCGCTTGCCCGAGGGGTCCGACACCTCGCCGTAGGCCGCGCACACCTGGACAAACCGGTGGGCGTAGCTGTCCAACTCGGCCTTGCAGGCCGCGGTCCAGTCATCCACGGTTTCTCCGTCCTGGGGCAGGCGGTAGGCCATCTTGAAGTAGGTGGGGCGGTGGAGGTTCCACAAGGCATCGGCCTTGGCACCGGCTGCCGCCCAATCGCTGCTGTCCGAGGGGCCCACGATGAGAACGAACTCCACGTCATAGCGCTCCAGGGGTTTCTCAAGGGCCGCCATCACCCCGCTGATGCTGGGCACAGGGGGAGCCAGGCGGCAGGTGTACACTGTGCCGACGGCCATGTTCGAGGCGGGAACCGTGATGGTAACTCCCGTGGAACCGGCGGCAATCAGGCCGTCGGCGGGGAGGGTGCGCTCAACATCCCAGGAGTCACCGCCGTCCAGGGAGAGCTGGTAGGTGCCCTGGTTCCGGCCACCGCCCTTGACGATCTTCAGGACCAGCTCACCGGCTGCCTTTACCGTGCCGGACATGTCGATGTCCGGGCCGGTGCCGACTTTCTCCACAGGGCCGATGGGGGTGCGCACGGTGACGCTGTAGGTGTCGCCCTCTTTTTGTTCTTCATCCGTAAGGATCAGGGTGGCCCCGGAGTCCCCCAAGGTGACCTGGCCGTTGGCCGGGGTGGCTTCCGCCGAGGCGAAGGTCTTGCCTCCGTCCAGGGAGAGCTCGCTTGTGGCTGTGCCCAGGGCACCGGCGGTTTTGATTTTCAGCACCGCGTCCAGGTTGCCTGCGGGAGAGCCCGTTGCCGTTGCGGAAGGTCCTGAGCCCGTGTGGCGTACGCTGCCGATGTACCCGCCGGAGAGGCCTTCAACAGGCACGGCGATGACCACAGGCTCCTGACCTCCAGTTGCAAACACGTCCTTGAGGGTGTCCACCAGGGGGCCGACCCCCAGGAGTCCTTCGAGGTCCGAGTGCTTGCCGAGCAGGTAGGCCTTGCCCACGGTGCCCTTGGAGCAGACACCGGTCACAATGGCTGTGCCCGATACCCCGCCGGGAGCAAGGCCGCTGGTCCCGTCCACCAAAAATTCCAATACGTCGCCCATAATCGCTCCTTACACGATTCGGCCACCGCCCAGGGGGCGGTTGCGGAATCGTTTCAATGCGTCGTTAAACGCGGTTTCGGTAATCTGTTTGCCGGGAGCCCAGCCTGCGGCCTGCATCAGTCCTGCAAGCTCCCAGGACGGCAGGGCGCTTTTGTCTGCCAGTGCCGCCAGATCCAGCTCCTCTTCCTTTGCCTTTGTCTGTTGTTTTTTGGCCATTTAAGCCTCCTTGGTTTTGGGGGTGAACTGCACCTTGCGGATCAAGGGCAGGTCGGTCTCTTTACAGAGCATCCACTCAAAGGTGAGGTGCAGGCTGTTGCTCCGCCTCACAAACACCTCCGTCCTGTTGCCGGTAAAGCCTTCCCGCGTGGCCTTTTCCACGCGTATCTGTACAAGGTTGTTGTCTGCATCCACTCGCTTGGAGGGCAGGGTGACGATGAACGCGTTGACAAATGCGTCCAGCCATGACTCATCGTCTGAGATCACCTCGACTCGCACGGGGAGCCGGCCCGTGTAGACCCGGTTGCGCATACGCTGATGGGTCCCTTCCGGCAGCGTCCATTTGGCAAGGGGCCGGGGGGCGTACATGAAGGTTTCTGCCAGGTACTCAAGCTCAATGCGCTTTTTCGGATCGAGGAGAGACGGTCTTTCCGGCTTGGCCATTACGCTGTCGGCGCTGAGCCCGCACTGAACCGCTGCTTCCCTGATCCATGTTTCCGCCTGCTGTCTCATGCCACCCCCATGCTGTGCCTTGTTTTGTCAAAGGTGTTGAATGCTTCCATCACCTGAAAATCCTCCTTAGCTGCTTTGCGCCTTGGGGAAGGGATCAAGCCTGCCTTCGCGGATGGCTGCAAGATCAGACTCCGCCCGGTTGCGTTCGTGGAGAAGGGGCAGCCATTCGTTGTCGGTGTCGGCCTCGGACGTCACCAGGGTTGTCACGGCCGCCACGGTTCGCCAGGCCGAAAGGGCCGCCGCAATGCGGCAGAGGGTGGCCGAGGCGCCGGAGGCCGCATACCCGCCTGCAAGCAGGGCTTCGTTGATCTCCCCATGCACCGCATCCACGGCGCGGTTCGTGATCCCTGGGCTTTTTTCCTCAGCCACCGACAGGTAAGCTTGCAAGACGTACAGGGTCAGGTCTTCCTGTGTGCACCAGGCCATGGCTATGCCTCCTTCTCGGAAATGTTGATTCGTTTCATGTGGTGCTCCTTCGTTGTTGACGCCTGTACTCTCCCACGGAGGGACAGAGGCATGGGTTTCAAGCGTTTTACTCCTATGACCAAAGATGGTTTTTAATGCATGCCTCCGGCTGCAAGGGGCTGAGCCCCTTGACCCCAGGGTCGCACATGCTCCGCACCTTCGTTCCTCAGGTGCGTCACATGTGCTGACGGGCTGCGCCCGTGAGTATGGGTAGGGTGTACTCTGTGCACCATGGTCGGGGACCGGAGGTTACCGGGATTACCCAGGCCTCCGCGTTATGCCAGGCCCTCATTCCGGTGCACGGAGTGCACCCTACAAACCCCGGCACTCCGGGGGGGTAAAGCCAACAAGGGCGTCGATTTTGTTT
>NZ_FMUX01000018.1 GCF_900101345.1 Desulfoluna spongiiphila | reverse complement strand
AAGCGAGTACAACCGAGGAGCCGGATGAGGGAAAACTTCACGTCCGGATCTGTGTGGGGGGTATTGGGCAACCGGTATTCCTACCACGACTAAGATCAGGCAAACGTTTAGCCCCCGGCGGTGCCGCCTGAGGCATAAGCCGAACAGTTACCTTTCTTTTTTTATTTTTTTGGAGGGCCCATGGCACCCGACACACTCACCACCTGCAGTTCACCCAAAGACCCTTTGGCGACGCCCCGAAAGAAAGCATTCTGCCCCTTTTGCGGCGGGTCTCTCTCCAGGCGCTTTGTGGAGGGCCGGGATCGTCTCTACTGTGAGGCCTGCGCCACCCCCCTCTATGAAAATCCGGTCCCTGCCTCCTGTGTGGTGGTGGTGGACAACGAGGAGCGCCTGCTCCTCATCAAGCGGAACGTCCCCCCCAAAGTCGGGATGTGGTGCCTTCCCGGGGGATTTATGGAGTTGAGCGAGTCTCCTGAAGAGGCGGCGGTCAGGGAACTGCGGGAGGAGGCCGGTATTGCCGGCCGCATCGAAACCCTTCTGGGGGTGACCACCAACCCCAACCCCGATTACGGCACCGTCCTGCTCATGGGGTATCTGGTCCGGAGCTGGACCGGTTCGCCCGTTGCCGGGGACGACGCCGACGAGGCCCGCTTCTTTCCCCTGGACGACCTGCCGGAGATCGCCTTTCGCAGCCATCGTCATTTTATTCGGAATTATCTTCTGATCCGCAGTTGACGGGCTCAGCCACTCTTTTGTTTTATTTGTTTGTTTTTTTTCCTTAATGTCTGGGCAATTTTTGCCGATGCCAAGACTAAGGAGAAAGATGTCATGCATGTACCGTCATACCAGATAAACAATGTTTTAAAGACTTACAGCAAGCAGGTAAGCCAGAATAAGGCATTGAATCGTCAGAAAGATCTCGGTCTTGACAATGCACCGACCCATGATAAGATTACCTTGTCGGCGGAAGGGAAGCGGAAGGCCGTTATCGACAAGGTGGCTTCAGACATCATCAATCGCCTGACCACCACCGGGGCTGCTGGCGACAAGGACGTTGAGGTCGCCGCCCAGGTCTGGAAAGAGAAGGGCGGAGAATCCGACGTCGAACGCAAAAAGAACGGACGTTTTGTGTACAATTATATCGGTGAAGACGATGAAAAGACCACCAGTACACTCTCCGTCGGAAACAGCGGTCCCCAGGGCCAGAGAATAAGGTCCCTTATGGATCACTACAGACGTGAGGACGGAAACCCCGACCCGGAGGAAAGCCATGAAAATCTCTGAATCAAATGCCAATTACGGCAGGCAACTCTACATGCGAGAGGTGTCGGAAGCCAACCCGGCAAAGCAGGGGACTCAGGCCAAGGGGCAGGAGCGTTCCGCAGCGGACAAGGTGACCCTTTCCCGGGATTCCAGGGATATGCAGATCGCCCGTGACGCCATGATGAACACCCCGGACATCCGCACCGAAAAGGTGGAAGAGCTCCGTAACGAGGTCAAAGAGGGTCGATACGCCGTACCCGCCGACAAGGTTGCCGACAAGATCATCGCATCGGCCATCAACGAGTATGTGTAGGTCTGTCGAAACGGGGTAGGCCTGTTTCCGATGTCAGCCGTTACTTCCGAATGACCAGAGGCACCGATGGGAAAATTTTTCCCACATACCGGTGCCTTTTTTTATGGCGTGCAAGACTGCCAGGCCCGGCAATCGGGGGATTTCGTGAAAAAGTGCGCTGATTTCAACCTGTGGCACAACTTTTGAATAGATCTTGGGGTGGCAGGCTTTGCTTCGTGCTGCGGGGCAAGGCGTACAGATAAACCGTCGGATCATGTGGCGGGCGCGCATACCGGAAACAGACGGTTTCGAAGAGCGCCGCAGGGAGCCAGGGGCTCCCGGGTACCCGGTCACGAGTGATCCCACCAGAGGAGTCCATCATGAAACTCAATACCATCAACCCCGCAGGGCCCACGGCACCCGGCAGCCCTGCAGCCGGCGCCGCAAAACCCCGGGAAGGGGCCCCCTCCTTTGGCCAGATGCTGAACCAGGCGACCCAGGGGCAGGCCGGTCCGTCGGAGGGCCTTGCCGCTCAAGCCTCGGGAGCTGCCGCAGCCCCCGCTCCCCTTGGGGAGATCCGCGCCGTGATGCCCCCTGTGATCTCCGCAGCGGCTCCCTCCCCCACCGCCGAGCGCACCGTGGCCCTTTTGAACCTTCTGGAGGACTACTCCCAGAAGATGGAGGCCTCCGAGGTGCCCTTGAAAGAGGTGGAATCCCTCGTCGGGGAGATGGGATCCCTTGCCACGGAGCTCGCCGCGTCCCTTGGTGATGAGCCCGACCCCCGTGTGCGGGAACTGGCCGAACAGAGCGCGGCCCTGGCAGGCATCGAAGCCGTGAAATTCAGGCGCGGTGACTATATCTGAGCCTCGTAAGGGGCCATTTATCCCGTTGTAACAGGTATGATTTTATAACTATTCAGCTCAAAACGCATCCGCAACCTGCTTTCAAGGTGGCACACTTTGCCGCCGGAGGCTGTTTTTTTGAGCTGAATAGTTACGATGTTTTATAAAAGGCGCGGGTGTCCGCAGCGACACGCAAAAAAGGCCGAAGACGATGTGGACACATCGTTTTCGGCCTTTTTGTTTGTATTCACCGGCGAATCCCGTCAGCCAATGCAACCTGCCCGAGGAACGAGGGCTCGGAGCATTCGCGAACCCTGGTTACCAGCGGTGCCTGATTTTGACGCCGGCATCCTGAAGGTAGGATTTTATGCCCGGGACAGTGTAATCCCCGTAGTGGACCATGGAGGCGATGAGGGCCGCGTCGGCCTTGCCGTCGGTTAAGACCTCCCGGAGATGCTCGGGCTCTCCGGCACCGCCCGAGGCGATGACGGGGATGTCCACGGTTTCGGAGATGAGGCGGGTGAGGTTTACCTCGTAGCCGGTCTTCATGCCGTCGGCGTCGATGGAGTTGAGGCAGATCTCGCCAGCCCCCAGCTCCTGGGCCTTGAGGGCCCACTGCACCGCGTCCATGCCCATGTGCTTGCGGCCGCCGTTGATGACGATCTCGTAGCCCGAGGGGATGGTCTCGCTTGTCTCCACCTGCTTGACGTCCATGCCCAGGACCACGCACTGGTTGCCGAAGGCTTCGGCCCCCTGGCGGATGATCTCAGGGTTTTTCACGGCGGCGGAGTTGACGCTCACCTTTTCGGCGCCGGCCAGGAGCACGGCCCGCATGTCTTCCACGGTGCGGATGCCCCCCCCCACGGAAAAGGGAATGAAGATGGTCTCTGCCACGCGGCGGACCACGTCGATCATGATGTTGCGTTTTTCATGGGAGGCGGTGATGTCGTAGAACACGATCTCGTCGGCGCCCTGCTCGTAGTAGAGCCTGGCCATCTCCACCGGGTCCCCGATGTCCACGTTGTTTTTGAACTTGATGCCCTTTGTGGTGCGTCCTTCGCGTACGTCCAGGCAGGGGATGATGCGCCTGCTTAACATGGTTGCCACCTGCAGAAGTTGTCTAAGATTTTAAGTCCGGCCTTGCCGCTCTTTTCCGGGTGAAACTGGGATGATACCAGGTTCCTGTGGCCCAGCATCACGGGAAAAGTGAACCCGTAGGTGCACTCGGCCAGGGCATGGGCGCGGTCTGAGGGGGTCGGGTAGTAGCTGTGGACAAAGTAGAATTCGTCCTCTTCGGTGATCCCTTCGAGGATGGGGTGCTCCGCCACCCGGCGGATCCGGTTCCATCCCATGTGGGGAATCTTCAGCCGGGAGCCGTCGGTGTCGTTCATCTTCGCGGGGAAGGCTTCCACCTCCCCTTCAAGGAGGCCGAGGCAGGGGGTGTCGTGCTCCTGGCTGTGGGAGAGAATGATCTGGGTCCCTAAGCAGATGCCCATAAAGGGGCGGCCCGAGGCGTAGACGTCGTGGATGACGGCGTCAAGGCCGGTGCGCTTCAGGCTTGCCATGGCGCTGCCCGCCTGCCCCACACCGGGAAAGATCACCCGTTCCGCCTCTCGGATGATCCGGGCGTCACCGGTCACCACACAGTCGCGGCCCAGGGACCGAACGGCCCGCTCGACGCTGGTGAGGTTGCCGGCTTCGTAGTCGATGATGGCTATCATGGTGTTTCACATCTCCAGTTACGTGTTGGGGGCATTGCCTGCCCCGTCGTTGAGCTCTTTGGCGCGGTCCCACATGGCGTCCACCCGGGATGAACGGCTTCGGTCGGGGCGCTCCCCCTCTGTGGCCAGGAGCTGCTCCATGAGGCGGTACCGTTTTTCAAACTTGGCCACCGAGGAGGAGAGGGCGGCGTCGGCGTCGATGCCGGCAAAGCGGGCCACGTTGACCAGGGTGAAGAGCAGGTCGCCGAACTCCAGGGAGGCGGCCTGCTTGTCGCCGGAGGCCAGGGCCTCGGTGAACTCGCCCCACTCCTCGTGCACCTTCTCCATGACCCCGTCCATGTCGTCCCAGTCAAAGCCCGCCTCGGCGGTGACCTTGGAGACATCCCTGGCCCTCATGAGGGGCGGGGTGCCGGAGGTGACCGTGTCCAGCAGGGAGGCGGGGGCTTCGGCTTTTTCCTCTTCTTTGATCCGGGCCCAGTGGGTTTTCACCTCGTCCACGGTATCGGCGGTCTCCTCCCCGAAGACATGGGGATGGCGGCGGATCATTTTGCGCTGGTTGGCCCTTGTCACCTCGGGAAACGAGAGCCCGTGGGCCTCTTCCAGAAGATGGATGAGAAAGACCATCTGGAACCAGGTGTCCCCCAGCTCGTCGGCCATTTCAGCGGGGTCTCCGCCGTGGATCGCCTCCTGGAGCTCATAGCTCTCTTCGATGAGGTAGCGGACCATGGAGACGGGGGTCTGTTTTCGATCCCAGGGGCAGCCGTTGTCGGCCCTGAGGCGTTGGATGAGTTTTCGTGTTTCGTTCACAAGGGTGACCTTTTAACAAAAAAGGCCCTGCACGGGACAGGGCTGGTTTTCCGGGTTGAAGATGGGCCGGGGCTCGGGGCGCTCGGCCCCTTAGAAGCGCTTCTCCCAAATTTTCCTGGCGTCTTCGATCTTGGTGGTGAACTCCTGGCGCAGGTCCTTGGACGCAAAGCTTGAGAGGGCTTCTGAGACGATGGTGACATAGGGGGCTGTTTTGGACTGACGGATCAGGGGAGCGCCCTTGTCGAGGAAGGTGGCAAAGACCATGAGGAGCACGGCGGAGATGAGGATGCCCTTGACCAGGCCGAACCCGGCACCGCAGAGACGATCCACCCAGCCCAGGAACACCACCTTGAGCAGGTACTTAATGAGGACGCCCAGGGCGGAGACCGCGGCAAAGACAGCACCGAAGATGATGAGAAAGCTGATGATGTTGAGCCAGGCCGTGGAGTCGATGAAGCGGCTGAGCTGTTCGCCCAGGAGGGGGTAGTAAGTGTATGCGGCGAAAAAACCACCGAAAACCCCAATGATGGCGGAGGCTTCCTTGACGATTCCCCGAAAGGCGCCCCGGATCAGGCAGAAGGCGATTACGATACAAAAGGTGATATCAAGTGGGTTCATCAGTGGGCCTCCATGGTGAGATGCGCCTGGGAAAACTAACGGTTAAAGCGTCGAATGCCACGGCACGGTGCGACCTTCGCACCGATCAATCTGGTTGCTTAGCAGAAGCCAAGCAGGGGAGTCAAGGCATTTTTCCTTGGGTTAGAGGGGGTTACGTTTCAGTTTGCATTCGGCAAATCATGTGTGCTAAGAATGCATACATGTCAAAATGACTTTCACTCTCAGGCAGATACCCCGGAAAGGGTGACCCTGGGGGGCACCGGACGGCTGTTCCGTTCCGGTTTTTCTGACGTTACCACCGTTTTTGATTTTCCCTGCTAAAACCGGGTCAGGCAACACATAAGGGACCGCCCGGCTTCTTTTCACGTTGTGAAAGGGCAGGGCATCGCGAAGGCACATACATGGAAGAAAATTTGGAGAACAGCATCAGCGAGTTGTCGTTTTCAAACAACGCGCACGCCATGCAGCTGTTCGGTGAGAAGAACCGTCACCTCACCAAAATCGCAGACGCCCTGGCCATAACCATCCATGCCCGGGGCAACAAGGTAACCCTTCAGGGGGACGCCGTGGCCCGCAAGCTGGCCGTCATCCTGTTGAATCAGCTTTATTCCCTCGTCAAAGAGGGGATGCCCCTTTACCCCAGCGATATCGACCACGCCATCAAAGCGGTGAGTGGTGACCCTGAGGTCAACCTGAAGTCCATTTTCATGGACACGGTGTTCATCACCGCCACCAAACGCCCCATCACCCCCAAGAGCCCACACCAGAAAGCGTACATCGATGCCATCCGGGAGCATGATATTGTCTTCGGCATCGGGCCTGCAGGGACCGGAAAGACCTATCTGGCCATGGCCATGGCCGTCTCCGCCCTGACCAGCGGGCAGGTGAACCGCATCATCCTCACCCGCCCCGCCGTGGAAGCGGGGGAGTCCCTGGGCTTTCTGCCCGGAGACCTGGCAGAGAAAGTCGACCCCTACCTTCGTCCCCTGTACGACGCCCTGCACGACATGCTGCGTTACGAAAAGGTGACGGAGCTCATGGAACAGGGCGCCATTGAAGTGGCCCCCCTGGCCTTCATGCGAGGCCGGACCCTGAACAACGCCTTTATCATCCTGGACGAGGCCCAGAACACGACCTCCGAGCAGATGAAGATGTTTTTGACCCGCATCGGGTTTAACTCCAAAGCGGTCATCACCGGTGACGTGACCCAGGTGGACCTCCCCTCCGGAAAAGTGCCGGGGCTGAAAGAGGCCCACGGGATCCTGACAGGGATCCGCGGCATCTCCTTTGTGGAATTCACCAAAGACGACGTGGTGCGCCACAAACTGGTGATGAAGATTATCTCGGCCTACGAGAAGAACGACCTTTCCAAGCGCCGACGCGCGGAACAGGCACTTTAAGAGGCGTACGATACAAGATGAATCTTCGACCTGAGAAGCGGCTCCCCTTGCGGGAATCGATCCGTGCGTATTTTACCACCAGCGGCCATGTGCTGTGGATCCTGCTGGCGGTGATCACCCTTTTATTCACCCTGATCATTTACCCCAATCTCTCCGTGACCAAGTTCTCCTACCGTGTGGGGGACATCGCTGAAAAGAACATCAAGGCTCCCCGGGATTTTCTGATCCAGGACGATGCCGCCACCGAGGCGAGCCGCAAGCTGGCCATCCGCTCGGTGCTTCCCGTGTACGACAACAACACGGAGATGGTGAGCCGGCAGGTGGCCAACGTCCGGAGCGCCTTTTCCGTGTTTCGGGCCATCCTGACCCAGCCCCCGGTTCCCCCGCCCCCCCAGCCTTCCGCAGAGCCCGGAATGGAGCCCACCGCAGCAGCCACCCCCCTTGATGAGGTGTGGCTGAGAAAGCAGGAGTTCGAGGACAAGATGGGCATTGAGGTGAGTCGGGGCGCGTACCAGGTCCTTGAGACCCATCTGTTTTCCAAGACCATCGAAGACCTGATCTGCCGGATCTATACCGAGATCATGACCAACGGCGTGGTGGCCAACAAGGAGCTTCTGCTCCGTCAGGGTGACCGGGGCATTACCCTCCGGACCGTGGAGGGAAAAGAGGAGTCCATCGCCAAGAACTTGAAGGCCTATTACGGCCTGGAACAGGCCCAGACCATGGTGCGCATCGTGGCGGACCCCCTGTTCAAGAAAGAGGCGGCCGATGTGGATTACACCGCCTTGAACCTCATCGTGGACTTCACCCAGCGCATGCTGCAGCCCAACATCACCTTGAACGGCAGCGAAACCGAGATCCGTGCCAAGCGGGCCGCCGAAGAGGTGAAGCCGGTTCTCTTCAAGGTCAAGGTGGGGGAGATGATCCTGCGGGAAGGGGAGCGGGTCACCGAGCTTCAACTGGTGAAACTCCAGGAACTCCAGCTCCAGACCCGGAATCGCCACCTGTTTTCCCGAAGCATCGGCGCGGCCATGGTGACGGCCTTCTTTCTCATGATCGCCTTTCTGGTGCACTACCGGCCGAAAAACGAGGGCATCGAAGACCGCAACAAGAACATGTTCTTCCTGGCCACGGTGCTCATCACCTTTCTCTTTGTGGCCAAGATCTCCCTGTCCGTGCCCGGGGTTATCGGGGCGTCCCTGGAGTTTGACATCCACGAAATCTCGGTCTACTTCGGCATGCCCGTGGCCGCAGGGGCCATGGCGGTCTGCCTCTTCATGGGCATGGAAGCGGCGCTTTTTTTCTCCATTGTTTTTGCCGCCCTGGTGACCCTGGTCTTTGCCAACCAGTTCTCCATCTTTATCTATATCTTCCTGAGTTCGGCCATGGCCGCCTTCTGGCTGAAAAATTGCCGGGAGCGCAAGGTTTTCATCAAGGCCGGTGCCAAGCTGGGGCTCCTCAACGTGGTCCTGGCCACCGGGGTGGTGACCTACACCAGCGACATCTCCGTGGAGATCTACCTCTGGAGCGCTCTGTTCGCCTTTACCGGTGGGCTCGCCTCGGGCATCGTGACCGCCGGCATCGCCCCCCTTCTGGAGATGCTTTTCGACTACACCACGGACATCAAGCTTCTGGAGCTTGCCAACCTGGACCAGCCCATTTTACGCCGGCTCATGATCGAGGCGCCGGGCACCTACAACCACAGCGTCATCGTGGGCACCCTGGCCGATGCCGTGGCCTCGGAGATCGGGGCCAACCCCCTTCTGGCGAGGGTCTGCGGCTACTACCATGATATTGGCAAGATCGAAAAGGCCCAGTACTTCATCGAAAACCAGACCGAGGGCAAAAACCGCCACGACAAACTGGCCCCTTCCATGAGCGCCCTGATCCTCACGGGACACGTCAAGGCGGGCATCGAGATCGCCAGGCAGTATCGCCTGGGCAAGCCCATCATGGACACCATCCAGCAGCACCACGGCACCAGCATCATCGAGTACTTCTACGAGAAGGCCAAGGCCCAGAAAGAGGACTCCGAAGAGACGGTGAACCCCGATGATTTCAGGTACCCCGGGCCCAAGCCCCAGACCGTGGAAGCCGCCATTGTCATGATGTCCGACGTGCTGGAAGCGGCCACCCGGTCTCTGGACAACCCCACCCCGGCACGTATCCAGGGGCTGGTGCAGAACCTTATCAATAAGATTTTCGTCTCGGGCCAGCTCGATTATTGTGAGATCACCTTAAAAGACCTCCACATCATGGCCAAGCGATTCAACGTGGTGCTAAGCGGGATCAACCACCACCGCATCAAATATCCCGAGAAGTCGGGCAACGGACAAAAGGCAAAAAATGGAGATTCAAATCGACAACCGTCAGGAGACGCACCCGGTCCCGCAGAACGCGATGCTGGAGAAGGGGAAGGTCATCTTAAACGCCTTGGCATTAAATGATCGGGAGCTCTCGCTCTCCTTCGTGGACGACGCCGAGATGCGCGAGATCAACCATCAGTACCGGGGAAAAGACGCCACCACCAACGTTCTCTCCTTTGCCATGGATGACGGCGACTCCCCCTTTGTCTCCCCGCTTCTGGGCGATGTGATCATCTCCTGCGATACCGCGGTCCGGGAGGCGGATGAGCGCGGCGTGACCCTTGACCAGCGCTACAGCCAGCTCCTTGTCCACGGCATCCTGCACCTGGCCGGGTACGACCATGAACTGGGCGATGAGGAGGAGGCCACCATGGCGGACAAGAGCCGCGAGCTCCTCGGCCTCATCGAACCCGGGGCCGGGCTTGACTATTTCTGAGTCGGCCCGCCACGCACCACCTTCCCTTGCTAAAACGCATTTAAGGGCTCCTGTTCGGAGCCCTTTTTTTGTGGGAAAATTGAAGGCGGCCCGTTAAGTGTCATCAATCCTTCTTGGTGAACTCCCCGGAGATGATCAACGGGGGTTGATCCGGGGTAACCCCGGTGTTACACTCCGGAAAAAGAAGCCGGGAGGCCTGGCCGCTGCGGCCCGCAGCCCGGGGTTCCGCTTGATCGAATGTGATGAGGCCGGCGCTTCGCCTTCCTCTTTTCGACCCAGACGGAGCCACCCCAACCAACCGATCCAATGGGAGTACCCATCCATGGCAGGACTTGCAGTCAATATCGATCATATCGCCACCCTTCGCCAGGCCCGCAGGGCCACCTACCCCGACCCCGTTGCCGCCGCCACACGTGCTGAAATGGCCGGTGCCGACGGCATCGTCGCCCACTTGAGGGAAGACCGCCGTCACGTGCAGGACCGGGATATCCGCCTGCTTCGCCAGGTGATCCAGACCCGTTTCATCCTGGAGATGGCCGCCACCGAAGAGATGCTGGCCATCGCCCTTGATATCAAGCCCGAGCTGGTGACCCTGGTGCCCGAGAAACGCGAAGAGGTGACCACCGAAGGGGGCCTGGACCTGCTGGCCCAGAAAGCCCACATCGCAGAAGCCATCAAAGATCTCCAGGACGGTGACATCCCCGTGAGCATCTTCATCGACCCGGACCTGGATCAGATTCGTTGCGCCAAAGAGATCGGGGCAGATTTCATCGAGATCCACACCGGAGCCTTCTGCGACGCCGTCACAGACGCCGAGAAACGCGAAGAGATGGACCGCATCAAAGCCGCCGCCAAACTCGGCCACGAACTGGGCCTGGGCGTCAACGCCGGCCACGGCATCAACTACGATTCCGTGAAAGCCTTCAAAGAGGTCCCCGAAATCGACGAGTACAGCATCGGCCACAGCATCATCGCCCGCGCCTCCATGATCGGCCTGGACCAGGCCGTCCGCGACATGGCCCAGCTGGTGAAAGAGCTGCACAGCTAACGCCAAAAACGCCTCCGGCGGCAAGGGGCTGAGCCCCTTGACCCCAGGTTCGCACATGCTCCGGGGCTACGCCCCTTCACATGTGCTGACGGGCTTCGCCCGTGAAAGCCCCTGGTCACCGGAGGCTGTGTGGTTTTATTGATAATGGCCAAGCGGCGGTAACGTATCCTGTTATTACGAAGCTTGTGATCCAGCCCGCACAAACCATCAGTATGTATGTCGGGCGAAGCCCGAGCCGAAGGCCGTTGCGATTTGGCCCGAGGAACGAGGGACGAAGCGCAACGGCAATCAGCTTTCGAGGTGGCTCACCTCGCCGCCGGAGGCATGCTTTTTTTTGCGATATTTCTAAGGAGGCTCCCATGCAGGTAACCACCGCAAAGCAGATGCAGGAGATCGATCGTCGGACCATTCTTGAGATCGGCATTCCCGGGCGCGTGCTCATGGAGAGTGCCGGGCGCGGGTGTGTGGCGGCCCTTGATGGGCTGGCTGCGGGCAGGCCCCTTTCGCGGGTGGTTGTGGTGGCGGGCCGGGGAAACAACGGCGGCGATGGTTTTGTGGTGGCCCGGTACCTTGCCGAGCGCGGGGTGGAGGCCCCGGTGTTTGTGGTGGGGGGCGTGGACGGCATTTCCGGGGAGGCCTTTGAGAATCTGTCGCTTTTGGAGGCCCTGGGCGTTGCGGTGGTGGAGGTTGTCGAAGGGGTGGACTTGACCGCCCTGTCACGGGCCCTGTCCCACTGCGACATGGTGGTGGACGCTCTTTTCGGAACGGGTCTTCAGCGGGAGGTGACAGGCCTTTACGCGGAGGTGGTTTCGGCCGTCAACGCCTCGAACCGGCAGGTGTTGGCCGTGGACATCCCGTCCGGGGTGTGTGCGGACACGGGCCGGGTCCTGGGGTGTGCGGTGAGGGCCCGGGCCACGGCCACTTTTTGCCTGCCCAAGGCGGGCCACTTTCTTTATCCGGGAAGGGAGCATTGCGGCGAGCTTTCCGTTGTGGACATCGGCATTCCCCAATGGGCCGTGGACCGGGCCGAGGTGGCCTGTCGCCTGATCACCAGCCGACAGGTCATGGGTTGCATGGCCCCTTTCAGCCCCCACGCCCACAAGGGAACCCGGGGCCACCTTGCCCTGATGGGGGGCTCTTCAGGGAAAAGCGGGGCCGTGATCCTGGCTGCCGGGGCTGCCGTTTCCGGCGGGGCCGGGCTGGTGAGCACCGCTCTTCCCGCATGTATCAACACCGCCTTTGAGTCCCGCTGCCTGGAGGCCATGAGCCTGCCCCTGCCCCACGGGGAGGACGGCAGCTTTCATCCGGGCTGTGGCGAGGCCCTGGCCGACTTTCTTTCGGGCAAAGACGCCGTGGCCGCCGGGCCCGGCCTGACAACCTCCAAGGGGGCCCTGGCCGCCCTGGCCGCTGTCCTCGATTTTTGCGAGGTGCCCATGGTTCTGGATGCCGACGCCCTGAACCTTTTGGCCGAAAAGCCCGAGCTGGTGCGCGAGATCAAGGCCGAGGCCGTGATCACACCGCATCCCAAGGAGCTGGCGCGGCTCACCGGCGCTTCGGTCCATGATATCCAGGCGGATCGCATGGGCGCCGCCTCGGCCTTTGCCGTTCAAACAGGGCTCCATGTGGTCCTCAAGGGGGCCGGGACCGTGGTGGCCCATCCCGACGGGAGCTGTGCCCTCAACCCCACGGGCAATGCCCTTTTGGCCACCGGAGGTACCGGTGACGTGCTTACCGGCCTGATCGGAGCCCTTCTTGCCCAGGGTTTTTCCTGCAGGGAGGCCTCGGAGATGGGGGTATACCTCCACGGCGAAGCCGCCAATCGCCTCATGGACCAGGGGCTTCAGACCGGCATGGCCGCCTCGCGCCTGACGGAGCTTTTGCCCGGCGTCCTCTCCGACGCCATGGCCGGCAGACTTGAACCCCGCGCCCCCGAAGCTCGGGTGATCTGAAACGCGCCTCCGGCGGCCCTGCCGGGGGCCAAACTTTTAAAAAGTTTAATAAACAGGCTTTAAAAAACAGACTCAGACCAATCAAAATCGATAGCGAATGTGATTTTCCCTGAGGACCGAAGGGAAAAGCGCATTCGCAACCTGCTTTCGAGGTGGCTCACCTCGCCGCCGGAGGCATTGCTTTTGTTTTTTCCTGAGCCCTCTTGACCCTGTGATTCATCAGACATTAATCATAGAAGGCATTTTTTTTGGTTTTTTGACCCTTCAATCTTTTGACCCGGCGGCCGGTGATGCGCCGCAGCATGGCAGAATCAATGACCCAACATTCATCGTACATCGGCGAGTTGCTCGCCGCAGGCCGCGTGGTCCTTACCACGGCCTCCACCGAAGAGACCGAAGAGGTGGGACGCCTCATGGGCTGTGCCGTGAGCGGCCCCCTGGTGTTGACCCTTGCAGGGGACCTGGGCAGCGGCAAGACCTGTTTTGCCCGGGGTCTTGCCCGCGGGCTGGGGGTGGACGAGGCGTATCCTGTCACCAGCCCCACCTACACCATCGTCAATGAGTATCCGGGGCGCCTGCCTCTGTTCCACCTCGACCTGTACCGGCTGGGCGGGGGGGATGAACTCGAAGAGATCGGGTATCGGGACATGCAGCAGCAGGGGGGCGTCATCGTGGTGGAGTGGCCCGAGCGGTCCGATGATGCCGAACTCGGCACGGACCTGGTCATCACCATGAATGAAGAAGGGCCGGATGAGCGCGTGATTACGATGCGGTGTTTGCACCCGGATGTGGACTTGAAAGAACAATTCTGATACAAGACCCTGAAACGTATACGGCTTTATACATTATGGAGACACAATGGCACTGATCGTACAAAAATATGGCGGTACATCCGTCGGGGACCTGGAGCGCATCCACAATGTGGCCAAGCGCGTTGCCAAGTCCTACGACGAGGGGAACGACGTGGTGGTGGTGCTTTCAGCCATGAGCGGCGTGACCGACAGATTGATTGAGATGGCCCATCAGGCCTCAAGCAAGCCCTGCAAGCGGGAGATGGACGTCCTCCTCTCCACCGGCGAGCAGACAACGGTTTCCCTGATGTCCATGACCCTTCAGGCGATGGGCTACAAGGCCGAGTCTCTCCTCGGGTTCCAGGCTGAGATCCAGACGGACAACGGAGCCGGTAAGGCCCGGATCATGCGCATTGGTGCGAATCGCATCAAACGTCTGCTGGATGAGAAGAAGATCGTCGTGGTGGCAGGCTTTCAGGGCATGGACTGCGACGGCAACATCACCACCCTGGGGCGCGGCGGTTCCGATACCTCGGCCGTTGCCATCGCCGCGGCGGTGAACGCCGACGCGTGTGAGATTTATACCGACGTGGACGGGATCTACACCACCGATCCCCGGATTTGCGACAAGGCAAGAAAACTCGAGAGAATCTCCTACGACGAGATGCTCGAAATGGCAAGCCTGGGGGCCAAGGTCCTCCAGATTCGTTCCGTGGGGTTTGCCAAGAAATACAACGTGCCGATTCACGTTAGATCATCTTTCAATGAGGAGGAAGGGACCATGGTTGTCAACGAAGATTCCGGCATGGAGCAGCTTGTCGTCTCCGGCGTCACCTTAGATAAAAACGAAGCACGCATCACCGTCAAGAAGGTCCCTGACCAGCCCGGTGTTTCCGCTAAGATTTTCTCCCCCCTGGCCGCATCCGGCATCCAGGTGGACATGATCATCCAGAACACCCGATCCGGTGGCGAGACCGACCTCACCTTCACCGTGACCAAGACCGACTACCAGGAAGCCATTGAGATCACCCGTCGTGTGGCCGAAGAGCTTGGTGGCAAAGAGGTCCTCGTGGCCGACGACATCGCCAAGGTGTCCGTCATCGGTGTGGGCATGAAGAACCATTCCGGTGTGGCGTCCCGCATGTTCCAGGCCCTGGCCGATGAGAACATCAACATCCGCCTGATCACCACCAGTGAGATCCGCATCTCCTGCGTTATCGACGAGCGTTACGCCGAGCTGGCCGTGCGTATCCTCCACGACGCCTTCTCCCTTGATGAGCTGTAGCCCGCACGCTGTTTCCCCTGGGGGATGATGAATAAAAAAAGGCCCGCCTGTTCGGCGGGCCTTTTTGTTTTTTATCATGTGGTCCGGCAGCGCGTTATTTGCCTCGGCTTAACTGCCCGGCAGCTTCGGGTTCTGCTGCGGGGCGCTTGAGGCGGGAGAGGTTCCCGTCGATGGTGCGGTCAAAGGAGACGGCAAAGCCGGTGCCTTCACCTCGGACCACGGTGCCGGAAATACGGATGTGTTCACCTTCGGGCAGTTCAAAGGAGAGGATGATCTTCTCTCCGGCATCGGCCACGTCCGGGGTATCGATGAACACCCCTTCGGTGCTGATGTTTTTGATAAACCCTGTGTATGCCCTTCCCTTCACCACATAGACGGCCTCGCCATAGTATTCGAACCGCGGGGACTTTCTTTTCTTCTCGAAATTTTTTTTCTCAACAAGCTCCAGAAGGTCCATGATTTCTCCCTGGCCCATTTTAAGGATATGGGAAATCAGGCGTGAGGTCGCTTCAGACAGGGACATCTCTCTTTTTACTTTGGATCGTTTTTCCATAGGTCCTAAAGTTGTACATCTCTATCTGTGGATAAGAAGAAATGATTCGCTGGGGCTCGGACACATATTACCAAACCGATTATGGATGCAGGCGCCTTGTGCTTCAGGCGTATCACTTAATAATACACTGGATTTATCCAATCGCTCACCGTTCCGGGCTCGGACCATGAACAATTGTGATATCTTTTTTCCACTCCAGTATATCTAAATGAGTTGTCAGCTGTTTGTCAATCGGTTATCGGCATAAGGTTCAGAGATCGCATGCTGATCTTGCATGGATCTTTGCTATGGAATCCTTTGCTGGCCTTGGTTTTACTATTGCTGGCCGAACGTTTTAGTCATCAGCCGTGTTTTCTTTATTTGGGTAATCTTCGGGCCAATCCAGGGAAATGCGTCCGAGGTCGCCGGCTTTGATCTCCTTGCAGACGATTTCAGCGGCCTTGTGCATGTCCACCACCCCGCCTTTTCGCAGGCAGCCCCGTTTCTTTCCGATTTCAGCCAGGAGCTCCAGGCCCTCTTCAGGGACCACTTTGAGCTTGTAGCGTCCCACCAGCAGTTCCCGGTAGTGGGTGAGCAGGTCCACCACGGCCTGGGGGGCTACTTCCAGGTAGTCCAGGGCGGTGTCCCGCACCGCGCCGGTGGCCCCTAAGCGGACGCCGCCCCGATGGTCTGCGAGGTTTGGCCAGAGCACCCCGGGGGTGTCGGCGATGTCAAAGCCCTGGCGACCGCCGTCGATGCGGACGTGCTGCTGGTGCCTTGTGACGGCTGGTTCGTCCCCGGTCTTGGCCACCTTACGGCCTGCCAGGGTATTGATAAAGGTGGATTTTCCCACGTTGGGAATGCCCACCACCAGGGCTCGAACCCCGCGTTTCAAGTCGGACGGGGCCAGGGACGCGGCAAGGGCTTTTACCTTGTCCACGTCCTTTTTTTTCAGGGCTTCAATGGCAATGGCCCGGGTATTCTCCTCTTTTTCCATGGCCTGGATCCAGCGGGTGGTGACCGCCGGGTCGGCGAGGTCTTTTTTGTTCAGGACCTTGACGCACGGCTTGGCCCCTTTAAGCTCCTTGAGCATGGGGTTGGAACTGGATACGGGGATGCGGGCGTCGATGATCTCGATGACCACATCCACTTTTTTTAATGCGTCGCGAATTTCATCGCTCGCTTTTTTCATATGGCCGGGATACCACTGGACCGCCATATTGCCTCCTCACAGGTTGCGATATCGTCACCATGGATACGCACACTCCGCTTGTTTTGGAAGGGGTATCGCACAGATTCTGGTTGTGTTTGGATGAAGGGGGGAACCTTTGCTGGTCAGGGCCCCTTGCGAAATAAAAAAGTTTGTTTTCTTCATAGCATGGAGAGGGCGATCAATGAAACGAGATTCAGAGCAGACTCCTTGAAATAAAGATCACTTTGTGCCACAAATAGAACGACGGTTTCACAAAATAGACATTGATGAAAAAGGGACCGAATCCTCATGTTGAATCGATTGATTTCCACTTTGTTTCTGGCTTACATCGGCATCACCTGCGTCTTTTTTTATCTGGGCGCGGTGCTTATCTGGTTGGTGACACGCCTCTTTGACAAGCGGCTTGTGGTGCTTCACCTTTACTCCTGCTTCTGGGCCTCGGTTTATATCTGGACCATGCCAGCCTGGCGCATTGCCACCAAGGGGCGCCATAAGGTGGATTGGAAGAAAACCTACATGGTGGTCTCCAACCATCAGTCCCAGCTTGATATCCTGGCGGCTTTTACCCTGTTTTTTCCCTTTAAGTGGGTCTCCAAGGCCGAGATATTCAAGGTGCCTTTTGTGGGATGGAACATGGTGATGAACCGGTATATCCGGTTGAAGCGGGGGGACAAAGAGAGCATCGCCGAGATGATGGACGTCTGCGAGAAGACCTTGAAACAGGGTGCCTCCGTCTACTTTTTCCCGGAGGGGACCCGCTCCTTCGACGGGCATCTGAGGCCCTTTAAGCCCGGTGCGTTCATCCTGGCCCATGATCTGAAGCTGCCCATTTTGCCCATCGCCATCAACGGGACCCGCAAGGCCCTGCCCAAGCACAGCATGAATTTCCACGGAAAGCACCACCTGGACATTGAGATCCTGGACGAGATCCCCTATGAGGCCTACGCCCACCTCTCTGTGGAAGAGACAGCAGAGATGGTCCGGCAGCTCATCGGCTCCCATGTGGAAGAGCATGTGTGTGCAACGGAGACCACCGTGGCCGGTGGAAAGGCCCGGCGAGCCGGGAACCGTGGGCTCACCGCAGGGTCCTGATTCGTGGTACCTCCATGGGGGGTAACCTGATTAATAGATTGATGCAGCAAGATGATTTCAACATACCCTGAATGAAAGGTGCATGTGATTTTCCCCGAGGAACGAGGGGAAAGCGCATTGGCAACCTGCTTTCAAGGTGGCACACCTTGCCGCCGGAGGCTGTTTTCCACCGGTCTTAACCATGGGGAAGGCGTTTTTTGGGGGTATTTTATTAATTTAAGGACGGGGCCATGAAGAGTCACAGCACGCAGCGGATTCGTCACATCGTGACCGGCGAGGTGCGGGAAACCACCCAGGAGCTCCTGGCGGAAGAGCCCCTCTCCATCCGCGTGCAGGGCAACCCCTACACCGTGGTGATGCGCACCCCGGGCGATGAGATTGCCCATGTGGCCGGGTTTTGCCTGGGGGAGGGCATCGTGGATGCCGTGGCTGATTTCGGCACCCTGGCCTTCTGCGATGAAGACGTCAACGTGGTCACCGTGACCCTGACCCCCGAACGCAGCGAAAGAGTTCCAGAGATCCTGGACCGTCGGGGCTTTATCAGCCAGACAAGCTGCGGCATCTGCGGCAAGGAGCTCATCGACGACCTGCGTCAGGTCACCTCCACGGTGGACGCCTCGCCCGTGGCCTTTGAGGTCGTCAGCAACGCCCTTGATGCGCTCGGCACCCACCAGCCCCTGCGAGAGATCACCCGCGCCTCCCACGCCGCGGCCCTGGCCCATGGCACCGGAGAGATCCTCTCGGTGGCCGAAGACGCAGGCCGCCACAACGCCCTGGACAAGGCCGTGGGCAAGCTTTTCCTCCAGGACTCCCTGGGCGAGGCCCGTTTCCTTGTCCTCTCTTCCCGCATCAGCTACGAGATGGTCCAGAAGGCCGCCCGCGCCGGTATCGCCATCATCGCAGCCGTCTCCCGCCCCACCGCCCTTGCCGTGGAACTGGCCGAAGGCCTCGGCATCACCCTCTGCTCCCTTGCCCGGGGCGAAGGGCTTTTTGTGTATACCCACCCCCATCGAATCCAGACTCAATCTCCAGAATAACGGTATCAAAGTGACTGAAAAAGCGCCTCCGGCGGCGAGGTGAGCCACCTCGAAAGCTGATTGCCATTGCGCCTCGCCCTTCGTTCCTCAGGGCAAATCGCAATGGCGTTCGTCACGGACTGCGCCCGCCATCAAAGCTGGTGATTTTATCGGCATTCTCACAAGGTTTGTCAGGGTGAGGGTACGGTGTCGCCACTTCGTCAGAATTGGTTTTAATCTGAGTGGCTTAGGTAAAATACTTTGAAACCTCATGGTGAATGAGCTTTATGAGTACACATCACCCGTCTTATATTCCATGTCGAGTCGAGTGTATTGCTTGAAACCTGTTTGGCAACCTTTTTAAAAGGTTGGCCCCCGGCAGGGCCGTCGGAGGCGCCTTTGCTTATTTCTGTCAGAAGGTATGGAAGACACCGGCGTTGAAGGTCCAGCCGCCCAGGTCGATGGCGTTGTCGCCGAATCGGTCGATGACGGAGTAGACGGTTTCGAAGATCACACCGGCTTTGTTGTCAAAATAGGGATCGCGGGTGAAGAGTTTGATGCCGGCACGACCGTGGTACCCTGCCACCCCGTAGTCCCCGTCATCCCACGCATCCACCTTGTGGGTATCGCTTGTCTCCCTGTAGTACCAGTAGTCCAGCCCTCCGCCTGCAAAGAGAATGACCTCCGGGGTGACGGTGGTTTCCCAGGTGAGGCTTGCCGTGAGGGGGACAAGGATCAGTTCGGTTTCGGCCTTGCTCTCCTGGCCCGAATCCGTGCGTTTGGTACCGGTGCGTTTGACGTAGCCCGCTTCCAGGGAGGCTGCCAGGGGGCCCTGGAATTTTCTCTGGTAGAAGAGGGTGCCGGAGATGGCGTTTTCACCGTAGATGTCTCTGTAACGGTCGTCTGTGAGGCGGTGAAAGCCTGCCTTGATGCCGATGGTGTTGGGGTCCTGGGGGTGGCCGGTGACGGGCAGGAGCAGCATAAGGACGGCCAGGAGGAGCGCAACGGCCCGGGGCCTGACGGCAAAGCCCAGGACGGCCAGGCACAGGGTCAGGGCAATGGCGGCAAGAGGGCGTGGGGAGGCCCTGCCCTGGGAAGCGTCGACAAAGCAACCCCCTTCAAAGGTCTCCGGATCGTCCAGGAGGGCGTGTACCTCTTCCACGAAGATGGAGACGCTCCCGTCGGATTGGGGGGCTTCGTTGGTGCTGGTGTCGATGGCGGAGACCCGGAAGGTGTAGTGGGTGTCTTCGGTGAGGCCTGAGATGACGGCATCGTCTTCGGGAGCGACATCCTGCTGGCTTACAAGGGCGGCGGGGTCTGTGCCGTAGTACACCCTGTAGACCGACAGGTCGGCCATGCCGTCGTTGTTGCCGTCAAAGAGGACGCGCACGCTGAGGTTTTCCAGGAGCTCGGGGGGATGATCGTCCTGGGAGAGGATGGGGGTATCGGGGGCCAGGTTGTCCCGTGTCTGCCCTGCGGCAAAGGTGTCCACCACCAGCCAGGCCGACGGGTCGGAGTTTCCCTGGGCGTTCGTGGCCGTTACCCGGAACCGGTAGCGGGTGTCGGCATCGAGGCCGGAGAAGGTGGCCTTGGGGTCGTTGACGTCGATGGGGGAATCCGGTGTGAGGGAGACGCTTTGAAAGACGCCTGCGACGCGTTTTTCCACGCTGACCGCATAGGCGGTGACATTGTCGGAGTCCGCGGCTTTGTCCCAGCTTATGGTGATGCTGGCATCGGTTCGCAGGTCCAGGGTGAGGTTGGCAGGAGTGGACGGCACCTCGGGGTCGGCATCCGTGGTGACGGATTCGATGCCGGAGAGGGCGCTGTCCCGGTCGCTTTCAAAGGTGGAGATGGCGACGTAGTACGTGGTTTCGGGCTCCAGGGTGACCCCGGAGGCGGCACCTATGGTGAAGCTCACATCCACATCTGCATCCACCGGGTCCGTGAGCCCCAGCTCGCTGTTGGTTCGCTTCAGCGGGTTGGTTTCATTGGTGACCTCGGTTTCGGTTTCGCCCCAGAAGACGGTGTACCCGTCGGCATCGGCCACGGTTTTCCAGGAGACGGTGATGGTGTTGTTGGTGGCGGCCAGGGTCGGGTCATCCGGGACATCGGGCAGGGCAAGGGCGACGACCGGCAGGCACAGGAGGACGACGAAAAAAACCGGGGACACCAGGCGGTGCGGTTTCATGGAGTGCTCCAAAGGGGATTGACCAACGTGATTGTAAGATGGGTGTTTTTATAAGGGATGAATTAATGGTTGATTTTACGGTTTTTTCTGTACGGTGTCCAGTTTTTCAGGAGGCGGCGCAGGGCCGCCTTTTAAAAACCTGTTTGGCAACCTTTTTAAAAGGTTGGCCCCCGGCAGGGCCGCCGGAGGCCTTTTTTCTTATCCCGCCTTGCGCGTGAGGTAGAACATGTGGGGATCGATCATCCGGTTGGGTTTGTTGGTGCCGTCGTAAAAAAGGTCGATGACGGGCACGCCGTAGCGCTCCTGGATCTTGCGGAAGATGGAGGCGCTGATGACCCCGGGGCAGCAGAAGACCGGGTTGACGTGGATAACCGCAGAGACAAGGCCGTGCTTCACGTAGTAGAGCATTCTCCCTAAGG
Source organism: Desulfoluna spongiiphila (assembly GCF_900101345.1). GTDB lineage: Bacteria > Desulfobacterota > Desulfobacteria > Desulfobacterales > Desulfolunaceae > Desulfoluna > Desulfoluna spongiiphila. The sequence goes on along the minus strand of NZ_FMUX01000018.1, from coordinate 130,264 downwards.
AGACGGCGGTCTCACCGGCGATGAAGCTGGTGAGGCCGAACTCTTCCATGAGGGCCTGGCATTCGTCCAGGGGCGGCTCGGTGACCCCTTCGAGGAGCCCGTCAAAGATGGCCTCGAATTTTTCCTCGTAGCCGGTCATGGTGCCCAGGAGTTTTTCCCCGCAGTGGTTTTGCCGGGTATCGGCAAAGATGGAGTGAACCACCAGCTCGTTGTAGGAGGGGAGGATGACCTCCCCGCCCAGGGCTTCGGCGTGATCGCAGATGGCTTCGTTCAGGACCTCGTTGTACTTGGCGTACATGTCCCCGAGGATGGCAATGCGGGGTTTGCGCGTCTTTGGCAGGGGGAGCCCGCCAAAGAGTTCCCGCACCTTTTCCGCTGCGGTCATAAGGGACTTTCGGTTGGCGATGTGCCAGGCGATGATGGCCTCTGCCTCGCCCACGGCCTTCATGGTGGCCCCTTCCTCGGTTTCATAGGGGAGGAAGCGGAACCGCAGTTTGGAGAGGATGGAGCTTAAGATGGTCACCGAGAGGAGCTGGGCGTTGTGGCGGGCGGAGATGCCCGGCACGGCGGCCTGCCCGTTGGTGTTCATCACCTTGATCCCTGCATACCCGGCCTTGGTGCCTGCGGCCTTCACCAGGTTGGCGTACTGGTTGAAGTTGCAGGAGAGGCAGATGTTGGGCAGGTAGACGATGGCCTGTTCCGGGGCCAGGTCTCCCTGGGAGAGCCGGGAGATCACGGAACCCACGATCGCCACGTTGGGCAGACACTCCCCGCCGCTGGCGAACCGGTAGCCGAGGTTCAAGGTGGTGTTGTCCATGGGGAGCACCTCTGCCTTGTACCCGGCGGCCTTGAACACCTCGGCCTGGAGTCGGTTGATGCGGGCATCCACCATGGGGATGAGGACGGTGTCTCCCTCGTCGGGCGTGTCCGGGGCAAAGGTGGTTCTGGGGATGACGATCTCTTTGCTTTCAGCCTTTCTGCGGTCGTAGTCGGCCACAAAGGTGTCGATGGCCGCTTCGATGCGGGTGAGGTACCCCACGTCGCTTGCATGCTCGTCCAGCTGGAGGATGAGGTAGGGTTTGCCCATCTTCTCCATGGCGTCTTTGATGTGGTTCATCAGGTAGGCGTCCGGACTGCAGCGGAAGCAGGTGAGAAAGACCGGGTAGAGGTCGGGGTTCTTCCGCACCGCGTCCAGGGCCAAAAGGATCTGCTGGCCGAAGTACCAGTGCATGTTGTCCAAGTGATCGGGCAGGTCGCCTGTGGTCGGTGCCAGGTCCATCATGGACTGGGAGACGATCTCAAAGCCCATGGATTCCATGCGGGCGGGGATCCCTAAGTTAACCCGTTTGTCGAAGAGGGCGTAGGGGCGTCCCAGCAGGAGGATTTTCGGTTTGGGTCCCCGGTTGGCCAGGCGCTTTGTGCCTTCAGCCACCCAGACTTTCTTCATGGCCGAAAAGGCTTTTTTGGCGTCGATGAAGGCGTGGACAATGGCCTCTTCCGGCAGGTCCAGGATGGGGGCGAGGTCAGCTGCGAGGCGTTCTCCCACGATCTCGTCGGCCACGTTGTTCATGCGGACGGTGGGGTGGAGCAGGCGGCCACCGAAGTCCATGCCGGGCAGGTTGTTGATGATGGTGGCCGCATAGGAGGAGTAGTAGCAGAAGTAGCTGTCCGTGCTCTTCTCTCCAAAGGGCTGTTCCATGGGAAGGGTCTCAAGGAGGCTCTGCTCGCTGATGAGGGTGGGCAGAAAGATGTAGTCCACCCCGGGCCGATCAAGGGCGGCCACCATGCCGTGGGTAAGGGCCATGGGGGTGCAGAAATCGGCGTTGATGAGCTTCATGCCCTGGGCCAGCTTTTTGGCCGTGCTTTTTTCCACCACCACGTTGAACCCCAGGCGCTGGAAGAGGTCTTTGAACAGGGGCGCGTACTCCACCATGAAAAGGGTCTCGGGGATGCCGATGGTTTTTGTCCCCGCAGCGCTTGCATCCTCTGTTTTGAAGATGGCCTTAAACTGTTTTTCAAGGCCGGAGACGGTCTCTTTGCCCCCCACCTTTTTTTCCGCGTAATCCCTGCCGCACTTTAAGCCCCAGGCGTTTTTCTTGTCTCCCACGGTGTAGATGCGCAGCTCGCAGCGGTTGGTGCAGAGTTCGCAGGTCTCGGTCTCCACGGTGCAGGAGAAATCGATGCCCGTGAAGGAGGAGGCGTCAATGCCTGCATCTTTCAAGGCCACGGCGCAGCCCAGGGCCCCTGTGAGGTGGCAGAATTTGGAGACGAGGACCTTCTGGTCCAGTTCCCGCTCAAAGCAGGCCACCAGGGCTTTGTTGCGGGCGGTTGCCCCCTGGAAGTAGACCCTGTGTCCGGGGCTGCTCTTGCCCACCACCTTGGAGAGGTAGTTGTCCCGGACGCTGTGGAGCACCGCGGACATGATTTCAGCCTTTTTCCACCCTTCCGAGAGGAAGATGTTCAGGTCCCGCTCCATGTAGACGGTGCAGCGGTCCGAGGTGAAGGGGGCCTTGGCCCCTTCCACGATATCGGAGATCTCAGGCAGGGTCATGTGGAGGCGCTTGGCCTGCTCTTCGATGAAGGAGCCGGTGCCTGCCGCGCAGACGTAATTCATCACGGCATGCTTCACCACCCCGTCGTTTAAGAGGGTGAACTTGGAGTCCTGGCCACCGATTTCGATGATGGTGTCCACGGCCGGGTCGAGGAAGGTGGCGCCCTTGGCGTGGGTGGTGATCTCGTTGATGGCGAGATCCGCTCCGATGACCTCCTTGATGAGCTCCCGGCCCGAGCCGGTGGTGGCCACCCCGCAGATGGTGAGGGCAACTTCCTTGAAGAGCTCCTTGACCTGGGCAAAGAGGCGGGTGACGGCGTCCACGGGGTCGCCCTGGGTGCGGCCGTAGAGGCCGGCCAGGATGGTGCCCTTTTTGTCCGTGAGGACGGCCTTGGTGCTGGTGGAGCCTACGTCGATGCCCATGTAGGCCTCGCAGGCTTTTTCAGGGGCCTGGTAGAGGGTGACCTCGATGCCGTCGGCCTCATAGGAGGAGAGGCCGTCAAAGGCGGGGTAGTGGGGCATGTTGGTGTCCAGGATCGGCCGGACCGTTCGTTCTCTCCCCATGCGGGAGATGAGGTGCTTGCTGGCTTCCCAGGGCTGGTCGGCCAGGGAGGCTGCCCCGATGGCGTTGACCGCCTGGGCGCTTTCCGGAACGCTGACGGCAAGGCCTAAGGCCGCCTCCACCTCCCGGACGATTTTGGCATTGGCCGCCATGCCCCCGATAAAGAGCAGGTCCCCGGTGAGCTCCCGGCCCCGGACGGTGTTGGCCAGGACGCTTCGGGCCACCCCTTCGCACAGGCCGGTGGCGATGGCCTCTTTGGCGTAGCCCTGGGCCTGGGCGTGGATGATGTCGCTCTTGGCAAAGACCGCGCAGCGGGTGGCGATGGAGGGCGCTTTGCCGTTAAAGGCGGCGGCTTTTTCCGCCAGGGCTTCGGTGGAGAAGCCCAGGCGTTCGGCCTGCTGGTCGATGAAGGACCCGGTGCCCGAGGCGCAGTCGGAGTTGACCACATGCTCCACGTAGTTGCCCTGGTCGTCCAGGCGGATGAGGTAGAAGCTCTCGCACCCGATGGAGAGGATGTTTTTGCAGGGGGTCTTGAGAAGGGTCGCTGCTTCCACTGAGGCGATGACCGGGTCAAAGACCCGGGCCTCGGAGAGGGTGATGTTGCCGGTGACCCCGAATCGGGTGATGGCGCCGCCTGCTTCGGTTTCCATGGCGTGTCTGGCCCGGGTCAGGGCCTCTTCCAGGTTGCCGTTGTGGAGGATGCTGCCGCTGGCAACGACGCGGTCTGCGTCCAGCACGGCGTAGTGGATATATTTGGATCCGAAGTCAAGTCCTGCTTTCATGGGTGGGCACCTCTGTCTTTTTCTCTCTTATAAGGTCGTGCCCCCCCGGAGGTGGGGGATCAGATGGGTCTGAGGATGGCGTTCCGGGGGGAAGGGGTTCGAGTATAGAATATGTGTTCTACGTTAACGCATGCGCTTTTTTAAACATTTTCTGGGGGGTGAGTCAAGATCAAAGGGTTAAACGATACAGGTGGGCCGAATCGAACTTAGGGCGGGGAATCTTTGTTTTGGCCCGTGGTTTTAAGGGGGGCACCGGTTCAGAATGCCCTCCGTGGTCACGGATGGAAAAAACGCCCCCGGCGGTCAGGGGATGATTCCCTGGACCCCAGGTTGCAAGGCCAATGACGACCCCTTAAGGTTGCTTGTGTCACCGGAAAGGAGAAACAAAAAACCCGCCCCCCTGAAATCAGGAGAGCGGGTTTTTTTTAACAATCCAGTTGGCATTCCGGATTAATACAACCAATCAAACGCTTGAGCCTTAGGCGTTGACCTCTTCTTTGATCCGTGTGGCGATCTTGTAGAGGATGGTCACGACCAGAAGGCCTGTGGCGTAAACGCCCACGGTGATGAGAATCTCCAGGGGCGTGGGAACGTACTCGTGGTAGGTGTGCATGGCGTTGGGCACGAAGCCGCCGGCGATCATGCCCATGCCTTTGTCGATCCAGGTCCCGATGAACACCATGATGCAGAGAAAGGGCATGTACTTCTCGTTGTTCCGGATCTTGGGAATGACAAGAAGGATAATGGCCGAAATCATGAGGAACATGGAGGTCCACATCCAGGGCACAAGGGCTACCTTGTCGCCGTGGCCGAAGAAGAGGTACTTCAGGTGGTCCATGTGCTCGGGGATCTGGCTGTAGAAGACGGTGAAGACTTCACACAGGAAGAAGAACACGTTGGCGATGAGCGCGTAGGTGATGATCTTCATGAGGGTCTGCATCGCTTTTGTGCCGGGATCGAACTTGGTCACTTTGCGAACGATGAAGCAAAGGAGGATCAGGAACGAAGGACCGGCGGCAAAGGCCGAGGCCAGGAACCTGGGAGCCAGGATCGCCGTGAGCCAGTAGCCGCGACCGGGAAGGCCGCAGTACAGGTAGGCGGTCACGGTATGGATACCGAAGGCCCAGGGGATGGAGACGTAGATGAGGAACTTCACCCACTTGGGTGCAGGCACCCCGTTGCGCTCGGCTTCGAGGAGCTTCCAGCCAATGACGATGTTCAACAGGAGGTAGCCGTTTAAGACAATGGCATCCCAGAAGAGCATCGAGTAGGGCGTGGCGTTTAAGACCACGTTCATGGCGCGCTTGGGCTGGCCGAGGTCGGCCAGGATGAAGAGCAGGCACATGACAACGGCAGCCACCGCCAGGAACTCGCCCAGGATGGTGATGCGGCCGAAGGCCTTGTAGTCGTGCAGGTAGTAGGGGAGCACCAGCATCACGCCCCCGGCGGCGACGCCGACGAGGAAGGTGAACTGGGCAATGTAAAAGCCCCAGGAGACGTCCCGGCTCATGCCGGTGATCCCGAGACCGAACTCCCACTGCTCCATGTATCCCATGAAGGCCACGGCAATGACGGCCATCAGACCGGCAAGCCACAGCCAGTAATTTCTGCTTCCGCTTAATGCTTTTTCAAGCATGATGACCTCCCGTTAAACGATGTAAAAGACCGAAGGCCCGGTACCGAGACTGGCCTTTCGCCGAATGGTGTAGTTCTCTTTCAGGACCTTGCGAATTTCCGATTTTTCATCGGAGAGGTCGCCAAAGACGAGAGCGCCTTCAGAGGCCTCCACGCAGTAGGGGTCCTTACCAACGGCCAGTCTTTCCGCGCAGAAGTTGCACTTCTCCACGACACCCTTGGTACGGGTGGGGAACTCGGGGTTGGTGGGCTTGCCGTCTTCCAGGCCGTTTCGTGGATCCTGGAAGTTGAAGCTGCGGGAGCCGTAGGGGCAGGCAGCCATGCAGAAACGGCAGCCGATGCAGCGGTGGAAGTCCATGAGAACGATACCGTCTTCCCGCTGGAAGGTGGCCTTGGTGGGGCAGGCCTGGACGCAGGGAGGGTTTTCGCAGTGGTTGCAGAGGACCAGGATGGGGGCGTGTTCGGCCTTCTCAGACTGGTACTCGTTGGGCTGCTGGGTAAAGGCGTGTTCGTAGTGCTCTTCCCAGATCCACTTGATCTCGTGGTTTTTGTTGTCAAGCTCGGGAACGTTGTGGTTGATGTGGCATGCCTTCCCGATTTTTTCGTTCAGCTCGTGGGTGAGCTTGCGGGTGTCGATGACCATGCCCCATCGATCCGCTTCGTTGACCTTCTGGTCTTTGATGGCTTTGCCTGAAGGGATGAAGTACTCGCCGATGGCATGCGCATTGGACGCGGCTGTCAGGCCCAGTGCGGATACGCCGGCGATCTTCAGGAAGCTTCGTCTGCTCTCTTTCATCACTACTTCTCCTTCGGATTCACGTGGCAATCCCAGCAGTAGGGGTTAACAGAGGCGTACTCATGGCATTTGTCGCAGAAGTCCGCCTTGTTGGTGTGGCACTCAAGGCAGGTGTTGGACAGGCTCATGTTGTACTTCTTGCCGTCGTCAGCCACATACACGCGCTGACCGTCGCGAACCACCGAGTTTCTCCAGCCGTCCAGAAGCCGCATGTGCTCCTTGGCCATCTGGTCCTTGGGAAGGATACACGCTCCGGCGGCTTTGGCTTCCGGAGCGATGACCAGCTCCGGCGCAGGCTTGGCCGATCCCGTGTTGTACCAGAACGGGAAGGAGACCAGGACGGCGAAGATGGCCACTCCGGCTAATATTTTACCTTTATCATTCATCAGAATCACCCTCCGCTCCAGGTAAATCCTCAAACCTCAGGTTTGTGGTTCGTTCTTTTTCACCATCCATGACCAGGGCGTTGGCCACCAGCTCGTGGAGACCGGTGACTTCGACACCGGGCACCCAGTAGTCCATGAGGGGGGGCAGGGCCGCCCGGTCAATGGCGCACATGCAGGCCAGGGTGTTGACGTCGTACTTGTCGTGGACGTACTTGACCGCGTTGGCACGGGGCAGGCCACCGCGGAGGCGCTGTTCCATGATCTCTTCGGTGTTGAGGCCGGCACCGGAGCCGCAGCAGAAGGTCTGCTCGCGGATGGTGTTGGCAGGCATTTCGTGGAAGTTGTTGCAGACGCTCTTCAGCACGTAGCGGGGCTCGTCGAGCATGCCCATGGCACGGGCCGGGTTACAGGAGTCGTGCCAGGTCACCTTGAGGTGATCGTTGCGGCTCGGGTCAAGCTTGAGCTTGTTGTGCTTGATGAGGTCGGCGGTGAACTCGGCGATGTGGATCATCTTCGTGGACGCGGCGTGTTCAAAGACGGTGCCGGTGATGGGGTTCACGGGGGTCTCCAGGAAGTTGGCCGGGCCGTTCATGGTCCCCATGTACTGGTTGATGACGCGCCACATGTGGCCGCACTCGCCCCCAAGGATGTACTTGACGCCGAGGCGCTCGGCTTCGTGGTACATTTTGGCGTTGAGCTTTTTCATCATGTCCGAAGAGGTGAAGAGGCCGAAGTTGCCGCCCTCTGAGGCGTAGGTGGAGAGAGTGTAGTCCAGGCCGATGTGCTCGAAGAGCATCAGGTACCCCATGAAGGTGTAGGTACCGGGGTCGGCAAAGGCGTCTCCAGAGGGTGTGACAAAAAGAATCTCAGCACCCTTGCGGTTGAAGGTGGGGTTGATGTTGACGCCGGTGATCTCTTCGATGTCTTCGCAGAAGAACTCGATGATCTCTTTGAAGTTCTGGGGCTGGATGCCGAGGTGGTTGCCGGTTTTGGAGCAGTTGGCCACGGGATCCTTGATCCAGTTGATGTTGACACCGAGCAGGTTCAAGAGCTCGCGGCCCATCATGGTGATCTCAGCGGTGTCGATGCCGTAGGGGCAGAAGACGGAACACCTTCGGCATTCGGTGCACTGGTAGAGGTAGGAGAACCACTCTTTGATGACCTGGGGGGTCATCTTCCGGGCACCGCCGAACTTGCCGAGGAGCTTGCCCACGGTGGTGAAGTCGTTACGGTAGATGCTTCGGAGCAGCTCGGCCCGTAAGAACGGCATGTTCTTGGGGTCACCCGAGCCGATGTAGAAGTGGCACTTGTCGGCGCAGGCACCGCAACGGACACAGATGTCCATGAAGACCTTGAGGGAGCGGTACTTGTCCAGGCGCTCCTTGAAGCCTTCGTGAATGATCTGCTGCCAGTTTTCGGGAAGCTGCCAGTCCTCGTCGGCGGGGGACCAGTCGCGACCGTTGGGAAGCCCAAGGTAGTCCAAGGTCTTGGCCTTGGCGGGATAGCAGAACTTGCCTTCGGACATGTCCGGCGGCGTGTCCATCCACGACTTCTTGGGAACAGCGTTGTCTATTTTGATCATCTCTTCCGGTTTGATATCCACGATTTATGACTCCTTTTCCACTGGGAGACCCGCTTCGATCATCTTCTCTCTGAATTCGTTTTCGTATTTCTCGTAGGTCACGAACGGAAGATCGGGGTTCCAGGGGTTGATGTGTCTCTTGGCTCGGCTGTTGTTGGCCATGTTTCGGGTGGGAGAAAGGAAAATACCACCGGCGTGCATCAGCTTGCTGAAGGGGAAGTACACGAAGAGAACGCATACGCAGAACAGGTGCACGAAGACGAACGGGTCAATGTTGGCCGGAATCGTGGGGTGCAGAGTCGCCAGGCCCATGGTGAGCTCTTTCACGGCAACCACGTCCACCCTCAGGAAATATCGCATGTAGATGCCGGTGCCTGCGATGGCCATGATTAGGAAGAGGGGGAAGTAATCGGCTGCCAGGGAGGCGTACCGGAGGTTGGGCTTGGCTACTCGACGCAGGAAGAGAAAACAGACCGCGGCAAGAAGGAGCACTCCGGAGAGCAGCACAATGGGAAGGCCGATCTGGAAGAAACCGTCGAGGGCTTCCAGGGCTTCGATCCAAAACGGCACAGGCTCCAGGAAGAAGCGCATGTGACGGACGAGCACCGCCAGGAAGCTGTAATGGAAGACCAGGGCAAACAGCCAGAGCCAGATTTCCCATTCGTAAGAGACCCGGTCCCCTTTGATTTCGGCCTTGGTGTTGCGGAACAGAGACCTGAAGGTCAGGATCTCAAAGGCCATGCGGCCCACCACACCCAGTCCGGTGTAAGGGTTTTCAAGCTTGTCATGCTTGATCCAGGGCAATGATTTTTGCTGACCGCAGGTGGTCGGGATACGAAAGGGAACCGGTGACTTGGCCCATTTCATGATACGCCAGATAAAACCGCCCAGGAACACGACGAAGGCGATGTAGGGTATCAGGATCCCAAACACTCCCTGCAGCGCAGGCGCACTGCCGCCCAGAAAGGCGAGTGCACCCAGCACAACGACCGCTACCAGGGACAACACAATATTAACGTTCATACCTTTTCCTCACCCTTTGGTGCTTGATAAAACGAACGCACCCGAATTGAAAGTTTGTAAAAGACGGACACAACCTTAAAGGAGGGCCGGCAACCCTCCCGGGGGAAGTCACACCACCGTCCTACAGCCCTCGATCCGGATCGTCATCCGATTTTTCAAAGCCCCCGTTTTTATAAACATCATGTGGTAAAATTTCGGTCCCGACTTCGGGAACCTCACACAATATATCCTTGTTCTTCAAAATATTAAGCGTTCGGGTGCGAACCTCGCTGGCCCGAAGGCGATAGATCTGCTCACGGCAGGCCATGTAGATGTCGAAGGCCGCCAGGCTGAGCTGGTCCACCCGGTTGTAAAAGCCGTCCAGGTCCTTCTGGGTAACTTTTCCCTCTTTGATCTCTTTTTTCAGCGCCTCTTTCACCACGGTTTTCAGGGGAAAGACAAAGGCAACCCCTTCACTGGGGACAAAGGCCTGTACTGCCCGCAGGCGAATAACCGGGTCGAGTTTCTGGCGGAGCACCTCGGGGTCGGGTTCGTTTTTCCCGGCCAACAGGGCAAAGACGTCGGTGAACCCTTCCTTGGCCATGGCGCCGATGGGGTTGTTGAAGGGGTCCTGCTCCTTCATGATGAATCGGCTGCCGTCGGACGAGTAGCTGCCGGCAAAACGTGCGGTCCATGCTTTGATGATCTCTTTGGCATGGTTGTCGAGGTGTTTGTAAATACCCATGGTTCCTCGCACCCACCTGCATGCGCACGCGGGTTTCCTAAGAATTTCATTTGTAACAGCAACTTAATGATGAAACGGAATTTTCCGAGTTTAAACGATTGATATAGAACAATTTCCGTTTTTGTGTCAAGAACTACTTTCCTTTCAAACGAGGCTGAAGTATGCATCGTTAAAGGATATTGCGTTTGCCTACCACTGACGAGACGAGCCTTGTTTTCCTTGGTTACCTCCCACGGTTTTGATAGTATTAACGTCTTCGAAAACCATGGTTTATCCCAGCCGGATCCGGCGGGAATCATGCCGAATTTGCCTCTGCGGCGCCCGTATTTAACGCGGCAGCAGGCCGGGGTGACGGACGAGAAATTCAAGGGCCGGCGGCAGGTCTTCCGGCCTGTGGGGCTCCAGGGTGATGACCAGGGGCCGGCGTTCTGCCAGGGCAACAAGGGGGGCAAAATCGATGGTGCCCCGGCCCGGGGCCAGGTGCTCATCGGCCCTGCCGTGGTTGTCGTGGAGGTGCACCTCTGCGGTGAGATCCCCCAGGGAATCCACCCAGCCGGTGAGGTCTCCGTTGCCGTATGCGTTCAGGTGGCCGGTGTCGAGGCAGAGCCCCAGGTGGTCGATGCCCCGGACCATGCTCGCCATGTCCGCAGGGGAGCGTTCGTGGACATTTTCCAGGAGGAGCCGTGCTCCGGAGCGGTCCATGGCCGAGGCCGTTTCCCCCCAGACCCTGCGGCTTCGTTTGCGCCAGTCCGATAACCCTTCGGTATGGGTGTCCGGGTGAAATCCGGTGTGGCACACGACGTGTGTGGGCTGCATCACCGCCACCGCGCTGACGAGGCGCTCAAGGTACCGTTCGCTGCTTTTGCGCACGGCCGGATCCGCCGACCCCGGGTCCACCCCTTCGAAGGGGCCGTGGAGGGTAATGCGTGCTCCGGCCCGTCGGAAGGTCTCTGCCGTCTCCCGGAAGTGGTCCGGGCCATAGGCCTCAAGGGCCGGGATGTCCATGCCCAGCTCGGGGTTGAGGCAGAGGGAGCAAAACAGGTCAAAAAGCGCCCTGTCATGCATGAGCATGCGGTAGGGTACATTGACCTGAACGCCTCGGGCTGCCTGCTTCATGGCGTTGTCGAGCTGGATCATGGTGAGGCTCCGTCGTTTGATTTTGTTCCTGATAAACCGCCGCACTATAGCAGAAGAGCGGATCCAAATAAATGCCGCGGGGTCGTGAATTATTTTGATTTCATTGTTCATTCAGCCTGATGGATGGGCGCCTGTTGCGGCCGGTCCCCGGCTTACACGATCTTGCACGGCTTCTCCTTTTCCTGTATATACGAATAGTCAATAAGGTGTCATCCGGCGATTTTATCTTCCGCAGGAAGATGAGTGGATGTACATCCTTCATTCATCGGGGTGTCCGGGCCGTTTTCTCCCCTTGTTCCAGCGCTTGTGTCACCTGGCTCCCGGCATCACTCTCTTTACCTGAACCCCAGGCATCACCATGCAAAAGTCGACCCCTTTCCTTGTTTCGGTATGTTTTTTCTTTGGATGGCTCCTGTCGTGTGTTCTCCCGGCGGGACCGTTCCACTCCATTGCCCGGGCCGATGAGGCCAGGGTGCTCGTGATCCCCGTCTCCGGCGAGGTCTCACCGGCCATGGCCGCCTTTGTGGAGCGGGCCACACGGGATGCCCAAGGCGCTGCCCTTGTGGTTTTTGAAATGGACACCTTCGGCGGTCGGGTGGATTCCGCCCTGAAAATTGTCGATGCCATCACGGCCCTTGAGACCCCCAGCGTGGCCTGGGTGAAGACCAAGGCCATCAGCGCCGGGGCCCTCATTGCCCTTTCGGCCGACGCCCTGACCATGTCCCCGGGAACCACCATCGGGGATTGCGCCCCCATTGCCGTGAGCCAGGAAGGCCCCAAGATGCTGGGGGAGAAATTCCAGTCCCCCCTGCGGGCCAAGTTCCGCGCCCTGGCCCGGAAAAACGGCTACAGTGAAGCCCTGGCCGAGTCCATGGTGACGGCCGAGCTTGAGATCGTGGCCTACGAGGCCGAGGGCAAGACAGTCTACCTGGAGAGGCAGGCCTACGAGGATTTGAAGGTGAAGCCCGACCACGTGCGGACCGTGGTGCGTGAAGGCGAGCTCCTGACCATGGACGACGTGGAGGCCAAGGCCTTCGGGTTTTCCAAGGCCACCTTGAAAACCATCGCCGAGGTGGTGGCAGGGGAAGGAAAAGGGGGAACAGCTCCGGAGCGTGTGGACCCCTCCTGGTCCGAGGACCTCTCCGGATGGATTCTCTCCATTGCCCCCATTCTCATGATCGTCGGGCTTGGGGCCCTGTACACCGAACTCAAGGCCCCGGGCTTCGGGATCTTCGGCATCGTGGGGCTCAGCGCCCTGGCCCTGGCTCTTTTCGGGCATCATATTGCGGGCCTTGCCACCTATGCGGAGATTCTCATCATCGTCATCGGTGTGCTGCTCCTGGTGGTGGAGATTTTTGTCCTCCCCGGGTTCGGGGTGGCGGGGATCATCGGCTTTCTGCTGGTGATGCTCGGCCTGATCCTCTCCCTGCAGGATTTTGTGCTGCCCGACCCGGACCTACCTTGGGAAGGCGACCTGTTTCGGGGGAACCTCCTCACCGTGGTGGCCTCCTTCGGCGCCTCCCTGCTCATGGCCATGGCCATGCTGCGTTACCTCGTTCCCGCCATGGCCGGGAGGGTAAGCGGGCCGTACCTGGATGCGGACCTTAAAGCGTCCCATGCCGATTCCAAAGAGAGCGCACGCATCGAAAAAGGCGCCACCGGTGTTGCCTTAAGCCCCCTGAGACCGGCTGGCAAAGCCGCCTTTTACGGTGAGCCCTTTGACGTCGTCACCCGGGGTGATTTTATTGATCGAAACGAGCACGTGGTGGTCACCGCCGTGGAGGGGAATCGCGTCATTGTGGCCCGGAAAGTCTCCCCTTCCGAACCTGTTGCATAAAGGAACCCAGCCAAGCCCATGAAAATTGCCTTAACCGTCATTGTCCTTCAGCTCCTTGGTGTTGCCGCCATCATCGCCGAGTTTATCATTCCCTCCTTCGGGCTTATCTCCGTGGTGGCCGCCGCCCTTTTTGTGCTCTCTGTGTACATGGTCTTCACAGAGGTCTCCACCCAGATGGGCTACGCCCTGTTGGTGGCCGATATTTTTCTTGTTCCCGCCGCCGTTTTTGTCGGGGCCAAGGTGCTGGAACACTCCCCGGTGACCCTTAAAAAGCAGCTCAAAAGTGATGACGGGGCCACCTCTCAGAAAATAGGGCTGGACCACTTTCTGGGCCTTGAGGGCAAGGCCATCACCGACCTGCGTCCCTCGGGCGTGGCTCTTCTCGGCGAGGAACGCATCGACGTGGTCACCCGGGGCGAGTACATCGAAAAAGAGAGCGCCATCACCGTAATCTCCGTCACCGCCAACAGCGTTATTGTGAAGGTCGCGGAGTAAAAGTAGCCTCCGGCGCCCTGCCGGGGGCCAACCTTTTGAAAAGGCTGCCAAACAGGTTTTGAAAACAGACCCAGTTTAATCTGAATCAAAGGCGAATGTGATTTTCCCTGAGGAACGAAGGGGAAAGCGCATTCGCAACGTGCTTTCAAGGTGGCTCACCTTGCCGCCGGAGGCACCTTTAACCATAGAAGGCAAAAGGCTTTTGGAGTAACCCGGTCTTTCGGTTGTGGAAGGCCTTATAAATAACGTGTAAATCAGGAGAATTGAATGCCTCTAAACACGATTTTAACATTTGTTGTTCTGGCTATCGTGCTGGTGATTCTATTTGTCATCGCCTCCGCCATCAAGCTCTGGATTCAGGCTTTGGTGTCCGGTGCCCATGTGGGTATTCTGAATATCGTCTTCATGCGGTTCAGGAAAGTACCCCCCAAGCTCATCATCGAGTCCAAGATCATGGCCGTGAAGGCAGGTATCGACATCGACACCGACCTTCTGGAATCCCACTACCTGGCCGGGGGTAACCTGGCCCGTGTGGTCCAGGCCCTTATTGCGGCGGACAAGGCCAACATCGACCTGGAATTCAACCGGGCGGCTGCCATTGACCTGGCTGGCCGTGACGTGCTTGAAGCGGTTCAGATGAGCGTCAACCCCAAAGTGATCGAGACCCCGAAGATCGCCGCCATGGCCAAGGACGGGATCCAGCTGAAAGCTATTTCACGTGTGACGGTTCGTGCCAACATCGACCGTCTGGTGGGTGGTGCCGGAGCAGACACGATCCTTGCCCGCGTTGGCGAGGGCATCGTTTCCACCATCGGTTCCTCCGAGAACCACAAGCAGGTCCTGGAAAATCCGGACACCATCTCCAAGACCGTTCTTGCCAAGGGGCTCGATTCGGGGACGGCCTACGAGATTCTCTCCATCGACATCGCCGACGTGGACGTGGGCAAGAACATCGGCGCCGACCTTGAAACCGACCGCGCCGAAGCGGACAAGAAGATCGCCCAGGCCAAGGCCGAGGAGCGTCGTGCCATGGCCTATGCCGTGGAGCAGGAGATGACGGCCCGCGTGCAGGAGATGCAGGCCAAGGTGGTTGAAGCCGAGGCCCAGGTTCCCCTGGCCATGGCCGAAGCCTTCCGAAGCGGCAACTTGGGGATCATGGATTATTACAAAATGAAAAACATCATGGCCGATACCGATATGCGCAGCTCCATCGCCGGAGATGAGAAAGGACCGGATGATAAGGAGACCACCTGATGGGCGGCCTTAAGTTCCTGATCACCCTGGTTGTGATCTACCTGATCTTTCGATCCATCATGAGAAAGGTCCTCTCCTCTGTGAACTCTGAGGGAGGCGGCGCCCTGAAAGGCAAGCTGGGCGACGTCATCGAGCAGATGAAACAGGAGATGGAGAAGGCCCGGCTCGAGGCGGAACGGGAAGCGGCGGGTGAAGACGACGAGGACTTCATGGACGATGACCCCTGGGAGGAGCTCAGAGGGGGATCGGAGTCCTACCGGGAGGAGATCCTGGAGGAGGACAGCGTGATCTCCCAGGAGCGATGGGAGGCCGACGATGAAAGGCCCTCACTCCACGAACGGTGGGAGGAAGGGGATGACAGCCCCGCCCTCCATGAACGATGGAACGCCGAGGATGAGAGGCCGGACCTCCACGAACGCTGGGAGGCGACGGACGACTCAGCTTCCCTGTGGGACAGCCCGGAGGGGGGGCATAAAGCCAAAAGGGTATCACCAGAGGCTCGGACGGCTGCCATTCAACCCTGTGACTCCCGTCGAAAACACCGGATGCGCCTGAAAGAGGCGGTTATCTGGAAAGAAATTCTCGATCGGCCCGTGGGCCTGAGATGATAAACCCCATGACGCCTGGGTTCGGGATACTTCCCGGGCCCGGGCGTCATGGCTTCCATGGGGCTTCCCTATTGGGGAGACTCCGTACGAACCATCGCGGCCTGCTCCCGGCAGGCGTCATGTGTATAGACCCACCCCCTTTACCCTTCCATCGGTTTGAGCCTGATCCTTGGGCCGGCTTCTGTCCGCCTTCATCGAACACGTCAAGACGCTGTTTCCCATTGCAAAACCATGGACCCCACCGTATAGTTCCATATTCTTAGAAAAGTCGATTGGAGTGTGACGGCGTTGAGACGTCTGGCCCGTTTTTTTGCCGAGATGACAATGGGTTGGGCTGTATGGTGCCATGTATGACGACATCAGGGTGTGGACGTGACGTATGGAATTTCTGGTTTATAAAGTGATTCGACTGTTTTTTCTCCTGTTGGGGCTTATCCCTGAGACCGTGGCCGAGAAAATGGCCAACGGCATCGGCGGCGTCTGGTACCGTCGGGACAAGCGTCACCGTGAGGTGGCGATCAAGAACATGACCACCGCCTTCGGCAGGGAGATGTCGAAAGAGGAGATCCTGGCCCTGAGCCGAAGGGCGTTTAACCACGTTGCCCTGGTTCCTTTTGAGATGGGCCGAAGCCTCCGCTGGAACTGGCCGGAGCTCAGGGCCCGGTTTCGGATTTACGGGATTTTTCACCTGAAGGCGGCCCACGCAAAGGGCAAGGGCGTTCTGGTGCTCACCTGCCACATGGGGAACTGGGAATTTCTTCCCGTCTCCATGGGGGCCACGGGGTATCAGATCTCGGCGGTGTACCGTCCCCTGGACTTCAAGCCCATGGACCGGTTTATCCTGGAGATGCGGGAGCGCTTCGGCTGCCGTATGTACCCCACCAAAAAGGCGGTAAAGGGGATTTTCAAGGAGCTTGAGGAGGGCAACGCCGTGGGGCTGTTGAGCGACCAGAACGCCCCCAAGCCCCATCAGAGCGTGTTTGTGGACATGTTCGGCAAGACAGCCAGCGCCAACAACGGCATCGCCCAGCTGGCCCTCACCACCGGTGCCCCGGTGATCCCCTACTTCGTGGCCCGGGACGGCCGGTTCGTCCGGGGCGAGTTCGGCCCGGAGATTCCCCTGGTGAATACCGGTGATTTCGAGGCCGATGTCCGCACCAATACCCAGAACTTCAGCTACGCCATGGAAAAGATGGTCCGGAAATTCCCGGAGCAGTGGTTCTGGGTCCACAACCGCTGGAAGACCCGGCCCAAGGATGAAGCACAGGGGTAAGAGATGCCTCCGGCGGCCCTGCCGGGGGCTAAACTTTTAAAAAAGTTTAACAAACAGGCTTAAAAAAACAGATTCAGGCCGATCAGAATCAAAGGCGAATGTGATTTTCCCTGAGGAACGAAGGGGAAAGCGCATTCGCAACGTGCTTTCGAGGTGGCACACCTCGCCGCCGGAGGCATCGCTTTTGTTTTTTCCTGATCCCTTTTGACCCTATGGTTCATCTGACTTTAACCATAGAAGGCGTTTTTTTATAGTTTGTCGTCATAGATTTCATACAAAAGGCCCAGGCAGATCTTTCGAGATTTGCCTGGGCCTTTTTGTTTTTCAGCTGTGGGTGAGTGTTCGGGCGGCAAAGCGCAGGGGAATGAGGCAGAGAAAATAGGGGACGGCGTAGAGGGCGGCGGTGAGGGCTTCGGTGGGGCCCAGTTGTTCGGCGGCAAAGATCACGGCGATGGCGTTGTTCATGATGCCGCAGCCCAGGGCGGTGTTGAGCGCCGTGTCCGGGTCCTTCCGGTAGAGAAACAGGGGCAGGAAGAAGAAGAGCAGGGCGAGAAGGCTGGCGGCGCCCACGGTGCCGGTGAGGATCTCCGGGTGGTTGGCTACGGTTTCGCCGTAGCCGGAGAAGATCCCCATGTTTGTGATGACAAAGAGCAGGACCACGGCCGAGAACCGGTATTTCCGGCAGGGCTCGATGAGAATGGGGAGAAACCGCCGGGCCGTTTCTGCTGCGGTAAAGGGGATGAGGACCACCTCGGCCAGGAGGCGGATCATCTCCCAGAGGGAGACGTTGAGGGAGAGCCCGGCCAGGGTTTTGACGAGGAGGGGCAGGGTCAACGGCACCAGCAGGGAGGTGAAGAGGACCAGGGCCGTTGCAAAGGCGGCGCTCACCCCGTACATGGCGGCAAAGACGGGTCCTGCCACCCCGCAGCTCATGCCCCCTAAGAGCAGGGCGGAGAGGGCGTACCCGGGCAGGACCAGGCGGCAGAGCCCCCAGGCCAGGGCAGGCAGGAGGAGCATCTTGAAGAGGAGGAACCCGCAGGTGCGGGGGCCCTTTCCCCGGATCGAGCCCACCACCTCGGAGGGGCGAATGTCCAGGAAGTTGAAGAAGAGCACTCCCATCATGCATGCCTTGGGAAAGGGCGCAAAAATGGCGGTCTGCCCGGGGAAGAGCAGGCCTGCCGCCAGGGCGCCGAGGCAGGCCGTTACCATGATCCAGTCGTTTCGTGTCATGGGGTGGTTATATCCGTGCAGTCTTGATGGCGTCAAGGTAGCGCCGGGCCTGGGCCGCGATTTGAGTCTTGGTCGCGCCATCCACGACGGCGGGGACCAGGTCGGAGCCTGCGCCCACAAAGCGGGCCCCGTTTCTCAGGTAGGCCTCGGTGTTGTCCGGGGTGACGCCGCCGGTGGGGGCCACGGGAACCTGGGAGAGGGGGCCGGAGAGGTTTTTGATATAAGTGGGCCCGCCCATGGCCGTGGCCGGGAATATTTTCACCACATCGGCCCCTGCGCTCCAGGCGTTGAAAACCTCGGTGGGGGTGAGGGCGCCGCAGACCATGGCTACCCCTCGGGCCTTGCAGAGCTCGATGATCTCCGGCACGGTGATGGGGGTCACGATAAAATCACTTCCTGCCTCAAGGGCCTTTCTGCACTCCTCGCAGGTGGTGACGGTGCCCGCCCCCACAAGGCAATCCTTTCCATGTATCTCCTTCAGCCTTTTGATGACACCGGGGGCGTCGGGGACGCTGAAGGTCACCTCGGCCACGGGTACCCCGGCCTCTACGAGGGCTCCCACCGCCTCAACGGCATCCTCCTGGGTTCGGGTTCGAATCACCGGCACCAGGCCGATGGCCTCCACCTTTTTTATTATCTCTTCTTTTTTTCCAGTCACTTTTTTTCCTTTCGTCTCCGACGGCCAGGGGATGATCCCCTGGATCCCAGGTTGCGCCAGGTCTCCTTCCTCGTTCCTCGGGGTGAGACCTGGCGCGGGGTTTTTTAACAAAATGAGCGGTAACGATTCAGCTGCTAAAAAGCAGCCTCCGGCGGCAAGGTGTGCCACCTTGAAAGCTGGTCGCGGATGCACTTTGCCCCTCGTCCCTCGGGCCAAAGTACATCCGCCATTAAAGCGAAATTCGTTCGAACAGATTTTTTTTAAGACCTGTTTGTCAAACTTTTCAAAAGTTTGGCCCCCGGCAGGGCCGCCGGAGGCGTTTTTGCTGTCAGGTTTTTTTTGTGTCCCCTGCAAGGAGCTCTTCCACCTGCTCCCGGGTGGGGATGGGGCCCACGGCGCCCAGGCCTGTGGTGGTGAGGGCGGCGGCTGCCGCGGCGAACTGGCCGCATTGGGTCAGGGACCTGCCTTCGCTGTAGGCGGTGAGGAAGGCGCCGTCAAAGGTGTCTCCGGCCCCTGCCATGTCCACGGTCTCCACGGGAAAGATGTCGATTTTGCGGAAGTCTGCGGGTATCTCGCCACGCCGTGCGATGAGAGCGCCTTTGCGTCCCAGTTTCAGCACCACGATGGAGGGGCCCATGGCGAGGTAGGTGGTGACGATGGCGGTGGTGTCGCTGAGGCCGGTGAGGAGTTCCGCGTCTTCTAAGCTGGGCAGGAAGATGTCGCTCATGGACGCGGCCTGGTGGATCACGGCCCGGGCCCTGGGCAGGGGCCAGAGTTTGAGGCGAAGGTTGGGGTCGTAGCTGACGGTGACACCGGCGTCCCGGGCCGTTTCCATGGCTGCAAATACCGTGTCGCAGGCGCTTTCGCTGATGGCCTGGCTGATGCCCGAGGCGTGGAGAATTTTTGCTTCAGCAATAGCCTTTGGGGCCAGGTCACCGGGAGCCATGGCCGAGGCGGCGGAGCCCTTTCGGTAGTAGGTGAAGTGGTGGTCCCTGTCGTCCCGGTGGATGAAGTAGATGCCGGTGGGGGCGTCGGGGGTGCGGCTCACGAGGTGGGTGGCCACCCCGGCCTCTTCCCACATGGTCATGAGGGCGTCGCCAAAGGGGTCGTCCCCGATGCGGGTGATTATGGCGGCGGAGGCGCCTAATCGGGCGGCGGCCACCAGGGTGTTGGAGGTGTCTCCCCCGAAGCCGGGGGCAAAGTGGTTCACGGAGTGGATGGGACCCCTGGCTGTGGCGTTGAACTCCAGCATGGGCTCTCCGATGGCGAGGATGGCGGTCATGGATCAGGCTCCTTTGAGGGGGGCAAGGCTTTCGGCAAAGGCCCGGGCCCTGAGCGTCAGCTCATCAATGCCCATGCCTGCCTTGTACAGGGAGGAGCCGGTGCCGAAGGCCCGGGCCCCTGCCGCGTGGTAGGGCTGCCAGGTGTCCGGGGCGATGCCGCCCACGGGGATGAGGAGGGTCTCTTTGGGGAGTACCGCGCCCATGGCCGTGACGGCCTTGGGGGGAATCATCTCTGCGGGGAAGAGTTTTAATCCCGTGGCTCCGGCGTCCAGCGCGGTGAAGGCCTCGGTGACGGTGCCCACCCCCGGGGTGCAGGCCATGGACAGCTCTGAGGCGCGACGGATCACGGTCGTGTCTGTGTGGGGCATGACGATGAGGCGTCCCCCTGCCTCGGCCACGGCGTCCACCTCTTTGGGGGTGCGCACCGTGCCGGCGCCGATGGTGCAGGTCTCCCCCAGGTCATCGGCCAGGAGGCGGATGCTGGTGAAGGGGTCCGGGGAGTTCAAGGGGACCTCGATGGCACGGAACCCGGCGATCTTGAGGGCCCGGCCGGCGGCCACGGCCTCGTCGGGACGGATGCCGCGGAGGATGGCGATGAAAGGGAATTCGGTGAGGTGTCGGGTGATCATGATCTGCTCCTTTCCCGGAGGGTGGCAAGGCGGTAGAGACCCCGGGCGGCGGCCTCTTCGCCGCAGCGGGTGACCTGGATGCCGGCGGTTTCAAAGGCGAGTTCGTACAGGCGGCACAGGGAATCTCCCCCCACCAGGGTGAGGGCAGATGGGGTTCCGTAGCGCTGGAAGGCTTCCTTAAGCTCCGCGCCGATGAGAAGGCCGGAGAGGCGGTCGGCCACTTCGGACTCGGGGTAGCGGCCGTTGAGTACGTCGGACCGCAGGGCGAACAAAGGGTTCAGCATCCCGGATTCGCCGGTGAGGGCCTCGCCAACGGCCCGGGAAAAGAGGGCCTCGGAGACGGGGGCGCCCACCATGGTGCCGATGAGGGTGGCTGTTTTGACGGCGGAGAAGAGCTCGCCGGTGAGGTACGTGGAAAAATCGGTGACGGAGCCGTTTTTGACATGGGCCCATTTGGCGTGGGTGCCGGGAAGCACCACAAGGCCCGACGCGTTGTCGGCCAGGGCACCCAGGACCTGGGTCTCTTCCCCGCGCATGACGTCGGTGCGGGCCTGGGATTCAAAGCGCACCCCGGGGACGAGGAGAAGTTCTCTTTCGCCTGATGTCTCAAGGGAGGTGATGCCTGCTGCCAGGGCTTCTGCATGGGCTGGGCAGGGGGCGTAGGGCACTTCCCGCCAGCCGTTTTTGCTGCCGATCATGCCGCAGGCGATGAGGCGCGCCTCGGGGTATGCCGCCATCCAGTCCCCCACCATCCTGTGGAGTTCTTCGTCAAACCGGCCGTTGGGGACGGCGGTGATGCCCCGCCCCTGGTTGCGTGTCTCGGTGATGTGGCCTTCCCGATCCAGGCGCCAGGCCCGAAGGGAGGTGGTGCCCCAATCCAGGGCGATGATGTGGGTCATGGCCTGTCCTTATATTGCGATGGTGCTGCTGTGAATACTTTTGCGGTGGATAAGTATGATTTTTTCAGGAGCAAGTACGAAAAGACTTGTCTAAAAGTATGATTTTTGTCAAGCTAATTTTCATATTAATCAACCGTGCGGTTTCCCCCACGGCACACGGCTGGCTGACCAGAATTGTTCCAAGGAGTTGAGATGAAAGTTACGGGATTCGAGACGTTTATTGTGCCACCTCGCTGGATGTTCCTGAAAATCGAGACCGATGAGGGCGTGGTCGGCTGGGGTGAGCCGGTGCTTGAAGGCCGGGCTCACACAGTGGAAGCCGCCGTCCATGAACTGATGGATTACGTGGTGGGCAGGGATCCCGGACATGTGGAAGATATTTGGCAGACACTTTACCGTACCGGCTTTTACCGGGGCGGCCCCATCCTCATGAGCGCCATCGCAGGGATCGATCAGGCCCTCTGGGATATCAAGGGCAAGGCCCTGGGAGTGCCCGTCCACGAGATGCTGGGTGGGCCCTGCAGGGACAAGATGCGCGTCTATTCCTGGATTGGCGGTGACCGCCCCGCAGACACCGCCGCCCAGGCCAAAGCGGCCCAGGATCGGGGGTTCGAGGCCATCAAGATGAACGCCACGGCCGAACTCCAGATGGTGGACAGTTACAAAAAAATTGATGAGGTGGTGGCGCGGGTTGCCGCCATCCGCGAGGCCTGCGGCCCCTACTTCGGCATCGGGGTGGATTTTCACGGCCGGGTGCATCGGCCCATGGCGCGGATCCTGGCCAAGGAGCTGGAGCCCCAGCGCCTGATGTTCATCGAAGAGCCGGTTCTCTGCGAGCACATGGACGTCATGGCCGAGCTCCGCAAAAGCACCACCACACCCATCGCCACGGGGGAGCGTCTTTACAGCACCTACGATTTCCGTCGCCTCCTGGAGGCTCGGGCCGCCGACATCATCCAGCCCGATCTTTCCCACTGCGGGGGCATCACCGAGGGGCGCAAGATCGCGGCCATGGCCGAAGCCTTTGACGTGGCCATGGCACCCCACTGTCCCCTGGGCCCCATCGCCCTTGCTGCCTGCCTGCAGCTGGATGCGGTGAGCTACAACGCCTTCATCCAGGAGCAGAGCCTGGGCATCCATTACAACCAGGGCAGCGACATCCTCGATTACCTCACGGATCCCGGTGTCTTCGACTACAACGAGGGGTACGTGGCCATTCCCAAAGGCCCCGGCCTGGGCATCGAGATCAACGAGGCCGTGGTGCGCAAGCAGGCCGAGACCGGTCATCGCTGGCGGAACCCGG
Organism: Desulfoluna spongiiphila; assembly: GCF_900101345.1. Taxonomy (GTDB): domain Bacteria; phylum Desulfobacterota; class Desulfobacteria; order Desulfobacterales; family Desulfolunaceae; genus Desulfoluna; species Desulfoluna spongiiphila. The sequence continues at coordinate 107,617 of NZ_FMUX01000018.1, read as the reverse complement.
TGTGGCGCCACACCGACGGCTCGGTCTCCGAGTGGTAGGACAAGAGATATGACACCTTCAGAACGTACCCGTGCCATTCGTGACGAGTTTGCCCATCTGGTCATCGCCGAGGAGAAGAACCCCTACCGGGACTGCATCCAGGGGCTGGCCAACGAGCCCATCTGTGTCCTGGCCCTCTTAAAGGAGGCGGCGGAGCTCCTGGCTGCCGATCGACAGGAACGTACCCTCTCTCTGGTGACCCTGGATGAGATCGTGCTGCGCCTTGTGGAGAACCGTCCCCGTGTGGCCATTATTGCAGGTTCCATGGATCATCCGGCCCATCTGCTGGATCGCGAGCACGCCCTGAGGGCGGCGGTGCGTATCTGGGAAAACGGCGGGGTTCCCTTTCTTTTCGGCATTCCTGTGATCTGTGACGGCACCGCCCAGAACAACATCGGGCAGAGCTACTCTTTGGCCTCACGGAACCAGACCGCAGCCATGGTGAACGTGAATTTTGAAGGGCATTCGTACCATGCGGCCTGGGTGATCTCCGGCTGCGACAAGACCCCCTCGGGGATCCTTTCGGGCCTTGCCGCGGCAGACGTGGCCAGAAAGGCCGAAGGCCGGGGTGCGGCCCCGGTGTGGGCCCTCATGGCCCCCAGCCATGTGCTGCGGGGCGGCTCCATTCCCCGGGAGGCCTCTTCCCGCCTGGCGGCCCTGGCCGACAAGGCGATACGGGAAGGCCACGCCGAGCTGGGCCGCGATATCAAAGAGAACATGCGCTACATCCTTCAATGCTCCTCGGACGAGGCCTTTTTCGGGCATCTCCGGCGGGCCGTTGCCTTTGGCCTCACCACCGAGGCCGAGGCCCGTGATCTGTCCAACCGGCTTGCCTGCGCCACCTGCCATGAAAAGGGGGGCGTCTGTGCGTTCAACGGAACCGGCAATTCATCCCGTACCCTGGTCTGTGCCTTAGGGTTTACCCCACGGGAGCTGGAGTTGCTGACAGACGCCCCGGCGCAGGAGGTCATCGACGGCGCCATGGACGGATTTTTCCGGTGCTTTAACAAGCCGGAGTACCGGGTCACCGAGGTGCTGGGCCGAAACTTTGCCAACGCCGTGCGCATCCACAACACCACGGGCAGCTCCACCAACATCCTGCTTCACCTGCCCGCGGTGATGCGCCACGCCGGGTACGACGCCACCATTTTTGATTACGAACGCATCCAGAAAGAGACCCCGGTGCCCGAGCTCTTTGCCCACAGCCTCACCGAAGGGCGGGACACCTGGGAGCTGGCCTTGCAGTTTCACAAAGGTGCCCATCGGGGCATGGAGAGCCTCTTCAAGGCCTTAGGGGCCCTTCAGGTGCCCATGGACCTTGATGCCCCCACCATGGCCGGGATGACCTGGGGCCAGCGCATGGCCGATATGGAAGCCCCTGTCTCCGAGGACCTGGGGGAGAAGGCCATCATCCGGGAGACCCCGGTACGGGACATGTCCGGCACCCTGGTCCTTCGCGGCAACTTCATGAGTTCTGCCGTGGTGAAGGTGGCGGGCCTCACCGACGACCAGCGGGCACGCTTCAACAAGAAGTATTTTGTGGTGCGGTTCTACGAGAACGAGCACCTCTGCAACGCGGACATCGCCAACCCCGATTTGCCCGCTCTGTTGGACGCCATGCCGGTGATGACGGACGCCTTTGTGCGTCGTCTTGCCGATGCCAACGGGACCCCCTCTCCCGGAGGCGCCCTTGAGAGCGGGCTCTTTTTTGCCCTGGTCATCGCCGGCCAGGGGCCCAAAGCCTACGGCATGCCCGAGATGTTCGCCCCCTCCCAGAACATGCGTCACCACGCCACCCTGGAACGCAGCGCCATTTTGATCACCGACGGCCGCTACTCCGGGGTAACCAAGGGGCCCTGCATCGGTCACGTATCGCCCGAGGCCTTCGACGGCGGCGGCATCGGGGCGCTTCAGGACGGGGACATCCTCTGCCTGGACCTGGATACGGGACGCCTCGACCTCATGGACGGGGAGGCCTTTATAAAAGGAGAGGCCGTGCGGGAGGACCGGGAGATTGCGGCCCTGCGGGAGGACATGGTCACGGCGCGCAGGCAGCGCATGGAGACAAGGCAGCTGGAGATCGCCGCCACAAGCCTGATGGAGCGGACCTCCACCGCCGAAAAAGGGGTGGTTCCCGAGGCCGTGGACCGGCGGGCAACGCGACGGCTGCCCGGCCAGGGATGAATGAGGGATGGGTGATCCGGGGGTTTTCTGGTAAAAGAGGTCAGTGATCTGAGCGGACAGCCAGCCGCTGACATCATGGATTCCCCCTTGCGCATCGCAGGACGCGATGCCTTAACCCGCAACCCAAAGGACACAAGACCCTATGGAAGAGTACTTCTCAGATGGAGCCACTCTGCTTGCCCATGCCGATTCAGCCAGTCACCCCAAGGTACGCTGGATCGTCATTGAGCATTTTCTCCACCAGATTCTCTCGGGGAACATCAAAACCGGGGAAGCCCTTCCCCATGTCAACGATATCTGCGAACGGCTCCAGGTGAGCCGCACCGCGGTGAGGGAGGCCGTGGGGTTTCTTTCGGCCAAGGGGCTCCTTACAGCCAAGGCCGGAAGCGGCACGCGGGTTCGCCCCCTTGCCGAGTGGAGCCTCCTCGATACCGAGGTGATCTCCTGGCTCCGGGACAGCCGCATGAGCGTGGAGCTTCTGGAGCACATGCTGGAAGTGCGCATGATCCTGGAACCCGAGGCCGCGGCCCTGGCCTCGGTGCGTGCCACCACCGAGCAGATCCGGGCCATTGAAGACGCCTTGAAGGAGATGGAGACCGGGGAGACCCATCGCGGTCCCGAAAGCACCCAGGGCGACATCGATTTTCACACCCGCATCCTGGACGCCTCGGGCAACATCATCCTGGCCCGGATGCGGGCCCTTATCGGCATGTCCATCGAGCTCTCCGTGCGCCTGACCTTTACCCGGGTGCCCAGCATCAAAGAGAGCCTGGACGGCCACCGGAATATTCTGGATGCGATCCGTTCCCGGAACCCCGAGAAGGCGCGCAGCGCGGCGGCACGCGTGGTGTATTTTGCCGTCAGGGACCTGCGGGAGCTCAACATCCCCGTACGTCCCGACTCCCTTTATATCCTGACCAAAGGGGATACCAAGGGATGATTCCAAGACACAGTTCCCTTGGCGCCCCATGGCGCCGGGATGTGAGATAGACCTCAAATTATGGACTCCGCAGGTCCTCTTCAGGCATCGGCGCCTTTCGGACTCTTCGGACTCAGGTAACACCGTAGGAGGAATCATGATGTTTAAGAAACTGGCTACCATGATGATCACCGCCGCTGTCGCAGTTGGCTTTGCCATGCCATCTGCCGCTGCCAAGTTGGATTGGACCTTTCAGAGCTCGGACCGCCCCGGTATTTTTATGTACCAGATGGCCGAGGAGTTCTCCGGATGGGTCAACGAGATGTCCAAGGGAGAGATCAAGATCAACGTCGCACCCACGGGTTCCGTGGTTCAGTACAACGAGACCATGGAAGCGGTTGGTGCCGGCATCCTTCAGGGAGAGTTTACCGACCCCAGCTACTTTGCCGGTCAGGACCTGGCCTTCGGCGTCATCGGCAACACCGTGGGGGCGTGGGGGCATCCCTCCGAGGCTCTGAAGTTCATGCGCTACGGCGGTGGCATGGAGATCTTCCAGGAGCTGTACGACCGCTACAACGTCCATCTGGTGGGCGTGGTGGTCACCGGCGTGGAAGCCTTTGTCTCCAAAAAACCCCTGCGCGGTGTGGCCGACCTCAAGGGCCTGAAGATGCGCGCCCCCGAAGGGATGGTCCAGAACGTCTTTGCCGCAGCCGGTGCCGCCCCCGTGAACCTGCCCGGTTCCGAGGTGTACACCTCCCTTGAAAAAGGGGTCATCGACGCAGCGGATTTCTCCCTTTTCAGCGTCAACCAGAAGCAGGGCATGAACGATGTCGCCCGGTATCCTCTTTTCCCCGGTTTTCACTCCATGCCCCTTCAGGTGGTGACCCTGAACAAGGACATCTGGAACTCCCTGACGAAAAACCAGCAGACCATTCTGGAGACCGCTGTGTGGCGCCTTGCCACCGAGGTGGCCTGGCAGTATGAAATGCAGGACCTCGCCGCCGTAAAGGAAGCCAGGAGCCAGGGTATCGAAGTGATCAACTGGCCCGATGCCGAGCGCGCCAAATTCCGCAACATCGCTCGCGAGCAGTGGGACAAGGTGACCGGCAAGTCCCCCGTGGCCAAGAAGTACATCGCAGCTGTCGTCACGTACCTCTCCTCCCAGGGGTTGATGTAAGTCCATATCGGGGGCCGGGCCGCAAGGTCCGACCCCCGTTTTTGTTTCAGCCCCCTTTCTTGCGGGACCCCACTAATCAAACCCCAAGCGTGAGTGATCGTCATGACCCATCCCAACACGACCCCAGACCCGGACCATGCGCCGAAAACGGCCCTGGACCGGTTGATCGTCAAGATCGGAGACAGGCTTTCCTGGCTCTACTTTTTTGCCGTGGTGATCTCCGTAATCGAGGTCGTCATGCGCTACATCTTCAACAGCCCCACGGCGTGGGTGCATGAGACCACCCTCATGGTGGTGGGGCTCTGCATGCTCTGGGGCGGCACTTACTGCATGGCCGAAGACCGCCATATCCGGGTCTCGGTGGTGCGTGATCTCCTGCCGGATCGTGTGGGCAAGGTGTTCGATGTCTTGGTGGGCGTCCTCACCCTGTTTTTCTGTGGCGGGCTTGCCTATGCCGGCTACATCATGGTGGAGAAGGCCTTCTTCGATCCTGCCGGTAATTTCAGGGTGCTGCGGTCCGGTTCGGCCTTGAACTCACCGGCCCCGGCCGTGGTCAAGACCATGCTGTTTGTCGTGGTCGTGTTGATGACCCTGCAGTCGATTTTCCAGCTCATCGCCCGGATCAAGGCGTTAACCGAAGGATCCGAGTCAGATCCAAGCCAAGAGGAGAACTAGGGTATGTTTCATCTTTCGTCTCTCGGGGTCGAGGGAGGCACCTTCCTTCTCTTCGGATCCATGATTGTCCTGCTCCTGATGGGGCAGCCCCTGGCCTATCTCACCGGCCTTGTGGCCATGTTTTTCGCCATTGGCTGGTTCGGGCCCAATGTCCTTCCCCTTCTCACCAGCCGCATCTACAGCTTCGTGGGGGAGTACACCCTCATTGCGGTGCCCATGTTTGTCTTTATGGCAAGCCTGCTGGACAGCACAAACATCGCCAAGGACCTGTACAACGCCATGCAGGCCTTTGGCGGCCGCCTCAAGGGCGGTGTGGCTGTGCAGACCCTCATCGTGGCCGTGTTTCTGGCTGCCATGAGCGGGATCATCGGCGGGGAGACCGTGCTTCTGGGCATGCTGGCCCTGCCCCAGATGCTGCGTTTGGGCTATGACAAGAAGCTGGCCATCGGCACGGTGTGCGCCGGGGGCAGCCTGGGCACCATGGTGCCCCCCAGCATCGTATTGATCATTTATGGCCTCACGGCAAGCGTCTCCATCGGCGACCTTTTTGCCGGGGCCGTGGTTCCTGCCCTGATGCTGGCCGGGTTTTACATGGCCTACATCCTCATCCGGTGCCACCTCAACCCCAACCTGGGGCCCAGCGGCATGCCCGCGGACACCGGAAAACCGAAAAAGAAGATGCTCCTGGATATCCTGGCGCCGGGCCTCATCGTTCTCTGCGTTCTGGGAAGTATCTACGGCGGGATTGCTTCGGTAACCGAAGCGGCCAGCGTGGGAGTTGCCTCGGTGATGATCCTCTCGGCCTTCCGTCGGGAGCTGAACCTCGGCGTCATTCAGCAGAGCCTCCGGCAGACCATGCGCACCTGCGGCATGATCATCTGGATCGGGATCTCGGCCAGCGCCCTCATCGGTATCTACAACCTCATGGGCGGCAACCGGTTCGTAAAGTCCGCCATCCTGGGCCTGGACGTGGCTCCGGTGGTGATCATCTTCGTGATGATGCTGATCCTGATTTTTCTGGGGATGTTCATGGACTGGATCGGGGTGGCCCTTCTGACCATGCCCATTTTTGTGCCCATCATCACCGGCCTGGGTTACGACCCGGTGTGGTTCGGGGTACTCTTCTGCATGAACATGCAGGTCTCCTTTTTAAGCCCCCCCTTCGGACCGGCCGCCTTCTATCTCAAGAGCGTGGCCCCACCGGAGGTCACCCTGGTGGATATCTTCAAGTCTGTCTGGCCCTTTATTCTCATGCAGCTCCTGGCCCTGGGCCTTCTCATTGCCTTCCCCCAGCTTGCCCTCTGGCTGCCCAACCTGTAGCCCGCAAAAAGGGCTCCCAGACCGCCCTTTTTCTATCCCCGGCTGCGGGTGACTGAGAATCAAAAAACGCCTTCGGAGTATATTCCGAAGGCGTTTTTTTATACCTGTCGGCTGGTGAGACCGAGGGCCAGGTATGAGGGTGGACGGTGTGGCTTTGTCTTAGGGCCATGCCAAGAATAAATTACACATGACGGGATCATCCCATAAATCCTCAGCATGATTTTTTGATCGTTGCTTCGACACATAACGAATTTGAGGCGAAGTGTCGTTATGTATTATTATTTTAGGGCATAGCCCTTATCTGAAGGCGTACTGGACGCCTATACCGATGATCCAGAGATCCTTTTCATAGGTGATGCCGCGGCTGTCGGTGTCGTCCTCGTAAAAGAGCTTGGTGGCCCCCACGTTGAACCGGAGTCCTTCAACGGGTTCGGCCATGAACCCTGCGGAGATACCGTGGTAGACGTTTTTGGAGAGGGCCGTGCTGTAGTTTTCGGGGTCCACGCCGGCATTGGAGTAGGAGTAGCCCGCGCTCACCGCAAAACCGGGGGTAACGGCGTATTCGAAGGCACAGGCAACCTCCACCCCGTTGTCCAGGCCCTCTTCGGCCCCTTCCCAGTCGATGTCGTCATGCCATGCGTAGCTTACGTCCGTGGCCAGGGTGAGGGCCTCGGTGGCCTTCCAGGAGACGCCCAGGGCGGTCATGGCGGGGAAGTCCTTCCGGGTTGTGTGGCCCTTTTGGCCCAGGGTAGGGGCCATGGCCTCTGCAGCGCTGCCGTCGATTTTGTCCACCTCCCACTCCACCCGGGTGCGGAACTCGTGGCGAAATCCAATGTTGACGGTGGGGCTGGGGGTGTAGTTCAGACCGATGATGGGGGCAACCCCCGTGCCGGTCTTCTCATAGTCCAAGACCCGGCCCTCGTCGATTTCATAGGTGTTGGTTCCGTAGACCAGGCGGCCGGTCAGGGACAGGGAGAGGGTGTCGCTCACGGCACAGGCCCCGCCCACGTAGGCCCCGACCCAGGCCGAGGCCACCTCCTCTGTCAGGATGGGACCGGGTTTTCCCATGGCCTTGAGGCCCGCCAGCTGGGTGACGGTGAGGCCGGATGCCTTGTCCAGTATCATGCCGTTTTCATACTCCAGGGCACCTCCCCCGCCGATGACCCCGAAGCCTGCAAACCCGCTCCATTTTTTGCTGTTTTTCACGGCAAAGAGATTCGGAACCACCGTGGTGAGGGTGGTGGTCTCGTGCCTCACCCCGTCCTTGGTGTGGCTGTACTCCTTGGGCAGGAACTGGTTGCCTGCCATGATAAAGGTGCCCTCGCCCAGCCGGATGGTGCCGGCCGGGTTGTAGAGGACCGCGTCCACGGAGTCGGTGGCAGCCACCCGGGCGGGCATGCGGGTCCAGTCCGCACTCAGGTTCGTGTTGTTCTCAATGAGGGTCGCCCCGGCCGTTGACGAGAGAGCCATTCCCGTGAGGAAGGCCAGAAGGGCTTTCATGCGGTATGTCATGTGGTGCTCCTTAATTTGTGCAAAATGATGCCTCCGGCGGGTCGCTTCTTGAAAACCTTACGCCTAAGCGCGATCTACCGGATAATGGGCCTGGTTTCCCTTATCCAGCTGTCATAAATCTCGCATCGGCAGGAAGGCTACGGCGCGACCAGCCGTAAAAACGTTCCGATTGCTTGTTCGATAAAGTGAATACAGTCGGAAAACAGGCACCTTTGGATGGAACGAAGAATACCTTAAAACCTGTTTGTCAAACTTTTCAAAAGTTTGGCCCCCGGCAGGGCCGCCAGAGGCAAACTGCTTTTTTGTTATTTTTTGTTGGAGTTCCGCCAGATCTTCATGGCTTCCGCCTCTTTGATGAGATTTTCCCGGAAATCGGGGTGGGCAATGCTGATCATCAGCTCGGCCCGTTTCCAGGTGGACTGTGCCCGTACCTGCACGGCCCCGTATTCCGTGACCACGTAGTCGGTCATATGCCGGGGGATGGTGGTGATGGAGCCCGGGGCGAAGGTGGGCAGGATGCGGGACTGGAGCTCTCCTTTGGAATTGGTGAAGGTGGAGGTGAGGCAGATAAAGCTTTTGCCCCCTTTGGACCACTGGGAGCCGATGACAAAGTCCCACATGCCTCCATTACCCGAGACCTGATTGGTGCCCAGGCTTTCGGCGTTCACCTGGGTGTAGAGGTCCACCTGCAGGGCGTTGTTGATGGAGATGAAGTTGTCGAGCTGGGCGATGACCCGGGGATCATTGGTGTAGTCTGCCGGGTAGGAGGCCGCGGCCGGGTTGTTGTCCACGAAGTCGTAGAGGCGCTTGGAGCCCATGGCAAAGGTGTAGGGAACCCGGTATCGGTCCAGGCTTTTCTTGGAGCCGTTCATGCGCCCGGATTCGATCATGTCCACGTAGGCGTCGGAGAGCATCTCGGTGTGTCCGCCTAAGTTTTTCAGGTCGGACTGGGCGATGATCTTGCCCACGGCGTTGGGCATCCCGCCGATGCCGAGCTGGATGCACGAGCCGTCTTTGATGTGGTCCACGATGAGCTCGGCGATGGTGCGTTCCTGCTCGTTGGGCTCGGGGCTGGGCAGATCGGCCAGGGCGAGATCGGCGGGGGCTTCCACCACATAATTCACGGCGGAGATGTGGACCGCCTCTTCGGCACCGCCCGGGCAGACGGGCAGGTTGGGGTTGACCTCCACGATGACGCAGTCCGACTCTTCCATGGCCGCCAGGGTGGCGGAGTTGTGGAGGCCCAGGTTGAAGTAGCCGTGGGCGTCCATGGGGCAGACCGTGCAGATCACGACGTTGCGGTGGGGGGCCACGCCCTCCCGGAACCAGGAGGGGGCCTGGTGATACATGATGGGGTAGTAGAATCCCACGTTGAAGTCCCGCTGAAGCACCCGGGAGATCTTGCTGAACTGGAGGTCGTGGTAGACAAAGCTTTCGGGGTGCTTGACCACCTCGGGCACCGGGGGCAGGGTAACGGCCACATGGATCTCCACGTCACGGAGTTCTTCATGGCGTGCCGCAAGGGCGATGTCACACACAACGGGCTTGCCGTTGAAGAATCCGTAATCCACCACGTCACCTGATTTGATGACCTTCACCGCCTCCTCGGCGGGCACACATTTTTGGCTGTACTCTCTGCTGAACCGGCTCATACTCCTCCTTTGCACCGTCAAAACCTGAAACACCATATTTTCTCAACTGTGAATCATGTTTTTATGAGCAAGAGAGGTGCCAATTTGGAGAACGATACGTATCACTCAGCAAAACAAAGGGATATGCCCTTGCGGGGCCGAGTCGGCCTGGGAGTGACAAACGTGGCATCGGTGCCACGTTAGATCGGTGGATAGGGTCCAACTGTTTGAAATTGTGAGGAGTTGGAGCGTGCGTGGCAAAAATGCCACGTCGAGGGGCTATTCGATTCCGTACCCTTTGAGTTTACGGAACAAGGTCTTCCGGTGCAGGCCGAGGAGCTCTGCGGCCCGGGCCTTTTTCCAGCGTGTTGCCTCCAGGGTTCGCAGGATATGCGCTTTTTCAGCCTCGGCAAGGACCTCGCTGAGGGGCCTGGGGGTTCCCTTCTCCCGGGGCTCCGGGGGCAGGTCTGCATGTGTTGCCGGAGCCGGCAGGTCGATGCGGTTCATGGTGATGTACCGATGGACCACGTTCTGGAGTTCCCGGATGTTTCCCGGCCAGTGGTGGGCCTGGAGCCGGCTCATGACATGGGAGGGGATCACGGGCAGCTGATCCCCGGTGCCCAGTTTTTCAAGGAAGTGGTGGATGAGAAAGGGGAGGTCTTCGAGGCGGTCCCGCAAGGGGGGCAGGGTGACGGGAATGACGCTGATGCGGTAGAAGAAATCCTCGCGCATGCGGCCGCGCTTGACGAGCTCTTCCGGGTTTTTGTTGGTGGCGGCGATGATGCGGATGTCCGGGTAAACAGGTTCGCGGCCCCCCACAGGGAGGAAGCCGCCCCCTTCGATGGCGCGCAGGAGTTTGGCCTGCATGTTGAGATCGATCTCTCCCAGCTCGTCCATGAACAGGGTACCGCGGTCGGCCAGCTCCAGGAGCCCTTTCTTGTCCCGGTCCGCCCCTGAAAAGGCCCCCTTTTTGTAGCCGAAGAATTCGCTCTCCATGAGCTTTTCGGGAATGGCCGCGCAGTTTACGGGCACGAATTTTCCCCCGGCTCGATCGCTCAGGTCGTGGATCGCCTTGGAGACCAGCTCCTTTCCCGTGCCGGATTCCCCGTAGACAATGACATGGGCCGAGGTGCGGGAGGCCTTGAGGATGGTCTCCAGGACCTCCTGCATGGGTTTGCTCCGGCCGATGATGGTCCCCATGGCGTGGGACTGCTTGACCCGGGTCTCCAGGTGCTGGAGGCGCTCGGTGAGGGCGCGCTCCTGGCGTTTTCGTTCCGTGATGTTGCGAAGGATCCCCAGCACCTCGCTGCCTGCAAGGGCGATGATCCGAGCCTCGTACCATTGGGTGCCACGCACCTCCGCCCATTTGAACTCAAAACGCTGGACCGTGTGGTGGGCCAGGGCCTGGCCGATGGCGGCCATGGCCTCTTCGAACTTCTCCCGGGGGAGAAAGTCGGAGAGGTGGCTGCCGGCGTAAGGGGCTTTTCCCTTGACCATGGTGCCCTCCGGGCCCTTGTAGGTGGTGATGCGACCGCTTTCCATGATGCGGATGATGGTGTCGGGGATGGCGTTTAAGATGCCCCGGGTCACTTTTTCGCTCTCCTGGAGGGCCTCCTGGGCCCGCACCCGTTCGGTGATGTTGTTAAAGAAGGTAAGGCTTGCGGGGCGCCCGCCCCAGAGGATCTCGATGGCGTGGATTTCGAACCAGACGATGTCTCCGTCTTTGGTGATGAGGCGAAACGGGTAGACCTGGGGCACGGGCTCGTGGTTCATCCGCTTTCGGTAGCGACTGTCCACCAGGGCCACGTCATCCGGGTGGACAAAGTCCCCGTAGGGACGGTCAACCAGTTCCTGTGCTGCGTACCGCAGGACCTTGACGGCATTTGCGTTGACGTTTCGAATGATGCCGTCCTGAAGCACGATGATGGCGTCGCTCGAGTTTTCGAAAAGGGGAAGGTTGTCCGTCTCAAAGCCCATGGCACTGCTCCGTCTGCTGGTCATCCACGTGGAAAGGGGTACCCCCGAGACCTACTAAATGGCGGGTCATAAGGAAAGGGTGTTCTTGAAAGGGGATCTGAAATGTACAGTTTTTGCCGGAAAAATGAAGATAAACGATCGTTCGGTTTTTCGTCTGTGTGGATATCTGATCCAATTTTATGGGATGAAACAGTGGGGATTAAGACGCTTGTCTTTCGGTGATTTTGCCCCATGGAAGATGGCTTTGGGAAAACCGGTCAAGAGCTCTCATCCACAGATAATGCCCGGTTTATTAAAATAAGCGAACATTCGTTTAAAAGAGGTTGCCTGAAATATTCAAAGGGCTTGGGAGGGGCCTGGTGTCCTTGCCAGAAGGGTTGGGGTGCCGGCTTTGGGGGGAGGAGAAAGGGACGGGTGGGCACCGTTTATTTTCATGGGGTGCCGTGGATGCCAAGGGGGAATCCGGTGCGAGGAAAAAACGGCCAGAACGTTTTGGGCAATTTCACGGATAAATGAATGCTCGTTTGGCCGCTTCGGATGATAACTTCTTTTTTAACTCAGGCAGGCAACCCTTGCCTTTAATCCTCTGGAAGCTATAGAAGAAGGTGGCCCCTTCGGGGCGACGACCGGCCCTTTATGTGTGAGGCAGGGATGCCTTATCAGGAACTGATTTAATAAATAAATGTTCGTTTGCTTAAAAAGACAAGAAACAAGCATGTTGGGAGCCTTTGCCATGGACGACAGCACACGGGACTATTACGAGCAGGAGGCGCGCCGGTTCTTCGACGCCACCGTGAACATCGACCCCACCCCCATTCTCAACCCCCTGGCCGAGGCCCTTTCCCCCGGCGCCAGGATCCTTGATATCGGCTGCGGCTCCGGCCGGGATCTCCTCTGGTTGAAAAATCGTGGTTTTTTCCCCCACGGTCTGGAGCCCTCCCCCGCCCTGGCCGCCCTGGCAGAAACCCATTCGGGCTGTCCTGTCACCGTCGGGGAGCTCACCACCACCGATCTCCTGGACAGATCCTGGGACGGTATCCTCGTCTCAGGGGTTCTGGTCCACCTTCCCCACGAAGCGGTTCCCGCTCATCTTGCCCGCCTGGCAAGGGCCCTGGCCAACGACGGTCGCCTGTATGTTTCGCTGAAGGAGGGCGAAGGGGCCGGTGCCGATGCCGACCATCGCTCCTTTTATTACTGGCAGGATGACGACTTCAGGCGGGTTGCCCAAGGGGCCGGCCTTACGGTTCTCTCCATGTCCCGGTCCGCGTCGGCACGGGGCAACGCGGATATCTGGCTGGGGTATCTGTTGGATGCGAAAGGGGGAAAGCCATAAGAGGCGTTCTGATGACTTACGGGGAAGGCATTTTGGTCACCGGCATGCGGATCTCAATGAGGTAATCGTCCTCACTGGGGACGGCCAGGGAGTCCAGGAGGACCTTTTCAATGGCTGTGTCGCCGGTTGTGTACCCTTGCCGGGCGATATACGCCCACAGCTTTGCCCTGGACTGGGGGAGTTCATCAAAGCGGCCCTTGTGGTAGAAATAGGCATACTCTCCCGCCGGAATGCTGGTCCCGGTGGTGGCGGGAACGTGGAGGGCGACGCTTTGAAAGCGCTCTTGTGTGTCCGGGGAGACCTCAACGCAGGTCAGCAACTGGTGGAATTCTGTCTGGTCGTCGCCACGGGTGGCTTGGAAAAGCTCCTTGATGGCAAGCTCCAGGGCGTAAAGGTCATGGGGGGTCTCCACTGGTTTCCGGACAACATGCATGGTGTCGAACCACCGGATGCCCATGTCCATGGGAACGATGGTTCGCTGGCTTTTCAGGGCGGTGATGATGGAGGTCAGGCGGCCCTGGGTCCGCTTGATTTCAAGGATTTTTTCCTGGATCACCGCCTCCTGGCCTTCCAGGATGTCGATGCGTTCGTCAATGGATCCTTTGGTCAGGTAGGTTTTGATCTCCCCAAGTTTCATCCCCAGGCTTTTTAAGCAGAGAATCACGTCCAGATCTTCAAACTGGTCCAGGGTGTAGTACCGGTAGCCCGTCCTGCTGTGGACTTTGCTGGGCTTAAAGAGGCCGATCTTGTCGTAGTGCAGGAGGCTTTGCTTCGATATGTTGTGCAGCCTCGCCATCTCTCCGGCCATAAATCTTACCTTCATGACGCCTCCCTTTTTTTTCTTGACCCTATAGTTACTATATACCTTAAGAGATGACCATTTTCACATCGTAATTTTTCAGCTTAATGCCTTCGCTGCCCTTGCCCCCGGAGGCAGTTCGGTTAAAAATGCCTCCGGCGGCCCTGCCGGGGGCTAAACTTTTGAAAAGTTTAACAAACAGGTTTTGAAAAACAGGTTCAGTTTAATTTGAATGAAAGGCGACTGTGCTCTCAAGGTGGCACACCTTTTTGAACCCGGTTAAAGATGCCTCCGGCGGCCCTGACGGGGGGCAAGCTTTTGAAAAGTTTGATAAACAGGTTTTAAAAAACAGATTCAGTTAAATCTGAATGAAAGGCGAATGTGATTTTCCCTGAGGAACGAAGGGGAAAGGGCATTCGCAACCTGCTTTCAAGGTGGCACACCTTGCCGCCGGAGGCTTTTTTGGTTTTTTTTCTCTGTGACCATAGAAGGCAGCCTTTTAGCAGATGGCGCGTTACTCGACATACATTCATGAGAGCGAAGAGCGAGATGGAAGAGCATTTTAAAAGAGAGTGGAGCATGGGTGATTTCCTCCGGTTTGTCACCCCGTCTATATTGAGCATTATCACCATTTCCCTGTACATGGTGGTGGATGGGCTGTTTGTCTCCCGTTACATCGGGTCCCTTGCCCTGGCTGCCATGAACATCATCATGCCCTTGTTCAGTTTCTGCTTCGGCATCGGCATCATGGTGGCTGCCGGGTCCAGCGCCATCATCGGCATTGAGCTGGGGGAGGGACACCGGGATCGGGCCAACCGGCATTTTTCCCTGGCGTTCGTGAGTCTTGTGGTGGTGGCTGTGGCGATTCTCGTGTTGCTGAAGGGGGTGGGGGTGGAGCGGATCTCCCGGCTCCTTGGGGCCACGGATACCCTGCTTCCTTACTGCAGCGTCTACCTCAAGGCCTTTGGGGCGGGGCTTGCTGCCGTGGTGCTTCAGATTTTTTTCGAGTTTTTTATCCGACTGGACGGAAAGCCTGTGTGGGCCTTTTACATCACCCTGGCCGGCGGGTTCACCAACATCCTTCTCGATTATCTTTTGATCGTGCGCCTGGACATGGGGCTCCACGGTGCGGGCGTGGCCTCGGCCACCGGCATCGGGCTCTCCGGGGTGATCGGGGCCTTCTATTTCTTGAAGCGGTCTGTTTCCCTTACCTTCACCCGTCCGAAGCTTGATGTCCTGTTTCTCCGGAACACCGTCCTGAATGGTTCTTCGGAGATGGTCTCCGAGATCGCCAGCGGGGTAAAAACCCTGGTCTTCAACCTGGTGATCATCACGTATGCCGGAGAGAAGGGCGTGGCGGCCCTTTCCATCATCATGTACCTCTACTTTCTGCTCTCCTCCCTGTACATCGGGCTCAGCATGGGGGTGGCTCCGGTTCTCAGCTTTAACTACGGTGCCCGGAACGTTGAGAAGCTCAAGGGGCTCATTGCCCACTCCTGCCGGGTCATCGGGGTGACCTCCCTGGCCACCTTTGTGTTCACCTGGGTGTGGGGCGGGCAGGTGATCCGCCTGTTTGCCGAGGGACAGCCCGAGGTGACGGCCCTTGCCCAAGGGGGCCTTAGGATCGTTGCCTTCACGTTTTTGTTAAACGGGATTTCCATTTTTTGTTCGGCTTTTTTTACCTCGGTGAACAACGGAAAGATTTCCGCGCTCCTCACCTTTTTACGGACCTTCGTCTTTACCCTGGGGTTTGTCTGGCTGCTTCCCCCCATGCTGGGGATTTCCGGGATCTGGCTCTCGGTGCCCGCAGCGGAGCTGGCCACCCTTGCTGTAAGCCTTTGGTTTGCCCGAGCCTATCGAGGGGTCTACCTCTCCCCGGGATGTGGCCGCGAGGCGGTTACGGTAGGTGTCTCCAAGGCGTGACCCGGGCTCAGAAGGTGATGCGAATCCGGGTCCCACCGGCCCGGGAGGAGATGGCGAGGTCCCAGCCTGCCTGGTCGCAGACCCGTTTGACGATGGACAGGCCGATACCGTGGCCCTGGCTTGCCTCGCATTTGACGAAGGGGTCGGTGATCTGGTCGATGATGGTGGGGTCAATGCCCGGTCCCGTATCTTCCACCTCAAACCATGCAGGTTCAAGCCGTGCGGTGACGGTGCCCTCCCGTGTGTAGGTGCAGGCGTTGCGGATGAGGTTGGAGACGGCCATCTTGAAATCGGGTCCCGACACATCAAGGGCCGGATCACCGGTGCATTGGAAGGAGAGGATGACGCCTTTTCCCTCCACGAGATAGCTGCTCTCCTGGATGGCCTGTTCCACCAGGGGGCGAGCCGCAAAGGATTCGGCACCCATGGCGGTCTCCTCCCGAGCCTTCAGCAGCAGGCTTTCGATGAGGGCTTCCATTTCGGAGACGGAGCGTTCGATGCGTTTCAGCGGGCGCCGGATGTTTTTTTTGTCTTTTTCTGTGAGCTGGTCCATGAGCTCCACTGCCCCTTTGATAACGGTGACAGGGGTCCGGAGTTCATGGCTGGCATCCCGGGTGAACTGCTGCTCCCGTTCGATGAAGGCCCGGATGCGCTTGTTGGTGCTGTCCATGGCCCGGGCCAGGGCCCCTACTTCGTCGTGGGCGTATTCTTCGGCAAACCCCACGGGCAGGTCCTCGGGCCTGGAACGGCTGGTCCGCTCTATGAGTCTGAACAGGGGGTGGATCAGCAGGTGGGCGTTGGCAAAGCCCACGATAATGCTCAGGGCCGCCGCCACGAAAAAGCCGTATCGAAACACACGATCTATCTGTTCATGGAGGCCGAACCGTGCCTCAAATCCCCCGTCATCCACGATGAAGTAGAGTTTTTTCTCTTGTTCCGGCAGGCTGCGGATGAGGTACCTGTGGAAGGCCGGGCCCCCGAGCCCGTCCGAACCGTTGGAAAAGTAAGTCCCGTCCGGAAGCCCCCGGAGCAGGTCCCGAACGTTGGGGGGGACGTCTTCGATATCATCATAAATATTGATGAACAGGCTTCTGGTGAGAAAGGGGGCCTTTTGGCGGGCGTAGTTGTCCAGGTAGTTTTTGATCTCCTCCTGGACACGGAAGTTTTCCATTTTGGAATGGATGCGGCGCATCTGGTGGGAGACGGCCAGGCCGTACCCCAGGGTGAGCAGGGAGCCGAAGAGCACAAAGGAGAGAAAGACCCGAAACGCATGGGTTTTGAAAAACCTTGGTTTGAGTTCCATGGGCGGGTGTCGATGGCGCGTCATGAGGTTGCCTCCACCCGGTACCCGATACCGTGGAGGGTATGGAGCAGCGGAGCGTTGAAGGGTTTGTCGATTTTGGTGCGCAGGGTGTAGAGGTGGGACCTCAGGGCATCGCTTCCCGGCGGGGTGTCCCCCCAGAGGGCATGCTCCAGCTCCCTGCGGGTGACCACATGGGGGGAGGCCTCCATGAGGTGCTTCAAAATGGTGAGGCAGGTGTGGTTCAGCTCGATTTCGCGGCCCTGCCGGTGCGCCTTCAGGGTGGCCGTGTCCAGGGTGAGGTCTCCGACCTGGAGCAGGGCGGTTGAGGGCTTGCTGTTTCGCCGGGAAAGGGCCAGCACCCGTGCAGCCAGCTCTTCCAGGGCAAAGGGTTTGACCAGGTAGTCGTCGGCCCCGGTGTCAAATCCGATCAGCTTGTCGTCCAGGGTGTCCCGGGCGGTAAGCATGAGGACAGGGGTTGTTTTCCCCCCTTCCTGCCGGAGTTTGGCGCAGAGGGTCAGGCCGTCCATGCCGGGGAGCATCAGGTCCAGGATGATCACGTCGTAGGTTCCGGTGAGGGCCAGGTGCAGGCCGGTGATGCCGTCCATGGCAAAGTCGGTGACGTGGCCGCGGGCGTCGAAGTAGTCGCCGATATTTTCGGCAATGTCCCGGTTGTCCTCAATGATCAGGATGCGCAACGCGTTTTGTGTCATGTCCGTGCCCTTTCAGCGAGGTGAGCCACCTCGAAAGCAGGTCACGAATGCGTTTTGCCCCTCGTTCCTCGGGTCAAATCACATCCGCCTTTAACGTAAAATTCATTCAAGAAGATTTTTAAAATTTGTTTGTTAAACTTTTCAAAAGTTTAGCCCCCGGCAGGGCCGCCGGAGGCGTTTTTTTTCTTTTGCTTTGCTGTCTCACCTGTTCAGGTTTGTTCCGGTGACCGATCGGATCTTTTCCCAGGCGGTGAAGAGGCTCACCCGGGCGTCCACGAGGTCGCCTTCGGCGCTGACCAGGTTGTTCTGGGCTTCGTTGAGTTTCACCACGCTGGTTTTTCCCGCACGGTACTCCTCTTCCACCAGCTCCCGGCTACGGCGGGTCAGGGCCACGGTCTCCTCCTGAAGCTTAACCTGCCTGTGGGCCGTGTCAATCTCTTCCACCGCCTCCCTCACCTCTTTTCTCACGGTAAGTTTTAAGTCTTCAAGGCTGTGGAGGGCTTCCCGCCGGGCCGCTTCGGCCTCCGTTACTTTTGCCCGGGTATCGCCGCCGGCAAAGAGGTTCATCTGAACGGTGACCCCGATGCTGCTGCCGAAATCATCCCCTTCGTAACGGGCATTGTCTTCCCGGGATCCGGAAAAGGCCCCTTTGAGGTTTACGGTGGGGTAGTACCCGGAGCGGGCGATGCCGATGGCGGTGTCTGCCTGCTTCAGGGCGGCATCATTTTGCCCAAGGTCGGGGCGAAGGGCCAGGGCCTCTGTGACCAGGTCTTCGGTGACAAGGGGGGCGGAGTCCCATGGACCGGTTGTCTCCAGCGGGGCCAGGGTGAAATCCTCCGGAAAGTCTTTTTCGTCAACACCCATGAGGGCTGCCAGGCCGGTGAGGGTCACGGCGTAGGTTTTTTCGGCGTTTATCAGGGACGAGGCGGCCGTGTTGACCTTGATTTTGAAGTTGAGGACATCACTCAATGAGCCTGCCCCCACGTTATGGCGGGCCTCGGCCTCCAGGAGCTGCCCGGCGTTGTAGTCTTTGTCCGACTGGGCGATGGCGATGTTTTCCGTCGCGCTTTGAAGGGCGTAATAGCTCTGGGCCACGCTGAAGATCAGGAGGCGGCGTGCGTCCTTTTCCGCCTCCACCGAGGCCGTCTCGCCGTACCTGGCCGATTTCAGGTTATACGATCTGCTGAATCCGTCAAACAGGGTCAGGGTTGCCGTAAGGGCAGCGTCGTAGGTGTCTCCGTCGTCAGAGAGTGTGGCATTGGCGGCGTCCTCCGTGTGGGTGAGGGAGGTGGTGGCGTCGAGGCTCGGGAGCCAGGCCGCCTGTTTTTGCCTTACCTGCTGCCGGGCCTGCTCAATGCGGTCCTGCACCGCGCGAAGGGAGGGGCTGCCTGCGACGGCGATTTCTTTTGCCGTGGCAAGGTCGAGGACCTGGAGGGAGGCCCCAGGGGTTGTGGCCGCCTGCTGGGCTGCGGCAGCCGGCAGGGAGGCTGCGAGACCCACCAGGCTGAGAAAAAAAAGCACGTGTGTTTTTAAAGGCATGTCTTGTTACCTGTGTGTCGAAGGATTCAAAGGGGTGGCCCCCGGCAGGGCTGCCGGGGGCGACGCGTTATGTGTCACTGCCTGTCCAGGCCGATTCGTCGGCCCGGCAGTCCTGGGGGCCGTCTTTAATTACCGGGGCCAGGGCACGCCGGCCGTCATGGATGACCACCATGAGGGCGGGGACCAGCAGGAGGGTGAGGACCGTTGCGAAGGTGACCCCTGCCGCCAGGGAGACACCCATGGGGACCATGGTGGCGGCGGCCGGGTCGGTCTCCAGGATCAGCGGGAGGAGCCCGCCCACGGTGGTGACGCTGGTGAGCATCACCGAGCGGAAGCGCCGGACGCCCCCGGAGACAATGGCCTCCATCATGGGCATTCCCTCTTTCATGTTTCCGTTGATGCGGTCGATGAGGACGATGGCGTCGTTGACCACCACCCCGGAGAGGGCCACCATGCCGAAGACGCTGAACAACGAGAGGTTCAACCCCAGGATGACGTGGCCGAGGGCCGCGCCGATGAGTCCGAAGGGCACGGTGAGGAGAATGATCAGGGGCTGGATGTAGGAGCGGAACATGGCGGCCACGATCATGTAGATGCTCAGCACGGCCAGGGGGTACCACAGGGCAAGGCTTCCAAAGGCTTCTTTGTCCTTTTCCGCGTTGCCCTTCAGGCGGACCTCCACGTCCCATTTTTTCTCCAGCTCCCTGAAAAAGCCACTGCCCAGCTCTTCCAGCACCTCCCCTGCAACGAGTTTGGTGCTGTTCACGTCGGCGCTCACCGTGACCTGGCGGCGGTTGTCGGTGCGCGTGATGGCCGAGTAGCCGGGGCGGATCTCCATGTTGGCAACGGCCTTCACCGGTACCATGGTGCCGTCGGGCGTGCTGACCATGAGGTCCTTGAGGCTCTCCAGGGTGCTTCGTTCTTCCTCGGTGTAGGTGACTTTCACGTCCACCTCATCGTTTCCCCGCTGGATCTTGACGGCCTCTTTGCCGAAGTAGGCGGCAAAGGCCTGGTTGGCCAGGTCCTTGACCGTTATTCCGAGGTTCCGGGCTTCCGGTTTCAGGGTAAAGCGGATCTCGTTTTTTCCCGGGGCGCTGTCGCTTTCGATGCGGAACACGCCGTCTATCTCTCGTAACCTTTCCATGACCTCGGCCGACGCTTCGGTGAGGGCTGCAAGGTTGTCCCCCTCAAGGGCGATCTCGATGTCTCCCCCCGGAGGGCCCCCGCCCCCTGAGGTGTAGGTGAGTTTTTCCACGCCGGGGATGTTCCCCACCTCCTGTTCCCAGGCCAGGCAGAGATTCCGGGTGTGGATGCCCCGTTCCGAGGCATTGAGCAGGGCCACCTGCACCCCGCCCAGGTTGGCGCCGGCACTGCCCATGGCTCCCATGTGGTCATTCACGGCCTGGCCGGTGACGGTGAGCATGTGATCCACCAGGGGGGCGCCCGATGCGGTGTCGGTTTTTTCCGCCAGGGAGAGGATTCCAGCTTCGATGCGCTCCACGGCGGCTTGGGTTACCCTGTAGGGGGTGCCTTCGGGGAAGGTCAGCTGGGCGGCCAGTTCAAAGCCGTCACGTTCCGGGAACATGTTGTATTTGAGGATCCCGCCCCGAAAAAGGCCCACAGTGGCTAGGGCTATGGCCACGGCCACGCACACGGCCAGGTAGCGGTGGGTGAGCACCGTGACCAGCACGGGGCGGTAGACGGTCTCGGCCACACGCTCCATGCTCGCCACGCTTCGGGCGTGAAAGGCTTCGACGGCGCGCAACAGGCGGAACCGTGACCTGATTTGCCTGTTGGGGTCCGGCAGGTTGGACAGGTGTGCGGGCAGGAGGATCAGGCACTCCACCAGTGAGATCAAGAGGCAGGCGATGACGGCCACGGCAAGGCAGACAATGACTTTTCCCATGGTGCCGCTGACGTGCATGAGGGGGACGAAGGCCAGCACGGTTGTGGCCACGGCGGCAAGGACCGGCATCCCCACTTCCATGAGGCCGTTTACGGCCGCGGCCAGGGGAGGGGCTCCCTTTTTTCTCTGCACATAAACGGCTTCTCCCACCACAATGGCGTCGTCGGCCACGATGCCAAGGACCATGATCAGCCCGAAAAGGGAGACGGTGTTGATGGTGTATCCGGTGAGCCAGAGGATGGCCAGGCCCCCGGCCAGGGAGATGGGGATGCCCATGCCGGCCCAGAAGGCCAGGCGGGTGTCGAGGAAGAGCCAGAGGACGACAAAAACGAGGGCCAGGCCCATGAGTCCGTTTTTTTGAAGGATTCCGATGTTGGTCCGGATCTCTGTTGTGTTGTCGGACAAGATGGAAAGCCTGGCACCGGGAGGAAGGGTTTGGTTCTTTTTTTCCACGTAGCGCATCACCTTGTCGGCAATGGTGATGGCGTCTTCCTGCTCGGTTTTTGACACCACCACCAGGGCCACCGGGGTGCCGTTTGCCCGGATGGAGAGTTTGTCCTGCTCGAAGTCGTCCTTGACGGTGGCCAGCTGGCCCAGGGTGATGCTCTCTCCCCCGGTGCCCGCCACCACGACAATATCGGCCAGTTCTTCTCCGGAGTATCGCTTGCCCACGGTTCGGACGCTGAACTCTTCACCCGAGGTTTTCACCTTGCCGCCTGAGAGGTTCATGCTGGAGTTTGCGATGACGGTGGCCACGTCCGAGAGGGTGAGTCCGTATTTGCGCAGGGACTCTTCGGAGAGTTCCACCGTCACCTGGTAATCCCGCGTGCCGTTGACGGACACCTGGGAGATCTCCGGCATGCGCTTGAGTTCATCCTCGATGGTGTCGGCCCACTCTTTGAGGGCTTTTTCACCCATGGCGCCTGTGACGCCTAACGTCATAACGGGGAAGGTGACGGTGGGGATATTGACCACGGGGTTCTCCGCTTCGTCGGGGAAGGTGGAGATCTGGTCGATTTCGTTTTTGACACGGTCGTAGACTTTTTCCGTGTCGTAGCCGTATTTGACGGTGATGACCGTTGCAGAGCTGCCCTCCGTGGAGGTGGTGGTGTAGGTGTCGATGCCCTCCACGGCATCGATGGCATCTTCCACTTTACGTGAGATGCCTTCCTCGGTGTCTTCCGGGGCCGCACCGTCCCAGGCAAGGTTGACGGTGACGGTGTCCAGGGTCATGGACGGAAAGTCTTCTCGAATCATGAGGCAGGCGGCCCCAAGGCCGGCAAGAAAAATGATCACCAGCAGGATGTTGGCAAACACCGTGTTGCGTGCAAAGGCTTCGGCGATTTGTTTCATCGGGTGCCTCCCGAAGCCAGCTCTTTGGGGACGGTAATGGTCAGCAGGGCGTTTTCAAGGGGGCTTGAAAGACGGCTGGTGATCACGGGGGTGCCAGTGGCAAGCCCGTCAGACACATAGGTGAACCCGTCCCGGGTGTAAGCCGTTTCAACCGGCACGGTTTTCAATCGGCCCTTGTGGGCGATGCGCACCTTGCCGTCATAGGTCACGGCATGGGAAGGGATGGGGATGACGTTTTCCAGAGCTTTACCCGGGATGGCCACCCGGCAGAACATCCCTTCGGTGACGGGAAAGCCCTTCCGGTCCTGTCGGTCGATGCGAACGGCTACATAGACGGTGCGGGAGGCGGCATCGTAGCGAACGACCCGGTCCAGGCTGCCCGTGGCCGTTGCCGTGCCGTCGTTCCAGGAGACGGTGCACGCCTTCGGGGTCAGGGGGCCAAACCAGGTGGCGGTGCTTTTGCCCGGGGCAAACTCCAGAAACATCGCCGCTTCGTCTCCCTTGACGGGGACAGATACCTCCAGGACGGCGTCGTCGGCAAGGGTCACCACCTGGGTGCCCGTTGTCACATACTGGTTCTGCTCAATGGCAACGGATTTGATCCGGGCCCTGAAGGGGGCCCTCACCGTTGACTTTGCAAGGCTTAGTTCCGTGTCGGCCAGGGAGTGCGCCAGCTGATCCACCGCGTCTTTTGCCGTGTTGTAGGCCTGCTCGGCGGTTTCCACGTCGGAGAGGCTGCCGGTTTTCATGGTGTCAAAGAGCTTCCGGGTTCGTTCGTACTCTTTTTTCAGGAGGTCCCGGTTGCGCTTGAGGGTTACAAGGCGGCGGGTGGCCGTCGCTTTTTCAAGGGCAAGGGTTTCGGTGTCCAGCCGGAAGAGGATCTCACCGGCCTCGATCACCTCCCCTTCCTCCAGGCGCGGATGAACCGCCACCACCCGACCGGAGATTTCCGGGCTCAGGGCCACGGTGTTCAGGGCCGTTACCTCGCCGTAGCCCGATATCACGGTCTGGACTTCCTGGGGACGGGCTTCGGCCACCTCCACAGTCAGGGGGATTTCCGGCAGATCAAGCGTACCGGGTGGCTTTTTAAGGCTGGCCAGTGCCTTCATGGCAAGAAGCCCGACAAGTAGGACCAGGGCGCACAGCACTGCCCTGGTTAAGGGGGTTCGATGGGTTGTTGT
Organism: Desulfoluna spongiiphila; assembly: GCF_900101345.1. Lineage (GTDB taxonomy): Bacteria > Desulfobacterota > Desulfobacteria > Desulfobacterales > Desulfolunaceae > Desulfoluna > Desulfoluna spongiiphila. The sequence continues at coordinate 84,136 of NZ_FMUX01000018.1, read as the reverse complement.
GTCCGGCATGTTTCTGTTCCTTGGAATGCATTGAAAAGTAACGGTTCAGTTCGCCTCCGGCGGGTCGCTTTTTGAAAAACGTTCCGGCTTGTTAAGGCCCGGCGTCCGGAAGGCTGGTGTGAGCTGAATGGTTGCCTTGGGAATCGTTTCTGTGATGGCATCAGGGTACGAGAAGGGACGTGAAACAGATGTGAAACCGGTGTGAAATTTTCGTGAAATCTCTGAAGGCGAGGGCATGGCGCATGGGCTTAGGGGCGCTGGCCGTGGTGAACGGTGGCGATGAATCCTTCTTTGCCACGGCTTCCGGGGTGTACTCCCCCCCCCAAAAAAAAAGAGCCATGGAGATGTATATCTCCATGGCTCTTTTGCGAACCTGGGGTGCAGGGGATTTATCCCCTGTCCGCCGGAGGCTCCTGTTTTACAGGGAAACCCCCAGGTGCTTCATGAGGTCGTCCCGGGTGATGATGGAGCGGACGTCGTCGACGTACTCCTGGACGTTTTCGAGGCCGCCTTCCTGGCGGTCGATGAGGGTGATGACGCGGACCACTTCGAGGCCCTGGACCCGGGCTCTTTCAATGGCTTTTATGGTGGAGCCGCCGGTGGTGATGACATCATCGATGATGACCACTTTTTCGCCCTTGGCCATGTCCCCTTCCACCCAGTTGATGATGCCGTGGTCCTTGAGCTCTTTGCGGATGGAAAAGGCTTTTATGGGCTTGCCGCCCAGCTCGGAGGCGAAGGAGGTGGCCACGGCGATGGGGTCGGCGCCGAAGGTGAGGCCGCCGATGCCGGCGATGTCCAGGTCTTTGACGGCGTCGAAGACGAGGTTGCCCACGAGGTACATCCCGCGGGGGGAGAGGGTGGTGGGCTTGCAGTTCACGTAGAAGTGGCTCATTTTGCCCGAGGCCAGCTTAAAGGTGGGCTCTTCGGAAAATTTGAAGGAGGTTTTGCAGACAATATCTAAGAGTTCGTTTTTCATGGAAGGTCCCCTTAAGAGTTCTCAATAAAAATCGGTTGCTTTTGTGCTAGGTGATGGCTATGTAAAAAGGTCACGGACAAGATCCGACCTGTAGATACAGGAAACCTCCACTGATGGAAGAAGCCATTTGGGATAGTCAGTGGAGGCTCGCTCGTAAGGAAAACCGTTTTGCGGCACTCCTTGACTCGTGCAAGTCCAATTACCAGAAAATGGGGTAAAAAATCAACGGGAATCGTTTCGGCGGAAATGGATTTTTCCCCAATGGGTCCCGCCACTTTCCCCCGGACCGGAGCCTATGACACAGCCAGATCCTGCGGACGACGCCGTCATCCGTCTCTTCAATGTCAGCAAGCGTTTCGGCGCCAAGCTGGCCCTTTCAAATATTACCCTGGATATCCGTAAAGGGGAGTGGCTTTACGTGACCGGCCCCTCGGGCGCCGGCAAGTCCACCCTCCTGAAACTCTTCTATCTGGGAGAGAAGACCACCAGCGGCCAGGTCCTCGCCTTCGGCACCAACATGAACCGGTTGACCGCCAAGGAGGTGCCCTTTCTTCGCCGCCGCTTCGGCATCATTTTCCAGGACTTCAAGCTCATCCCCAACCGCAACGTTTTTGAAAACGTGGCCCTGGTCCTGGAGGCCCGGGGAGAGCCCCGGAACATGATCGACAAGCGCACCAGAAACATCCTGCGCCACGCCGGCATGGACAAGCGCATGGATGCCATGCCCACGAGCCTCTCCGGCGGAGAGCAGCAGCGGGTGGCCGTGGCCCGGGCCATCGCCGGGCAGCCGGACGTGATCCTTGCCGACGAGCCCACGGGCAGCCTGGATCCGAAGTCCGCCGAGATCATCATCGGGCTCCTGGCCGCCTACCATGAAAAGGGGGCCACGGTGATGGTGGCCACCCACGACCGGGAGCTTCTGGCCCGGAAACAGGGGCGGATCATCCGCCTGGAAGAGGGGCGTCTTGTGGAGCCGGAGCCCGTGGAAGGGGGGCAGCCATGAAACGCCACATGAAGCGAACGCTCAAGGATTTTACAAGCCACGCCTTTCTCCACGGCATCACCGTGGTGACCATTGCCCTGACCATTCTGATTGCCGGGGCCCTGCTTCTGGTGGTGGAGAACGGAGAGTCGGTGATCTCCTCGTGGAAAAACGGGGTGCGGATCATGGTCTATCTTAAAGGAGGGGCTGCCTCGGCGGATGTGGAGGGTACGGGGCGCTCCCTGGAGACCATGGGGGGCGTTGCGAAGGTCACCTTTATCTCCCGGGACGAGGCCCTCACCGATTTGATGGAGAGCATGGAGGGGCAGAGTTCCCTTTTCGAGGGGCTGGGGGAGAACCCGTTGCCCGACGCCTACGAGGTGGAGGTGACCCCCGAGGCGGCGGAGTGGGAGCGGGTCAAGGCCATGGCAGCGGCCATGGTGAGGCTTCCGGCCGTGGACGAGGTGGAGTACGGTCGCTCCTGGCTGGCCCGGGTCTCGCACCTGCTGGGCATGGTGGAGGTGGCGGGGATTGCCCTGGCCGGACTCTTTTTTATTGTGGCCCTGTTTATTGTGTACAACACGGTTCGCCTGGCCCTGTACTCCCGGCGTGATGAGATTGAGATCATGCAGCTGGTGGGGGCCACGGGGGCCTTTATCAAGATTCCCCTTTACCTGGCCGGGGTGCTGGAAGGGGCCGCGGGATCCCTTCTGGCCCTTCTGGCCCTGTTCGGGGCCTACGCGCTCTTTGCTTCGGGCACCGGGGGCGGGGCCGACGCCTTTGAATTATCGTTTCTCTCCCTGGCCTCCATGGGAGGCGTGTTTCTGTATGGAATTTTTGTGGGGTGGTTCGGATGTTTTTTGTCTCTTCGAGAATTTATGAAAGAAGCCTCCTCCTGATCCTTGGGATGTGTCTTCTATGGGGGCCGGTGGCGGCGCTGGCCGGGGAGCCGGACCGTGCCGTGGTGGTGGCCGACACCCTGAATGTGCGGCGCCACCCCAAGGCCTCGGCCGAGGTGCTCTGGACCTTGTCCCGGGGGGACGTGGCCCGGGTGGAGCGACGTGCCGGGAGCTGGGCCCTGGTGCGTGTGGACCGGGGGCGTGGCTACATCGCCGTCTCCGAGCGGCTGGCCGTTCTCTATACCGAAAAGGCCCCCCGCACCGAGAAGAAAAAAGGGTCAAAAGCGGCCCCTGTTTCCGAGAAAAAAGCGAAAACCTCCCTGGTGGGCATCCGGGAGGCGGTGCGCACTGAGGAGAGAAAGCTCCTGGCCGTGCGCAAAGAGGAGCGGGCTGTCATCCGCGAGCTGGACCGGTTCAACGCCTCCCTGGCCCAGGCCCGGAAAAAGGAGCGGGAGCTCAACCGGAAGCTCTCCGCCGTGGAGGCCAAGGTGGGGGAGGCCCTGAAGGCCAAGGCCCGGGTCGAGGCCGATATCCGCACCGGCCGAAAACACCTCATGGCCCGCCTGGCCGCTTACCACAAGTTGAACCAGATCGGGGAGATGAACACCTTTGCCGCCTCGGGCTCCTTCCACGACATGGTGGTGAAAAAAAAGGCCCTGGCCCGCATCATGGGCAGCGATGCCGTGTTGCTTACCCGGTACACGGTCCTGCTCAGGGAGCGGGAGGCCGCTGAATCCCGGCTGGCCGCCGAGCGCTCTGCCCTTGCCGCTGCGGCCACCGCCCACGGGAAAGTCCTGGCCGATGTGGAGGCCCGGTACCGCAAGCGGGCGGCCATGCTCAAAGAGGTCCGGGAAAAGGAGGTGCTCAGCCTGGCGGCCATTGCCGAGATGAAACAGGCCGAGCGGGTTCTGGAGGCCAAGGTGAGGGAGCTGGCCCGCACGCGGAAAGCCCTGGCGGCGAAAAATCGTTTTGTTCGGTATAAAGGCTTGTTGAAATACCCGGTAACCGGTAAAATTATAAAAACATTCGGGCGTCACAAAGACCCCCGGATGAACGTCACCACCTTTGAAAACGGCATCAGCATCCGGACCCAGCGAGGGGAGCCTGTGCGTGCCGTCACCTCTGGGGAAGTGCTCTTCGCAGACTGGCTGCAGGGGTACGGCAACCTCATCATCGTCAACCATGGTGAGAGCTGGTACACCCTTTACGCCCACACCGACGAGATGTTCAAAAAGAAAGGCGATCGCGTGGATACGCGGGAAGTGATCGCCACCGTCGGGGACTCCAGCCTTTCCGGGTATCCCGATCTCCATTTCGAAATCCGACACCACGGCAAACCTCTCAACCCCGGCCCCTGGTTTAAAAAATAGAAGGAGCCCCCTCCGGCATCCCGGTAAAGACCCCTTTGACCCGGTTGCAGTCTGCTTCCGAAGTGGCTCGCCCCACGCCGGCGGAGACGCTGACGGGCATGTCCCCCGGCGCTCTGCGCCCCTGCGGTCAACCCCCGCTTTGACCCCGGCCGGTTTTTACATAATTCATGGAGACCCCTGATTATGAAGCGCGTGTATCTGATTGTGACCCTTGCCTGCCTGCTTGTGCCCCTCACCACCGGGGCCGCTGAAAACGGCACCTACCGAAACCTTCGCATCTTCACCGACGTCATTGAGGAGATCGAGCGGAGTTACGTGGACGAGCCCGATTCCGAGCAGCTCATCGAGGAGGCCATCAAGGGGATGGTCAACAGCCTGGATCCCCATTCGGCCCTCTTGCCGCCCCAGGCACACAGCGAACTTCAGGAGGACACCCGGGGGCGCTTTTCCGGGGTGGGCCTGGTGTTGGCCATCCGAAACGAGAAGCTGACGGTGGTCTCACCCATCGAGGGGTCCCCGGCCAAGGATGCGGGGATCCGGAACGGGGATGTCATCATCGCCGTGGACGGTGAGAAGACCGCCGCCCTGACCATGGAGGAGTCCATCAATCTCATGCGGGGGCCGAGGGGGAGCATGGTGACCCTCACCGTCCTGCAGAAAAAAGGGGGCAAGGAGATGCAGGTTACCCTGCGTCGGGATGAGATCCCCTTGCAGTCCGTTGCCCATTACGAACTGAAGCGGGGCTTTCCCTTCATCGCCGTCACCTCCTTCAACGACAGCACGGCCCGGGATTTTGAAGCGGCCCTTCTCGCCCATGAGGCCAGGGGGCCTGTCAAGGGCCTGGTCCTGGATCTCCGGGACAACCCCGGGGGGATCCTGCAGCAGGCGGTGGACATGGTGGACCTGTTCATTGAAGACGGGGTTATCGTCTCCATCAAGGGCCGCGCAAAAGAGCAGCGCCAGGTGTGGCGGGCCACCACCGACAAGCCGGTGCGCACTTTCCCCGTGGTGGTACTCATCAACGGCGGGTCGGCCAGCGCCTCGGAGATCGTGGCCGGTGCCATGAAGGATCACAAGCGGGGGCTTATCCTGGGCACCACCAGTTTCGGCAAGGGCTCTGTGCAGAACATCGTCCCCCTTTCCGACGGGTACGGGCTGAAACTCACCGTGGCCCTGTATTACACCCCGTCCGGGGTCTCCATTCAGGCCAAGGGCATTGTCCCGGACGTGGAACTGCCCTACCAGGAGATGGCCTTTACCCCGGAGGAGAAGCCCATGGCCGAGCGTGACCTGCCCAACCATATAGAGGCCAGTCAGAGCGAAGACGAAGAGCCCCTGCTCAAGGCACCGGAACGCCTGAAACGGGACAACCAGGTCCAGCGGGCCCTGGAACTCCTGCTCAGCCGGTCCATTTTCGGCAACGGCTGATGGGGAAGGGGGCGCTTTTTCCATGACCTCGCCCCCGCCTTGGGGTATGAAGGGGGGCGCTGTTCAGTTCAAAATGCCTCCGGCGGCCCTGCCGGGGGCCAAATGTTTAAAACGTTTGACAAACAGGTCTTAAGCAAGCCTTTCCAGGCTCCGCCGGAGGCAAGCTGAATGGTTGCGAAGGGGCAACATAAAAAATGGCCGTTGGGCCGATAACAGGCCACCATCGAGTGGCGATCACGAGCGTAACCGGGAAAGGGAGGCCATGGCAGGGGGCAAGAAAAAGAAAAAAAAGGGGAGCGCAAAGGCGCCTTCCCACAGTTCATTCGGCCGGGTGGCCTTTGCGGTGTCGCTTGTGGCGTGCATTGTGGTGGTCTCAGGGCTGCTGCTGATTCGGTACCTGCCCCCCCGGGTGGTGACCAAGAAGCATGCGTCGGTTCAGAAGTCCGATCTTGCCACCACTCCCCCCCAGTACGAGGTATTTGAAAAGCATGCGGTGCCGGAGCGTGAGGAACGCCCGGTGGCACCGCCGGTGTCCCACAAACCGAAGCTGGTTCTGATTATTGACGACATCGGGTACAGTGAGCCCGCGGCCTTTGATCTCATGGCCCTGGACCCGAACATCACCCTGTCCATTCTTCCCGGGAGCCCCCACGGCAAAGCCATTGCAGGGGTGGCCCGGAAAAAGGGGCTGGAGCTTATGCTCCACCAGCCCATGGAACCCAATGAGTATCCGAAGGTGGACCCCGGCCCCGGGGCGATTTTTTCCACCATGGACCCGGACCAGCTGCTCCGGACCCTGGAGGCGAACTTGACGGCCTATGACGGCGTCAAGGGGGTGAACAACCACATGGGCTCAAAGCTCACCTCCCTGTCCCCACAGATGTACCAGGTGATGACCCTTTTGAAAAAGAAGGGCCTTTATTTCATCGACAGCCGGACCTCGGCCAAGACGGTGAGCCGTTCGGCGGCCCGTCTCATGCAGGTACCCTTTGCCGAACGGGATGTGTTCCTGGACCACGTCCAGTCCCGGGAGGCCGTGGTGCGCCAGGTGAAAAAGATGCTGGCCATTGCCGAGAAGCACGGCAGTGCCGTGGGGATCGGTCATCCCCATAAGGTTACCTGCACGGTCCTTGCGGAGATGATGCCCGAGATCCACCGGCGGGTGACCCTGGTGCGTCCCTCCACCCTCGTGGCGCGTCCCTGATCCCGGCCAGGGGCAGAAGCTTTTGGTTGAATTTTTTTTTGTCATGGTATTGTAGGAGATTGACCATGATGTGATCGTGGTCCCTAAGGGTGCAATTTTTTTTCACCCGCGACATGTGAGACCCACAATGGAACCCTGGATTTGTCGGCATTTTCACGGGTGAGGGCTACCCTTACGTGAAAAATGCAAAATATTTCTTGACAAATCGCTTAAGGTTTTTAAAATGGTTGGGTTTTTTTGATCCAGAGGCTCAAGTTTGAAAGCACAATTGGGAGAATAAACTATGTATGCTGTAGTTGCTACGGGCGGCAAGCAATATAAGGTTCAGGAAGGCGAGATCCTGCGAGTTGAGAAGCTCGCCGGAGACGTCGGATCCGACGTGACCTTCGATCAGGTCCTGATGACCTCCGACGGCACCGATGTTGCCCTGGGAGCACCCCTCCTCGAAGGCGCCGAAGTGACCGGTACCATCGTCGAGCAGGATAAGTCCAAAAAGGTTCTTGTGTTCAAGTACAAGCGCCGCAAGCGGTTTCGCAAGATGCAGGGCCATCGTCAGCCCTATACCGCCGTTAAAATCAACACTATCAAGGCGTAAGTCGGTCGCTCCGCGTGCGGAGCATCCGTGGGACGTGATGCCTTAAAGAAAAAAGAGCGATAGACAGGTGCCCTCCCCTTGTGGTGGGCATTAGGCTTTTTAGCGGCATCACCTCCATACAGACACCTACACGGCTTTAAGGAGTATTCGAAATGGCACATAAAAAAGCTGGCGGCAGTACCAAAAACGGTCGCGACAGTAACGCGCAGCGACGCGGTGTGAAGAAGTTCGGTGGCGAAGAGGTAAAATCCGGCAACATTCTTGTTCGCCAGGTTGGCACCTCCATCCACCCCGGAAATAACGTCGGCCTTGGCAAGGATTTCACCCTCTTTGCCACCATCGACGGTGTGGTCAAGTATGAGCGCATGGGTCGCAGCCGCAAAAAAGTCAGTGTATATGCCGCGTGAAATTCATAGACGAAGCAACCATCACTGTTCAATCCGGTAACGGAGGAAGGGGCTGCGTCAGCTTTCGACGTGAGAAGTTCATCGAATTCGGAGGCCCCGACGGCGGCGATGGCGGCGGTGGCGGTGACGTGGTTCTTGAAGCCACGGCCGACACGCGCACCCTGTACGAGTTCAGGCACAACCGCCTGATCAAAGCCGAAAACGGCGGGTATGGTATGGGTGCCAAGAGACACGGCAAAAACGGTAAAGATATCGTTGTATATCTCCCTGCCGGCACGGTGGTTAGCAATGCAGAAACCGGGGAGATCATTCGTGACTTCGTGAACCCCGGTGAACGCTTTGTAATCGCCAAGGGCGGTCAGGGGGGGCGCGGAAACAAACGGTTTACCACGTCGCGCAACCGAGCCCCCCGTTTTGCCCAGACCGGAGAGCCTGGCGAAGCCCTGACCATCCACCTCGAATTGAAGCTGCTGGCGGATGTTGGGATTATCGGTTTCCCCAACGCCGGAAAGTCGACCCTCATTCGAGTCATCTCATCGGCCCGCCCCAAAACGGCCGATTACCCCTTTACCACCCTGACCCCCAGCATCGGTATGGTTCAGCATGAGTGGGGTGAACCCTTTGCCGTGGCCGATATTCCCGGCCTGATCGAAGGGGCCCATGAAGGCGTTGGCCTGGGAACGACGTTTCTCAAGCACATTGAACGCACGCGCATGCTGGTACACCTCATCGATGCCTCCGCCATCGACCCGGAAAACCCCCTGGCCCAGTTTGATGCCATCAACCGGGAGCTTTTTCTCTTCAGCGATACGCTCAAGGAGAAGGCACAGCTTGTGGTACTCAACAAGCTGGACATTACCGGGGTGGACGAAAAAGCCGATGCCTTTGAAAAGGCACTGGGAGACACGCCGGTCCTGCGGATTTCGGCGGCGTCAACCCATGGGGTGGACGTCCTCAAAGAGAAGTTGAACCAGGCGGTCAACGGCACCGAACGGGATGAGTAAGCAAGGGCACTGAGCGTGCCGTGCCCCTCATGCCGTTTTTGTCGTTTCCTTCGGCCCGGTACCCTTGGTTTTTCCGATTCTTTTGCGAGATCCCCGTGGATGATGCGTTTGTGATCCGTCACCGCGCGAAAGCGCCTCGCAACATGGCCCTGTGTTGTCACGAGGACCCGAATCATGGCATATCGCCACGCGGTATGGCCTGTTTGACGTTTTGCGAGGCTATCTATGGATAAAGATCAGAAACGACTTTTTGACAGCGCCCGACGGGTGGTTGTGAAAGTGGGGAGCGGGGTCCTCTCCTTTAACGGGGGGATCAATCACAACGTGGTGGCATCCATCAGCCGCCAGATGGCAGCCCTGACCCAGGGCGGCCGTGAGATGATCCTCGTCTCCTCCGGAGCCGTGGCCGCAGGGGTGGCCAAGGTGGCCCTGGGGCGAAGGCCCGCCAGCATGCCCGAGAAACAGGCCGCCGCCGCCGTGGGCCAGGCGGGGTTGATCCTGGAGTACGAATTGCGCTTTGCCGAGGCCGGGCTCAAGGTGGCCCAGGTCCTTCTCACGCGCAACGACCTTTCCCACCGGGGGCGCTACTTAAATGCACGCAACACCCTCAACACCCTTCTTGCCTGGGGGGTGGTTCCCATTATCAATGAAAACGACACCGTGGTGACCGATGAGATCCGTTTCGGTGACAACGACAACCTGTCGGCCATGATAGCCCTGCTTTTGGACGCGGACCTGCTCATCAACCTCACCGATATCGACGGCCTGTACGACGGCGACCCCCGGACCAACCCGGACGCCAAGCGTCTTGAGGTTGTGGAAAAGATCACCCCGGCCATCGAAGCCTCCGCCAAGGGGCGCCCCGGTGCCATGGGGACCGGCGGCATGTGGACCAAGATCGAGGCGGCGAAAAAAAGCATGGCCTCCGGTGTCCCCATGGTCATCGCCTGTGGTTCACGGCCCAAGGTGCTGACCGACCTGTTCGAGGGCATCGCCCAGGGGACCTTTTTCGTGCCCCGTGCGGACAAGCTTGGGAGCCGGAAACGATGGATCGGCTTCACCTCGCAAACCTTCGGTGAGGTCACGGTGGACGACGGGGCGGTCAAAGCCCTTGTGGAACGCGGAAAAAGCCTGTTGCCCAGCGGGATCCTCGACGTCTCCGGCGCCTTTGACGTGGGCGCGGCCGTGGCCGTATGCGACGCCCGGGGAAACGAACTGGGGCGCGGGCTTACCAATTTCAAGGCCGAGGACATCCGGGCCATCAAAGGATTGAAGACCGACCAGATCGCAGACTGCCTGGGATCCAAGGAGTACGATGAGGTGATCCATCGGGACAACCTGGTGGTCACGGTGGCGGCCCCTTAGGCGTTTGTTGCCCGGGCACCCGGAAGCACCCATTTCATCCCATTTTCATCTGATCAGGGAGTGATAGACCCATGAGCGTAGAAGCGACTATTGTTGAGATGGCCAGGCAGGCGAAAAAAGCGGCCCGAGACGTGGCTGCGGCCACCACGGATTGCAAAAACCGTGTTCTCACCTCCATTGCAGAGACGATCGAAAACCGGGCAGACGCCATCCAGGCGGAAAACTTGAAAGATATCGAACGGGCCCGTGAAATGGGCCTTAGCCCGGCCATGATCGATCGGCTCACCATCACGGACGCCACCATCGCCTCCATGGCGGGGGGGCTGCGCGATGTGGTGGCCCTTCCCGATCCCGTGGGTGAGGTCACCTCCACCGAGGAGCGGCCCAGCGGCATCACGGTGTCCCGGGTCCGAATTCCCCTGGGTGTCATCGGCATGATCTACGAGTCCCGCCCCAACGTCACCATTGATGCGGCCGGGCTCTGCCTGAAGGCGGGCAACGCCATTATCCTGCGGGGGGGCTCCGAGGCCTTCTACTCAAACATGGTCCTTGCCGGCTGCATTGCCGATGCCCTGGAAGAGAACGGCCTGCCCAAAGAGGTGGTGCAGCTCATCCCCATGCGAGACCGTGAGGCGGTGAATGTCCTGCTCAAACAGGAAGATTTCATCGACGTCATGATTCCCCGGGGCGGCGAAGGCCTGATTCGTTTTGTCACGGCCAACTCCCTGATCCCCGTGCTCAAGCACTACAAGGGGGTCTGCCACGTTTACGTGGACAAAGAGGCCGACTTGGAGAAGGCCAAGGCCATCTGCATCAACTCCAAGGTGCAGCGGCCCGGCGTCTGCAACGCCATGGAGACCATGCTGGTACACCGGGACGTGGCGCAAGCGTACCTGCCCCTGGTGGGGGCTGCCTTCAAAGAGGCCGGCGTGACCCTGAAAGGATGCCCCGAGACCCGGAAGCACCTTGCCTGGGCCGAGGAGGCCGTGGAAGCGGACTGGCCCGCCGAGTACCTCGACCTCACCCTGGCGGTGAAGGTGGTGGACAGCGTGGATGAGGCTTTGGAGCATATCGCGGCCTACAACTCCGGCCACACCGAATCCATCGTGACAACCAACGAGGAGACGGCCAAACGATTTGTCCAGGGTGCCGATTCCTCCGCGGTCATGGTCAACGCCTCCACACGGTTCAACGACGGCGGCGAGCTGGGCCTCGGCACCGAAATCGGCATCAGCACCTCCAAGCTCCACGCCTTCGGCCCCATGGGCCTCGAAGAGCTCACGAGCCGGAAGTTCGTGGTCTACGGAGACGGACAGATCAGGGGCTAAACAGTCCCGGCTTCGCCCGTGTCTGAACGCTGTCTGCTGGCCTAACACGTACCGAAACGTTTTTTGCGGAGCTTTTTTCAAAAAAAGCGACCCGCCGGAGGCATACAGAGCCTTTACCTGATGGGAATGGAAGAGACAAAAGAACAGAGCCGGACAGGCCAGGTGGTTATTTTCGGTGGCACCTTCAACCCGGTTCACCTGGCCCATGCCCATGTGGTGAAAGAGATCCTGAGGCTCATTGTGCCCGACCGGCTCTATGTGGTTCCCGCGGCGGTGCCGCCCCACAAGCAGGGCCGGAACATCGTCTCGGCCGAGCATCGGGTGGCCATGCTGGAAAGGGCCATGGAAGGTCTGCCCGTGGTGCTCTCGGACGTGGAGCTGAAGCGGGAAGGCAAGTCGTTTACCGTGGACACCCTGCGGGCCCTCAGAAAGGAGGTTGCAGGCGATGCGGAACTCTACCTCACCATGGGGGTGGATGCTTTTTTTGATTTTCACACCTGGCGGGACGAGAAGCTGATTCTCTCCATGGCCGGGATCATTGTGGTGAACCGCCCCGGAACCCCCCACGGCGATCTGCCCGTGGAGGAGCTGCAGGGCTACCTGACCGACCATATCGACTCCGGATACTCCTGGGACCCGGAGCGGAAACGCTTCGTGCATCCGTCCCTGTGCGGGATTGTTCCCCTCTCGGTGACCCCCGTGTCGCCTTTGTCATCCACGGATGTCCGGACATGCATTGAACAGGGAGACCGCCCGACGGATCTGCTCCACCCGGAGGTTCTCCGATATATTGAAGATAAAGGATTGTACAGATGACCCAAGAGCTGGATCCCCGACTCGTCTCCATCATCAAGGCGGTGAAGGGTCGAAAAGCAGAAAATATCAAGGTGCTGGACGTGCGCGAGCTCACCTCCTACACCGACGTCTTCATCCTGGCCAGCGCCCGTTCCACCCGGCAGGCGGCCGCCATCGGTGAATACATCAAAGTTGAACTGAAAAAAGAGGAGATCAGCCCCATTACCGTGGACGGCCTCAGCGAAGGCTCCTGGGTGCTCCTCGATTACGGGGACGTTATCGTCCACGTGTTCTACGATGAGACCCGCGATTACTATGACCTCGACGGGCTCTGGGCCGATGCCGTGGTTATCGACCACGAGGGCATCGAGTAGAGCATGGAACGACCGGTTAAGAAGGGTGCCTGAGGGCACCCTTTTTGCGTTTTGGGGAAACAGGTTATAGAAAACAGGCCTACAGGTCATGGGGCCGCTGTCCTGCTGTCGGGCACGCTGTGCCGATATTTGTTGAGGGTGCCATCCCACCGGCGTGTGAGGGATCGCGTCGGCAACCTTATCACCCAATCCGAAATGGGTCGGGCGACCCTGCTATATCCATGACCTGACAACGCTTGAATAATCTACAGCTTATGAGTCGGGCGAAGCCCGATCCGGAGGCGGATGCACTTGGCTCCGAGGAACGAGGAGCAAAGCGCATTCGCAATCAGCTTTCGAGGTGGCTCACCTCGCCGCCGGAGGCATGCTTTTCGGGCTTTGCTGTGTTGCGATTCAAAAAAGGAGAGACCATGACAACCGTACGACCCTGTATGTTGATGATACTGGACGGCTGGGGCCTTCGGGCCGATGCCGAGGGCAATGCCGTGAAGGGGGCGACCACCCCGAATCTTGACGCCCTTGCCGCGAGCTGCCCCACCACCACCCTGGCGTGCTCCGGCAAAGCCGTGGGGCTTCCCGAGGGGATCATGGGCAACTCCGAGGTGGGGCACCTGAACCTCGGGGCCGGGCGCGTGGTCTATCAGACCCTCCTGCGCATTGATCGTGCCATTGAAGAGGGGGATTTCTTTGAAAACGAGGCCCTGGCATCGGCCATGGAAGCCGTGAAGAAAGGGGGGAACACCCTTCACCTTATGGGGCTCGTCTCCGACGGCGGCGTCCACAGCCAGCTGACCCACCTCAAGGCCCTGGTGCGCATGGCCCACCAGAAAGGGGTGGAGACGGTGCGGATCCATGCCATCCTGGACGGCCGGGACACCCCGCCGGACAGCGGGAAGGGCTATATCGAGGACCTGGGCGCCTTTCTGGCAGATTTTCCCAACACTCGCATCGCCACCCTGTGCGGCCGGTTTTACGCCATGGACCGGGATACCCGCTGGGAACGCACCGAAGCCGCGTACCGCCTCTACACCGAAAGCGAAGGCATTACCGAGACCGATGCCGCAGCTGCGGTGGAAGGCGCTTACGGCAGAGGGGAGACCGATGAGTTCGTCAAGCCCGTGACCCTGGCCACCGATGGCGGCGCCATCACGGACGGCGATGCTGTGATCTTCTTTAACTTCCGCGCCGATCGTGCCCGTCAGATTACCCGGGCCATGACCGTGGACGGATTTGATGGCTTTGTCCGGGAAAGCAAGCCTGCCCTGGCCTCCTATGTCTGCATGTCCCTCTATGAAGAGAGTTTCCAGTTACCCATGGCCTTCGGGCCCCAGCACCACGACGGCATCCTGGGCGAGGTGGTGAGCAAGGCCGGGCTGCCTCAGCTGCGCATCGCCGAAACCGAAAAGTATGCCCACGTCACCTACTTTTTCAACGGTGGGGAAGAGAGCCCCTTTGACCTGGAAGAGCGCTGCCTCATCCCATCGCCCCGGGAGTTCCCCACCTACGACCTCATCCCAGAGATGAGCGCCGTGGCCGTGGCCGACGAGCTGGTCCGCCAAATCGAAGAAAAAGACCACAAGCTCATCGTCGTGAATTTCGCCAACATGGACATGGTGGGGCACACCGGCATCATGGAGGCCGCCGTGAAAGCCGTGGAGACCGTGGATGCCTGCGTGGGCCGCGTGGTCAAAGCCTTCCAGGCCAAGGGCGGAGCCCTTCTGGTCACCGCAGACCACGGCAACTCCGAGCAGATGACCGACGGCAACGGCGGGGCCCACACCGCCCACACCCTCAATCCCGTCCCCCTGATCCTCGTGGACGGAAGCCGGAACGGCGCCAGCCTGAAACCCGGCAAGCTCGCCGATGTCGCCCCCACCCTCCTGGACCTTATGGGCCTGGCCAAGCCCGAAGCCATGACCGGCGAGTCGTTGATCGGGTAAGGTGTAGAAAAATCCAAAAAGCGGCCTCCGGCGGCCAACCTTTTAAAAAGGTTGCCAAACAGGTCTTAAAAACAATTCAGTTTGATCTGAATCAGAGGCGAATGTGATTTTCCCTGAGGAACGAAGGGGAAAGCGCATTCGCAACTGCTTTCGAGGTGGCACACCTCGCCGCCGGAGGCATCGCTTTTGTTTTCTGCTGAGTCCTTTGTGGCTTCACAGTTTTTTCTTGCAGCTTTCCATCGTCAGGGGTAAATTCCTTGTTTCGCAAATTAAAACAGGAAGGAGAGGACCATGGCGTTTCTGACAGATCTCGAGTTCATGAAAGATTTCATCACCGGCAACAGGGTGCCCCTTGTGGGGGCCGAGCTCAACCGTCAGCAGGTGGAGCAGTATCTTGTGGAGGTGCTGGGCTACGAGAAGGACGCCGTGGAGGTGGACAAAAAGCTTGAGTTCACCGCCGCCGGAGAACCCTGGAAAACCAGACTTGACCTCGTGGTCCGTGCGGGGGAGACTCCCGTCATGGTCATCAAGTGTGCCGCCGGGTCCCTCGGTTCCAGGGAAAAAGAGGCGGTCTCCGCCGCCCGCATTGCCTTTGACGCCCCGGTTCCCCTGGCCGTTGTCTCCGACGGAAACACAGCCCTGGTCTTCAATACCCTCACCCGCAAGCAGGTGGGCGAGGGCTTAAATGCCATCCCCACCCCTGCCCGGGCCGCAGAGATTGCGGCGGCACCCGCAGAGCCCCTTGCCCCCAAAGAGCTGGATCGTGCCCGTATTGTCTTTCGATCCTACGACTCCATGAATATCAACAGATAAATGCCGCCTTGTGAGCCCCTGAGTCGCAGAGGGCTCGGAGAAAAAATTTGAAGCATGCCTCCGGCGACCCTGCCGGTGACGTGGCATGCGCAATACAACTTGTGCGGTTTGTATCTCCCCGTCTTTGACGCCAATCCCATGAATTGTTCCTCGTTGGAACGATGAAAGGCAGAACACACCATGGCGCGTTTTGTGGGTATCGATGTGCAGGTGAAGCGACCCTGCTGCTACGCCGTCTCCGATGAGGACGGCGTCATTGTGGGGTCAGGATGGTTCCGGGACGTTCTGTCGTTTCGAGATGAGCTGGAGCGCCGTTTTGCAGGGCACGCCCTTCATGTGGGCATCGACGCCTGCAGGGTGCCCCTGACCACGTCCCGCCCCTGGTACTGGGATCGCTCCAAGGGGCGATGGCGGCCCAAGACCCATCGGGACAAAGGGTATGGGCGCCACTGCGAGGTGGTGATCAGCGCCCTGGGGCTGGCCAGGCCCCAGTGGACCCCCACCCTTGATGCGGCGCCGGAGTGGATGAAAATCGGTTTTTCGCTTTTTAAATCCCTTGATGAGATTGCCGTCACCCACGAAGCCTTTCCCTCGGCCATCTACACGTTGCTTCACGGCAACACCGACATTCGCCTCACCCTCGATTTTTCCCAATTTGCCCCAGGGCCCAAGGACATGCTGGACGCCTGCCTTTTGGCCGCATCCGTTCGGCGATTTGCCTCCGGCCACGGCGCCGAGGTGGGGGGTGGAGACGGGCTGGGCACCATCATCCTGCCCGGGCCCGTGCCTGAGAACAGCATGCCGGAGCTCTTTCGCTGGCCGGGAAAATAGGGAATAGGGTGTGCCAACCCGGTTAAAGATGCCTTCGGCGACCCTGCCGGGGGGCAAACTCTTGAAAAGTTTGATAAACAGGTTTTAAAAACAGATTTAGTTTAATTTGAATCAAAGGCGAATGTGATTTTCCCTGAGGAACGAAGGGGAAAGCGCATCCGCAATCTGCTTTCAAGGTGGCACACCTTGCCGCCGGAGGCTGCTTTTATAAAACAAAAAGCCCCTCTGCACATCGTCTGTGCAGAGGGGCTTTTTTGTTGATGCAATGGCGTATGGTTTGAGCCGGATCGGGCGACTTACTGGCCCGCCACCTCTTTGTTGCAGTGCTTGCAGACCTTTGCCTGCTTTTTGATGATCTCGGCGCAGAAGGGGCATTCTCGAGTAAAGCAGCGCGTGTGGATTTTCTTGATGGCTTCGTTGACGGTATCCTGGAGCTTGGCCATGCCGAATCTGGTGTTGCGCAGGGGGTCGATGGCTTCGGTGTCGGCTAAGTCGCCGAGCATCTCCGCCGCCTTGAGGCGGACTCGTCCGGGCTCCGAAGTGTCCATGGTCATTTTGAGGAGTTGGACGAGGTCATGGTTGACATAGCAGTCCGCAAGGATGGAGAAGCCGGACTTGATAGCCTCTTCCTGGGCGGCCTGCTGGGCCATGGTCTCGTCGGTGATGATCTGGCCTTCGCCTCCCATGTGGCTGAACACGGGGAGAAGCTCGTAGTTGTCTGTGCCGGGGTAGTTCATGCAGCGGTAGGATGAGACCTGGCCCACCTGCTCCAGGAGCTCTTCCCAGCCCCCTTTAAAGAGCGGGCAATCGTCGTTAAAACAGATAAAGAGAAAGGGCTCGCCCCAACCAAGGCCGTCCCCGCAGGTGATTTGGGGAACTTCCCAGATCTGCATTTCCTGGTTGCAGTGAGGGCAGTTGGGTTTTTCCAGTGCCAGGACCCTTTCCAGAGCTTCTTCGCGGGTTTCGATGTTCATCACATTCTCCCTTTCTCGCTTATTCGCTTAGGTATCTTTCTGTCCTGCTGATTCCGGCAGGTGCATCATTTTTTTTGATGAATACGATCAGCCTAAATAGTAACGCCCAATGGCTGTTTGTCAATAGGGGGGCGCATCTTTGGCGCGGCCGGATCGTTTTATCCCTTTTTTGCCTGAATCTCCTGCATCATTTTTCCCACGACGTCGCGGTGGGGGGGCGGCACCATAAGGACCTGGGCCGGCCGGTTGGCAACGAAGGCATCGCTCGGCGGGGTGAGGGTTTCCACCTCGTGGGCCGTGCGGTTGTCTTCGTTTTCCAGAAGCAGGAGAATGTCGGTGAGGTTGCCGGTGAGGCCCTTGTCGTCGGTGTGCTCGATGTACTGCATGAGCACGTTGTTGACGGTTAAGGTAATCTCGTCCATTTCGGCAAAACCTCCGGTTTCGCAGCGGCTCTGGGAGACCATGCTGCGGCAGGCAAAGGGGCGCGCCTCGTAAGCCTGGCAGAGGCCCTCTCCGGAGAGGAGGGGACAGGCTCCCCAGCCGGGGTCGCTGGGCTCTTCGGGGACCTCGTCCCCGGCCATGCACAGATCGGTGAGGCCGTTGATGGTGTACGTGGGAATCTGTCGGGGTTTTTGGGACTCCTGCCTGACGAGGTCCATGAGGTGGGGGGCTTCCGTTGCGATCCAGTCGAAGAGGCGCCGTCCCTCCAGGGTGGTGAGGGTGACGTTTCGCGTGCAGCACGTGGCGCAGCCTTTGGCGCAGGCCAGTTTTTTTTCGGGCACCTGGGTCTCGTGCACCGAATAGATGATGTCAAGGGTCTTCAACCGGGCGTCCATGGAAATCTCCTTCTGTTGCGAGGGTGTTTCGCCATGGCCGGACAGGCCTTTTCCTTTGTCGAAACATCCTGTTCTCTCACTTGAAGCGGTGTATGGCATGTGGCATAGTGATGGTTTATGCCACACTCGACCTAACAGGTTCTTATCCGATGATGCAACGAAAAAGGAGACCCATGGCTTCCACCGTCTACCACATCGACCTGCGCGCCACCTTCCAGGAAAGCCTTCCCGAGAAAATCGGCCGCCTCGTCGAAACCGCAGGCCTTGACACCGTTTGTACCGACCGCGAGCTCACCGCCGTGAAAATTCACTTTGGCGAAAAGGGCAACACCGCCTTTATCAACCCCGTGTTCGTCCGGAAAATCATCGACAAGATCAAAGAGACCGGTGCCTCCCCCTTTCTTACCGATACCAACACCCTTTACGCAGGCACCCGAAGCGACACCCCGTCCCATCTCACCACCGCCGTGGAGAACGGGTTTGCCTACTCTGTGGTGGGGGCTCCCGTGATCATCGCCGACGGGCTCAGGGGCCGCAGCGACGAAGAGGTGCCGGTGAACGGGAAACATGTGGAGACCGCCTACGTGGGGGCGGACATTCACCACGCCGACGCCCTGGTGGTGCTCTCCCATTTCAAAGGACATGAGCTCTCAGGGTTCGGCGGGGCCTTGAAAAACCTCGGCATGGGTTGCGCCTCCCGGCGCGGGAAGCTGGCCCAGCACTCCACCGTCAGCCCCAAGGTCAAGCGTAAGAAATGCATCGGCTGCGGCATGTGCACCACCCATTGCCCGGTTGACGCCATTGCCCTGGAGGCAACGGACGGAAAGAAAAAAGCCTCCATCAACCCCGAGACCTGCATCGGCTGTGGAGACTGCATCGTCGTCTGCCCCACGGGCGCCGTCCAGATCCAGTGGAACCAGTCGGTCCCCTCATTCCTCGAAATCATGATGGAGTACGCCAAGGCCGCCCTTGCGGGCAAAGAGGGGAAAACCCTCTTTGTCAGCTTCATCACCGATGTCTCCCCCTTGTGCGACTGCATCGGCCACAGCGATGTGCCCATCGTTCCCAACATCGGCATCCTTGCCTCCACAGACCCCGTGGCCATCGACCAGGCCTGCGTGGACCTCGTCAACGCACAGCCCGCCAACCCGGGCTCCTGCCTGAAAACCAATACCGCCCCCGGCGAAGACAAGTTCAAGGGCCTCCACCCCCACGTGGACTGGCCCCTCCAGCTGGCCCACGCCGAAGAACTCGGCCTGGGCTCCCGGGACTATGAACTGGTCAAGCTGGAGTCCAAAGGACTGAAGCTCAAAGGGTAGGATCCCAAGGAGGACAGATCATGGTGATGTTCCTGACCGCCGTCGGACTGATTCTCTTTTTCGGCGGGGTGGTGGCCGTTGTCTGCGACCCGCCCCGGAAGATGCTCAAGTTCATCGCCCTGGTGATCTTTTCCGGGGCTGTTTTGCTCGGCGGGGCGGCTTATGTCGGGTACCAGCATGAGGCATACCGGGCAAAACAGGCCGACTCCTGGGGCTCCGTGGAAGAGATAGAGAGACGATCGCCCGTCAAGATCGGGGATAAATGGTATAAGATTGTGTTGCTTGAAACCGAGGGGCCGGATGCCCACGCCACCGACTGAGCCAGTCCGGTTAAAGATGCCTCCGGCGGCCCTGCCGGGGGCCAAACTTTTGAAAAGTTTGAGAAACAGATTTTAAAAACAGACTCAGTTTAATCTGAACCAATGGCGAATGTGATTTTCCCTGAGGAACGAAGGGGAAAGCGCATTCGCAACCAGCTTTCGAGGTGGCACACCTCGCCGCCGGAGGCATCGCTTTTGGTTTTTCTGAGCCCTCTTGACCCTGTGGGTCATCAGAACTTTAACCAGAGAAGGCGTTTTTTAAACGTTTTACAATACAAGGGATATACCGTTGCAGAGACGTAGGGTGCTGAGCAGAGGATTGTGGGCGGGGTTGGTGGTTGTGGTGGGGTTTATCGCGCTGCTGTGCCTGGTGCCCCCTGTGAGCCGGGATGCCCTGGTGCATCATCTGGCGGTACCCAAGCTCTATCTCAGGGCCGGGGGCATGGTGGAGATTCCCACCATGGAGTGGGCGTACTACCCCATGAACCTGGATGTGCTCTATTGGGCAAGCCTGGCCCTGGGCAGCGACATCCTGCCCAAGTTTATCCATTTTGCCTTTGGCCTGGGAACGGCGGCGCTTTTGTATCGGTATCTGCGCAAGGCCCTGGGGGGCATATGGGGGCTGGTGGGGGCTTTTTTGTTTCTGACCACGCCTGTCATCATGAAGCTCTCCACAACGGTGTACGTGGACCTGGGGCTGGCATTTTTCTCCCTGGCTGCGACCCTGTCCCTTTTCCGGTGTCGTGAAAACGGTTTTCCCGGGTGGAAGGGCGTGGCCTGGGCCGGGGTGCTCTGCGGGCTCGGCCTGGGGGTGAAGTACAACGGGTTGCTGGTGCTCCTGATCCTCGCGGCCCTGGTGCCTCTGATGGTGAGCCGGACGGTGCCCGCGGAAAGGCATCGGGATGCCAAGGCCATCGGCTTTGCCGCCCTGTTTGTGGTGGCGGCGCTGCTGGCTTACGGGCCCACGGGGATCCGCAATACCGTGTGGACGGGCAATCCCATTTATCCCCTGTACAACGGCACGGTGCAGAAGGTGACGAAGGCCTTGACGGATCCCGCCCCGAAGGCTCCGGCCACGGCCGTTTCAGCCCCCGCCGCCCCGAAGACAAAGGGGCACGGCCGCATGCATCCGCTCCAGATGCGGCGGCTTATCTATGACGAATCGTCCCTGGATTTGGCCCTGCTGCCCGTGAGGCTCTTTTTCCAGGGGCAGGATGGCAATTCCCGGCTTTTTGACGGGCGTTTTTCTCCCCTTCTTTTTCTTTTTGTGCCCCTGCTTATCCTTTGGCGTCGCATGCCGGACGCATGGCGAAGCGACGTGGGCTGCCTCTTGTTTATCACCTGGATCTATATCGGCCTGGCCATCTGCCTGACGTCGGTGAGGGTGCGCTATCTGGTGCCTGTGGTGCCCCATCTAGTGCTGTTGGCCGTGTACGGGCTGAAGCTCTCTGCAGACACCCTCCGGCAGACGGCACAGCCTTTGGGCAGAACGGTGGGGACGACCTGCCTGGCCCTGTTTGTCGTCTACGGCCTCTGGGTGAACACGGCCTATGCCGCCAACCTGTATCGCTACGTGAACCCCCTGGCCTATCTGTCGGGGGAGGTGGACCGGGACGGGTATGTTGCCCGGTATCGCGTGGAGCATGATGCCTTTCGGTACATCAACAGGAACCTGGCCCCAACGGACCGTCTCTACTTCATTTACCTGGGGAAGCGGGGGTACTATTGCGATATCCCCTATGTGCCGGACAGCGGAGGGCATTTGCGGGGGCTCTTGAACCGGGGCACAGCGCTTTGTACCCCCGATGAGATGGCTGGCTATTTGAAGAAAAAGGGCATCACCCATCTGGTGGTGAACATGTCCCTTGCCTGGCCCCACCTGACGGAAGACGGAAGGCCCGGGGAAGCTGAAGGGTTTGACAGGTTTCTGAGGACCAGGACCCGGCTGCTGTTCCAGAGCCGGGGGGTGTACGTGTTTGCCCTGAAATAGTGTGCCGGAGGCAAGCTGAACGATACCTTTTACAGGTGAATAATCTCCATCTCCGACTCCGTGATGACGGCCAGCCCCCAGGCTTCCACCGCATCCACGATCTTGTCCAGCCGCGAGTTGATCAGGCGGGCGTCATTGCCCACGATGGTGACGCCCACTTCGGCGCTCTGATGGAGATCGTTTAAATCCGTCTCTGCGGCGGCGGCCTGAAAGTGGGTCTGGATGCGGCCGATAATTCCCTTGACGACCTTTCGTTTCTCCTTGAGGCTGGCAACCCCGAACAGGCGAAAACGCAGTTTCAGTACGCCGACAACCATGGCGGCCTCCCTTGGGTGTGCGTTGCGTTTTACTTCTTCTTTTCAGCGTATTGGGTACCATATCCGAAGTCCTCTCCCCAAGAAAAATCGTAGCTGTTCAGCGTCTAAAAAGCAGCCTCCGGCGGCAAGGTGTGCCACCTTGAAAGCAGGGTTCGGATGCGCTTTTCCCCTCGTTCCTCGGGTAAAATCACATTCGCCTTTGACCAAGGCTTGAGTGAATCTGTTTTTAAAACCTATTTGTTAAACTTTTTAAAAGTTTAGCCCCCGGCAGGGCCGCCGGAGGCATAAACTGAATAGATACGAAAATCATTGACAAAAAAGGTTTTATCACTGTATTCGAATGCGGTGATATTAACTGACAACGGAGGAAACAGATGAAAGAGATGGCTTCCCTGTTGCGGATTGTGGCCGATGAGACCCGGCTTCGTGTGCTGCGTCTCCTTTCGGAGACCCCTTTGAACGTGACGGAGCTGACCACCATCCTCGGGCTGGCCCAGTCCGGGGTGTCCAAGCAGGTGGGGACCCTCAAGAAAGCCGGGCTGGTGCGGGAGCGCCGGGAAGGGCTGAAGACTTTCTACCGCCTTTCGGAAGAGGCTGAGGTGCCGGAAGAGGGGCGCCCCCTCTGGGTCCTGCTCATGGACCGGGTTCGCAGCACCGAGGACAATCGCCACGACCTGGTGCGCCTTGCTGATGTGCTGGAATCACGGGAGGGCGACACCCCCGGACTTCACGAACGGCTCCTGGCCCCCGGAGAGTCCTGGCACGCCTGGTCCCGCATGATCATGACCCTGTTGCCTTCCATGAAACGGGCCGTGGACCTGGGGTGCGGCGGCGGGATTCTTACCGCGGAGCTGGCCCGGGCCTGTGATGAGGTGGTGGGGGTGGATATCAGCGGTCCGGCCCTCTCCGCGGCCCGCGCCCACGCCGAGCGGGTGGGGCTCACCAATGTGCGATTCGTGGAAGGAGACATGACGACCCTCGACATGCCGGACAGCTGCTGCGACGTGGCTGTCCTTTCCCAGACCCTCCATCACCTGCCCGACCCCATGGTGGGCCTCCGGGTGGCCGCACGGCTCCTCAAGGCCGGGGGGCGCCTGATCCTCATGGAGCTTCTGCCCCACGACGAGGCCTGGGTCACAGACAAGCTGGGTCACCTCCACCTGGGATTCGCCGCCACCGACCTTGAGTCCATGATGGAACAGGCCGGTTTCCGGATCACCTCCCTGGAGACCCTTCCCCCCTCACGGGGCGAACGCTTCCGAGCCGTCCAAGCCTGCGCGGTGTGGGAGTGAGTGGGGAAGGGAAAAAGACGTACCTCCGGCGGCAAGGTGGGGGCACCTTGAAACCCTATGGCGAATGCATGGAGACTTTCGTTATTCAGGCGTCTTCGAGGCATTCGCGCGACGGGTAAAATCCAGCAACCGTCTTTGCAGGAGACGCCCGTTTCATTCTACAGAAAACACGATGCGGAGCTCATCGCATTGAATGGGGTTTTACCGCCTGTGAGGCCTGAATTTTTCCACGGGCGCAGCCCGTTAGCGAATGCGACAAGCCCGAGGAACGAGGGCTCGGAGCATTCGCAACCTGGGGTCCAGGGGATCATCCCCTGGCCGCCGGAGGCAAAGGCTTTTTCGGTTTTTATTGATACGATATTATATATGAAGGTGCGATTGAAGATGACGAAGCGCGAAGAATTTCTGAGTTATGTGAAGGACAACGTGGTGTTTCTGGACGGGGCCATGGGGACCATGATCCAGCAGCTGGGCCTGACCCCTGCGGATTTCGGGGGGGAGTCTTACCTGATGCTGAGCGACCTGCTCAGCTTTTCCCGTCCCGACGATTTAATGGACATCCACCTGCAGTACCTGCGGGCAGGGGCCCATGCCATCGAGACCAACACCTTCGGGGCCAGCGCCCTGCGCCTTGAGGAGTATGACTTCAAGGACCTTGACACCGCGGCCTTCCGGGGCGTGCCCGAGGGCGTGGACCTTGCTTCCCTCTCCTCCCATGAGATGGCCCGGGAGATGAGCCTGGCGGCGACTGCCATTGCGCGGCGGGCGGTGGACGCCCACAAGGCAGATGCCGATTACGACGGCCGCCCCTTGTATGTGGTGGGATCCATCGGACCCTCCAACTACGTGCTTTCTCCCACGGACGCCGATCTGAAGCGGGGTACCTGGGAGCTCATTGAAGAGAACTTTTTTCATCAGGTGACGGCCCTCGTGGACGGCGGGGTGGATATCCTCCTGCTGGAGACCCAGCAGGACATCCTGGAGCTGAAGGCCGCCGTGAGCGGGGCGAAGAAGGCCATGGATGCCAAGGGCGTTCGCCTGCCCCTCATGGCACAGGTCACGGTGAACGAGTATTCACGCATGCAGATTTTCAACACGGACATCGTGGCGGCCTCCACCACCCTGGCCGCCTGCGGTGTGGATATGTTCGGCATCAACTGCTCCATCGGGCCGGACCTCATGGAACCCACCATCAAGAAGCTGTCCGAGACCCAGGATATTCCCATCTCCGTGCTTCCCAACGCGGGCATGCCTGAGTCCGAATTCGGCCGTACGGTTTACAAGCTGGGGCCCGATCTCTTTGCCGACCAGCTGGAAAAATTCGTTACCCAGTACGGGGTGAACATGGTGGGGGGATGCTGCGGCACCGGTCCGGATCATATCCGGGCGGTCTCCCAGCGCCTTAAGGGTGTGGCCCCGGCCAGGCGAGAGCCCGACGGGCTTTTGCGTCTTTCCGGGCCCCAGGACAGCGTGGTCATCGAGGAGGGCTCCTTTCTGCGCATCGGCGAACGGCTCAACGTGCGCGGTTCCAAGAAGGTGCGGGACGCCGTGGAGAGCGAGGGGCCCATGGATGTGGATGCCCTGGCCGAGGTGGTGCGCGAGCAGATCGAAGACCTGGGCACCTCGGTTCTTGACGTTTGCATGGACTCCAACGTGGTGTCCACCCCCAAGGTTCTGCCCGAGGTGATTCAGGCCATGACAGGCGACTTCCGTGGCGTCATGAGCATCGATTCCTTTGACCCCGAGGCCCTGGCAGAAGGGGTAAAGGCCTACCCGGGACGTCCCTTGATCAACTCCATCTCCATGGAGAGCGTGGAAGGCGGCATCAGCAAGGCCGAGGTTATCTTGAAGACCACGGCCTTTCATTCGCCCCTGTACATCGGGCTCTGCGCCGACGACACCGGCCCGGCCCAGAAGGCGGATGAGAAGGTGCGTATCGCCAAGGCCATGACGGATGTTTGCGGCACATACGGCATCGCCCCCCGCCAGCTTTTTGTGGATATCAACGCCTTTCCCATCGGCTCCGAGTCCGAAGAGGGGCTCAACTTTGCCATGGAGTCTTTGAACGCCATTCCCAAGATCAAGGCCCTGGCCCCTGGCCTCAAGACCACCATCGGGGTGAGCAACCTCACCAACGGCCTGGCGAAAAAGCCCTACATGCGTATGGTGCTGACCTCGGTGTTCCTGGACGAAGGCAAAAAACTCGGCCTGGATGCGGCCATCGTCAACCCCAACCACTACGTGCCCGTGGAGAGCATCGACGCCAAGGATTACGAGCTGGCCCTTGCCATTATCCTCAAGCGGGACATGGATGCCTATGCCGACCTGGAAGAGGTGGCCGAGGCCAAGAGCGGCCTGCGGAAGGTGAAGAAGAAGAACTACGACGACCTGCCCGCCGATGAAGCGGTGTGCGAGCGCATCAAGGATGGGGTTCGCGAAGCACGCCCCGGAACCCTCATGGTTCGGGGAGCCGAGTTTGCCTACAAGGACGCCGTGGTACTCCAGGCCTCCGAAGCCTTGAAAACCATCGAGCCCATCGATTTCATCTCCGGCCACCTCATGGCGGCCATGGAGGAGCTGGGGGCGCGGTTTGCCCGTGGAGAGGTCTCCCTGCCGCACCTGCTCAAGTCAGCCGACGTTATGAAGCAGGTGATGAACTACATCGAAGCGGTCCTCGGTACCTCCGAAGGGGGCGCTGTGTCTTACAAGGGCACCCTGGTGCTGGGCACGGTGTTCCAGGATGTCCACAGCATCGGCAAGGACCTGACCCGGACTCTCCTGGAAAACTATGGCTACCGGGTCATCGACCTGGGTGTTCAGGTGCCCCTGGCAGACTTCATTGAGACGGCCAGGCGGGAGAACGCCGACGCCATCGGCATGAGCTCCCTTCTGGTCCAGACCGCCGGCCACATGATCACCGTGGCTGCCATGGCAAAGGAAGAGGGGCTGGATCTTCCCCTCCTCATCGGGGGCGCGCCCGTGAACATGAAGCACGCGGCCTCCGTGGCCATGGCAGGGGACGAGAACCCGGAGACCATGAGGAAAGACGTCTTCTACTGCGACTCCTCCATGACCTGCGTCAACGTCATGGAGCACCTCTGCTCCGACGATCGCCATGCCTTTATCGAGGCCAACGGCGAGGCCCTGAAAGCCGCCATGGGCGGCAAGCCCAAAGCCTCCCCCGAGGAGCTTCCCGCCCTCGGTATCTCCTTTGAAGGGCTCAGCGACTCCATCTGCCACGGCACCATCACCTTTTCGCCTCGGGTGGAGGACATCCCCCTCAACCGGAAATCCCTGTTGGCCCTGAACTGGCGCGAAGGGAGCCGAAGCAAGCGTCTGGAGCGGGGACTCACAGACGAGGCCGCCGACGCCGAGATTGATATCTGGATCAAGGACGCCGGTGAGAACGGCTGGGTGGTTCCCAGGGGACGCGTGGCCCTCTACCCCTGCAACAGCGACGGGGACGACCTTATTGTTTATGATCCCGATGCCCACGACGTGGAGCTCTGCCGTATCCCCATGCCTCCCATGGCGGTTGACGGCAAGCAGGTGAGCCTGGCTCGCTACTTCCGTCCCGTGGGGGATGGCGTCACCGATGTGGTGGGGTTCCAGATGGCCACCGCCGGACAGGCCTCGGCCTCCCAGGTGAACGCTTTCCAGGAAGCCAACGAGTCCGCCTCCGCCCACCTCCTCCAGGGGGTGGCCGACCGCGTGGCCGAAGACTTCGCTGCCCTGCTCAACGAGCGGATCAAGAAGATGGCTGGTTTTTCCAACGGCAACGGCAAGCGCTTCAGCCCCGGCTACCCCGGGGTGAACATCGAAGCCAACCGCCAGATCTTCGACCTGCTGGGTGGCGAAAGCCTGGGGGCCGTTCTCACCGACGCCGGCGGCTTCTACCCCACCAGCTCCACCGCGGCCATCGTCTGCTTTCACCCGGAGGTGAAGTATTTTTAAAAGCATGCCTCCGGCGGGCAGGGGATAAATCCCCTGCACCCCAGGTTCGCAAAAGCACCGTCCCTTCGTACCTCAGGGACGGTGCTTTTGCTGACGGGCTACGCCCGTGATCAGCGGTGTGGCGTCATATGACGAAGGATTTTTTATGCATGAGCATTGATCACCCTTAAAAAAAGTGCCCATCATCCGCTTCAATAAGGGAAAAATTTCTTATTCACGGGCGAAGCCCGTCAGGGAATGTGAGGGGGCCTGAGGAACGAAGGCCCAGGAACATTCCTGAACCTGGGGTATCAGAGCCTTATCAACGAGGCCTTGAGACGAGAGCTGTCCCTCGCCGATGCCCCGTTGACGGAGTCTCGGCTTCGTGAGGTGATCCGTGAAGAGCTGAGCGGTTATGGGGAGGATTCGTGATGGAATACCCTTCGTGCAGGCCGGATTTCGGTTTTCGGCAGGATTATTTTTGGGAAGTGTGAACGATGAGCCTCGGGCCCTGGTGCACAAGGGGCTGGCAATGCACGAAAAACGTAGCGGTTGTTTGTCAGGCTAATCGCCTTGACAAGTGCCGGTTCAGGTACCACATTGTAGGGGTTTCAGGATGCGTTGCGCATCGTGAGACCCCTTTGTTTTTGGTTTGAAAACACCAGTGAAAAGACAGGATACAGATATCCTTAAGCCTATGCCACGGGCATAGCCCGTCAGCGAATGTGATCGGCCTGAGGAACGAAGGCCGGGAGCATTCGTAACCCGCTTTCGAGGTGGCACACCTCGCCGCCGGAGGCTGGTTTTTTGCTGTTTTACAGTTGGAAGGTGGTGACAGATGATGGACGAGAAGATGGATACCAAGGGTGTGGAGCTGGACGCGGTGCTTGTGAAGGGTGCCCGGGAGCACAACCTCAAAAATATAGACATAGCCATCCCCAAGAAGAAGCTGGTGGTGGTGACCGGGGTGTCCGGGTCGGGCAAGTCGAGCCTGGCCTTTGATACGATTTATGCCGAGGGACAGCGGCGGTACGTGGAGTCCCTCTCCGCCTATGCCCGTCAGTTCATCGGGCAGATGGAGAAACCCAAGTACGAGACCATCCGAGGGCTTTCTCCCACCATCTCCATCGAACAGAAGGCGGCAAGCAAGAACCCGCGCTCCACGGTGGGGACCATCACGGAGATTTACGACTACCTGCGCGTGCTCTTTGCCCGGGTGGGCGAGCAGCACTGCGTCAAGTGCGGGAACAAGGTGGGCCGGGGCGATGCCGAGTCCATGGTGAAGCAGATCCTGGAGCTGCCCCCTGCCACCAAGATCTTGATCCTGGCTCCCCTGGTGGAGAACCGCAAAGGCGAGCACAAGGACCTGTTCGAACAGCTCCGCAACGACGGTTTCGGAAGGGTGCGTATCGACGGGGTGGTCCATGAACTGGAAGACGTTCAGGGGCTTGCCAAGAACAAGAAACACAACATCGAGGTGGTGGTGGACCGCCTGGCCGTTAAAAAGGGCGAAGCGTTCCGCAAACGACTCACCGACTCGGTGGAGACGGCCCTTAAGAGCGGCAGCGGGGAGATCATCCTCCATGTGCTGGGGCGTGAAGACATCCGTATGAGCGAGGCGCGTTCCTGCTGCGGCATCGCCTATCCCGAGCCCGAACCCTCCCTCTTCTCCTTTAACTCGCCCCTGGGCATGTGCCCGGAGTGCAACGGCATCGGCACCCACCTTGTCATGGACGAGGATAAGATTGTGCCCGATCCCACCCTTACCATCCGCCAGGGGGCAGTGGTGCCCTGGAAGAACTACTTCCTGAAGCAGGAGGACCTGGGCTCCGGGGGCTGGGGCATGAGCCAGCTGGTGGCCATGGAGGAGCAGTGGGGCATCGATTTTGACACCCCCTGGGAGAAAATGGATCTCTGGATGAAGGAGATCATTCTCTTCGGCTCCAACGGGAAGACCCTGGTGGTGGACTGGAACTCCAAATCGGTGAAGGGGGAGGTGACCACCTCCTTTGAGGGGCTGGTCCATGAGATGATGCGCCGCTACCACCAGAGCCAGTCCGAGCGCCGCAAGAAATGGTACGCCTCCTTCATGAGCTCCAAGCAGTGTCGGAGCTGCGAGGGCAGGCGCCTGAAGCCCGAGGTCCTGAACATCCTCATCGACGGTGTCTCCATCATCGACGTCACGGCCATGACCATCACCCAGGCTCACAGCTTTATCCATGCCCTGGATCTCTCCGGCAACCGCCGGGTCATCGCTGAAGAGCTCGTCAAGGAGATCGGTGACCGCCTGGGCTTCCTGGTGAACGTGGGCCTTGATTACCTCACCCTGGACCGCAGCGGCCCCACCCTTTCTGGCGGGGAGTCCCAGCGGATTCGCCTCGCCTCGCAGGTGGGCTCCGAGCTCACCGGGGTGCTTTACATCCTGGACGAGCCCTCCATCGGGCTGCACCAGCGTGACAACGTCAAGTTGCTCAAGACCCTGTGTCACCTGCGGGATATCGGCAACAGCCTCATTGTGGTGGAGCACGACCAGGAGACCATCGAGTGCGCGGACTGGGTGGTGGACATGGGCCCCGGCGCCGGCCATCTCGGCGGGCAGGTGGTGGCCGAAGGCACCCCGGATTCCCTTATGGACCAGCCCCACTCCCTCACCGGGGATTACCTGTCGGGTCGCCGCGCCATCGAGGTGCCGGAGAAGAGGCGTCCCGTGAAGAAGAAGGGGCACCCGAAGGTGGTGGTGAAAGGGGCCGTGGAGAACAACCTCAAGGGAGACGACGTGGCCATTCCCTTGGGGCTCTTTGTGGCCGTGACCGGGGTCTCCGGCGCCGGGAAATCCACCCTCATCAACCAGATCCTCTACCCGGCCCTCTCCCGCCGTCTCAACGGCGGCACCATGCAGGTGGGGCGCCACAAAGGGATCCAGGGGCTGGAGCACCTCGACAAGGTGATCAACATCGACCAGCGTCCCATCGGCCGCACCCCGCGCAGCAACCCGGCCACCTACACCAAGGTGTTCGACCACATCCGGGACCTTTTTGCCATGCTCCCCGAGTCCCAGGCCCGGGGCTACAAAAAGGGGCGCTACTCCTTCAACGTCAAGGGCGGGCGCTGCGAGACCTGCTGCGGGGACGGTTTTCTCAAGGTGGAGATGCATTTCCTGGCCGATGTTTACGTCCCCTGCGAGAGCTGCCGGGGCAAGCGCTTCAACGAAGCGACCCTGGAGATCAAGTACAACGGTCACTCCATCAGCGATGTCCTGGACCTGTCCGTGCGTCAGGCCCGGGAGCTGTTCCAGCACCACCCGAAGATCACGGCCATCCTCGACACCCTCCTGGACGTGGGGCTCGGCTACATCAAGCTGGGACAGGCGGCCACCACCCTGTCCGGCGGCGAGGCCCAGCGCATCAAGCTGGCCCGTGAGCTCTCCAAGCGGAGCACCGGCCGGACCCTCTACATCCTGGACGAGCCCACCACCGGCCTTCATTTCGAGGATGTGAGAAAACTCCTGGAGGTGCTCCAGCGTCTCACCGAGGGGGGCAACACCGTGCTGGTCATCGAGCACAACCTCGATGTGATCAAGAGCGCCGACTGGATCGTGGACATGGGACCCGACGGCGGCGAAGGCGGCGGACGCGTGGTGGTGGCCGGTACCCCCGAACAGGTGGCCGACTCCGGCAAAGGCTACACCGCGCCTTTCCTGGCCGATATGCTCCACGTGGACGGCCTGAAGAAGTTGGCCAATTGAGGCGTCATACAGCCTTCCATGATCAACGTGTATGAAAAAACAAAAACATGCCTCCGGCGGCGAGGTGAGCCACCTCGAAAGCATATAGCCCCTGCGATTTGTCCTTCGTTCCTCAGGCCAAATTGCAGGGGCATTCGTCGTGGCTACGCCCACCACCAAAGCTTTTGACTATACAGGCGTTGTCACAAGCTTTGTCTCTCGTTCCCCGGGGAAAATCACACTCGCCTTTGATTTAGGTTGACCTGAGTCTGTTTTTTAAAACCTGTTTACTAAACTTTTTAAAAGTTTAGCCCCCGGCAGGGCCGCCGGAGGCACCTTTGACCGGGTGCCGTCGGTGGGGATGAAAAACCGGGCCTTGCAGGGCAGGCCGTGGTATACTTTATACCATATGGCTCCCAATGAGGGGCCCGTGCGGTTCCCCTAACCTCCTGAAACAGGGCGGGGATCCCCGCAGCCGAGGGCCTCTGCGGATTGACAAGTCAGGGCTGTTTCAGTATCATGAACGGCTTGGTATTGGGGGCGGAGGGACGCAGAAAGGCAGAAAACGCTCCGCCATGGATCATGCATCGCGAGTGCGCAGCAACCCGCCCAGGGTATGGCAACACCGCTCCCGGACTGACTGGGGAGCCCTTTATTAATGGCCTCGCAGACTCATGGATCAAGCCATTTCCCCTCTGTCGTCGAGAGGGGCTGTAACAGGTAAGGCGTAGGGTGGTGCGAGGCGCTATTTCACGTCGGCATATCACAAACGCATCATTATTGGCGCTTAGAACCACGGGGTTGTTGACATGGAATCAGAAAACAGAAACCGCATCGGGGTGGCCTCACTCTTTGATGCGGAAGAAATAAAAGAGTATTTCAATACCTTTTTTATTCTTCTTTCGGGTATTGAGTTCGTCATCTTTGTGGCCCATTTCATCGGCTCCATCGGCCCGGAAAGCGGCCCCTTCCCCTGGAAACAATACTTCTTCGTCTCCTTTATCGCCCCTCTTGTGATGGTTTTCCTCATCGGTCTTGTGGTCATCGGCTTCAATTTTTATCTCTTCGGTAACGCCCCGGACATCGAACCGGAAGAGGGGGCGGACGGCGAAGAGGAGGGCCGCGGGCGAGGGAACCTGGGGCGAACCTTCCAGAGCTTTATCTCCGTGATTCACCAACTCCCTGCATTGGCGGGCATCTTCATCCTCGGGCTGGGGTCGGTGGTGCTCTACAAGCTTGACGTGATCCTGGCCACCATCGGCCATGTGGGGGAGCGCACCGCTTACTACCTTTTCATCGGCCTGGGCGCCCTTGTGGCGGGGACCCTTATTTTTCTTCTCTTCTGGCTCTTCTGGAAATTCAAGCTCCAGAAGTACCAGATGGAGCAGCGATGGAACTACCGCAACCGGGTGATGGAGAAGACCGGGCTGATTATCCTGGACAACAACACGGTGATCAACGAAGAGGGCAAGGTGCTGGTGACCGACGAGAGCCTCAAGCAGATTGAAGGCGATATCATCGAAGAGAAGCTGCTTCCGGAGTTCAAGGACGTGGAAGAGCGTATCTCCCAATAAGACAATTTTCATAAGCAGGTTCATGGAACAGACCGATTACTACGCCACTCTCGACGTCTCCAAGGACGCCGACGCGACCACCATCCGCGACGCCTACCGAAAGCTCGCGTTGATTCATCATCCCGACCGCAACCGGAACAACCCCGAGGCCGCGGAAAAGATGAAGGCTGTCAACGAAGCCTACGCCGTGCTCTCCGATCCGGATAAGAGGCGCAACTACGACGCCATGAAGAACTCCTTCGGCGCAGGTGCCACCCATCGTTTCCGCCAGGACTACACCGATCAGGACATCTTCAAGGGGACGGATATCCATGCCATTTTCGAGGAACTGGCCAAGGATTTCGGATTCCGGGGGGGTGACGCCATCTTCAAGGAGTTTTACGGCAGCGGCTGGAAATCCTTCCATGTGTCGCGGCCCGGCTTTTTCATGAAGGGCTCATTCTTCAGGTCATCGGGCGGGGGAGACCGCCGGAGCGTGGGGGATCAGGGGGCCGGTGGCGGATTTTTAGGCGGACAGGCCGCGTCCTTGTTGGGTTCCCTTCTTTCAAAGGGCGCCAAAAAGGGTGGGGATGTCATGGACACCATCACCATTGAAAAATCGCTGGCAGCGTCCGGCGGACCCTTTGCCTATTTTCACAAGGCCCGGGGAAAGAAACTGGTGGTGAAGATTCCCCCCGGCGTTCGGGAAGGACAGAGGATTCGTCTCACCGGTATGGGGAAAGAGGGCAAAGGGAGCGGGGGCTCCGGGAACCTCTATCTGAAAGTGACGTATAAAAAAAGCCTCTGGGAGCGACTCGTCAACCTTGTGGGATCGGTGGGGCGCTTCGGAAACGACAAATAGCGATGGAACCGGTGGTCGCTTTCCTGCACGGGCGGATTAAAAGTGATGCCGCCTGCTTGACAAGGGGGGAGGTGTTCTGGTAACACGTTTGTTCATGAATCGATCACTCACCCACGCACGCGCATTTTTTTGGTTTTTCTGGTTTTTTACCTGCGCCTGGGGTGTTTGCCGATCGTATTGAACCAACCAAAACGACTAAGCAAAGGGCCGCAGGCGATAACAAGCCGGCGGCCTTTTTTTTGTTTTTAAAAACCACATTCCCACCAGCCGCCGCCGAAGATCAACCCTGCTGAGCCCATGAAGGAGGAGCCATGCTTCTTGGAAAAGCCATCAGACTGGAACGCGTCTTCAACCGCAACACCGGAAAAACCATCATCGTTCCCATGGACCACGGTGTCACCGTGGGGCCCATCTACGGCGTGGTGGACCTGAAAGGAACCGTGGACAAAGTCGCCGAAGGCGGCGCCAACGCCGTGATCATGCACAAAGGGCTCCCCAGGCGGACCCATCGGGGCCACGGCAGCGACATCGGCCTGATTATTCACCTTTCGGCAAGCACCGTGCTGTCTCCCTTCCCCAACGCCAAAACCCTGGTGGGGTCCGTGGAAGACGCCATTCGTTTAGGGGCCGACGCCATCTCCATCCACGTGAACCTGGGGGATGAAAAGGAGATGGAGATGCTGGAGTCCTTCGGTCGCATCAGCACCGAGGCCGCCAGCTGGGGCATGCCGCTTCTGGCCATGGTCTACGCACGGGGAGCCGGGATCCGGGATGAGTACGACGTGGAGGTGGTGAAGCACTCGGCGCGCCTGGCCGAAGAGCTGGGAGCCGACGTGGTGAAGGTACCCTACACCGGGTCTCCCGAAACCTTTGCCCAGGTGGTGGACGGATGCTGCATCCCCGTGGTCATCGCTGGAGGTCCCAAGATGTCCAGTCACCGGGATATCGTGCAGATGGTCTACGACGCGAATCAGGCCGGTGGGGCCGGTCTCTCCATCGGCCGCAACGTCTTCCAGGACGAGAACCCCGCCCTCCTCGTCAAGGCCTTGAACGGGGTGGTGCACCAGGGCAAGGGCGTGGACGAGACCATGGCTTTTCTGGAGGATCATCTTCAAGGGGCATAGCCGGGGAAAGGCCCGGGCAGGATGGACGGGAGAGGCAGGCACACAAACGATAAGCGCCGCTGCAGACAGATTGCAGCGGCGCTTTTTTTGTTACGATTCAGTTGATGCCTCCGGCGGCCCTGCCGGGGGCCAAACTTTTAAAACGTTTGATAAACAGACCTTAAAAATTTCGAATCAATGGCGAATGTGATTTTCCCTGAGGAACGAAGGGGAAAGCGCATTCGCCATTTGTTTTCAAGGTGGCTCACCTTGCCGCCGGAGGCGTTTTTTTGCCTACGGCAGCCAGGGAATTTCAAGAAAGCAGCCCTCCCCGTAGTGGAGGGTGATGTCAAAGCCCTCCTCGGAGGGTCGGCTGTAGGAGATGTCGAAGGTGTCGATGGCCACGGCGAGGCGGTGGCCTTTGGGGACATCGGCGGCGGTGGTGATGAAGTTGAATTCGTACGTTTTGGCCACCCCCGGTTCCGCGCTGGGCATGAGGCGGTCCGACTCCAGGAGGGTGAGGGGAGCGTGGGAGATAAGGGTCCCGATGCCCAGGGCGTCCACGGTGTAGAGGTGGGCGATGAGCTGAACCCGCTCGGCAGAGGGCGTGAGGGTGAGGCTGAGGGTGGGGGTGCCCACCATGGTGCGGGTGCTGCCCACGCGTTCGGTGGCAAAGACAATGGCCTTGCTTCGACTGGCCAGGGGCAGGCTCGCCGTGATGTGGAGGGCCTGGGTATGGGCCTCCAACAGGGAGCTGAGCAGGGGAATCCCCAGGGTCAGGCCCGAGATGAGGCCTGAAGAGATGGAGTCGGAGCCGTCCCCGGCGTGGGATGAGAGCCCTCCTTTGTAGCTGTACCAGGGGCGGTGGGTGAGGTAGCGTTTTTCAGGCACGATGTCGTTTTCCATAGGGGGCCGCTGGATGCCTTCCAGGTGTGCGCCGTTGATGTCCTTCATGTAGAGGTGGTCCAGGTAGTGGCGCTGCGAGGAGCTCTTGTTGTCGATGGAGATGGGCGGGTTGTCCATGATGCCTGTGTCCACCCCCTTCAAGTGTTCGTCAAACCAGGCGTAGGAACGGTTCCAGACGGTGTTGGGAATGCCCACAAGGCCTGTCCCTTCGGATGAGGCGTGGATTCCCCGGTTGAAGTCGATGCGCTTGGCCGCAACGTTCAGGCCGTAATAGAAGCGGAGCATCTGGGTGGGGGTGAAGAGAAAGTCCTGGAGGTTGGTGCTGATGCAGACGGCCAGGTCCCGGTCCTCTGCGTTGTATTTTTCCAGGAAGTTGATGGGGGATCGATCCAGGGCCCAGGGAAGCAGGGTGTCGAAGTGGGCCTCGTGCTCGTGGTTGAAGAGCTGATCGGTGATGATGCTGAGTTCGGGGTCCAGGTTGGCCGCGATATCACCCATGCCCACGAGGATTGCCTTGACCCAGACCGGTTTCGGGCTCTGGTTGAGGTAGAGGGAGTCCACCAGGTCTCCCCAGGGCACCATGGCCATCACTGCCTTGACCCGGGTGTCGAAGGCGGCCCCCATGAGGGAGAGCCCGCCGCCCAGGGAGATGCCGCACATGCCGATTTTGGCGCCGGAGTCGTCGGTGACGCTTCCGTCCGGGGCCTTCACAACCCCGGTGACCGGGGTGTTGGCCGTCAGCCAGTCGATGAGGGCGGTGATGTCGGACGTGTCCTTTCGACCTCCCACATTCACCACGCCCTCGGACTGACCCCAGCCCCTGGCGCTGTACGAGAGGACGATGTACCCCTTTTCACAGAAGGTTTTGGCCTGAACCCAGTACTCGTGCTCCTCCATGAGCCAGCTGTTGGGCATCACCAGGGCGGGGAAGGTTTCTCCGGACACCTTGGGCTCCGGGAGAAACAGGTTGCAGGAGAGGGTGACCCCGTCTTCGGGGTTGGTGATGTCCAGTGTTTCCTGGTAGGTCCAGCGGTAGTCGGAAGGGCTTAGGTTGAAGGTTTCGCTGGGCAGGGTGCCCATGGCATGGGCCGCTTGCATGGGAGCAAGGGCCAGGAGAAAAGCAGCTATCCATCGAATCATTGGGTGATCCTCCTTACATTGGAGACCTTTCCCGTGACATTCAGGGGGGGATGAAGGTCATGATGTGGAACGCTGTTTGTATGAATGAATTAGGTATTATGGTAGGGCAGGTTGCAGGGGAAATCAAGTGAAAAAGGTAAGGATGAAGGGTGCTTAGCGGATATTCTGGGCGATCGTCTGGTTAACCAGACGGGTGATGGCCTCAGCCTCTTCGTCTCGTCCGTGCTTTCGGCAGCCTCCGGCGTAGATGCGTCCTTTTTTCTGAAGCACCGCACGCGCTGCACCGGCCTGGGCCTCGGACAGGGTACCGCCTTCCAGCAACCGCACCAGGGACTGGATGCGGAATCGGTCCAGGAGCGGAGTTTTGGAGAGCTGGTCGTCGTGGCCTCCGTGTTTGACCACCAGGGGCGAGGGGGTGGTGTAGACCGGGTAACGGCAGGCGATCCTGAGCCAGAGGTCGTAGTCCTCGCAGGCGGGAAGGGCCTCGTCGAAGAGGCCCACATCCTCAAGGAGGGTGCGTCTCATCATCACCGCCGACGGGCTTACCAGGCAGAGGTGAAGGGAGGCCTCAAAAATGTCTCCGGATGGTTTTTTGTGATGCTTGCAGGGGTTTACCCGTTTTCCGTTTCGGATCCAGATCTCTTCGGTCTGGCAGATCAGCGCCTCGGGGTTTGATTCGAAAAAGGTGGCCTGTTCCGAGAGTTTGCCCGGCAGCCACCGGTCATCGGAGTCGAGAAAGGCGATGAATTCCCCTTTGGATGCAGAAATCCCGTGGTTACGCGCCCGGCTCACCCCGCCATTTTCAAGGGTGAGGACCCGCAGGGCATCCCCATACCGGGCCAGCAGGTCCGGTGTCTCATCCGTGGAGCCGTCGTCCACCACGATGAGCTCCACCGCGGGGTAGGTTTGGGCCAGGACCGAGTCCACGGCCTCACCAAGGGCCCAGGTCCGGTTGTATGTCGGGATGATCACGCTGATCAACGGGTTGTTCATTCTTCCTCCAGTGTGGTGTATGGTAGGAGCTGGTATAGCATTCTTTTTCAAAAAAATCGACGCGAGGGGGTTTCCATGATTACCGAATCCATTCCGGGTTTTTCCGATATTGCCATTTCTCATCTGGTCCTTGATTACAACGGGACCCTTGCCCTGGACGGGGTGCCCCTGGTGGGGGTGAGGGAGCGCATCGAGTCCTTGAGCGAGCACCTGACGGTCCACGTGGTCACCGCCGACACCTTCGGCAGGGCCGCAGAAGCCCTTGCCGAATGGCCCGTTTTTCTCACTGTCCTGACCCCCGGCCAGGAGGCGGACCAGAAGGCGACCTATGTGCAGACCCTGGGGTCCGACGCCACGGTGGCCGTGGGCAATGGCCGTAACGATTGCCGCATGCTGAGCCTGGCCTGTGTGGGCATGGCCGTCACCGGCCCGGAAGGGGCTGCATCACCGGCCCTGTTGTCGGCGGATATCACCTGTCCGGATATTTTTACGGCCTTGGACCTTCTGCTGCACCCCAATCGCCTGAAAGCAACCCTTCGTAGCTGAGGTGACCGGACCTCAACCCTTTCTATGGTTAAAGTGCATTCGCAACCTGGGGTCCAGGGGATTATCCCCTGGCCGCCGGA
Source organism: Desulfoluna spongiiphila (assembly GCF_900101345.1). Taxonomy (GTDB): domain Bacteria; phylum Desulfobacterota; class Desulfobacteria; order Desulfobacterales; family Desulfolunaceae; genus Desulfoluna; species Desulfoluna spongiiphila. The sequence continues at coordinate 45,934 of NZ_FMUX01000018.1, read as the reverse complement.
GACATGCTTTTTTTGCCTACTTTAATCATAGAAGGCAGCCTTTAAGGAGCTGAATAGTCACCTGAATCGCAAGTTTTTTTTCTCGCCTGCCATGTACGGCCGCGACCGGCTGTGACGTGCCCGGTTGCAGTCTGTGAGCGTTTTTCGCACCCCGCCACCGCCCCCTTTCCCCTGTGTGTTGCCTGTGAATATATATTGACATTCGAACGAACGTTCGTATATCCACTATAACATTGTTTTCAATATAAATCGAAGATCTGCAGCGTGAGGCCTTTTTTGCGCTGTGGCGCGGGCCATGCCATCATGCCGGAAAAGGTACCCGATATGTTGCCCTTTAAGTCGACCCGTCAGGCCATCATCGACGCCGCAGGTTCGTTGTTTGCCCGGAAGGGCCTCGACGGAACAGGCATCCGTGAAATCGTCAAAGAGGCGGGGACCTCCCTGTCGTCGGTGAACTACCATTTCACGAACAAGAAGGGGCTCTACCTGGCGTGCATCCGTCACATCATGGAGGAGAAACTCGACTTGCCGGGCCTGTTCGGGACCCTGGACACGGGGGTGTACGCCACGACACAGCAGGTGGCCGATATGATGGGGTACATGATCCACAGGTGCCTTCTGGCCCTGCTCGGTCCCGGAGTGCCTGAGTGGTACGGCATCCTCATGGTCCGTTCGCGCCTGGACCTGCATCCCAAATCCTCACGGGCCCTCATGCGGCTGGAAGAGCCCCAGAAGTTGCGATCCTTTGTCCTGGAGCACGTCCCGGGTCTGAGTGAGTCCTTTGTGCAGTACTGGTACGTCAACGTCATGGCCCAGGTTCAGTACTACATCATGGAGCGGGAGGCGGTGCTCATCGCCTTTGACCTGCCTCGGTACGACGAGGCGTTTTTGACGGATACGGCCTGTTACATGGCCGAGAGCATGACACAGATCCTGGGGCTGCCGGCTCCGGATCACCGAGCAGTGGCAAGGAGGCTTTGATGGGCGGTGGCAGGTGGACGGGGGGAGCACGAAGACTCCCGTGGCTGGTGTGGGGGCTGGTATCCGTTGTCATGCTTGGTGTGTCCGTGTCCCAGGCGGCACCGGCGCGCAGGGTGGTGGGGGTTGTGACCGGGGGATCGGCGCCTTCCCTGGAGGCGTTTCTTACGGGTGTGCAGCGTGAGCTGGCCACCCTTGCCGGGCCGGAGCTGGAACTGGTGCTCCCCGAAGGAAAGGTGAGGCGAGGGGCGTTGACCCCTGAGGGGATGGAGGCGGCATTTGCAGCCTTTGAAGCCGACGGCGAGGTCTCCCTGGGGGTGATGCTTGGGTATGTGGCCTCGGGCGTGGCCTCTCAGCGGAGGCAGTGGAAAAAACCGGTTCTGGCCACCCATCTTCTGGCACGGCCTTCTGCGGACGTACCCGGGTTTGATGCCATCGTGGTCGGGCCCCTGATCCGCACGGGGCTGGCCCAGTTTTTCGAGGCCGTTGAGGTGGCGGAGGTGACGGTGGTGGTGGATGAACAGGCCCGGTTGATCCTTCCCCAGGTCGAGGCATTTCTGGACACCGTGCCGCCCCTGCAGAGAAAACCGTGGACCCTGCGCACGGTGCCTGCCCGGCCGGAGGCCATGCTTGAGGCCGCCGGTGAAGGGGTGGGGGGCGTTATTTTTTCTCCGTTTCCGGGGTTGCCACAGGCGTCCATGGCCGAGGTGGCCGAGGGGCTCATGGCCCGGAAACGTCCGTCGTATGCCATGGGGGGACGGGGAGACGTGGAAGCCGGGCTTCTCTTCGGTTCCGTGCCCAAGGGGGAGCTGAGGCGGCTGGCCCGTCGAACGGCCCTGACCCTTTACAGCATGGCCCGGGAGGAATCCCTGGGTTCGGCCCGGGATGAGTGGGCGGTGGAGGGGACCCCGGTGATCAATGTGGCCACGGCAAAGGCCATCGGTTTTTCACCCCGCTGGGAGCTGTTCAGGTATGCGGAGAAGGTGGGGGAGGTGGCACCTGAGCCGTTGACCCTTTCCCTGGGCGAGGCCATGGAGCGCGCCCGGCTTTACAACCCCGGCCTGGCCTCGGAGGCCCGTCTGGTGGAGGCCCGGGCCCAGGAGACCAAGAAGGTACTGGCCAACCTGCTTCCCCGCATCGACGCGTCGGTGACCGGGATCCGCATCGATGAGAACAGTGCGGAAAAGAGCCGGGGCACGGAGTCCGAGGAGACCATCAAGGGCAGCCTGACCCTGACCCAGGTGATCTACTCCGAAGAGGCCCTGAGCGGTTACAGCGCGTCCAAAACATTTCAGCTCTCCCGGGAAGCCGAGCAGGAGGCCCGGGAACTCGACAAAGGCCTCTCCGCAGGCCAGGCGTACCTCACCCTGCTCAAGGCGCGCAGCCTGGCTGCTGTCCGGGAGGGAAACCTGGGGTTGACCCAGGAGAACCTGGAGCGGGCCCGTGCCCGGAAACAGGTGGGGGCCCTCAACCCGTCGGAGCTCTTCCGGTGGGAGAGCGAGGTGGCGAGGAACCGCACGGAGCTTCTCAACGCAAGGGTCCAGGTTCGGTTCGCGGAGAACGCCCTTAAGCGCCTGTGCGGCATGCGCGTTGCCGAAACCGTTGATACACGGGGTGGAGAGGGGGACCAGGCTGTTCTTCTGACCTCCCACCCCGGTTTTCGGGAGATGCTGGACCGGCCCACGGAGTTTGATGCCCTGGTGGCCACCTTGGTGGACCTGGGCTGGGATGCCTCGCCGGAGCTGCGTCAGCTGGACCACGCCCTTGCCTCCGGCCGCCGTCGGGTCAAGGGGGCCAGGCGTGCTTTTTATCTGCCCGAGGTGGCCCTGAAGGGCGGTGTGACGGAGATCCTGGACCGCCATGGCTACGACCGGGTTTTTCCTTCCTATGACGAGCGGGAGTGGCATGTGGCCATCCAGGCGAGCTTTCCCCTTGTGACGGGCGGTGAGCGGCTGGCCGATTTACGGCAGGTGGCCGGGGAAACCATGGCCCTGTCCCTGAAACGGCGTCATATTATGACGATCCTGGCCGAGCAGATCACCGACGCCGTGGATGCCGTCCAAGCCTCCGGGGCCACCATCGGCCTGGCCGCCGCATCCCGGGATGCCGCCGAGAAAAACCTGGCCCTGGTCACCGATGCCTACGCCGAAGGGGCCGTGGCGGTGATCACCCTGCTGGATGCACAGAACACCACGGTGTCTGCACGTATTGCCTCAGACAACGCCGTCTACGATCACATGGCGGCCATGCTCCGCCTCCAGCGTCTCCTGGGGCGGCTGGATTTTTCCGGTCGGGCCGGAGAAGAGATGGTGACGCGGCTTGCCGGGGGGGAACGGTGAGACCAGATCAGTGCCCGGCATGACGGGCACTCCTATCAACAGACATGGAGTCGCATAAGGAGAGGGTATGGGCGGTCGGGTATGGGGAGGGGTGATTCTGGGAGCAAGCCTCCTGGCACTGGGAGTCGTTGGTTGTTCCGGTGGCAGGGCGGGCGAGGAGGTGCACCTGAGGCCGGTGCGCGTGCAGAAGGTTGTGCGGGTGGCCCCGGAGGTCTCCCGGGTGTTTTCCGGGTATGCCCTGGCCTCGGTGGAGTCCAGGCTCAGTTTCAAGGTGCCCGGTACCCTGAAAGAGATCCCGGTGAAGGTGGGGGATTTCCTGGATGAGGGGGCCCTTGTGGCGGCCCTGGACGACCGTGACTACCGGTTGCGGGTCCAGGAGGCCGAAGCGGGCCTGGACCAGGCCAGGGCCCAGGCGAGAAACGCCTCTTTGTCCTATGAGCGGGCCCGGCGGCTCTGGGAAAACGACAACATCTCCAAAAGCGACCTGGATCGGGCCCGTGCGGCCTGGGAGTCGTCCACGGCCCAGGTGACCTCCATCGAGAAGAAAAGGGACCTGGCAAATCGCCAGCTGGGGTACACCCGCCTGGTCTCTCCGGTGGCCGGGTCCGTCACCATGGTCCTGGCCGATGAGAACGAAAACACCGGGGCCGGGGTGCCCGTTGCCATCCTTGCGTCGGGGCGCCGGGTGGAGGTCCATGTGGACATACCCGAGGTGATGATCTCGGGCATCCGGGGGGGCCAGCGGGTGGCGGTGCGGTTTGCCGCCATGGGGGAGAGGCCGTTTCCTGCCGTGGTGTATGAGGTGGGCACGGCGGCCACCGGCTTTGCCGCCACCTACCCCGTGACCCTGCGCCTTGTGGACGAGGTCAGGCAGGTGCTGCCCGGCATGGCCGCGGAGGTGACCTTTCGTTTCCCGGGGCGCAGGGGGGAGCGCTTCCTTGTGCCGTCCCATGTGGTGGGGCAGGACGCGTCCGGGCCCTTTCTTTATGCTGCGGAGCCCGACGGGGAGGGAACCGCGACCATCCGGCGCCTTCCCGTGGCCGTGGGGGCCCTCACCGGGCGGGGCCTTGAGATTTTTTCCGGGCTCACCGGGGACGAGTGGGTGGTGACGGCCGGCATGAGCCGCCTGAGTGAGGGGATGCGGGTGCTGCTTAAAGTCCAGGAGGCCCCATGATGCACATCACGGAAGCGGCGATTCGCATGAACCGGGTGACTCTGGTGATGATTCTCATGGTGGTCCTGGGGGGCTGGGTGACCCTGCACCGCCTGCCCCAGGACGAGGATCCCGGGTACATCATCCGAGTGGCCATGGTGACTACCTACTTTCCCGGGGCCAGCCCGGAGCGGGTGGAGCAGCTGGTCACCGATCGTCTGGAGAAGGCCATCCAGGAGATCTCTGAGCTTGACTATGTGGAGAGCGAATCCCGGCCCGGGATCTCCATCATCTATGTGAACATCGACGAGTCCTACAAAAACATGCGCCCCCTCTGGGACGAGCTTCGGCGCAAGGTGGACCGGGAAACCCCCCGGCTCCCCGAAGGGGTCATCGGTCCCTTTGTCAACGACGACTTCGGGGATGTCTTCGGCCAGGTCCTTGCCCTCACCGGGGAGGGGTATACCTACCGGGAGCTCAAGGAGGTGGCCGACGAGGTGCGAGACGAGCTGCTTCGCATCGACAACGTTGCCAAGGTGGAGATTATCGGGGTCCAGGAGGAGCAGGTGTTCCTGGAGTTCAACTCGGCGCGCCTGGCCCGGTACGGCATCTCCCCCCTCATGCTGCAGCAGGTGCTCTCCCAGCGCAATATCATTACCCCCGGGGGAGCCCTGGAGTCGGGGCAGGAGCGCATCAACCTGGAACCCACGGGGAATTTTGAGGCCGTGGCCGAGATCCTGGACACGGTGATCTCGGTGCCGGGCCGCAAGGAGGTGGTCTACTTAAAGGACCTGGTGGCCGTGACCCGGGGCTATCAGGACCCGCCGTCGACCCTCATGCGTTTTAACGGGGCCCCGGCCCTGGCCCTTGCGGTGTCCATGTCCGAAGGGGGGGATATCATCGCCCTGGGCAAGGAGGTGACAGCCTTTAAAACACGGCTGGAAGGCCTCTACCCCATTGGCGTGGCGTTCCATTTCCTGGCCCGCCAGCCCGAGCGGGTGCACCGGAGCGTCAGTGATTTTCTCTCCAACCTCATGCAGAGCATCGCCATTGTTTGTCTGGTGATGCTGGTGAGCCTGGGATTGCGGACGGGCCTGCTCGTGGCCAGCCTCATCCCCGTGACCATCCTGATGGCCTTTATGCTGATGGGTTTTTTCGGTATCGGCATCGACCAGGTCTCCCTGACGGCCCTTCTGATCTCCCTGGGGATCCTGGTGGACAACGCCATTGTCATGAGTGAGTCCATCATGACCCAGGTGCGTGAGGGGCAAAGCGTCGCCGAAGCGGCGGTCACTTCCGCCAGGGAGCTTGCCCGCCCCCTGCTTACGGCCTCCTTGACCACCTCCTTTGCCTTCCTGCCCATTTACATGGCCAAATCGTCCACCGGGGAGTACACCGCGCCCCTGTTCAAGGTGGTGACCCTGACCCTGCTCAGCTCCTGGGTGCTGGCCCTTACCATGATCCCCCTGTTTTGTGTCCGGTTTCTGCGCGTGAAGGGGCAGGAGAAGGAGTCCGCGTACAATTCACCGTTTTACACGCGGTACCGACGGGCCCTCATGGGGGTGCTTCGCCATCGGCGGCTGTTTGTGGCGGCCATGTGTCTTGCCTTTGTCATCGCCATGGTGGGGTTCCGGTACGTGCCCAAGCGGTTCATGCCCGATTCGGATCGCCGCATCATCACCGCCACCGTGGAGACGCCCCCGGGGTCGGACATCGCCCACACCGAGGCCATGGTAAAACGGGTGGAAGGCTTTATCCGGGAGAACCTCATGGCGGAAGAGGGGGGAGAAGGGGTGGTGAACTGGGGGAGTTTCGTCGGCGAGGGGGCCCCGCGATTTATCCTCTCCTACCGGCCGGATCCTCCGGAGAGCAGCTTTTCCTACCTGCTGATCAACACCACCTCCTTTGAGGCCGTGGCCGAGGTGGTGACCCGGCTCCAGGATTTCTGCGATGCCGAGCTCCCCGAGGTGCGGGCCAAGGTGTCCCGTCTCTCCGTGGGGCCACCGGTGAACCATCCGGTGGCGGTGCGGATCTCCGGCAAGAAGGATGGCGCGTTGTTCAAGCTGGTGGACGGGCTCAAAGAGCACCTTCGCGAGGAGCCGGGTGTCCGGGAGGTGGGGGACGACTGGGGGCGCCGCACCCGCAAGCTGGTGGTGCGGGTGGATCAGGAGCGGGCCCGGCGTGCGGGCATCACCAGCCGGGACATCGCCCTCTCCCTTCAGGGGACCTTAAGCGGGGTCCAGGTGGGGCAGTACCGGGAGGAGGACGACCTCATTCCCATTGTGGTGCGCTCCGTGGCCGAGGATCGAAACGATATCGAAAAACTGGAGGGGCTGCGCATTTACAGCCTGGCCACGGGCCAGTCGGTTCCCTTGAGCCAGGTGGCCAGCATGGACACGGACTGGCAGAACGGCAAGATCATCCGCAGGGACCGCCTCAGGACCGTGGAGGTGTACGCCGATCTGTACGAGGGGTTCAACGCCCTGGCCATCAACGAAAAGGTCTCGGCCTGGCTGGCGGAGCAGAGCGGGGACTGGGGCCTGGGGTATCGCTACGAGGTGGCCGGGGAGGCGGAAAAGTCGGCCAAGGCCAACCAGGCCATCGCCGACGAACTGCCCTTTGCCGGCATGCTGATCATGCTGCTGCTGGTCCTCCAGTTCAACTCCCTGCGGCGGACGCTCCTGCTTCTGTGCATCGTGCCGCTGGGGCTCATCGGGGTCACCGTGGGCCTTTTGGTGGCGCGGTCCTATTTCGGGTTCATGACGCTTCTGGGGGTGGTGGCCCTCTCCGGCATTGTGATCAACAACGCCAACGTGCTGCTTGATCGCATCCGTATTGAGATCGAGGAAAACGGGCTGGAGCCCGGTGACGCGGTGGTGGTGGCTGCCCAGCGGCGGCTTCGTCCCATTTTGCTCACCACCCTGACCACCGTGGGCGGGCTCATTCCGCTCTGGGTGGGGGGCGGTCCCCTTTTTGAGCCCATGGCGGTCTCCATTATCTTCGGGTTGGTTTTTGCCACGGTGATCACCCTGGGCATGGTGCCGGCCCTTTATGCCCTTTTTTTCAGGGTTCGCATCTAAGGGACGGCACACCAATAAAACATTCAAAAGCGATGCCTCCGGCGGCAAGGTGAGTAAGGCGCCAGTAAGGGCGGTGGGGGTAAACAGCACGGGCCACAGAGGACCGGGCCCGTGGCAATGATACGTGCGCACGGTGAGGGCGGCATCAGCCTCCCATGCGTCTGGCCGGTAACGCAAGGAGTGGGGTGACAGGTATGTCCGGGACGACATTCAATCAGGGGCTTCGGATCAAGCGGTTTGCCATGGCCGCAACCACGTACCTCATGTGGTTGGGGCTGTTTGCCTATGTTCGCTACATGGGGCTCTCGGAGATACCCTGGCCCGTTTTGTGGCGGTGCGCTTTTCTGGTGACTCTCTGCAACATCGCCTTGCTGGCGGTGTTTTTGAGCGGCTTGAACCGGTGGTTCAAGGACCCGAGCCTCACCCTGTTTCAAATGGGGATGGGGACCTTCTGGGTCATGGTGGGAGTCTACTATTCGGGGGAGGCCCGGGGCGGGTTGCTTCTTCTCTACCTTGTGGTGTTTGTCTACGGGCTGTTCCGGCTCAAGGTGCGGCAGTTCCTCTTCCTTTCCGCCTTTGCCATCGGCAGCTACGCGGCGGTGCTTTTTTTCCTCCACCGGCAGGACCCGTCGGGGTTCAACACCCGGTTGGAGGTGATGAACCTGCTCATCCTCATGGTGGTGCTGCCCTGGTTTTCCCTGGTGGGGGGCTACATCACCAGCCTGAGGGAGAAGGTGGCCCGGGCCATGGCCACCATTGAGAAGCTGGCCATCCACGACGACCTCACCCAGGTGTTCAACCGCCGCCAGATGTTCCAGATCCTGGAGCGTGAGAAGGCCTTGGGCGACCGCGGGGTCCATCCCTTTTCCATCTGCATCTTTGATCTGGACCATTTCAAGCGGGTCAACGACACCTTCGGCCATGAGGCGGGCAACACCGTGTTGCGGACCGTGGCCCAGGCCATCCAGAAAAACCTGCGGGACATCGACCACATCGCGCGGTACGGGGGGGAGGAGTTTATCCTTATCCTTACGAATTCCGGGGTCAGCGAGGCCATGCAGTGCGCCGAACGGGTGAGGGCCCTCACCGAAGGGCTCTCCTACGAGGGCCTCCCGGCGGATTTTCGGGTGACCATCTCCGTGGGGGTGACCAAGTACACCCCGTCCGAGGACATCAAGGCCTCCATCACCCGGGCGGATGATGCTCTGTATCGGGCCAAGCGGAATGGGCGCAATCGGGTGGAGTACGAACCGGCGGGGCGCCTGGGAAGGGAAGGGGCAGGCAATGGGTGAGGGGCATCATCGCTCAGGCGACTGATATTGCAGGGGTGTCATGACTTTTTGGTCGAGCCTTTAGACGTCGGCCACACGGGTGGCGCAGTCCGGGCAGGAGTTCCAGTCCGGCTCCAGGTAGCAGCCGCAGTTGATGCACTGGAGAAGGATCCGGCCTGAGCAGAAGGGGCAGTAGCGGTGGCGCTCCCGTAAGTTGGCGCTGCAGTGGGGGCACTTGACCTCCAGGGTGTTCTGGGGGCCCAGGACCCGAAGCACCTCCTCGGCGGTGGTGATTCCCTGGTTGATTTTGGTCCACCCGTCTTCGACCAGGGGTTTCATGCCGGCCCAGCGGGCGGCCCGGGTGAGTTCGGACTCCGAGGCCGCGGTGTTGATGAGCTGTTTGATCTCATGGGTGACGGTGAGGATTTCAAACAGGCCCGTGCGCCCTCTGTACCCGGTGTTGTTGCACCGGTCGCACCCCTTGCCGCGGAAGGCGGGAAACGTTCCCCCGTTGGGATTGATGCCCAGGGCATCGATGACGTCCGGGGTGAGGGTCTCGTCTTCCTTGCAGTTATCGCAGATGCGGCGCACCAGCCTCTGGGCGATGATCCCGCTCAAGGCCTCGCCGATGACGTAGGGCTGGATGCCCATGTCCCGCAGGCGGGTGATGGTGGGGATGCTGCCGTTGGTGTGGAGGGTGCTCAGGACGGTGTGGCCGGTGAGGGCGGCGTGGAAGGCCACCTCGGCGGTTTCAAAGTCCCGGATCTCTCCCAGCATGATGACGTTGGGGTCCTGCCTTAAAATGGCCCGCAGGACGATGGGAAAGTTCAGGCCGATCTTCTCCTTGACCATGACCTGCTCGGCCATGGACATGAAGTACTCCACGGGGTCTTCGATGGTGGTGTAGTTTTTGGTGATGGAGGCGTTTTCCTGCATGAGGGAGTAGAGGGTGCTGGTCTTGCCGCTGCCCGTGGGGCCCGTGGTGAGGATGCATCCCTGGGGGCGGTTGATGAGGCGGGTGACCATCTCCTTTTCATCGTTGGTGAGCCCTAAGTCCTTCACGCTTTTGATGGAGGCGTTGCGGTCCAGGATGCGGAAGACCACCTTTTCCCCGTTGATGGTGGGCAGGCAGGAAAGCCGGATGTCCACCATTTTCGAGGGGGTCTTCACGGTAATCCGGCCGTCCTGGGGGCGTCGTCGTTCGGAGATGTCCAGCTCGGCCATCACCTTGATGCGGGAGACGATGGCCGGGTGCATGGTGATGGGCACGTGGATCTTGTCGTGGAGCAGGCCGTCCACCCGGTAGCGCACCATGACGTACTTGGTTTTCGGCTCGATGTGCACATCCGAGGCCGCGTGGCGCAGGGCATCGGAGATGATGGCGTTGACGATGCGGATGGCCGGGGGCTGGTCCTTGGCGATGAGGAGCTCTTTGAGGTCGGCTTCCTCGTCCTCTTCGTCCAGGATGATCTCAATGGATTCGGTGGGGTCTTCCAGCTCCAGCACGGTGAGCTCGTCCAGGCTTGTCTCATCATCCCCGTACAGCTCTTCGATTTTCTTCAGGATCTCCTTGCGGGTGGCGATGACCGGCTCCACACGCAGGCCGGTGATGAACTGGAGATCCTCGATCTTCAGGTACTCGCTGGGGTCGTTCATGGCGATCATGAGCCCGGTTTCCGTCCGTTTCAGGGGGACCAGCAGGTTGGTTGTGCAGATCTCCCGGGGGATCAGGGCCACCAGGGCCTCCGGGGTACTGAACTCCGCGGGGTAGACGCGGTTGATGCCCATCTCCCGCTGGATGGCGTTGAGGATAGTGCCCTCGTCCACCAGTTCCATCTCCATGAGTACCTGGGGCATGGGCTGGTTTTTTTTTGCCTGGATTTCCCGGGCCTTTTCAAGGTCGTTTTTCCGAAGGAGGTTCTGCTTCATCAGGATGGAGCCCACCTGGCTGCGGTGGGTGTTGATGAAGCGGCTCATCTGGTTGATTTTTTTTGTCTGGGAGACCTGGCTTTTTTTCAGGGCCCGGTTCTCCCGGATGAGGTCGTATTGTTCCAGGGCCAGGCCCACGGTGATGCGCAGGTCTTCGTCGTTCCAGGGCTTGGTGATGAACTTGTAGACGGCCCCTTCGTTCACCGCCCCCATGATGGCCCCCACATCGGCATGGCCGGTGAGCATGATGCGGATGGTCTGGGGATGCTCCCGTTTGATGCGGCGCAACAGGTCCGCCCCGGTGATCCCGGGCATGCGGTGATCGGTGATGATGACGTGTATTTCCTCCCGGCTGAGGCACTCCAGGGCCTCCTCGCCGGAGGAGGCGGTGACGATCCGGTAGTTCTCTTTGCGGAAGATCCGCTGCATGGCCGACAGCACACCGGCTTCGTCATCCACAAAGAGGATGGCGTAGGGGCGGGACTCCTGGGTTGGCTCCTCCGGGGCCGGGGGCTCTTTGCCCAGGAAGAGGGAGGCGAGTCGGCTCATGGCTCCTGCTCCTCGGCGGGGGGGGCTCGGTGCAGGGGGAGGCGCAGGGTAAAGGTGGTTCCCCTGCCCTCCTCGCTTTTGACGCTGATGGAACCCCGGTGACGTTTGACGATGTTGTAGACCACGTTCAGGCCCAGGCCGGTGCCTTTGCCCACGGGCTTGGTGGTGTAGAAGGGGTCGAAGATTTTTTTCAGCATGCCTTTTGGGATGCCGGTACCGGTGTCGGCAATGGCCACGATGGCATGGGTGCTGTCGTGGCAGGTGGAGACGGTGATGGTACCCTTGTCCGTGATGGCCTGGGCGGCGTTGACCAGAAGGTTGACAAAGACCTGGTCAAGCTGCCGGGGGTAGCACTGTACCGGGGGCAGGTCCCGGTAGTTTTTTTTCAGGGTGGCCTTGTATTTGAGCTCGCTGCCCACGATGTTGATGCTTTTGTCCAGGTTGGCGTTGAGGTCGGCCAGGGAGAGTTTCTCTTCGCCGGGGTGGGCAAAATCTTTGAGGTCCTGAACGATTTTGCGGATGCGCTCCGCCCCGTCGATGGATTCACTGAGCAGCGGGGGGATGTCCTTGAGGATGAAGTCGATGTCGGCGCCTTCGTCAACGTGTTGGAGTTCTTTCAGGAGACGGGCTTCGTTTTCCCCGGCGAGAAGGCCCGCCCGCTGGGCCCCGCCGATGAGGTCGCGCTGGAGGGTGACGAACCGGATAAGTTCCCCGGCATACTCTTCGAGGCTGTTGATGTTGCTGGTGATGAACCCCATGGGGTTGTTGATTTCGTGGGCCACCCCTGCGGCGAGCTGGCCGATGGAGGCCATTTTTTCCTGTTGCATGAGGCGTTCCTGGGCCTGGTGGATTTCCTCGGCCTTTCGCTTGACCTCCCGGTCCAGGCTGGTGGCCAGGAGCCGGTATTTTTTTTCGGATTTGGCAAGCTGGGTGGCTTTTTCCTTTAACACGGCAAAGGTCTCTTCCACCACCTCCCCGTGGACCTGGGAGGCCATGGCCAGGCCGCAGCCGCTTTTCAGGATCTGGGTGATGGCTGTGCCCAGGAGGGTGCCTGCGGCGTCCAGGGCCTCGGTGGGGGCGTTGCCGTCGGGGTTGTAGCCCAGGGCCAGGGAACCCAGGATTTCCAGTTCGTGCACCAGGGGGGTGAGGATCACCCATCCTTTATGGGTCTTGCCAAGGGTGCGGGTCTCCGGCCGGTGGGCGGCCAGGAGGTCGCCGATGGCCCGGGTCACCTCTTTTTCGGAGGGCTCGGGGGCCAGGGAGGTGCCGTCGGCCATGACCACGGAGAGGTGGGCCACCCCCAGGCGGGGGGCCGCACGGGCCCAGCCGAGGACCAGCTCCGTGGGGAGCAGGTCCTTCAGGGTGTATTCCCGGTCAAAGGGGATGATGGTCTCATGGGGACTCTCCATGGGCGGGAAGGCTCCTTGGCTTGGGGTCAATGGCTCATGGACTCGGGGCAGGGCGGAAGGATCGAGAGCAGGTTCTCCTCCATGATGCGGTAACGGCCTTCGAGGCCGTGTGCGTCATCCAGCTTCCGGTAGGTGGCCGAGAGAATGGTCTCAAAGGTGGTGCGTACGCCTTCTCCGGTGAGGGCGGTGGAAAAGGTGACGGGAAGCCCTGCCGGCCCCCATCGGGAGAGGACCTCCTCCGTGGCGAGGATCTCGGGCAGGTCCCGCTTGTTGAACTGAATCACCAGGGGAAGGCGCTCAAAGTCCAGGCCGATGCGCCCGGCGTTTTTTTCCAGGTTTTCAAAGCTCTGAAAATTGTTGACGGACTGCGCCACCTGGGAGTCGGCCACGAACACCACGCCGTCGGCCCGGGAGAGGACCGCTTTGCGCGTGGCGTCATGGGCCACCTGCCCCGGCACGGTAAAGAGCTTGATCTTGACCCGGTATTCCCCGTCGGTGCGGGCGAGGATGGGGAGCATGTCGAAAAAAAGGGTGCGATCGCCCCGGGTCTCCAGGCTCATGAGGTCTCCGCACTGGCCCGGTCGGATGAGCTCGTGGAGCTGGATGAGGTTGGTGGTCTTCCCGGAGAGGGCCGGCCCGTAGTAGACGATCTTGATGACGATTTTTTTCTCTTCGTCGTGGATCTCAGCCATGGGTTCCCCCTTTTCAGCTGCCCTTGGCCTGTTCGATATCCGTGATGATGGCCGTAAGGGTTTCCTGAAGGCGGCGGTTGAGTTCCCTGTACTGTTTCCCGGTCTCCTCCACGTCGGAGAGGCAGGATCTCAGGCGGCCCTCCATCTCGTTGTTGAGGGCCAGCAGGGCCTCGTTTTTCTGCTTGATGACCTGGGACATCTGCTTGTTTTCCATGGCCAGGTTGAAGTGGTCGACCCCGTTTTTCACCGACATCTTGAGTTCTGCCTTGCTCCAGGGCTTGTTGATGAACCGGAAGATGTGCCCCTTGTTGATGACGGTGATGGTGGCGTCGATATCGGAGTGGCCGGTGAGCATGATGCGCACCACCGAGGGCCAGCGGATGCGGATTTTTTCCAGGAACTCCGATCCGTCCATGGCGGGCATCATGCGGTCGGAGATCACCACGGCCGGTTTGATGACGTGGATCTCTTCGAGGGCCGTGGACGGATCGTCAAAGGCATATATTTTGTAGGGCTCGTTTCGAAAGGCACGGGTGATGGAGTCCAGAATGGGTTTTTCGTCATCCACAAAGACTACTTTGTTGTTCATGGGTCACCTCTGTCATGGCGAACGGGTAGGGTCGGGCGGGGGGTCCCGGGCAAGGCGGAAAGGGGCGCTGATGCGGATTTCGCGAAAAAGGCGGACTCAGCAAAAAAGGGGATGGCCGGGATAGGTGTGGGGGACCGGGATCTATGTTTTCATAGTATCACAGCCTGTCAGGAGGTTGCAACTCTCCTGAAACAGGCTGTTTTTGTTATTCCGGGGCGATACCGCTTTTCGGGAGGCGGGAGGCGCCGGGTGCGTGGCCGTAGGTGCTCTCTTCGGCGATGCGGATGAGGTCGTTGGGGGCGTAGTGACCGCTCAGGGTGACGGTGACGCGGGTGTTGGGCTGGGCCAGCTCCTGGGGCTGCCCGTCAAGGGCTGTGAAGGCGGCGATGGTGTCGGGGCGGGCAGGGCCTTTCCGGGTGAGGACCTCAACCACCTGGCCTTCGGTGATTTTGTTCCGCACGTGGAGGGTGACGCGGGAGCCGTCCACGGCCGTGATCTTACCGGCAAAGCGGTGGATGGTCCCGGGTCGGGAGTCCTCGTAGTTGGGGGCGGCGTCCCCTTCGTAGCCGAAGTAAAAACCGGTGGAGTACTCCCGGCTGTTGATGCGGGAGAGCTCTTCGAGCCACTCGGGCCGGGTCTCGTAGTGCGTCGGGTCCTCGTAGTAGGCGTCGATGGCCTCCCGGTAGGTCTTCACCACCGAGGCGAGGTAGTTGATGCCCTTCATGCGCCCTTCGATTTTCAGGGAATCGATGCCTGCGCCGATGAGGGCAGGGATGTGATCGATCATGCAGAGATCTTTGGAGTTGAAGATGTAAGAGCCCCGCTCGTCTTCCTGAACCGGGTGGTAGTGGCCGGGGCGCATCTCCTCCACCACGGAGTACTTCCACCGGCAGGGATGGCTGCACTGGCCCCGGTTGCTGTCCCGGTTGGTGAGGTAACTGGAGAGAAGGCAGCGGCCGGAATAGGAGATGCACATGGCCCCGTGGACGAAGGCCTCCACCTCCAGGCCGCCGTTGTCCGCCACCCCCTTGATGTCGGTGAGGGGCAGCTCCCGGGCCACGTTGATGCGGCTGGCGCCCAAAGATTTCCAGAAGCGGGCCGTGTCCTGGTTGGTGGTGTTGGCCTGGGTGCTGATGTGGAGATCAATGCCGGGGGCGAGCTCCCGGGCCGCGGCAAAGATGGCCGGGTCGGCCACGATGAGGGCGTCGGGTTTCACCTCGGCAAGGGCGGTGAGGTACTCGCGCATGGCACCGAGCTCGTCGTTGCGTGCATAGACGTTGCAGGCCACGTAGACCTTGACGCCGTGGGCGTGGGCGTGGCGGATACCCGCCGCCATCTCCTCTAAGGTGAAGTTCCCTGAAAAGTTCCTGAGGGAAAAGGCCTTGCCCGCCAGGTAGACGGCATCGGCGCCGTAGTGAACGGCGATCTCCAGTTTTTCCGGATTTCCCGCCGGTGCGAGGAGTTCAACTCGGTTGCTCATGGTTCGTGTATCCCTTGGGTACGGGGTTCCGGGCCGTAGATGCCTGGAATATAAATAAGGTTGATAAAGGGACGGGCCCCCCGTGGGGCGCGGCGCCCGGTCATGCCGACTCTACCAAAAGGGTTCCCCCTTTGCAACGCACCGTGGTATTGAGGAGCCGTCCTGAAACAGGTGATGGTTTGCACAAAAACTTAAGGTACCTATTCCGCTTATGCCTCCGGCGGCCCTGCCGGGGGCCAAACTTTTGAAAAGTTTGACAAACAGGTTCTGAGGATGGTTCCGGCATATTTGTAAGTAGCTGTTAACCTGAAGGTTCTCTATGAAACGATTAGGTATCCCCTTCTGGCGCCCAGCCCCAGCGGGGCTGGGCGCCAGAAGGGGATACAACTGGAACGTTTTTGCGGAGCTTTTTTCAAAAAGCGACCCGCTGGAGGCCCCGTTTTTTTACTGTGTCAAATCAGATACGCGAAAGGGAGCATGGCATGAAAGACGATACAGGCATACGCGAGTATCAGAACATGGTGGACCTCTGGGTGAAGGAGGTGGGGGTGCGGTATTTTTCCGAGCTCACCAACCTGGGCATCCTTTTGGAAGAGGCCGGTGAGGTGGCCCGGATCATGACACGGGTCTACGGCGACCAGAGCTTTAAGCGGGAGGAGCCCGCCCCGGACCTGGGGGACGAGCTGGCCGATCTCATGTTCGTGCTGGTCTGCATTGCCAACCAGACCGGGGTGGATTTGCCCGAAGCCCTTGCGAAGAACCTGGCCAAAAAAAGTGCCAGGGACAAAACCCGCCACTGGAACAACCCCAAGCTCTTTGCAGGCGGGGACCCCGGCTCGGCACCCGGGTCCCCTGAAGATTAAGGCTCCGGCGGGGCCTGGGCCTCCTCGTCGTCGGAGGCGTTTCGCAGCTTGGCAAAGCTGAAGACCGCATTTCGACCCGAGATTTTCCGCAGGGTCAGGACATAGGTCTTTTCGTCCAGGGTGAAGGTGACCATCTCGTCGAGGCCCAGCACCTTGTACTCGTCGTTAAGGAAGACCTCCACCGTGGGGCCGGTCTCGGCAAAGAGGTCCATCTGGTCGTTGACCTGCTTGACGTAGAGGGTGTAGAGGTCGGGGACCAGCTCATGGTACTGGTTTTCCCCGGTGTTGATGAAGTCGCCGTACTCTCCGTTTCGCCCCAGGGAGGCCGCCTTGCCGGCGGCTTTTTCATCGAGGAGGGTCCGGATATTCCGGTCTTTGGCGATCATGGCCGAGGCCGACCCGAAGACACTGCCCGTGCTGGTGGAGATGAGCTGGATGGAGAGCTTCACCGCGCTGCCCAGCACCACGGTGTGTCCCACCACGATGGCGTCGATGTTCAGGGCGCGGCCCACCTTGCGGGCATCCTCTTCCTTGATATCGGAGTTTTTGGTCACCGCGCTCTCAACGAGGCCCAGGATGCTGTCCTCGCCGGTGGCGTCCAGCATTTCGCTGCGTACCACCGTGAAGTAGCCGGTTTTGAACAACTTGTCCGACACTTCCATTTCCAGGTACTTTTCCAGCTGCTTGCGCTTGCCGTCGATGCGGGTAAACTCCTTGACGGCCACGCGACGGATGCGTCGCCGGGTGAGCTGCTTGGCCACTTGGGTGGAGAGGGTGCTGATTTGGCCGTCCACGCCGGATTCATAGCTGAACCGGGCCGGTTTTTTGCTGGGAACATACTGGGGAGGGCGAGCACAGGCGGTTGCCAGAACGAGAAGGACCACTACAAAAACCCATTGTTTCATCATATCACTCCAAAAACATTCATACCGGCCCCCGAAAGCCTGCCTGGAGGCGTCGTAACATCAATATTTTACAACTGCATCATTCATTATCACAGAAGCGGGGCCGGGGCCACAGGGGATTTTCCTGGGGCAGGGGGCGGTTACGGGAACTGCCGTGGCTGCGGCTTGTCAGGGCACCTTTTCAGTTTTCCACGGCAGGGTCGGGCCGGTACGTAGTTGCACAGGCAGTACGTATTGTTTTATTGACACGTATTGAGGGGGTGTGGCAGGTTGTACGGGGATAAAATGTGACGATTTGGGGGGTACACATGGCAAAAAAAGTGACGATCAGCGTGCCGGACGATCTGTACGAACGCATGAAAGAGTGGCGGTCGAGCATGAACTTTTCCCAGGTTTTTCAGCGCTCGATCTCCAACATGATCCGAAAGAAAGAGGCGCTTCGGCAGAAGATTCACGACGAACTGGACATGTCCAGCGTGGTGGAGCGGCTGAAGCGGGAGAAGGCCGAGTTTGAGGCCAACTTCATTGAAGAGGGAAAACGGGCGGGCCTGGAGTGGTCCCGCACAGCCCATTACAGGGAGCTGCAATACGCCCTGGGATGGACACCGGGAAGCAACCCGTTCAAGGACGAGCACCTGGGGGACTACTTTTCACAGGTGTTGAAAAAACAGTCCGATCGTTTCGCCATCACCGGGCGCACGGCCCAGAAACGGTTTCAGGGATTTATCGACACCTACCTTTCCGGCTGGAAAGAGGGGGTGGAGAGCTTCTGGAATGAGGTGAAGGACAAGGTGTAAGGCGGAGCCCGGCCACCTTTCCCAATATATTTTTGCTTTTAGAAAACTAAGATTACGGAAATGGGCATACCGTTTCCTTATTACCAATGATTATTCTGTGGCGGGTCCCCCCGTCGGGAGAGAAACGATGGCATCTGGCAACGGGACAAAAAACAGTGTGGAAGCCTACCTCAGGCGATACGCAGAGGAGTTGGGCGGCAATGTGGAGTGCGCGTGGGACCGGGTGTGGGGTCGCTTCGGGCGCTTCGTGTACTGGCCCTATCGCTGGCTTGTGGTGGCACCGTTTCTGGGGCTCTCCACCCTGGTGCTGGCCCCGATGGCCGTGCTTCTCTCTGTCACCGTCTCCCCCAATGTCGCGTCGAAAACCATTGCTGCCTTCTGGGCCCGGGTCAACAGCTTTGTAACCCCCATGTGGGTGGACGTCAGCGGACGGGAGAAGATACGGGAGGGGTCCTCCTATGTGGTGGTGGCCAATCACCTGAGCCACTACGACATCTATGTGCTCTATGGCTGGCTGGGCCTGGACATCAAGTGGGTGATGAAAAAAGAGTTGGAGAAGGTGCCCCTCATCGGCTGGGTCTGCAAGAGCATGGGGCATATCTTTATTGATCGGGGGGACAGCGCAAAGGCCGTTGACACCCTCAACCATGCCCGGGAAAAGGTCCGGGGCGGCACCTCCGTCATCTTCTTTCCCGAGGGGACCCGAAGCGATGACGGAAGTCTCAAACCCTTTAAGAAAGGAGCCTTTCGGTTTGCCCATGACCTGGGCCTGCCCATCCTCCCGGTGACCATCAAAGGGACCCGCAGGATTCTTCCCAAGGGGAGCACGGAGCTGATGCCCGGGGGTGTTTCCCTTGTCATCCACGACCCTGTTGATGTCACGGCCTACGGCAGGGGCGAGCTGGGGGCCATCGTCAACCGGGTGCGCAATACGATCCGCACGGAGCTGGAAGAGTTTTAACGCCTGTGTTTTGTTGCCAAAGGGCAAGGAAAAAGCCTCCGGTGGCCCTGCCGGTGTCCAAGCTTTTGAAAAGTTTGATAAACAGGATTAAAAGAACTGACGTGCGGAGGTAAGCTGAACAGCTAAGGCGTTACCCCAAAATAAATGCACAGGCCAACCCTGAATGCCGCTGTGATTTACCCCGAGGAACGAGGGGTAAAGCGCTGCGGCAACCCGCTTTCAAGGTGGCTCACCTTGCCGCCGGAGGCATGTTTTTGTTTTTTTCTACGGCTGTTTTTTCTTCCGGAACATGAGGGTGACCAGGATCAGCGAGAGGGTCACCACGCAAGCCACGGCGACTTTGGAGCCGGTGGAGCCGAAGCGGGGGAGGATCACCCTGGGGATCAGCCACAGGTAGCAGGTGGCGTGGAGGGACCCGATGAGGCAGAGTCGGATGATTTTTTGCACACCTACTCCTCTGGCACCTGGGTCAGTCGTTTTCGAAGGGTCAGCAGGACGTTGGCTCCCATGAGGCAGATGAGGGTGGAGAAGGGGGCAAAAGAGCAGAGGGATCGGTAGCCGATGACATTGGCCTCGGAGGCCTGTGTCCAGGGAATAAGGGTGCTTGCCCCGGCAAGGAGAAGGAGTCCGGCGGTAACGGCCATGGCTGTTGATTTTAAACGATGGGCTGTGGTGTGCATGAAGTCTCTGTCGATGTTTTGGAGCCCTTGGGGCTCCTTTTTTTATAAAATACGGCCTCTTGCATGAAAGAATTACCGGCTGGAGACTATAGCACACCCCGCCTGGGAAAGATACCCCGGTGTGCATGGAACAAGCCCTTGGTATGA
Organism: Desulfoluna spongiiphila; assembly: GCF_900101345.1. Taxonomy (GTDB): domain Bacteria; phylum Desulfobacterota; class Desulfobacteria; order Desulfobacterales; family Desulfolunaceae; genus Desulfoluna; species Desulfoluna spongiiphila. Next base: position 26,112 of record NZ_FMUX01000018.1, on the reverse strand, counting down.
ATAGGGTTTGACCGCGATGACGCGGTGGGATACTATCCGGGATATGAACGAGGGCGCTTGAAAAATGTGTCGGAAATTCAGTTGGATAGGTGCTCTGCAACGGCGGGGTGTGACTGGTAAAGCGGAACAAGCACGGATGCATGAATATGGTGAGAATAGCAGCAGGGCAGATCAATCCGATCATCGGAGATTTTGAGGGCAATTGCCGCAAGATGGAAGCGGCTGCGGCCAAGGCCCGTGAGGCCGGGTGCCGACTGGTGGTTTTTCCGGAGCTTGCCGTGAGCGGGTACCCGCCGCGCGACCTTCTGGAGCGGCGGTCTTTTATTGCGGACAATCTGGATGCCGTGGAGCGTCTCATGGAACGGGTTCAGGGCATTGCCGTGCTTCTCGGGTACGTGGAGAGAAACGGCGAACCCGGCGAGAACAACCTGTACAACGCGGCCCTTCTCTTTGAGGACGGGCGGGTGCTCCACAAGGTCCGGAAGCGGTTGCTGCCCACCTACGATGTGTTTGATGAGCGCCGGTATTTTGAGCCGGGCAGTGAATCCCTTCCCGTCATGTGGAACGGGGTCCGCCTGGGCATTACCATCTGTGAGGACATGTGGAACGACAAGGAGGTGTTTTCCTCCCGGAAGTATCGCGTGGATCCCGTGGCCGACCTCTGCGAAAAGGGGGCCGAGCTCCTGATCAACATCTCGGCGTCTCCTTTCAACGCAGGCAAGCCTGCGTTCCGTGAGACGCTCATCTCATCGGTGGCCCGCCGGTACAAGGTGCCTGTCTGTTACGTCAACCAGGTGGGGGGCAACGACCACCTGCTGTTTGACGGGGCGAGCCTGGGGTTCCACAACGACGGCACCCTGGCGGCCCGCGCCGCCTCGTTCGAGGAGGACCTCCTGGTGTTCGAGCCCATGGAGAAGAGCCCCCAGCGCATTGCCGAGGCCCCCTCCTGCGTGGAGGACGAGGTGTACCGAGCCCTGGTCATGGGGACCCGTGACTATGTGACCAAGTGCGGTTTTAAAAAGGTGGTCATCGGGCTCTCCGGGGGGATTGACTCAGCCCTGACCGCAGCCGTTGCTGCCGATGCCTTAGGGGCTGAAAACGTTTCGGCCATCTTCATGCCGTCGGAGTACACCTCCTCGGACAACGATGAAGACACCCGGGCCCTGGCGGAAAATCTCGGCATGGCATACCAGGTGGTGCCCATCGCCCCCATGTTTGATGCGTTTCTCGGGGCTTCGGATGTGTTTTGCCGGGAGGAACACGGGGTCACCGAACAGAACATCCAGGCCCGTGTGCGGGGCACCCTGCTCATGGCCCTCTCCAACAAGACCGGGGCCCTGGTGCTCACCACCGGCAACAAGTCCGAGCTGGCCGTGGGGTACTGTACCCTTTACGGGGACATGAACGGTGGCCTGGCGGTCATCTCCGATGTGCCCAAAACACTGGTGTGGGACATTTCCCGGCACGTGAACCGCCATGGGGAGGTGATTCCCCAGCGGATCATCGACAAGGTGCCCTCGGCGGAGCTCAGGCCCGACCAGTCCGATCAGGATGAGCTGCCCCCCTATGAGGTCCTGGACGCCATTTTGCACGCCTATGTGGAGGAGGTGAAGGCTCCCGCGGAAATCGAGGCCATGGGGTACGACCCGGCCGTGGTGGCCGATGTGGTGAGGCGGGTGGAGATCAACGAATACAAACGCCAGCAGGCGGCCCCGGGGCTTCGCGTCACGGCCAAGGCCTTCGGAAGCGGGCGGCGTTACCCCATCGCCAAGCGGATTTGATCCCGGGCGACAAGGGGTGGGCCAATGACTTGCCCGGGACAGGGGGATTTTCCTTTTTGTCTCGGGTTCGGTTCGGCCTGTTTGGTGGTGGGTGATTTTATGCTGACCAAAGGGTAGTAAAGGTGGGGCTCTGGGAATTTCAAGTTTCTGGGGCGTTTGGTATGCTTTATTTTCAGGCCTCTCAGCAGTCAAAGAGGCAGGCTGGGGGGATCCCCTAGGTAAATGAATGCATTACTCTATATACAAAGCCAAGGCGCCTACCTATAATCTCCAACAAAGCGATGGGGTGTATCCTGAAGCGAACTTAGTTTTGCTTTTGTGGTGTCGCCCTGGCGCACCCGCCGACAAATGGCCCACCTGCTGCCCGTGACCGGTGCTTAAGGCACGCAACGGAAAATTGTCAGGTACGCAGCTCCTGACCCTTTCTTTTCCCTTCTCAGGAATTCCCTTCTGGCACGTATTGTCGGATTTTATGGGTGTGGTGACATAAAGTCCGACAATACGCAGCACCATCTTTTCCCTTCAAGCACTGCTTGTTGAATGTCTTGCGCTTTGTGTTTTTCGCTGTTATCAATGTTTTGTGTGGTGTTCGGGTGAAATCCGCCCGCAGTTGGTTTGGTGTGATGTATCCATATCGGAAGCTGTTGTGTTAAACGGTTGTGATTGATACGTGCATTGGGTAATTCGACATGAATCATTTATGGTTTCAGCGCGGTGGGTATGCGTCAAAAAAAGCTCGCCTATTCATAAGGCATGGGTTTTCGCCAGAAAAGATAAAGCACATTGCCGTTATTCGGCACGCCGCCCTTGGGGACCAGGTCATTGTCCGGCCCTTCCTGATCGAGGCGCGAAAATTTTTCCCCAACGCCGAGATCACCCTGGTCGGTGTGGCAAATTATCGATACGGCATACCGTCCGATCTTGCCGACGCCACGATCATCATGGCATCCAGGGACCAGAAGAGGCAGATGAGTCTGAAGGATCGTTTTCGCGACCTCGGGCAGCTGCCTCCCCAGGATATTATTTTTGATGTTGCCGGAACAAGCCGTTCCCGCTGGATGACGCTGTTGAGCAAGGCAACATTGAAGTTCGGGTTTCCCTACAAATCCTATTTTTACGGGGCCCTTTACAACATGGCGGTGTTTCGTTCCGATTTTCAGCCCGAGCTGGAATGCATGCTGGATATGCTCAAGTTATTGGGGCACAATCCTTCGCGCCCCCTTGATTTCGGGTATCCGAGCCACCTGACATTGTTCGACCCCTCCCATCCCGCCCCGTCCATTCTCTACTTTAACGGGGCATCCATGCGCTCAAAGATACTGCCTCAGCAACAAATGAAAGAGGTGCTTCAAACCGCTTCCGAAAGGCTTCCCCACTACCGGCATATCTATCTGGAAGGTCAAAACGACTATGAAAAAGGTGACTTTCTGGACGATCTTACCGGGAAAGGGAATGTGTCGGTCCAGCCCTGTTTGCCCCTGAACGATCTCATCGATCTCATCGCCAGGGCCAGGCTTGTGGTTTCTCCGGATACAGGGGTTCGGAACGTGGCCGTCTCAACCCATACGCCCAGTGTCGGCATCTTCTATTCCACGGTTCCGCATCGCTACACCCCCCTTGACGGCCATCATCACATTGTGATGACTGCAAATGGCGCGATACCGTCAACGGATCAGATTGTGGGTGCAATCCAAACCGTCTTGTGATGGGGCAGGCTGTGACGTTGCTCCCCCCCCTCCGCCAGGATCGATAGAGGTATTCCGCTTATTCCTCCGGCGGCCCTGCCGGGGGCAAGCATCTGAAACGTTTGACAAACAGCTGCCTTGCATAGATTTCTCCAACATACCCTGAATGAAATGCGAATGTGATTTTCCCCGAGGCACGAGGGGGAAAGCGCATTCGCACCCTGCTTTCAAGGTGGCACACCTTGCCGCCGGAGGCAGATGTTTAAGAGTTGAATAGTTTTTCCGTTATTCCTGTGGCTTTTTCATGTACCGCGACCCCTGGGTCGTGCCGCGGGCTTCCAGGGTTGCCTGGATGCGCGCCAGGGTTGTTCCTTTTTTGAGGGGCCACTGGGGTGCGCGGAGTTCGTCGCGGTGGGGGTCGCCGGTGAGGCGCTGGATTACCATCTCCGGGGGAAGCAGCTCCAGGAAATCGCATACCGTCTCCACATAGTCGTCCTCCTCCATGCAGGTATAGCCCCCGTTCAGGTAGAGGTTGTCCAGGGGGGTGTCTTTCACCACATACAGCAGGTGAATCTTTACCCCGTCGACCCCCAGGTCCGCCAGGAGCCGGGCCCCTTCCAGCATCATGTCCCGTGTCTCCCCGGGGAGTCCCAGGATGATGTGGGCGCAGATTTTGACCTCCGGTGCGATTTTTCGGGTGAGGGCCACGGCCTCTTTGAAACAGGCCACGTCATGGCCTCGGTTGATGGCGGCCAGGGTGGTGTCGTGGGCGGACTGGAGACCGTACTCGATCCAGACCAGCTTCTCTTTGGAGTAGGCATCCAGAAGGGCCAGTTTCTCTTCGTCCACGCAGTCGGGGCGGGTGCCGATGGCCAGGCCCACCACGTCGTCAAAGGCCAGGGCTTCGTCGTAAAGGGCTTTCAGTCGTTTCACCGGAGCGTAGGTGTTGCTGTAGGCCTGGAAGTAGACGAGGAAGAGCTTTGACTTGTACCGTTTGAAAAGGGCGATGCGTCCCTGCCGGATCTGGTCGGAGACGGAGGTGCCCAGCAGGTGGGCTCCGGTGCCGGACCCTTTTTCGTTGCAGAAAATGCACCCGCCGGTGCCGTTGTGTCCGTCCCGGTTGGGGCAGGTGAAGCCCGCGTCCACGGTGAGTTTCTGCACCCGTTTGCCGAAGCGTTCCTTGAGGTGGCTGTTGAGATCGGTGTATCGTTTTGCCTGTGTTGCGTTCATATTGACCTTGCTTGAAACCCGATAATATACTAAGGGGATGAGCGTAAAATGTGATGGCGTTTCGGGCGCCTGCGCCATGCAGGGCCCCGGAGCTGCCGGTGAGCACAGTCGGTGAAAACCGGCTTTTTGTGTTGGGGCGTATCCCCCGGCAGAGGCCATCATACATCGAACGGCCGGAGAGGTCGAAATGAAAATGGATTCCCGGTCGCTTGATCCTTATGGCAGATAAACAAGCAGGCAAGAGATGGTATTAACGACACGAAAATATGATGTGATTGTGGTGGGGGGTGGCCACGCCGGGTGTGAAGCGGCGCTTGCCGCAGCCCGCATGGGGCTTTCCACCCTGATTCTGGCCATAGACCTGGACAAGGTGGCGTCCATGCCGTGCAGCCCCTCCATCGGCGGAACGGCCAAGGGGCACCTGGTGCGGGAAGTGGACGCCATGGGCGGAGAGATGGGCAAGGCGTCGGACGCCTCGGCCATTCAGTTCAAGACCCTTAACACCAAGAAGGGGCCCGCGGTCCACTCCACCCGTACCCAGAACGACAAGAACATTTACCATCGCACCATGAAGGCGGTCCTTGAAGGCCAGGCAAACCTGCACCTCAAGCAGGGGATGGTGGAGCGCCTGGTGGTGGAAGGGGGCGCGGTCAAAGGGGTGGTGGACCAGACCGGTTTCGGGTACGAGGCCGGGGCCGTGGTCATCGCCGCCGGTACCTTTTTAAGCGGCCTGGTCCATGTGGGGCAGTGTGCCATCAAGGCGGGGCGTGCCGGAGAATTTGCCGCGTACGGCCTGGCCGCATCCATGAAAGACCTGGGTCTTGAAATGGGGCGCATGAAAACCGGGACCCCTCCGAGGGTTCACCGGGATACCATTGATTACTCTCAGCTGGAGGAGCATCGGGCTGACGAGACCCCCTGCTTTTTTTCCTTTTCCTCCACCCACGCACCTTTGCCGCAGCTGCCGAGTTTCATCGGGCACACCACCGAGGCCACCCGCAACGTGGTCATGGAGAACCTTGCCCGGTCTCCCCTGTACTGCGGCACCATCAAGGGGGTGTCGGCCCGGTATTGTCCCTCCTTTGAAGACAAGGCCGTGAAATTCCCCGACCGGGTCTCCCATCAGGTGATCCTGGAGCCCGAAGGGATCGACACCCGGGAAATGTATGTGAGCGGCCTGGGCAACAGCCTCCCCGTGGATCTCCAGATTCCCTTTGTGCGATCCATCCCGGGGTTCGAGGAGGCGGAGATCATCCGGCCCGGCTACGCCATCGAGTACGATTACGTGAACCCGGTGCAGCTGCGCCCCTCCCTGGAGACCCGAAAGGTCGACGGTCTTTTTCTGGCCGGGCAGATCAACGGCACCTCAGGCTACGAGGAAGCAGCCGCTCAGGGGCTCTGGGCCGGGGTCAACGCGGCCCTGAAGGTGATGGGGCGGTCCCCCTTTGTGCTGGACCGATCCCAGGGTTACATGGGGGTGATGGTGGACGACCTCATCACCCGCGGGACCCTGGAACCCTACCGTATCTTTACCTCCCGGGCGGAATACCGGCTGATGATGCGCGAGGACAACGCCGACTTCCGCCTCACCGAGATGGCCCATGAGTTGGGCCTGGTCGGTGACGACACCGTGCGGCAGGTCCGTGAGCGTAAGGCGGCCATCGACCGGGAGATGGGACGAATCCGACGGGTGGTGGTCAAGCCCTCTGCTGAGATCAACGCCTATCTGGGAGAACGCGACTCCGCGCCCCTTAAGACCGGCGCGCCCCTTGACCAGATCCTCAAGCGGGCCAAGGTCGGCTACGATGTGGTGAACACTGTGGCCCCGGCCGATCCTCCGGTGGAACCCCGGGTGGCAAAGCAGGTGGAGATCGAGGTGAAGTACGAGGGGTACATCGATCGCCAGCTTGCGGAGATAGAAAAATTCAAGCACCTGGAGAAGATCCGCATCCCGGAGAACTTCGCGTTCGATGCCGTGCACGGTCTCTCCAACGAGCTCCGGGCCAAATTGATTGAGGTGCGCCCCGTCTCCCTGGGGCAGGCCTCCCGCATTGACGGCATCACGCCGGCGGCCTTGTCGGTTCTGATGATTCATCTCAAGAGGCAAGGAGGGCAGTGAGTGGAGAGCGGCGACCTCATCATTGACGACCTGGCAATCCGTGGTCTTGGGCCGGTGCGGCTCACGGTCCCTGCAGGGACCTGTGTGGGTATCTCAGGGCCCTCGGGCATCGGCAAGAGCTCGCTCCTGCGGGCCGTGGCGGACATGGAGCCCCACGACGGCCAGGTGACCCTGGGGGCCACGGCCCGCGATGCGCTGTCCGCTTCGGAGTGGCGGCGGACGGTGGGCATGCTGCCCAGCGAGAGTGCCTGGTGGGCCGATGGGGTGGCTGAACACTTTTTGTCGCCGGAAACGGTGCGGCCTGAGGTGCTGGGGCTGCGCGAGGAGGTCCTCGCCTGGCCGGTGAAGAGGCTCTCCAGCGGAGAGCGCCAGCGCCTGTCCCTTTTGCGCCTTCTGGATCGGGAGCCCATGGCCCTGCTCCTGGACGAACCCACGGCCAATCTGGATGAAGAGAGCACCCGCCGGGTGGAGGAGCTGATCCTTGCCTATGCCCGGAAGCGCCGGGCACCGGTGATCTGGGTGGGCCATGCCATGGCCCAGCTCAACCGGGTGGCCGGGCGGGTGGTCTCCTTTGACGCCGACGGGGTCCTGCGGGACGCGGACGGGGAGGTGTGCCGATGAACCCGGTCATCGTTCTTTCTCCGGTGGATCTGTCCATTGCCGCCCTGCTGGTGGTGGCCCTGGCCCTGCTCTCCTTTCGCATGGACCTGGGGCTGACCCGCCAGATCCTCGTGGCTGCGGTGCGTACCACCTGTCAGCTCCTTTTGGTGGGGATGGTGCTCAAGACCCTTTTTGACCACGCCCATCCCCTGCTTCTGGCCGTCATCGCCCTGGTGATGGTGACCACGGCGGGCCGGGAGGTGATGAGCCGCCAGACCCGCTCCTTTAAAGGGCCCTGGGGGTTTGCCACGGGCACGGCGGCCATGACCCTCTCTTCGTTTTCCATCACCTGCCTGGTGCTCTCCACGGTGATCCGCATCGATCCCTGGTACGCCCCTCAGTATGCCATTCCCCTGCTGGGCATGATGCTGGGCAACACCATGACAGGTATCTCCATCGGCATGGAGCGCCTGACGTCAACGGCGTGGCGGGACAGTGCGGTTATCGAGGGGCGCCTGCTCCTCGGGCAGACCTGGGAGGAAGCCGTGGGACAGATCCGGCGCGAGAGCATTCGGAGCGCCATGATCCCCACCTTGAACGCCATGGCCGTGGCAGGTATTGTGAGCCTGCCGGGGATGATGACCGGCCAGATCCTGGCGGGCAGTCCCCCCATGGAGGCCGTGAAGTACCAGATTCTCATCATGTTCATCATCAGTGCGGGCACGGGCTTCGGGGCGGTCCTTGCCGTCTCCGTGGGGGCCAGGCGCCTGTTTGACGACCGGCAGCGGCTTCGGCTGGACCGCCTGAGCAGCCGCAAGGGGCGCGCGCAGTAAGAATATGGTGCCGTCCTTGACACGCGGGGCCATTGGCCCTATTTTCCTTGTATCGAAAGCGTTTGGATCTCCGGTAGGTGAGCAAACGGGGTGACAACATGGTAATAACGTATGGCCCGACGCCTGGGGAGAAGAGGGTTTCTTTCCGTGCCGGGCTCTTGCGATTGGATCAAACGATATGGACTACTACAAAGTACTGGGCGTTGAGCGAAGCGCCTCCGATGACGAGATCAAAAAGACGTACCGCAAGCTGGCGATGAAGTACCATCCCGACAAGACCAAGGGAGACAAGGCCGCCGAGGACAAGTTCAAGCAGATCAGCGAGGCCTATGCCGTGCTCAGCGACTCGTCCAAGCGTAAGGAGTACGATACCTACGGGGCTTCAGGGTTTCAGCAGCGTTACAGCCAAGAGGATATTTTCAGGGGTTTTGATCTCGGGGATATCTTTCGGGAGTTCGGCTTTGGCGGTGGCGGCGGCGGTGGTTTCGGAAACGGTGGCTTTGGAAACGGCGGGTTCGGCCGGGGCGGCGGCCAGGGGTGCCAGGGCCGGCGCCAGGTAAAGGGCGAGGACCAGACCCTGGATATCACGTTGACCGTGGAAGAGGTGTTCACCGGGACCACCCGTTCCCTCTCCGTGGGCCGGGGGGCGTCCACCATCAATGTGCGCATTCCCAAAGGGCTTGTGGACGGCAAGAAACTCCGACTCACCGGCAAGGGGGAACCCAGCCGGTACGGCGGACCCGCCGGGGACCTGTATATCCGGTCTCGTGTGGCGGGGTCCGGGGGATTTGTTCCCGACGGTCAGAACGTGATTTACGACACCGACATCCGGGTGTCCGAAGCGCTTCTGGGGACCACCATCACCGTGCCCACCCTGGAAGGGAGCGAGATCAATCTCAAGGTGCCCGCCGGCACCCAGCACAAGACCAAGATGCGAATTCCAGGCAAGGGATTGCCTGAAATGAAGGGGGGCGCCAGGGGAGACCTGTTTGTTCGAATCGGTGTCTCCCTCCCGAAAACCCTGACGGAAGGTCAGCGGGCGGCAGTGGAGGATCTGGCGAAAAACGGGCTGTAATGGCTTAAAATGATTGACATCCTGTTGATTTTGCGATACGGCCATGAGACGGATGTTTATCATTGGGTACCGCCGATTCATAACGCGTGAACACACACTCTCTTGCGTACGCCGATCTGTAAACAGGTGTAGCGCAAGCGATAAAGTAATGATAAAGTAATCAGAATGTCCGAACTTATTGAAGTACTTTCGAAAGAAGAGATCGCTAGAAGTATCACCGAAGTGGGGGAGGTTATCTCCCATGACTACAAGGGCGGGAAGCTGGCCCTGGTAGGAGCCTTGAAAGGGGCCTTTATTTTTATGGCTGACCTGGCTCGTGAGATAACGGTCCCGGTCCAAATCGGGTTTCTCGGTGTCTCCAGTTACGGGAAAAGCGCCGAGTCGTCCGGGACGACTACGGTCACCAAGGAGCTGGACCTCGATGTCACCGGGATGGACGTTCTGGTGGTGGAAGATATTGTGGACACAGGGCTGACCCTTAAGTTCATCGTGAACTACCTTAAGGACAAAGGTGCCCGCAGTGTCAAGGTGTGTGCGTTCCTGGACAAGAAGGAGCGTCGCGCCATGGATGTTCAGGTGGATTATGCGTGCCACGAAATTCTTGAAGGGTTTCTGGTGGGCTATGGCCTGGATTACGCCGAAGACTATCGGAACCTTCCCGGAATTTACCATTTGGAAATGTAAACAGAGCCGATCAACAGGATGGGTTGCATTCGCATGATGAAAAAGGGGACGCGAACATGATTATCACGTGTCAGGAGTGTGATTCCAGGTTTGTTCTGGATGATAAGCTGATCAAACCCACGGGCAGCAAAGTGCGCTGCTCAAGTTGCAAACACGTGTTCAAAGCCTTTCCGGAAACGGTGGCCCCGTCTGTCGAGGAGCCCCGGGACGTCACTCCGGCCCCGGCTCCCGCGGCCCCTGCCCCTCGAAACCTTGATGAAGGCGATGACCTGCAGAGCGAGCTCAACCGTGAACTCGACCGCCTGTTCGGGCTGGACGAGGGCGCCCCGGATGAGCCTGGTGACCAGGCCACACCGGCAGCCCAGACGCCTCCGCCCGTTCCGGAACCGGCCCCCGCGCCGGCGGAAGAGGCCCCCCTGGGGTCCATCGACGACATCGATCTGGATGACCTGGGCCTTGGGGATCTGGACCTTCAGGCGAGTCCGGACATGGGCATGCCCGAGGACCTGGATCTCTCCGACTTCGACCTCTCCGATCTGGACCTGGATCTCTCCCTGGACGATGCCCCGTCACCTGCGGCGCCGTCCGAGAAGACGGAAGCGGAGGAGTCCCTGGATTTTTCCGGCCTGGAGGACTCCCTTGCCGGGATGGACGCCGCATCCCCCGGCGGGGAAGACGATCTCGGATTTGCCGATGTGAGCCTCTCTCTGGATGACGAAGGCCCGGCGGCCCCTCCTGTTTTTGACGACGACCTTGATTTCTCCGATCTTGAAGCCGCCCTGGATGCTCCGGGTGAGGCCCCTGCAGCGGAAGCCTCCGCCCCGGAAGAGGAGTTTGACTTCTCCGACCTGGCCCTCTCCCTGGATGGGGAGGAGCGTGATGTGGAGATGGTGGGGGGGGGCGATCCCTCTGCCCTTGCCTCAACCGACGGGGACGCCGCAGCCTTGAGCATGGCAGGGCTGGGCGAACTGGACCTCTCCCTGGACGACGAGCCCGTTGATGCACCGGGGGCCACCTCCGGGACCGATTCGGACGAAGGGTTCATGGAGCTCGATCTGGACCTCGACCTGGGGGACGACGAGCCCCTTCAGGCCTCTTTGGACAGCTCCCTGGATGAAGAGCTTGATCTCTCGGAACTTGAAGGCCTCCTGCAGGAAGAGCCCGGAGCCGGAGATGCCGCCCCTGAAGAGGACGACATTGAGCTGGAACTCGATTTTGACTTCAAGGACGACGAGAAAACCCAGGAGCTTGAACCCCTTGAAAAAGACACCCTGGATGATTCGGATTTCAGTGACATCGAAGCCATGCTCGAAAAAGACGACAAGCCCCTGGATGTCGAAGCCGATGTGAACGGAGAGGTCGATCTGGAGCTTGAGTTGGACCTTGCGCCGGAGGTGGAGGAGGCCGTTGCCGTCGTTCCCGTAGCTGCGGCTGTGGCCCCTGAGGCATCGCTGGTAACCGACGTGGCCGAGATCGATGACGACGAGCCGGAACCGGCCTCTGCGGCGGCGTCCAAGCCCAAGGCTTCCCGTTCCTTTGCACGCCAGGGCAGGCGGGGTAGCGGCATGCGCATTTTCCTCACCATTCTTCTGGTGGTTGTCCTTCTCTTTGCCATTCTCGTGGGCGTTTACGCCATGCGGGACGAGATCCAGGACCGGACAGGGGTGGCCATTCCCACCATCAACGCGGTGGAGAAGGTCCGTGAGTCCCTCTCCGGCATGGGGATTCCCTTTGTGAGCAGCTGGGTGAAGCCCGCAGACAAGGACCCCGACGGAAAGCTTCACCTTGTGACCCAGGATGTGACGGGCCGCTTCGTGGTCAGCCCTTCCCTGGGGGACCTGTTCGTCATCACCGGGAAGGTGAGAAACAATTACGGGACCACCCGACATTCCATCAGCCTCACCGGTCGCCTTTACACCAAGGAGAACCTTGAGGTGCAGTCCAAAGAGTTTTTTGCCGGAAACACCATGGCCGATGCCGAGCTGGCTGCCATGACCATGGAGGAGATTGACCAGAAGATCAAAACCACCCTGGGCAAAGACAACATCAACGCCAGGGTCAGCCCCGGCCAGCTGGTCCCCTTTATGGTGGTTTTTGAAAAGTTGCCGGACGACCTGGCCGAGTTTGCCGTGGAGGTCCGGGCCTCTCGGGAGGGTGCCGCCATCAAATAGGTGACCCGGATACCGCCGGCCTTCCGGTGTGCATCCTGATAGATTTCAAAGAACTAAAACCCCATGCCGAAGGCAGAACGCGGCATGGGGTTTTTTGTTTGCCGGTTTGTGAACAAAGATACAATCAGAGTCCAATTGTATAGCAAGGACAATGCTGTCTGGGGCGTCTTGTCTCGTTTTGTATGGGAATTGTGATTTACAAGCTCCTCAGGTTGTATTATAGAATTTCAATTCTATTTATGTAATCAAGGAATCATATCGCCGGAGGGGATGGGAAGCCCTGAAGGGGACAGCCCAATCAGGAGGGGCTGAAGGTAAGGACGCAGGAGAGAGTTATGGAAACAAGAGAACCTGTCTATTATCAGGATGTAGAGCGATGTGTGGATGATCTGGTGGCCAAGGTGGGCAAAAAGATCATCATGGCTGTCCCGCTTGCCGTGGGCAAACCGAATCATCTGGTCAACGCCATTTACCGGAGGCTCAAGACCGACCCCTCCATGCACCTGACCCTCATCACCGCCGTGACCCTGGAGAAACCCTCCTGGGGCAACGATCTGGAGCGGCGCTTTATGCAGCCCCTGGTGGAGCGTATCTGGGGCGATTTCCCCGATTTCGATTACATCGGTGACCTTCGCAAAAACGAGATCCCGAAAAACTTTGAGCTGGTGGAGTTCTACAACAAAACCGCCCAGTTCATGAACTGCCCCCATGCCCAGCAACACTATTTGGGTTCCAACTACACCCACGCCATCCGGGACGGCTTGATTCAAGGGGCCAACGTCATCTCCCAGCTGGTGGCCAAAAAAGAGATCGACGGAAAGACCTTTCTCTCCATGGGATGCAACCCGGACACCCACCTTGACGGGGCCGAGTACATCCGGGCCAGTGAAGGGGACGGCATCCCCCGTGCCATCATCGGCCAGGTCAACGGCGACATGCCCTTTATGTATGGGCAGGCCGTGGTGGAACCCGGCCACTACGACATGATCATCGAAAACCCCGACTACGAGTTCAAGATTTTCCGTGCGCCCAAGGAGTCTGTGAGCACCACGGACTGGATGATCGGTCTCCACGCCAGTGCCCTGGTCAAGGACGGCGGTACCCTGCAGGTGGGCATCGGCTCCCTGGGGGATGCCATTGTGGCGGGCATCATGATGCGCCACACGGAAAATGAAGCCTACCAAGCGGTCCTGAGCGAGGTGGGGATTCAGGAGAAGTACGGAAAGCTCATTGAGGAGTGGGGCGGCCTTGAGGTCTTTGACGAAGGCCTCATGAGTTCTACGGAGATGTTCGTGGACACCCTCATCGAGCTCTTCAAGTGCGGGGTCCTCAAGCGCAAGGTTTACGAGAACCTGGACCTTCAGACCCTCCTCAACGAAGGGACCATCACCGAGCAGGTGACCCCCGAGATGCTTGAGGTCCTGCTGGACCGAGAGGTGATCCGGCCCCAGCTTCGTGAAAAGGACGTCAGCTTCCTGACGGCCTTCGGCATCTTCAAAAAAGGGGTTGTCCTTGAAGGCGGCGAGCTGGTGGACGGCGAGGCGCGGTTCTCCGCAGACCTTTCCGACGCAGCCAACCGGGAGGCGGTCATCAAGGCCTGCCTCGGCGACTCTCTTGACAAAGCCGTGGTGATTTACGCCGGGTTCTTCGTGGGGCCGGAAGCCTTTTACGAGACCCTCAAGGCCTTGCCGGAAGATCAGCTCAAGCTCATCGACATGCGCAGCGTGGCCTTTATCAACCAGCTCTACGGGGACGACTACCAGCTGCGTGTTGCCCAGCGCAAGCACGGGCGTTTCATCAACGCGGCCCTCATGGCCATGCTCAACGGCGCCACCGTGGCAGACGGCCTGGACGATCACCGTATCATCAGCGGTCCCGGGGGGCAGTACAACTTCATCTCCATGGCCCATGCCCTGCCCGACGGGCGTGCCGTCACCATGGTCCGAAGTACCCGGGGCTCCGGCGCCAAGGCCACCTCAAACATTGTGTGGCAGTACAACCACACCACCGTTCCCCGCCACCTGAGGGACATCGTGGTGACGGAGTACGGCATCGCCGATCTGCGCGGCCAGCAGGACCATGTGGTCATGACCCGCCTGATCTGCATTGCGGACTCCCGCTTCCAGCAGCAGCTCCTGGATACGGCCAAGGCCAAGGGCAAGGTGCCCGCGGACTACGTGATTCCCGAAGAGTTCAGGAACAACACCCCCGAGCGCCTTGAAAAGCTTCTGGTTCCGCACCGACGCAACGGGCTGTTCCCGGCCTTCCCCTTCGGCACCGACTTTACCGATGAGGAGATCATCATCGGCAAGGCCCTGAAAGGGTTCAAGTCCCGGGCGAATAAAAAAGTGGCCCTGGGGCGCGATATCTTCAAGAAGATGATGGAGCCGATTCCCGATGCGGCCCGGCCCTACCTGAAGCGACTTGATCTGGATGCCCCCAAAACCATGAAAGAGAAGATGATGCAGAAGGTCGTTCTGCTGGCCCTGGAGGGGACAAAGGCGATCTGATCACGCAACCTGCGACGCCTTCGCATTTGAGGCAACAATAAAAAAAAGGGGAGGGACCGCCTGGCGGTCTCTCCCCTTTTTATTTTCTGCTGGTGAACGGCCTGAAAAAAGCCTCCGGCGGCCCTGCCGGGGGCTAAACTTTTGCCTGATTTTATCACTGCGGGTTTAACAAACAGATTCAGGTCGAGCAGAATCAAAGGCGAATGTAATTTTCCCTGAGGAACGAAGGGGAAAGCGCATTCGCAACCTGCTTTCGAGGTGGCACACCTCGCCGCCGGAGGCGCTTTTTCCAGGTGTGCCATGGAAGGCTATGGGATGTACGGGTCGGCGTCGCAGCGCAGGGTGGCGGTGTAGTCCTCGAAGGTCTCTTCCCGGCGGATCTGACGGACCGTACCGCCTGTCTCCAGGAGGAGCTCTTTGGGGCGCATCTTGCCGTTGTAGTTGAAGCCCATGGCGTGGCCGTGGGCACCGGTGTCGTGGATGAGCAGGAGGTCCCCTTCGTCAAGGGCGGGCAGGGCCCGCTGAATGGCGAATTTGTCGTTGTTTTCGCACAGGGATCCCACCACGTCCACCACGGTGTCGCAAGGGGCGTCCGCCTTGGCCGGGACGGTGATATGGTGGTAGGCGCCGTAGATACCGGGCCGCATGAGGGCGGACATGCAGGCGTCCACGCCCACGTAGGTGCGGTAGGTCTCTTTTTTGTTGATCATCTGGGTCACCAGGGCGCCGTGGGGGCCGGCCATGAAGCGGCCGCTCTCCATGAAAAAGCGGGGCATGTACCCCTCTTCGGCCTGGAAGTCCGCAAACAGGGCGGTGATCTCCTTGGCCATGGCGCGGATGTCGAGGGCCTCCTGGTCCGGCTGGTAGGGGATGCCCATGCCGCCGCCGATGTTGATGAACTCAAAGGTGATGCCGAGGGTTTTGCGTAAGGCCCGCACGCGGTCCAGGAGCATGGCGGCGGTCTCCACCATGTAGCTGTAATTCAGCTCATTGGAGGCGAGCATGGTGTGGAGGCCGAAGCGGGTGGCTCCTTTGGCCATGGCCTGCCGGTAGGCCTCTTCGAGCTGGTCGTGGCTGACCCCGTACTTGGCCTCCATGGGGTTGCCGATGATGTCGTTGCCTGTGCGCCGGTTACCCGGGTTGTAGCGAAAACAGATCAGATCCGGCATCTCCGGCACTTTGTCGATGAGGTTGATGTCGTCAAGGTTCAGGACGCACCCTCCGTCAGCCGCTGCCACGCGGAACTCCTCATCGCTGGTGTTGTTGGAGGTAAACATCAGCTCGTCACCCCGGCCCCCGATCATGCGGGCCATCTCCAGCTCGGCGGTGGAGCTGCAGTCGAACCCGAAGCCCTCGTCCTTGAAAATCTTGAGAATTTCGGGGTTGGGCAGGGCCTTGACGGCAAAGTACTCGCAAAACCCGGGAAGGTCGGAAAAGAGCGTTTTGAGCTCCTGGCAGGTGTCGCGGATGCCCTTCTCATCGTAGATATGAAAGGGCGTCCCGTAATGGCCGGCGATGCGGTGCACAACGGGGGCGAGGCGTTCGGTATAGTCCGGGCTCATGGGCATGGGTCACACTCCTTAGCGGAAAGGGGGATCTGGGAGGTCTCTTTGTACGTAGACAGGGCCACGGAGGTGGCCACGGGGCGCAGCCCCTTAAGAGAGCCGAGGGTGTGGGCAAGGAACTCCGTGAGGGAGGCCGTGTCTTCCACCCGGACCTTGATGCGGAACCCGGTGTTGCCCGAGAGAAAATGGACCTCCTGGACCTCGTCGATGGCTGCCAGGCGCTGCCCGGCGTCGTCAAGGCGCGAGGGATCGTCAAGGGCCATGTCCACGAAGGCGATGAGGCTTCGGGCAAACTTTTCGGGGTTGAGGATGACCTCGTATCCGTTGATGTAGCCCTGGTTCTCCAGTTTGCGGATCCGTTCCAGGACGGCCGACGGGGCCATGTTGACACGGCGGGCCACTTCCACGTTGGGAATCCGGGCTTTTTCCTGAAGAATTTTCAGGATGGTCAGGCTGATGCAGTCAAGGGTCATTGGGTACTCTCCATGGTTTACGCAAAGATACCTCGCCCGGAAGGGAGGTGTCAAGAATATAATTCTGTTGAAATATGATCTTGCAGAATATAATTCTGTAAAACCTGCTCTGTTTGGAATAAGCCCCGTTATGTGGCCGTGGGGGGCGCCTGATCGTCCGGGGCAATCTCGATGTTGTTGGACCGGTACACCGAGAGCCGGGCCCGTGCCGCCGACTCCAGCACGCCGATCTCTGCGTCCACGTAATCCACGATGAGGGCCTTGTCCTTGCCCGCTCCGGGGCGAAGGACCCGTCCCAGGTACTGCAGCAGCCTGCCGGAAAAGCGGATGGGGTAAGTGAGAAAGAGGGTGGCCAGGCAGCTGGCGTCAAAGCCTTCCCCCAGGAGCTGGCTGGTGGCAAAGAGCACCCGGGTCTCCCCTTTGTCCAGGCGGTCCAGCACCTCGACCCGTGCGGATTTCGAGAGGTCCCCGGTGATGAGATCGGCTTCGATGCCGTGGTTGTAGAAGAGGAGGGTTTTCATGTTTTCGCAGTGGGCTTTCCGGTCCGAGAGGACGAGCAGGGTCCCCGGGGTGTTGGGGAGCTCCTCTGAAATATCCTTAACGATCAAGGCGTTACGGATGGGGTCTCCGGTAAGTTGCGCCATGAGCTTAGGATAATGGGTGGTTCCGTCGATATCTGAATAGAAGGGGGTGAGGCGGAAGCGAACCTCGGCCTTGAGGAGATGGCCCTCTTCGATGAGGGGGCTCTTGTCGATTGTCCAGGCGGACTCCCCCAGGTGGAAGAAGATGAGGCGGGAGAGTTTGTCCCGCCGCCAGGGGGTGGCGGAGAGGCCGGTCATGTAGTGGGCGTCGAAGCGGGTCACCGCTTCGGTGAAGGTGCGGCTGGGGGCCCGGTGGCACTCATCCACAATGAGATGCCCGATGGTGGGGGCCACCTCGGCCGAGCGCTTGTAGAGGGACTGGACCATGGCCACGGTGACTTTGTCGCCGAGGCGGAAGGTACCGCCGCCGATGAGGCCCACCTCCTTTTCGGGGATGCCGAGGAAGGTCTCGATGCGGGCGATCCACTGGCGGGCCAGGTCCTTGGTGTGGACCACGATGAGGGTGGGCTGGCGCCGCTGGGCCACGAGGTAGAGGGCCATGACGGTTTTTCCGGCGCCGGTGGGGGCCGTGAGGACCCCGAACTCTTTTTTCAGCACCGCACGGCAGGCCTCTTCCTGAAAGGGGCGCAGGGCCCCTGCAAAATCAAAGGAGACGTCGGGGCATTTCCGGCGCTCATCGGTGAGGGAAAAGGGGACGCCGAGGCGGCGGCAGGCGGTGATGAGAAGGCGCATGCACCCCCGGGGGACGCTGAGGGATGCTTGGTCTTCCTCATAAAAGAGAAGCTCTTTTTCCACTCCGCGGTTCCACCTGCCGCGGCGCTGGTTCTCCTGCCAGGCGGGGTTGGGAAGGGTGAGGCTCTGTTTGACGGCTTCCGCCAGTTCCTTAGGGGGCTGGATGAGGGTGGCCCGGTTGTCTAAACGAATTTCCACGGCTTTTTTGGCTGGCTCCCTGGGGGGTTGGGCGGCGCAGACGGGGGAGGGGCTCGCATCGGTGCACCTGCCCTGTCCGGCAGCATTAAATCGGGTTAGTTTTTGCAAAGGCCTATAAAATGATCTATGATGATGTACCACAAAGGACCGAAGCCTGCAAAAATGAAGGCGCCTTGCCTCGTTTTGGGGCTTTGGATCTCCGGAAGGGGACCTACGAGAGCGCCGGCTGTTCTGCGGTGCTTTTTTGCGGCCCCTGTCACACGGCCACACGACGGCTCTCCATGCCATTCGTCGATGATCCCATGCCATTGGTAAGCAGCACATGACGGAACGCGGAAAAGAAACGATACTTTTTGTGGATGACGAGGAGAGCATTCTCGACATCACCGGGGAATACTTCAGGCACAAGGGGTACCAGGTGTTGACGGCGGGCAACGGCCACCAGGCTCTGGAGGTGCTGTCCACCCATCAGGTGGACTGCTGCTTTACCGATATCAACATGCCGGGCATGGACGGCCTGGAGCTTGCCGAGCACATCCGGCAGCAGGATGTCTCCATCCCCGTGGTGGTCATGACAGGCTTTCCGTCCCTTGAAAATACCCTCTCCACCCTGAAAAACGGGGTCGTGGATTTTCTCATCAAGCCGGTGAAACTCGAACAGATGGAGCTCTGCGTCAACCGGGTCTTCCGGGAGCGGGAGCTCTTTTTGAAAAACCTTCTCCTGGCCAAGGAGGTGGAGGGCAAAGAGCGGCTTGAGTCCCTGAACGCGGAGTTGGTGGGCAAGGTGGAAGAGCTCAACATCATGAACCGCATCATGGACGACTTTTCCGCCATCAGCTCCAGCGAAGAGCTTTTCAAGAAAGCCACGGAATCGGCCGTGGACATCACCGGTGCGGAGTCTTCCCGTTTTTTTATTGTGAGCGAGTCCGTGGACACGCCTTTCGAGATGGCAGCCACGGGTGCCAACGGCGCCGGCATTGCCCTGGACGGCCTCTCCCGGTACGGCGGAGAGCTTGAGGCTCTGATCCGCGAGGTGGCCCAGGAAGGGGTCCCCACCCTTATCTCGCACAGCTCGCGGCTTCGGGAGCTGACGACCCCCATGAACTCCGTGGTGCTGGTTCCCCTGCAGATCCGGGCCAAGAGCCTGGGGGTGCTGGTGACCTGCCACCTGGACGAAGGCCGTCATTTTTCTGAAAAAGATGTCTACCACCTGAGTTTCATGACCCAGAAGGCAGCGGGCAACGTGGAGAATGTGGCCCTTTACGAGAACATTTACGACAACCTTTTCTCGACGCTTTCTGCCTTTGTAAAGGCCGTGGAGGCCCGTGATTCCTACACCAACCAACACTCCAACCGGGTGGCGGAAGTGGCCATTCTCCTGGGCTCGGAGCTGGGGTGTACCAAAGAGGAACTCGATGTCCTGAATTTTGCCGGACGGCTCCATGACATAGGAAAGATCGGGATCCGGGATGCAATACTCCTAAAGCCCGGGCGCCTGACGGACGAAGAGTTTGAAAAGATCAAAGAACACCCCGACATCGGAGCCGACATTGTGGGCCAGCTCGGACTCTGGGACCGGGAAGCGCAGATTATCCGTCATCACCATGAACGGTTTGACGGGCAGGGATACCCTGAAGGGCTTCGCGGTGTGGCCATTCCTTTTCTGGCCCGGATCCTTTCTGTGGCCGATGCCTTCGATGCCATGGCCTCGGACAGGGCCTACCGCCGGAAGATGCCCCTGGACAAAGTGACGGCCATCATCCGGGACGGGGCCGGGGAGCAGTTTGACCCCAGGGTGGTGGATGCCTACCTGAACGTGGTGCGCACCGGAGGGCTTGAGGACTTGCGGGCTCGGTAAAAAAAGAGTGATGCACGCGGTGGCAGGCAGAGACAGGAACGATGGAACCAGGCCGAAAGGCCCGACGGACGAGTGAGTGCGTTATGGATGCAAATGTGATCAACCCATTTATTCACGCCACCTCCAATGTGTTGGAGACCATGGCCTTTGTCAGCTGCAGGGCGGGGGCTCCCTACCTGAAGCGGGACGACCGGGCCACGGGGGACGTCACCGGCATCATCGGATTGACGGGTGAGACCAACGGTACCATTGCCGTGACCTTTGACGAAGGGAGTATCCTTCGGGTGGTGTCCAACATGTTTGGGGAAGAGATCACCGAGCTTTCCCATGAGGTCTCCGATGCCGTCGGTGAGATCATCAACATGATCTCGGGCCAGGCACGTCGTGAGATGGAAGAGCACGGCCGGGTGTTTCATGCCTCCATCCCTTCGGTGGTGAGCGGGCGGGGCCATGCCATCACCCATTACTCCGACGGTCCGAAGATCGCTATCCCCTTTACAACCGACGGAGGGGAATTTACGATAGAAGTTTGCCTTGAATGTTAACGAAAGCGCCTGTTGTGGATTTGTGTCGCAGGTGCTATCTGTTAGAGTGAGGCAGGCCCGTGTGAGATAGATTGGAACCGCCTCGACGAGGCGCCATCTTTGGGTGTTGTGTCTCGAACAGGACACCGTCCTGTGGGCCATGAGATTAGAGAACCCTTGGGTACCGTCATGATGATACCCCTTGAAGGGACGGTGGGGTCGCGTTAGAGATCGATGGAGATCGGGAAATGAGTACATCCTTGAAGATCCTTGTTGTTGATGATTTTGCCACCATGCGCCGAATCATGAAAAACATCCTCAAGCAACTGGGGTACACCAACATCACGGAAGCCGATGATGGGACCACGGCGCTGGAGGAGTTGAAGCGGGGCAGCTTTGACCTGATTATTTCGGATTGGAACATGCCCAAGATGACGGGTCTTGATCTGCTGAAACTGGTGCGCTCCGACCCTGTTTACAAAGATATCCCTTTTCTTATGGTGACCGCCGAAGCCCAGAAGCAGAACGTGATCGAAGCGGTGCAGGCGGGTGTATCGAACTATGTGGTGAAGCCGTTTACGGCCGAAGCCATCGCAGACAAGCTGGGCAAAATTATTGGATAGACAACCGGGGTGTCCCCTCGTTATCTCCCCCCTTGGCTTTGCGTAATAACCCATTCCACGACCGAACGCAGTAAGATAGGACCGTAGCAATCATGGCGGACACCAGGATGATCAAAGTGCTCATTTCAGGGGGGCTGGAGAGTTCCCTGCTTATGGGGATGCTTTCCAATTGCGACCTCAAGATCGAGTCGGCTCCGGATATGACCGCAGCCACCGAGGTGCCCGGCGACTCCGGCTATGGAGCTGTTGTGGCTTCCCACCTTTCCGAGGGCGATGCCTCGGCCCTTTCCGGTTTCCTGAAACGCTGCGGTGAGCCTCCCCTGATCCTTGTGGGCAAAGGCCCGGCCCCGGATTACGCAGACACCCTGCACCTGGACGAGGGGATCAGCGCCGATGAGCTGGTGGACGCCTGCCGCTCCATGGCCCTTGCCGCCTCGGGCGCGGGAGCCGACGGGGTTTTTGACAGCCGTGGCCTTGTGGGACAAAGCGAGGGCATCCGGCGGGTTCTGAACGTCGCCAACAAGGTGGCCTCAACGGACAGCACCGTGCTGATTACCGGAGAGAGCGGGACGGGCAAAGAGCTCATCGCCCGGGCCATCCACCGGAACAGCCCCCGGCGCAACGCCCCTTTGGTGGTCATCAACTGCGGGGCCATCCCCGGGGAACTCCTGGAGAGCGAGTTGTTCGGCCATGAAAAAGGGGCCTTTACCGGCGCCCACAGAGCCCGTCCGGGCCGGTTTGAACTGGCCGACGGGGGCACCATCTTTCTTGATGAAATCGGGGACATGAGTCCTGACCTCCAGGTGAAGCTCCTTCGGGCCATCCAGGAGAAGTGCTTTGAACGGGTGGGGGCCACGCGGTCCATCCACGTGGACATCCGCATCATATCCGCCACAAACAAAGACCTCGCCCTGGCCGTGGAACAGAAACGGTTCCGGGAAGACCTCTACTACCGCCTCAACGTGATCCCCGTTATCATGCCCCCCTTGCGGGAGCGACGCAGCGATATCCCCCTTCTTGCCGAGCACTTCATGGAGAAACTGGCCCGCCGCACCGGCATGGAGAAAAAACAGTTCTCCCCGGAGGCCATGACAACCATGACGGCCTACGACTGGCCCGGCAACGTCCGTGAGCTTGAGAACCTGGTGGAACGGTTCTCCGTTCTGGTGGACGGCAACACCGTGGAAAAAGAGGATCTGCCCGACCACTTTTCGTCGGAGCTGGCCGGGGACACCGCCCAGGGGGTTCCCCTGTATTGCGATGTCCGCCATGGGGTCAATTTTCAGGAATCCGTGGAGCAGCATCAGAAATCCCTGATTCTTCAAGCCCTGAACGAATCCAACTGGGTGAAGGCCAAGGCGGCCGAGCTTCTCAACATGAAGCGCACCACCCTGGTGGAGAAGATCAAAAAGATGAAGCTTGAAGAGAGTTCAACCTCCTCTGCTGTGTAGGCCGCACCGTGTCGGCATGCTTTTTTCAGCGGCTCGGATGCCTGTCCGGCACCGGGCCTTGCCCGTGCGATTCCCCTTGCCCTGTCCCGTCAAATTCTTGGCGCCTGTCCAACCCTTCCATCGCCTCTTCCACAGGGGAATCTGATCTTATTTCCATGGTTTTGGTCCGTTTTTCGTGCGGGTTACAGAATGGCTCGCCGAGCCCTCTGCCTGCTGGCACAGGGGTTGCAACGTTCATCGCCGGCCACCTGCTGCAGGCGTGCAGCCGGCGGGGAATCACAAGGGACCAGTAAGGAGTTGATGATGACGGCATTCCCAAAACGGCAGGGCAGATGGATTCCATGGGCGATGGCAGCCTTCGTGCTTTTGATGTGGGGTCGGGCCTGGGCGGTTGAGGTGACCCGGGTAACGGTCTCCCTCACCCCGACCCGCGTGGTGGTGGAGCTCGCAGAACCCGTGCCGGCCAAGGTGGTGAAGATCGATGACCATGAGCTGCTGATCGCCCTGAAGGACGCCACGGTTTCAGATCGTCTGCTTCCCCGTGCCGGGGGCATTGCGGTGCAGGTTCGTCGGCGGACCCCGTCGGTTACCACCCTTCTGGTGCGAACGGAGCAGCCCATCCTGGCCATGGAACACGGGTGGACAGGGCGGCGGCTTGTGATCTCCCTCTCCCTTGAGAGGGTGATTCGCAGCAAGGCACCCCGCAGCATCAAGCGTCCGGCCGATGTTCTTACCCCGGAGCGCATCCTGGGCCGCGTGCCTGCCAAGGCCGGATCCCCCGCCGAAGAAACGCACCTGGTGGCCCGGGAGGGTTTTTCCGGTACCGTGGACGACTTGTTGCTGGAGGTCAAGAGCACCCTTTGCAGGGAAGGGGACGGCATGGACCGCATCCTGACCCTGATGCAGAGCGGTGCCTACCGGCGGGCGGAGCAGGAGGCGACAAAGAGCCTGAAGCTTTCGGAGATGCCCCGGGGCTGCGCCGAGGGGCTGGAGATACTCCAGGTGCTCAGCGCCTTCCGGTCGGCTGAGGGCAGCATGCACAAGGACGGGCTGGTGGCGCTCCCCGCCCGGATCAACGATTTTATCAGCCGCTACCCGGATTCTCCGTATCTGCCCTATGCCCTTACCATGCTGGGGGGCACCTATGCGGCCCTTGAGGATTACGGCATGGCCGAGGGGTACTTCCGGGTGGTCCTGGAAGACCACACCGGGTTTACGGGGGCACCGGGCACCGCCTTTCGGCTGGGCAAACTCCTCCGGAAAACCGATCGGGCCGTTGAGGCCCTGCCCATGCTGGAGACGGTGGAGGCCCTGGGCGAGTCCCTCTCCTTTGCGGCAGAAGCCCGAAAGGAGATGGCCCTGATTCTCTATGATGTGGGGGATTTTTCACGGAGTCAGGCCCTCTTCGAAGCCCTCATGGCAGAGAGCGAAGAGGCGGTGTGGAAAGACCCGGACCTTCTGCTCTACGGAGGCCAGGCGGCCCTGAGGGCCGGCAACCGGGGAACGGCTCGCCGCTACCTGGTGCAGTTTGCCAACCTGTTCCCCGAGGCCGAGGGCGCGGACATGGCCCTTGAGAGCGTGGGGGAGAGCTGGCTGGATGACGGTCGCCGGGACCGCGCCGAGGCCTTTTTCCGCATGGTCATCGAACGCTACACCGAAGGGGATGGGTATGTCACTGCCCTGGTGCGCCTGGCGGAACAGCTCCCGGACCGGGAAGAGAAAGAGGCCCTGTACACCAAGGTCATCGACGATTTCAAGGACCATCCCCTGGCACGCCTCTCCATGCTGCGCATGGCCGCCCTGTATGGTGAGGCCGGAGAGTATGAGGCGAGCGTGGAGATGGTGAAAAAACTCCTGGAGATCGGGGCAGGCGGCTTGCGGGCCGAGGCGTACGCCCGGGCCGAGCAGGCGGTGCTGGGCCACTTTAAGGCGCTCATGGCCGATGGCCGGTACGTGGACCTTATCGCCTATTTTGAAAAGGAGCGGCGTCTCCTGCACAAACTGGAAAACCCCGATATCTTCCTTCTGGCCGGGGAGGCCTTTATGACGGCCCACCTTTACGGCAGCGCCGCCAAGGAGCTGGAACGCGCCATTGTGCTCTCCATGAAGCGCCTCAAGTGGTCGGGGGAGGAGCGCCTGGCCGGGCTCTACTTCCAGCTGGGGCAGGCCCTGGATGAAGGGGGGCGGAAAAAAGAGGCGCAAACCATTTTTACCCGGTACCTGGAGCGCTATCCCAAGGCCCCGGGGCAGGGGGAAGCGGCCCTTCGCCTGGGTCGCATCCTCTACGACGCCGGGGAGCTGGAGCAGGCCGAGTCCCTGTTTAAACAGAGCCTGGCCCTGGGCGGGGACGCCGAGGCGCGGATCTGGCTCTCCCGATGCCGGGAGGACCTGGGAGACCATGCGGCGTCCGCAAGCTGGCTGGAAGAGGCGATCCCCCTGCTCGAAGCCCAGGATCCCGTACCGACGGCATCCCTTTATGCGGCCTACCGCCGCCTGGGGGACCTGAGCATGAAGCTGGGCCGATACCACGGTGCGGTTGACGCCTTTGCCGGGGCGGAAAAATATGCCGGTGAAGAGGTCTCCGGCGAAGAGCTTCGTTTTTTGCGGGCCGACGCCCTGGCCAAGGGGGGAGAGGCCGACAAGGCCATGGTGCTTTACCGGGCCGTCTCCTCCTCGGACGATGAGTTCTGGAGCGGGATGGCAACAGAGCGGATACGCTCCATGGAGCTTAAAAAACGCCTTGGCGGGGAGCGCTGATCCACCCGGCAAAAGATTCCGGTTTTGCAACGGATTAGCTTATGCCTCCGGCGGCCCTGCCGGGGGCTAAACTTTTAAAAAGTTTAACAAACAGGTTTTAAAAAATCTTTTTGAGTGAATTTTCACATTAAAGGCGGATGTGATTTGACCCGAGGAACGAGGGGCAAAACGCATCCGCAACCTGCTTTCAAGGTGGCACACCTTGCCGCCGGAGGCAGCCAGGTTAAAGACGCCTCCGGCGGCCCTGCCGGGGGCCAAGCTTTTGAAAAGTTTGACAAACAGGTTTTGCTTAATTTAACAGAAACCTTCGCGGAAGCCCTCACCCTGAGGAACGAAGGGGGAGGGCTTTCGCAACCTGGGGTCCAGGGGATCATTCCCTGGCCGCCGGAGGCAGGTTTTCCCTGCCCACTTTAACCATAGAAGGCACTTGTTTTAAACGGTTGGCCTTACAGGGCCACAGGCGCAGAATTGTTGAGAAGACGAAGAGACGAAGGGAAGGACATGGCAGCGTGCCGGGTGTTATTGGTTGATCAGGGGCTCTCCCGAAGCCGGGAGTGGGGCCCCGTCCTGGAAACAAAGGGACACGTCCTGGAGCGCGTGCCGGAGTTGCCCGATGTGGCGGGCCTTGCGGCGGGAAACCA
>NZ_FMUX01000004.1:47238-358462 GCF_900101345.1 Desulfoluna spongiiphila | reverse complement strand
GCAAAAAAGCATGGAAACAAAATGATCCCAGCACTTGAAGCCCTTCGAGTTTCTTTCTGCGTCGTGCTCGGAGACTAAACGGGCAAACTGGTTACGGTCAAAAAAACCTACGATTTGACTGAAAAGGCTGGAATGACGTACCATTGATATGCTCCTTGTTTGGCGAGGTCTTTGTTTGCAAACTTAACCATGCCTTATAAGGAGCATCTTTTCAAATTCTCACCGGTTTACTTCCGGTCAAATCCTATTTTGGACAACAGTGTAAATATAGTCAGATTCTTAATTGTGTATCCTGTTCTTTGTTGGGGGGGCGTGGGGCAAGATTCATTACCCGGCTAAGGACCGGTTCTCTTTTTTGTGAATCATCCTCTGTGCAACTGAAGGGCGTGTCTCGCTGAACCTCCACCTATCCGATTCTGTGCCTTTTTGGTTACACTATCTGAAACACTCCCGGAGCATCATCGTTACGTGCCTCAAAGCCAAAGGCTTCATAATATTTTTCGAGCCCCTTTGCTGACATCAAAGCGATGTATGAACCAGGTTTCGCTGTTTTTTTGATGTAGGTCATCAGCTCCTTCATAAGAGCCTTTCCGATGCCCTTCGACTGGTAATCGGGATGGACAATCACGTCTTGAATGTAGAAGTACAGCCCCCCGTCACCTGCAATACGGCCTATGCCAACCACTGTTTCGCCTTCTATTGCAACAACTGAGAACAGAGAATTGTTCAAAGCAACCTTTGTGGCATTGGCGTCAGTATCCCACCAGCCGACCACGTTTCTTAGTTTTTGGTATTCTTCGATAGAAGGCAAACGGTGCTTGATTTCCATAGGTTGGGATTCCAATAGGCACACGACGGGTCTCGTCCGACGCACGATAGAGTTTCAGGTTTGACAGCAATTTTCATACAGGGGGGAGCTTAAGGATGGTTGGTTCCTGGTTGAGTTGGCAAAGCCCGAGGCGTGCCCATCTTTTGCCGGAAGCACCGCCATCGTCCCATTTGTTTATCATCTATAACTCAAGTTTCGGAGTTGACACGTGAGTCAATTTTCCATGACAGTTCTTGTGCTTGTGTGAACAGATCCGAAGAACAGGTTCATTCAATTTTTACGTTTCAATCAGCGCCCTAATTGACCTGATATTCCCGTCTCGTGACCTTTCAATTCATACGCCTGAAATTTCGATTTTTCAATTTAAAAAATAGATATTATCCTGGGGGAGGACATTGTCCAACACCCTGAAATTTGGCACATGGTTTATTTTGGTCTGCTTGGAACTATGGGCCTGAAAGCCAAGACCGGTTGCCTCTGTTTATCTGCGTAGATCTGTAAACTTGATGGACCCTGCGTGTCCGCTCTCTGTCGGGGATTCGTTGGTCGGAGGCGTCAAGGTCAACCGCCTTTGGGACCGAGTTAGTTCGCGCAATCAGCGCTATGGGGATGTGAAGAGGGCGGTGGGTCTTTCTGTAAGTTTCGAAATGAATAACCCAGTGAATTATCACAAAAAAACTGTTGACACATTAAAGATATGAATTTAGGGTGGGGTGTAATAACTAGTTATTGCGAAGTTTTTGGAATTCATGATGCGACCCGACAGGATGCGCCAACATCCTGCCAGGCCTGACCAAAACAACCTTCAGAGGAGGTCGTCATGGCTACACGGTTTTTTACACCACACTCACCCCCATTTCAAGTCGTATTTTCCTCCATCCGCGCAACCTTGCGCCCCTTTCATCAACGAAATCGTCGCTACAAATGGCCAATAGACAGTGAATGGTGAACTATGACGTCGTGAATAGTGTCTGTACCGCATTGGGCGCAGATCTACGGCATACATGAACCGCTGTTGACGCGTTTACGATGCCGCCTCTATTCACGATCTCTATTCATCTTTACGGGGCAACGGGTTCATGGCAACAGCCTGTATTGCATATGGGCCCGGATTGCTCCATCTCTGCTCACGATTAGCCCTTTACTATTCACTAAAGAAGCGGGAGTTCATCATGATCTCATCGGACAGCCAGCCCGGCCGTCGCATGTTTTCAGGGTCGGAAATATCTGAACTCTGTGATGCCATCAAGGACGTACATCGCCTGCTTACATCCGTGGGGGCGTTCTTTTCCGAACTGGAGGATGCCGAAGCCCCGGGAGGAAACGGTCTTCAGATCGATTTCAAGAAATGGGGGCTTCGCACCATCACCGAAGACCTTCTGGAGCGGCAATACCGGGCCGTGGATCGGATTGTGGCGTTTTACAAGGAGGAACAGGAGAGGATGTCGGCGAAGGGGAGGGGGTAGAGAGCGCCACGGCGCTTAGGGCATTGCGGAGCGGGAGGCACTATATGTTGGTGTGTGGGGAAGTGAAGCGCTTGATGGGCACGCTCTGTTTTGCCCATCCTGCGTGGTTTGGTGTGGTGTTGGTTTGTGGGGTGGGGTTGGATACCGGTTTCCCAAAAAGAAAACAGGCGGACTCTGGGAAAGTCCACCTGCTTTCTAAGGGGGAATGCTGTTGATGAGGGGATTTACTTCGATATTTAATATAGGCGAAATAAAGTGACGGGTCCATGAAGCAAATGACTCAAATGTGTGGGGTATTTTCCTGGGGAGCCGGGACAGTGTACGGGGTGGGTGCGGCGCATCTTGACATGCTAAAGGAGGCTTCTGTCGCTTTGGGGCCCCGGCCAGCCGGGAATGACGAAATCGAACGGTGAAATCCGCTTTTCTTGTGGTGGCCGTGTTGGGCTGAATGGTTTCGTCGCTGACAAAAAAACCGCCTTCCGGGTGTGGGGTCACCCGGGGAGGCGGTTTTTTGTTGGGAGCGGGGGCACAGATCCCGATCTCCCTATCCAGGCTATGTCATGAAAAAACGCAACATGTCATTTTTGGTTTTCTACTCGATGTTCTTACCCTTCAGGCGAGCCGAGTGCATCCATCTTTTGCGTTGCCAGAGCTTTGAAGATGCAAGCACTCGACTTGTGAGAACTTCGGGTTAAGGTTCGGTGGGCTCGTCGAGGCCCAGGGTGCCGCCCGGGTTCATGATGTTGTTGGGATCAAAGTGTTTTTTCAGGGCTTTTAAGGTGTCCATCTGGCCCTTGCCCAGGTGTTTCTCCATGAGGGGGGCCATCATGCGGCCCACGCCGTGGTGGTGGGAGAGGGTGCCGCCGTTTTCTTCGATGCTTTGGATGATGCCCCGTTGAAAGGCCACGAATTCATCCCGGGTCTCGAACTTTCCGATGAAGATGAAGTAGAGGTTGGTCCCCTGGGGGTAGATGTGGGAGCAGTGGGTCATGCACAGGGTGTCCGGGCGCTCTTTGATGTACTTGCGGACGCCCATGTGGACCTGGTGCAGGTTGTCCCATTTGACGCCGGTCTCCAGGGTGTCGATGACCACGCCGTAGTCGTTTAAGTCCTCCCGCAGGTACGGGTCGTTGAACCGGCCATGCTGCCAGAGTTTGACCGGGTAGCCGGTGAGGCTCATGGCACCGTTGGCCTTTGCGATGCGGCGAACGTTTTTGCAGACGTTTTTGGAGAATCCCTTTTCCCCTTCGGTGTGGCCGAGGAGCAGGCATCGCTGGCCGGACTTGTAACCTTTGAAGGTCATGAAGGTGTCCAGTGGGGTCCCCTCGATGCCGTGTTGCTTGAGGCCGATATAGGTCTCTTCCGGGTCGGATATCCGAAAGACCGAGGGCATGCCGCATTCGGCCTGGGAGATCTCCCGGGTGGCGTTTACCGCGTCCTGCCAGGTGGGGAAGATGAAGCTGAAGTTTTTGCGGGTCCCCGGGGTATGACGAAAAACCTTGAGGGTGGCGCGCGTGAGAATCCCGTAGGTTCCTTCCCCTCCTTTGAGGATGTCGTTGACCATGGGGCCGGTGGCGGTGCTGGGGTAATCAAGGGTGATCACCTTGCCCGCGGGCGTGACGCAGGTCTGGCCCAGGACCAGGTCCACGGCGTCGCCGTAGTAGGAGGACTGCTGGCCCGATCCCTTGGCCGCGATCCAGCCGCCCACGGTGGAGAACTCGAAGGACTGGGGGAAGTGGCCGCAGGTGTAGGGGTGACGGGTGTTGAAGGTGTTGGGGGCGTTGTTGAGGAGATCCTCCAGGGCGGGGCCCATGATGCCGCATTCCACGGTGATGGTCTGGTTGGTCTCGTTGAACTCCACCACCCGGGTCATGTGGGTGGCCATGACCAGGGTGACGCCCCCTTTGTTCGGCGTGAGGCCAAGGGTCACGGAGCTGCCGCCGCCAAATACGTGCAGTGGGATTTTTTTCTCGTGGCAGAGGGCCACGATGCGGGAGATCTCCTCTTCGGTGCGGGGATGGACGATGAGATCCGCCACCTTGTCCGGCGTTCCGTCCCGCAGGGCGTAGATCTCCTCCATGGTCTTGCCGGTGGAGTACTTCACCCGGTCGTAGTCACTCACCGAGACGTTTTCCTCGCCGCAGATGGCGGTGAATGCCTCGATGGTTTCGAGGGGCATGGCCGGAGCCTTGTCGCCCAGCGTGACGGGGTCGTCCCCTGCGGAGACCGGGGCGGAGAAGGCGTCGTCGGAGAGGCCGAAGGTCTCTTTGAGCATGGCATAGAGCTTGGCGTTGGGGTGCTTGAACCCGTCCGGTGCCCCCCATTTGAAGATGGAACGCCAGCTTCCGGGTTCCGGGGGAGTGGTCCGCCATTGGGGCTCAAAGGATGTTTTTTTTCGTTTCATGGGCAGGTCTCCTTGCGTGTGTGTCGTGATATCTGTGTGCATGGGCATATTTTTGAAAAAACGTAACGATCAAGATTATAAAAAACGCCTCCGCGGATGCGCGCTTCGTTTAATGCCAGATAGCTGTTTGTCAAACTTTTCAAAAGTTTGGCCCCCGGCAGGGCCGCCGGAGGCTTTTTGCCCTTATTATTCGGGATATCCGGTGATCTCCCGGATCTCTTTATAAATGGGGTCCAGCCGCGGGTAGATGCGCTTGTAGACCCGCTGGTACATTTTTCGGTATAGGGCGGCACGGTCGGGGCTCGGCTCAAAGGTGGTGTCGTAGTGAACCATGGCGCCGATGGCGGCTTGAAAGTCTGGGTGGAGCCCAAGGCCCACGGCCGTGACGATGGCGGCCCCCAGGCCGGAGGTCTCCGTGGTTTTTCCCCGGACCAGGGGGCGATTGAAGATGTCGGCCGAGATCTGGCAGATCTGGTCGCTTCGAGAGGCCCCGCCGGACACGGCAAGGCGCCCCACCGGTATTTTGGTCTTTTTTTCCAGGCGTTCCAATCCTTCCAGAAGAGCATATCCCAGCCCTTCGATGACTGCCTTGTAGACGTGCTCCTTTTTGTGGACATCCCCGAAGCCGATCATGGCCCCCTTGGCGTTGGGATGCTCCAGGCCCGGGCCCCAGTAGGGCTGGACCATGAGTCCCATGGCACCGGGGGGGGCTTTTTCAAGGAGCCGGTCCATCTCGGCTTCCGGGGCGATACCCTTGACTTCGGCCCTGGCCACCTCTTTATGGGCGAATTCATTCTTGAACCAGGTGATCATCCAGTAGCCCCGGAAAATCTCGATCTCCGGGTTCCAGTGCCCGGGCACCGGGGCCGGGTAGGCGGGCATAAAGCGCAGCGGCTCGAAGTAGCGCCTGGATGAGATCTGTACCGTGGCGGTGGTGCCGAAGCTCAGGCTGGCGGTCTCCTCGGAGAGGACCCCCATGCCGAGGGTTTCGCACCCCTTGTCCGATCCGCAGGCGATGACGGGCAGGCCCTGGGCAAGGCCCGTGGCCGCTGCGGCCTCCTTGGTGATGTGGCCGAGCACCTCGCCGGGGGGAACCACCTCGGGGAGTTTTTCCCTCTCCATGGGAAAGAGCAGGGAAGAGGGGTCGAATCGGGAGGCCCAGCAGCTCTTTTTGTAGTTAAAGGGGATGTGGCCGATCTGGGAGGCGGAGGCGTCGGCGAACCGCCCGGTGAGCCGGTGGTTCAGGAACCCGGATACCTGAAGGTATTTATGGGTTTTTTTCCAGATTTCAGGCTGGTTCTGACGAATCCAGTTGCCCTTGCCCTCCTGCTGCACCTTGGTGAGGATGGAGCCCACGCCGACGGCGGACAGGATGGGGCCTATGGGAAAGGGAGGCGTAAAGACCGGGGTTGCTTTTCTCTGGTCCAGCCAGGTGATGGCCGGGCGCAAGGGGGTCCCCTTTTCATCCACGTTGATCATGGTGGCCCGCTGGGTGGTGATGCCCACTCCCTTGACGGCGGCCATGAGGTCCGGGCAGCGCTTCAGCAGCGTCCGGCAGCCTGCCACCAGGCTGTTCCAGAGGAGCTCCGGGTCCTGTTCGGCCCAGCCCGGGTGCTCGCTGTAGTAGGGGGCGTACTCCACCTGTTCGCTGTCAAGGAGGGCACCGTCCCCGGAAAAGAGGAGGGTTCTCATGCTCTGGGTGCCGCAGTCTATGGAGAGGATCACAGGGGTCATAGGGGCTCCTTTGGGATCGGCTTCGGAAAAAAGGGGCGGGCGTTGCAGCGATGCCCCCCCCCACGGGCTTTGCCATCGGGTTGGTCGGTTCTGTGTGTTGCGCTCTGTGAACATGGCGGGCTCTGGATAAACATGTTCAGCTTGCGATGGCAATTGTTTTTAATCGGGTATTCAGCTTGTTGCCGTCTTGACACAGAATGATGTATAGTGGTATGACCACTTACCAGATATTGGCTTCATTGCAAAGAAAAAAATGAAGGAGAAAACGCGATGGACAACAGTGCCGGGCCTTTACGTCCCACCAAGTTTGCAGAACACAAGCTGGTCAGTGCGATCCTTGACGGCACCTACCCCCCCGGGTCCAAATTGCCTGCGGAGCGGGCCCTGGCCGTTGAGATGGGGGTTACCCGCCCGACCCTGCGGGAGACCCTCAAACAGATGGAAACCGAAGGGTGGATCACCATTGCCCACGGCAAGCCGACCCTGGTGAACGATTACCTGAAGACCGGAGGGCTGGGTATTCTTTCTACCCTCACCCGCCACAAAGGGTACGTTCCCAACGCCTTTGTCTCCCATTTCCTTGAACTCAGATCCGCGCTCATGCCCCGGATGGCCCTGTTTGCGGTGTGGGAGGAGAGGGACAGGCTCCTGGCATACCTGGGTGAGGCCCAGGGGCTTGCCGAGACCTCTGCTGCCTATGTGGCATACGACTGGGGGTTGCACCTGATCCTGGCCGATCTGTCCGGCAACCCGTTTTACCGGATGATTTTAAACGATTTTGGAGAGATGTATCTCTATATGGGGGGCATGTATTTCGAGGAGGATGCCCATCGCAGAGAATCCTCAGCGTATTACAAGACCCTGCGTGAGGCAGTGGAAGCAAGCGATTGCAAAGGGGCATCGGAGGTGGTGCGGCAGACCATGGA
Source organism: Desulfoluna spongiiphila (assembly GCF_900101345.1). Classification (GTDB taxonomy): domain Bacteria; phylum Desulfobacterota; class Desulfobacteria; order Desulfobacterales; family Desulfolunaceae; genus Desulfoluna; species Desulfoluna spongiiphila. The sequence goes on along the minus strand of NZ_FMUX01000004.1, from coordinate 351,103 downwards.
ACAAGCATCCGCACTCTGGAAGTCCATGGTGGGAACGTGACGTATCGGGAAGGGGAACCAATGGAACGACAGCAGGAAGAGAGCAAGGTGGATTTGATCATTGTCGGTGGCGGTGTCACCGGTGCGGGGGTGTTCCGCGAAGCGGTTCGAAACGGACTCCGGTGTCTCCTGGTGGAGCAGAAAGATTTCGCCTGGGGGACCTCCAGCAGGTCCTCCAAGCTGATTCACGGGGGGCTCAGGTATTTAAAAGAGGCCCAGTTCAAGCTGACCCTGGAGTCGGTGAAGGAGAGGGAGAGACTCCTTGCCGATGCCGAGGGTCTTGTCTCGCCCATTGATTTTCTCATGCCCCTTTACGAGTCCTCAGGGCCCGGCAGGGCGGCCATGGCAGCGGGGCTGACGGTTTACGATATCATTGCGGGAAAGTTTCGCCATCGGTACCTGCGCAGCGGCCGGGTCAAGGAATTGGTCCCCGGGATCAACACCGGCAAGTTGAAAGGGGGCTACCTTTTCATGGACGCCCAGGTCGACGACGCCCGGCTGGTGCTTCGTCTCATCGGTGAGGGGACGCGTCAGGGGGGGCGTGCCCTGAATTACACCGAGGCCCGATCCGTCCTGCGGGATGAGAAAGGGGCGGTGTGCGGCGTGTCCTTAAAGGATGTGGCAACGGGAGACACCTGGGAGGTGTCGGCCCCGGCCGTGATCAATGCCACCGGCGTGTGGGCCGAGAGCCTTCACCCGTCCCCGGAAGCCCATCTTCACCTTCGTCCCTTGCGGGGGAGCCACCTTGTGTTTTCCAGGGAGACGCTTCCCGTGGAGCACGCCATCAGTTTTTTTCATCCCGTGGACAAGCGTCCGCTTTTTATTATCCCCTGGGAGGGGGTGGTGCTGCTGGGGACCACGGACCTGGACCATGAGGGGGACGTGAATCTGGAGCCCGCCATCTCCGATGACGAAGCCGAGTACCTGCTGGCCGCCTTGAAGCGTGTGATTCCCCATGCGGAGGTAACCCGCGACGACGCCCTGACCTCCTTTGCCGGTGTCCGGCCGGTCCTCAGCGAGGGGCGCAAGGAAGCCTCCCGGGAGTCCCGGGAACATGCCGTCTGGGTGGACCGGGGTCTGGTGACGGTGACCGGGGGTAAGCTCACCACCTTCAGGAAACTGGCCTGGGACACCCTCAAGGCTGCACAGCCGTTTATCAGGGAAGATCCCCTCACCGGTGAGGGGGATGCGGTTTTTTCCGAGCGCAGGGGCACCACCCCTGAAGGGCTGAAGACCGAGGTGTACAAGCGCCTGTGGAGCCGATATGGCAAAGGGACCCTGGCGCTGCTCGCCCTGTCCGTGCCCCGGGGGCTGGAGCCCATTGCCGAGTCGCCTTATGTCTGGGCAGAGCTTGCCTATGCCGCGGAGCATGAGTCGGTGAGCCACCTTGATGACCTCCTGCTCCGGCGGGTTCGCATCGGGCTGGTTCTAAAGAACGGGGGACTTGACCAGATGCCAGCCATTCGGGAGGTGGTTCAAAACCCCTTGAACTGGGACGATGAGCGGTGGGAACGTGAGGTTGAGGCCTACGACAGCTTGTGGAAACGCTGCTACAGCCCTCGGCCGGTGAAGGACTAAAAGCAGGCTGCGAATGCGTTTTTTCCCTCGTTTCTCGGGTCAAAGCCCAGCTGAATTTTGGCGAGTCAATGCATAATTATTTATGTCCGGCCGCCTTATTCCGTTTGCCTTCTATGCTCAACGTGAGGGGGAAAACGCAACTTCGGTGGCAAGGGTGGAGAAGCCGTTTAGGCATAATATCTTCAAAACAGATTCATGCCGTGTTCGAGCTTCTCCGCTTATCATAAAGGGATATGGCCGGGGCATAGTCTCACTGGGCATCCAAGCATAGCCGCAAGGTGCCTTTGACGCACCATGCTCGAACCATCGATGGCCGTTATGTTTCAATAAAATCAGGCGAATTTCAGCCCCGGTTTTTTTTTGCCCCCTTACATCCACTACCCTCATATTTTTCCGACCTTGATCATCGTTTGAGCCGCGACCTGAAAAGAGCCGGTTCGTAGGGTGCACTCCGTGCACCAAAATCAAAGCCCGTCATGCCCCGAACGCCTGGGCAAAATCGAAACCTTGGGTGACCCGGACACGGTGCGCAGAGTGCACCCTACGGGCTGTCGGCCTTTTGGGACGGTGTCATCAATAACACCTCAGTGGCCCAAACGATAACCAAGGCCTTTTTTTCCTTCAAGCAATCGCTGTTTCCCGGAAATGTGGGGTCTCTGGGCGTAGCGATTTCATTCTCCCTCATCCTTTTATCCACAGTTTCTCATTTTGCGATTCAAAAAGGGCATGCCGCTTTTTTTTCGTTCCATTGATTTCAAACGTATTTCAAGTCAATGGCTTGCTGCCTTTGGGGGATTCTGTTACATAAGGGAGGTGTCGGTCGATTGCGGCAGGCATGGGTTCCCGAGCATATCAAGGCGTGACGGCACCGTAGAAAATCAGAGAATCTTATGGCGATGCATCCGATGTCGGTCTGCTTAGTGCGATGGCCCAGCGAAAGGAGACAGCGCTTTTTCATGCCGCCTTTCAGTGCGGCGGCATTATTATTTCTCCTACACCTCAGTGCGGACACCACCATGAAAGCCTTTAAAAGGATCCTTTTTCTTTTTGTTCTTTTTGCCCTGGCCGTCTCTTTTTTTCCCGAGAAGACCGATCTCCTGTGGCGCAGGGCTGACCACTGGATCCGCGCCGTCGCTGAATCTCTCACCTTTTTTATCCTGTTTATTTATAACGATGCACCGGTTACGGAAGAGGGCGTGGCCTTCTTTCTTGTGGCGGCGGTTGTGTTCCTGAGCCTCTGGGGCGTGTTCTCCTTTAAGGCAAAGGCTGGAAAAGAGGGGAGGGGGGCGGGCTCTACAGGCAAGGCGCCTGAGTCGAGCCATGACGAAGCGGCGGAGATTGAGTATCGCTACGTGGAAGAGGACGTGGTCAAGCACTTTCTGGGGATCTACCGGACCCAGCTTGGGGTACGCAGCGATGCCCCCTGCAGGTTCGAGCCCGTGGAAGGGCAAAGGGGCACCTTCGGCGTCATTTACGAGCTGGGCGTCTTGAAGGGCGGGGAGTGGCAGACGCGTCGCCTCACCATCGGCCCCCTTGGGGAGGCCGGGACCCAGAGGAGCCACACCTGGTTTGTGATCTATGACCGCTACATCGTGGTGAAGATTCCCCCCAAGCCCCTCACCGACTTCAACGCCTACATCAAAGAGCTGGTGTACGGCAACTCCCTTGCGGCCCGTCTTGCCCCCACCGAGTGCGTGGTGCCCAACGTCACGGTGATCATGGAACTCCTGGCCCCGAACCGCACCCCTTCCCTTTCTGCTACGGAAATCGAAAAGGGGCACGTGGGGCGCCTCTCAACGAACGCGGCGTACCAGAAACACCTCATGATCGGCCCCTCCTTTGCCTTTTTCATGGACCTGTCCCGCTACTACTTCTTGAGCCAGGTGCTGGAGGATATCCACATCTCCCGAAAATCCATTGAGGAGGAGATCGTGGGGCATCCCCATATCCTCTGGGACCTCAATGATTTTGAGGGGCGGTACGGCAAAGAGAGGGCCGCGTCTGCCGGAAAAATATCCGCTGTGTTCGATTTTTTCGAAGAGGAGGTCAACCGGCTTCTGGTGCAGTTCGGCATCAGCTCCTCCCTGCCGATTTTCAGTGTGCGATCCTGGTTTGTACAATACCTTGCCGGGCGAACCATCCCCACAACAGACCAGAACCTGTCAGCGGCATTCATGGATGAACTCAACACCCAGGCCACTTTGTCCATGGCCGAACACGCCGAGGCCATCGCCGCCTACCGGCAGATGATCCACGACTATCTATTTAAAAAGAACACGGTGAAGACCCGGGCGATGATCGGCAGCATCGTGACCAACCTGCTGGACCTTCTGGCAGGGCTTAACAAACGTTATATCGCCATTCGGGACATCAAACCGGACAACCTTCTCATCGCAGGGGACCCGGAAAATTATCCCAGCTTTCTCACCAGCCCCACGGAGTTCAAGGTCGGCATCATCGATGTGGAGACCGCCGCTTATCTCTCCATGGGAGAGAAGGGCCGCATCGAGCAGCCCCTTTTGGGGGGAACGCCAAAATACGCCACCCCCAGCAATCTTTTCGGAAACGAGGTCATCCGCGAACACTTTGGTGAGGTGGCCCGCATCCTGAGACTCCAGGACTGGTATGCCACCGCTGCCCTGATCTTCAAGGTGGTGACGGGCAAGGACCTGTTTGAGGACTCGGCCCAGCTGATTCCGGAAGTGCTGAGAATCCTCTCCGTGGCAGATGACGACTCCGGCCCTTCGGTGTATGAATATGTGAGCCGAATTTATTTCAAGAAAGCCCTTGCTGAGTTTGACGAGAAAATCACCAAACACCGGGAGATGTTGTCGGCGTTTCAGATTATCGTGCTCCGGAAAAACCAGAAGGTCCTCAAAACGGAGATCGATTTTTGCAAAATGGGGCTCGAAGCCCGGGTGGATCAGCTCGTTGAGGCCCAGACCTTTTTTCAAGGGGAGAAAAACACCGACACCCTTAAACGGGCCAGCAGCCAGCAGATTCTGCGTCTCATCGACACATGGAAGAAGAAGAGCATCACCTCGGATCAGCAGCGCAGCCGGGTGGCGGAAGCCGTTCGTTTCTTGCGATTACTCCACGGGTTCAAGGTTCAGTTTGAAGGGATCGCCCGTTTCTCCGCCCGCTTCAACGAAGGGGGCATGAAAGTTTCGGCACATCACTTGATCCATGCCATGTTTCAGACCGTCTGCTACTCCATGTACACCCGGGTCTGGGGGGAGCTGAGCGGAGCCGAAGGGTTTGAGGCCACCCAGGAAGTCGCCGATGAGACCCTGGAGCGTACCCTCGATTGTGAGAAAACAGTCTCTGTCGCCTACTGAGTCAACGATACATACTTATTTCAGGAGTTCCATGGTTCGCAAGGTTGTGACAACTGCCCGGCTCCTGGCCGGGTTCCTTGTTTTTCTGCTTGGTGTTCCTGCCTCGGCAGAGCCGGGGTTTCGCCTTGTCTCCTACAATGTTGAAAATCTTTTTGACCTGACCCGAAACGGCAGCGAATATGCCGACTATGTTCCCAACACAGGCACCGGTTGGAATGACGCCGCGGCCAGGGTGAAGTACGCCAACATTGCTTCGGTTCTGGCCGGCTCAGGGGCCCATGTGGCGGTGCTCTCCGAGGTGGAGTCCCCCGAGGCCCTGGCACGCCTTCAACGGGCCCTTTTACATGCGGGACAGCCCATGTCCCACGGGGTTGTCGCAACGCATCCCACCACCGTACGCTGTGCGGTGCTCTCCTGTTTTCCCATTTCACAGACCCATGAGATCTCTCCCGGTCCCGGCATGCGGTCCATTTTACGGGTGACCCTGAATGTCACGGGCATCCCCCTGGTGGTGTACGCCAACCACTGGAAGTCCAAGCAGGGCCCGGAAAGTGAGCGCCTGCCTTACGCCCGGGCCCTGACCGCTGATATCGCCACCTTGCCTTCCGGCACCGATTACATCCTCGCCGGAGATTTTAATACCAACCACAACGAATGGCAGAGGTTTTCCGAAGAGCCCCGGTTGAACGATACCCGCGGAAAAACCGGCATCAATCACCTGCTCGGAACCATCCACAACAACGCCATGGTCACCGAGGAGAAGGTGGTAACGGGCAAGGGCCTTCATTACAATCTCTGGATGGAACTGCCGCCGGAGAAGCGGTGGAGCTACAGGTTTCACGGCCGGAAGGGGAGCCTCGATCATATCCTTCTTCCGGCCGCCCTTTACGACGGCAAGGGCATCAGCTATGTGGACGGCTCCTTTCACCGGTATGCACCGGAGCACCTGTTCCGCAAGGGGAAGATTTTTCGCTGGCAGCGAGCGGACGGGGGACGGGGCAGGCACCTGGGCAGGGGCTACTCCGATCATCTCCCCGTCTGTGCGGAGTTTCGTGCGGGGCCTTTTGAGGTCGTCCGCAAGGGCGAGCCGGCCCTCCGGGCGCCGGTCCCTCAAGCCGCGCCACCGGAGGCATCCGTTGCCGATCTGTACAATCTGCCGCCGGGTCCGGCGAACTATCGCCTACGTGGTGTGGTTGTGCTATACAAGGCGGGTTCAAATGCCGTGGTCAAGTCCCCCGGGGGCCGGGCCATCTATCTCTACAAGGTGGGAAAAGCCCTGCAGCCGGGGTGGATCGTCGATATGACGGTGACGCGGCTTGCCGATTATTACGGGCTCCGTGAGGTGACGGCCGTCACCGACATGGTGAGGCGGGGCAAAGCCGATACCGGGGATCACCTCCTCGCCGTGGGCGATGCCGTCAACCTTCGCGACGGTTCCGTCGTCAACGAGGTGGTGGAACGCGTCTGCGGCCTGTACCGGGACGGCTGGTTGCAGTACGGCAACGGACGCTCCATTCGTGTGTACACGGTCAAAGGGATGAGGCGCCCTGAAAACGATACGCATATCTGCCTGTCCCGGGTGCGCGTCGGTTTCCACAGAGACCCGGAGCTGGTGCTGGAGAGGGTGGGGCAGATGAAGTAGGTGACAGGCAAATAGGCAAGAGGCCATAGGTTGTAGGCCACGGGTCATCAGGATTCAAGTGATAGGGTATAGACGTCGGCCACGTGTGAGGGGCCGGGATTTTATCGTTTTTTGCGTGATATAGTGTGCGGGATGGATAGTATGGACGTGAGTCGAGGAAAGAAGTGGCAGCATCGAGAAACGGTTTCCGGCAGTGCGGTGGAAGCCGGAAGCTGCCTGGCAGCCGCCACGGGTCTCTCCCGGGGGCGGGTGAAACTGGCCATGAAACAGGGTGCTGTCTGGCTTCGCCAGGGAAAAAAGAGGCGTCGGATTCGCCATGCCAAGCGCACGGTTCAGCCCGGCGAGACCCTGGAAATCTATTACGATGAGGCCCTTCTTACGGCGACGCCCCCGGAGGCCTGGTGCCTGAAGGACGGGGAGCATTACAGTGTCTGGTTCAAACCTGCCGGGCTCCTGACCCAGGGATCCCTGTACGGCGATCACTTTTCCCTTGAGCGCAAGGCTGAGCTCCATTTTGCCGGAGCCCGCCATATCCACCCTGTGCATCGCCTCGACCGGGAAACCGCCGGGCTGGTGATCCTTGCCCACGGCAAAAAGAGCGCTGCAGCCCTGTCGGCCCTTTTTCGCGAGGGAAAGATTCAAAAGATATACCGTGCCGAGCTCCTCGGGGACATCTCCGACGCCGGGGAAAGCCCCTTTATCACCGAACCCATTGAGGGAAAAGAGGCAAAAACCGAATTCGCCGTGGAGAGTGTCGACCCGGATGCCGGCACCTCCACTGCCCTGGTGCGTCTCCACACCGGGCGCATGCATCAGATTCGCCGACATTTCGATATGATCGGCCACCCGGTCATGGGTGACCCCCGCTACGGCAAAGGGAACAAGAACCGCTTCGGGCTTCGTCTTGCCGCCGTAAACCTCTCCTTTCTCTGCCCCTTCCTCCGTCGACAGGTCTCATTCACCACGGAAGAGACCCTGCCGGATCCCATACTCAGAACGGTCAATCTTACGCTGTTTCGTTAAGCCCCGCCGGGGCAGTCGGCAGGTCCCCAGGGCCTGCCGGGCGCCACCGATGTTTCAGGGTGGCACGGAATATGTATACCAAAAGTGCACGAAGTGTCCCCGGGCTGTGCGGGATGCTTCGCGATTTTCTCGCTTTATATCGTTTGATTAGACCCGTCTGTATGCCTTTTGCGATGAGTTGTTGGCAACGTATCAATCCACGAAATTTTTTTTTGCTTAGTGAGCAGGTTTGATTCATCTGTATTTTCAGACATTGGTGTGGTCACGGGTGTCGTTGGTGTTGAAAATGTAGTTGTAATCCCCCTGAAGGATCCGTCAGTGATTTTTTAAGACGACCCCTGCCATACCTTATGTCTGCAGGCATTTGTACGAGTCTTGCGAGGCCGCAAAAATAATAAACTAGTTGTGATATGCTTATATAAAGGGCCTGTGGTTATGGACTTGAAAGTCAATCAGGAGATTGTACGCGATGCCATGGTGATCGGCAGTTCGTCGAAGATGGAGCACGTGATGGATATGGTCTGCAGAATCGCTCCCTCTTCACTGCCGGTGCTGATCACCGGGCCGACGGGCTGTGGAAAGGAGGTCATCGCGTCTGTGATTCACCACATGCGGGGGGACCCACGTCTGCCCTTTGTGGACATCAACTGCGCCGCCATACCGGAGACATTGGTGGAGACCCTGTTGTTCGGCCATGAAAAGGGCATGTTCACCGGGGCAACGGGGAAGCATCAGGGCTACCTCTCCATCACCGGCAGGGGAACGCTGTTTCTCGATGAAATCGGGGAGCTTCCGCTTCCCCAGCAGGCGAAATTGCTGCGCGTGATCGAATCCAGGTCGTACCGGCCCCTGGGAGGGGCCGTGAACCTCCCTTTTGAGGGGCGCATCATCGCAGCGACCCACGCGGATCTTGAAACGATGATTGAGCATCGCAGGTTTCGCGAAGACCTTTACTATCGCTTGAATGTTCTCAACCTTGAGGTTCCGTCTCTGCAGGAACGGCGCCAGGATATTCCTGAATTGATACGGTTTTTCCTGCGTCGTGTCGAGCAGCGGGTGGACTTTACGGACGGGGCGTTGCAGGCGATGATGGCCTTGGACTGGCCGGGCAACATACGCCAGTTGAAGAACACCATCGAAAAGATATCCCTTCTCTCCGACGAAAACCCCATTACGGAAAAAAGCGTGGCCACCTTTGCCCATCAGGAGGTATTGCCCCTTGATGAGACCTTTGACAATGTGGCCGATCAGGTCATTGATCTTGCCTGTGAGGACAAGGTTGAACGCATGGAAACGGCCCTGGTGCGCCGTGCGCTTTTGAGGGCGGAGGGGAACAAGAGCCAGGCCGCCCGGTTTCTGGGCGTTCATCGTAAATATATCGAGAGAAAAGTCAAACTGTGCAACGGTGCGTGATCGCTGATGGCGATCATCGGTTAATTTCAATGGTTGTGTGTCTCGCGCGATGAGCTGCGATGACCCCGCGATGGCCGGAAGTGTCCAATCCCTTTGGTGGCGATGGACGCAACCGGCCATTTTTTTGTGGATTCGCAAGAAAAAGGATCGGCGAATCGCATCATACGGTGTTGGCACGAAGGTTGCTAAATGGATACCTGATCTATGGATTAATCCTTGAAATTAAAGGGTTGTAACGCAAGGGGCGGAGCTATGCGTTCCTGGCCGCAACCCGGCAACGACCACGAACGGTTCATCACAGAGGGAGGCTCATATGACGGATTTCAGCCAGGCTGTAACGGATGCGGTTTCACAGATCAATTCGCTTGTTGTCGGGTCCTCTCCGGCAATGTCCCTGGCAAGCCAGTACCAGACCCAGGGATTCAACACCACCATGGCGGCTATGAATGCCGTGCATTCACAGCAGCAGTCCTGCATTGTCCACCAAACAGCGACCGTTGAGAATGTCATCAAAATGCTTCGTTCATAACGCACCGCAAAGATGAAAAATGTCAAACAAGATAAAAAGTCTTGCCGATGCAAACAACGAAATCGCCACCTCGGTCAAGGGGGGGGCATTTGACAAATCGCCATTATCAAACGGGGCAGGGCAATCTGTCCAATCGGTCTCTCAATCCGTTGCCATTGCCGTGCAGGATGCCGGGGACACCATGCGGAACATTGCCCTTGTTCAATCCACAGCCCTGGGGGTAGCCACCCAGAAATTTGTGGAGACAAAGGACCCTGAGTATATTCCCGTGATCAAACAGTGCCAGGCCGTGATGAATGATTCGGTGACGTATTGGGAAACCATCGGGAAAAAAGGGGCTGAGATTCTCGAATCGTACAAGAAAATTTTTTAATCAAGGGTCAGGGGGTGCGGGGACATGGCAGATGAGAATGTATTCAAGTTTACACACCAGGATTTTGGCTCCTTTAAAAAAAATTACAGCTCATTTTTGAAGAACTACACGTCGTCTCTGAGCGACATGGTGAAGATGAACAACCAGTTCCTTGAGGATAAAGCCGAAGAGATCGAAAAACTGATCAAGATCAACAACGTGATTTTTACCCAGTCCGACGGGGAGGCCCCCGAAGGGGAAGACGGTCCGTCGGCCGGCGATCCGGAGGCGAGTCAGGTTAATGCCTTCATGAAGATGTCGTCCCAGACATCGGAACAGGTCAATGAGCAGTTCAAACATGCGGATGCCATGTTGAAGAGCGCGACAAAGCAGCTCGAAGCCTTAACCAAGAAAAGCAACGAGATGCTGAAGAAGATGCACCCTGAATTTCAGGCGAATCCGGCCCCGGACCCTGCGGCTCCTTCCGAGGAACCGGCTCCTGAGTCGTGATGTGTTGAGGCCGGAGCGTATGGCGTTTACCCGATGACTCACTAACCTAAAAAGGAGTAGAAAATGACTCAACTTCAGGAAGTCAGCCCAGCGATCACAGATGCGGTCACCGAATCAAACTTGAGTGTGTTGGGTGAATCCCCAGCCATGGCCCTCGGCAGTCTGTATCAGACCATCGGTAACTCAGTGGCGATGGCTGCTGCAAACGCGGTGTATGCACAGCAGCAGGCAAACGTCACTTTCCAGGCAGCCACCACCCTTGCTGTGAAAAAACTGATGGAAGATTGATGGTGCACGCGGTGAAGGGTCCGGGATCAACCCGTTGGTGGCCGTTGTCCGGAAAGGACGGGTTGATCGGATGTTCTCTAAGGGCAGCATGGATCCTGTCACGGTTTTTTTGTCGGCCCGTGTGTGGTGGGTGTAAAACGATCCGTTAACCCCATAGACGAAAGGAGATGAGAAATGCCTCAATTACCAGAGTTGACGCCTGCGGTGACTGATGCGGTGACTCAGAGCAATGTCAGCGTGTTGGGCGAGTCCCCGGCCATGGCCCTGGGGAGCCTGTACCAGACCATCGGGAACTCCGTCGCCATGTCCGCAGCAAACTCGGTGTACGCCCAGCAGCAGGCCAACGTTACGTACCAGACGGCAACAACCATCGGGTTGAGCAAGATGCTGAACGGTGAATAACGGGTGATGGGTTCGTCGAAGGGAAACGAAGAGAACGCCACACAGCAGCATGGTATCTAACGGCGCAGCTCTCCCTGACCTTTTGACGAGTCGGTCACACTCAAAGGAGCAACACGTGGCGCAGTCGGCAGATGTGAGTGCTGCCGTTGCAGATGCGGTTACCCATGTGAATGGTTTGTTGTAGGCGCCGACCAGGGCCCTGGGAAACTTGTATCAGACCGTTGGCATCACGGTTGCCATGGCCGCAGCCACTGCGGTGAATGCGCAGCAGCAGGCCAGGGTCACCTTTCAGACGGCAACCACTGTTGCCATAGATCGTATGTCCAATGGCAATTAACCCACAATTAAAAGGAGGCAATCATGCCACAACTTGCAGAGATCAGCCCGGCCGTAACCGATGCAGTGACCCAGACCAACGTCAAAGTTCTCTCCGAAGCTCCTGCCATGGCCATGGGCAGCCTTTATCAGACCATCGGTAACTCTGTTGCCATGGCCGCCGCCAACGCCGTGTATGCCCAGCAGCAGGCCAACGTGACCTATCAAACGGCAACCACGGTTGCCATCACCAAGCTGGTTAACGGTTAACCCTAACAAACCCATCAGGAGGTAATAAACAATGGCACAACTTCCCGAACTCAGCCCCGCCGTCACGGATGCAGTGACCCAGACCAACGTCAAGGTACTCTCCGAATCTCCCGCCATGGCCCTTGGCAGCCTGTACCAGACCATCGGCAACTCCGTGGCCATGGCCGCTGCCAACGCCGTGTATGCTCAACAGCAGGCCAATGTCACCTACCAGACGGCCACCACCGTCAGCCTGGATAAAATGATCAACAGCAAGTAATGCGCTAGTCCGCTGTCTTTCGGTTCGAGCGGGCCGCTTCACACCCTGTTTTTTCCGTGGACTCCGTCGCCGCATCGGCGAGCGGTGCCGCTTCCGAGGATGGTTGAAGGCACATCATCAACATTTAAGACAAGGAGTGGAACAACATGGCACAACTTCCCGAACTCAGCCCGGCGGTCACCGACGCCGTCACCCAGACCAACGTGAAGGTCCTGTCCGAAGCACCTGCAATGGCCATGGGCAGCCTGTATCAGACCATCGGCAACTCCGTGGCCATGGCCGCTGCCAACGCGGTTTACGCCCAGCAGCAGGCCAATGTCACGCATCAGACCGCCACCACCGTGGCGATCACCAAGATGATCAATCCCAAGTAAGCACCACTGAAGCTTTGAAAACATCGGCCTTCATCCCGAAGGTCGGTGTTTTCAGGCGCCAACCGATGAGGGGGTTCTATGGCTGAGATGAGCAAACCGGCTGCTGACGCGGGCAGTGCAGATGAGAATAAAGTGGATCCCAGGGTCCTGGATGCGGTCACCAGCACCAACGTAGCCGCCATCGGGGTGGCGTCCGATGAAGCCATGGCTGTTTCTTACGAATCGTTGGCTCATTCGCTGAGCCTGGTGATGCAAAATGCCGGTTCCACCCAGTACGGAATGAAGCAGATCGAGGCTGCGGCGGTGGCAAAAACCTGTCAGAAAATTCTGTCGCTTATCAAATAAAGTCGGGCCCATGTCTGGGGATGAGCGGGGCAACCATAAACCGAGTCCAATAAAGGAAATGTCATGACAGACAAACATGTTCACATTGCCGGAGCCAACAAGGAGATTGCCGCAAACCTTCAAGGGGAGAAAAAGAACTTTACCCCGTTGACCCAGGGGGCGGGCCATGCTGTCCAGTCCATTGCTCAGTCCATAGCCATCGCGGTGCAGGATTCCGTGGATACCATGCGGAGTATGGCCACCGTTCAGTCGGCCACCATCGGGGTGGCAACCCAGAAGTACATCGAAACCAGGGATCACGACTATGTCCCCATCACCGAGCACTGCAAATCGAACCTGACCAACACCGTTGATTACTGGGAGCGCGTGGGCATGACAGGTGCCTCCATTTTGAAGTCCTACAAAGAGATTTTTCAAAAGTAGCCCGGGACTGTCAACGGTCACATCATACCCGCCGGTTTTGTCGCATTACTTTTATGACGCCATAGAGACGAGGACCAACCATGCAGACAGTAGGAAATTTCAATTCTCAGTTCGGGCGGGAGTTGCCGACGGAGCGGTACCTGGAGGCGATCACGGAGCTGGCGAAAAAAGACGAACAGTACGTGTTTACCTGTTACCTGGGGCTGGTGCAGGGGGTTCTTGAAACGGTGATCGGCACCCTGGACACCATGGATGAGGACAGCGACACCGAGGTGCAGGCGGTTGAGGTCTGCCAGGTTGCGGGCATGAACCTGGCGCGGATGATGGTGACCCACTGCGTGGCCCTGGGGACGTTGATTCGCCTGTTTACAACCACCCGGCAGGTGGATGACGACAGCCAGAGGATCTTTGACTCCTTCGATGACCTCGTCGTGGTGCCGGGCTCCTCGGCACCTGCGAAAAAAAAGAGCATCGTGGCGAATTTGAAACGCTATTTCAATGAAGCCAAGTTCGAGGTCTGCCACTTGATGAAGAGGCGCATCGTCCTGACCAGGAGCATCAACGCTTACTGCTTGAGAAATATAAAAAAATCGCTGCACGTGGGGAAAAATATCACCGCAGAAGATGCGGGCCTGGTCATCGGGCACTTGCCCGAAGAGGTGATCTTCAGGGCCTTCAGCCTTCAGTTCGGGGTGGGCATCGGCCCGGAGCACGTGGACACCCTGGAGCACCTGTCCGCCTTTGTCGGGACCAACGGGCGGCAGGTGTATGAAAACTATTGGAAGCCCAGGGGCTTTGAGGGGGGAACCTACTACGTCGAAGCCTTTGCATCGCTGGAAGCGTTCATCACCGGCCTTGCCAGGCACCCCTTCGACAAAATGATGCAGGTGGTGTGGTACGCCACGCACAGGTACGGCACCGGCGACGACTCCGAGACACGGGTGCGGTTCCTGCTGAAAGTGCCCGATGTGAACCCCGAGGGGACGGGCTCCACGGCAAAGGAGGTCGTCAAGCTCCTGGGGCGGTACGATGAATGGATCGCCTCGGATGCAGGCCTGCTGCCCAGGCTGGTGGGTGTCACCCTCACCGGGCCCGAGGACGATGCCGTGGACGTAGGGGGCATCAAAGCCTTCTTCAACGAGTTGCACAACAGGGTGTTTATTGAGCGGGACGATCTTCTGGTGGTCCATGTGTCCATGGACACCCTTCGCTACACCAACGACGACCTCATGGAGACCAATCGGTGGGTGGGCCACTGGGTTGAGATCAAGACGCCCCTTAAAAGGCTGCACGGGTATGTGAGCAACGAACTGCTGATCAACTACGGGAAAATCAAGCGGCTGGCCCTGGACCTTGATGAAACAAAGCTGATCCGGTTTTGCTACAGCGGCCTTGAGCTGCGCATCGGTGAACGGGACCCTGCCTTTGCCGCCCCGTTCATGGCCCTGAAAAAAGAGAGCTTTGAGGCCTTTAAATCGCGAAAGCTCACCGTGCTTCACCAGGTGGTGTCGGCTTACCTTGCCAGTATTTTCAACCACAAGAACGCCAAATTAAGGCTCGGCTCTCTTACCCAGGTAAACGACGAGATCCTTGGCCTTATTGCCGGATCCGAGAATGTCTATGTCGATATGCTCCCCGGCTGGACCATCCGGGAGACGATCCAGAATTTGAATATCACCCCCCGCCAGTTGACCATCGCCAAGGAGCTTCTTCTGGTGGAGAGCCGCATCGGCGGGAAACAGGAGGGTAAAGCAAGCGTCGGCGATCTTATGGTCATCGAAAAAGCCGTGGAGATCCATACCCGGGAAAAGGGCGGGACGCAAATGCCCAGGCAGACGATCCTTGCCCATTCGCCCATCGGTCACTTCGTGGAGATGATTCCTTCGCAGTTCGTCCTTGGAGACGGCGGGGGAGGGACCGAGCGCATCGGGATTGTCAAAGAGTATGAGCTCTACAACGATTTGGTGGGGCTGCCCGCCCTGCTTGATGAAAACGTCCAGAGGTATGCCGCCTTTGCCCTGACCACCCGTTTTCAAAAAGGCGACAACAGCCTGGCGCCTCCGGAGCCGGTGAAGGGCGGGGCCAGGCAAGAGGTTGCGGCATTGCCGGTCGTTTCAGAGCCCCCCGCCGATGACCCGCCGCTCAAGGGGCACAAGGACGATCCCCTGGATGACGACCTGCTGCTGAGCCACTTGTTTGATGACGATTATTAGGCCCGCATCGGCGCGGTACCTGATGGGCGCGAGCCGGTGGGCGCACCGGCACCGGAGGCCCGGAACGGCCGCCATCGAGGCCTTTTACCGGGACCCCTGCCTGAGGGAGTGCATGGATTGGGTCGAGCGGTGGCATCTGCACGGGGATCCCGGAGCGAGGGAGGTCCTTAAGGGCCTGTGCCAAAGGTTTCCGGGGCACCACAGCTGGCACCGTGCATTGAAGGGCGTTGCCGAGGGAGACGCCTGCCGGCACAGGCTCGGGGACATAACGGTGCGGCGCACCGCCCATGCCCGGCAGCTTCTTTTTTCAGATGCCTTTACCTCCATGGAGGAGGGATACGCCCTGAGGCGCTGGGTGGACCGCCTTCTCAGAAAGCCCCCCGGATGTGTCCGTGAGTTTATTTCCTCCCTTGGGATGCACAGCACAGGAGGCCACAGGCTGGTTTGCGTGATGTCCGAACACCAGCTGGAAAAGGTGCTGAAACGCCTTGCCCCGGGGCCTGCGGACCGAATTCTCCAACAGGTGGTGGCGCTTATAGCAAGCCTTCAGGATTTCAGGGAAAGGGAGGGCAGCAGGGGATGCGTCTGGGTGCTGGACCATGAGTGCCATGGGGTTGCCCGCATCTCGACGGGGGGCTGGAACCCATGGCGGCACGGGGGCCGGACAACGAGCCTGGATCGCTTCCTGTTCAAGGCCGATTACCGGCGGGATCCGGTGTTGCTGGTCTGGTTGGCCGTGTTGGGAGATATGGCCGGGGGGGGCCCGGGGCCGGGTTCGGCGAGGCCCATGGGGCAGGGGGCATCCGTGCGGTAAGTGCAGGCTGCCCGATTATTTATCATGTCAACACCAGCAGGGAGGAACACCATGAAGACCTTAAAGCAAGGGGACGGGTTTTCCCGTCAATCACCTGAGTTACGGCCCGAAGTGAAAGTGTTTCAGCAGGGGTTGGTCAAAGCCGGGTACCCCGTGGATACCGACGGCCTGTTCGGCAGGGGCACGGAGGCGGAGCTGAAACGCTTCCAGGCGGACAAGGGGCTTGCCGCCACCGGCATCGTGGATTCGGACACATGGAAGGCCCTGGAGACCGGCGGAGAGATCCTTCGAGGTTTCAGGGGGGATGCGGCATGGGTCCACGCCCGGGAAGGCTACGCCGGAAAAGCGTACTGGCCCGGGGGGGAGTCCGGCGTGACCCTGGACCCGGGAATCGATCTCGGGTATGCCGCCTCTTCCCTGGTAGAGAAACTCTACGGGCCCCTGTTTTCAAGGGAGCAGCTCAGTGCCATTGAATCGGTTGCCGGAATCAAAGGCGAGGCGGCCAAGGCGGCCCTTTCGGCCAACCCTGTGGTTCAGAGCATCCGGGTGTCCCGGGAGCAGTCGGATACGATTTTTCCGTATGCCGCCGATCCGTATTGGGAGAAGATCTCCGGGCGATTCAAGACCCTGGCAGATGACGACACCTTTCCTCCGGTCCAGACGGTGATGCTCTCCCTCGCCTACAACCGGGGTCCATACAACAAAGGCCTGGAGGTGTTGCGTCAACCCATCGAGGAGAAAAACTGGGCCGAAGTGGCCAACGTGGTGGGAGCCATGCAGCAGGATCACCCCCTTGAAGGGAT
The DNA here is from genome assembly GCF_900101345.1 of Desulfoluna spongiiphila. GTDB lineage: Bacteria > Desulfobacterota > Desulfobacteria > Desulfobacterales > Desulfolunaceae > Desulfoluna > Desulfoluna spongiiphila. The sequence continues at coordinate 334,173 of NZ_FMUX01000004.1, read as the reverse complement.
CCGGAAACGACGGCGTATGGAGGCCGAATTGATCCGGTCCCATCTGGGGTAAGTCATGGCATGGTCGCAGGCATCGCGATTGAGACGGCCTGCAGCGTATCTGTATTTTGCGGGGTGCCGGACCGGCCCTGTTCTGTCGGGGGAGCGGGGAGTTGTGATTCCATGGCATTCGAGGGCATGCCAGGACCCGTTCCCCCGTCTATCTATAAGGAGGCCATTGGTGGATCGAGATTTCCATTTTTTCGGGACGTTCATGGCGGCTTCCCGGGCCGGTTTCTCCGGTAAAGAGGCGTTGACCATCGCCACTGCGGCGCAGTTCGTGGACGATTGCACGGAGGCTGTCACCCACAAGGGCCGGCCCCTTAACCGGAACCCCAGACAGGTGTGGGTGCTCGCAGGGGGCGGGTATGTCTTTACCCCCATCATCACGGCGGTGGCCGATTTGAATACCTGGGCCGGAGCCTCTGAAGTCGACGAAACCCGGCAGATCTGGATGCCCTTTCACTACCTGCCCGGGAACACGCCGAGCCCGAAGGACCCGGTGGTGGTTCGAAGGGGACCGGCCGGGGAAGCCCTGGACGCCCTCTGCCGTCCGGGGAGCGAAGCGGCCAGGGAGCTTGTCAACTTTGCCGTGGATCGGTACGGGGAGCTTTCTGCGGTGGACCGTCACCTTGCCCTGATGCTTGTGGGGATCTGCATGCATGTGTTTGCAGACACCTATGGCCACCAGGACTTTGCGGGCAGCGCTTCCCCGGAGCTCAATGCCCCGCGCCTGGGCATCTGGCGAAACGCAGGTACCTTTACGAACAAGGGGAGCTGGAAGGGGCGCCGCTGGATTCCCCGCAAGCGAAGCCCCAAGGAGATCGCCTGGCCCTGGCGGGTTGGCAGGGGACCGGCAGCGCCCCTGACGGCCTACTCCGAGGTGCCCATGGACGCCACCCGGGTGGGGCACGGCCACATGGGCCACCTTCCCGATGTTTCGTCCATTGCCTATGAGTTTGAGCCCTGCTGGTCGGACGGGAAAACCGACACCAACCGAAACAACCCGGAGGTCTTTTTGACCTGTTTCATGGAGATGGTGCGTGCCCTTCGGGCTGTGCGTGCAGGGGAACGCTTTTCCTTTCTTGCATCGGATAGCGACGCAGACGAAGCCTTTGGCCTGGACGCCTCTTTTTTTGAGCGCGTGGGCCGGGTCATCTGCCCGACAGCCCATGAGGCGTGCGACCGTGACCTCTACGATTCGGGAATGAACCTGGCCGCCGATACCTGGTTCCGGGCCTCGGAAGAGCGGTGGGGGGCGCTGGTTACCGAGGTGATCAAGCCGGGTCTTCGCGTTGACATGGCTGTTTATGACGCCACCCGGGATGCGTGGGCGGCCCAGGTCAAATCTGCCGGGGGTGGGGAGATGTCCGTCCGGGAGTTCACGGGCCTTCCCTTTATCAAATGGAACTGCGCGGCCAAAGCGGTGTTTGCCCACCTGTTCCAACGGCTCCAGACCCCGGGGACCAGGGTGAAGGTGCTGCCCTTTGCAAAAACCTCAGCCTGCCTGCCGTCCCAGTTCCATCTCCTTGATGAGATTGCCGAGTTCTGGCTCCCCAAGGGGAGGGGCTCCGGCGGGTACTACTATTCCGATCAGGTGGCGCGTCTCAAGCTGAGGAACCGAGCCCTCCAGAGGGCCACCTCACCCTTTGAAATCGAGACCCTGTTTTTCTGCTGAAGGCCCATGGCCTTGAAAAAAAGCCCATGTTTCCGCATTTCTCACCTCCATTTCGAAAGAACGATTCCATGAACTCATCACTTCTGCACCATGCGCTGGCCTGGTTTGCCCTTGGCGGGTGTGTCGCCATGTTCCTGGGCGTTTCCGGTTTTCTGGGGTATGGGGGCCTTCTTGGGATCTCCATGGCCGTGGCAGCGGCGGGCCATTGACCATGGGGCTTTAACAAAGGGGGGCGCCGCATGCTTCACCATGCCATCGAGCACATCACGGGCTCGCTCAACGGGTACCTCAGGGGGGTCTTTGACCTTCCCCAGGACGTGGCCGTCATGTCCGGGATACTGGACCAGGACGGATCCATTGAGGCCCAGATCCACAACAAGCTGGTGGTGAGCCTGGTCAACATCGAAAAAGAGCAGGTCCCTGCCGCTTTTATCCGGCAGGGGTCAAAGGAGACCGGGCTCACGAACATCGGTTTTCCGCCCATTCATCTCAACGCCTATGTCCTTGTGTCCGCGTATTTTCCGGGGTCCAATTATGCAGAGGCCTTGAAGTTTATCTCCTATGCAGCCCTTTTTTTTCAGGGAAATCCCGTCTTTACCCGAGAAAACTCCCCTGAGTTAAACGGGGATATCGAAAAGCTCGTCATGGACATTGAAAATTTGAACTTAAGGGATTTGAGCAGCCTGTGGTCTGTGATCAGCGGCAGGTATCTTCCCTCCATCGTTTACAAAATGCGTATCATCACCATTGACTCAAGGGGGATTGGCAAGCAGGTCACCAGCCTGTCCGGTGTGGATTCCTCGGCAGGCCAGTCCCATCGGTAAGGGGTGCCCAGTGAAGACGCTGTTTCTTCTTGAAGGCAGGCACAGTTATTTCGGAGCGGGGGGAGGGGCCGGGGTGCGTTTTGTTCCCACCCGGCACTGCCGGTATATTGCGGACAAGGCCGGTCTGCGGTTTTTCCCCCGGGAGAGCGGGCTTCGGATCTGCTTTGAGTCCACCGACCTCCCCAAGCTCAAGGCCTACACCGAAGACACCGTAGAACCTTTGATGCTGACGATTCTGGTCCTTGCAGGACGGGACGATTTCTGGAATTATACGGCTTTTCCCGAGGTTCCCAGGGACAGCCTCATTCAGGGAACCTACAGGGAGGACGGACTCGACCCATCCCTTTGCATTCGAAATCCCCCGGCACAGGACTCCCTGGTCCGTGCAGATGCGTTAACGGCGGACGGTACCTGTACGGGGGAGGAGCTGGCGTCGTCACCCGTTGCTCTGATACGCCTGGACTGCAGGTCCCGACAGGGGAGGGATTATCTTCAGGGAGCCCTTGAGGGGTGCCCCCGGGTCTGCAGGCTTGATTTTGAGAACCGCAAGACCTTCTGGCGTTATTTCATTCCCTGTGATGGAAATCCTGAGCACCTTCGCATCGTTGATCGTGGTGGGAGTGTCTCCTTCGGCCTGGCCGGCGGGCTCAGTGCCCAGGGGCATCCCTACTATGCCCGTTTTGTATCGGATCGGCCCCTTGGCCTTCAATGGAAGGGTGCCGGGCGGTTTCAGTTGACATGCACGGGGGGCGGTCGGGCCCGGACCCTTGTGAAGGCTTTGCCAAATGCCCCGTCGGATCCTCTGCACTGCATGGATTTGGACAACGGAAAGGTGTTTGTTTCGGATATTTTCGTCAATCATTACGTTTACGGGAGGTGAACATGGGTCAAATGAAGACACCGGGTGTCTACATCGTCGAGAAAAGCGCGTTTCCGAATTCGGTGGTGGAGGTGGCAACAGCCGTGCCAGCCTTTATCGGGCATACGGAAAAAGCGGTGAACGGAGGGAAGTCCCTTGCCGGAAAGGCATGGCGCATCACCTCCATGGCGGAGTTCCACAGCTTTTTCGGCGGGGCGCCTTTCCCCAAGTTCACCCTGGCCGAAGCGCAGGGTGGCGGCGCCGAAGCAGCGACACCCCCGCCCGCAGAGGGCGGTGAGGCAGGGGCCGCCGAACCCGCAGCCGATGGCGGCTCTGCCCCGGCGGCCATGGATTTTACCTTCAACGACAAAGCCTACACCCTGGACCAGTCCGAGGGACACTACATCCTCTACAACTGCATGCGCCTTTTTTTCCAGAACGGCGGCGGACCCTGCTACATCGTCTCCGTGGGGGACTACAAGGCAGCCGTTGAGGCGGACCGGTTTAAAAAGGGCATCGAAGAGCTCATCAAGGAGCAGGAACCCACCATGGTGGTGGTTCCCGAGGCGGTGCTTCTCGAGGATGCGGACTGCACCGGTGTTCAGCAGGCGGCCCTTCAGCACTGTGGCGGCAAAATGCGGAACCGGGTCGCCATTTTGGATGTCTACGACGGCTACAGGGACCGCCAGGACCCCGCAGGGGACTGCATCGACCAGTTCCGAAATGCCCTGGGGATCAACTACCTCGATTTTGCGGCGGCCTATTATCCCTGGGTGGACACCTCCATCGTCCAGGACAAAGAGCTCGGCTATGAGAGCATCAGCAACGCAGACATGGTCAAGACCTTGATCTCCGAGGAGCTGGGCCTTGACGGCGACTCCGGCGGGGACAAAGGCGGGGACGCGGGGGGCGAAGATCCCAAGAAGGCCCAGCTTAAAGAGGCCCTGGAGAAGATGACGGACCCCTCCCTTGCCGACGACGAAAAAGAGCTCCTCAACAAAACCCTGGTGCAGGTGAGCCCTCTGTTCAAGACCATGTGCAAAGAGCTCAAGGCCAAGCTCAACCGCCTGCCCCCATCGGCTGCCATGGCCGGGATCTACACCATGGTGGACAACGCCCGTGGGGTCTGGAAAGCCCCGGCCAACGTGAGCCTGAACGCGGTGATCGCTCCGTCCGTGAACATCACTCACGACGACCAGGAAGACCTGAACGTCCCCACCAGCGGCAAGTCCATCAACGCCATCCGGTCGTTTATCGGGGAAGGTGTCCTCTGCTGGGGAGCCCGGACCCTGGACGGCAACAGCCTGGACTGGCGCTATATCAACGTGCGGCGTACCATGATCATGCTCGAAGAGTCCATTCGCCTTGCCAGCAAGGCCTATGTGTTCGAACCCAACGACGCCAACACCTGGGTGACGGTCAAGAGCATGATATCCAATTTCCTGACGGGTATCTGGAAACGAGGGGGCCTTGCCGGAGCCGTGCCCTCGGACGCCTTCAGCGTCCATGTGGGTCTCGGGGAGACCATGACGCCGGAGGACATTCTGGAAGGGATCCTGCGCGTCACGGTACTTGTGGCTGTGTCTCGTCCTGCGGAGTTCATCGAGATCACCTTCCAGCAGCAGATGCAGAAATCCTGACAGGGCCCTGCGATGATAACGATTATTAAAGGAGGTAGATGCCATGAGTGATGACGGTTCCGCACAATCGACCACGGTCTGGCCGATGCCCAAATTTCACTTTGAGGTGAAATGGGACTCGGAGGTGATGTCGTTTCAGGAGGTGTCCGGTCTGGATATCGAGGCACAACCCATTGAATACCGCCATGGGGACAGCCCGGAGTTCTCCACCATCAAGATGCCCGGGATCAAGAAGAGCGGCAATGTGACCATGAAAAAGGGTGTCTTCAAGTCCGACAACAAGTTCTGGGACTGGTTCAACCAGATCAAGATGAACACCATCAAAAGGGTTCCGGTGACCATCAGCCTGTTGGACGAGACCGGGGCTCCCACCATGGTCTGGACCCTGGCCAACGCCTGGCCCACCAAGATCCAGGCCACGGACATGAAGTCCGACGGCAACGAAGTGGCCATTGAGTCCATTGAGATCGCCCATGAAGGACTGGTGATCGCCAACGCCTGATCGTCACCGTCTGAGATAAGGGAGTCCGTACCATGATAGGTATACCGGATGCAGGCCTTATGTCTCTCCCCCTTGGTGGGATGTTCGGTGGCGCCCTGCCGGCGTCGTTTCATTTCCGGGTGGTCTTTTCGGCCACCCAGGGAGCCACCGACACCTCGTTTAAAGAGGTGGGCGGCATCGGCTCTGAGATGGAACTCGAAGAGGTGGTGGAAGGGGGAGAGAACCGTTACGTCCACCGATTGCCAAAGGGGGTGAGACATCCCAAGCTCCTGTTGAAACGGGGGGTGGCCGATGTCACCTCCCCGTTGGTGATCTGGTGCAAGTCCGTGTTTGAGTCGGGGTGCCATGTGGCCCTGGTCCCCATGCCTGTCCTTGTGTATCTGCTGGACGAAAACCGGCTCCCGGTGCGTGGGTGGTTCTTTGCCAACGCCTACCCGGTGAACTGGAAGATGGACCCCTTCAACGCCACCGGCAACGAGGTGGCCATCGAAGAGATTGAGCTGAGTTACAACCACATGTTTCGCATTATCTGACATCAAGGAGGCCGTATGGCGGTTGAGATTCGCGAGATGGTGGTGCGGACCACCATCTCTTCAGGTCCTGCAGGAGAGCCGCGTGAGACCCTCTCCTGCAGCGGCATGGAGCGGGTGAAGCGAGAGGTGGTGGCCGTCTGCATGGAGCGGCTGGCCGATTACCTTCTAAAGCAGAAGGAGCGGTAGATGCTGGGATCGGGTCTGAAGAAAAAACTGAAGCTCACCGCCGTTGCCGTCACCAAGGGCAAGCTTGGGGCCGAAGGGGACAGCTTCGAGGTGATGATCAACCCGGCCGGTTTTTCAAGGACCTTGGGGATCTGCTTCAGCGAAGACCAGGCCCAGGGGGCCATCGGCAGCGAGCAGAAGTTCACCCGGGTCAGCCCGGACAAGCTCTCCTTTGACATCGTCATGGATGGCACCGGTGTGGTGGAGGTGACCGACCCCGATGACGTGAAGACCCAGGTGAAAAACCTGAGGGCCGTGGTGAGCCGTTACGAGGGCAGCCAACACGACGTCAACGTGGTGAAGGTCCTCTGGGGCACGACGTTGTTTTACGGCCGCCTCGATACCCTGGAAATTGAATACACCCTTTTCAAACCCGACGGGGACCCCTTGCGCGCCAAGGTGAAGCTGAGCTTTACCGAGTTTTTGAGCAAAGAGGAGGAGGTGAAGAAAAAGGCCAACGAATCCCCGGACATGACCCACCTCATCGAGGTAATGGCCTTTGACACCCTGCCGGCCCTGTGTCGCAAAATTTACGGTGACGATGCGTACTACCCGGATGTGGCGCGCATCAACAACCTGGTCAATTTCAGGCGGATAGAGCCGGGAACCCGCCTTCGATTTCCCCCCTTGAGGTGACCTGTGCCCGATTCCCCGAAAAAAGAGGCCGACGGTGTCTTAAAGCTGGTGGTGAAAAGCGGCGGCAGTGAGGTGGATGAGAAGAAATGCCGGGTGATCTCCGCGGTGGTGGACAAGAAGATCAACCGGATCCCCTGGGCCCAGCTGGTGCTCATCGACGGCGACATGAGCGACAAGACCTTTGAGGTGAGCAGCGACAAGGCATTTAAACCCGGCGCTGAGATCACCCTGGAGGTGGGGTACGGCAAGGTGGCGGTCCCGGTGTTCAAGGGGGTGGTGATCACCCATGGCATCAATATCCACGACGGGGGCTCCCACCTTGTGGTGGAGTGCCGGGACAAGGCCGTGGCCCTGTGCTCGGTGCGGAAGAACACCAACCACACGGACAGTGCCGACAGCGCCATCCTCTCAAAATTGATCAAGGCCTGCCCGGGCCTGTCCGCAGACGTTGCATCCACCCGCCCCACCCATGCCCGCATGGTGCAGTACCAGGCCACGGACTGGGATTTCATGCTCACCCGGGCCGATGCCAACGGGCTTCTGGTGACCGTGGCCGACGGAAAGGTTTCGGTAAAGCCCCCCAAGACCGACGGGGCGGCAGTGCTCAAGGTCACCTGGGGGGACGACCTGATTCATTTTCGCGCCGACATGGACGCGCGGCATCAGGTGGCGGCCTCCCGCGGGGTCTCCTGGGATCCCAAGACCCTTGCCATTGCAGAAAAGACCGGGTCCAAACCCTCACTGCAGGCCCAGGGAAACATCACCACAGCCGAACTCGCCAAGGTGGTGGCGGACCCCAAGGGGGTGCTGCGAAGCGCCGTCCCCATGGAGGGTGATGCCCTGAAGGCCTGGGCCGATGCACGCCTTCTCAAGTCGGGGCTGGCACGGATCCGCGGGACCATGCGGTTTCAGGGCAGCGCCAAGGTCTCCCCGGGGGACCTGGTGGAGGTGGAAGGGGTGGGGGACCGGTTCAACGGCAAGGTCTTCGTGGCCACCGTGCACCACGATATCTCCATGGGAGACTGGTACACGGATGTGGAGTTCGGGCTCTCCCCGGACTGGTTTGCAGAAAGGGATGACATCTCCCCGCCCAAGGCCTCGGGCCAGCTTCCCGGCGTGGACGGGCTCCAGGTGGGGCTCGTGACCAAGCTCGATGCGGATCCGGCCAAAGAGACCCGGATCCAGGTCTCCCTGCCCGTGATGGAGAACAGCACCCCGGGGATCTGGGCCAGGATGGCCACCCTGTACGGCACCAAGGACGCGGGAACCTTTTTTATCCCAGAGGTGGGGGACGAGGTGGTCCTGGGCTTTTTCAACTCAGACCCTCGTCACCCGGTGATCCTGGGCTCCCTTCAAGGGAGCTGTCACAAGATGCCGGTCCAGCCCGAAGCCAAGAACAACACCAAGGCCATTGTCACCCGGGAGAAGATGAAGATCACCTTTGATGAAGAAAAGAAGGTGATCACCGTGGAGACTCCCGGGGGCAACAAGGTGATCCTCAGCGACGACGCCAAGGGCATCACCCTGCAAGACCAGAACAAAAACACCCTCATCTTAAACGACAAGGGCATCTCCCTGGACAGCCCCAAGGACATCACGGTCACGGCCAAGGGAAAGATCTCCCTGGATGCCATGGGCGCTGCCAGCGTCACCTCCAAAGCCGATGTCAAGCTCAAAGGCATGAACGTCAATGCCGCGGCCGACGTGGGGCTGGTGGCCAAGGGCAACGCCAGCGCCGAGCTCTCGGCCTCGGGCCAGACCACGGTCAAAGGGGCCATGGTGATGATCAACTGATGCCTCCCGCCGCCCGCCTCACCGACATGCACACCTGCCCCATGCAGACCCCGGCCTTTCCTTCGCCCATCCCCCACGTGGGGGGCCCCGTCACAGGCCCCGGGGTCCCCAACGTCATGATCGGCAAGATGCCCGCCTCCGTGGTGGGAGATACCTGTACCTGTGTCGGCCCACCGGACGCCATTGTCAAAGGGTCGGCCACCGTCATGATCGGCGGACGTCCCGCAGCCCGTGTGGGCGACAACACCGCCCACGGCGGCACCATCGCCATGGGCTGCCTTACGGTAATGATCGGAGGGTAACCCCATGGACGATACATCCCTGTTCCTCGGTTCGGGCTGGCGATTTCCCCCGTCCTTTAACGGACGCGGGCGCCTGGCGAGCATGGCCCAGGGCGGGGAGGACATCAAGGAGAGCCTCCACCTGCTTCTCTCCACGGTACCCGGCGAGCGGGTGATGCAGCCGGAGTACGGCTGCAGCCTCTCTTCCATGGTGTTTGAAACCTTTGACAGGAGCACCCTCACCGATGTGGAGGACCGGGTGAAGCGGGCCATTCTTTTTTTTGAGCCGCGCATCATCGTGGAGCGGGTGATGGTGGACCTGTCCCGGGAGCCCGAAGGCTTTCTCTCCATTGTCGTCTCGTATCGGGTCCGCGCCACCAACAACCGCAGCAACATCGTCTATCCTTTCTACTTCCTTGAGGGCACCAACCTGTAAATGAATCCCGACACCCAACCACAGACGCCTCACCCCCTGACCGACACCGACGGCACAGGGCGGGACGATCGCCTGAAAGGGCTCCCGGCCCCGCCGGAGCTCGCCGTGGACGGCATGGACCTGACACGGCGCCTTGCCCTGGCAGCGGCCTTCTCGGACCAGGTGGCCTTTATCGGCGACGGCAACCTCCCTGCGGGAAGCTGGAAAGGCACCTTCACCACCGATGCCTCCATGCTCCTGGCCCTGATCGCCTGCTCCCCCCTGGAGGATGCGGAAAAGAAGATGAGGCGGTACAGGGGACGGCACCAGGGAGAAGCCGGGTGGGCCATGGGGGCCCTGATCTATAAGGTGGCCCGTCTGCTCAACGACTGGTACCACGCCCTGACAGCCAGTAAAGGGCCGGAACCCTCGGAGCTGGGAAGGGCCCTTTCAGAGCTTATCCAGAGCCGTTTAGGGGATGCCCTTGCCTCCCTGTTTCTTGCCGGGGATGCCCTTGAACGGGAGCTCCCGGACAAGCGTTCCTTTGCGGATCCGTCGGCCTTTCACCCGGTGTGGTCCCTTTCAGGGCGCATGCAGGCCCTTGAAGCCGGGGCGACCGGGGAAAGCGGCGTCCACGCGGATCTCTTTTCGCCATTTTACAATGCGGCCCTTCATATCCGGGAGAAGGCCCGGCAGCAGGTCCCCCGAACCCTGGCCACCGGGGACCACGATCCGGCGGCGGGCCTTTTTATCGCCTTTCTCACCCTGTACCAGCGTGCCGCAGATCGCATAAACGAGATGCCCGGTCGCCACAGGGATCTTTATTACGATAACATCCTGGGGTTTTCCCTGAAGCCCAGGCGCTCCGACAGTCTCTACCTGACCCTGTTTTCCGACGGCTCCCAGCCCGTTGTCCCTGTGCCTGCGGAGACCCTGTTTTTCGGCGGGAAAGAGAGCCTGGGCCATGACGCGGGATGCCGAACCTCCCGTCCTCTCCTGGTTCACCATGGGCGGGTGGCCCGGGTGGAGACCCTCTTTTTTGAACGTCATCCCCTCATCACCCCGGAATGTGATCTGGGCCTGGTGAGCTCCGTGCGCCATGCGGGTTGCGACGTGGCGGACCCCGCCGCCGACGAAGCGCCGGCTGAAGGGGTGGGGTGGAGCCTCTTCGGCGCCCACCACAGCGAAGGTGAAGAGGGGGGTGAAGCCACCCTGGGGTTCGCCGTGGCCGCCCCCCTGCTGCTCCTTGCCGAGGGACATCGCCATATTGAGATGACCGTGCACACGCACCCCCTTGACGCCGGGACCACCGATCTTTTCCATCGCACCCTGGCAACCCTTGAGCAGAGCCGCAAAGAGGGGCGTACAGGGGCCTTGCGCCTTCTTTTCGGGAGCGCTTTTCACCTGTATCTCTCCGCAGAGGGGGGCTGGCACCCGGTGTCCGACTGCACCCTGTCGGTGGGGCTGTCCGAGGCCGGTCCCACCCTGGTTTTCCAGATGGATCTGGAGCCCCGGGACCCTGCCGTGGTGCCCTGCACGGCCGAGATGCACGGAGACATCAACCTGGGGGAACCCGGGGCTCCCGTGCTGCGGGCGGTGTTGAATCCCAAGGCCCACGTCAACCCGTACACGCTGTTGTCCCGCATGCGGTTGACGCGCATTGTGCTCCGGGTGAAGGTGGACGGCGCCCGGAACCTGAGCCTGGCGAACAACCTGGGCATGCTGGATGCCAACACCCCCTTTGCCCCCTTCGGCCCCTTGCCCAAGTGCGGTTCGTTTCTGGTCCTGGGCCACCGGGAGTCCACCGGAAAAGAGGTGAAAAAGCTCACCGTGGAGTTTTCCTGGGCGGAACTTCCCGCGTCGTCCGGCGGGTTTGCCCGGTACTACAGGGCGTATGGAGGGGCCATTGACAATGGGGCCTTTAAGGTGAAGATGGCGGTCCTGAAGCAGGGGCAATGGGTGGAGGACGCCGAAAGCCCCGGGTACCGACTGTTTTCCGAGGACCCCGGCCCCGGGGACAAACCGGCCACCACGGGTGCCCTGGTCTGCACCAGCGAAAAGCTTCTGGACTCCGTGCCCGATGACGAGGGGGCCTTTGTGTTCGGTCCCGGTGTGTGCAACGGGTTTTACCGGTTTCAACTTGTGGCCCCTGAGATGGCCTTCGGCCACGCGCTTTACCCCCAGCTCCTGACACGGGGTCTGATGAAAGAGGCAAAGGCAAAGGGGAAGATCATCGCCGATCTGCCCAATGCTCCCTACACGCCCATGGTGTCCCGGTTGAGCCTTGCCTACGAGGCCGTGGAGACCCTGGACCTCTCCTGTGGCCAGGGGGCCGGTCAGTTTTACCACCTCTACCCCTCGGGCTATGACCGGCTGGACGATCGCGAAGAGGGGGAGACGATTCCCCTGATCCCCGACGCCGACGGCGACGGCCATCTGTTTTTAGGGATCAGCGGCCAACGCCTGGCCGGCATGGTGAACCTCCTCTTCTGCCTGGAAGGGGACGGGGTCCACTCCTTTCACCTGCCCCTTCCCGAGACCCGGTGGGCTTACCTTGAAGCGGACCGGTGGCAGGCGCTGCCCGACCGGTGTGTGCTCCTGGATAGCACCCGGGGGTTTCTCACCTCAGGCCTCGTGGTCCTCGACCTTCCGGCCAGCGGGCTTTCCAGCGACCATACCGTGATGCCCACCGGTTTTTTCTGGCTTCGGGCCATCCCCATGGTTCCGTCCGGTGACCCGGCAACCCTGCAGAACGTCATGGCATCCCTGAGCAGGTGCCGTACCGTGGTGCTCAACGGTGTCCTCGCCCGGCTGGACCACGAAGCAACCACCGACGCCTCGGTGCCCTGCGGGAGTGCGTTTCGGCCTGCAACCCCCCTTGCCGGGGTGGGGACGGTTCGTCAGCTCCTGGACTCCTTCGGCGGCAGGGGAGAGGAGAGCGCCGAGGAACGCATGGCACGCATCGGCGAAAGGCTTCGCCACAAGGGCCGGGCCGTAACGTCCTGGGATGTGGAGCGGCTCCTCCTGGAGCGGGAGCCTGCGATTCGCAAGGTGAAATGCTTTCCCGGCATGAGCTTGGAACGCAGGGAGCACCCCGGGCGGCTGCTGGTGGCCGTACTGCCCGACCGGCAGGGGCAGGGCTCCATGCCTCCGCTGTTTACCATCCTGGAGCTGGGGAGAATGGCAGGCTACCTCAAGGGCCTGCTCCCCGATCATGCCGAGGTGGATGTGATCAACCCCGTCTACGAAAGGATCCAGGTGCGGTGCACCCTAACCTTGAGGGAGGGGCAGGGGGACGCCTTGAAACGGGTCCACCGCTCCATCAGTGACTTTTTGTCTCCCTGGGTACTGGACGTGGGATACCCGGCCCGGTTCGGCTGGTGCGTCCGCGAAGTGGAGGTGGAGGCACACATCGCCGCCCACCCGGATGTGGTGTCCGTCACCGATTTTTCCATGCTGCACCTGATTCGATCCCCGGAAGAGGGGTATGCCATGGTGGATACGGTGATCATGGCAGGGGACCGGGCCGATGACGTGGCCCAGCGCCCCTGCGAGGGGGTTACAGATGAAGAGGTCTCCATCACGCTGAAAGAAATCCGGCCCGCAACCCCCTGGAGTATTGCGGTTCCCGCAGATGCCCATTATCTCCAGACCATCCCCGAGCCCCGTCCCATAGCCCCCCAGCGTACCGGTGTCGGGGAACTCGAAGTGGGGCGGACATTCATTGTTTGATAAACGGTGACTGTTCAGTTTATGCCTCCGGCGGCCCTGCCGGGGGCCAACCTTTTGAAAAGGTTGCCAAACACCTATCTGACACAAATTCCCCAATATAGCCTGAATGAAAGGCGGATGTGATTTGACCCGAGGGACGAGGGGCAAAGCGTATCCGCAACCCGCTTTCAAGGTGGCACACCTTGCCGTTGGAGGCTGTTTTTGAGCACCTTAACCATACAAGGCAGCATGTTAAGCACTGAATAGTTACGACAAACGGAGCGAACTCCATGGCCCAGCAGAACCGCAATACCCTGAAAAAGTATTTCAAGAAGGGCGCCCTGCCGTCGGAAAAGCAGTTCGCGGATTTGATCGATTCGGTGATCAACATCATCGACGACGGCTTTGAAAAGTCCGCAGAGCACGGCTTGAAGATCGCCGCCATCGGGGAGCGGGAGAAGCTCATCAGCTTCTTTCAGAAGATGGAGATGGTCTGCCCGGACTGGTCCATGGGGATCCACCCGGATACGGGGCGGTTTCACCTCCGCAACGCAGACAGCAAGAGCCTGCTTACCCTGACCCCCGACGGGCGGGTGGGCATCGGCTGCGACGACCCCCGGTCCGACCTGGATCTGCGCGGGACCCTTGCCGTGGAAGGCCAGACAGGTCGGTTTCGCCAGGGGTTGATTCCGGCCGACGGGTGCTGGCATACCCTGGTCAGCGGCCTTGACGGCTGCCAGGCCTTTGAGATCACGGCAGGGGCCGGTAAAAAGCGGGAAGGGCGCTATGCCCTGGTGCATGCTGTGGCCCTGAACACCTTCAGGGGCCGGGGAAAGATCACGATGCACCAAGCCTATTTCGACGCCCGGCGCAACCGGATCCTGATCCGGTGGCGAGGGAAACGCCATGATTATCGGCTGGAGATGCGTACCTGCCGCGCCTACGGAGATGATGCCGCCATCCGGTTCGGCCTTGCGCGGCTCTGGGACGATCCCTTCATGGAATCCTGTGTTCTTCCTTTAGACCCCGGGCAGGTGTGAGATGGGGTCCCTGGTCCTTAAAAAGCGGGATTTCAGCCGGGATGACACCAGCTTTGAGTCCCTTCGCAAAGAGGGGATACGGCTCATCCAGGAGCTCTCCGGTGGGGTGTGGACGGACTACAACCTCCACGACCCCGGGGTTACCATGCTGGAGCATCTCTGTTATGGCATTACCGATCTGGTGCATCGCACGGGGTTTCCCACGGTGGACTACTTCACCGGGGAAGAGGGGTTTGTCCCGGAGGCCGTGGGGATGTTCAGTCCCGAGGCCATCCTGCCCTGCGGGCCTGTGACGGGAGATGACTTGAGAAAGCACCTCTTCGACCGGCTGGAAGGCGTGGAGAATGTCTGGGTGGAGGCCCTTTTTCCAGGGCTTTGGCGGATTCTGCTGAGGGCGGCCCCGGGTGTGGACGCGGCGTATCTCATGGCCGAAGCCACCGACGTATACCACGCCGTTCGAAACCTGGGGGAAGATCTCCTGGAGGTGGTGGTCCTCACCGAGGATCCCTACACCCTGGAAGCGGAGATGGAACTCGACGGATCCCGTTCCCCTTCCGTGGTCATGGCTGAGATCTACCATGTCTGCAACGGGCTCCTGGCGCCGGGAATCCGACCGGAGTCCCATCAGGCGATGCTGGAAGAGGAGGTGGAACTGGCCACTGTCTTCCATGGGCCCCTGACCCGCCACGGTATTTTGTCCCGGCTGGGGCGCTCGTCCGTGGTGGAGAGGGTCGCCGTCACCGAAGTGATCGGGGCGGTGCGGAAGGTGGAAGGGGTGGTGTCGGTAAAAAAACTCTGCTTTTTCAAGGGGGGGCTCCGTCACTTTGTCTGCATCCAGCGAGAGAACAAGGGAAGTGTACTCTCCCTTGCCATCCCCGGGCACGATTCTGACAACCGGGTCGCGCTCTTTCTTGAGGGAAAGCGCCTTGCCGTTGATATAGATCAGTTCAAGGGGCTTTACTCCGCCCTGGAGTTCGGTGGGCGGCGCCCCGTGCCCCACGATCCCGCATCGCTTTATACCCTTCCGGAGGCGACGTTTCGGGATTTCGGTGAGTACACCTCCATCCAGGACCACTTTCCCAATGTCTACGGGATCAACGCCTTCGGCGTTCCCCCCTCCTATCCCGAGGAACGAAAGGCCGCGGCCAGGCAGCTCAAGGGGTACCTGGCCCTGATGGAACAGTTCCTGGCCGACGGCATGGCCACCCTGGATGCCATGCCCGACCTTTTCTCCCCGGAGCCTGCGGTGCGGCGGACCCGGTTCGGGAGGTTCCTTGACTCGGGTCACATCAGCGGCATGGACGGGCTTCGAACCAAAAAAGAGCCCGAGGCCGCCCACAGGGCCCTGATGAAAAAATACGACGCCTTTCATCGGCGCCGCAACGGGTTTCTTACCCACCTCCTGGCCCTTTACGGGGAGACGGTGGAGAAAGAGCCCCTTCGCCGGGACGGAAGCTACTTCAGCGATACCGCCCTTGACGAGGCCCTGATCCAGGTGCGCATCGCCCTTTTAAAACGGCTGCCCGAGATCTCGGCCCACAGGTTCAGGGGGTCGCGTCCGGGGCACCGGGTGGAAGGGGAGCGAAACATCCCGCCGTTTCAAATGAAGTGCGAGATTCTCCTGGGGTTTTACCATCACAAGCATGACTCCCTGACCCAGGCCATCACCCGGGACAGCCTGGAGCTGGTCAGCGACGAACACTACCTGGGCCTGCATGCCGGAACCCTTGCCGCGGACCTCGATGCTGACGGGTCCGGCCACATGGCCCCCATCTCTCCCGCCCCGAAGGAACCCCGGCTCACCTGCGGGGCCGTCCGTGAGTTGATGGTCTCCATCGTCCCTTTTCGTCACAACCTCCTGTTCGATTCCCTTCTGCGGGGCGGTGGTCAGTTGAACCGGTACCGCCTGGTGCACCTGTCCGACTGCGATGATGTGCAGATCGCTTTTCACATGGGGGACACCTGGGTTTACCTGGGCAGCACCCGGACGATCTGGAGGGCCGCCCACCTGGTGCATCTCCTGCGCCGTTACCTCATGTACATCAACATGGCCACCGAAGGGATGCATGTGGTGGAACACCTGCTCCTGAGGCCCCGCTCCTTCGGCACAGACCCGGAGACCCCGCCGGACGGTTTTTACGTCCACGGCATCAGCATTCTGTTTCCCGCGTGGACCGATCGGTTTGCCAGCGACGTCTTTCGCGAAATCACCATGGAGATGGTCGCCGGACAGCTCCCGGTCCACCTTCAGCCCTCCTTTCATTTTCTCTCCTTTGACGAGATGCAGCACTTTGAAACCCTCTGGACCCGCTGGCAGGATGCCGCGGCAGGAGGAGACGAAAGCCGTCGGGACGAACTTGCCGATGCGCTGAAAACCCTGCTGCAAAGCCGGTAAGTCGCCTTTGCCCCACCCACCGAATGACAACCAAGGACGAGCCATGGAAACCATTGTGCTGCTGGTGCATGGAGAGGCTTCGGACGGCTGCTTTTCGCATCCGAAGGTAAGGGTCATCGCAAAAGCCGGAGGGCCGCTCAGCGGCAACGAGGTCCGGGAGTATCTCCGGGGGGCCTCAGCCCCGGAGTGCACCACCTCGTCTTCGGGCTCTTTTTCCGGGCTCAGCGATGCACAGTGCAGCCGTGACCTCGGGGTGATCCCCGGGGCCGGGCCCGGCTTCGTGGACAGCGGCAGGCGGAGCGGCGGGGCCCTGTCGGGCAACCGGGTCTTTGTGCTGCGCGGAACGGATGCCACGTTTTGGGATATCGGGGATTTTGCCCGAAGCTATCGGAAAGTCATCCTGCTGCCCTGCAGCCGGGAACCCAGTCACACGACTTCATGACAACGGAGGAAAATCATGCCTGCAAACTGTTTGGCCTACGCGTGTGGCAGAGAGGAGATCCCCTCGGCCATCGAAGGCTGCCCGGGATGGACTGTGTGGTGCAAAAACAATGAGAAAAAAGCGACCCTCTCCTGGGGATACCTGGCCTGTGCCGTGGTGTACCTGGCCACGGTCACCGGCGGACGACCGGACAAGAAGAATGTCTTTCGAAGCAAAGAGACCATCAACGGGTACGGCCGGGATCTGCTCAGGCTCCTCACCGGAAAAAGCGACGGGGAGTTTCTCCGCGGCCGGGACAGGATCCCTGCGGAAGGGGACCTGCTCATCTGCGGTACCCCGGCCGACCCCCACTATGTGCGCTATACCGACGGGTTGTACACCGGGCAACCGGCCACGGCAGACATTCAGTTCGAGGCCATGGTCCATGGGGATTCCCTGACGCAGTATACGGACATCGCCGGTGGGAAACGCGTCTATGGCATACGCGGGGCTTTTCGATGAACGCCGGCCCCCGGCAGGGGCACCGGAGGCAGTGGGGGCCACGTTATTTACATAATCGTTTTGTAACGATTCAGCTTGCCTCCGGCGGAGCCTGGAAAGGCTTGCGTAAGGCCTGTTTGTCAAATGTTTTAAACGTTTGGCCCCCGGCAGGGCCGCCGGAGGCATTTTGAGCTGAATACTTACATCGTTTTTTACATTCACCGATGCCGTGACGGCACGAAAAACCGAACCGATCGTGGGAGGATGACAACGTATGAAACGGATGAAGGTTGCAACCAAACGAGCCATTGACAGTGAAATCACCGGCCAGCTCCTGAAAATAGACCCCATCCGGGGGGAGCTGATGGCCTACGCCAACCGGTTTATGGAGAAGTACCACACCGACACCCGCCCGCTGCTTGGTGCCATCACCCTCCATGAACTCTGCTCCCTGAGCGTCAAGGGAGGGCTGGGCCTGAGTAACCTCAAGGCCCAGATCAGCCCCAACCCCCCGGACACCCTGGTCTGGGACGGGTATGCCGGTGACTGCGACCTGAACCTTGTCATTAAGCAGGATAAGATTCCCAAGGGCAAAACCGTGGGAGAGGTCATGGCGGCCGTTGCCCAGCGCATCAAAATCCTTCTTGTGGAGGCCATCGAAGACACGCGGTACAGCACCCTGCTTGAGCACCTGCCCCATGGGGCGCTGGGGGGGGACAAGCTGTACCGGTGTTCCCAGCTTGAAGCCCTTGCAAAGCTCATCGATTTTTCGTCAAAGAAGCTGGATATTCCTCTTCAGGTTCCCGTGGAGTTTGCAGGCGCCCAGACCATCGTCAATGTGTTCAAGGACCTGGTCCCCATCCTCACCGCCGTTGGCGGCGCCAACCTGAAAAAAGTCTTTGACCTGATTATGACCGCTGACTCAAAGGACTGGTTGGTGTACTGCACGGAGACCCTTTTTTTTGTCTCGGACCTCAACCGGGTGAATTCCGCCTGGAACGATGTGGACCACAGCTTTTTCCCTTACGCCCCGGGTCGCATGGATGCCCTGGGCCATGAAGTCTCGGAGCTGGCCATCGACCAGCAGAAGGCCCGCCAGAAAGAGGCGGAGGCGACTCAGCCCTACGACGTGTTCAAGATCATTACCTCGGATTTCAGGTACAGCAGCAGGGACATCACCGAAGGGCCTGTCTCCGATGACGACGACACCCTCTTTGAGCCGGAGGAGAGCTACAACCTCTCCATGTACGCCAACAACCTCATCGATGATTTTACCCTGATCCGCACGGCGCTGAAATTCCTGGGCTACTCCGTGGAGTACCGCGATGTCCCGGACACCTCCCCCGAGGCGGAAAAGCTCGATGTGCGAAACGGTGCGGGAAAGTGCGAGTTCGTGGATGTGGCCGTGCCCCATATTACGTCGCCGGAGTGGTATTTCTGCCAGGACCGTACCTACTATCACCAGATCCCCGATCCGGTACCCGACGGCCAATGGGGATTCAAGGTCTGTGACTTTGACTACCAGCTTGAGGAGAACGTCAACCTCATCATCGAAAATTCATGCGGCCTCAGCCACAGCGCCCACAAACTGGGCAAACGGATCGCCCGCATGAAAGAGACCTGGGTGCACTGTGACCATGTGCAGGTGTTCCCCAGAAAGCATGACGGCCCGAGACCTGCAAGCATCACCGAGATCTTTGACGCCCCCAAGGCCCTCGTGGACTCTTTCAGCATGGATTATCAGCAGCTTTACTCCATCCATACGCTTCCGGACTGGCTCTACGACGGGATTTTCCTTTCACTGAAAGAGTTGAAGGATACAGCGGACACCGGCGTTCCCGATGATGTCGTGGGCGCGGCGAAAAAGCTCGGGGAAACGGGCATTTTTGAAATGATGTGCATGGCCGACGTGGTGGACGGTCCGGCAATCGCCGAACTCAGAGCCTTACTGGAAGATGGTCATATCAAAGTCAACTGGGTGGTGGCCGCCTACCTTCTTCTCAAGGCGAGCCAGGTGGCCGACGTGATCTGGTTTCCCACCTTCGGCATCTTTCAGGTGGAAAACCCCGAACAGGTCCAGAAGGCCCTTGCCGTGACAGGCACCGGCAAAGCGCCCATGGCTGCGGGGGATTTGGTCAAGGTGGACTGGGACGCCAGGCCGGGGGTGCCGCCCCTTACGTATTTTCCCATTGAAGCAGGCGATGTCATGGGGCCCTCCCCCGAACACCCCACCCCCTTCTTCGGCCACGGACTGGATGCCTCGCGGCGCGCGATTTATCGCGAAATCAGGTTTCGGCTGAGGCGCGCCAACAACCAGATGCTCCGTATTGCTTACGGGCGCATGCTCAATGCCCTGATGCGAGGCGCCGCTGACAGCTATTCCCTGGAAAAATAATCGGTTTCCCATATACCAACTCGAACAGGTGAAAGGATGGACCCATGGATACCTTGCATATGGTGTGGATCGGAGACCCGGTTCAACATAAAAAAAATGCCTTGATGCTGCTGACCTCCATCGTGAACGACCCCGGCCTCGCCGCCAACGAGTCCCTTAAAATAAAGTACTGGTGCAACGGGGACAAGGCCGGGGCATTGGACGAGATGATCAGGGAGATGGACTCCTCCGGCGAGGACAACAAACCCCACCGGCACACCGAGGTGGTGAACGTCGATGCCATACTCGAAGGCGATATTGAGAACGGGTTCCGGTTGATCTATGAGAATTTCGACGGCCAGGTCTGTGTGGAAAAAGAGGGGGCGGTCAAAGACGCGGCAGAAGGCGTCAAACGGGCGTACGACAGGCTTAAGGAGGTGGCGCCGGTGGCGGCAAAAGACCTCATCGCCCAGTACATCATGTGGCGGGAAGGGGGGCTGTTCCTGGACACGACCATGGAGCTGGTCGATGGCGCGGCATTGCTTGATACCCTGAGTCATACGGACAGGCTAACCACGGTACCTGTGTTGATAGATGAGGTCCAGACCTTTCCTGATTTTCTTCAAAGTAAAGTGAGTACCACCTCTGAAGACCAGGGGATCGTAAAGGAATGGTCGTGGATGAATATAGGTATGTACGCCTCGGATTATGGTGCGTACCTGCACCATTATCAAAACAACCTTGAATGCTGGGGGTTGAGGGCAACGGTTCGCAACAGGCGGATCTTCTCCGTGGCATTGGGGCGGCTTCTGAGATTCTGGGAGACACTGTTTTTCCTTGATCCGCCTGTCCAGGGCACAGAAGAGGATGTGGAGCGTTTGAAAAACGCCATGACGTCAGGACAGGACAAAGCCACCCGGGCTACGGTCATCGGCGGCTCCATTATTTACAGCATGTACGAAGGCATGAAAAATGCCACGAAGAAGGGCTTTGATATCGAACGCGGGTTGCCCTTCGGCTTGGAGGACTATTGCTGGACGGGAACCAAAGAGTCTGGAAAGGTGACCATCGATGCCCTGGGAGTTACCAAATGCTACCAGGGAAGCTGGCGGTAGTGAACGTGAATCAAATCGTTTCATAACATGGAGGAAACATCATGCCTACGAGCATTCCCTATGATCCGTCCCTTGTGTTGGGCAACATCG
The DNA here is from genome assembly GCF_900101345.1 of Desulfoluna spongiiphila. GTDB lineage: Bacteria > Desulfobacterota > Desulfobacteria > Desulfobacterales > Desulfolunaceae > Desulfoluna > Desulfoluna spongiiphila. The sequence continues at coordinate 313,100 of NZ_FMUX01000004.1, read as the reverse complement.
TCAAACCCGAAAAAATAAAGGCCCTTGAGCACATCGCCACTCTGCAGAAACCCGTGGACGATGCCCAGCGGGAGCTCAATGCCCTCATCCTTGCAAAGCGAAGCATGGACATGACGATCCAGGAAATGATGAACATGAACGTGGATGCCAAGGATCTGGACAAAGTGGCCAAGCAGGTCGAAACCCTGAAAACCTCCATGGCCGATGCGGCCGTGGATCTGGCCAAAAAGACCATTGATGCCCAGAACAACATCAAATCGGCACGGGACAGCCAGAAGGAAGACAAGATAAGCGCCACTGTGGAGAGCCCCATTGATTACAACAAGTCCGCCATCAAGCAGATGCCCCTGTCGTCGGACTCCATGATCATGGATGCCCAGTACTTTCGGTTCGAGTCCAACAATCAAAGTTCGGAAGCCCACTCCAGTTCCATCGCCACCTACGTTTCTGCCCAGACGTCAGGCTTTCTTGAACCTTCCTACGGCGCGTCCGTGGGGTCGTCGGCCAAGAGCGCCATGGAGAGCCAGCATGCCAACCACAAGCTCGAAGGCACCCTGGTGATTACCGCCAACTGCACCCACAAGATCTGCGATATCTTCGCCCCCTTTGTCCTGGACCCGGAAAAGGGCATCCGTGCGTGGAACGTCTACTGCCCGGACCGGAAAATCAATACCGACGACAACACCTCCATGGACCAGGCCATCGAGGGCAAAGACGCAGATACAGCTGGCATGCAGCTCCTCTCCGGGGCATCCTACGGGTCGAGCTTTGTGGGCCTGGTTCACCTGTTGAAGGACGAAAAGAGCGACTCCTCGCAATCGGCGAGTTCCCTGGCCGAGTCCCTCAGCACCTCCATCAGCGAAAACCTGTGCCTCTCCAACTACAGCGGGAAGTTCGGCCTGGACTCCTCCTTTGCTGACAGCGTCAAGAGCCTTTTGAGCACCTCCAACCTCCAGACCCATGCCAGCGTTATCACCATGGGCCTGATTCCCTCCATCGTTTCCAACAAGATTGAGACCTCGGTGCAGAACCTGAAACCGGATCCCAAGGAGGTCATGTCCCAGCTCGCCGCCATCCAGGGTGCCAGCGATTCAGAGGTAAACACCATGGGGTCGGCCGCAGACAAGGCCAAAGCAGGCGAGAGCTTCATGCAGCTGAACAACGCCTACGTCAAAAATGTCGTCTCCGGCCTCGGCGCCTACGACGACAAGAACAACAAAGTCATCGACACCAACTCCCTCATGACAGCCTTCGAGGACTATGTGAAAAAAGCCATCGCGGGCAAATGCGGCGTCCCCATCAACTTTTTCCTGAAGCCCATCACCTCCAGGCAGCTGGCCGAGGCCTGGCTCAACAAGTTCTACCCGGGTCAGTTTATCGGGGAGAGCTCCGGTGACGATCAGTCCAAAGGTCCCGCAAAGAAATAAGCACATCATCACAGAGGAAACCACATGTACGTCTTAAAAAGCAGCGATGGCCAGCATACGCAACTGGGAACCTCGGCTGGCAACCGGCAGGAAAATCCTGACGGCTCCTTTTGGGTCACAGGCTGGGGCCCGGTGACCCAGGGCAGGATCGGCGTGGGCGCTTCCTACTTCCTGAGCGATGCCAACGGGAATAACTTCATGTCGGTGAGGGTGACACAGATCGGTGGGGCAGGCATGGGTGGCATCTGTTTTGAGCTTAACCGCTAACCCGGATATTTCACGCGTGGCGTGTTGCGATTATTCATCAAATATCCGGGCTAAGGACAAAGGGGCATCCCCCTTTTTCCAAATGACGTGGAATGAATACGGAGGGAAAGGCGATGAAAACTGTGATCGTTTTTTTGGTGTGCCTCGTGTTGCCCCTGGGGGCTTCCGCACGGATGATTTCCTTTGATCAACACGTCTGCGATACCTCGACGGTGTCCTGCTCGTTCACCAAAGAAGACGCCGGGCATATCAAGTTGAGCATTTGGTGGGGCACGGGAGAAGCCCAGCACACCACATCGTATCTCTGCGAGAAGAAAGTCGACTCCTGGCAGGACCTGGTTGTGTACGCAAAAGGACTTGCCCTTTACGTGGGCACCACGGACCACATCGATATCAAGGAGATCCTCACCCAATTGGGCCTGCCGAATTTTAAGGAAGGAAACTGATGACCCCGGCACACCGTTTCTGCAAAGGCCCCGGGAACAGCAAGGGGCTACGCATGTGCGCGTTGCCCCTTTTTCGGCCCCGTGGGGCCATCTCATACAAAAGGAGCCATTATGGTGACATTCGTCGCATCGGAAGGCACGCAGTGGTACGTCAAGATGACGCTGACCTCGGAAGAGAAAACAAGGATCCTCAACGTTGACTGCTCGGACAATGTGGCCTTTGACACCCGGTCCGGCGGATCCGTGGACGGGGCGTGGAGCGAGGTGGCGGTCTCCGGGCACAGCCTGCGTTATGCAAAGGCGGGAAAGACCTTTACCATCTCGGCCAACATCACCGACGGCAGGGCGTTTACCGTTTGTGGAAAGACGGTGGCAGGGCCTGAGCCTGCTCCGGGTGATCCGGAGTTTTCCCACGATGAGGGAAACGGCGATCCCGTAGAAATCTCAGACGAGGAAAAGGGCGAGCCCCTGGCGATGCATCCCATTGAATCCTGGTTCACACGCAGCGTCTGGGACGAGCTCTTCCCCCATGCCAACCACCAGTGTTTTGAAGGGGTAACACCTTACAGCTATGATTCGTTTATTAAAAACGTCCGGTATTTTTCGGGCTTTGCCTCAGGAGAGGAAAAAAGTCAGAAAAAAGAGGTCGCCGCCTTTTTCGGCATGGCCCTTCAGGAGGTGGGGGGCAAGTCCCTTCGTGACGGGGGCCCCATCGTCTTAAAGGGGCTTACCCAGACCAAGGCCAAAGGGTTCTCAGAGCCCGCCTGGACCGATGTACCCAGCCACAAATGGAACCTGGCGTTTTCCAGTGAACAGGGCCACGAACGAAGCCGGGCTTACGACACCGGGTATCCCCTTAAACCCAACCAGAAGTACTTCTCCGGAGCCGGAATCCTTCAGCTCAGCTACCCCGTCAACTACGCCCGTTTCAGCCAGTTTTACTACGGAGACAAGGAGATCCTCCTCAACGATTCGGACCGGGTGAGAAAAGACTCCGACCTGGTGGTGGCCTCCGCCCTGTTTTACTGGATGGCCCAGGCCGGAACCCGCCCCTCCTGCCACTGCTGCTTTACCGGTAATCCGGTCAACGACATCGACAGGGTCTGCTACGAGCGCATCACCAGTCTGGGCTTTAAAAAAGGTATGGCCATGGCCATCGCCGCGGTGAACGGCATCGAGTGCGCCATCCCCGCCGATTACCGCGTGGGCACCAGAGTAAACGGCTACTTTGAGTACGGTAAAGCCTTTGGCCTCACGGAAGACGAGCTGCTGAGGGAGTGCTTCGTGGAGACGGCGGAGATGTCGGGGAACCTTCACATTGCGGGGATTGCCTGAGGGGCTGGAATCATGGACATCAAGGGCTGTGCAAACGGGAGAGGATCATGAAGCAGAAAACACTTTTTCAACAGTCGGTTGTGTGGTGCATCATTTTAGTCATCAACGTCCTTCTGCTGGCGGGGATCGGGTGGGTTGCCTTCGGGAACAAAGGCGTGAACGAACCCACCGAGACCACAGGCCGCATCATCATGGAACTGCAGAAGTTCAGGGTCAAGACAGATGCCGACCCGGACGGGCCGTGGGACCTGACCCACGGGGAGTACAGCGCGCTTCTGACATCCATGATCCAGGAGGCCACCAAGGCGTCACGGGATCAGCAGACCTTCGCGGCCCACTCCTTTCACATCATCCTCGGGGCCATCCTTGGGTTTCTTTCGGCGTCGGCGACCATGGTGTTCCAGGGGACGAACGGCAAGGCCGGAGAGATCGATACACCACCCGGAGCGAACGGCTCCGACGAGGGGACATAAAGGCGTTGCCATGGATCTGCCCTGTGATGATGACCGATGCATTTTACACTGTTTTTTTGCATGGTGAGGGCAATGGGGCAGGAATGATTTAACGAGGTGCCAAAAGGAAGCGATGTTTAAGGGATATTCTTATCAACCAAAAGGAGAAAACATGATCGTCGAGCAGAAAAGTGAAGACAGCGTGAACGCCTTCGGGGTGTCCTGGGGGCACTATGTGGAGAACCAGATGCCGGTGACGGTGTCCTTGGGCACGGACAGCCTGGGGAGCTGCTTTGCCTTTATCCGCGTCGACAAAGACGCCGAGTCCGTGATCTTCGCCCATGTGTCCAGCGACGGAGAGACCGACACCCTTCTGGACAGAGACTTTCCCGTCTCAAGCATTCTGACCCCAGCCAACAAAGAGATCCAGTACCTCTATGTGAAGGGCAAGGAGCCCAATGACAACACGGAGCGGCGGATCAAAAGCCTGAAAGACAAGTACGGGGGCGGCGTCTACCAGAAAGCCGAGTACGCCGGGGTCGCCCTGTCGCCTTTCAAAAAAGCGGACGGCAAGATCGTGATCACCCACTGCAAATCCATTACGGCAAGCAACAACACCAACTACGTCGCCAACACGGAAACAGCCAAATCATGGGCCGGCACCCATGGGCTTGAGTCCATGTGAGTGGCTGGTGGTGAATGGTCAAGAGTGAATAGTGAGTAGAACCGCCTGAACCGCAGCGAATTTACGATACCCCGCATGGCGCGCCGTGCGTACCGCCATATCGACATCCCACCAAATCCTCTCCAGCCCGTAGGGTGCACTCCGTGCACCAAATTGCTCTCGCCTCAGAACCGTTGTCTCATTTTCGATCATGCAACGAAATACCATGCGTGACTCTTAGCTTTTACCCCAACACCAAAAAATGGAGGTAACAACCATGCCGATGTGTGGCGCAAGACCCGCTTACCCTTTCAACGACATCCTACCCGGTGCTGTCGGCCAGAACGCAAGGCACCATCTCATCCCTTGGGCCGAGGTGTGTGTGGTGGGGCGGGATTACATAATGGATGAACGGGTAAGAGTTCAGGGCTTTTTTGACAGTTATGATGCCAACAGCCTCCTGACGGCCAACCTGGGTGAATGGGGAGGGACCGGGCAGCTAAAGGAACTTGACGGCGATGACGGGCTTATCAACCAGATTCTTCAGCAGAATAACGCCGCATTGGAAGAGTTTGCCGGATTGTTGTCATGGCTGCCGGGAAATCTTGTGGTCGGGCCGACCAACAGACCGAATCATCCTGATCCGGGTGAAGCCTTCGATGATTTTGCATGTGGGCGGAGAGGCGCTGTCGATGGTGAGTATGCTGGCTTGAGGGCAGAGTGGGAAAGTGCGGACGATCAACAAAAATATGAATTGATTAAGGATTTAGCGGGGAAAGTCATGCTCAATGACCTCGCCAATGCCGGGCTGTGGTGATTTTTCTTTCAATGTAACTTACGTGATTAACCAAAAAGGAGGCTCCCATGACAACCTGCACGATATGCCTGAAAAAATTCAAGCAGGGCGACAACATCCGAACCCATGATTCCGACGCCACAGGGGAGACCGTGGCCCACCCGTTCCACGAAGAGTGCCTTCGGGAGTGGTATAAAACACGGGACACATGCCCCATATGCCGGGATCGCATAGATTGGGATGACTGGATCATCGTCGAAATGTGATGTTTGGCCATCACAAACATGGCCCCGTCGGTATGCCCTGCATACCGGCGGGCGTCCTTCCGCGTTTTATCATCAACCACGGAAGCCCGTTGCCCTGTGATGGGGAGGGAGGGGTCTTTGGCATATACCAGTCTGGACCAAAGGGTTCCAAAAGCCGAAACAAGACCGGCAGCCGCGCGAAGGGCCTTAACGTCGGAGCGACCCAACTCATCCCGGGACAACGGTTTTCCGGCAGCGGTCGTTCAGCTGGCCTTGCGGCGAAAAGACTACTTCGGGGAACAGAGCTGGGTAAACAAGATCGGGATGTGGAAAGGAGGTGCCCGTGAGGTTTGGGAAGAGATTGAAGAGCTCTCGGAACAGGTCGTAGACATGGAGACCCAGGACGCCACCCTCATCGCCCGGCGCCAGGCCCTTGAAACCCATGCCATCGGGTTTGCCGAGGCACCGGAGTACCGGGATCGATACGAGGAACTCCTGCAGGATCTGTTAATCGACGAGGGCTTTGTGGCGATGAAGGCCAAGCTGGCCGGTGATTTTACCTATGCCAAACTTTCCGGCGCAGAAAAGATTCTTACCGATATCGAGGAGGATGCGGTTCGAGACGGCGTTGTCTGGAAATTAAAAAGCAAAACGAAAATAGCTAAAAGGATCTATAGGATATCAACCCCGGAAATGAGGAAATATGCCCGCCCCCTGGCCCGGTTGCTGAAGCTGAGCGATATCCCACCCATGATTGTTCAGCAGTCTGACCCTCTGGAGGATATTCGGGGCATGCATCCAGGTCCGGACGTTGATATCGACGATCTCTTCCATGGATTTTGCCGGTGCGGGTTTCAGTATGACAGTGCCCAGAATTTTACGCCGGTTATGCTTGGGGCACCGGGGGAACGCCATGAACCGGAAGATCACCTGGCAGGAAACTGTGTGGCCATGGCCTATGCATTTGCTTTACTGCTTGGAAAGTACGGCATTAAAGCAGAGGCAAAGTACGTGCATCCCGAGCATACCTCGGCCATTATCCTGGAACTCCCTAATTTTATCGATCGCTCCATGCACGGCAACATTCGGATCCAGGGAAAGTTCCAAGGTTACTACCTGTTCACCATGCATGCGGCCACCTACATTCCCCATTTGAATCTCTACTACGACCCCATGGCAGGGGAAGTGTATCCGTCCCTTAAAGGGATGCTCAGCCGGGATTTTGTTTTTTTGGATAAAGATACGTTGGGAGATAAGATCCGGTGCCAGTTCCGGGGCACAAAGGGGGCGTTGAAGGTATCAGGCTCCATGGGGGGGATGTCACGCTGGGATTTTACCCCTGAATAGGTGACGGGAAGGCCTCGGGCTTGGTTTCACAAGTTGGTGCTGTCATCGCAAACCGCCGTTCGATTATCCCTTTGGTCGAAACAGTGGGGGAGTTGCGGGGCCGCGCTATACAATTCCGCATGGGCATGTGTGCGATGTTGCGCATGCCCGAGCGCGATTCAGCAGGAGGGCATCCATGGCTTATCTGGACATCGTGTTTCACAATATCCGGCGGAATATGGTTATTGTCGGGGCTGGTCAGGCCTATTACAACGGCTTTCCTGCAGCGGCAAACGTCGGGCAGGGTGCCGGTGGGGCATTTGCCGTACCGGGTCCCTCAGCCGCCTGGGGGGCAAGCGTTACGGGAGCGGCCACTGCGGCCGGGATATTTCTGTGTGAGGCACCAGCCTATGGCTCTTTTTTTGCCAACTGGGATGTGCCCCCTTTGAACATTCTCGGAAACCTGGGCATGGTACCGGCCACGGATCGTCGATGCCTGTATCTCAGGGGAGGGGCTCCTGCAGGGCCGGTGGCGGTGCTTCCGGCTGTGCCTATGCAGATCGGCGCTGCGGCCTGGTTTGGTCGTGGGCTCCTCGGGGCGCCGGATCACGGTATCCGTTGCCTGGGCACCGGCGCCGTGAATTTTCCCCCGCTGCCCGTCCCTTCGGCTCCCCCCGGCTCGGATCGCTTCGCCTTGCTTTTTCAGGCCGACTGGAATTACAACGGAAGCGCACAGCGAGTGACGGGACTGTTTGTTCACACAAAGAATACGCAAGCGGATCCCGGGACGCAGATCGTCGCGCTGTGCAGGCTCTTTCCCAATGAGATCATCTTTGGGGACATGAATTTGAACCTCAGGGAGGTTTACAAACATACCTCGCTTTCATACGCCGTTGGCGGCACCCATACGATTCTTGCCCTGAGACAGGTCGGGGGCGGTGGCAATTATTACCATACCCGCTACGCAGGCGGAGGCGGAACCTCCACCATTGATTACGCCCTTGTTCCCAATGCCCAGGTAGCAAACGTGGAACTCTGGGCCCGATGCCCGGGCCCTGTTCCTGTGTTGCAGCAAAACGGATCGGACCATAGTGTGATGATGTTGCGCATCCGTGTGTAGCCCAGGCGTCGTCAAACCCGTGTCAAGTATTCCCTACAGGCGTTCCTGCCGTTGTTGTTTCCCCATGCCATCGATGCAGTCAATTTTCCAGGTGTTGCTCTGTAACCCAGCGGCCGGGCATACACCGATATGTTCATATTTTGAGGTGACGGTTGCGGGGAGATGACGACTGATCGATTCCTTTTCGTGGTTCATGGCCTAACACATTAATATAAGAAGGGAAGGTGCTATGAATATCGATTTTCATTACTACGCAACCTACACCGCCGCGCGCATTGCGGGGTACAGTTTCACCGAAGCCCAGACCATCGCCCACGCCGCACAGTATGTGGACGAGTCCGATCACGCCCTGTTGCAGGATGAGGCCGGACAACCACATATCGGTGATTTTGACATGGTTCCCACCGTGCAGACCAATGCGGAAATGGTCAAATACAACACCATTGCCTGGTCAGGTACCCACCTGGATGAAACCTTGAGCGTCTGGATTCCGTTTCACTTTTTGCCCGGCAACTACGGACATGGCCACACGGTCGATTATACCGGGCCCATGGAGGATCACGGCTGGACCAACCACTGGGTTTTCAACCGGGAGTCGGAGCAGAAGTTTAAGCTGATATGCCTGCCGAACAGTCTGCTTTTGGGGGAGATGATCAACAACGTGGTGGAGGCGCACGCCGACAATCTGCAGATGCTCGGCCTGCGCATGCATATTCTGTGTGACACCTGGGCCCATTGCTATTATGCGGGCATCCCGGCATGGTTCATGAACAATGCCGGTGAAACGGTGATGGACATCCATCCCGACGGCTCTGAACACGAGGTGGCCTGGACACGTGTCTGGCCGTTGGGGGATCTGTTTAATCCGGAGATAGCCACCCCGGCGCTGCCGGCTTACAACTCCTATGCCTATCAGGGCCACGGACGCATGGGGCACCTCCCGGATTACCCCTACATGAGGTATCGTTATCAGCCCCAATGGTCCGGGGAACCCATCATTAAGGACAACCGTGATTTTTTCATGAAGGCGTTCAAGCAGATGGTCCAGGCCATGACCTGCGTCCGCAACCGCGCTCCCTTCACGGTTGAGACCTACGCCCCCCTGGACAGCGCCACCGAACAGGTGATCCGCGAGATTCTGGACACCCGTGAGCCCGATCAGTGCGGGGCCTGGAGAAAAAATATCGGTCGCATCCTGGTGGACGGGCAGGCGTTGGAGGTACCCGAAACCTTTGAGCGTATGCAATGGTTGAATGAATACCTAGCCAGCAGCGACAAGGCAGGAACCTCTTATTACCGGTTCAATCGGGCGGCTGTGGATCATCTGGGATTGGTCCATGGACACCTGGAGAGCCAGGGGCTTTTCTTTCTGTCCGGCGATGAGGGGCCCAACACCGTCAGCATGCGGCTTCGCAACCGGGACGGCGCATGCATCGGCAAGATGTCCGAAAGCGCCTATGGCATCGGCAGCTCCCAATACTATCCACGTATGAGCAACATCGGCCTGACCCACAAGGTGATCAAACCGGACGGGGGACCGCTACGTTCCGGCGCGGTGACGGAGATCAAAACCACCGAAGGTGCCGTCGGTGAATACGCCTTTCTGGGAGCCTGGGAGACGCCTGCCCTCTACTATTACACCAAGGACTACTCGGTCAACAAACAGCGCTGGATCATCGAAAAGAGCGATCTCAGCCAGGATGACGTGATCCGGCCGGGTGATCGGGTATACGTCAAGAATCAGAACTTTACCGACAAACCCTACCTGGCCGCCTATCAGTATGGCGACGGCTATCAGTACCTGACCACCATCGCCACCCAGGTGGAGTGGGACCTGGAAGAGGGCCCCATGCCCGGCGGGGTACCCGTCCAATACCGCACCAGCGATGTGACCCTGCAAGGTGGCAACGGCCAGTTCATCGGCGCCATGCAGGAGGAATCACTCTTTCCATCCACCCAGTATTTCCCCAAAATGCGCACAGCCGCCATCACCGTCTCGCTTATCCATGCCGACAACGAAGACTCACGGGATGTAGCCCTGCATGGTGCATCCATCAAGATCAAAACCAACGAATCAGCAACCGGTAATTACTGTTTCCTCGGCGCCTGGTCCACCCCGTCGCTTTACTACTACACCAAAGATTACGACACCTCCAAACAGGGCTGGACCCTGGAGAAGATCAATCTGGAAGATGGGGAAGAGATCCGGGCCGGTGACCGGGTGCGGATCAAAAACCATCACTACACCGACAAACCCTACCTCGCCTGGCACCGTAGCGCAGGTGACAACTACCTGACGACCATCGCTGACGGCAATAGTGACGAGGCGATATGGGTTGTGGGTGTGAAAATGGGATAATACGGGACATCGATTCGGTAAGCCGCATTAACCAAGGGCGCTTTTGGGTGCAAGCGCCTTTGGTTGACGTCTATAAGGATGTTGATTGCCTTCGTTCCATTGTAGGATGGGCAAAGCGGAGCGTGCCCATCTTATGCCCGCCATATCTCACCATTTGATCATCTGACGAAAAACATCACGATGAATCGGTATCTATATTTTGAGGCATTTCCATTCTGCATTCACCTAGTGGGCACGCTGTGGCTTTGTCTATCCTACAGCACGTGGGGCGCCATTGCCGAGCGTTTGGCTTATTTCCCTGATGTTGTTTTGGGTTCGTCAAATGTATAGACACGGCCCCTAAACACGCATCGGAAATCAGAGCATGACCGGGAGTAACACCAACGAGAGAGCCCTTTGCGGCAATGCCCAGGCAACCCTCGCCTTAACAGGCTGATCATCGTGCCTCCAAGGAGAAAACGTTATGCCCATGTATGTGTTTAACGCCCAGCAAGACAGCGGCTCCACCATGTGCGGGGCCTTTGCCCTCTGTGCTTTCTTAGGGGAAAAGGGGTTCAGGCCGGAAGATATTATGTATGCCATCTCGCGGGGACTCTACAGCGGGGTTCTTGAGAACGCGGAAGTCAAAAAACGACGGGATGATCTTGAAAAAACCACTATTTCCAAGGATAAATTTGTGGCGTCCTGCGTTTATGAAATCGTAAAAAGTCCTGATCTGCGAGGTTTCTGCTCGCCCAAACAGATGATCGAGTTTGCCAGGTTCGGGTTCGACCTTCACCTGAAAATAAAAACCCAGGACAAATTGTACGTCGACTCCAAGGTACAGGCAGCCATGGGCGTTATCGGTCAGCATATCCGAGGTATCGAATACGCCACCTATGCCCGTATTGCAGCACCCCAAATCCTTGTGACAATCATAGGGAATCCCGAGATCTGGTACCAAGGCATGCACTACATCACCCGAAGTCTCAAAGGTCACTACATCGATTCCGGGGCAGGTTTTGGCGATCGAGATCATTACGAGACACCTTTTCTGGACAGACCCAAATATTACCCCACTTGGGGGCCATTCTGGATTGAGTAACCCGGCCGATCCCCACGCCCATTCGATAACCCTTTGTCAGATGCCAACGGCCATGGCTTTGTAGGATGGGCAAAGCAGGACGTGCCCATCAGTCGCCCGCATCAACCACTGACCTACCACCAACCACTCCTTTTACGATGGTTCACCCTTTCCCGGGGGGCTTCCCCCACAACACAACAACCCAAAGGAGAAAAAACATGGATGTAGAGTACCTTTTCAGGCCTCACATTGAGGCCCCGTTGTGCGATGGCGTTTCCATGGGACATTACGTGATGCGATCCTTGCCCTCCGGTGAGCTGGGCACAGATTCCATGGCCAGTTGTTTTGCGTTTATCTATATCACGCAAAAAAAAGAGGGAAGCTACGTGTTGATGGCCCATGTGGCAACCGATGGGGATGAGAAGTGGCTCAGGGACTTGAACCTCAGCCAGGGCTCCAAGGATGAGCTGTTTTTTATGGTGACGGGCATAGGGCCCAATAAAAACACGGAAGCACGCATGGACCGGCTCCAAAAGCTCTACCATATTCCCAAAGAGCACATCAAGTCCAACAAGGACAAGGTGGGCGGTGTGGTGGTCAGTTCAGTAAAAGCCGATACCAAAACGGTTACCATCACCTCTTGCGCCAAAATCAAGGCCAGAGATGCGGCGGGCTACAAAGCAAAAACCAACGCTGGCTGGGCCAAGGGAAACCAAGTCCCCCTCTCCCCGCAAACGGCCATGGATGGTCAGAACTACGAAAATGAGTTTGAGGGCTAATCCTCGGTCAGGTTTTGTTTGACCGAAAAGGCATTGACGTGTTGTCCGTGTCGGGTGGAGCATCGATAGACGATGCTTCACCATGATACCGACATCCTGTTAAGCAGTGCAACAAGTTCGAAGGGCTGTTCGAGCATCATAACCGCGAAAAATAGCCGGGCTAAAATAATCGCATAGGTTTTCTTTGGGGTGGCTATGGGGTTTCTATCCCCAAATCGCCCTGTCGGAGGCGCTCATGTATGCTTGTAAAACCCAGAATAAATCTGTCTCAAGGGGGGCTGCAAGAAGAGATCCCGGCGGCCAGCGCGCAACCGCTTCAGCCCAGGGGAGTGCGCTGGTTTGCCAGCGCGCTTTGTACGCCTTTAAGCAGCCGGCCGTTCCCAATGTGGATCAAGCTCAGATCGCAGCCGATGCCGCCACCATTGATGGGTTCACCAATGCGGTATATCCCAATGTGTGGCAGGCCATTCGAAATTCGTTTCCACCCACCAGCACACCATTGACCGCCGCCATGTTTCCCAACACCTCCGCTGCCCGCGTCACAAATCTTGTCAATGCCTTGAACTTCGGTAATGTGGGCGCAACGCTTATGGCCATCGGCTATGTCATTGAATCCGAGGTTTCAGGTGCCGGTCTGCCAGCAGGTACAGCCACTCAGGTGCCTGTGGGAAATGCCATTCCGGATTTTGTCATCACCCACAACGCAGAGCGCGGGATCGTAGACCTCACCTCCACCGGGCAACTGGGCCATGTGCTCAAAAAAGATTTTGCCAAAGGGCCCTTTCCTTACATCGCCGAGACCGTTTACCCCAGCGTGAACTATGCAAATATCACAGGAGGGGCCGCAGGGCCTCCGGCTGTGGGTGGCGGGCTTGCCGCCGCTGCAAACCTTGCCCAGAGAAGCCATGCGAATGCAGCGGTGAGGTCTGGGTTAAGCAAGCTGAAAACCCTGCTGGATCTTTATGTGTCGGGGGTCTATATGGGCGATAACGCCTTTGGGCAGAAGGCCGTTGACACCAAAACGGGCATCAACCTAATCCTCGGTATAGGTGCTGTCTGGACAGGCGCCCAGGTCCAGGACGTCGACGATCTTATTGACGATGTGAATGTGACCCTGGCAGCCGACGGCCAGCCCAGCATAAACACCCTGTCGGATATCATCGATGCAGCCCGCGATAATTACGTGTTGGCTGGCAATCCGGTGTGGTGATGAAGAAAGCGTGGAATAAGACGTGTCGCGTATTGACAGTGGATTTCCTGTCAAAACCTTCTACTGGCGTTTTGGACTCTTTATGGGCGGCCATCATGACGCCACTTCTCTTATCGATAAACCCAATCTGTAAAACGTAGTCAATCTGCAGGGTTTTTCTTTTTTATCCCGCCGATCTACCAATGAGCGTGTATGAACAGACGGTGCTATATGTTGTGATAGCAATTGCAGGGTAATGTTTAAGATCAAGCAGCCGTTATGCTTGTTGTATTGTAGGATGGGCAAAGCGGAGCATGCCCATCTTTAACCCGGAATAGCTCACCTTTTGAGCACCCGACATAAACATCGCGATCAATTGGCATCCTCCTTATGAGGCATTTCCATTCTGCATTCACCCGATGGGCACGGGCTTTGCTGGTGGGGCGTGAATGCTGAGCGTTTGGCCTATTCCCTACATTTTTATTTCGGTGTTGCAGAGACCTATTGTTTTGGGGCTGTCAAATGTCAAGACGCGACCCCTATACGCTATACGCGATCAATTGGTATCCCCCTTTTTAATGACAAGCTAAGAATAGGTGAAAAAATCATACTGGGCGGAGTCTATGTATTACAATAATAATAGATGAATATGAAAGGCTTAAGATATGCATACACGAGTAGAGAAGTCGAAAGGGATTAGAAGTGAAGTGTCTGCTAATTCTGCTGTTCGGAAGAAAGATAATGATAAGCAAGCCTCAGGTTTTGTGGATAAAAGGAGAGACGTCCATAAGTATAAAACAATAATTCAGGGCGCGGCAAGTTATAGTACAGTTGCGCAATTAGCGGAGATACCTATCCAAAGTATTTATTTCAACGATAAGTTCAAGAATGATCACATGGCAGCAAATCTTCGTCAGGCCATGATAAATAGTCTCCAACGACAAGATAATGTAAATAATTATGGTGGTTCGACCTACTGTGTATTATCGAAGGGTGATAAAGATAATATTAAAGAAAATCATCGCGTTGCATACAATGCGAATAATAACAATGGAAATGCGTGGACATCAGGAATCAACGGTGCACATACTATAACAACGGCTCGAGAGATGACTCCCGATGGCGAGTATCGAGCATACGAAACTACTACGTTTAATGGAGCAGATATTAAAACAGGTATGGCAACAAGAAAAAGCGATTTAGGTGAAATTGGACACTTGGATAAAGCGGTTGGAGGAATGGCTATTATGACTTACTATTCGGATAGTATTGATGGGCATGTGTCACGTGAGCTAAGTAGGGATTGATAGATAAAGCTCCATAACAAAATTTAAAAGCAAAATATATAGATTGTCAAATAAACGGTGTGTCTGGAGTGTAAATGTCAAGACTCGACTCCCATACACTATACATGAAAAACTATGGCCTTGAAATCATGGCCAATTTTCGCGATACATTTTGAGGAACGGTGCTCGGATATCATGTATATACTAGCATTGTTGGGACATATTAACCCGGCAATTTAATACACAGGATATGCAGCATAAGAAATTTTCGGATGCTGGAAGTATTTTTTTACCCTTGAAGGCATTTTTTGGAGCATTCTCATATGGGATAATACTTTCGCCTTCAATTGTTTCTGGTTTCTTGCTGGCTTTTTGCTGTGAATTCCCGCTTTCAAGTCACAGTTCAGGTATTCATCTGGGTTTAACTCTAAAGAATACGAAGGTAGATAAAAAACTTCTATCCGTTCAGCGTTTTCTGCCAACCATCGCTTAACAACTTTGGAATGGTGGACTCTTAGGTTGTCCAGGATTAGAAAAACCTTTCGACCAGCATCTTGAATAAGTCGTTTCATGAATCGAATCAGTACAGTAGCATTCATTGTTTCTGTATAGATCATGAATCGAACTTTCCCTTGGTTGGTAATTGCCGATATCATGTTCGCTCGATCCCTTTTGGCTGGAATGCGTATTGCTGGCGTTTTGCCCTTTGGTGCGTAGGAACGCCCATGCTGACTATCTGTACGGAGGCCGGTTTCATCACCCCAGTGTATTTCAGCCTTTTTGAGTTTGGCTCTTTCTTTGATTGAGGGGAATTCATCTTCAAGCCATGCATCAACGGCCTTGGGGTTTTGCTCATAGGCCCGTCGAAGTGGCTTTTGCGGGGTAAAACCCCATCTTTTTAGGTATTCACCAACCGTTCGTATAGGCATTTCAATATCAAATTCTTGTTTGATCAAAAGGACAATAGCCCGACGATTCCATAGGCAAAAATCCAATTTCAATTGATTTGGATCTTTTTCTTTGATCCATTTTTGAATTGTTTTTTCCTGCTCTGGTGTCAGCGTTCGCCGTTCACCGGCCTTACGGCCCCGAGTTTTGGGAATAAGGGCCTTTGAACCCTCTTTCTCAAAGGATTTACACCATCGGCGCACGGTTTCTTGGTGAGCTCCAACAATTTCAGCGATTTTTCTAAACGTCATGCCTTTACTGCGTAGACGGGCTGATTGTTTTCGGAGTTCGTGTAATGTATCAGCTGGTAGTTTTCTTGTATCAATCTTTTCCATGAAAAGGAGTATAGCACAAACAACCAGTTTACTGTATTTTTAATTGCCGGGTTAATAGCAGCACAAAGACCACTCAAATTTACACTCATATCACGGCAAAGGGACTTGTTATTGGCAATGAAAGAACGCCTATAACATCGAATAAATCTAATTTAAAAGGTTTTTGATATGAATGCACAAGTAGAGAAATCGTATGATAATAAAAATAGGACAGCTGCTAATTCAGTTGGTAAAAAGAAATGTAATAGAAAACAAGGGCTGGGATTTGTAGATAATCGATTTGAGTCAATAGCACAAAGAAAGTTGCAGGACATGGTTAATATCAGTACACAGAAAAACAAGCATGAAAACGGACCTTCCTCTTCTTCAATTAAAAATGAAATAGCCCAACTCATGGTAAAAAAAAATCTGGAGAAAGACACTCCGGTGCTCGTGAAAGAGTTGAATAGGGTTTACTATGTCTATGATGAAATAGAGGGTTTTGGATATACTGTTTCTGCCGTCCCGTCTGGAAAAAAAGGGCCGCTCTATATGTACGAGATGTTGGATAATTATGAAATATCAGGGGATAAACTTCAAACATTGAGTGAATTACCTCAAACGCCAAGTCGCTATATTCGAATAAATTCTTTCGCTTTTGCTAAGAGCGGCAAGTTACCTATTGCTAGCCATAGTTACATGACATGTATGGGGGTGATTGTACATGATAACAGCCGAAAAATGGGTGGGTTGGCACACATTGACACAGATGCTCAGGAAAAAATTAAGGATAAGACGGTTCTTATCAATAAATCAGTTTATGCGATGCTAAAAAGCATTAAGCCTCAACGTAAAGAAGATTTAGAAGTGTCGGTCTTTGCTGGTTTGGGTTTGATAGGTAAAGATAAGGACTTTACTGAATTTGTGTCAGGGTTCACAGGATTTTTGAAACAATTTGGGGTTGGTTCGAATCAAATTCACTTCAATCTGAATAAAAAGCAGTTTGCTAAAATGGCAATTTATTTTCCTGAACAGGGGAGTGTTTACTTTGACGGAACTTCCGAGACCTCAGTGATCGACAAGGGTGCGATGAAGCGAATTAACTATGGAGATGATGATTACACCATCGATTACGAAGATCAAGAAGAAAAAAAAGATGAGGTGGGGGAAGGTAACACGATCATTTTTGAAATAGAGTTCGATGAGCAGGGGAATGAAGTAGCGCATACGAATCATAAGGAAAATTATGCCCATTCGCCTGGGATCATGGGTAGTGAACCAATTACGTCTTTTCGAGAACCTGTGCAACGAAAAAAAAGTGCTCTACAACCGAGCAATCGCACTTTACAATTTAAAGAATACCAAGGTAGAGAGGGGGATTTCGAGCAACCAAGACCGCAGGAATCTTCCGGTTTTATTAACTCTCAGGAAACAATTGAAACCTTCACTCAGCTAAAAGGAGTGAATCAAAACATGCAGCCTGCAGGAAATGCTGTGATCCAGCGTACGGAGATCGATGCCATTAAATATGTGGACAGTAAGGGGCTATGGCATGGAAGACCCAAAACTGGCAATTGGCTGATTGTACTACTCGCGGAACTACGGCTTAGTGGAAACAGTGAGTACAACAATGTTTATAGTCGGTTAACTCAAAATTTACCTGATAAGCCTTTGCTTGGGACTGAAGGCTATGATCCCCCAACTCTTTTTGAAGTTGAAGCAGCCTTAGACGATGAAATTGCGAGGCAACGAGCAAATAAAATAGAACAATATTTTTCTGACTCAAGTCATTATACGTTCACTTTCAATCATGTTCGCGCTTCCAAGTCAGACGCAACAGAACGGTGTCGAGACAGATTAAAAACCGGGAAGACATCGGGGAATACTGTGCTTCTTTTGACAACTTCCGAAAAAAACGCCGTTCTGAATACCCTGAAAACCGCCCGCTCTCAAAATTGGGACTATATTTATATCGATTGCGCAGAGGCAATTCAAGGAGGAATGTATGGTATTCAACGCCTTCGTGAAGTAAAAGTTAAGGTAAGTTTGAATGATCAATACCAATTGAGGCACCTTCACGGTGAAGACCTAATCTTTAAATATTCAGATAATATGATTTCTTAAGTAATTGCAGCAATAATCAACTATAAAAGTTAGAGGAGTAGAGAAGGGGGCGCGTCTTGACATTGGGCAAAACCCATACTTAAAAAACGCCCTCACAGCAGAACACCGATTTTCCCATCCACACGTTACGCAAGCCGCCCACTTCATTCCTTCACAAGGTCATGCCCCCAAAACCAACAAACCACATCAGAAATATCCAGATCGTCCTCTTAATTCTTTCCCTTGTCTTTTCGGCCGTGATGATCTGGCACTACCGCGCCGACAAGGCGGCGTGTGTCCGGGAGACGCTGGATATGGCCAGGGCAAAGGTGGGAACGTCCATCGGGTATGCGGAGTCTCGGTTGGCTGAGCTGGAGCGGGTGGGGCAGGAACTGGCCAGGGAGATTTCTGAAGCAAAGCCGGATGCTGATGCTCTGGAGGCGATGGTTGTGGCGACTGCTGAGAAACATGGTTTTCTCAACGGGATTTGCGTGGCATTCAGGCCGTTTCAGGCTCCGGGGGGAAGGGAACTCTATGCCCCTTATTACCGGAAAAACAGGGCCGGAGTTTTTGGCATGACGTATGTGGATGATGTCTACAATTATGCGGACGGTTCCTGGGAGTGGTTTGAGAGGCCTCTGGAGGAGGGGGCGGTATGGCATGATCCTTTCTACGGAAAGGCGAGCGGTGCGTTTCTGGTTCAGTACGGGGTGCCTGTCTCCATCCAAAACGAGAACGATGCGGTGGTGGGGGTAAACTACTCGTTGGCGGATATCCGGGAATACATGGCTGCCTCGGAGCTGGATGGGGCGGGGTATTCGGCTATCATCACGGCTTCAGGGCGTTTTGTGTATCATCCCAATGACGACCTCGTTACGCACACACAGACTGTGTTTGATATTGCCCGCGCAACCAACAACCGGAACTTACTGGATGCCTCTGAAAATGCGGTGAAAGGCAAAGCTGGTCAGGTGGAGTATACCAGTCCGGTGACCGGCCTGGAGGGGTGGTTTCTTTACAGGCCCCTTACTGTTCCAGGGTGGGCGGTGTTGTCCGTGATTGATCGGCACGATGCCCAGCTGGGCAAGGATGACTTGAAAAAGCACGGCATGGAAGTCAGTTTTGCCTTGATTACCGCTTGTTGCTTCTTCTGCATGGTGGTGGTGAAGAGGTACTGGGTCAAGACTCTGTTGTGCTCCCTTGGGTTTGTTATGGGAATCGGGGTGACCTGGTACATCGTGATCAATACGTCTGCGGAAACAGGGCAGATCATTTCCAGTGAGATGACACTGGACAAGTTTAAAAAGAAATATGATGCGGAGTGCCAGCAAAGGCATCTGTCCACTCCGGTGTATGTGCCCACGGGGCTGTTTGTACAATCCATTGAGTACGACGGGCCGAACAATGTCACCATGACCGGATATGTCTGGCAGACGTACGACACCGGTTCGAAAATCGATAAGGGCCTTGTGTTTCCCGAAGCGGTCAAGACCCTTCTGGAAGAGACATATCGGAAAACAGTCAATGGGAAAAAGGTGGTGGGGTGGTATTTCGAGGTGACGGTGAGAGAGCGGTTCGATAACAGCAAATTCCCCCTCGATAAAGTGAACCTCTGGATCAGGATGTGGCATAAAAATTTTTACGACAATGTGGTCCTGGTCCCGGATATTGCGTCCTATCAACTGAGCAATCCAAAATCCCTTGCCGGAATTGAAGCGGATATCGTGACGGAGGGAAAACATATTGTGTCATCGTTTTTCAGCTACAGGTGCAATGCCTACAAAACGAATTTCGGCGTGGCGCGGGGCAAGCCGGGCCGGGACGTTCCTGAACTTTACTACAATATCGCCATGAGTCGGAAATTCCTGGATTCCTTTGTGGCCCACCTGATCCCTTTGATCGTGGTTCTCTCCCTTCTCTATATTATCCTGTTGATGAGTGTTCTGGAAAAAAGCCTTGCGTTGAATGTTCTGGCGGCGTGCTCGGGCCTGTTTTTTGTGGCTATTTTTGATCATATAGGCCTCAGGGAATCGTTGTCTGCTTCCGGCATCGTCTATCTGGAATACTACTATTTTGTAACGTATTTTGTCCTTCTGGCCGTATCCATCAATTCATATCTCTACGCCTACCATGGCAATCTCGGCCTGGTGGGGTTCCAACGCAATATCTACCCACGGGTGTTTTACTGGCCCCTGATCACCGGGCTGCTCTATGCCGTGACCTTTGCTGTTTATTATTGATTGCTAACCCCCACCCCATGAGGCCCCCCATCAAAACAATCCGCTGCATGATCCTTTCGACCCTGTTCGTGGCCGCTTTTGCCCCCTGCCTTCTGTTTGCAGGGGGCAGGGGCGATCTTCACATTGCCGTGGTCTGTCCTTTGTCCGGCAGGAATGCGTCCAACGGCAAGGCGGTGATCCAGGGGGTGCGCCTCTATGTGGACGCGGTGAACAGGGGAGGCGGGGTGGATGGGAAAAAGATCGTGCTGGATGTGTATGACGACGGGGACGACGCGGATACGGCGGCCAAAATGGCCCGTGACATTGCCGGGGCGGATCGGGCGTTGGCCGTTATCGGGCATGAGAGCAGCACCTGTTCCATGATGGGCGGGGAAGTCTACTTGCAGCATCGGATTCCGGCGCTATCGCCCACCTCCACGGATGTGCGGGTGACCCGAGGGAACCCCTGGTATTTTCGCATGACCTTTAACAATGAGTTTCAGGGGCGGTTTCTGGCCAACTACATGCGCAAGGTGTTTCGCCAGGGGCACGTCAGTGTCATCCATGAGGACCTGGCCTATGGGGCCAACCTTGCCGAGGTGTTTGTGGGGGCGGCGAAAAATCTGGGCGTGAGGGTGCCCCACGTGTGGCGATATGACGTCAAGGACAAGGGCCTGGACCAGCGCCTGGAAGAGATTGTCGATGAGCTTGACCGGGCCGGGGAAAAGGCCGGGGCTGTGTTTATTGCCCTGCACCCCCCGGAGGGGTTCAAGCTGATTACCCTGCTCAGGGACCGGGGCATTGAAAACCGTATTGTCTTTGCCGCCGGTCTCTCCTCCCCGGAATTTCTCCGGCAGTTCAGTCGGTATCCCAAGGAGATGGAGCACCCCGGGTATTACACCGACGGCATGTACGCGGCAAGCGGGGTCATCTTTGACACGGCGGATGAAAAAGACCAGGCCTTTATGGAGGCCTACCGCAGGGCCTACGGGGAGGAACCCAACCGGCGGGCGGCGTTTTCCTATGATGCGGCAAAGGTGGTTCACAGGGCCCTTGAAGATGCGGGGATCTCCGGGGACTTGGAAGAACTGGCCACGGACCGGCATCGTATCCGTCAGTGGCTGGCATCCCGGGACTCTTCCTTCAAGGCGATCTCCGGGGTGACGGGGCGGACCTACTTCAACGCAGACGGCGATCCGTCCAAGCCCATCACCATGGGCATGTTCAAGAACAGGCGGTTGGTCTCGGCGCCCATCCAGCTGCAGGAGGTGCCGTCGTTAAGTGAGATTCCCAATGTCCGTACGGCCCTTGCCGATGAGCGGGTAATCCGGGTGGGGGGGCGGTATTTTTACAAAACCAACGTGGTGTATACCGGGATCCAGATGGACAAAATCAGTGAAATCGACATCAGGTCCCAGACATACCTGGCGGACTTTCACGTCTGGTTTCGCTATCACGGCAGCATCGAGCCCCAGGATATTGAGTTTTTAAATGCCACGGAACCCGTTGAGATGGGGGCGCAGCTTGCGGAAAAGCAGACAGGGCAGATGACGTATCGCATGTACAAGGTCCAGGGGCGTTTCATGATGGATTCCTACTCGGATCGCCGCATGTACGGAGAGCATGTGCTTAATATCTCGTTTCGCCACCGGGAGTTGCCCCGGTGCAACCTGATCTATGTCACGGACCTTTTGGGCATGGAACCGCCTGAGACGCTTCAAGAAAAAATTGCGACAACCCGGGTCCTCAACCCCGCAGAGGACTGGACCGTGAGCGGGATCTATTTTTTTCAAGGGGTGTCGGAAAAAGAGTCGTTGGGGCATCCCGATCACCTGGAGAGCCAATCAGGGGTCGTGGACTACTCAAAGTTCAAGATCGGGGTCCGCATCAAAAAACAAGAGCTCCGCCTGCGCCGCAACCTTCCGCCCATGTCCGTGAATTACCTGTTCGGTGCTTCCCTTGCCGTGTTGCTGTGCGGGTTTGTTCCCGGGATCAAGCGGGAGTCCTTTCTCCTGGTGAAGGCCGCCACCGTGGCGATCCTGCTGGTCTCTTCCGAGATAATTTTATTGCAGTGGTTTCTGGAGCGCCACCAGACCCATCACCTTCAGCCCATTATCCGCATCTTCGACATCCTCTGGTGGGGCGTTCCGGCCTTTTTTCTGATCCGGTGCATCGAGCGCTACATCTGGACCCCCCTGGAGCAGAAGACCAACCGCAGCATCCCGAACCTCGTGCGACGTTTCGTTAAAATTTTTATCTGGATGCTGGTGTGTTTCGGGATCCTCGCCTTTGTCTTTGACCGGAAGATCACCAGCCTTCTGGCCACCTCGGGGGTCATCACCATGATCATCGGTCTGGCCATCCAGGTGAACATCGCAAACATTTTTTCCGGCATCGCCATCAACCTGGAGCGGCCCTTTCAGATCGGGGACTGGATCAAGATCAATGACCTTAGCCAGGGCAAAGTCACGGACATTACATGGCGCACCACCCGGATCTGGACCTCGGACAACAACATGGTAAATATTCCCAACAGCATGGCCTCCGAGGCCGTCATCGTCAATTACAACCGGCCCGACGAAGCCTTCAAGATCGACATTGACGTCCACCTGGACGCCGTGCATCCCCCGGAGCAGGTGGAAGAGATTATGCGGGAGGCCATGCTCTCGGTGCCCGGGGTCCGGAGGGTCGAGGTTCTTTTTCAGTTCCATGACTGGGGGTGTATCTACACCGGGTCAATTTTTGTCCGGGACTACGGAGAGATTCAGAGCTTTCAGCATGCGGCAACCAAAAAGATCTGGGCGGCTCTTACACGGGAGGGGATTGAACCGATGGGGCTGAAGTATGCCCCCTGGATGACAAAGGACCCCGCTCCATGAGCCACCCACTTTGTATGGAATGCACTCGACGCGCCACGGTATGTCCCATGGTTTTGATTCCCCTCTAAAAAAAGGAGGCCCGCCATGCAGGAACCGACCCACTCAGGTGAACGCGGAGGGTACCCGTCTCTTTCGGATACTCTCTTGTGCGATGCGATTTTGAGCCGTGCCCCGGCAAGCGATCTGGCCCACATGCTGATGCACGTGGGGGAGCGCCGCATTGAAAAAGGAGAGGCGCTCTTCAAGGAAGGGGAGCCCGCAGACACGGTGTTTCTCGTGCGGGACGGCGCCTTTTCCCTGTCCGGGGAAGAGGTCGGCGAGGTCTGCCTGTGGCGCCGGGACCCCTTGGCATCGGGGGGCTATCTTGGCCAGGAGGCGGTGCTGGGGGCCCGGGGGTACAAGGTCACGGCCGTTGCCCTGGAGCCCTCGTCCGTCATTGAGATCCCCACCCAGGATATCCGGCAGCTGGCCGATGCACACCCGGAGATCAAGAACCTGTTTTTTGCCTCCTATGCAAGGCGGGAGTCCTGCGTGGCATCCGAGCCGCCGGCTCCGGGCAGCGTATCAGGTGCAACAGAGGATGCGGCGCCATTTCCGGTGAGGGAGATGGTGGGGTGGTGCGCCACCCTGCTGGTGGCCCTGGGGTGCTGGCTCGGGGCGTCTCGCCTCGGCCTGGAAAAGAACACCGTTTTTTATCTGGCCATTATCGCCTCGGCCGTCGTCCTGTGGGTGTTTCAACTCGTGCCTGCCTTCGCCCCGCCGCTGTTTGTGGTGATCATGGTGATTCTCCTTGATATCGTGCCGCCGGATGTGGCGGTCTCCGGGTTTGCATCGGGGAGTTTTTTCATGCTCTTGAGCGTCTTCGGGGTGGGGGCGGTGATGGTGGTGTCGGGCCTGACGTTTCGCCTCTCCCTTATGGTGCTCAGCCTGGTGCCGTCCTCGTCGTTCTGGTACAGCATCTGCCTTTTCTCAAGCGGGCTGTTCTTAACGCCCGTTGTGCCTTCCCAAGGGGCCCGTATGGCCATTTTGTCTCCTTTTCTGGTGGACCTTATGGGGGCGTCGGACCCGCAGGAAAAGGATGTCCTCGGGGCGCATTTCGTGAACAGCACACTGGGGGGAATAGGGCTCATGGCCTCGGTGTTTCTTACGGGCAAGCCCGCCAACCTCATTGTTCTCGGCCTGTTTGACTACCAGACCCAGTTTGCCTTTCAGTGGATGAACTGGCTGGTTGCCGCATCGTTTACCGGGCTTCTCATGCTGATTCTGTTTTTCGGTACCTCCTGGGTGGTGTTCAGGGATTCCCGGCAGTTCAGGATCCCCAGGGCCATTGTCTCCGAACAGTTGAAGGTTTTGGGGCCCCTGTCGTCCATGGAGTGGACCGCCGCCATCTCCGTGGGGGTGCTCATCCTGGGGATTCTCTTTTCGTCGGTTCATAAGGTGGATATCCCCTGGGTGGCTCTGTCCATCCTCACCGTGCTGATTCTGTTCGGGGGGGTGGGGAAACGTGAGATCCGGTCCCACATCGACTGGTCCACCCTGCTCTTTGTGGGGGCCATCATCGCCTGGCTTCCGGTGATGTCCCTCACCGGGCTGGACACGCTGGTGGCCAAGCACCTGGACTGGCTCGGCGAGTACATGCGAACCAGCCTGCCCATGTTCATCGGGCTGTTGTGCCTGATCATCGTGCTGGTGCGCCTGTTTCTGCCCGAGCCCATCACGGTGATCCTGTTTGTCACGGCTCTGTTTCCCCTGGCTGATGTCTCGGGGGTCTCTCCCTGGATCGTGGGGTTCATTATTCTGACCATGGCCGAGGCCTACCTCTTTTCCTATCAGTGCGGGTACTTTATCCAGCTCAAGGATATTCTCGGGCTCAAGGGGTTTGACGGGCTCTACGACGAGGGGCGGATTTTTCTGTTTAACATCCTCATGATCATGGGGCGCGTGCTTGCCATCTATGCGTCGCTGCCTTTCTGGAGGTACCTGGATATCATATGAATATCAAAAAGAACGTCTCCGTATGGCTGAAGGCCGGGGTGGTGGTGCTGGTGACCATCCTGATTGTTTCTCAGAAAGCCCAGAAACCGAGGATTCTCATCCTCCACAGCTACCACACGGATTACCCCTGGGTGGTCCAGATCAATGAAGGGATCCGGCGCGTGTTTGACGGGCACCACGACATCGCCCTGCGGCACCACTACATGGACCTGAAAAACCACACGGATGAGGATTTCAAGCGAACCGCCGCCTCCACGGCAAACCGCACCATCCGGAAGTGGAAGCCGGATGTGCTGGTTATTTCAGATGACCTGGGCCAGCAGCTTGTGGGGCGTCGCTATCTAAACGATCGGGATGTGCAGATTGTCTTTTGCGGGGTGAACGGAGAGACCCGGGTCTATGGGTATGACACGGCGGACAACGTCACCGGGATCCTGGAGCGAAAGCCCCTTTCGGCCATCCGGGAGACCTTGCTGATGGTTGCCCGGGCCAAGGGGTACCGGGAGAAGACGGCCGGTGGGGACCACCCGAAGGTGGTGTTTGTCTGCGATGCCTCGGATTCGGTGACCGCCGAACTCTCCGAACTTGGCGCTTTTCAATGGGCGCCTCTGACCTGGTGCCCTCCTGTGCGGGTGAAGAATTTTGCCGGGTGGAAGCGCGCGGTGAGGGATGCCAACGGCTACGCGGACATGATCCTTGTCAGCGATTACCGGGAGTTTCTCCTGCCCTCGGGGGAAAAGGAACCCGTCTCCCCTTCGGAGATCATGGGGTGGACGGAGACGAACTCGGAGATCCCCATTCTGGGGATGTCCCTTGTTAATGTGGCCGACGGCGGGATGATCTCGGTGTTTACCTCGGGGTACGAGCAGGGAGAGGTGGCAGGGGCCATGGCCCTTGCCGTTGCAAGGGGAGAAAGGGCAGGGGACATGGAGGTCAGGCGAACCCGGCAGTTTCTGATCTCCGTGAAAAAATCGGCCATGGACGAACGGAATCTTCCCATTCCCACCATTTACGAGTCTTTTGCCCGGGCCACGGACAATTTCTATGAATAGAGAAGGCACCATGCCCACCATCCTGATCACCACCTCCTCCTTTGGCACCCATGACACCACCCCCCTGGACCGGTTGACACGTTCAGGCTTTGAGGTGGTGCGCAACCCCTTCGGGCGACGGCTCACGGAAAGGGAGGTGTCCGTTCTTATCCGCGAGCACGCCCCGGTGGGGATCGTCGCCGGGGTGGAACCCCTTACCGGGAAAGTGCTGGAAGGCGCCGGAGGCCTCAAGGTGATCTCCCGGTGCGGCATCGGCCTGGACTCCGTGGCCCTGGATACCGCCGCCCGGCTGGGGATTTCGGTTCTTACCACACCGGACGCCCCGGTGGTTCCGGTGGCTGAACTCACCCTGGGGATGATGCTCTCCCTTTTACGGGGCATTCACCGCGTGGACTCCCGCATTCGTTGCGGGGGATGGGATCGCCACATGGGCGGGCTCCTTTCCGGCAAAACCGTGGGCATCATCGGGTACGGCCGGGTGGGGGCCTGCGTTCAGGCTCTGCTGGGGCCGTTTCGGTGCCGGGTGATGGTCAGCGACCCGCGCTGCCTGTCGTCTCTGCCGCATCCGTGTCGGCAGGTGCCCATGGACGAATTGCTCGCGGCATCGGATATCGTGACGATCCATGTGCCGTACACCCCGGAGACCCGTCACCTCATCAACGGCGAGGGGCTGAGCGCCATGAAAAAGGGGGCGTTTCTCATCAACGCCTCCCGGGGCGGCCTGGTGGACGAGGCGGCCCTGCATCATGCCCTGGAATCCGGGACCCTGGGCGGCGCCGCCCTGGATACCTTTGAAGAGGAGCCCTACAAGGGGGTGCTGATCGGGCTGGAGACGGTGCTGCTTACCGCCCATATCGGCTCCTACGCCAAGGAGGGCCGGGTGATGATGGAGAAAGAGGCCGTGGATGGGCTTCTTGATCTGCTGGGCCGCACCTGACCCGGATATTTCACGAAGTGATCGTTTTTTCATGAAATATCCGGGCTAAAGGAGAATGCATGGCATGGCAGGGGGTGTTCTTTGATTTTGACGGCGTGATTGTGGACTCGGTGCCGGTGAAGACCGAGGCCTTTGCCAGGATGTTCCGCGGGTTCGGCCCGGAGATCGAGGCGCAGGTGGTGGCGCACCACCTTGCCCACGGCGGTGTCTCTCGATTTGTCAAGTTCAGGTATTACTACGAGGAGCTGCTCCACAAAGCCGTGGGGGAGGACGAGCTTGCCCGGTTGGGCAGGGAGTTTTCACAGATGGTGCGGCAGGGGGTCCTCACCGCCCCACTGATTCCGGGTGCCCTTGAAAGCCTTGCCATACTGCACTGGAAGCGGGTCCCGGCCTTTGTGGTCTCCGGCACCCCCTGTGAGGAGGTAAGGGACATTGTGGAGGCAAGGGGCCTTGTGCACTGGTTCATGGAGGTTCATGGCTCCCCCTTACCGAAGCACGTCCTCCTCCGGGGCCTCCAGGCCCGTTATCGCCTGGCACCCTCCGCCTGCCTCATGATCGGAGATGCCATGACCGATTACCATGCGGCCACGGCAACCGATACCTGCTTCCTGGGCATTGTGCCCCAGGGCCAGGCCTCTCCCTTTCCCCCGGATACACCCGTTTCCGCGGTTGTCTCCATCCCCTGATGGTTTATCAGGTCACCTTTGACCCAAAGGAGTCTTCCCACCATGGATAAAGCGATTGTTTTCGGCGGTTCCGGGTTCATCGGAAGTCATGTGGCGGATGAACTGAGCGCCAGGGGATACGATGTCGTGATCTTTGACCGGAAGGCGTCCCCTTACCTGAAGGAGACCCAGGCCATGGTGCTGGGGAATCTTCTGGACAGGGAGGCGGTGCGGGAGGTTGTGGCAGGGGCCGCAGCGGTGTTTCATTTTGCCGGCCTTGCAGACATCGCCACATCGGCAAGCCACCCCTGGGAGACCATGCAGGCCAATGTCATGGGGACCTGTTCGATCCTGGAGGCCTGTGCCGCATCAAAGGTCAGGCGTCTTGTCTTTGCCAGCTCCATGTATGTCTATTCCGGGCTGGGGAGTTTCTACAGGGTGTCCAAACAGGCCTGTGAGAAATTGATCGAGGAGTATGCCAGGGCCTTTGGCGTGGACTACACCATCCTGCGCATCGGGACCCCGTACGGGCCACGGGCCAATGCCTTTAATTCCATCGGAACCATGGTGCGCCAGGCCTGCCGTGAGAAGAAGCTCACCTGTTACGGGACCCCCGACGAGGTCCGGGAGTACATCCATGTGTTCGATCTGGCCGAGGCCTGTGTCGGGTTTATAGAAGAGGGCCCCGGGAACCGGCATGTGATCATGACCGGTACCGAATCGGTTCGTCTGGAGCACCTGACCCACATCATCCGGGAGATCTTAAACGATGATTTAACCATTGAATACCGCCCACGGCAATCCTCCGGCCATTACCGGCTGACGCCTTACGCATACAAACCGGAAAAGGCGGTGAAGGTCGCTCCACGTCATTACCATGACCTGGGGCAGGGGTTGCTGGAGATGCTTTATGAATTTGGCGGGCGTGCATCGGAGGATATGCCGTGATGTCCATGGACACACCGTGCCCCCGGAGGCCTTTGTTCGGCCCATGGCCGCTTTGGGGCTGGATGGTCGGTTTGATGTTTGTCGTGCTGTTGCTGTCGGGATACCTCTGCCATGCACAGGCAGAAGGGGCGGCAGCCGGGATTACACCTGCCGAAGGGTGCGGGTGCCCGCCGGATACCGATGACTACAAGAAGACCTACGGGCTGTTCGACATGCAGCAGGGAAAGGGCCTGGTGGTGAACCTCCAGGGTTGGAGTCGCATCGGTGTCTCCGAAGGGGCGGTGCCCAGTGTGTTCGGGTACCTGGGCAGGGACGGGACAGAGCTGCGCGAGATGGTCGGGGTGGTGAGGGCCTATGGCACCGGGGTGGACCTCGTCATCGACCTGGGCCTCCGAAGTGAACCAAAGGCACAGGCCGATGGCGGCGAGGCGGTGGCCAAGGAGGGCGAAGGGGGCGAGAAAGGAAAAGAGGGACCCGGGTGGTTGAAAGCGGGAGAGGGCGCCTGGGTGGAGGAGGCCAACGCCTTTTCCATCGCCAACCTTGCAGAAGAGATCGATCTGTATGCCAGGGGAGCGGGGTGCGACGGCGTGCTGCTCCGGTTTCCCATGGCCTACATCGGAGATTATTTCAACGTCACCGCAACGGATTCCGAGGGAAAGGCGGAGGAGCGCCATGTGCTTCCCCGGCAGCGGGTCATGGACCTCATCTATAAATTGAAGAAGATGGAGACGTATAAGGGGCAGGGGTTACGCATCAACCTGTGCCTGACAGACTGCCAAGATGCCAAAGAGGACAGCGTCCTTTACAGCTATCTGGAAAAGTTACTGGCCGAGGTCGACGTGATCCTGCTGGATATGGCCGTGCTGATGAAGAACATGACCGCGCCGAAACTCAACGAAGCCCTCTGGCAGTACTATTCGCCCCTGGTCTCTTTGAAGGAGGGAAACCGGTCCAAAATGTATCATGTGATGTCCTACGAGCGGTACAAGACCCTCCATAAAAAAGATGGGGCCGATCCCATGGACGTGGCGAGGGTCCTGGGATTCGGCGGGCTGGCCATGGAGCTGACCGAGGAGACTGCCTCTGTGTTCCTTGAGTACAACAGGGCAAGGCTTGAGGATCAGGGCGATTTTTTTGCGGAGATTGTGTGGAAATCGGGGGTGGGCAATGCCCTCTGCTCCAAGCGGTACCTGATCAAAGGGGCGGCCTGGGCCCTTGGGCTGGGGTTGCTTGCCCTGGCTGGCCTTGCCTGCTGGTTCTGGCCTGTGTGCAACCTTCTGGAGCGGTTCTACTATGTCGTGATCGGAGCCGGGTTCCTGTTTGCAGGGCTTGTCTGGCTCTATGAGGCCGTGAATCCCACGGAGAACAACTGGACCAATGAAACGGCGGCGGTGATTCTGGCAACGGCGTGTGTGGTGTTTGTGCTTATCTGGTTGAGAATCCGGCAGCGTGCCGGGTTTCCTTGAAGGCAGGTGTCATGACCCGATCCTTTCTTGTGCGCAGGGCCAGGTTTGAGGTGGCCCTCACCTTCGGCCCGGAGGGACAGGCCGTGGAAACGGCCCTGGTGGCTCTTCTCCGGGAGCGGGTCCTTCCCGTGTTGGAATCTGTATTGGAAGGGTTTGACTGGCCGTCGGGGGATCTCTTGATTCCCGCGCTTGTCATGGACCTGGGTGAGGTGACGGCAACCGAAGCGGCAGAGCTTATCCCCAGGCGGTTTGAAACCCAGTTGACCCGGATGCTGATCGACCATGTCCGGAAGCTCCGGCCCCTGCCCCCCGAAGCCTTTGCTTACGGTGCCGATGCCGTGATCCGCAAGATGAAGGCCTCCCGACCCCGCACCGGTGGTGACGGGCGGGAGGCGGTGTTCAGACGGGTGTTGAAAAAGGTCCTGGTCTTCGGGCGGGGCGGGCGAAACATGTCTCGGGTGGCGGAGCTGTGGCCGGAATTTCCCTGGGTGGTGAGGCACATGTTTTTCTTTTATGCCCATGACAGGAATGTCCCCCGCCATGGGGCCCACTACCTGGGCAGGGCTCTTTTGAAACAGAGCGCCATGCTGCTCTGCCCGGAGCACGGAGGTTTTGTGGGGGGCTTTGTGGCAAAAACCGCTGAAAACAGAATCCTGCTCAAGCACACGGCACCTGTGTCCGGGGATGCGGACGGGTTTGAGCGGCTGCTGTGGGAGTTCACCCTCGGCTACCTTCTGGTGGAGGGAAAGGGGCGGTTTGAACGGAAACAATATGTGTCCCACCTGATCTCGCGCATCGCCTCCCATGAAAATGTGGATGCACGCAGGCTTCTCCTTGCCTTTCAGACCATTTTTCTCCATGTCCCGGGGATCGCGGGCCAGCAGATGCGGGAGATCTTCGGTGCCTTGGTCCGTGAAACGATGGTGGCAGACGAAAAAAGGGCCGGGGCCCCGGATGATGGGGCTGATGAGGTTCTTGGGTTCCCGGGTGTCCTTGAACGGGTTCTGGAAGGGAGGGGTTCTGTGGCCGATGTGGACGAGGTGATGCGCAGGCTGATCCGGGGGGACGCCGATATCCGCGAGATGGTGTTAAGGGAAGGCCGCAGAGCCGATGCCCGCTCGGCCATGGTGAAGGCGCTTTCCCACGATCAGCTCGAAAGCCTGGTGGCGTCCCTGGGACCCGATGAGGCCGCCGCCGGACGCTTTGTCAACCATTGCATCTCCCATGGCACCGTTCTTCAGCAGCGCAGCCCCGAGGTCCAGGGCGGCGAGGTCTTTTCCCGCCAGCTCTGGGAACTGAGCCTTGCCTTTCTTCTGGTGGAGAGAAAAAGCCGGTTTAATTTCAAACGGTATCTCCAGCACCTGATCTCAGGCATGGCGTCCCGGTACAACATGGCCTACGCAACCCTTCTGGATGCCTTCAGGGGCGTTTACGCAACGGGCGGTGGCAAACGAGAGCAGGACGATCTTGCCCTGCTGGATGAACTGTGGCTGGAGGAACATCAACGGGAAAGCCGCTCCGGCACCGACGGAAAGGCGCGTGGAGCCAGGCGGGGCGAGGTCCTTTCCCCACAAGGGAAAGAGGCCTCTTCAACGGTGGAGGCGTCTTTGGCAGAGGAACCCGGAGGTGTGCCTTCCAAAGCGTTGTCCGGTCCGGATTCACCCGAGGTTTTTTCTTCAGAAGGCGGGCCATCGGTTGAGGGCAAGCCCGGCATGGTCCGGTTGATACGCTTCCTTGACGCCGCTGAACCGCCCGGCCCCAAAGAAGCGGCCCTGTGCGTCCGGGAGATCCAACGGGGCCTTGCCGCCAACGGGGCGCTCATGAAGGGCGTTCTGGCGGGCAGGTTGACCTCCCGGCACGTTGCCCTTCGCCTGGCAGGGGCCCTGCCTGTCCCTGACTCTGTCCGGGTGCTCCATCTGCTTGCTCCGTCGTGGAGAACAGGGGTGTCGTCGATGCTGGATGCGGTGCTGGGGGTTATTGACTCGGCTGGCACGGGGTCAGGCCTCGGAGCATGGAAGCACCGCATCCGGGCGTGGGCCTTTCAACTGGCAGCGAGCCCTTCGGGAAGGCCCATGACGCCGAGCCTTTTCCTGCGTAGCCTTTTGGGATGGATGGGGCGCAACGGCAGCCGTGGCCAGGCCGGGGAGCTCCTCGACCGGTTGGCCGTAACGGTCCGGCCCGGAGCCTCTGGTACCCTGCTGCCGGTGGCAACAGCCATCCATGATGTGTTGTACGGAAAGGGCGCTGCAGGTGACCGGGGCGCTTCGTCGGCGGTATCACCCCCTGGCGTGCCGGGTCAGGAGGTCCTGCCTGATGTACCGGAAAGAGGCGATTTGGCCTGTGATGCCGATGAAAAGGATGCCCATGGCGCCAGTCTCCCCTGGGATGACGACGAGCCCGTGGAGGAAATCTGCCGGGTGGACAGCGCAGGCCTCGTGATTCTGTCCCCTTACCTTCCCACCCTTTTTTCCCGGTTGGGCTATGTTGAAAACGGCCGGTTTAAAGACCGGTCCCACGCGGACAGGGCCGTTCTCCTGCTTCACTACATATCCCATAAAATTGTAGAAACGCCGGATTCCCCCATGGCCCTCAACAGGTTGCTCTGCGGTATCGCCTCGGAAGGTCTCTATCTTGGACACATGACTCTGGTGGAAGAAGAGACCAACCTGGCCGAAGAGATGCTTCGCGCCGTCACAGCCCACTGGACGGCATTGAAAAACACCACCCCCGACGGCCTTCGGGAGTCGTTTCTCGCCCGCAGCGGCGATTTGATCCTTAAGGATGGCGCCTGGCATCTGACCGTGGAGCCCAGGGGCTGGGATGTCCTTCTGGACCGCCTGCCCTGGGGGCTTACGCCCATCAAACATCCCTGGATGAAACAGGTCCTCTACGTCAACTGGAGGTAATGCGTGATGAAAATAGCCGACGTGCGTTCCGACAGAGAGGGGGCACCGTCCCTTTCCAGCGTCTCCAATGCCCGGTACCCCGTGTCCCGTGACACCCCCGATGCGGTGCAGCGGCGGTGCGGCGCCCTTGTGGCCCAGGCCAAAAACACCACCGGCATGCCGGACAACGTGAAAGAGGGGATGCAACGGTCCTTTCAGTCGGATTTTTCCAACGTCACCGTGCATCCCTCGTCATCAAAGGCCCCGGCCCTGGGAGCCCAGGCCTTTACCCAGGGCCATGAGATCCATTTTGCACCGGGCCAGTTCAGGCCCGACACCACCTCGGGACGCGCGCTCCTCGGCCACGAGCTGGCCCATGTGGTGCAGCAGCGGGAAGGCCGGGTCTCCCCCACCTGCGAGGTGTCGGGCATGCCGGTGAACGACAACCCGGGCCTGGAAGCCGAAGCCGATGCCCTGGGGAAACGGGCCTCGGGTTCGGTGTAAGGTGGGTTGAAAAGCAGCCTCCGGCGGCAAGGGGCTGAGCCCCTTGACCCCAGGTTGCGAATGCTCCAACCCTCGTTCCTCGGGTTGTTGCATTCGCTGACAGGCTTCGCCTGTGGTCACCGGTGTGGGATCTTTGTGCTCGTTCCCAGGCTCCGCCTGGGAATGCATTCAGGAGGCTCTGCCTCCATGTGTGATGTTATCGGAACCTGCGAGGTGTTCCACCCACGAGGCTATTAAGCGTATAGGCAAGGCAGAGCCTTGCACCCGACACTCCTAAGCAGAATCAAAACCCGTCATGCCCCGAACGCCTCCGCAAAATCAAAGCCTCGGGTGACCCGGACTCAATTTTATGGGAACCTTCGCGAAAGCCCTCACCCTGAGGAACGAAGGGGGAGGGCTTTCGCAACCTGCTTTCAAGGTGGCACACCTTGCCGCCGGAGGCCGTTTTTTCTCTCCCCACGTTGACCATAGACGCAGGGTGCACTGCACTCCGTGCACCAAAATCAAAACCCGTCATGTCCCGAGCGCCTCGGTAAAATCGAAACCTTGGGTGACCCGGACATGGTGCACAGAGTGCACCCTACGGGCTGTCGGCTTTTTGGAACGGTGTCATCAATAACACCCTGGTGGCCCAAACGATGACCAGGGCCCAGCCTTTTCTCTGGGCCATCTGTGCCTCTGTGGTTCCCCCCACGTTGGCCATAGAGGCAACGCGAAACATACCCTTCCATGATACCTCTCCCAACAGAGCCCCAGTCTTCGTCCCCGGGGCCCAACACCTCTGCCCTTGAGCAGGAGCTCGCCTGGTTTGAGCGGGTCCTTGAGACCCGGATTGCGCTGTACTTCGGCCATGAGTGCGAGGCCAGGGGCATCGCCGATCACGCGCCGCCGGATCTTTCCGGGGATCCGTCCCCCTTTGCCGAGGTGGTGTGCGGGCTGGAACTGGATGCCCGGGAGCGGCTGGTGCTTGTGCTGGCCCTTGCCCCCCATATCCGGCCCCAGGTTCTGGACACCTTTTTTATCCAGAACAAGAACATCGACAGAGGGTTTACCGAGTTTGGGGGGGTGACGGGAAACCGCCACGGGGGCTTTTTGCCCACGGGGGAGACCGCGGCCTTTCTCGTGGCCGGGGATGATCTTGGGGCGCGACTGGCCCTTTTGCCCCTTTTCGGGGAGGATCATCCCTTTGCACGCAGCGGGGTGTTGAGCCTGGAAGGCCGGGAGGCAGGGGAGCCTGTCTGGAGCCGGTCCCTCCGGCTCTCCGAGGCGTTTTTACACCGGGTCACCTCGGGTGGGGTTCACCGTCCGGAGTATGGTGCCGGGTTTCCCGCCAGGCGGCTCACCACGCCCCTTACCTGGGAGGACCTTGTCCTGTCTTCCGAGGTGATGGAAGAGATCGATCACATTGTGGGGTGGGGGCGCTTCGGGGAAGAGATCATGGGGCCCTGGGGCCTGTCCCGGGTGCTCAAGCCCGGGTACCGGGCCCTGTTTCACGGGCCACCGGGCACGGGAAAGACCCTTACCGCATCGTTGATCGGCGAGGCCTGCGGGGTGGATGTGTACCGCATCGACCTGTCCATGATGATCTCCAAGTACATCGGGGAGACGGAGAAGAACCTGGCCGGTGTGTTCGACCAGGCCGAGCACCGGAACTGGATCCTGTTTTTTGACGAAGCCGATGCCCTTTTCGGCAAGCGCACCCAGGCCAGCAGCTCCAACGACCGCCACGCAAATCAGGAGACCGCTTACCTTCTGCAGCGCATCGAGGATTTTCCGGGGGTCGTGATCCTGGCCACCAACATGAAGGCCAATCTGGACGAAGCGTTTTTCAGGCGGTTTCAATCGGCGATCTATTTTCCCGTCCCCGATGCCGAGCAGCGCCGGATGATCTGGGCCCGTGCCCTGCATGGGGTATCGCGCCTTGCAGGTGACGTGGACGTGGCATCCATGGCCGAGGCCCATGCCCTCACCGGGGGCTCCATTGTCAACGTGATTCGTTTCGGCGTGATCCAGGCTCTCCTTGAGGGGCGGCAGCATGTGTTCATGCGGGATTTTGAAAAGGGGATACGGAAAGAGCTCTTAAAAGAAGGCAAGACCGGATAACAGGAGGTGAAAATGACGGAATCGGAAAAAATTACCCAGGTTTCGGAACTGTTTAACCGCCTTCAGGACGGCCTGACGGAGATGCAGAGCCTGGCCGTGGACAAGGCGAGTTACACG
Organism: Desulfoluna spongiiphila; assembly: GCF_900101345.1. Classification (GTDB taxonomy): domain Bacteria; phylum Desulfobacterota; class Desulfobacteria; order Desulfobacterales; family Desulfolunaceae; genus Desulfoluna; species Desulfoluna spongiiphila. The sequence continues at coordinate 277,211 of NZ_FMUX01000004.1, read as the reverse complement.
GCGGAGGAGAAGCAGGTGGTCCTGGAGGTGCTTTTTACCCGGGACGCCATCCACGAAGCCTACAGCGCTTTTGATGTCAATGATGAAGAGGCGGCGGCCTGGTTCATCCGCGCGGACGGCAGGATCAAGTCCCTGGACCGCTGGCTCAGGAAGAACGCGAACCTGGTCAATGCGGTGATCCAGCTGGACAGGTGGCGTGAGCAGTGCGGTCCTGAAACAGACGCCTGGTGGTGGCACATGACGCCGGACATGTCTCCCTGGGACCGGTACGACTGGGTGTGGAATTTTCTCACCATGCTGGTCATCGGCCTTGGGGCCAGCCACGTGGTGACCATTGTGAAGGCACTGTCCGTGGGGGATGTGACGGTTGCCTCCACCTTTTCCACCATTGCCCAGGTGGGCGGCCTTGCCGCCATCAGCCAGGGGACCTTGACCGCCTCCGGCCGCGAGAAGGTGACAACCATCCTGGAGAGCCTGAAGGTCCCGACGCGGTTCCAGAGCGAGGTGGTGTTTGTGCTGGCGGTTATTCTTCTTGTGGGCGTGATGAGCACGAGCTCGTATTTGAAAAATCATTACGATGAGGCGGGGCGGCGAGCTTACGGGCAAGGGGACCTGAACAACGCGGAGACCGCCTTTATGAGGGGCCTGGAACTTGATCCCCAGGAGGCCTCCTTTGACTCGGAGCTCGGGAGGATCTACGAATCCATCGGCATGCAGGAGAGCGCCGGTGATCACTACTATCAGGGCGTGCGCGCAGGAGACCTGGCGGGGATCAACAACCTGGGGCGTCTTTTGATCAACCGCATGAACCCCATTACCCAGGCTCGGGACCCCCGCCTTGCCCAGTCCTTTCTGATGCTGGGCCTCCAGAGGGTGGAGGCCCTGGATCCACGGAACCTCAACCTGGAGTACCAGTTTAATAGAAACCTCGGATGGGCCCTTCTGGAGTCAGAGGATTACGAGGCGGCAAAGAGGTACCTCAAAAAGGCCATTGCCCTTGATGTGCAGATCAAAGACGACCAGATCGGCGCGGGCATGGCCTACTGTTTTTTGGCCCATGCCCTTGAAAAAGCCCCGGATCGTCCCGTGAAAAAAGGCACCGCGGCACAAGGGACCGTCGAATCCGCCGAGGAGAACTGGAACCACTGCGTGGAGTGCGCCCGTCCCGAGACCGTGCTGGAGTACCGGTGGCTCATGCGGACCGGCAACGCACACCGGGCGTACTTCGTCGACACCAGCAAGATTATCTCGGGGCTGGACCGCAACGCCAACCAGCAGAGGGCGGTGTTCGATACCTACATGAAATACAGGAACTCTGCCGTCACCTCGGTATCCAGTGGGAAAAAGCGCTGAACGAGGGGGAAGGGTAAGAATGAAATGGGCCTCTCCTGCAAAAACGGTTGCCACATGCCACACATCACGCGAATGCCCCGAGAACGCTTGCGTAACGGCTGCCGCCATGCATTCGCCATAGGGTTTCAAGGTGCCCCCACCTTGCCGCCGGAGGCATTTTTTGCTTTTTTGTCTGTTTTATTCTTCGTCCCTAAGTCCTGTTGAGAAAATTTGCGATTTTGGTGTAGACGGCCTCGCACTCTTCACGGACCAGGTCCTCCATGTTCATGAAGGTGTGGATCATGTCGTGGAAATGGAGCTGCTCGGCGGCCACCCCGGCTTCTTCGACCTTGCGGACATAGGCGGCTCCCTCGTCCCGCAGGGGGCAGAACTCCGCGGTGATCACAAGGGTCTCCGGGAGCTTGTCGGTGACTTCCATGTGCAGGGGGGATGCGGCATTCCGGTTTTCGCTGTGCTGGAAGTAGTTGTCGAAGTACCAGAGGACTTTTTTCGTTTCAAGAAGATACCCCACGGCATTTTCGTCCATGGAGGCACCCTCCATGGTGTAGTCAAGGCTCGGATAGATCATGGCCTGGCGACTGATGGTTATCCCCGCATCATGCTGGGCCAGGTGGGCGACGGTTGCGCACAGCGCACCACCACCGCTGTCGCCTGCAATGGAGAGCCGGGGTTCGTAGGGCAGGCCCCGGCTCTCCAACACACCCCATACCCCTTTGACGGTGTAGTACGCGTCGTTTACGGCAGCAGGGTAGGGGCACTCCGGGGCAAGCCTGTAGTCCGGGGCCACCACCACATGGTTTGTGGCAAGGGCCGTTTTGCGGAAGATGGGGTCGTACACTGTTACGCTTCCTGCCATGTGGCCGCCCCCGTGGAAAAAGACCAGGACGGGAAGGGGCCGGGACGGGTCCGGATGATAGATGCGCACGGGGATCTTGAAGGCGGGGCTGTGGATGAAGTCGTCCTGGATCCAGGCGACCTCGGGGCTGGTGGTGACCAGCCCCCGGGTGAGGTTGGCCAGCCCTTCCCGTGCGTTGGTGGGGGTGGCCTTGAAGCCGGTTGCCTGCAGGTGGGCAAGGAGCGCGTTGAAGGTTTTCAGCCAGGCTTCCAGTTTGGGGGATACACGTCGCATGGGTCCTCCTATGAGGCCTCTTCGGCGGTTAGGGTGGAAGATGGATCCTCTTGCCGACCGGTTTCAGGCAGGAAGAACGAAGCCAGGAAAAATGTCGAGGAACAGGCCACCGAAAAGTATGCGGCGATGGAGATATTGCCTGTGGCGTCGGCCATGGCCCCGGCCAGGTACATCAAGAGGGTTTCGATGAGGTAAGAGATGGACCAGAACATGCTGAACACCACGGTGATGCGTCCCGGAGTCATGCCCGGGAGTTCCTGGGGCAGGGTGGTGAGGGCGGGCATGGGAAGGAACATGAAAAAACCGGCCAGAAAGGCTGTGGCGTAGGCGATGCCCGGGTTTGAGGTGAGCACCATGGTCGCGGCGCAGGCGGTCATGCAGAGTCCGCTGAACCGGATCACGGGAATTCGCAAGGGGTATCGGTTCGCGCTGATGATCCCGGCGACGGTGCCGGCCATGCCCGCTGCGATCATGATGGCCGACAGGTGGGTTGCCTTGGCAGCAAAATCAGGCATCAGGGGAAAGAGGGCAAAAATGGAGATGTAGCAGAACAGAAGCCCCGAGTACGTAATCGGGAGCCACCAGTTCACCGGTTCCCGGAACCCTTCCTTGAGGGTGTACTCAGCGCTCTTTGCAGTGTTATCGGTCCCTTGCCCTCCCAGGTCGAAATCTTCGCTTAACACCCACCAGATAACAAGGAGCAGGCCACTGACCGCGGAGATGGCCAGGGTGACGTTCTGCCAGGTCCCGAGCCATGAAACCAGCGCCCCGGTAAAGAGCAGGGCAAGCAGGTTGCCTGTGTTAAAGGCGGCTGCGTTGATGCCGTTGACCAGGGGGCGCTCCTCCGGGCCGAAGTACCTGACCACGATGGGGGCGAAATAGACGATCACAAGGGCCCCGCCGAATCCCATGACAAACCGGGAGGCGACATACACCGTGTAGGAAGGGGCAAAGGCACCGATGACGCCGCACGTGATGAGGACCGAGGCCAGGGCAAAGGCTTTTTTGGGGCGGAGTTTCACCAGGAACCAGGCCGCGGCAAGGTTCCCCACGATCTTTGAGAGGGTGATGGCGTTGTTGAGCCAGGTGGCGTCGGCCATGGTGTCGATGCCGAAGTGCCCCATGATATCCAGGGTCAGGGTGGATCCGGCCACCCAGGACATGGCAAAGAGCGCATAGGTGAAGAAGATGATGGTCTCGATGACGATCTTTTTTTTCATGGATTCAGGTATCCTGTTTGGGATGACGGGGCGGGGGGAACAATGTGATTGTTCTGTTTACGGTTAGCAGGGCTGATGGAAAAAGTAAAGCGTCTCAGGCTGTTGGTGTGCCTTGTGATGGTTGCTCGTTGTTCCGGAAGGTGCCGGGAAGCCAAGGCTCTCGAAAAAAACGAAATAGCTTTCAAAACCTGTTTGTCAAACTTTCTGAAAGTTTGGCCCCCGGCAGGGTCGCCGGAGGCGCATTTTTTTACTTGTCTCCCTTCCTCAGGGATGAAATAGTTTCGTGGCATATTCACCCCACCTGAGGAGCGACACCATGCGATACGAAGGACAGATTTTCAGGCCGTTCAGCGAAGCCAACAGCTATTTGCTGCAGTGCACCGTCGGGTGCTCCCATAATAGGTGCACCTTTTGCGGGATGTACAAGGACAAGCGCTACCGGGTGCGTTCCATGGACGAGATCATGGAAGACATCCGCATGGCCAAGGCGCATTACGGGGACCTGGAGAAAGTGTTCCTCTGCGACGGGGACGCCATCGCCATGGAGACCGATGCCCTCCTCGAGATTCTTTCAGCCCTTTACAAAACCTTTCCCTCCCTGCGTCATGTGGGCAGCTACGTGGGACCCCAAAGCACCCTGGCCAAGGGAGACGATCTTTCGGTTTTGCGGGACGCCGGGCTGACCAAGGCCTACCTCGGGGTGGAGTCCGGGGATGATGCCGTGTTGGCCGCCGTTAAAAAAGGGGTGACGGCAGATGAGATGCTTGAGGCCGGTCAGCGCCTGGTGCAGGCTGACATCAACCTCTCCTCCATGGTGCTGCTGGGCATTGCCGGAACCGGCGAGGCCGCACGCCGACACGCCGAAGCAACCGCCGAGATCACCAACCGCATGAATCCCCGCTACCTCGCAGCTCTGACCTACACCCCGGTGCCGGGGACCGTGCTTTTCAATGCCTGTGAAAAAGGTGAGCACCTGTTGCCCGATCCTTTCGAGACCCTGGAAGAGATGAAGACCATCTTCGAGAATATCACCATCGATCATCTGAAATTCGTGGGAGCCCACGCCTCCAACTACCTGCCGGTGAGCGGGGAGCTGCAGAAGGACAGGGCCAAGATGCTGGCAACGGTGAATGAGATCCTTGAAACGAGAAATACGGGGGCGTTACGGAGTGAGGCGGCGAGGGGGCTTTAGAGCAGTGAATAGTGAATGGGTAATAGTGAGTAGGGAATAGGAAACAGGTCATAGGCAATAGGGGGAGGTCAGGGTAGGATGTTTCGTTGTGATCAATGGTTGACCCTCTGGATGGGGTTGATTTGTTGATGTGACCCCGGCAAACTCACCTGAATTGTTTGATTTATAAAAACAGTTGACAAATGCCTTGAATGCCTTCAAAGTTAACCAACTTTTATTTTTATGATGATAAGGACACCAAACGTGCTCAGCCTTAACAACATTCAGATGACCGCTTCAAACGCCGACGTTCGCGTGGTGGGTGTGGTGGTGCATGTGGTGGTGTGCTCCGGCTGAGACTTTGCTCCCATAGATTGAGACAAAGCCCGGCCGGATCAACCGACCGGGCTTTTTTTATATCTTTAACAACCTCGACTCAACCCAACGGACCTTTTTGATGATGACCATTTCAACCCCCCATATCACCCTGACGATTACCACCCTCGTGGTGTGTGTGGTGGTGGTGGTGGTCTGCGTGGGCAGGCCGGGGTGAGACGAGACGCAGAGCAACGCTGATCACAACCCCGGCCGGAACCAACCGACCGGGGTTTTTTTATGCATAGATTTTGGCATCCGGCACGGCGGCCGGAAACGCACGCATGATTTCATTTAAGGAAAGGAGAGAACCATGGAGTATTCAGGAGCAGAAATCGTTATCAAGCTTCTCGAACGGCAGGGTGTTGAGTGCCTTGCCGGGATCCCCGGCGGCACCAACCTTCCCCTGTACGACGCCTTGCGGGAGAGCCCCATCCGGCATGTCCTGGCCCGGCATGAACAGGGGGCAGGCTTCATCGCCCAGGGCATGGCCCGATCCACGGGCGTTCCGGCTGTGTGTTTCGCCACCTCCGGCCCCGGTGTCACCAACCTCATTACGGCCATTGCCGATGCTCACCTGGATTCGGTACCCGTGGTTGCCATCTCCGGCCAGACGCCCATGAGCCTCATGGGCACCGACGCGTTCCAGGAGGTGGACACCTTCGGCATGAGCCTGCCGATAACCAAGCACAACTTTCTGGTCCGCAGCGCAGGCGAACTCCTTGAGGTGATCCCCGAGGCCTTTCGCATTGCCATGAGCGGTCGCCCCGGGCCGGTCTGGGTGGATATTCCCAAAGACGTTCAGACGGAAATGCTTCACATCGATACCTTTCCGGAGACGGGCACAAAGCTGTGCCCGTCATCCCCCCGGGAGGACGTCCTGATTGCCGCAGCTGAGATGATCAACGGGGCGGAGCGCCCCGTGTTCTATGCGGGCGGAGGCGTCGTCAACTCCGGGGCCGGGGCCCGGGTGAAGGCCCTGTGCGAGAAGGCGGGGATCCCGGTGGTCACCACCTTGATGGGCCTGGGGCTCATGCCCGCCGACTCCCCGCTCTCTCTGGGCATGCTGGGGATGCACGGGGCGCGGGCCACCAACCTCATCCTGGACCAGGCGGACCTGCTCATTGCCGCGGGCGTTCGGTTCGACGACCGCGCCACGGGTCGCATCGCCGCTTTCTGCCCCCATGCCCGCATCATTCACATGGACATCGACGAAGCAGAGATCGATAAACTCAGGCCGTCGGATTGCAGCATCCAGGGGGACGCCGGGGAGATTCTTTCCGGTCTGTTGCCCAGGGTGGAGGGAAGGGCCAGGCGGACGTGGGACGCCTCAGTTGCTTCTATGAAAGAGACCCACCCGACCCCGGCAGGCGATTTGGACGACGCCAAGCCCCCGGCCCTGATCCGGCGGATCGGCCATCTTGCCGCAAGGGATGCGTATGTCGCAACCGACGTGGGCCAGCACCAGATGTGGGTGGCCCAGCACTATCCCCATCACGAGGCAGGCAGGCTCCTTACCTCCGGGGGCCTGGGCACCATGGGGTTCGGCCTGCCCGCCGCCATCGGGGCCGCCCTTGCAAACCCCGATTCCCCGGTGATCTGTTTTTCCGGTGACGGCTCCATCATGATGAACATCCAGGAGCTGGCCACCCTGGCCGAGCAGGACCTCAACGTAAAAGTAATCGTCCTGAACAACGGGGCCCTGGGGCTGGTCCGCCAGCAGCAGGAGCTGTTCTACGGGGCCCGTTACATGGCCTCACAGTACGATCGGAACCCGGATTTGTCGGCCATCGCCCGGGGGTTCGGTATCCCGGGGCGCCGCCTGCCCCTTGCCGCCTGTACCGACGGGGCCCTGGCAGAGTTTCTCCACTCCCGCGGCCCGGCCCTCCTGGACATCACCATCCCCCAGGAAGCCAATGTCTACCCCATGGTTCCTCCGGGAGCCGCCAACACCCGTATGATCGAGGAAGGAGCCACCCATGACTGATTGCACATTGACCCTCACCGTGTCCAACCACCCTGGGGTTCTCTCCCGGATTGCCGGCCTGTTTGCCCGGCGTAACTACAACCTGGACGGCGTCTACGTGGTGGGTCTCACCGGCACCACTGATAGCCGCATGCAGCTTCTGGTCAACAAGGATGAGAGGCTGCCCCAGATCATCAAGCAGCTGGAAAAACTCTATGACGTTCGGGAGATCTCCGTGGAAGAGGGCCGGGATATGCCCATCTGTTTTCAGCATCCAAAGGCAGGGTAGGTCGAAAAACAGGCCTCCGCCGGCAAGGGGGTACCACCTTGAAAGCGGGATTGCGAATGCTTTGCAGCTGTCGGTACTCAGGGCACCTTGCGTCCGCATTCGCGTGAAGGGTGAAGGGGGCCTCGTACGTCGCAAGCGCATGAGCTGCCGGCTTCATCGCCCGGAGAAGGGGGCGCGGCATAAACCCGTTTGAATGGAGCGCCGCACTCCTGTGCGGCATGAACAGTGACGCCACCACAAAAAAAGCCGCACCGGAATGCGGCCCTTCAGAACATGTTGGTTCAGCCACAGTCGTGAATTCACGGATACCCATGATTGAACAGAACGGCCTTGATCATCGTTTCGGCGAAGTCCATAAAAACCACGAGTTACCCTTGGCCGAAATTGCATGGGAAGAAAACGTAAATCCGGGCATGGATCCCCGGTCACCTGGCGATACAAAAGGTGGCGAGTTTCGAACAGTAAAACGACACAACCGAATCCATTTTCTCAGTCAGCCGGGGAAGACGAGGAGGGACGAAGGCTATCATGCTCTGTAGCGTTTCTTCCATCCTGCCCTCGTCATTCCCGCCTCGCCCTCGTCATTCCCGCCTCGCTTTCGTCTTTCCCGCCTCGCTCTCGTCTTTCCCGCGAAGGCGGGAATCCATGGTCATGATGAGACACTACCGGGTTTTATGATGCGGATGGTGATGTCAATGCGAAGGTGGCTGATACAATGACCAAGGCCAACAGAACCAAGACACCGGCCAAGGTTTGGCCCCCGGCAGGGCTGCCGGGGGCATTTGGGGCGGTATTCTTAGCGGTCTGTTGTCTCGATCAGTGTAGACCCGTCGTCCGGGGTATGTTTCCAAAGATAATGGTGCGTATCATCTTGGGTTGAGTAGAGGAATTCGTTTGCGCCGGTCGGTTCCGTGTAAAGGATGTTTCTTTCCGGGTTCCTTTCGCTTACCTCTATGAGCGCATCGCTCGTCCCCGGTTGCATGGCATATACTTGATAGTCAAGCGATGAGGCATAGCGCCAGACACTAAAATAGAAGGTGTCGGCGACAACGCGAATGCCCCCCCTTACCTGATTGAAATCGGGCAGTGTGTAGAGCTTTCTGACCTCAACGGTTCCTGCTTCGGTGCCGTTCGAGGTCCAGATCGCATCATTCATTATAAAATAGGGGGTTCCATTCACGGCAAACATCTCTTTGACGTCCAAGGATCCTTGTCTTTCCATGGCTTTTACCAATTGTGTGCCATCCACGGTGCCGTTGCTCTTCCAGAGGTCCCTGTGGTTGATGGTGTTTTCGCCATCCGTTGTCTGGTAGTGGGCAAAGAAAAAGAGCAGGCCACCGGCTTCGGTCAGTTTCCATGGCACCTTTTCGAACCCTTGGAGCAGCTGGGTTCCGCCAGGGGTGCCGTCACTTACCCAGAGACCGCAGGCGTTGCCGTCTATCTCATCGGAGGCGATGAAGAGCTTTCCACCGGCGCTGGTGAGGTGTCCATAAATGTCCAGGGACCCTTTTACCAGAGTCGTGCCGCCTGCAGAACCGTCACTTTTCCACAGGGAGTCCGGGCTGCTATGCCCGTTTACGTAAAAAAAGAGCGTGTCGTCGATGGTTTGCAATTGCTGGATGTTTCCGCCTGAAATGGATTTCACCTGGGTGGTGCCATCTTCTGTGCCGTCAGTTTTCCAGAGGGCCGTCTCTGTTGATGTCGGGGCAGTTCGGAAGTAGACCCGGTCCCCCAGTGTCGCAAACGAGGAGTATGCGGCATGTGTCAGGCTCTCTTTCAGGGGGGTTGCTCCTTCGTCAAGCGTTGCGGTGAACAGTCGCTGGTCTACGTTGCCGTCGTCATAGGTGTAATAGTAGCGATTGCCGGACTTAAACGGCTGGATGTCGAAGGAGACCGAGTCGCCGTTCGGGTTGGCGTCGTTTAACAGGGAGCCCGTGCTTCCGTCCGTTTTCCAGAGTTCGGTGCCGTGGGTGCCGTCGGCAAAGGGAATGAGGATGGAGGGCTTGTGGTAAATGGTGAACTCCTTTTCACTGGTGTAGGTGCCGTCACTGACGCGGAGGATCACGCGCTGGGTCAGGAGGCTCTCCGTATCAAAGTCGCCGGTGGTCAGGGTGACGGTGCAGTCATAGCCTCCGTTAGCGTTGGGCGTTGAGGTCACAGAGGATACGGTGGTGCCGGTGTACCCACCCGGGGCATTGACCGAGACGATGCGGGCCGTGATGTCCAGTTCGTTTAAGGGGGTGTCCCTGTCCGTGACGGTAAAGGAGAACGTCAGGGGTTCGGAGGCGCTGACCCTGACCCCCGTGTTGAGAATGGCTCCGGTGATCTGCGGGCCTTTGTAGGCGAACCCGTCATACAGGCTCAGCAGGTGGAGGGTCGTGCCTTGAAAGCCCAGGGCCAGGTCACGGTCGGTGTCTGCAAACTCGAATCGCCCCATTTTTTCGGTGCTCCGGTACACATCGGTATCGTCTCTTCGGGGGCTGACGGCGGATTTGAGGTACCCGGAGCAGGTGAGGCCATCGGCACAGTAGTAGGCCCCGTCCGGGTTGTAGCGAAGGGACGGGACATTCTGGTAGGAGGACCGGTCACCGAAGTAGTACGCGTCGGTGAACGTGTCATACCGGAGCTGGAAAAGGAGCCGTCCCAGTCGCAGTACAGAGGAGGAGCCGTCAACGGTTGCCACGCATTGCAGGTCGTTGACAAGGTCCCTGAACGAGAAGATGCGTTTCAGCGGGTAATACGATTTGATATCGTTTCCGTTTGTCGGCGCGTAGAAAATATCCTGGGCGTCGGTGAGTTCGAGGCGGTGGCTGTCGTTGATGGCAAAAAGCAGCAGGTCGTTGCCCACCAGTTCAAACAGGCAGTCCAGGTTGTCGCTGGTGCAGGTGCGCTGGACCTCTTCCCAATCGGGCCACCAGGCGTAGCCAGCCTCGCCGAACAAAAGGGTCCGTGTCATGACCGCCACATGGGTCTCATCCAGAAATTCGATGCTTGTCAGCGGCGCACCGTTGCCGAAGGAGTTGGATGAAAGACGGGTAATCTCTGTGGTCTCCCCCATGTCTTCCGCCAGGTCGATTTCATACAAATTCAAGTGGGTGTAGGCGGGGGTCTTTTTGTCCGTGCCGGCATAGTCCGTGGGCACAAAGGGCACCATCAGGCGGGTTCGGCTGGGAGAGAGCTTTGCCTTTAAGATGCTGTACACCGGGTTGCCTTCGGCGTCTTTGATGGGTTCGCTTTTCTCAAGGGTCATGGCTCCCGAAGCATTGTATGTCACGATCATAAGCCGTGCGCCTTCATGGTGGGATATGGCAAAGAGCAGTCGATTTCCCGGAAGGAGTCGGACCAGGGGCAACTCCTTTGTCGAGAGCGCTTTGGATGAGGCCAGGGCCTGGGCGATGGGCAGCAACTCGCCTGTGAACGCGCTTACATCATAGGTGAACCGGTTCGTCAGGTAGTAAGACGGTCCGACGCCATACTCAACCAGGCTTGCGTTTTTGAGGTTCTCTCCCACGATGGCCGCGCCGTTGTAGACATCCAGGAGACGCCCCGTGGCAGGGGTGCTTGCAACCGATGTCATGTTCATGGAGTAGGTGTCCCGACCGCTTCCCATGACCCCTAAGTCCAGGGAGGTGTCCACCCTGGGGTGGGGGATGCTCATATCCCCTAAGGTGAGGTTGAGGGTCAACGAGACCAGGGCGCTGGGCCTTCGGTTGCGGTTGTGGGCTTTCTGGCGTTCAAAGTCAGGGCTCAAGGGGTTTTCCAGGGAGAGCTGATTGCTGGAGTTGTAGATGGGGTATTCGGTGATTGTGAGCCGATAGTTGTTGCCGCCGAGGAACGCCCATGTGTAATCGGCGTGTTTGTTGAAGATCTCTTCCAGCGGGATGGTCTGGCTGAAGACGCCGATCATGTCGTCGTCTTCTACGCTGATGGCGTCATCTTCCATAACGGCCAGCTCCACGTAGACCGCGGCGGCGTTGTATCCGCCCCCCGAATAGAGAATCGTATCGGGTGTTTCCAGGGTCTGGCCATCTTTTACTCCCCCAAATCGCAGGTAATTCCAGCTGTGGTTCCCATCGATGATGGCCTCACTCTCGGTGAACACCGCGTGCAGGGCGTCTCCCTCCTGGGGCTTATCGCTCACCACCCCCACAAAGGGGAGCATGTTGATCTCAGCCGTGTTGCCGGCCTCTTCGTAGTTGGAGATGATCTTCACCCGGTCAAGCACAACCTCCAGATTGGCCACGGGAACCGAGCTTACCCGTTTGAATTCCACCTCCGCCCGGGTTTTTTTGTCGGTGCCCAGTAAGTATTTGGCGTTGGATTTTAAGACGTTGTTTCCGTTTCCGGCAGAGCCCGCATTCCCATAATGGGCGATGAGGCTGTCCAGGTCATCAAAGAGATCCCTGCCTTCCGTCAGGGAGTTGATGTCGCTGTGTGTTTTTAAGCGTTGTTTGGCCTGGTCGATCTTGCCTTCCCGGATCAGGCTGTATACCTCTTCGGCTTCCGCCATCACTGCGGCCCCGCCAATGGCCGTCGAAGTCCCCGCGATGATTTTGTAGACATCGGCCACGCTGCCCAGCTGTTCATAGTCCAGGTTGAGGAGCAGGTCTGTGTTTTTTGCAAACTGCAGCCCCGAGCTCGAAAGGTTGGCGCAGTCGCAGGCAATTTGCGCGTAATTCAATTTCTGGCCGTAGGTGTCCACCTCGCTGTTTTGCTCCGGCACCCCGGACATGAAAAAGGTGAACGCGTCCTGATGATGCAGGCCGTAAAAGGGGTCGCTGCTGGAGTACCGGTTGATGCTGACCCGGGCGCTGCCCAGGGGGTCGTCCAGGGCGGCGAGTTCCACGTCATGGAGATCGTCCACCAGGTCCACCGAATCACAGATCATGCCCACAAAGTTGCCGGTCACGATGTTGAAGGTCTGGCTGGCCAGATAGCTGACAAAGGCCCAGTTTGCGGCGTTGGTGTCGTAGACGTCCTGGTCGCTTGCCGTGTAGTCGAAGGTGATGGGCAGGGTGCTTTTGATGAGGCGATCCAGGGAGACCCCGAAGATGGGCCGGTTGGTCTGGATGATGACGGGGATGCGTGGGTAATCCCCCCTCAGCGCTGCTGCGATGCACTCGGCGTCTCCCTCTTGGCAGGCTGTAAACTCATGGGTTTTGTAGGGCACCCCGTCGTAGGGGAACTGGGCCGTGTCCACCTGCACGGTTCGATCTTTCCAGTTTTGGTACAGGTCGTAATAGTTGGATAAGAGGTTCAGGTACTCGACATCCTGGTACTGGCGTTGCATTTTCTTGGAGAAATCGGTCATGACCACCCGGGCCTTGAACTCGTCGGGGATGGGCTCGGCCATGTTGTAGGGTCCCAGCTCCCCACGGATGCAGACGGCCGACTCCCCGTTCTGGTCGCGGCACTCGTAGATCTCCGGGTCGTTCTGATAGTCAACGCTGTGCTCCGTCTCGTAGCACCGCTTCAAAAGGTCAAAGAGGTCTTTGTACTTGAAACACTCTGCCTCGGGCTCGAATTCTCGGCCTGTTTTCTCGGATTTTGCCCACGCCTGCCAGAGCGCCACCCGCTCGTTGAGTTTGTCGCCGCTGGCGATGATGTCGTCGATGTAGGATGGGATCACGAGTTTGGGGGCCATGCTGGTGTTCAAGTCTATGGTCACCTCGCCTTCGTTGAAGGCACCGGTTTCCCCCTGGGTTTTCAGGGAAATGGTCTTGACGATGCCGAGCATGAACTCTTTGGTCTGGACATCGGGATCGGTGGTGACAAGGGGGGTGAGGGTGAACATGGTCTCGTCGTCGGGAAGGAGCTCTTTGGCTGAGAGCCCCGTGATTTTTTCCGAATGGACGGAGACGCTCCCGGACGGCAGGATGTCCAGGCGCCAGATGCCGGAGTCTCGGTCCACAGGGTGACTCAAGCCATCCTGGTCGCCCGTGTAGACATCCCCATACGGCGAATAAAGGAGAAAGGTAAACCCTTGCGCTGCATCGTCGGACTCTGTTTTGAACGTGAGGTCCAAGGTGTCCAGATGGGAGTTGAGGGTACTGAAGGTATACGATTTCGGTTTGAAATAGGTGCATGAATTGAGGAGCTCGGCCGGTTGCCCCGTGGTCAGGTACTCTGCGCCGTCCACAAACGCTCTTTCGGTGAGGCGCTCGGGCTTGATGATCTCCATGAGCGTTACACTGTACGCGGTGCTGGCACCGACAAACCGGAAGGGTTTGCAACGGTTCTCGTGGGTGATGGGCAGGTAATAGACGTGCGCGTCCGTGGCGGTGCCTGTGCAGAGCGTTTCCCCCTCACTGTTTTCAATGGTGGCTTCCCTGCTGGCCACGATGACGGCGATGCCGGTCTCAGGAATGGAGACCACCGCATCGTTGCCGTCTGCGTGGACGATAACGGTGTCAACGGGCTCGCCGGGTTGGGCAATGGCCATGGGCAGGCCGGGCAGTGCGGCCATGGCGCAGGCATCGTTGGGTGACGGCTCCGTGCCGATGCCGCCGGTCGCCTTGAGTTCGTCCACGGCATTGACCAGGGTGTAGCCAGTGGACGGGGTGCTTCTCAGGGCCTTTGTCAGGGGCGTACGACGAACCGGGATGTTCTGGGCTTGCTGATCCAGGTTGCCAAAGTTATTGACGATCTCTGTTTTGCTGAAGGCGGCTTGCAGGGCAAGGAAATCGCCCATGGCCAGGGGCGCCTGGCCGCGCAGGCGCAGCTTCCTGTTAAATGTCTTTAATTTTGCTTCATTGAGCTGAGCCAGAGCGTCTGAGGAAGCCTGGATCGGAAAAATCTCAGGGTCCGGGAGCTGGACACATTGTTTGGTGGCAACCGGAGAATAGGGAAGCTGTTTCAGCCTGGAGATCACAGCTTTGGAGACACCCTGTTTTTCGAGTTTTTTGTATTCGATGTTCTTATTGTTTTGTTTAAGAACCGTTATGATTTTTTCAGTCGGCAACGCAGGATTCTCGTTGCGTATCTCGACCGTCAGGGCAACAACGCCCGATTTGGAAATTTTGTTTTTTACGTCTTCATTGGTGGTGAGGCCAATGGAGGCCAAAACCCCATCGGGGTCCTGCAAGGCCACCGGGGCGCTTGCCGCCGGTGGCTCTTCATGTGAACCGCCCCCGCCGCCGCATCCGACCATCAGACATGCGATGATGAAAAGTGACAGGAATCTGTGGAAGGATATGTGTTTTAAACGATACATTGAGGTCTCCTGAGGGCATTGATTGGTCATGCACGGGATGTGCATTTATGCCAAGGGGCGGCCTGGAGGGCGTTTCCCTGTCTTTTTGCTATTTTTCAAAGAGTGTCGCGATATTGCCCAGCAGCGACCCTTCCTCTCTCTCATCGCCTCCAACGGACGGGGCGTGATCGATGATGCGGTCCGCCATGCGGGAGAAGGGCATGCTCTGGAGGTAGACGGTGCCGTGTCCTTGCAGGGTGGCCAGAAAGAGCCCCTCGCCGCCGAAGAACATGGATTTCAGGTTCCCAGCCTGCTGGATGTCGTAGTCGATGCCCTGGGTGAACCCCACGAGGCAGCCGGTGTCCACGAGGAGCTTTTCTCCGTGGAGCTCTTTTTTGACGATGGTCCCCCCGGCGTGCACAAAGGCCATGCCGTCGCCGGTGAGTTTCTGGAGGACAAACCCTTCGCCCCCGAAAAAGCCCCGGCCCAGCTTCTGGCTGAAGGAGATGCCGATGCTGGTGCCAAGGGCCGCGCATAAAAAGGCGTCCTTCTGGCAGTAAAGCGTGCCGCCTTCCATGCCGCTTAAGTCCACGGGTATGATTTTTCCCGGGTAGGGCGCTGCAAAGGCGATGTGTTTTTTCCCTGCCCCGGCATTGGTAAAGTGGGTCATGAAGATGGACTCGCCGGTGAGCACCCGTTTTCCCACACCCTTGAGCAGGCCCATGATCCCACCTCCCTTGGGTTCGGTGCCGTCGCCCATTTTGGCTTCGAACCGGATCTCTTCTTCCATGTAGTTCATGGCACCGGCTTCGGCGATGACCGTCTCGCCGGGGTCCAGCTCCACCTCAATGATCTGGATGTCGTCGCCGATAATGGTGTAGTCGATTTCGTGGCTCTGCATGTGTTGCTCCTTAATAAAAAATAGGTCGTAATCAGCCGGTGGCTGTGTGGGACATGGTCAAAATGGAATGGTTACTCGCCTTGGCCGGACGGTCCGAAGAGGCCCTGCATCTGGTTCTGGAGGGCTTCAAGGCCGCCGTTTTCCTGCATCTGTCGAAAGGTTTCCATGGCCTCGCCCATGTCATCCATGGATTGCTCCTGGCGGCTCACCGGGCGCTCTCCGGCAAGAAGAGACTGGAACATCATGTGGATCTGGTTTCGGATTACGGCATCGGCCGCGGGTTCGTGGCGGATGTCGGCTCCCCGGGGCAGGGCGAATTTTTCCGTGGGGACCCTTTTCTTCTCGATGCGGGTCACCTCTTCATGGATCTGCATGCCCATGATGCTGCCCGACACCTTCATGGGAAAGTCGGTTCCGGCAAGGGTGAAGGTTTCGATGCCCAGGGCCGTGACCTTGTCGCAGGCATACCCTTTCAGCTTCACCGCTTTTTTTTCCACGGATCCGCTCATATCCCCCACCATGGTGATGCCCATTTTATCGCTGTTTTTAACGAGTTTTTTCTGCTCCTTGCGGGAGAGGCGGCCAAACTCCTCTTCGATCACCTTCTTGGGGTTGATCTGCCGGGTGCCTGTGTTGTCTCCCAAGTCCACGGTGTAGACCCACTCCGGGGTGGTGAGGGTGAGTTCCCGGGAGTTCATGGGCACCCCGAAACTCGACCCGGATTCGGTGTGGTAGGCGGCAGTGGTGCGGCCATGGTCTTTGACATAGACCGTCTCTTTTCCCTGCATGGTCCCCGAGATTTCATAGGTGACCACGGCTTCTTTGAAGGGCAGCTTTCGTGTCCAGGGATTTTCCACGGCATGCACCGGGGCTGAAAGAAAAAGAATCATGACAAAGGTCAGTAGTGCGTGTTTCATGGGGTCTCCTGCATGTAATGGTAACGTTGGCGGATTCGCCGCGTGGCGGGAAAAAGATAGGAGATTTATTGAATTAAGTCAATGTGTTGCGAGTCACTTTTGGTGTGTCCGCACGTCACTGTTTTGGACGGGAATGGAGTGACTCAGGTCATCGGGCGGTGACGCCGGTCATAAAAGGGGGAGAACTATTCAGCTTATGCCTCCGGCGGCAAGGTAGGGGCTAAACATTTAACCCTCCTTCGTCCAAGGGCTACGGCGCGACAGGAAAGTTTAACAAACAGGCCTTAAGAATTGTCGGCCTTGATCATCGTTAAGGCCACCTTCACGTTTATCGCACCACCCGCATCATGAAGCCCGGCAGTATCCTATAACCAACATGGGTTCCCGCCTTCGCGGGAAAGACGGTACAGAGTGTGATGTCCTTCGCACCTCTTCGTCTTCCCCGGCTGCCCGGGAAAAGGGGCCGGTTGTACCGTTTTGCTGTCCGGCACCTGCCACCTTTCGTATCGTCAAGTGACCGGGGACCCATGTCCGGAATTACATGTTCCGTCTGCAGTATGGTGACCAAGGGTAATTCGCGGTTTTTATGGTACTGGCCGAAACGATGACTAAGGCCGAATTGTCCTTGAGTCAATGTCATCTTAAAGGCGAATGTGATTTTCCCTGAGGAACGAAGGGGAAAGCGCATTCGCAACCTGCTTTCGAGGTGGCTCACCTCGCCGCCGGAGGCCTGCTTTTTCCACCGGCTTTAACCATAGGAGGCCGCTTTTTAAGAGCTGCACAGTGACGTTGTATGTTTGATTTTAGGGCAGGTCTTAAGAAACTGAGAGGTCACCTTGACGTGGAATGGTGATGCGGGTCATGAAACCGTCTTCGGAGCTGAAGTGGGCCTCGCCTCCCAGGGCGCGGGCGCGTTCCTCCATGCCCAGCAGGCCGCTGCCCGGAATGAGGGGATGGGCCCCTTTTCCGTTGTCCACGGCCATGAGGTGGGCGTGGGTTTCACGGATCTTGACGGAGAGAAAGAGGCGCGTGGCGTCGGCGTGCTTGAGGCAGTTCGTGATGATTTCGGTGCAGGTGCGGTGAAGGGTGGTGTAGAGGGCGGGTTCCAGGAGATAGATCATCCCCTGGAGGTTCAGGCTGGCATCCAGGCCGGTGTGGCGGGCCTGCTCGATGAGCTCGTCGATCTCTTTTTTCAGCTCTTCCCCGGTGACCCGGCCTGACTCCTCCTGGGACTCCGGGACGGCCTTGATGCCGGAGAGGCCGGTGTCCAGGGCGGTGACGGCATGGGTCAGGGACGGGAGCCCCCGGGTCGTGTCGTGGGGGCCGTAGATGCGGGCCACCTCCAACAGCTTGATGGCCGCCACCAGGGAGTGACCGATGATGTCGTGGAGTTCCCGGGCCACAAACTTTCGGGCGCTGCCTTTGGAGAGCTCTTTTAGCTGGCGGATGGTCTCGTTGACGCGCTTGTTCTTTTCCTCGATCTTTTCCTGGCCGGCCATGATGTCCGCCTGGATGGCCTTGTACTGGGTGACATTCCTTAAGGTGACCAGGAGTTGGCCTCCGGTGACGGTGCGGATTTTCCTGCAGGAGACAACAAAGGAGGCGTCTCCGATGCGTGCTTCAAACCCGGACTCTCCGGATTTTTCGAGCTGGTCCGGCAGCGTGGCCAGAAAATCGTCCATGGCGTGACCCGAGGCAAACAGGGACTGAAATGCCCCGTTGGTGTAGCCGAGGCGGAACCGCCGGTTGAAAAGGGCGATGGGCAGGTTGAGGTGGTGGGTGATCTCGTGGCGCATCAGGGGCGTCAGGGAGAAGAGGTCGTGGTTGAAGGTGGCGTACATAAAGAGCAGGGTCGACCAGGTGAAGACAATGGGGGTGATGTCGAAGATCACCGGGATGCGGGCCATGAAGGTGAGGGTGTGGAGCACCTTGGTGATATAAAGGAGGTTGAGGAAAAGGGGCACCAGGATGGCGGTACTCACAATCCAGGTCACCGCCCGGTTTCTGGTGGAAAATTCCTTTTTGAACCGAAGCCTGCAGTAGAAAAGGCCCACGCCGAAGTAGGTGTACTCGATGAGCATGTGTGCGTAGAACAGGGGGCCGAAGCTGTCTCCGTAAAAGTCGTAATGGCCGTAGAAGAGAAAGTGCAGCGGGTTGGTGAGGATCCAGGAAAACTGGAGCACGGGCAGCCCGTAGACCAGGGGGCGGATCTTCCGGGGCAGGCGGGTGCCCCGGGCATAGGCGTGCCCGAACTCAATGAAGGCCGCCTCCACCACACAGGTGCAGGCGTAGTAGCCGAGGATGAAGACCCACCTCAGGGTCACATCCGGGGAGACGGTTTTCAGGATCTTGAAGACCATCCACAGGGTCATGGCCCCCTGGAGTATCAGAAAGGCGTTGGCCGAGGGGTCGTCCCTGCGGCTCTTCATGGTGAAGACCGCCAGGCAGACCACCGAGAGCACGATGGCGATGATGTGGATGATGCAGATGGCTGAGATCTCTAATTGAAGGGTCGGAGACACGGCGCGGTATCCTATTCAATGCCGTTTTCAACGGCATAGACGGCCAGCTCCAGCCGGTTGGTGATGCCCAGCTTTTCATACAGGCGGCTTACCTTGTTTTTGACGGTGCCCTCGGCGTAGTGGAGGGTCTCGGCGATGGTCTTGTTGCTCTCCCCCATGACGATGAGCCGCACGATGTTGATCTCCTCCATACTCAAAAGATCTGTGTAGGTGGCTTTCCCTGGGCCCAGGGGCTTGAACCGTTCCAAAAGGATTTTTCGGGCACCGGGGTGGATCACGGTCATGCCCATGGCCACGCACCGGATGGTTAAGATCAGCTTTTCATAGCCGATATCCTTGGTGATGTAGCCGTCGGCCCCGCCCAGGAAGGCATCGGTGATGTACTCGGGGTTCTCAAAGGTGGTGAGCATCAGCACCTTGATGTCCGGGTGGCTTTTTTTGAGGATGTTCAGGGCGGCCAGGCCGTCGATGCGGGGCATCTCCACGTCCATGAGGATGAGGTCCGGGGCCTTGCGGTTGCACGCTTCGATGAGCTCTTCACCGGAGCCCACGCTGTCTGTGACGGTGATGTGGGGATCGCTGTTGATGATCTGCTCAAGGGAGTTTCTTAAGAGCAGCTGGTCGTCGGCGATGATGACGTGAATATCAGGTACCATGGTATCTCCTGTAACGGGCGACAAGGGAACGGATGCGGGAGAGGTTGGCCTGGGCGTCCCCGATGAGGGCGTCCAGGCGCTCGTTGAACCCTGCCGCATTCCGGGTTTGGGACAAGGCCCGGACCCGGGCGCGGAACTGGTGGATGAATGTGTCCTGGGTGTGGGTGACATCGCTCAACAGGGCGGACACCTCTTTCTCTTTTTCCAGGTCAAAGACGATGTGGGAGTACTGGCGCAGCCTCTGGTTGGCCTCCTCCAGCTGGGCTCTCTGCGTCTCCTGCAGGTCAAGCATCTCGATGTGTCGGGAGATGTCGGTGAAGATAAAAAAGCGGCTATTTTCCTGGGGACCCACGGGCTGGGTACGGCAGGAAATGTGGCTTTTTTCGTCCGGGGAGGAAAAGACCGGGATTGTGTACGGGGTGGCCGGACGCATTCCCTGGGCGACCAGGGCTCCGGGGCCCTCGTCCGGTACGGTGGTGATCCCTTTTTTAAGGAATTTTGCCTTTTGGGCGAGGGGGTTGCGGTAGACAATCTCCCGCTGCTCGTCGCAGAGAATCACCGCGTCGTCGATGAGGTTGGTGATGTTGGCAAAGGCCTGGTCCCCGATGTGATAGGCCCTGAACTCCGTTGAAAAGAGATGGAGCCCGCAAAGGAGAAAGGGGTAGAGGAGGAGCAGGCTTGTCTCCCCCGGGGTGCCCCCGAAAAAGGCCCCTGCCAGGTGCACTCCCAGGGGAAGGGCAAAGAGAAGCAGGGCACGGAGGCGCGACGTCGAGGAGAGGCCGGCTGCAACGGAAAGCAGAAGGATACCGCCGGTGACGGCAAGGTAACCGGTTCCAAAGGCCATGACGTAATGGCTGTGGTTTTGGATAAGCCATGGCCCGTGGGCCTGGAAAAGGATTCCTACCGCGGCGCAGGGGATCAGAAGCGCCCTGGCGGAGAGAAAAGGGGCCAGGGCCGAGCGTTGCCCCATCACATGGAGAACGATACATTCCGTTATCAGGGTGCAGGCCAGCTCAGCCTGCCTGGCGCCGAGGGCAAGGGTCGGGGAGACCACCACTTCGGCTGCAAACCGCATGAACACCGCCGCTCCCAGGGTGGCGTGGGCAGCCAGGATAAGCCGCCCTTTCTGTTTGAATCCCTGGTAGCAGCTGATGACGCCTAGGATGCTGATGGCGGTGAGCAGGCACGTAAGGAAAAGAACAGAGTAAAACTGATCAAATGTGTAGTAACGCCCGTCCCCCACGTCCATTCCTTTGGGTTGGTAAACACCCTGGGGGACGTGGCCGTGAAAACGCCTGTGGTCCGGGCCCCGGGATGCTCCGTCAATGGTTTATAAACGCCCCTGCCGGGGGCGTCTGCCCCATGCGGCGTGTTGCCGTGCATTTGTTTGTTGGAAAAGTTTTCCTATTAATCATGGTTTGTTTTGTCTTGTCAAGGTGGGGGGGCAACGGCGGGAGGGAAGAACGAAAAAAGGCAGGACCGAATCGGTCCTGCCTTTTTCTATTCAATGGAGTCTGCTCCTTCCCCGAATAAAGGGGAAGGGGCAGGACGGGCTGGTCTTAGGGGTTCATCTTGTAAGCGTCCACCAGGGCATACAGGTGGTCGTTGATCACGCGGTTGTATCTCTCTTCGTTGACCACGGGCTTCATGACCATCTGCTTGCAGAGTTCCTGCTGCTTTTCGGTGCTGGAGGGCTTCATGGCAAGGTCGAGGGCGTAGCGGCTCATGTCTCGGACAAAGACGTCAAAGATGGAGTCGAGGATGTCGTCTTCGAGGCCTTCGCGCTTGGCGCTTTCCACGATGAGCTGTGCGTAGGGAACCACGCAGAAGATCTCGCCCATGGCGTAGAGGAAGTCGAAGTTTGCCATCTGGCCCATGAGGTCGTTGGCGGACTCCATGAGGAGCTGCTTGAAGAGTTCCACCTGCTTGATGAAGACCTTGACGTTGGGCAGGTCAACGCTTTCAAAGACAGGCATGTAATCGTGGAACTGGATCTTGCCGTAGCCTTTGGTGGGACCCTGGTTGAAGAGGAAGTCGTCGTTTTCTGCGCCGTTTCTCAGGCCGACTTCTTCGTACTCTTTCGGGTTGAACATGAAGTTGGGGATCAGCTTGGCCATGAGGGCCATGTTGACGTGCTTGGTGCCTTCCAGCTTGGGCATCCCTTTGATCTGGACGGCTGCGTGCTCGAAGTGCTGATCCTTTTCAAAACCCTTGGCTGCCAGAACGTCCCAGATCAACTCGTGAACGATCTCGCCCTGGATGGCCACCTTCATCTTCATGAGGGGGTTGTACAGGAGGTAGCGGCGATCCTCGGGACCGGCGGCGCGCATGTAATCCGTGGCACGCAGGCCGAAGAGCTTCATGGCCGTGATACGGATGTAGGAGTCGAAGAAGAGCTGCTTGATGTGGGGGAATTCGGTGACTTTTTTGCCGAAGATCTCACGGTGGGCCGCATGGTTCAGGCCTTCGTAGAGGGAGTGCGTGGAGAGGCCGATGGCAGCAGAGCCGATGTTGAACTTGCAGATGTTGATGGTGTTGAGCATGTCGTCCCAGGCCTTCTGGCCGCGGGAGAGGATCTCGGCGTCGGTGATGGGGTAGTCATGGAGCTTGAACTCAGAGACGTACATCTGGTCACAGGCAATGACGTTCTGCACGCACTCGTATTTTTCGTGCTTGGAGTCCACCATGAAGAAGACGTAGTCACCGGTGTCGGCAAGCTTACCGAAGACGGTTACGGTTCCGGCTTCGTTGCCGTTGCCGATGTAGTACTTGCTGCCCTGGGCCAGGTAGGTACCGTCGCCCTGGGGGTAGAGTTTCATGTCGCTGGAGTAGATGTCCGCACCGTGCTCCCGCTCGGAGAGGCCGAAGGCGCACAGGGGATTCTCTTTGAGCTTGGCGGCCGCCTTGTGCTTGGCTTCTTCGTTGTCGCCCAGGAGAACGGGGTCCAGGCCCAGGGTGGAGACGTGGTACATGTACCAGTATGCAGAGCTGTAGAACCCGCAGATTTCGGAGAATTCGAACATCTTGTAGGTGCTGTAGTGCTGATTGGGGTCGTCCCCGTAGCCCTTGGGCAGGAAGAGGGTCTCAAAGATGTGCTCGTCACGAATAAAATCGGCAAAGTCACTGGTGAAGGTTCGTTCCTGATAGTCTCTCTTGATAGCCGCAAGACCCTTGTTCTCGAACCAGTCGATGGTCTTGAGCATGATCTCTTTGGAACGCTCGTCCGGGTAATTTCTGTCTTTGTATTTTTTCGGGTTTAAAAGGACCATGGGTTCACCTCCTGAACAACTGAAATAAGCAAATATGTGGATTCGACTCCGAGTATTAAGAAACATTGTTTTGGTAGCACCAATTCCGGGGGGTATCAAGGGATTTTTAGTCGTGTACAAAAGTTTCTTTTGGGGCCTATTGTCAAATATCGTGTATTTACAGCCTTGAACTCATCGAACATTTGTTTGTGTGCAACATAAAAAATAAAATTGGTTGACCAATTTTTAGCCCTGTATTACTTGTGACGTACATTTTTACCATGCGGTAAAAGCTCCTGTACCCCGGTACCACAGGGCGGGTATGGCGTGGGGCATCGGGGTGTTGTTTACCGATACAGCCCCGGTGATCATGTGCCCGGCGTCCTGGTTTTGACGGTACCTTCCACTATTTAAGCTTTTGTGGCCGCCTGCAGCGGCTGCCGGGATGGACCCATGCCCACATGCATTGCAGACACAGTCTTTGAGAGCCTTCGGCGGGATATCTTCAACGGTCGTTACGAGACTGGGAGCCGGCTGCCCTCGGAAAGGGAGCTGGCCGAGCGGTTTGATGCGAGCCGGAATACCGTTCGGGACGCCCTGAGCCGACTCGGTCACATGAAGCTGGTCAAGCGGGTGCCCCAGAGCGGGACCTATGTAACGGATTATCGCAATGAGGCGGCCCTCTCGCTCCTGATTTATTACATCGAAAACAGCCTGGACCTAAACGATGATGTCCTCACCTCTTTTATGGACTTTCGTCTCATCAGCGAGCGATTTGCGGTGAAACGGGCCGTGCACAACCTGACCCCCGAGGACCTTGGGTATCTCCACGGCATCCTGGACGAAAAGCAGGCAGCCCGAACCGACGCACGGGCCCTTGCCGAGTGCGACTATGCCTTCCACGAGTTCCTCTTTCAAAAAGCCGACAGCCTGGCGGTTCAGCTGATCTTCAACACGCTGAAGCCTGTGTTCATCAACTACCTGACCTATTATTACAACCTCGGGGACGACCCCGACGGGATCATCGAGTACCAGAGGAGCCTCGTGTCCGCCCTGGAGACCAAAGACGAAGAACTCTGCGGGTACATGATGGAAAAACTCCTGCTCTTCGGCATCAACCTTATCAAGGAAGCGCGATTGACGGATAAGAGCAGGAAGTAGAAGGGGCAGGTAATACAGGTCATAGGTAAATAGGTCATAGGGGTATAGGGGTATAGGGGGTAGGTAATACGGGGACTAAGGAGTCGTGAGGAGGAGGGACGGGCAGCCTGGGAAAGAGGGCTGCCCGTGGTGGTTTCAGCCCGGATATTTTACGAGCCGGGTGCACCCATATTAAGGCATCAGAGTTGCCGATGCAGTGGTTTACCTCAAAGCTCTGATAACCCAGAAGATGAACGAACAGGTTTAAACATCTTTTTTAAAAGGTGGATGTGGCTTGCCCCGAGGAACGAGGGGCAAATCACATCCGCAACCTGCTTTCAAGGTGGCACACCTTGCCGCCGGAGGCATCGTCTTCGGCGGAGTTATTTTTTCGTTTCCGAGGCCTCGATGGCAGCGTGGGCGGCGGCCAGCCGGGCGATGGGGATGCGATAGGGGGAGCAGCTTACGTAGTCGAGGCCTGCCTTGAAGCAGAACCGCACCGAGGCCGGGTCGCCGCCGTGTTCCCCGCAGATTCCGATTTTGAGATCGGGGCGGGTTTCGCGGCCCCGTTCCACGGCAATTTTGATGAGCTCCCCGACGCCTAAGGGGTCCAGGGTCTGAAAGGGGTCCGCAGAGAGGATTTTTTTCTCAAGATAGGTGGGCAGGAACTCCCCTGCGTCATCCCGGCTGAAGCCGTAGGTGAGCTGGGTGAGGTCGTTGGTGCCGAAGGAGAAAAACTCCGAGAGTTCGGCCATCTGGTGTGCCCTGAGGGCCGATCGGGGGATTTCGATCATGGTCCCGAACTTGTGGACAATGGCGGCAAGGCCGTATTGTCTTGCAACCTCCTCGCAGACCCGGTTGACGATTTTTCTTACGAACACAAGCTCTTCCACGTCGCAGGTGACGGGGATCATGATTTCCGGCTGGGGATGATGCCCGTTTTTGGCAAGCTCTGCGGTGGCTTCAAAGACGGCCTTTACCTGCATCTCGGTGAGATCGGGAAAGCTGATTCCCAGGCGTACGCCCCGGTGCCCCATCATGGGATTGCTCTCCTGGAGGGTCTCGCAGCGTCTTTTGATTTCATTTAAGTCCACGCCAAGGGCCTCGGCCAGCTCCACCTGTTTGGCCCGGGAGTGGGGAACGAATTCGTGCAAGGGGGGATCCAGGGCGCGGATGGTGACGGGCATGCCGTCCATGGCCTTGAGGGTCTCTTTGATCTCCTCTTTGACAAAGGGCTCAAGCTCCCGTACGGCGGCCTTTCGTTCGCCCTCGGTGTCGCTCAGGATAATTTTTCTCAGGATAAAGAGGCGGTCATCCGCTCCGGCGCTGTAAAACATGTGCTCGGTGCGGAACAGGCCGATGCCCTCGGCGCCGTAATTTTTAGCCACCAGGGCATCTTCCCGGGTATCGGCGTTGGCCCGGACCCCCATGGTGCGGTAGGCATCCGCCATCTTCATAAAGCTCTGGAACCGTGAGTCTTCGGTGGCGTCCACCATCTTGAGCTTCCCTTCGTAGACCCGGCCCCGGGTGCCGTTTAAGGTCAGGATGTCCCCTTGGTTGAAGGTCTTGTCTCCGATCTGCATTTTTTTCATGGAGGGGTGGATGGCGATGTCACCGGCCCCGACGATACAGCATTTTCCCCAGCCCCGGGCCACCAGGGCCGCATGGCTGGTCATGCCCCCCCGTGCCGTGAGGATGCCCGATGCCGCGCGCATCCCTTCGATGTCCTCCGGGTTGGTCTCTTCCCGTACCAGGATGACATTGGGGTGGGTCTTGGCGAGCTTGACGGCATCGTCCGAGGTGAAGGCAAGGTGGCCGAAGGCCCCGCCGGGCCCGGCGGGGAGCCCTTCGGTGAGGCACTGGGCCCGGCTCTCTTCATCGGGGTCCACGATGGGATGGAGGAGTTCGTTCAATTGGTGGGGTTTCACCCGTTTGATGGCCGTGATCTCATCAATGAGCCCCTCTTCCAGCATCTCCATGGCCATGACCAGGGAGGCGGTCCCCGTGCGTTTGCCCACGCGGCACTGGAGCATGTAGAGCCGTTCGTTTTCGATGGTGAATTCGATGTCGAGCATTTCCCTGTAGTGGCGCTCCAGGGTGGTACGGATGGACTCAAGCTCCTGATAGGCTGAGGGCATGGTCGCTTCCAGGGATTTGACCCCTTTGTTTGTCTCCCGTTTGGTGGCGTCGTTGATGGGGGCGGGGGTGCGCAAACCGGCCACCACGTCTTCGCCCTGGGCGTTGGCCAGCCACTCGCCGAAAAAGGTGTTTTCCCCTGTGGCGGGGTTTCGGGTAAAGGCCACGCCGGTTGCCGAGGTGTTTCCCATGTTTCCGAAGACCATGGCCTGCACCGTGACCCCGGTGCCCCATTTGTCGGGGATCTGCTCGATACGGCGGTAGGAGCGGGCCCGTTTTCCGTTCCAGCTTTTGAACACAGCCCCGATGGCCCCTTCGAGCTGGGCTACGGGGGAGTCGGGGAACTCTTCTCCCAGCACCGTTGCCACCCGCTCGGTGAACAGCCCGCAAAGGGTTTTCAGGTCGTCTTCGGTGAGATCGGCGTCGTTTTGAAGATTGCGGGTCTCCTTGAAGGCGGCCAGGATCTTTTCAAGCTGGTTGCGGATGCCGTTGCCGTTGACCGCTTCGATGCCTTCGGCTTTTTCCATGACCACATCGGCATACATCATGATGAGGCGACGGTAGGAGTCGTAGACAAACCGGGGGTTGCCGGTTTTCTTGATGAGACCGGGGATGGTCTCCGAGGTGAGCCCCACGTTAAGGACTGTCTCCATCATGCCGGGCATGGATTGCCGACCCCCCGACCGGCAGGAGACAAGCAGCGGATTTTCAGGATCCCCGAAGGCCAGCTCCATGTTCGCCTCAAGGCGCGACAGGGCCTCTTCCAACTGGTCTTCGTATCCTTTGGGGTAGCTTCCGCCCGATTGAAGAAAGGCGTTGCAGCATTCTGTGGTGATGGTGAACCCCGGGGGCACAGGAATGCCCAGGCGGGCCATTTCTGCGAGGTTGGCTCCCTTACCGCCCAGAAGGTTCATCAAGGACGCATTGCCTTCTGTCTTCTCGCCGTTGAAACTGTAGACATACTTTTCCACGCGCGACATCCTCCATGCTTGATCTTGGTTTTACGGTGGGTGTGTGCTTCATTTCGGGACGTTCACGGTTTGCTTGATGTGCATCGTGTGGAGCGGGTCGGTGGCCGGGTTGAGACAAGGGGGCCGTGGGTGTGAATGGTGTGATTTTTTGACTGGGATTAGGAAACGAAACGATTGAGGTGTCACCACGTCCTGTTGACCTTGCACTGGGGACGGCCGGGTGGGTATGGGGTAAAAACCGAAGGACGCTGGACACGATGAAAAGCAAACCATATGAATAAAATACAGGCATGGGTGACCGGTGTCAAGACGGGGGCGGGGGGCTTGGGGGAAAAGGGCCCGGGGCAGGGCGCCCATTGATGCCTTGCCTCGACAACCCTGCCGTGTTACTTGCAGTGTCCCGTGGGATTGATTACAATTACCAGATACCATCTGTAACACCACCGGAAGCCGATGCTTCCCAACCAGCACCCCAATTCCACATCCCGGCACATCACCGAAGGGGAATTGCCCCTTCAATCCCGCACGGGCAAAGGCCTTGTATGCCTCAACCCCATGTGATTCATGTGGCCGTGAACCCCTCGAAAATGAGTGTTGATGACTGCTCACCTGAGCGTATCGGAGAGAGACGTGATCGCAAGATTTTTTCCCTTTTTGACATGGTTTTCCCTTGTGGGCCGGGCTTCGCTGAAGGCAGACCTTCTGGCAGGGTTCACCGGGGCTGTCATCGTGCTCCCCCAGGCCGTCGCCTTTGCGGCCATCGCGGGCCTGCCGCCGGAGTACGGGCTCTACACGGCTATGGTCACCCCTGTTGTGGCGGCCCTGTTCGGCTCGTCCCATCATCTTATTTCGGGGCCCACCACAGCCATATCCATAGTGGTCTTTTCTGCGGTGAGTCAGTACGCCGAACCCGGGAGCGGGTTGTATATCCAGCTTGCCCTGACCCTGACCTTCCTTGCGGGTTTTTTCCAGCTCGCCTTTGGCCTGGCGCGGCTTGGCACCCTCGTGAATTTTGTCTCCCACACAGTGGTGACGGGCTTTACCGCCGGGGCCGCCATCCTCATCGTAACCAGCCAGTTAAAGCACGTCCTGGGGCTGACCCTGCCCCGTGGGGAGTCGTTTCTGGATACCTGGGTTGCCATGGCCGAGCACCTGTCCACGGCCAATGGGTTTGTGGCGGCCATCGCCGCTGTTACCATCGGGGCTGCCGTGGTGTGCCGCAGGTTTGTTCCGAGGGCACCGAACCTTCTGGTGGGGATGGTGGCGGGGAGCATCGCCTGCGCGGTCATGGGCGGGCCCGATCACGGGGTGGCCCTTCTTGGGGAGATTCCGTCACAGCTTCCCCCTCTCTCGTTTCCGGAACTTACCATACCCGCTGTTCGGACCCTGGCACCGGATGCCTTTGCCATTGCCCTTCTGGGGCTCATTGAGGCTGTTTCCATCTCACGGTCCGTTGCGGCAAAGTCCCGGCAGCGCATCGACGGCAACCAAGAGTTCATCGGCCAGGGGCTCTCCAACCTGGTGGGAAGCTTTTTTTCCAGCTACGCGGGGTCGGGCTCCTTTACCCGGTCCGGCATCAACTACGCCGCCGGGGCCAAGACGCCCCTGTCCGCAATCTTTGCAGCCGTTGCCCTCATGGCCCTGGTCCTTCTCATCGCTCCGCTCACGGCCTGGCTTCCCCTGGCCTCCATGGGCGGGGTGATTCTCATTGTGGCGTGGAACCTCATCGATTTCAGGCATATTCGATTTATCCTTCGCGTCAGCCCTTCGGAATCAGCGATTCTTCTGGTGACCTTTCTCTCCACCCTGTTTCTGGAGCTGGAGTTTGCCATCTATATCGGGGTGTTTCTCTCCCTGATCCTTTTTCTTTCGCGTTCCTCCACCCCGGACATTGTGGTGATGGCCCCGGATCCCGCCACCCGGACCCGGCAGCTTACCGATATCGCCAAACGGCCCCTGCATGAATGTCCCCACATGAAGATCATCCGCATCGACCGGTCCATCTACTTCGGATCGGTGAGCAGCATCCAGAACCGCATTGAAGAGATGGTGGAAAAAGAGGGGCTGACCAACATGCTCATCGTCAGCGAGGGGATCAATTACATCGACCTTGCCGGGGCCGAGATGCTGGTGGACCTTTCGGATACCCTCAAGGCGCGTGGTGGCGGGCTCTACTTCTGCAACCTGAAAACCACGGTGTTTCAATTCATAGCCCATGTGGGGTTCATTGACCGCATCGGAGAGGACCACATCTTCGACCACAAGCGCGAGGCCATCGCCGCTTTTGTGGCCAAGCGGGATGAGGCGTGCCGCAGCCAGTGTACCTGCCGGATTTTCAGGGAGTGTGATAAGGATGGGGGCGATGAGCCCTGAGGCTCAGACCAACGTCGCCTCCGGCTGTCCTGCCGGGGGCCAAACGTTTGCCTGATCTTATAACGACGGGTTTAATAAACAGTTTTAAAAAACAGATTCAGTTTAATCTGAACCCTAGGCGAATGTGATTTTCCCTGAGGAACGAAGGGGAAAGTGCATTCGCAACCTGCTTTCGAGGTGGCTCACCTCGCCGCGGGAGGCAAGCTTTTTCCACCCACGTTAACCATAGAAGGCATGGCTTTTGTGAGTTATATTTTTGCACCGCCGCTTATTGAATCACCGCCTGTTATGAATGGATAAAGGAGTTGGGTTATGTCTGTGGACTCGTTGTCGCCGTCTCATTTAAAGGCCCTGGGGCTGCTTTTGGAAGAGGGGCATGTCACCAAGGCCGCTGCGCGGATGCGGGTGAGCCAGTCGGCCATGAGCAAGATCTTGGGAAAACTTCGTGAAGCGTTTTCAGATGATCTGCTCGTGCGGGTGGGAAACCGCCTTGAACTGACGGAACGGGCCCAAGCCATCCGCCCGAGGCTGGAGGTGATCCTGGGCGAGCTGGCCGCCATGGCCTCGGAGGCGCCCTTTGACCCGGCCGGGTGCAGGCGCTGGTTTACCCTTGCCGTCAGCGATTACGTGGCCCAGTTCGTGCTCCCCGATCTTCTCTGCTCTATCCATGCGGAGGCCCCGGGCATCCGGGTCTCCCTGGTCACAGAACGCTCCGACACCGTGGTGGAAGAGCTGGTGGAGAACCGCATCCAGGTGGCAAGTGCCATAGAAGGGGAGGGGCCCCTTCCGCCGGGGGTGGTGTGCCGCTGGGTCGGCACGGACTCCTTTGCCTGTGTGGGGGCCAAGGGGCACCCCCTGGCCCGGAACTGCGATATGGAGGGCTACCTGAAGGCACCCCATGTGGTGGTGACCGGCGGCAGCGACAAGGCCGGACCCATTGACCGGGCCCTTTCCGCCCTGGGCAGGCAGCGCACCGTGGCCCTTGAGACCTCCCTGTTTGCCTCGGCCATGGAGGTGGTGGCCCAGAGTGATTTTATCCTGACCATCCCCGCCCATATCGCCCGTCACCTTGCCCGGCGGTACGACGCCGACGTGTTCCCGCTGCCCTTTGAGGTCCCCCCGTTTCGCTACGGCCTTCTCTGGCATGAGCGCTACAGGCGGGATGCAGCCCACGCCTGGCTGCGCCGGAAGCTTGTGGAGCAGCTGCAGGATTCCGACTATTCCCACTAAAAGGTATTCCGTCTTGGAATCTCCTGTATTCCGGGTATGTGTTTTACATCATGTCTCCATTGGGTTATCGTTTCTCTTTCAGATTGTTACCCAACCATGACAACACGGAGTACCCGATAATGTTCGAATCCCTTGTGGTCGTCCTGGGGGTGGCCCTGGCCGCCCAGCTCTCCCCCGGACCCGACATGATGCTGATCTTCCGCCACACCACCACCTCGCTCCGGGCCGGTATGGCCTGTATCCTGGGCATCTGCCTCGGCTTCACCTTCCATGTGACACTGTCCGTTGCGGGCCTTGCCGTGCTCATCCGTACCAGTCCCGTTCTCTTCAACACCATCCGGTACGCCGGGGCCGCGTACATTCTCTACGTGGGGATCCGCTGCCTCACCGGCAACTCCGGCCTCACCTTCGATGCCAATCAGAGATCCTCGGCCCCCTTTGGCCAGGCCTTTCGAGACGGCCTCTTCTGCAACCTGCTTAACCCCAAGGTCACCCTGTTTGTCCTCAGCGTCTTTTCCCAACTCCTCGCCCCCGAAACCCCCACAGGCATCCGGGCCCTCTTCGGCCTAGCCCTGATCGTCGAGGCCATCGTGGTCTGGACGCTCTTCTCCATGCTCCTGGACAGACCGGCCTTCAGAACCCGCTACGAGCGATTCCAGAACCCCATATCACGGGGCTGCGGCGTGGTTCTCTGCGGCCTTGCGGTGCTGATGGTCGCCGGGTAAACAACAAGCCTCCGGCGGCGAGGTGAGCCACCTCGAAAGCGGGTTGTAGAAACGGTTTATCCTCCTTTTGTGGGGTAGGTGCCGATTGTCGTTTGGTGAAAGGGTCCACACTCCACCGCTGATCTCAATCCCTCTGTAAAAATGGAGCGCCGCACTCCTGTGCGGCAAACGCTTCGCTATACACCCGAATCCACATGAGCGGGGAAAACCAGATAAAAGGCACCATATCCATCTGTATACCCCCCCCCTATTTACAATGATATATCCAATTTTGTTAGTCTGGTTTTTACAGCCCATTACTCTCTTGCATTTGTAACGCTCAAAGAGTAAGAATTTAATGGCGTTTGGATGAATGACTGAATTCGTTGTGCCAGCCAGGTAAGGTACCGGATGGGGCATTGCATTCGTATTGTGGATTTTAATGGAACATTGTTGATGGAGAGAAACGCAAACGTAGTTGCGCAGTGTCCGAAAAAACTGGAATTAGTCGGATTATCGGACAGCCTTGTCCGATAATCTTGCCATAGCTGGATTATCAGACAGTTTTGTCCTTATTTGTCCCTGAGAGGGGATTATCGGACAGAAATGTCGGATAATAATTGTTAGGCTTAGTATTACGTAAAATGTAACATTAAGGAGTTTAGAAGTTGGAAGATGAGAATGTAGAAAACATGAACGATAATGTAAAAACTGAAACTGCTAAAAAAGTAAAAAACAATCAGAATGGATTTTCAAGTTTTTTATGGGATTTAAGTAGTTTGATTTTTTTGATTTGTATACTTCTTTGGAATATTGATGGTGTTTGGCAGACAGATATCAAATTTATCAAAAATATACAAAAAAACTATTTTTCTCAAAAATACAAATCTGAGCAACTTAAAATTTCGAGAATTACGCATAATAACGAAATTATAGAAGATATTCAAAGAAGGTTGGACCGAACAATGCAAAAGTATGAATCTCAACTTGTCCAAGTTAACTCTGAAAAAGAGCAAGCGGAAAAAGTAGCTCTACTTTCTCAACAAAAATTAGAATCATATCTTGAAACTGAAAATAATAAGTGTAGATACTACCAAACAGCATTAATGATAATTAAAAATTTACGTAGGCACTATTCTGAAGATGAACTCCAAAAAATAATTACATGCACAAACCCTGAGTGTGTAGACATTCTGAGTTTTAAAACAGAAGCATTTGATGTTTGTACAAAATAGAGCCTAACCACAAAAAGAAGGGGTCGCACCTACACATTTCACATTTTGGCCATTAATCAGATTTTGGTTTCCAAAATGGCAATATCAAGACCCGTAAGTGTTGATTTACTAATTGGGTCATATTACACCCGACATTTGGTGCGCCATAAGGCCCTGAATATAATGCCCGCTGAAGCAATTACTATGTCGACTGGGATTCGGCCTCATTAGTAAGTGTATTCGCGGGAAAAAAGTCAAGCATAGGTATGTGACCGTTTTTACAAACACCATGCGTTAGATGGACACGGCTTCAGTCGGATGATTAAACGCTTCGAAACACCCAAGGGCAAGTCCCGGTACAGCAGCGTATGGACACTATAGAAAAGGTCTTTGCAACATCAGGGGCGCCTTCGTGTTGAATCGGTTTGCCCTGGGAGGGCGGGCCAAAGTCGATACGCATTGGAAACTTTTTGCCATGGTTCACAACATAGGGAAGCTGGCGCGCTATGCTTGGTGTTGATCAAGTAAAATCTGATTGGGAAGCCTGCGGCGGTCGTATCTATGGCAGCAAAATGAGGGCCTGCTCCGGCAAGTGAGGTTCCATAAAGATCAGATATGGCGTGATAAATTTCGTTAGTTGAATTGTGGCAGCCGTCTGAAAGCTTTCTTTAAAATCAGCCTGGAGAGGCATTCCTGAAAATGGGGTTATTCTACAGGCTCGTTAGGGCCTATCTACCATGGCGAATAAATGTAAATGAATGGAGAACGAATGAAACCTAAAATTGCGGTCATTGGGGAATATTATGAGAATTTCGATCCCCATACTTCCTTGAACAAAGCTCTTGATTACTTGAATGATGAGTATGATTTCGAGTATGAGTGGATAGACACTGAAAGCATTGAAAAAGAAAAAGACCAGATACTGAAAAAATATGCTGGAATTTGGAGCGCACCTGGTAGTCCTTTTAAAAGCTTCGACGGCGCATTGTATGCCATCACTTATGCACGATTGAACGATATTCCACACTTAGGAACTTGTGCGGGCTTTCAGCATGCTGTTATTGAACTTGCAAGGAATATACTTGGAATTGAAGAAGCGCAGCATGAGGAATATGATTCTCAGTCCTCAAGCCTTTTTGTCAATAAATTGGTATGCTCACTTGCAGGGAAAAGCATGGATGTCTATCTCAAAAAAAACACACTTGCTCACAAACTGTACGGCTGTAATGAAACAAAAGAAAACTATTATTGTAATTTTAGCATTAACCCTGAATTCAAGCAACATCTGGCTCATCCTCAGATAGCTGTTTCCGGTGTAGATCAAGATGATGAGATCCGTATCATTGAAATACCGAGTAATAATTTTTTTCTGATTACCTTGTTTGTGCCTCAGACCAAATCGTTGCCGGGTTCTCCACATCCTATAATCAATGGTTTTGTGAATGCTGTCTGTTTAAAGTGAGTAATAATAATCTATTTCACCCTAACCAAGCTAATTCAGCCGACGGAAAAAGCCGCGCGGCTGATTAGCGTGTTAGCAGCTAGGAAATGAAATATTATCATGTCTGATAAGGCAATCAAATTTTGGGGACTGCTCGATCTAAGCTTTGTTGCCTGGTATGTTGTATTCTCCATTACAAATGGCCGCATCCCGTTTTGGTCCGATTTATTAGGCTCTATTGCTGTTTCTAAATCGTTCGGAAATCTGTTGCCAGTTTTCATGTCGGTCACAAGTATCATTTTTTATGTTTCGTTTGTTGTCTTAGGTATTCTCCTTTTTAGGGTGAAAAAACCCGGTGTATTTGTAAGTTACCTACAGTTACCTTTCAGAGTGCTCAGTGTTTCACCATCAATGTTTTTTGTTGTCTGGCCGCTCAAATACTTGTTTGTGGAACCACCGTTAATTCTTGGTGCTATTCTTATGGCTGCAACAGAATCAATTAAACTATTTTCGACAATATTGTGGCATAGAAAACATGCAACAATCTGCTGCTAAGAATGCGCCTGAGGAGAAGGGATCAGATCTACACATTTGGCAAAATAAAATTATTTATAATATTTGTGCGTTATATTCCAAATCAACCGATTTGCATATTCAGTATGGGATAGGTTTGATGTCATTGTCTTCCTGAAGGGTGGAGCCCTCCTTCGGAATAGCCAATTCCGCGCTTTGGCGGAAGCCTTGCACAAAAGAATGTCAAGAAAAAGCTTGTGTAAAATGTGTGGGGCTGTCCCCTACACAGGCGTTTAGCGATATGCCTGGCGTTGAGTAAGAGGAAGCTGGTCGAGAAGCTCACTGTCGTCACGTTGATGATAGCGAAATGTTGCGTGAGCACTTTTTGTGATGGAGCCGAAAAACTTTTATAAAATTCAGCCTGTAGAGGTGTTCTTTTTAAAAGAGTTATTCTGCTGGCTCGTTTGGACCTGAATTTCAACAAGTTATTTGGGGTAATATGTCACTATTTATAGCAATGTTTACATTCTCATTGGCAATGTCAATATCACCTGGCCCAGTAAACATGGTAATAATTTCATCTGGTGTTAGCTATGGTATACGAAGGACTTTTTCGTTTGTTTCTGGTGCGACTATTGGTTTTACAATGCTCTTGCTCTTTGTTGGTTTGGGTTTTTATAGAACAATCAATCTATATCCATTTATTCTAAAATATCTTGGTATTGCGGGTTCCGTGTTTATTATCTACATGGGTTATCTCATAGCGAGGTCAAATCCAGAGTTAAATATCGAAGAGCAAAATAGGCCTACTTTCATTCAAGGGTTTCTTATGCAGTGGTTAAACCCAAAAGCATGGCTGGCTTGTATGGCAGGTGTTTCAATGTTTTCATCACCAATCAGTAATAGAATATTTATTACCTTTTCTCTAATCTATTTTGTAGTTTGCTACTTATCTCTTTTTGCATGGTCTGTATTAGGAAACAAAGTTACTGTAATTCTGAAAAATGAACTTAGAATAATTTTTTTCAATAAAATAATGGGTGGATTGCTAATCTTTACAGCTGCTTTCTTGTTGTATGCTCAATTCAAACAACCATAAAAATAAAAATTTTCTGCAAAGATAGGACCCAAAGAAGGGGGCCGCACCTACACATTTGACATTTTGGGCTCTCGATCAGATTTTGGTTTCTGAAAAGGTAATATTTAGGCCGGTAAGTGGCGATTCATCTATAATCATGGGATAAGTCGAACATAGGTGATGTAATCGCTTTTCACTTTCCAAACACAATTTGCCAGATGGGTACACGGCTGTCAGCCGAATGATTCAGAGAGAAGGGGGCTGACATAGGACAAAAGGTCCTCCATTGTCCTGGAAAGTGCGTGATAATACCATCAATCGAATGAGTATAGCGGCTATTCTGATTAAAGGGACTATTCTACAGGCTCGTTTGGCAGCATACCTACTTTGTATATTCTAAGGAAAAAAATGAAGGCAATTGTAACTGGCGGTAACCGAGGAATCGGCTTCGAAATATCAAAAAAACTTTTGGCCAGAGGCTTTGAAGTTCATGTTTTGTCCAGATCGGGGATCGATTCCCCGGCGGATGGGGTCATCTCCTGGACAGCGGATATTTCAGATTACGAACAGACAACCCAGGTTGTTGACAAGATCGGTCATGCCGATGTGCTCATCAATAACGCTGGAATCATGAATACCAAGACGGCAAGCGACTACTGCCAAGACGATATTCATCATATCCTCAACGTTAATCAGGTTACTTCCGTGCGACTTAGCATCCGCATGGCCGAGAAAATGGCCAGTATTGGTGGAGGCCGGATCGTGAGCATGGGGTCAATTGCTGGCGAAATCGGCCATCCTGACATTT
Source organism: Desulfoluna spongiiphila (assembly GCF_900101345.1). Taxonomy (GTDB): domain Bacteria; phylum Desulfobacterota; class Desulfobacteria; order Desulfobacterales; family Desulfolunaceae; genus Desulfoluna; species Desulfoluna spongiiphila. The sequence goes on along the minus strand of NZ_FMUX01000004.1, from coordinate 240,664 downwards.
GGTATGGTATTTCTAAAGCAGGAATTATGAATGCCATGCGCTCAATCGCAAGAACATTCGGTCCAACAGGTGTCGTTGCAAACTCGGTGGCTCCCGGGCCTGTGGATACAGACATGATGAAGAACATTCCTCAGGATCGAAAAGAACGTTTAAAAACCGCTACCATCACACAACGATTCTGTTCAGTTGCAGAGGTGGCAGAGACAGTCTGTTGGCTCGCAACAGATGCACCTGCATCCATTAACGGCGAAGTTATTGATTTGAACAATGGGACGAATTACCGGTAAAGGCCCAACTATAGGCTGCAGGTGATGCCAAAACGCTGCGGTGGTTATTTGCATAAAAACTCATTTTAGCGTTGGCGTTCTCTCGGAGATGGAAATATTGATATGATTTCGATTGCAAAGGCAGATGTGTCAGATGCTTTCCAAATTTGGAAAATCCAAAAATCCGCATTTGAAGGGCAAGCAAAAATCTACAATAATTACAAATTGCCACCATTGATTCAAACGTTGGAATCATTGAAAGATGAGTTCGAAGAAAAAGTGTTCTTAAAAGCTGAAATCGATAGCAAAATCGTAGGTTCTGTACGCTTCACGGTTGATGGTAATGAAATTGACATAGAACGTCTGATAGTGGATCCGAATTTTCAGAATCAGGGCGTTGGAACCATCTTGATGAAACGGGTTGAGCAAATTGCTGATAAAAAAGTTACCTTCAAATTATTTACGGGCATAAAAAGTAGTCGAAACATCCGTCTGTATGAAAAGCTGGGTTACACGATTTATACTCAATCAGAAACATCTCAGGGCGTTGAACTGCTTCATATGCAAAAAACATCTCGGTAACAATTGCTTGTTTGAGAGGGGCCAAACCGAATGGCATTGGAGTGCTCTTGGAAATGAGAGTATTCTACAGGTTCGGTAGGGGCTTCTGCACCATCACTTTATAGCTCAAGTATTCAAACCTTAAAAAAGGAATATATAATGGGGGATTTAAGAGAAGAGTACAACCAGATCAGTGATAATTTCTGGGAGTTGATCGATTGGCAAGGGGAACAGGGGGAACAATACCAAGCCCATTACAAGAAAACGTATGAGCCTGGCGTTCTGGACACGAAGACCAAGCGGCTGATGGCAATGGGTGCAGCCATAGTGATGGGGTGTAAGGGTTGTATTTTAGGACAGACACAAAAGGCTATTGATGCAGGGGCAACACGAGATGAGATCATGGAAACCTGCTCTGTTATGCTTTCTCTTGGTGGGACCATGGCAGGGTCAAAGATTTCCATTGTTATGGAGTTATTGAAAGAGATTGGTATGATAGATGCCGACAAAAAGTGAACAGGGAAAAGTGCTGTACATTTGGCTTATTTGCAGTATTTTGCGCTAAAAATGAGGAAATTCGGGTTTGTGAGATCATGTTTACGTATTTTTCCGGAAAAAGATCGCCCACAAACAATGTAATCGTCTTGTAACGCCCTTAGATCAGATACGTATGCCTGTCAGTCGAAGCATTCTGCGGTTTAACAAACTCAAGGGTGGGTTCTGTTCAGCAGGCGAATGGGCCCCGTTGAAACGGTTTACCCTAACCCGGATATTTCATGAAATAACGATCAGTCGAAAGCCATGATGGGTTGTAGATTGTTACTGTGGAATATCCGGGCTAAGAGGGCGGGCCAAAGTTTACATGCAATGGAACCGGCATACTCGTTATGTTTCCCAAAGGAGTTTACGATGGATGCTATAAGCTATATCATTACATTTGTGAGCTATGAGCTGATACTAAGCTTTTTCCCGTTTCCTTATGTATTGTTGCTAATTTTTCTGTTACCGATATTGGATAACTTACCAACTATAATCAATTTCGTATTAATCGTACCTGTTTTGGTATGGTATTTTTTTTGCTCATTTTGGCTTGCACACAACGCAACGATAAGAAGACTTACACATTATGGAGAATATTGGGCATCGTTCGGTGGGGCACTATCTGAAGGGAAAATGTACTTAGCCTTTATTCCTGTTATCGGTTTCCTCTTTGAATCAAATAAAGATGTTTTTACGCTAAACGAAGTGGATAGACATGACACATAAATTATGAAAAGGGAGCGCGCCTTGACGAACGGTCCGTCATGGCTCCTGATAGCACCTGTCCTCCCTTTTCTCCCACAGAACACAAAAGCCCCCGGCCATGATACGCCGGGGGCTTTTACGTTACCCTAATCTTTTTTATGGAAATACCGGGGCTTGATCATGTTCTCAGGGGAGAGGATGTCGTCCAGATCCTCTTTTTTCATATACCCCTTGGCAAGGACGATGTCGTACACTGACGTGCCGGAGGCAAGGGCCTCGTGGGCCACTTCTGTGGACTTTTCATAGCCGATATAGGGGTTCAAGGCCGTGACCAGGCCGATGCTGTTGCGGACGTAGTTGCGACAGACGTCCTCGTTGGCGGTTATGCCGTCGATACATCGGGTCGCCAGGGTTTCAAAGGCGTTGTGCAGGTACATGAGAGAGCTGAACAGGCTGTGGGCGATAACCGGTTCCATGACGTTGAGTTCCAGCTGACCGGCGCCGCAGGCCATGGTGACGGTCATGTCTGCACCAACCACGTAGAAACAGGCCTGATTGACCACCTCGGGAATGACGGGGTTGACTTTGCCCGGCATGATGGAAGACCCTGGGGCCATGGGGGGCAGGTTGATTTCGTTGAAACCGCAACGGGGACCGGAAGACATCAATCGCAGGTCATTGCAGATTTTGGAGACTTTTACCGCCACACGCTTAAGTACTCCGGAAAGCTGGACATACGCTCCGGTATCCTGGGTGGCTTCCACCAGGTTTTCGGCTTTGACCAGATTAATGCCCAGCAGGTTGGACAGTTTCTCCGTCACCAGATCCGCATACTCGGGATGGGCGTTCAAACCCGTGCCGATGGCGGTGGCCCCCATGTTGATCTCACGCACCAGGTCCGTGGTTTCCTGCAGGCGCATCATGTCTTCGCCGAGCATCACGGCGTATACGGAAAATTCCTGTCCCAACGTCATGGGCACGGCGTCCTGGAGCTGAGTACGCCCCATCTTGATGATGTCCTTGAACTCCTCGGCCTTTTTTTCAAAGGACTTTTTCAAAAACGCCATGGCCTCGATAAGCTGGCGTATTTTGGCAATCAAGGTGATACGCATGGCTGTGGGGTACACGTCATTGGTGGACTGGGACATGTTCACATCAATGTTCGGGTGCAGGAACTCGTACTCACCGCAGCGGTGGCCCATGCCTTCCAGGCCGAGGTTGGCGATGACCTCGTTGGCGCACATGTTGGTGGAGGTTCCTGCACCGCCCTGGATCACGTCGACCACAAACTGATCGTAGTATTTCCCTTCCAGGATCTTTTCACAGGCCAGTGTGATGTGTTTTGACTTGTCTTCTTCCAGCAACCCCAGCTCACAGTTGGCCTGGGCTGCGGCCATTTTGATATATGCCAGGGAGTCGATCAGCTGGGGATAATGGCTGATGGGAATGTTGCTGATTTTGTAGTTTTCAGCAGCTCTCAGGGTCTGGATGCCGTAATAGCATTCACAGGGGACTTCTCTTTCACCGATGCAATCATGCTCAAGACGATAACTTTTCACTGCATTTCCTTCTTACTATCACTGTGTTCCTGTTTCCCGGGGCCTACACCATACATGTACGCACATGTTGCTCTACCGGGGAACATATCAATAGGGTACAGGGTGGTTCCGTGTACTGGATCCCATTCACTTCATTTCTTTCCTTCAGCTAACAGAAACTGCCGCTTGAGAGAAGGGGGCAGGCATGCATATTTGATACGATCCTCTTTGGAATCGCCTCGCAGGGAACTAACATACTAAAATAGCATTGTTAATTTTTTTGCTTATTTTTAGAATGATTTGTTTTGGCTTTGCAGAAAAACAGACCGCTATGAATCGGCGATCAGCCTCTATAGGCATGGGTATCTCCCCGTCACACAGGCGGTTTGGCGGGATCGTATGGTGAGGGACCGTATTTTTTAATTCCCGGGTTTACCCCCACGGGAACTGACGCCGACGGCTTGGTGCCAATCGAACCCGTTCCTCTTCTGATGATTCAGCCATCGAAAATTGCGATCACAGCAGCCTGGGTGATCTGGATTTGCATGGTCACAATGCCACAGTGATGTGGGGGGAGAAAAAGTTTCAAGGAGGCGCGTGGACGGCATGTTGTCCATGAAGCGGTTTACGGAATGATATCCCTTGCGGCGATGTCCCAACCCTACGAGGGCCTTTTGGCTTTTGTTTTATCGAACCGGATGTTGAGCTTTTTTATTTTACTTCTCAGGGTGTTCGGTTTCATGCTCAGGAGTTTTGCAGCGCCATTGGGGCCTTCTATGCGCCCGCCTGTGCGTTTTAAAACCTTGACGATGTAGTGTGAAATCATGTCATCAAAGGGGATAATGTCATCATCGTTTTTATCCATAGGGATTTCCGTGGCGTTATGTGTGGCAGAGTTGATATGCAGGTTGTCAAAGGTGAGTGGGGTGTTGCGGTTTAGAATCAACGCTCTTTCTATGACATTCGAAAGTTCACGTACATTGCCGGGCCAGTCATAATCCATCAATTGGTCCATGGCCCGGGGGGCCAGTCTTTGAGGCGGGTAAAGATTTAAATCTTTGGCTTTTTTTTCGATAAAGTAATGGGCGAGGGCCGGGATATCCTCTTTTCTCTTCCTTAAAGGGGGAATGCGAATAGGGAAAACGTTTAGTCTGAAGTAGAGATCTTCACGAAATGTGCCGGATTTAATCAACTCATCCATATCTCGATGGGTTGCGGCAATAATACGTGTATCCACAGGAATTGTTCGGGTGCCTCCCAGGCGTTCAATCTCCTTGAACTGGATAGCCCGTAACAACCTGACCTGGGCAACCAGGGAGAGTTCGCCGACTTCATCTAAAAAAAGAGTGCCGGAGTCAGCGCGTTCGAATTTTCCTCTTTTTTGGGAAACAGCACCGGTAAATGCGCCTTTCTCATGGCCAAACAGCTCAGAGTCTATCAGATTTTCCGGTATAGCCCCGCAGTTGACCTTGACAACCGGTCCTTCGTGTCTTTTTGAAAACTGGTGGATAGCATTTGCAATGACATCTTTGCCTGTGCCTGTCTCTCCAAGAAGCATCACGGGACTTTCCACTTCAGCCACATGCCGGGCAAGGGTCATGACCTCTTTTAAGCCGGACTCCGCGCCTATGATTTTATCCCCTGAGATTTCCATCAGTTCAAGGTAGAGCCTCTGGGTCTCTTTCTTGAAATTTTCCGACCGGTTCTGTACGTCACGGTGCCTCAGTGCATTGGACATGGCCATCGAAAAGGGTTCCTTTACTGCTGAAAGAAGCTTTGCATGGTCTGCTGTGTAGGCATGTTGAGAAAAAGTGTACAGGGAAATTGTTGCAGGAAAACTGTCCTCAAAGTCCACCGGCAGGATAAGGTTGGATGCTTCCTTGAGGTTAAGGACTTTGGCAAAATCCTTACTGATGGGATTTATGCTCGGTGCATTGAAAATCAGGACATCGTCAATTTTTTTATTCTCTTTTTTTTCATAATACCTTTGCTCTTCTTCTATGGACTCCGGTGAGAACGGAATAAGAATGTCCTGAATTTCGACCCCTTCTTTTGTTACCCTGACAATACTGAGTGTGGCGCCGTTAGGTTCGGTAATATCGAATTGAAGACCATCTGCCGGGATGTATTTCCTGATATAATGAAAGCACTTAAAGAGCGCCTTTTCAAGGTCAAGGCTGCTGCAAAGGCTTAGCGTTACATTTCGGAAAAATCGGTGTTTATCAACCGTCATCTGAACCCCCTTCATGTGAACCAGACAAAATAACCACGATATTAAATAGTTTATCATGTAGCCACGAAATTTAGTAGCCGAAAGCCATTTAATATCGTTGTTTTGGGGTATTGGTGTTGATAATAGCTGTATTTACAGACCCTTATATTTTGGCATATCTTTTGAAACAATAGATATCAACTTTTAAACACAAGGGGAATCTTAAATGAATTCAGAAATAGTAAAAGAGAGCCTGAGGAAATTTTCAGAAGTCGTGTCTTTCAATTACCCTGCCATCGGCTGGTATTTTTCGCCTGAAGAGATAGACGATTCTTTTGTTTACCAGAAAGACCGCTGGGTATGCATGTTCATGTATCTGAAAATGGTTACGAAACAGGGAAAAAGAATCCGTTTTTCAGAGGATAACGGGAAGGCATGCACCGGTTCAACGGAGTATTTTGGTTTTGGAGAACTGGAAGATGACGGAGGTGTATTTTTAGCGGAAACCGAACGGTTTTTTAAGAATCTCGAGCTTTCAAAGGCATATACCCGTGAGTCGGCAACCCTTATTCAGCCGCCAAAAGAAAAATATCTGTACATGGAACAACTCGAAATGGTCGATAAAAACAGGGAAATTGAGGTTGTAAATATTTTTCCGGCGGATCTCACCAACCTGACAAAACTGGTCACCCTGTCAGGCTACGACAGCACGGCCAGTTTGATGGACAATGTGTTGATTCCCAATTGTTCAGGGTGTCAGTCTGTCTTTACACTTCCCTATAATGAAAAATTTCAAGAGCACCCCAGGAGTATCGTCGGGTTCATGGAGCCCATGGTCAGGAATTTTGTTCCTGAAGACATGGTGTCCTTTTCGTTGCCTTCCACTCGTTTTGTTGAAATGGCGAACAACATCGAAGGCAGCTTTCTTGATAAAAACTTCAGCAATCCTAAAGGGTTTTGATCTCTTTGTCGCCGGATCAAAGGTATACAGGCGTGATCAGGCATAAAAAAACCGATGCCCACGAGAGTGCGGGCATCGGTTTTTCGCGTTTTATCTGTATCGCTAACCCGGATCTTTCACGAGTCGAGTGTGCCCATATTCAAGGCATCAGAGCTGTAGATGTAGTGGCTTACCTCAAAGCTATGATAACGCAGAAGATGGGCGCACTCGGATCGCCCGAAGGGTGAGAAAAACGGGCCGAAGACGGTGAGTTACATTTTGTATTTATGAAATATCTAACTTTTTCTCATGAAATGTCCGGGCTAAAGAGCTGTGCGGCTTAAGCCGCCTCGCTCTCAGGCCTCTCACCGTTTTTGATGAGTCCCATCACATGTTCAGCCACGAGGTAGACACCCACGGCGGCCAGGACGCTGTTGACCGGGGCGATGCCGGGGATCACCCTGGCGGCTGCCACCCCTGCGGCCCAGGCCAGGATGGCGGTGGGGCGGATGGTTTCGAAGCGGGTTTTATCCAGGTGGCCGTAGAGGCGCTTTCGGACCATGAAGTAGTCTGCGATGAGGATGCCGCCGATGGAGGGGAGCATGGTGTTCAGAAAGGCGAGCCATCCCACAAAGTTGTTGTAGAGGTAAAGGGCGGCAAGGGTTCCCACCACACCGTTGGCCAGGACCACCCATTTTTTGGGCAGGCCGGTGATGTTGGAGAAACCGAGGCCTGAGGCATAAAGGGCGTTGTCGTTGGTGGTCCAGATGTTGAGGCCCAGGATCACCATGGCCCAGACGATCATGCCCTGTTTCAGGAGCACGTCGGAGATATCCGCCTGCTGGTAGAAGGCCGCTCCCACGGCGCCGAAGAGAAACATGAGGCTGTTGCCGAGGAAAAAAGCCATGACCGTGGTGGAGACGGCGGTTTTGGTGTTCTTGGAAAACCGCGTGAAGTCCGGGGTGAGGGTGCCGCCGCTGATGAAGGAGGCCACGCAGATGCCGATGGCGGTGAACAGGCCCATGGGCTCGGCAGGGACCATGGAAAACCAGGCGTCCAGGCCGCCGAAGTCGGTGAAGGCCTTGCCCACGGAGAAGCTGCCCAGGACGGCGATGGAAGGCACGGCAATGAAGCTTAAGATGGTCAGCGCCCGGATGCCGAACCAGGCCGTGGCCGTCATGACAAGGCCCGAGGCCAGGATGAGGGCGTGGATATTCCAGCCGGTGACCTTCTGGACGGGCAGGGCGAACATGGCAACCCCTACGCCGAACCATCCCACCTGGGTGATGGACAGGAGAAAGGAGGGGAGGTAAGAACCTTTTTCCCCAAAGGAGAATCGGGCAAGCAAGTGGGTGGAGAGACCGGTTTTGGCGGCGATGGCCGCAAGCAGGCCCGTGTAGCAGCCCAGAAGCAGGTTGCCGGTCATCACCGTGGCGATGAGCTGCCAGGCCGTCAGGCCGGTGCCGAGCTTTCCGCCGGACCACATGCTGGCGGAAAAAAAGGTAAAGCCGAGCATCACCACCAGCATGGGCCAGAACCCTTTGCGGTGGGAATCGGCGACATGGGTGAGGGCGAAATCAGCGTCTGTTGTGTGGTCTTTCTTCATCTGTTTCTCCTAAAATATGTACAAAAATCGTGCCTCTGGCGGGCAGGGGATAAATCCCCTGCACCCCGGGTTCGCAAATGCTCCGTGCCTTCGTTCCTCAGGTACGTCCCATTTGCTGACGTGCTTTGCCCGTGAAAAGCGGCTAAGAACCGAGTCCATCATACGTTGAGCTAAATGCATGCCTCCGGCGGGTCGTTTGTTGAAAAAAGCCCCGTAAAAACTTTTCGGCTGCAAACGAATCATCATGATGGGTGGAGGTTACCGTAAACGTCAGGCGCGCGTTTTATTATAAATACCTGTTTGTCAAACTTTTCAAAAGTTTGGCCCCCGGCAGGGCCGCCGGAGGCGTTTTTTTCTATCAAGCGTCCAATTGTGATATCTGCTTCCGGCAGATCCGTTTCAGGTCCACTTCAGAGAAACGGTTCGCGTCGAGTTCGGGGAAGCGCTCTTCGAGCAGCTCGGCAAAGCCCATGCCTTTTTCAGCCAGGGCCAGGGTTTCGCCCCAGTATTCCGTGAGGTCCGCGATGTACTCCGGGGTCCAGAAGGCACGGGATCCGGCGTCGTAGACGGCGCAGCGCTGGATGGGGTAGGAGGGCTCTTCGTACTGGGACTCGATGAACTCCGGTGCCATGAGGGCGCCCTTGCGCAGAAGGTCGGTGCCGGTGATCTTGATGGTGAGGGGCGTCTCTTCCGTGGGGACCACAAAACGGCCTTCCAGGTAGATGAGGGTGGTGCCTTCGTAGGAGGGAAACCGCTTGCGGCACATGGCGTCGGCAGCTTCCAGGATCTCCTCGGCGCGGGGCCCGCCGAAGGTGAAAAAGACGATGGAGCGCAAGGCGGTTCCCTGTTTTTCGGCTTCGGCCACCAGGGCCTTCATGGCGTGTTCCAGGCTGGTGCCGGTGGCCACCACATCGCCGATGACGATGCTGGCGGTTTTGGGCATGTAGACCTTGCTGTACTCGCTCTCCATGATGTGCCAGTTCTCGGGATCGCCGTCCACGCGGGCGCGCTGGGCGCTGATAAAGGAGCAGCCGTGGCGGTTCCAGCCAAAGGCGTCGGCCAGGGCTTCCCGGAGGCCGAAGTTCAGGCCGCCGCGCAGGATATCGAAGACAATGGTCTCGTCCTCGGTGAGGCAGGTTCGCTTTTCGGTATTCAGGATGGACAGGATGCGCGTGCAGGCGGTCTTGAGGCGCCGGGTGTAATCGACCCCCATGACTTTGGGATCGTTGGCGATGGCACGTGTTTCCGGGGTGGAGACAACAAGTCGGTTGACCGTTGACGGGGTATGATCATCAATGCGGTGAATGGCACATTCGGGTGTGTTGACGACGGGGTGCAGCATGGGCAGTTCTCCTTGGGCGTTGTACGATCCGCCATGGTCTGCCATGGCGGAGCCCGCCGCAGGGCGCTTGGTTAAGGCGACATGCGAACCGGTGACGCTGAAGGGCGTTTCCGCTGTGTGCGGCAAAGGGTGTTGCACGGTAAGGTTTTCTCCGGGCACAAAAAAACCCGCGCGATGACGGGTACCCCTTGCCGGTGCCGATAAAAGAGCACCATGCTGCGAGCTTACGCTTTTTAATCGGAGATTCCGTCGGTGTCAAGCCCTCTGTCCCAAAAGGAGGGTGAAAAAATGGACCGGGGCCTGACGCATGTGAGGGAAACCGTGCGGCCTGCACCTGTCTCCGGCGCTTTGGCCTGCAAGTTGTTGATGGTGCGGGATTTTTCATTTTCGGTGAAATATGGGGCCTGGTTTGTTACAGTGGCATTGGCGCAATGGCCCGGCGACCCTGCGGGGGCGGTTTTTATAAAGTTAACCTCAGAGGGCATTGTTTTTCCGGCCCCTTACACACACATCAACGATGGCCTGGCTTCTGTTTCTGGCAGGCAGGCCAGGTACCCTGGAAAGGAGAGGCTATGGACGGTTTCACCGAGATGCTTGTGGAGCGGGACGGTCGGGTTGTCACGGCGACCTTGAATCGCCCGGAGATTCGCAACGCCCTCACCGGCGGGGCCATGGTGGAGGAACTCTGCAGGCTGGTTGATGAGGTCAACAAAGATACCGGCGTCAGTGTTCTCGTGTTGACGGGAAGTGACCCGGCCTTTTCCTCCGGGGGCAACATCAAGGACATGGCCGGACGAAAAGGGATGTTTGCAGGGGATGGGCCGGAGCTGGTGGCCCGTTATAAGAGTCATGTCCAGCGAATCCCCCTTGCCATGGAGTCCCTTGAGATCCCCATCATCGCGGCCGTCAACGGCCCGGCCGTGGGGGCCGGTTTTGATTTGACCCTCATGTGCGACCTCCGCATCGCCTCGGAACGGGCGACCTTCGGGGAGACCTTCCTTAATGTGGGACTCATTCCCGGTGACGGAGGGGCCTGGCTCCTGCCACGGGCCCTGGGAATGGCCAAGGCCTGCGAGCTCGCCTTTACCGCAGAGGTCATCGATGCGCAGCGCGCCCTGGAGATGGGGCTGGTCTCCCGGGTGGTCCCCCACGGGGCGTTGATGGAGGAAGCAACTGCCCTGGCTGAAAAGATCGCGGCCAAGCCGCCCCGGGCCCTGCGCATGACCAAGCGGCTTCTCAAGATGGGGCAGCGCACGGAGCTTGCCGATTTTCTGGAAACCTGTGCCCTGATGCAGGCCCAGTGCCACGGCTCCGAGGACCACAAAGAGGCCCTTGCAGCCATTTTTGAAAAACGAGAGCCCCGCTTTACAGGAAAGTGACCATGGGAATCAACCTGATCAAAAGAGAATTTTTTTCGGTGTCCGGCCTGTTTCCGGACGGATTCCGGACCCCGCGCCTTGCCGTTTATCCCTTTGCCCCTTCGGATGTTGCAGGCATGGAGACGGGGTTTGACTCGCCGTCCGTCTGGAGGTTTTCACGGGGCATCGACTCGGCTGCGTCTGCCGGGGAGTGGCTGCTTTCCACCCTGGAAGATGCCACACAGGCGACCTTTACCGTTCGGATACGGGAGACCGACGAGCTGGCGGGGTTCTGCGTGCTGTTGCCTTTCGGTAAGGACCGTGTGGAGGCGGGGGGCTGGCTCTCTTCGCAGTTCTGGCGTCGGGGCCTGGGCCGTGAGCTTCTGGATGCGTTGACTCAGCACACCTCCGACGGAAAGGGCCATTGCCCCCTGGTGGCCGATGTGGACCCGGAGAACAAGGCGGCCTGCTGTCTTCTTGCCTCCGCAGGGTTTGTGGCCCGCGGAGGGCTCTGGACGGTCGATCCCGTTTCTGGGCGTGGGGCTATCGCCACCTGAATACCAGGTCGTAATCGGAGGTTGTTTCCACCGACGTGTTTGCGTCTTTGATAAAGACCTGCTTCTCATCAGACGCCGGGTAGGTGAGGTATTCCGAACACTTGGCAGACTGCCCGGTGCCTACGACGATTTTTGTTCCGGGTTTCAACCTGCCCACCACCAGTTTGTCCAGGGGGGACCACTGGTAGCAGATTTCACAATCCGAGCGATAGGCGGAGACCAACCCCATGGGCTTGCTAAAGGACCACCACTGACCCATTTTGCTGTGTGGGTTTGTGCTGTTCCACGCACGGTAGATGGTAATGTCTGAATTTTCTTTGGCCACATACACCTGGCCCCAGCACAGTTTGCCCTTGTCGGGCGCTCCCAGCGCAAGATCCAATAACACACTGTCATCCGCCTCTCTGAATTGGTCTTTAAATACTGCGGGAATTTCCGTATTTCCGAGACAATCCGGTGTTAAGGCTGTGGTGACGGTTTTGTTGTCCATGGAAGAACAGCCGAAAGCAAACAAGACAGAGAGTAAAAGAAGTGTTTTTTTCATCATGGGCACCTGTGGTTGGGGTGTTGTTATGCGGCGGGCCCGGCAGATGGAAGCCGGGCTTTGACGGGATGTTCCCGGGTAGAGTCCGCAAGGACGAATTCAATGGAGGGGCCTTATCCCGACAGCACGGTTTATTGAAGCATTGAATCTGAATACACGGACATCTCGGCTTCAAACGCTTCAAAGCGAAGGTCAAGGGAATGGACCAATGAGTCTTTATCTTCTTCAGGAAGAAATGAGTGGTGAATGCTGTTGTACACATACTCCTTAACCGTTTTGTAACTGGGCTTATATCGTGCCGCCAGCAATACGTACTCACCGGTCAAATTGTTTCTGGATACCCCGGAATCATCCGTGCAGATAACCATTGGGACGCCGTAGGCGGAATAGATAAGATAAGGGTGGGTATTGCCTTTCACGCCAAGGATAAATTCATTGCTTGTGAGGCAAATCTCCACGGCAGCGTTTTCTTTGATTTCCTGCAACAGGCCAATGGGGTCTTCTTCATAGGGTAAGTCCACGCCATGCCCGATCCTCTGGGCTTTGGCGACCCTTATTGCCTGAGAAATATGGAAGGTCAGATTTTTGGGGCGCACCATGCCAAGGGTAAGCTCTCCCGCATGCAGCGCCCTGTTAACATCCTGGAATTTCTTGTGTAAATATGCAAACATCTGCATGTGTAGATTATAATCAGCGATGGCAACCACACCGTTTTCAGGGCCGACGATGTTGACGCCCACAAGGAGATCGGACTGGTCAACGGCTTTAAATGCGGAATAAAGGCCTGAAAAGACAATGCTTGGTGAGCTGTTTCTTGATGTGTATGTTTGGTAACGCATCATAAAGTGTTCATCGTCGATGCCTTTGTGAGCAGCTTCCATTGTCTTGGTGAATGCGTCGATTTTCGTCTTAAACCCATCATCTGTATCTATTTTCGAAGACAGTTCATCCAGATGAGCCCAAACAGACTCGTGACTGGCATCCTTTCTGATCAGTTTATCAAAGGACGGATCCGGATATGAGTACCCCACAGACTTGAGCATGACCTCGATAAAGCTGACATTTTCTTTGATGGCCCGCTCTTTTAAAATCATCAGCCCTTTATTGTAATTCTGTGCGATGGGGCCAAAGTAACCGAAGGTATCGAAAAAATTCTGGTCAGGGGGAGGCTGTGAGTGGTCATGGTTCTGATAGTCTTTGTCTGACCAGCGTGTTAACAGGGTTCTGTAGAGCCCGGTGTCAGAACGTAATTCATCAACAGACATACTGGTGTCCGTCTTTACCTTGCTGATATGAAGTGTTTTTTTGTCTATCCAGTAACCGGCATCGGCAACCCAATCCAAATATGTCTCCGCATAAATACTTCCAGAATAATGATTGTGCAGGTCCCCACCCTTGGGCATTTTGGACATGAAAAGGGTGAGTTGAGCTGTGTTCGGGGTTTCGCCTTTGATCAGCTCGTCGTAAAGCAGCGCTGTTGTGCGCTCATTATCAATATCGGCATTTGATTTGATCTCGAAGGTCGAACATCCGACGATCGCCAACATTGCAACCATGATTGTGCATATTCTAAACTTCATGTCTCTCCCCAAATCATTACGACACATTCGTCACTACCGACGCTGGCATCCACAGGCACGATTTTATGCGATGGCCTGGACCTTATATCGGGAAACCCTCTGAACAGGAATACTACCGGCCAGAAAACGATTTAACATAAGTACTAACCTAAGACAAGGCTGGCCTGCATGGCGCTATCTGGGTGATACAGATCGAAAGGTAATCCGGGCAGGATTGTTTAAGGTGTCAGATTTATCGGTACAGGTTGCCTCCATGGTTCAACCAGCCCCACCTCATGGCGCCCGCTGGGGTCATGGGGCGTCCAGTGAACAACGCCACCTTTGCCGTTCCACTCGTATTGGACGAAGAAATTGATGTGGTCGCCGACCCGGAGCGCGTCAATGCGTGGGCCATCAGAGGTGTTTGACCGGAATCGAGGCGACCAATAACGCGTTGGTGCCTGCTCCCCTGGGTGTCGTGGGGTAAAATGGTGATCACTTTACCCGAGCCGCCGACCTGGATAGCACTGAGCTTTTTGTCCAATGCTCTCTGAAGGGCTTCATCGCTTGAAGACGCCTCGGATGAGAAGAGGGAAAAGAGGGGCTTGATGGAAGAAGGGATATTCACCCGAGTAAAAGCCCCCGTAGGCACCCAAACCGATAAGGGCAATAATCACTATTTTTTTCATGTCAGGCTCCCCATGCTGTCGCCTCAGGGCGTGTCATACCGGCTGACCGGATGAAACGCTTTACGTATGTTAAGACAAGGATGGCGCTGTTATGTTTCAGCTGGAGGAAAGCCGGTTGCGAATATCACGAGAGCAAGCGGGAACGATCCTATAACCCGGAAATTTTAACGGGTCGAGCGTCCCCATATTAAAACTGGTGAATTGCCGTTTGTCTTTTTGGGATGCTTAAATTTTTAATAGTAACCAGCCGTAATGGCGCCGTATTGTCCTGATTGTTTTCTCATGAAATGTCCGGGATAGAGTGGCCTTCTGCGGAAAATCTTACGGGCGACAAACAGGCAAGCCGGCCGGAGTGAGTGTTATCCGTTTTTTAACGGCCCCGGAGGATGAGAGACAGGGGATTCCGAATCACCAGCACAACAGGACGAAATTCAGGGTTCGAGGATGTAAGGCAAATGCCCGGGCGTGTAGATAAAGGCCACATTTTTATCTGGTATTGAAAGGCATTCGGAACAGACTCAGGTTTGGTTCTGTTTTTTTGCTACGGTCCAAATGTCTTTGAGGATGGTCAGGTATGTGCCCTGACCCGGCTATCCGGTTGGGGCACTGGCAAAAATAAAATATACACGTATTGGCGTATGAAATAACTCTCCATGAGCCTTACCGTTCGGTGAACTCCCGGTATCGCTCAAGGGGCCAACACTTCATGGTCTATCATTATTTTCCGGCCGATCCCTTGGCTATTTCGCCCCAATGGTAATGCCACCCGGGTTGTCTACTTCACGGATCGAAAAATCTTCGATGGTTAGCGATTGTACTTCACACTTAAGGACAACTGAAATATTATTGCTTGGTTTGTGAGAAAAATTAATACTCGTATATTTCCAATAGCCTTCATCCTCAAGTTTAACCCTATATGTTTTAGATACAGTGCCTCTATCTAATATCTCTACTATTAAACCATAATTATCTTTCGGATATGCCGTGCACCCCCCTAATATTTTTGCATCTCCTTCCCACATAAAGGAAAAATTAAGGCAATGGACTGCTGAACTATTTAAATTGTAATTTTCAACGACTGGCCCGTCAATACAACCACTTGTATTGTTGGCTACTGATCGCCCACTCCAAGCGCTGAAATTATCACTGATTTGAACGTATTCTTTTTCGAATACAGAGTCACTCTGCTGTGGAGGTATGTTTCTTGAATGAGTTCTACTTGTTGCTCGGGGATGAATGTGTTTTCTCGATTGTCCGGATTGTTTGGCGCCATGTCATCTGACGAACCCCCGCAACCCCCAATTAATAAAACAATAAAGAATAAAAAGGTGAGGTGTTTTGGATGCACTTTTATCCCTCCAGTCCTGCGATGTGGTTGATGTACACAAACGTAAGGGGGGGGGCTGTGATTCAATACCTGACGATCGGTTTCACCGAGCGAAAAATGTGGAGCAAAAAAACGTTTGGCTTCTTGGGATTCCTCCGCAAGCCGCTGTGAACGACCGTCTTGGGTGTGATTTATTGCGGCGGTCAGTAAGTCCTTTATAGGAAAGTCTAAGCGGGTATCCTTGTGGCTAAACAACGGTTTACCATAAGCAATGGTCGATGACAAGGTCCGCGCCGTGAGGTTTCGTCTGGTGGTAATGGAACGGAGTCATGAGCGTGAGGGGGCTTTCCATGGAAGATCAATGGGTGATGGGTGAATCGCCTACAAGGCCTGATGCCGCAGCCGAGCCTTTGAAGCCTCATAATGCGTGATTGGGTTCTGAGCGGTTCTATTTTCGCAGTCTGAGCAGCATCCGCAAAAGGTCAGTATGCCGTGGGGGGTGGGGTATGGATTTGAAAACACCGGCTATCCGACAAGCTGCTATTTCCCGATTTCTTTTTTATACTCAAAAAGCCTGAACGGATTGTTGGGGATTGGCTGGGATTCACCAACCTTTATAAATCCGTTTTTTTCATAAAAGTGATGGTTTCGAAACGATTTATAGGGGGTTGATAATACCCAAACGGCTGCGTCGCTATACTGCTTCTCGATTAGCTCTATGGTCGTTGAGCCAATTTGTCTGTTTTGGTATTTTTCAGTGATGAAAAAGTACTTTATTTCGATGCGGTCATTATCCGATGGGATGACGCAGATTCCACCTGCAGTCTCACCATTAAATTGAATTTTATAATAATGGCCTTTTTCGATTTCTGATTGATGCCAACCTATCGATCCAATACCCGGAGGATAAGAGCCGTACTCTTCATAATCACCCGTAAACGCCTCGATACTGGTGGAATTGAGAATCTCTGCATCGTCAATGTTTGCCAGCTCAAGTGTAGTCGTCACTTTTTATTCCCTGTTATTGATTCGTGCGATTATGCGGCGCATAGCATATGCTTCGGCCCACGGGAGTGCCGTGTTGACCCGGATGGCGTTGGGGCTGGGGAGAAACCCACGGCTACTCAACCTTGTTTGCTTTTTTTATAGCATATATTTCAGTAAGGGAAAAATCACATTGAGAAAGAATGCTTGAGATAAATTCCGTTTTTGCTTCGCAATAGGTATCTACATCATGGGGGTATTTTTCAGCAAGTTCATGTTTGAGACGTGCATACTTTTTGGCAATGCCAGGATGACTTCTAAGATGCTCCCTGAAGACCAGGTGGTTTTTTACAGCTAAAGCATGGGGGTCACATACATATAGGTTGTGGGGATGTATCGGGTTGCTGATTTCAAACATTTCACGTCCCTCAAGGCCTAAATTGCCTCTATGGCAATAACCGATTCCTTCAAGTGTTTTTTTTGCAGGCTCAAAACCATCGAAATCCTCTAAGATAATATCTATGTCTATTATTGGCTTGGAGTCCAAGCCTTCAACAGAAGTGCTTCCGACATGCTCAATGCGACATGAGACGTCCCGAAGGGCATCCGATAGGTTACATGACAAGTTTTTGAACCAGATTTTCCATTCCGAAGAATACGTGACAACATTGACGTTCATTTCTTAAGACTCCGATCATTAAGCTGTTTGAGGGATGTGGTTGAAACTTATTACAGCGTGCCCAGCAACCTTGTCTTCCGCGGCATCAGAACGTTGGCGTGAATTATCCGGGGCGGGTGTAATCCAATCGCGTGATTTCATTCTTACTCTATTGAAATAGATCATGGCAAGGAGAGGATATGAAGGGCTTGGCTCTCGTTTCGTGCCAAGGGGATCGACCAATTGGAACGGCCGTTGCCTTATTCACAAACGGGCTCGTGGGATAACCGGGGGTACAATCGGGTTAAAACTATCTCTGTTGCGCTATCAGGCGAGTTGTTGTAAGTTTAGCTTGTGTAGATAATCTGGTTGTCATTTATTTCAGGTACTTACCTCTACTCTTTGGTACCACTTGGTACGTTACAGGTGACTATGTCGTTTTCTGAAAATGGGATGAAATGCCCGGTATGCGGATATCTGAACGACCCGGAAGATGCGGAGTGCATAGCCTGCGGATCGGACATGGCCCTTTCTGCGGAGTCCATAGCTATTGAGCAACGGCGGAGCGAGGAGGCGATGGAACGCTATCACCTTCAGCAGAAAGAGTTGCGCCGGGAATTGGGGATCGACGAACCGGAGGAGGAGCCCCTTGTCATGGCAGGGGGCGGTGAGGTACCCGAGCCGTCGGAGCCGTCGGAGGCCTCTGCCGTGTCCCTGGAGATGGAGAGTATCCCCTCGGACTTTCATTCCGATGCGTTTTTGTGTCCGCAGTGCGGTTTTCGAAACGATACGGAGGCCCTTGAGTGTGGTCGCTGCGGCGTTATTTTCAGCAAGCTCAAGCGGGCAGGGGGAAATGGCAACGGGGCGGTGGCGGGCCCTTCTTCACCTGCAGGCCGCGGGGTGCTGCTGGATGACCTCGGGGAGAGTGCCCTGGACACGGGTACGGGCTATACCCCGTATGTGCCCGAGACGAAACTCGAATCCTGGTCCGGTGCCAAAGCCACGGGACAGCGGGTGAAGGAAGCCTGGGAGGATGTGGATCTTTCGGGCAGGGGTGAGACAGCCCTTAAAGGGCTGCAGGGGGTGGGGGCTCGGATGAAATCGGTGCCGCCGAAATGGTATGGCCTTGCCCTTGGCATCGTTTTGTTGCTGGTGGCTCTGCCGTTTGCATGGAAGGGTGGCCTTTTCCTTAAAACAGAGTGGGAGCAGCGGTCACGGCTCAAGCTTGAGGCAACCCTCGTTGATGAGTTTACTCGCAATCATGCTGCCATTGGTGCTGAGATCCGTTCCCTTGCAGACGGGAAAAAATTCAAAGAGGCCCGGGCCGCCCTGGACCGGTTTGATATCGAGCCCCTTCAGGCAAAGACAGAGCCCCTGGAGCGGTACCTGGAGGAAAAAGAGACCTACGCCAGGGTACTGGCGGTTCCAGCCTGGAAATTTGAGACCAATTACACCTTATTTACAAGGCTCGTGGCCTTGGACCCTTCCAGCTCCTTTTACAAATCAAAACAGGATTTTTACAAGAAACGTTTTGCCGGTCAATGCTATGACAAGGCCTTGAGGCTTTATCAGGGCCGCAAGAACGACGCGGCCCAGAGCGCAAAGGCGGTTGCCCTTATTGATAAGGCCGTGGGATTTTATCCCCAGGACCGGACCTTCAAAGAACTTCGGTCCAAGCTGATCCATGCGGATCTCCTGTACTACAAGGGCAATGGCAGTCTTCAGATGGCGCTTCGTGATGAGGGGCGGGGAAAGGCCATTCATGCGAAACAACGGAAAATAACCATTTGGCTACGCAATACAAGCGATGCGACGCTGTACATCAACCCCGATTTTTTTACCCTTGAAACACGAAACGGGAAGAGCCTGAAGTACAATAACGTGATGGAGACAGGGTTCCAGGGCAAGCTTACTCCAGGCGCAAAAACAGCTGGAGTCCTCTATTTCCGTACCCTTGCCATGCCCAGGGCGCTCACCTTTGAGCACCTTGTGGCCGGGACCATACAAAGGGAGTTTCCTTGACCAGTCGGCTGTGATATGCCTGTGTCCGACATGGGCCGCTGCGGCCAATGCATCGCAACGACCGAATGCCGTGTGCGGCATTGTTTTTTACGATTATCAGCATGGTTTGGACTGGTTTAATGAACAAGCGTTTCGTGAAAAAGATAAAAAACGATATTATCTATTATAGCATTGTGGTTCTCATTTCTCTGCTTCGGGCTCTCAACCGTCGCGCCTCTATCCTGCTGATGCGTGGGATCGGCCGTCTCGCCTGGCACCTTGCCCTCTATGAACGAAAGAAGAGCCTCAAGCACCTGACGGGTGCTTTCGGGAAGGAGTTGTCCAAAAAGGAGATCATTCAACTGTCCAAGGGTGTCTTCGATAACATCGCTGTGTGCGTTGCCGATGCCGTGCGATTGCCCAACCTGGTAAGCCAAGGCCTGGACCGCATTGTGACGGTAGAAAATTTTGAGTACCTTACCGATGCGGTGGCCGAAGGCAACGGTGTCCTTCTTCAGACCGGCCACTTCAGCAACTGGGAGCTCATGGGAACCTGGCTGGTGCAAAAGGGGATTCCCCTGCGCGTCATCGCTAAGCGTTCCTATGATCCGCGACTCGATGCCATCATTGTGGGGTACCGTAATAAGGCCGGCTATTCAAATACCGCTCGCGGAAATGCCTTGAAGACCATGGTGGACGGGTTGAAAAACGGCTGTGTTTACGGTATGCTTTTTGATCTGGATACCAAGGTGAAAGGGGTGTTTGTGGACTTTTTCGGCAAGCCTGCCCACACCGCTGTGATCCCCGCCATGATGGCGGTTCAGCATGATATACCCATTGTTCCCGTCTTTATCCGTCTCAATGATGATTACACCTATACCATTGAATGCCAGCCCCCTCTTTCCCTTCAACGAACCGATGAGCCTTACGCCGATGCGCAGGTGAATACCCAGCGATGTTCCGATGTGTATGAGTCCATGATCCGCCGGTATCCCAGGCAGTGGATCTGGATGCACTCCCGATGGAAGAAGCAGCCTACCAGGACGGCTGCGTGAGGCGTGCTGATCGTTTCCCGTTAACCCCACTCCCTTTGGTCATCGCGCACGCGTGATGTCCGGTTGGTTGCCCGCAGCCACGGCATACCAGACACGTCATGTCACATGGCCCGTTCCGCAGGGCGGAAACCTTGAAAACAAAGGGCGTGATATATCTTGGTTCTGTGATCCCACTCACAACCCCTGAGCGCATCTCTGTGATAGATATATGGGTACGTGTCAAGGTTGTCTGGCCTGTGTGTCGGGCCAGCCGACAGCGCGAAAGGCCATTGAAAACAGAGGCGGGTTCATGTATTTATTGGGGATAAACCATAGCGAAAAAATCATGGCGCCTGCCATCTTCCATACACGGAGAATTTAAGATTATGGCTTCATCTACTATGCGTAACGGGTGTCTCATCATCTTGGCGTTGCTGCTTGCGATGCCTCTATCAGCCGACGAGTTTGAAGATTTTGCCAAAAGTGAAATGGGAAGCTTTACGCAATTTCGCGATGAGCGGGACGCGGAATTCGTCAGTTTTCTCAAGGCTCAGTGGGCCGAGTTCGACGCATCCCGCGGGGTCGTCAGGGACAGTGTTCCCAAGCCCTCTGCCATGCCCGTTGCCAAGCCTCCGGAGCCCGTGCCTGCAGAAGAGGAGGGCGTTGAAACGCCCCCTGAGCCTGCCACGCCGGTGGGCGAGATTGTTCTTCCTGCGTTGCCGCCGTCTTTGCCCCCGGAGCCCGAGGTTGTCCCGGACGGGGAGGGCGTTTCGCCGGAGCCGATTGAGCCTCCGGTTGCCGTTGAACCCGCGCCCCTGCCCGAGGTTCCCCCTGTGCCGGAAGAGCCGTCGCCCTTTGACGATCCCTCCGGAATGGAGACCGAGATGGTCCCTGTGGGGCTCTCCATCGCTTTTTTCGGAGCCAATCACTTGTTCCACGGCGAGTTCTCCTTTCCCCATACGCCGCTTGCAAAGCCTTTGAAACCGGCTATTGCCTCTTATTGGGAGGCCATGAGCCAGTCGTCAAAATTTGAGGCCTTTTTGTCGCAGGCCAGGGAAAAGTCAGAGAGTCTCGGCCTCAATGACTGGGGCTATCACAACTTTCTTTTTACCTGCGGCATGGCGGTCCATGACGGCGACCGGAACCTGGCCAACCTGTTTACCTGGTTTATGTCGGTGAAGAGCGGCTATGACGCCAGGGTGGGCTACTCCGATAATCGGGTCTACCTGCTGCTTCCGTCCCGCAACACCCTCTACAGCGTGTCGTACCTCACCCTGCAGGGAACCCGGTACTACGCCATGACCTTTGACGGCAGCAGGGAAAAGCTGGGCCGGCTCTACACGTACAAGGGGAAGTACCCGCAGTCTGAGCGGCTGATGGACTACAGGATTCTCAAGGTGCCCGCCCTCGGCCCCGAGATCACTGAAAAAGAACTGAGCTTTGAATACGGTGGGGTGCCCCAGGCCCTTAAGGTTTCCTACAACAAGAGCCTGGTGGACTACTACCGATACTACCCCCAGACCAACATCAAGATCTATTTTGATGCCCTGGCCTCGGATGAACTGAACTACTCCATGGTCAAGGAGCTGAAGGACAGGCTTGAGGGCAAAAGCGAGAAAGAAGCCGTGGATTACCTCCTGGGCTTTTCGCAAAAAGCGTTTGCCTATAAAACCGATGACGACCAGCTCGGCCGTGAGAAGTACATGCTGCCGGAAGAGACCCTCTGGTATCCGTATTCGGATTGTGAGGACCGCTCCTTTCTTTTTGCCTACCTCGTGCGGCGGGTCCTGAAACTGGACGTGGTGGGCCTCAACTACCCCGGTCATGTGGCAACCGCGGTTCGCTTCAGCGACAACGTGGCCGGTGATTATGTGGTGATGAACAACAGGAAATATATAGTTTGTGACCCGACGTATATCAACGCATCTGCCGGTATGGCGATGCCCAAGTACAAACGGCGGAGTCCCAATGTAGTAAAAATCCGGAACTGGCAGTAACCGACCCGTGTGTTACAGCTTGGGCCATAGTGAAGGATGCCGTAACAGGGTGGTGGTCTCGAAACCAAATATACCGGGCCCCTTCCATCAATTACACAAAGGAGAATGAGACGATGAAACGAGTATGGACAGCGGTACTGCTGGTGGTGTGTTGTGCATTTGTAATGACCGGTTGCCAGAGCAGCCCCGAGGTTGCTCCCAGTGACCTTCCTTCCTGGGTCCTGATGCCCCCTGAAGGTGGTATCAGTGCTGTGGGTTCTGCCAAGGTGGGCCCTGCGGGGATGAGCTTTGCCAAGCTTGAAGCCACCTCCAACGCCCGTGACGAAATTGCCCGCACCATCAACGTCAAGGTGAAGAACATGATCAAAAACTTCACCGAGACCACCGGCGTCGGCGACGACACCACCGTGGACAAGGTGTTCACCAACGTGTCCAAGCAGGTAGCCAAGGTGGATCTGACCGGAAGCCAGATCAAAAATGTTCACCTTGACAAGGCCAACGAAGAGATCTACGTGCTCGTGGCTCTTCAGCCCGAAGCGGTGGCAGGTGTTGCCGATGCCATGAAGCAGGCGGCCGTGACCAGCTACAAGAACGACAAGGCTCTCTGGCAGAAATTCCAGGCCAAAAAAGGCCAGGAAGAGCTGGACAAAGAGATCGAAAAAGAGTTCGGCGGCATGTAACCCTTTTCGGGTACAGCTGACTGAGACAGTATAAGGGCAAGGGGGGAGGCTGTGTGCGGCCACCCCCTTGCTTTAAAGAGAAGAGGGGGAGGGCTCGGCCGGTGCCCGGTGTGGGGTGAGTGCCAGTGGGTGTCATGGTGCCGGGTTTCTCGTGTTTTTTTTGCCGTGTGTGTGATGCTTGTTCACGGACGCGGTGTTCTGTTTCGTGATGTCGGGTTTTTCCGGGCGGTTGGTGACTGTGCGGGAAATATGGGTGGAAGCGCATCACATGGGAGGAAGCGGTGTGAGAATTGTTTATGTGGGTATCATGGCCTGTTTGGTGGCCATTGGGGGGTGCAGCCCTGTGGCGGCGCCTGTAAAACAGCCTCCTGCCTGGGTTATGAACCCTTCCAATGGTGGGAAGGTCGCGGGGGTGGGCAGTTGCCGGCCCCACATCAACGGGTTCAGCGCCCAGCGGAAAGTGGCCATTCGGCGAGGACTCGATGAAATTGCCATGCAGAAAGGGATGACCATCAGCAACGTGGCGCTGGTGGGGACGTCCGGCACACGGGCCGGAACGACAACCAGCATGGAGAGCTGGAGTTTCCAGACTGTCGACAACCAGAAGGTGACGGCCGTTGTCAAGGCATCCTGGAGGGACCCCGTAACCGAGGAGCTGTTCGTATGGGTGATTTCAAACTGAATGCATGGCATGCCGGTGCCCTGAAAGGGGTGGCCATGGTCCTTTGCCTTGCCGGTTTTCTGGCGTGGGCGCAGCCGGTGCGGGCCGACGAGTTTTCAGACATGCAGAATGAATTTAACTCGTTTAAAAACGATGAGGCGGAATTCGAAAGCTACAAAGCCCGGGTTGCGCGGGAGTATGCGGCCTACAAAACCATCATCGATGAGGAGTTTGCCCGGTATCGCGGCGAGATCCTCAAGGTGTGGGGCAAGCCCGAGGTCACGACGAAAAAGACTTACGTGGGTTACTCGTCCGATTACAAAGTCAAGAAGGTCGTGGACTATGAGAAGGGCGTCATCAGGATAAGCGCGGTGGTTCCCGCATCGGAAAAAGAGCCGGTCAAGGTCCTTGAGGGGCATTTGAAGGACCTGATGAACCAAAGCGCCAAAGGGGCATACAAGGCCGATCAGTTTACCACGGGGGTGGAGAAGAAGCTGAAAAAGAAGGTGACCCCCTCGCATCTGCAGGGGGCCGAGGTGGGGAACAAGCCCATCGTGGCCGATATGGTGACGGGAAAACTGCGTCCCACCACCAAAGAGATTGATGCTTCCGTGGCTGGGATGATGGGGTCGGCGACCATGGGAAAGAAGAAAGCCCCCAGGCAGGCCAACGCGGAGATGGTGACCCTTGAGGTGAAGATTCCCACCACCGGGCGCGCCGTCAAGGCCAGGGCGTATCTGCCGGATGTGAAAAGGCAGGCGGCCAAGCGCGGGGTGGACCCGGCCCTTGTGTTTGCGGTCATGGAAACGGAAAGTGCGTTCAATCCCATGGCGCGTTCGTATGTCCCGGCCTACGGGCTCATGCAGATCGTGCCCAAAAGTGCAGGTCGGGACGCCTCCAAGGTGGTGCTTGGAAAAGACGTGGTGCTGTCGCCTTCGTACCTCTACAACAGCGGAAACAACATTGCCATGGGGGTGGCGTATCTCTACATTTTAAACGATCGCTACCTGGCGTCCGTTAAAAACCCGGAAAGCCGTCTGTACTGCGTTATTGCCGCGTACAACACCGGGGCGGGCAATGTGGCGCGGGCCTTCATCGGGACCACGAACATAAACAAGGCGGCAAAGAAGATCAACAGCATGCCGCCTGAGAAGGTGTATAAGGTGCTCATCCGAAAATTGCCCCACAAAGAAACCCGCGACTATCTGCAGCGGGTTTCTAAGCGAATTCCATCGTATCAGGCCGTGTGACGGGTATCAGCCGATGCCGTACTCCAGGGGGCGCGAGGCCTGCTCGTCACCGCTGGACTCGGATGGCGGGGTGGAGAGGTTGAAGAAACCTGATTTTCCAGAGATGGTCCAGCCTGTGGTGTCCCAGAGGTTGGCCCTCTCCATTTCGGAGCCGTGGTAGTAGACATCCCCAAGGGGGGTGGTCAGGGTTTGGCCGCGTTTGCCTGAAACGGGGGTGCCGTTGTGGAAGAGGTCACCGTGGATGCCCTGGCTTCGGGTCCCTTTGTTGGTGACGTAGACCACGAGCTTCCATCCGTCTTTTTCGTATATGCGTTCGGGCATCTGTTCACATGCCCGGGTGGTATCCATCTGTGACATTTGCGTGTTGTGACCCATGTCGCGTGAGGTATGGCTGGGTCCAGATTTCATGGAAGATCCACCGCAGGAAGCGATGAAAATCGTCAAGGCTGTTACGATCCCGATCGATACTTTTTCAGGGCTCATGCAATCATACTCCTTCAAAAAAAAACGTGGCACGCCGGGGGGATGTTGCCGGGGCGGGAAACAACGATATAAAAGTCATGGCCGCTGTTGCCAACCTCAAGGCGCCCCGTTACCGGGTGTCTTTGTCAAACGATACCATACGTATCATAAATAACATCCTGAATCCACCTTAAAAATTTGTTTTGCCCCTTTGCGGGGGCTGCGGGGTTGGGGAAAATACCGCGCACGTTCGGATATTTATAAAGAAATAAGTTGACATCCTGCCGCGAATGACCGATGCTCCGGGCCGTACCTGACTCCTTTTGGAGATCCTTATATCAAGGCGACCTCACACCTGAACGTTCCCGCCGTTTTATAAAGCCCTTCTCAAGATGGATCCAACATGGTGTTGCGTGACCTTGGGCCAGGTTTTCCTTTAGATAAAGGGGCAACCATGGCAGAGGATGCATGGGACGCTGCGGTCAGCGATATGCTGGCGCGTGTTGCCGGCGCGTGCTCGCCGGAGGAGACAGGGGCCCGTCTTGCCGCCAGGGCGTGCGAGATGGGCGAGTACATGGTAAAAAAGGTGGAAACAAGCCAGGGGATGGAAGGCACGTCAGACTGTGAGAAAGGCTGCGGCTGGTGTTGCCATGCCCAGGTTCCCGTGTCCAAACCCGAAGCCGAGTGGCTGCGAGGCTGGATCAACGAGAACTTCAGCCGTGCCCATCGAGACGACACGCTGGCCCGCATTGCCCGTAATCGGGATCTCACGGAGGGTCGTTCCCTTGAAGAGCGCGTCGCCGTCTGGGATCAGACACCTTGTATTTTTCTGCATGAGAGCGTCTGCCGGGTGTATCCGGTACGCCCCCTGGTGTGCCGAGCGTGGCATGCCCTGAACAGGGAGCAGTGCCGAAGGGCCTTTTTGGCCCGGGAGACCGGCGCAGAGATCGACAACACCCCTTTCCGGAACTATATCCTCGGGGTGGTTCGAGATGAACTCGCACGTATCATGCCCTGGCCCGGAGGTGGCGTTTTGCCCCTTCCTGAAGCCATGGCATGTTTAATATAGGTTCCGTTGCTACGGAGCCTGCCTCATTTGTGTTCGGGCGACTCACCTGGCTGAACAAGAGCCTGCGTGTCGCCCTTTTTGTTCTTTTCGTTTTCGGGTAATGACCCGGAAACTCACCATGGCCTTTACCAAAGGCCTTTTGAAAAAATGTTCGCGACACGTCCTGGGTTTGATGTCTCTTGTGCCTTGAGGTGCACTGCGGTGCCGGCACGAGAAAGGGAAGATATCAGTGGATTCGGTGACGGTTTGCGACAACCACCACCACGCCCGTGCGTGATGAAAGAGAGTAAGCGAATATTATGTCCGTTTGTTTTGAAGAGTTTGGATTACGTCAAGAACTGGTTGAAGCCGTCGCCGCCCTCGGGTTCACCGAGCCTACCCCCATTCAGGAAAAAGCCCTTGCCACCCTTCGGGAGAGCACGGGCGACCTCGTGGCCCTTGCCCAGACCGGAACCGGTAAAACGGCAGCCTTCGGTCTTCCCCTGATCAACCGCATTCAGACGGATCGGCGACATATCCAGGCCGTAGTCCTTTGCCCCACCCGTGAGCTGTGCATTCAGATTTCCCGTGATTTCCTTGCCTATGGGGCGAAAATCCCCTCGTTGCAGATTGCCTCCATTTACGGAGGCTCTTCCATGGCCCTTCAGATTCGTCAGGTCAAGCGTGGTTCCCAGATTGTGGTGGCCACCCCCGGTCGTCTCCTGGACCTTATGGGACGCGGTGTCGTGGACCTTTCCGGCGTGACCAATGTGGTCCTGGATGAGGCCGATGAAATGCTCAACATGGGTTTTAAAGAGGCCATCGACGACATCCTCAAGGAGACCCCGGACTCTTCTTCCACCTGGCTTTTTTCCGCCACCATGCCCAAGGGCGTTGCGGCCATTGCCCGCGGGTTCATGACCGACCCGGTGGAAGTGACCGTGGGTAAGAAGAACAGCACCTCGGCGCGTATTGACCACGAAAACTACGTGGTTCGCCCCGGCTCCCAGCTTGTGGCCCTGAAGCGCATCATCGATGCCTATCCGGATATTTACGGGGTGGTGTTCTGCCGTACCCGCCATGAAACGCGTCAGGTGGCTGAGTCCCTTCTCGAGGCGGGCTACGATGCCGATGCCCTCCACGGGGATCTCTCCCAGCAGCAGCGTGATGTGGTCATGCAGCGATTCAGGAACCGTCGTCTGAAGCTTCTTGTGGCAACGGATGTTGCCGCGCGTGGTATTGATGTGGAAGGGATCTCCCATGTGATCCACTTCGGTCTCCCCGATGAGGTGGCTGCCTATACCCACCGCAGCGGTCGGACGGCCCGTGCCGGGCGATCCGGAAAATCCCTTGTTATCATGAACTGGCGAGATCACCGCAAGCTGGGTCTTGTGGCCGCAAAATGCGGGATCCGCTTTACCGCGTGCAAGGTGCCCGAAGGGGACGTGATCTGCAAGCTGAAACTGGCCGATATGGTGGAGAAGCTCAAGGCCGTTGAAGTGGATTACGACGCCGTGGGCGAGTACCTTCCTTCGGTTTACGAATCCCTTGAGGGGCTCTCAAAAGAGGAGCTCATCAACCAGATCGTTGCCGAGCGCTTCAACAGCGTGGCCGCTTCGTACAAAGGTGCGGAAGACGTCAACGACCGGGGGGCCCAGCCCCGCCGATCACGGCCCGACAAGGGGAACCGCTCCCATGGGGACTCACGCTCTTCCGGCATGCAGCGCATCACCTTTAACAAGGGCGCCAACAACCGCATCAACCAGGGGGCTGTCATTCGCCTGGTGTGCGACCGGGCCGGGATCTCATCCCGCCAGATCGGGCGCATTGATATCGGCAAGGATGCATCCTATTTTGAGGTGGAGGGCGGTCTCGCCCGCCACGTCTTTCATGCCATGAAAGGGGCGACCCTGGACGGTCAGCGCCTGTTCGTTGAACTGCAGGGCGGGGGAGACTCCCCCTGGCGCGGAGGACGGCGGGTAAACCGCGGCGGTCGCCGACCCCAGGGACGACGGGCTTCCTGAAAAGTGTCCTGACCCGTAGCACAATCTCGTATTAAACAAAAACGGCCGACGTCCCATGACGTCGGCCGTTTTTGTTTTTGTCGTGTGTCTGCTTATTTCTCCGGCGGCCCTGCCGGGTCTAACTGTTTGAAAAATTAACAGAACAGGTTGAAGAAAAGCATCCGCAACCTGCTTTCAAGGTGGCACACTTTGCCGCCGGAGGCCGTTTTTCACGGCTTAGAAAAAGAACCCTCCGGTTCCCAGGCCTGCCGGAATGGTGATGACGGTGGTGACAGCCGTGGGCACGGCCAGGATATCCTGCTGGACGGTGTGCAATTCCCTGTGGATGCGGGTGTTTTGCTGTGCCGTGTGATGCATGTCCCGGATCTCTTTGATCAGCTCGGACGGGACCATGTTATTAATGGCCGCAAACGCTTGAATGCCCATGTTTCTGTTTTCCTCTTCACGTCGTTGCTCTTCCGTCGAATCATTCCCTTCAAGGGTCCTGATACCGCTTTGGGCGGTCATTTCCATCATCTCCCGGTCCGTCATGCCTTTGAGTTCTGCAAACGCATACGGGGTTGTAAAGGTCAGGAGACTGGTGGCGATAAGGCTTTGTGCTATTTTTTTTTGCGTGGATTTCATTTTTTATCTCCATGGGCGGGTCGATCCGGCGGTTCCCCAGATTTCAGGGGATCCGCCGGATTAAACCCGTACCGGTAGTGTTCCGGGCCGTTGGGGATGCCGGCGGTCGGTGTGCGGCATGGGGCCCGTTGGAACCCGGCTGGCGGGATGGTTAAAGGGCGGATTAAGGGCGACAGGGGAGCTTACGGACCCACCACAAGCTGGGCCGCATCGATGAAGAACTGGGGGAGGCGCCCCGGTGTGCCCTCATCCAGGAGTTGGTGGATGGTCTGGCCCGATAATTTGCCGTTTTGGATGTTGGCGAACTGGGTGAGGCGTTCGTGGCTGGATTCCACCGGGTACTCGGTGGTGTTGTTGCGTCTCAGGATCTCCCGTTTGACCTCGGTGTTACGCTCGGCAATTTCGAGGAGGGCATGGCCGTCTTCAATGCCGCTTTGCCCTGAGATGGTGTCCATGTCCCCCTCGGAGAGGGCAAGGGGCTCGGCAAAGGCGCTGCCGGCTGTAAGAAGCAAGCCGAAGGCAATGAGGGCCAGGGTGGTTGGTCGAGGTGTTTTCATGGGGCTTCTCCCGTGCCTTGGTCAGGCTGTTGCGTGGTTGGTATGTCAGGCCGTGCATGCACATGGAGACGAGGGGAGAGAGCGCCGTTGGCGTGGGGACATCCCGTGGTGGGGATGGTTGACCTGAGGTGTTGCCTACAGGTAATTCACGTTTCGTTCCAAGTGGGAGAAGAGGTGCCTTTTTTTTGAAGGCGAGATGAAAAAAGAGGGGGGCATCAAGGGGAATACGTCGAGTGGCGGGGATCTTGGTAACGCGGTGGTCGCATCAAGGTTGTGCCGGGGCAGGACAGTTGAAAGGCTGTATCAATTTGCTTTTGTTCACTATACCACATCGACGGGTCTTTATCCCGTATGATGAATGGGCAGCCTGTTCACTATCTGGGACACAAGGGGGGGGGGCGCCCCATGGTTCAGATCATATATGACTGGTGGAAATAGATGTAACTATTCAGGTTGTGCCTCCGGCGGCCCTGCCGGGGGCTGGACATTTGCCTGATATGATAAAGTAGGGTTTAACAAACAGGCCTTAATGGTTCTTTTTGAATGACGTTTGGGCTTTGTCGTTCGGCCGTGACAGTCAAAAAAACCGAGAAAACCCGACCGAAACGGAGCGCCGCACTCCGGTGCGGCTTTTTAGTCCGTCGCCACCCGTGCCGCACAGGAGTGCGGCGCTCCAGGGGACAAGGGTGTTCGGGGGGAAATGTAAATGGGCCGATGACCCACACGATGATTGAGGCCGACGTTTGTTTGAAAGGCGGATGTGATTTGACCCGAGGAACGAGGGGCAAAGCGCATTCGCAACCTGCTTTCAAGGTGGCACATCTTGCCGCCGGAGGCTTTTTTGAGCTGAATAGTTACGTTTTTATTTTTTTTTGCGGCCTTAAGAAAACAGATGGAGGGTGATCTCCGACGGGGAGCCGAGGCGAAAGGGAGGGCCCCAGAATCCTGTGCCGCGATTGATGTAGAGGCGGTGGCCCTCCTCTTCGTACAGCCCGGCTACCCATGGCTGAACCATATGAATGACCCAGGTGTAGGGCAGGTATTGCCCGCCGTGGGTATGGCCGCTGAGGGTGAGCTGGCAGTTTTCTTCCTTGGCTTCGGTAAAGGAGAGGGGCTGGTGGGCAAGGAGAATCCGGTACGCATCTTGGGGGGCGCCTGAAAGGGCCTGCTTCGGGCTGGATGCGTGGGTGGGGACCAGCCGGCCCGCGTGATAATCCGTGACACCTGCCATCACCAGGGGAGCGCCATTGTAGTGGAGGGTGCGGTGGCTGTTGAGGAGCACCGTAAATCCGAGACGGGAGATTTCATTCAGCCAGGGGTGCACCCCGGAGTAGTACTCATGGTTGCCGGTGATGAAATATTTCCCCATGGGGGCGTGAAGGTCGGCCAGGGGGGCGACGTCGTCCTTGAGCATGGAGACCGATCCGTCGGCAAGGTCTCCGGTAAAGACGATGATGTCCGGTGAGAGTTCTGAAATCTGGCTGACGACCCGTTCCACCATGCTGCGACGGATGGTGTGGCTGATGTGAAGGTCGCTGATCTGGACGATGCGAAGGCCTTGAAGGCCTGTGTGCCCGGCCGGGTGGGTGACGGTTACGATCTCCGGCGCCCTGAGCCCGCCTTTCAGAGCAAGCCCGGCCAGGGTGGCCGTCCCCCCTGCGATGGCGAGGTTGACGCCGTTGATGAGAAAACCGCGACGTGCGGGGACAAAGGGCAGGGCCATGGCGGCATGGCCCTTGGAGGATCCCAGGGAGAAAAGGGACACAAGACCGCTTGCCAGGTCCCGGGCCATCACCCCGCAGATGAGGATGGAGTAGGTTCCCATGAGAAGGTAGCCCACCCATGCCATGGCATCGAAGAACGCTCCCTGTTGCCCAAGGGTCCGCAGGTAAAAAAGCAGGGGGGAGAAGAAGAGGGCGTAAAGAAGGCTGGCCCAGAGGGCGAGGCGAAGGACAAACGGCAGGGGCAGCTGGTTGAAGAAACGGAATCCGCCGAACCAGATGAACACCGAGATGGAGACGACAAGAAAGAGGATAAAGAGGCTCATGTTTCGCAACTTTTCAGAAAGGTTCATGGTGCCCGTCGTTGTTGTGATGGGAAGGTGACGCAGCCTTTCCCCGGATTGCAGAGAGATATTGATTGTAGATCAACGGAGGCTTTTCGCACAACCTCAAAGTGCTTTCGGTGATGAGGCGGGCCATCGGCGAACACAGTAAGTCGGCATACGTCCGGTTTTCCGGAGGCGGTTGCGCATGTACCGCGGGAATCAAACAAAAAAAGCGAACCCTTACCATGGGTTCGCTTTTTTGATTTTATGCCGCCGCGAGGGTCTCGTGGGGGGGGGGCTTTTAGAGAATCTGATTGAGGAAGGTCTGGGTTCGCTCGCTTTTCGGGTTCGAGAAAAACTCTTCCGGGGTGCCCTCTTCAATGACGCATCCGGCGTCCATGAAGATGACCCGGTCCGCCACTTCCCTTGCAAAGCCCATTTCGTGGGTCACCACCACCATGGTCATCCCTTCCTTGGCCAGTCCCTTCATGACGTCCAGGACCTCACCGACCATCTCGGGGTCCAGGGCACTGGTGGGTTCGTCGAAAAGGATCACTTTCGGATCCATGGCCAGGGAGCGCGCGATGGCCACGCGTTGCTGCTGTCCCCCCGAGAGCTGATTGGGGTAGACGTTGAATTTTTCTTCGATGCCCACTTTTTTAAGCAGCATCATCCCCTTTTCCTCGGCTTCGGTTTTGGACCGTTTCCTGACGCTCATCTGCGCCATGGTGAGGTTGTCCAGCACGGTTTTGTGGGGAAAGAGGTTGAAGGACTGGAACACCATTCCCGCTTCGGCCCGAATGGCGTTGATGTTGGCCTTGGGGTCGAGGACATCGTCACCGTCAATGGTGATGGTGCCGCTGTCAGCGTACTCCAGACGGTTCAGGCAGCGGAGGAAGGTGCTCTTCCCGGAGCCTGAAGGGCCGATGATGACCACCACCTCACCGGGGGCCACATCGAGGGAGGCGTCCTTTAAGGCGTGAATTTTATGGGGTGCGTAAAAAAATTTGTTAACCTGTTGTGCACGTATCATGATTACACCGCTCTTGTTTCAAGCTTCTGGACAAGCAGGGAGAAACCGAAGGTGAGGACCAGGTAGAGGGCCGCACAGACGATCCAGAGTTCAAAGGGTTGCAAAGATGAGGTGACCACCTCACGGGTGACTTTGGTCAGCTCACGGACGGAGATAACCCCCAGCAGGGAGGAGTCTTTGATAAGACTGATGAACTGCCCGGCCAGGGCCGGCAGGATCCGGTTGATGGCCTGGGGCATGATCACTTTTCGCATGGCCTCAAAGTAGCTCATGCCGAGGGACCGGGCCGCCTCCATCTGGCCGACCTGCACCGACTGGATGCCCGCGCGGACGATCTCAGCGGTATAGGCACCGGTAAAGATGGCCAGCGAGAGGATCCCGAACCAGAGGGTGGGGATCTTGGAAATGCCTAAATCCATGAGGATCCGGTTGATCAGGGTGCCGATGACAAAGTACCAGATCATCAGCTGCACCAGCAAGGGGGATCCTCTGACCAGCTCGATGTAGGTGATGGCGGACCATTTGAGAGCCGGGTTGTCGGAGATGCGCATCAGGCCGGTGACGATGCCGATGATCAAGGCCAGGATGATGGCATAAAAGCTTGCCTTAAGGGTGATCCAGAGGCCGTAAAGGAGAAGGCCTGTCTGCCACTTTTTTTGTGAGCCCAGGGGGTCGCCGGCGTAAATATAATCCCCTTCCGCCGCCAGGAGGCTCTCCGTGGGGAGGGTGTAGGTCTCGGTCTCCCCTTCGCCCCGCACCGTGACATGGGTGGCTGTTCCTTGGGTCTCGATGCGGTCGACGAGGCCGTCGATTTCGCTTAAGGTCTCAACCTCTTCCTGATACACAAAATAATCCGGCACCTGGTACCAGCGCCACACGTAGTCCACGGACTTGGTGGCCACGTACAGGCCGGCCATGCCGAGGATGAGGGCGACGAAAAAGATGCCTGTCCAGATGGTTTTGTACGCCTTGGTGCGCGGCGCATCCAGACCCGGGTAAAGTGACATGTCCTGCTCCTTTGTCCGCTGCCGGCATGTGGTCGGTCTGCCTGAAGGCCGCGGGAGGGATCGCATCCGAACAGCCTTGCATGGGGATCTGTTCGGATCTGAGAAGGTGAATCGTGTGGTACACATAACGGCCATGCAACAAATCACCCCGGAAGCGGAAAGCTGCCGGGGTGAAGATATGCGGAAAAACCGTCGGGGACCGGTTACATATTTTTAAACCACTTGGTGCTCGAGATCCACTTGTGGTGGAGACGATCGTAGGTGCCGTCGGCCTTGATCTGGCGGACAAAGTTGTTCAAGAAGTTGAGGAAATCCGGATCGCCTTTGCGGATGCCCATTCCCAGGGGCTCGTAGGTGAAGGGCTCGTCCAGGAGGATCGCTTTGCCTTCCCCGTGCTGGGCCATGAAGACCACGCCAAAGGGGAGGTCGTAGACAAAGGCGTCGGCCTGGCCGTTGACCACGTCCATGGCGCCGTCTGCCTCTTTGTCAAAGGACTTGTACTTGGCCTTGGGGATCATGCGCTTGGTGGCCATCTCCCCGGTGGTGCCGATGCGTGAGGCCACGGTGTACTTGGGATCGTTCAGGTCCTTGTAGGAGTGGACGGTGTCCTTCAGGCGCTTGTTCAGGATAATGGCCTGGCCCACCACGATGTAGGGCTCGGGGAAGTTGATCTGCGTGTTGCGGCTCTGGGTGATGGTCATGCCGCTTAAGATGATGTCGAACTTGTCGGTGAGCAGGGCAGGAATGATACCGTCAAAGTCGGTGTTGACAATGGTGAGTTTGACACCCAGGGACTTGGCCAGGAGTTTGGCGATGTCGATGTCGAATCCTACGATGTTGCCCTTTTTGTCGGTCATTTCAAAGGGCTGGTAGCCGGGGTCAAGGCCGATGCGGAGTTCTTTGCGTTCCAGGATCTTGTTCAGGGTGGACTTCTTGGCCAGTTCAATGTCGTCTGCGAATCCCTGGGCGGCAAACGCCAGCAGGCACAGGGTCGCAATCAGCATCTTTTTCAGCTTCATCAGTGAATAATCCTCCAGTTCGTTCTCTCCGTTAACACTTCATCCGTACGGGGCGGCGTTGGCAAAGGCACGGCCTTGGGTCAATATTTGCCTTCCGTAAGGACCTCTTTGATGATCATTTTTTTCCGACAGACGGGGCAGTCCGGCATTTTTTCATCGGGAAGGTAGATGATCTGGCTGCGCTTGCACTGCGGGCAGTGCACCTCCACGGCTTCCCTTTTGTATCTGTTTTTGATGACGTCCATGGGACCTCCTCGCCTAAAAGACAGGTGACGTTAAAATCGGAGGGAGAGGCAGGTGAGCCCCCCGTCCATTTTTCTGGTTTCGCTGGTATCGATCTCCACGATGGGGAGCTCCAGCGCCTCAAGTTTTGCCCGTGTTTTGGGGTATCCCTTGGGCATGATCAGTGTGTCGTTGATAAGGAGCGTGTTGCCTGCATACTCCTCTTCGGGGTCGAGGACAAGAAGGGTGTATCCCTCAAGCTCACTGCGGTCCTGAAATGTTTCGGTGACGAGCAGGGTGTTTTTCCCCACGTAGTTGACGCTGGACTTGAAGTGAAGCCCTGCAGCCACGGGAACGGCGGACCAGGTGTATCCGTGCCGGGTTACGATGGCACCCAGCTGGGCGGCACCTTCATCGTTGGTTCGGTCGGAGACACCGATGAAGAAGTGGCGACCCACCATGAGGATGTCGCCGCCGTCCACGGTTCCGGGGGCCGTGATCTTTTCGATGGGGCGGTGAGCGGTCAGGGCCTTTTCGATGGTCACCTCTTCGCCTTTTCGCGCATCCGCGCCGGGGTTGGTGATGACGGCGGCTTCGGGGAAGACCACTGCGGTGTCCTCCACAAAATGCGCATCCGGGTAGGCCTCCTCTGCTTCGAGCACCTCCACCGTAAGGCCGAGGGATTTCAGGGTCTCGGTGTAGGTGGTGTGCTGAGCGAGCATTGTATCATAATCCGGGGCACCCAGGGACTGTGTGGTAATGCCTTTGGCGAAATTCCTACAGGGTATTCTGACGATAGCTTTCTGAAACATAGCGAAACCACCAACTCCTTACAACAAAAACGGTAACCGATCCCTTCCACAGCAGAAAAACGGCAGCCATGTATAGCCATGGTGCCGTCGGCAGGCAACAAACGGGTCAACAACGCCGGGACCGTCATGCTGGCAACCCGTGAGTGCGAACGTATCTTAAAAAATAGATGACGTTTCGTTTTTAGTCGTGGAATGGAGTCATGTCAACCCTATTTCATGACGGCACCGGAAATTAGGCGGGGGCAGTGCCGGGAAAAGGGGCTCTTCTGCTTGAAAAAACCGGAGATACAAGGGGTTGGCGGGCGGGATTCGGGGAGCCACGGGTCCGGAATGGGTGCCCTTTTGAAACGAGGCGCTGAATCTCCTTTCTTTTGTTCTTCAGGTGGGTTAGAAAGCAGTGTTTGCCTGTTTTGATGTATTGCTGAAAATGATGCAGATCGCACCATGCGTCCGGTCGCAACCCGGCGCGAAGTCCTCCACACATGTCTGACTCCGGTCAGCCCCTTGTGTTGCCCGGGGCGGCCTTTTATCCCTTTTTCGTTGGAAACGAACCATGCCCGTTGAAACCTTTCTCCATGCCCTGACATCGTATTTTGTCATCATCGACCCCCTGGGGGCCGCCATCATCTTTTATGCCCTCACCGACGGCAAGGGCCGCAGCTATCGCCGTAGCATGGCGGTGAAATCCATTGCGGTCTCCACCTGCATCATCCTGGCCTTCGGATTTTTCGGGGAGGTCCTTTTGACCCGACTCGGTATCAGTATCGAGTCCCTGCGCGTGGCAGGGGGGCTGCTTCTCTTCTATACCGCCTTTCACATGATCACAGGCGCCGAATCCCAGCAGGAAGGCGGGGCGGTCCAGGGGCTGACCGATATCAGCGTTTATCCCATGTCCATTCCCCTTTTGTCCGGCCCGGGCTGCCTGACCCTGACCATCCTGCTCTTTTCCGGAGCCGCCGGGACCCCCGAAGTGGTCTCGGTGATGGCGGCCGTCCTTATCATCAATACCATCACCCTCATCTCCTTTCTCTTTGCAGGCACCGTCATGCGGTGCATCGGCGGCACCGGCGATGACATCATCAAGCGCCTTTTCGGCGTGATCCTGGCCGCCCTGGCCATTCAGTTTATCGCCGACGGCATCCGGCAATTGGCCGGAATGCAATAACATAGAGGCTCAATTATTCAACGCATACGAATCCCAAAAGAATGCCGCTGTGATTTGACCCGAGGAACGAGGGTTAAAGCGCTGCGGCAACCCGCTTTCAAGGTGGCTCACCTCGCCGCCTGAGGCATTGCTTTTGTTTTTTCCTGAGCCCTTTTGATCTGTGATTCATCCGACTTTAACCATCGAAGGCATCATTTATCTTCTGACTTTCGTCAGGTGGTTTCGGAAAATGTCGTGAGGTGTGTTTTGAGGGTGTTTTTTTCGGCGTGGAGAAGGGGCCGCCAGGTGATGGTGTAGATGGTCTCTTCGCCGTCGTGGTAGGCGGGGGTGAAGTGGGCCGCGTGGAAGGCCTCTTTGAGGAAGGGATCGCACTCGATCCAGAGGGTGCGCTTGATGGACAGGTTGAACTCACAGAAAATATGACGCCCCAGGCTTTCGGCACAGATGCGCCGGCGGGGGCCATCGGAGATGTCTTCGGCCAGCACCACGTGGCGCTTCAAGGGCATTACCGACGTGGTCCCGGGGGCCAGGTCGATGATCCGCAGTCGGCACGTGATGAGCCAGGGGGTGTGCCGGATATCTCCCGCAGCACACTCTTTGCACCCTCCTTCAGGGCCTTTCCATTGGTAGATGTCATCGTAGATGACCAACACAGGCTCTCCTTTGCCGTGGGGACTCGATACGGATCACGGGGCGTTTATCAAAAACCCGTCGGTTATTGTAATGGATGCAAGGGTGGCCGTAAACTCAATTAATTCGGGACAGGATATTTTCCCGTTGAACCGTCCCAGGTGGGGGCCGGTGAAGAGGATGATATCGGCGGCGCCCCGGGGTACCCGTTGCGCCTCTTGGTCGCTGTAGCCCCGATCCGTAAGAAACCGCGTAAAGTCTTTTTCCTCCATATCCTGCTGGTCCCTTGCCCTTAAAATCTCCTCCATATGGGTATCTCGTCCCATCTCTTCGATCATGCGTCTGCCAAGGGCCCCTAAGTCGATTCCGTCCGGGGGCTTTGACCCGCCCCCTGTAAATCCCTGGTGGTAGCCGGTCAGGATGGCTTCCAGCATGGCGGTGAGGTGATCTGCGTTGAACCAATCTCGGCGATCGCTGGTGTCGGGAGCGTGCGAAAGGGCGGCTGCGCCTTCCCTGCTGCGAAAATGGCTTCCGGCCACGAGGAGCAGGCTCAGGATCTGGTCTCCCATGATGCGGTAGTAGTCCCCTGTGGGCAGCTCCCGGGCCGTGCTCATGTGTTCAAAGTCTCGCAGGCCGGACAAGCCGAAGTTGGGGAACCGGCAGGAGGCGAGCCAGCGGTCCAGGCGGCCCCCTTTCTGCCAGAGGTAGACCCCTTCGTCGTTGCGTCGGTCGGTCTGGACGCGGTTGTGGAAGAGGGGGACCGGAGCCGTGTGGAGGATGCCCCGGGCGGCCAGGTGGCCGAAGAGAAAGGCGGACCGGCCCATGATTTCGATAACGCTGGCGGTCTCCAGGGGGGCCAGGGGTTCGTTGGGGTAGGTAAAGTAGTCCGGTGTGGTGAGAAAGGCCATGGCCGTGTCCGATGCCGCTTCTTGGGGAAGGTCCGTGATACGCATCAGGGCAGGGCCCACAGGTGTCGGTACGTGGGAACCGGGCGGGAGTGACGAGGCCAGGGTCTGCATCCAGTGCCATTCGGCCGAGAGACCTTCGGGATCTTCTTCGGGTCGCGCGCACTTGATGACCAGGGTGGTTTTCCCGTGGTGGTAAAGGAGGCTGCGGCCCGTGGGATGGGGGTGGGTATCCAGGGGAAAACCCGCCCTTTGAAGGATCTCGTCCAGGGAGCAGCAGGTGGGGGCCGGACCAGGCCCTGCAGGGGGAAGGTCAGAGTGTCTCGGGGCCAGGCAGTGACAGGCTGAGCAGATGGCCATGTGGCGCCTCCCTTTTGCCTCGGCGCACAGGGTGCTGACGCCTTCAAGGGCCAGGCGGGAGACGGGGTGGCCGGGCCCGAGGGCTTCGGCGGTGCGGGCGAGGATCCCGGCGAGGCGTCCGTAGAAGAAATAGGCGGTTCGCCGGGTCTCAAACCGGTCGTCGGCAAGGCATCCGAGGAGGAGTCTGACCCCTGTTTCCGTAAGGCTCTCCGGGTTCTCTTCGCAGGCCTCTTCAATGGATCCGGCAGCGAGAAACAGGGCGTTGTAGCCCCGCGATGCGGAAAAGAGCCGTTCGATATCTTCGGCGGTGGAGGTCATGGGCTCCTAAACAAAAGGGGCCATGCCGCAGCATGGCCCCTCGGGTTGGTGTATGGGATGACGGACGACGGACGACGGGTCAGCCGCCGATCTCCTGCTCGCTGATGGTCCCGGCCGGCGAGGCGGGCGGGGGCGTCTGGGCAGGAGGGTCTGCCGGGGCAGGGGGGCCCTGGTCCGCCTTTTCGATACTGTCCATGCGCATGTCAAGGGAGGTGCGCACCTCGTCAATGCGGACCTGGAGCAGGATGCGTTCCTTTTTCAGCCGCTTGTCGAGTTCCGAAAGGGTGGGCAGGGAGACTGCCAGGTCCTTCAGATCTTTTCGGGCGGCGGCAAGGTCAGCCTTGAGCCGGGTCAGGCCCTTGGCATCGGCTGCGGTTTTCTTCTCCAGCTGCCGGGTGCGGTCGATGGTTTCGTCCACATCGGACTGGATCAGGGCCAGGGCCTTGTCGTTTTTACCGAGCCGGGTCTCAAGCGTTCCGAAACGGGCCTCGGTCTGCTTTTTGGTGAGGCGGGTGGCCACAATAAAATCGACGTCCTTTTGGGCCTTGCCGATTTTTTTCTCCAACACCCCGAGCCGGGTTTTGATGACCCCCAGCTCTTCGTCCAGGAGCTTTTCCATTCGGGCGTTTTTGACCTGAAGGGAGGAGACCATGCGCTCCATGTCCTTGGAAGCGCTGCGCACCTCTTTGGAGCCGGTGTCCTTGAAGGCCGCCACCCGTCGGTTCATGTCGATGTAACCGAAGAGCATCACGATGCCTATCAGGCAGGGCGTAATGACGGCAATGAGCGTTACCTTGAGGCTGAGGCTGTCCAGCCGGGAACGCTCATGGTCGCCGTAGGCCACCGGTTCATCTTTGTCGTCGGCCCCGAACACAAACCGACCGTCGTTTTTCTTGTCCATACGGGCCTATTCCCATTCAATGGTTCCGGGGGGTTTGGAGGTGATGTCGTACACCATGCGGTTGACCCCGTTGACTTCGTTGATCACCCGGTTGGAGATGCGGGCAAGGAGATCGTGGGGAAGGCGCGCCCAGTCTGCGGTCATGGCGTCCTTGCTGGTGACGGCACGCATGGCGACCGTGTAATCGTAGGTGCGCTGATCGCCCATGACGCCCACACTCTTAATGGGGAGCAGCACGGCAAAGGACTGCCAGACTTTTTTGTAGAAACCGGCCTTTTTGATCTCTTCCACGATGATGGCGTCGGCTTCCCGGAGGATGTCGAGGCGGCGCTTGGTGATTTCACCCAGGACGCGGATGCCGAGGCCGGGGCCGGGGAAGGGCTGGCGCCAGACAAGATCGTCGGGGATGCCCATCTCTTCGCCCAGGGCGCGGACTTCGTCTTTAAAGAGGTATTTCAGGGGCTCAACGAGTTTGAGCTTCATGTCCTCGGGGAGGCCGCCCACGTTGTGGTGGGACTTGATAACGTCCGAGGCACCGCCGAATACGGACTGGGACTCGATGACGTCCGGGTAGAGGGTCCCCTGGCCGAGGAACTCCGCCCCTTCCACTTTTGCGGCTTCGTCTTCAAAGACATCGATGAAGATGTTGCCGATGAGTTTTCGCTTCTGCTCGGGATCGGAGACGCCGTCAAGGGCCGTGAGAAACCGCTCGGAAGCGTCAACAAACTTGATGTTGAGGTCCAGCTTGTCGGTGAGGGACTCTTCCAGCTTCTCCCGCTCGTTGAGCCGCATGAGCCCGTTGTCCACGAAGATGCAGGTGAGGTTCCGGCCGATGGCCTTGTGGATGAGCACGGCGGCCACGGTGGAGTCCACGCCGCCGGAAAGGCCCAGGATGACCTTTTTGTCGCCGACGGTGGTTTTTATCTCTTCAATGGATGACTTGACGACATTCTCCATGGTCCAGGTGCGCTGGCATCCGCAGACATCAAAGAGAAAGTTGGAGAGCATCTCGCGCCCCTTGAGGGAGTGCTCTACCTCGGGGTGGAACTGCAGGCCGTAAAATTTTCTGGCCGGGTCCGCGGCTGCGGCAAAGGGGGTGTTGTCGGTGGTGCCGGTGGGCATAAACCCTTCGGGGAGCTTTGAGATGGAGTCGCCGTGGCTCATCCAGCACTGGGTGGGG
Organism: Desulfoluna spongiiphila; assembly: GCF_900101345.1. Lineage (GTDB taxonomy): Bacteria > Desulfobacterota > Desulfobacteria > Desulfobacterales > Desulfolunaceae > Desulfoluna > Desulfoluna spongiiphila. The sequence continues at coordinate 199,341 of NZ_FMUX01000004.1, read as the reverse complement.
GACTCGATCCCTTCGAAGATGCGGCAAGGCTCTTTGATGGCGAGCTCGGCAAACCCGTACTCCCGCTTGTCGGAACGCTTGACCTCGCCGCCCAGGGTGCTGACCATGAACTGCATGCCGTAGCAGATGCCGAGGACGGGGATGCCCAGATCGAAGATGGCGCTGTCCACCTGGGGGCTGTTTTCATCGTAAATGCTGCAGGGGCCACCGGAGAGGATGATGCCCTCGGGCTTGAGCTCTTTGATGTAGTCCAGGGTGGCGACATTGGGTGCGTCGACCTGGCAGTACACGTTGAACTCACGGACGCGGCGTGCGATGAGCTGGTTGAATTGTGAACCGAAATCGATGATTAATATCATGATATTCCTTTATGTGTTGGTAGCTTTGCAGATAAAGTGCGATGTTGCCTTTCTTCTAAGGATGGCACCGCAGAGCCCGGATGCTTTTTTGCTTGGGTTACAGGGACATCGGGCATGGTGTCGTTTTTTGGAAAGCCAGTATAATTCACTTTAATCCGTGCATTTACCATATCAGGAAAAAAATGGAAAGGGGATCATCCCATGGCTGCCGGGCGCTGGCGTTGCCAATGGGGGCGTCATGTGGTAAAAAAACGGTGAGCCGTCTGTGTTTCAAGCCAGGGGGCGTTGCAGGTGGCGTAAGGGGCATGGAAACAAAGGGCCTACGCGCGCATTCTCACCCACATAAGGTTAACGGGCCGTTGACAGGTCTCCGGAACGGCCGCAATGTGCGCAGTTGAGATGGCTTTTTTCCATACAAGTCCCAGACATATGATATCAACAGGCCCGAACAACCCGGGCCATGAAAAAAACAGACGAGGACAGGCAGACAATGATTGAATGTGGTGAACTGCGGAAAGGCATCAAACTTGAGATTGACGGTGAACCTTATGTGATCGTGCAGTTTGAATTTGTAAAACCCGGCAAAGGCCAGGCCCTTTACAAATGCAAGCTGAAGAACATGATCAACGGCACACAGTTTGACAGAACCTACCGCTCCGGTGAGAAATTTACCAAAGCCAGCCTGGAAGAGCGTGAGATGGAGTATCTCTATTTCGACGGGGATGCCTACAGTTTCATGGATACCCAGAACTACGAGCAGGAGTTCCTCTCCGCAGACCAGGTTGCAGACGTCATTCCCCTGCTCAAAGAGAACACCAAGTGCTCCGTGCTTATGTTCGACGGGCGCGCCATCGGTGTGACCCTCCCCAACTTCGTTGAGCTCCAGATCACCAGGTGCGATCCCTGGGTCAAGGGCGATACCGCCACCAACAACTACAAGCCTGCCACCGTTGAAACCGGCTATGAAATTCAGGTGCCCCCCTTTGTGGACGAAGGGGAAGTCATTCGCATCGATACCCGCACCGGCGAGTACTCCGAGCGTGTGAAAAAATAAAAGCCCCCGGCATTTTTCTGTGCCGGGCGCTTGCGCCATCAGGATTAAAAAAAGGCCCATCCGCAGAAAATAACGGATGGGCCTTTTTTGGTCTCTGTCAGGTGGTGACCATCAGGCCTCTTCGTTTTTTTCCACGGGCTCTTTAAAACCACACCCGTCGGTGAGGCACTTCAGGAAGGTGCCGTCACGCTTGGTGGTCTTCTCCACCACAAAGGGTGCGCCGCAAAGCTCGCAGGGGCGGGCCACGGGCTTGTCCCAGATGGCAAAGCTGCAGTCGGGATACTTGTTGCACCCGTAAAAGACCTTGCCCCGCTTGGAGCGTTTTTCAACGATGGTGCCCTCGCACCCTTTTTCAGGGCAGGGGACCCCGGTGTCCGCGCCGGTCCCGGAGCTTGCATCGCCGTTGACTCCCATGGTGTTTTTGCACTCGGGGTAGCCGCTGCAGGCCAGGAATTCTCCGTAGCGGCCCTGTTTGAGCAGCATGGGTTTGCCACACTTGTCGCAGACCTTTCCTTCGGCCAGCTCAAAGGAGGGCTCAATGGGGTGAATGACGCCCTTGTCGTCCCGTTCGTAGTTCCGGGAGTAGTCGCACTCCGGGTAGCCGTTGCAGGCGATGAACGTGCCGTTTCGGCCGATTTTAAGGTGGAGTTTCTCTTTGCTGCATTTGGGGCAGGTGAGTTCTGTCTCAATCCCAACGCCCTTGACGCTGATCATGTGAGAGGTGGCCTCTTCCAGCTCCTTGTCAAAGGAGGCGTAGAACTCGCCCAGGAGGGTGAGGTAGTCGATCTCCGAGGCTTCCACCTTGTCGAGGTTGTTTTCAAAACTGGCCGTGAACTCGACGTTGAAGACATCCGGGAAGTTGGCCACCAGCAGGTCGTTGACGATAAAACCGAGCTCGCTGGGGCGGAAGTAGCGGTTCACCAGGTCCACATACCCTTTGTTCCGGATGGTGGACAGGATGGTGGCGTAGGTACTCGGACGCCCGATGCCGTTCTCCTCCAGCTCCTTGACAAGGGAGGCTTCCGAAAAACGGGGGGGCGGGGAGGTGAAGTGCTGCTTGGGGTCCAGGTTGATAAGGGAGAGCGCTTCCCCTTCGGCAAGCTCCGGCAGCTGCTGCTTTTTGTCGTCGTCTTTTTTCCCTTCATCGTAGGTGTAAAGGGTCATGAAGCCGGGGAACCGAACGGTGGAGCCGGAGACGGACAGGGTGAACCGCCCTGAGGCGATGCCCACGCTGACCTGGTCGATGAGGGCCTGCTGCATCTGTGAGGCGATGAATCGTTTCCAGATGAGGGTGTATAAGAGGCGCTGGTCCTCGTCCAGATAGGCCGCCACCTTTTCAGGGGTGTTGAAGACGCTGGTGGGACGAACCGCTTCGTGGGCGTCCTGGGCCTTGTTTTTGTTCTTGAAGAAACGCGGTGCGTCAATGGCGTAATCGTTGCCGAATTTGTCGCGGATGAACTGTCCGGCTTCCACGGCCGCTTCATTGGCGATACGCGTGGAGTCGGTACGCATGTAGGTGATAAGGCCTACGGGTTCGCCCGGCCCAAGTTCCACCCCTTCGTAAAGCTGCTGGGCAACGCTCATGGTTTTTCGTGCGGAAAACCGCAGGCGGTTGATGGCCTCCTGCTGGAGCTTACTGGTGGTGAAGGGGGGCAGGGGGTTGCGCTTTTTGGTGCGGCGCGTGACTTTTTCGACCTTGTAGGGGTTGTCCCTGAGCTCATCCACCATGGCGTGGGCGGCGTCACCGGTCTTGATCTCGGCCTTGGCACCGTCGACCTTGGTGAGTTTGGCGATAAAGGTGGTGTCTCCGTCGCCTTTGAGTTCGGCTCCGATGCTCCAGTACTCTTCGGGCTCGAACCGGTGGATGGCGTGTTCGCGTTCGCAGATGATGCGAACCGCAACGGACTGAACCCGTCCTGCGCTGAGGCCGCCCTGCACTTTTTTCCAGAGAAGGGGAGAGACCTGGTATCCCACCAGCCGGTCCAGGATGCGTCGCGCCTGCTGGGCATCGTACCGGTTGTAGTTGAGCTCGGTGGGGTTGTTCAGGGCCTCTTCGATGCCCCGCTGGGTCAGCTCATGGAAGAGGACTCTTTTAAAGGTGCGATCCTTGCCTTTGAGGATATCCGCTGTGTGGAAGGCAATGGCCTCCCCTTCGCGGTCGGGGTCGGGGGCGAGGTAGATTTCGGTGGTGTTGGCTGCCGCGGCCTTGAGTTCTTTGATGATCTTGGACTTGCCTTTGATCTGAAGATACTTGGCCTTAAACCCCTTTTCAATGTCAATGCCCATCTCTCTGGGGGGCAGGTCTTTGATGTGACCTGAGGTGGCCGCCACATTGTAGGTTTTTCCAATATATTTTTTGAGGGTCCGCACCTTGGTGGGGGACTCCACGATAACCAGGGGTTTGCTCACGATTTCTCCTCTTTCAGCGAAAAGAGTTTTCCGGGGGATCGTACCACCACGCCTTTCAATTCAAGGTTCAACAACACGGCGGAGAGTCGACCCGCCCCCATGGGAACGGTTTGTAAAATATCGTCAATATGAGACGGATACAAGTCAAGGACCTTTAATACAGAGATCTCCTCATGATCAAGAGAAAATTTTGATGTGTCCGGCCTGCAGGTGTTTTGGCTTGGCTTGGAATGACTTAGATCACAGGGTGTTGTCGTTGATTTTGCGGCGGTGTGCACATGGGCCGCGAATTCTTCCGTGATATCTGCCGACGATGCAACCAGTTTTGCCCCCTCCTGAATGAGGTGATGGGTACCGGCGCTCTGGGAGGCGTGGATGTGGCCCGGAACGGCAAAGACCTCCCGGTTCTGGTCGGCGGCACAGCGTGCGGTGATGAGGGAGCCGCTTTTCAAAGAGGCTTCCACCACCACGGTTCCCAGGCTCAAGCCGCTGATGATGCGGTTGCGCATGGGGAAATGGTGGGCTTCAGGGGAGCGGTCGTAGTCAAACTCAGAGATGAGGGCGCCGGAGCGGGCGATGGCTTCGGCCAGGCGCCTGTTCTCCGGAGGGTAGATGGTTCCCAGGCCGCATCCCAGGACGGCGATTGTCCGCCCCTGTGCGGCAAGGGCGCCGCTGTGGGCCGCCGTGTCAATGCCCCGGGCCAGGCCGCTGACCACGGTAAATCCCGATGCGGCCAGCTCCGAGGCAAGGCCGGAGGCGTTTTTGAGCCCGTAGGAGGTGGCTTTACGCGACCCCACAAGGGCCACCATCGCCGAGTCGGGGTCCAGCTGCCCGACGATCTGGAGCACAGGGGGCGGGTCGTGAATGGCCGCCAGGAGTTTCGGGTAGTCCCCATGGGTCAGGGGAACCAGGCTTACCCCGGCATCAAGGGCGCGGTCATGGCTGCGCCGGGCCTGGTCGCTGATTTTATGGGCGCGGATCGTGCCTGCAAGGCGTTTTGAAACCCCGCTTACGCGAGCCAGGCGTGACGCATCGGCCCCAAAGACCTGTTGAGGGGTCTGAAAGGCGTCTATCAGTCGTTTGAACAGCAGGTTCCCGACACCGGGGACTTCCTTGAGGGCGAACCAGGGGAGAAGGTTCATCGGTTCAGATCCGGATTCAGCGGTCGTTTGGGGCTCGCCGCCCGGTGTGTCGGCGCACCGCATGGCGGTGCGCAAACGGGTCCGGGAATGTGCTGTGGTTCGGTGTGTGAGCCCTTAGTTATCGTCCAGGGAGTTGAGCGCTCTTTCAGCTTTGGCGCCCGACGGGGTAAAGGGGTGTTCCATAACCACCCGTTTCAAGTATTTTCTGGCGGATTCCTTGTCATTGAGTGCAAGGAAAGAATACCCGGTTTTGAGCAGGGCATCCGGGGCTTTGCTGCCTTTGGGGTATTTTTTCAGGAGTGTCCGGAACGCGCTGATGGCGGCCGAATAATTTTTCTCAGTATAGTGGATTTCACCCGACCAGTAAATGGCGTTGTCGGCCAGGTTGTCTCCGGGCCACTTTTCCGCGACCTCTCGGAACAGGAGAAGGGCCTTTTCGTGGTTTTTTTCTTTCATGGCGGCAAAGGCTTCGGTGTAGGTCCGGCTGGCCAGGTTGCCCTTGTCGGATTTTTTCTGCTTTACAGGCAATGGCGCCGCCTTTGGCAGGGAAGAGGACGCCGAGGACTCCTCGCTGATCTGGGGCGCCTTTACGGGAGGTTCGGCCGATGCGATGGGGGTTATGGGGGCTTCACCGGACACGGGGGTGGTCCTCTCCAGGTCGGAGATGGCCCGTTCGTGGCTGTCCACCATGAATTGCATCACCGAGAGGCGGTGGTGCATTTCGTTCATCTTCTGGCGGGTCTCCTGCAGCTCCCGTGCAAGGGTGGCTGTTCCGGGATCACGCCGCTGTGGGACCGTTTTGCACCCGGGGGCGACAAGAAGGGCAATGATGAGTGCCGTTGCGGCGGATTTTCCTGGGAACCTGTCTCGTCTCTTGGCCGTTGCCTTCATCATCGTTGCAAAAACTCCTGTTGAAAAAAAGTGGGGGGGTGGTCGATTCGGCGTGCCGCAAAGCACCCGGGCGCCGGATCGCAGCATCTCCTTGGCGGTGGGTGCCCCAGGGATGCAGGCGGACAAAATATGCCAGAAAAAGCTACCAGAATGGCCCGTGGAATGCAAAACAAAAAGAGTGTGAGGGGGCAGGAGAGGCGGTGGAAAAGGTCCGCCGGCTGGATGGCCCAGCCGGCGGGAGAGATCAAAGACGCTGAGTGATCAGTTTTCGTCTGTTTTCCAGGCCAGGAGAATGGGGCTGGCCACATAGATGGAGGAGTACGTCCCCGTGACAACGCCGATGATCATGGCAAAGGCGAAGTCGTGGATAACGCCGCCGCCCAGGACATACAGGGCAATCACCACCACCAGGGTCGTCAGAGAGGTGAGGATGGTGCGGCTCAGGGTCTCGTTGACGCTGCGGTTGATGATGAAGTCCAGGGGCTTTTTGGTGTATTTTTTGCCGTTTTCACGGATTCGGTCAAAGACAATGATGGTGTCGTTGAGGGAGTATCCGATGATGGTCAAAAGCGCCGCGATGATGGGCAGGGTAAACTCGATGTTGAGCAGCGAGAAGATCCCCACCGTGATGGTGATGTCATGGACCAGGGCGATGATGGCCCCCATGGCGTATTTCAACTCCAGATACCAGCAGAAGATGATGCTGACCACCAGGGCAAAGACGATGAGAAAGGGCATGCCCGAACTCACAAAGGCAATGGACTGCAGCTGGGTGACGCCGTAGACCGCGCCGCCCAGGATGGCTGCCATGGCACCGGAGATGCCCCATTTCAGCTCGAAACGGCCCGAGATGTAGATGATGATGAACAAGAGGGCGTAAAACATGGCCAAAAGGGCTTTTTGCCTCAGGTCCTTGCTGACCTGGGGGCCTACCATGTCCAGGCTCAGGTCCTTGACGGCCACGCCGGTGCTCTCGCCCAGGGCTTTTTTGACCTTGGGGGCAAAGGCGCTGTCGGCCATGAAGGCCTGCTTGGTGCGAATCTGGAACTCATGGTCGCTTTCGCTGCCGAAGCGCTGGACGGATGCGCCGTCGAGTCCGGCGGGCTTGAGCCCTTTTTTGACGGCGGCGATGTCAACGGCATCGGTAAATTTCACCTGGACGGCGCTGCCGCCGGAGAAGTCGACTCCGTAGCGGGGTCCCTTGTGAACGACCAGGGAGAGGATGCTGATGACGATGAGGGTCAGGGAGACGCAGAACGCGATCTTCTTGATGCCCGTAAAGTTGATGTTGGTCTCTTTGATAAACTGCATTGGGATATCTCCTCACTAAGGGCTAAATGCTCAGGGTTTTCACGTTCGCCTTGTGCAAGATGGAATCAAACAGCAGTCTTGACACCACAAGGGCCGTAAAGAGGCTGGAGAGGATACCGATGCCGAGGGTGACGGCAAAGCCCTTTACCGGGCCGGAGCCGAACTGGAACAGGACCATGGCAGCGATGAGGGTGGTGACGTTGGCGTCCAGAATGGTGAGGGTCGCCTTGTCGAAGCCCGCCTCCACGGCAGCCATGGGGCTCTGGCCGAGGTTCAGTTCCTCGCGTATTCTCTCAAAGATGAGCACGTTGGCGTCCACCGCCATGCCGATGGTCAGGATGATGCCCGCAATGCCCGGAAGGGTCAGGGTCGCCTGGAAGGCGGCCAGGCCCGCGGCAATGAGCAGGACGTTCAGGATCAGGGCCACATCGGCGATGAGACCGGATCCCCTGTAGTAAATCACCATGAAGACGATGACGGCCAGGCCCCCGATGAGCATGGACCAGATCCCCTTGCGGATGGAGTCTGCGCCCAGGGTGGGACCGACGGTTCGTTCTTCAAGGATCTTGACAGGTGCGGGCAGGGCGCCGGCTCGCAGGGCGATGGCCAGGACTCGGGCCTCTTCCATGGTGAACCCGCCGGTGATCTGGGCGTGCCCGCCGGAGATCTGATCCCGGATGACCGGGGCGGAGTAAACGGTGTCGTCCAGCACGATGGCCAGCCGCCGGTTGACGTTGGCGCCGGTGACCTTGCCGAAGATATGGGCCCCTTTGCGGTCGAATTCGATGGAGACGTAAGGCTCGTTGGCCATGTTGTCAAAAAGGACCCGGGCATCGGTGAGGGAGTCGCCGGTGAGGAGGACACGCTTTTTGATCAGCATGGGGGTGGCGGATTCCGCGCCGGTGGCGGGGTCTTTGCGCACCAGGTTGAGCAGCTCGCTGCCTGCCGGGGCGTGGGATGCCAGGGCAGCCCGGACATCGCCTTCTTCATCCACGAGGCGGAACTGAAGGGTGGCGGTCTTGCCGATGAGGTCTTTGGCTGCCTTGGTGTCGGTGATTCCGGGAAGCTGAATGAGGATGCGGTTTTCCCCCTGCTTGCGGATATCGGGCTCACTGACGCCGAATTCGTCGATGCGGTTACGGATGGTCTCAAGGGCCTGGTCCGCAGCAAATTTTTCCACGCGCTCCGCTTCGTCGGTTTTCATGGCCAGGGTCACCAGGGTGATGCCGCCGCTTTCGGATGCGGAGGTCACGGCAAGGTCGGGAAAATCGTCGGCAATGATGCTTCGGAAGGCCGGCAGGTCATCTGCAGAGAGGAGTTTGACATGGAGCTTTGCGCTCTGGTCCACCAGGACAACGCCCCTGTTTTTCATTGTGTTTTTGCGCAGGGCCTGGCGAATGTCGGATATCTTCAGGGACATGGCATTTTCAACGGCTTTTTCGGTCTGGACTTCCAGAACCAGGTGCATGCCGCCCTGAAGGTCAAGGCCCAGGTTGATCTTTTTGTGGGGCCATATCTCGGGCTCGCTTGTCCCTTTTATGTACATGCTCGCCGTGGGAAGGATAAACACGGCAGCCATGATGATAACCACAAGAACCGCTATCAGTCTCCAGGATAGATTCTTCAATGGTGCTTCCTCTCAGCCCGGTGGGTGTTGGTGATCGCGTGAAAACATGCTCAAGGTCAGGATCTGGTTTTAAGCGGGTTTCAACGAAAGAGTCACTGTTCCCTGGGTGCTCACTCTGGTAAAAGCTGTTCGTACAAGAAAGAATATAAAAGCACACAAGCCGCTTCGGGGCACCTTATGTGCTTTTTATTCGCTATGGGGGCAATCGGATCAACGCCGATGGCGGGATCAGACCTTGACGGTGATGTTGGCCCTGATCACCTTGATGTTGACTTTTTCGGCAATCTCAAGGGTTACCGTGGCATCATCCACCTTGACGATGGTGCCATGGATGCCACCGGAGGTGATCACGTTGTCCCCCTTCTTGATGGCGCTGATCATCGCCTGGTGCGCCTTGGCTTTTTTCTGCTGGGGGCGGATCAGGAGAAAATAAAAAATGACAAACATCAAAATAAGGGGAACAAAGGCGGCGAAACCCTGCTGCCCGCCGGCGGCACCCTGGGTTCCCATGGCGTATGCGGTGCTGGTGAACATGATACTCCTTTATATGGATCAAAAGGGGTTGTGTATGACGGCTTAGTGAAAAGCCCGGCACATACCCGAATCGAGTGGGCATGCACATGGTTACCTGTTAACGGTCGCTGTCTGTGGGGCGCCCCCGTCGACCCGAAAAGGGTGATGGAGGCGGTGGCACCGGAAAATCAGCATGGCGAATCGCTTATCCGGCACCTCGCAAACTGCCCAACAGATACAGTAAAAGAGCCTCTGGTGTCAACACAAATGGGGCTGTGGACAGGCCCTTGAGGGCCCCTGAAGATGGCCGCGCGGGCCGTGGGGTCCGGTATCCCCGCGGCCGTGCTGCGGGGATCCGGCTTGCTGCGATACTATTCGCAGATAATCCGGCTCTCTCCATGGACCATGGAGGTGTTGCCTTCGATGGTGATGGAGATGCTGCGTTTGATCTCGATGTCGAGGATCTCTGCCCGCTTTTTGTTGAGGAGGTAGACGGCCACATCTAAGGGGACATAGCCCTTGGCGTTGGTGATCCCGTCCTTGAGGGTCTCCAGGCTGAGCTTTCGCAGGAAGGCCAGGGCCACGGTCTCCGTAGAGAGGATCATGCCTTTGCCCTTGCAGTGCTGGCAGGGGACCATGCTCCCGAATTCAATGGAGGGACGGATACGCTGGCGGGACATTTCAAGGAGGCCGAAGCGCGAGATGCGGCCCACCTTGGTGCGGGCTTTGTCCGACTTGAGGTTCTCCTTGAGCTTGGTCTCCACGGCGCTTCTGTTTTTGGGCTCCTTCATGTCGATGAAGTCGATGACGATGAGGCCGCCAAGGTCACGCAGTCTGAGCTGGCGGGCCACCTCTTCGGCGGCTTCCAGGTTGGTCATGAGGGCGGTCTGCTCGATGTTCTTTTTCTGGGTGCCCTTGCCGGAGTTGACGTCGATGGCCACCAGGGCCTCGGTCTGGTCGATGACGATGGACCCGCCGGAGTTCAAGGAGACGCGGCTTTCAAAAATGGAGGCGATCTGGCTTTCCAGCTGGTGCTTGGTGAAAATGGGCTTGTCGCCGGTGTAGAGTCGGGTCAGCTTCACGTGCTTGGGCGCGATGAGGCGGATAAACTCCTTGATCTCCTTGAAAGCGTCGGGGTTGTCCACCAGGATTTCGGAGACATCGTCGGTGAGGTAGTCCCGGATGGCGCGGACGGCAAGGTTCTTTTCTTTGAACAGAAGGGAGGGGCCGGGGGTGTTGGCGGCCTGCTTGTTGAGGTCTTTCCATACCTTGGTGAGGTAGGTGACATCCTTGGAGATCATGGTTTTGTTGCAGTTTTCCCCTGCCGTGCGGACGATGAGCCCATACCCGTCGGCGAGTTTGAGCTTGCCGATGATCTCTTTTAAGCGGTTGCGCTCCTTTTCGTCTTCAATCTGGCGGGAGACCCCTCTGTTGCTGCTTCCGGGCATGAGCACGGCGTGGCGGCCGGGCAGGGAGACGAAGGTGGTGAGCATGGCCCCTTTGTTCATGATGGGGTTTTTGGTCACCTGAACGATAAGCTCCTGGCCGCGTTTGATAAGACGGGTGAGGTTTTTTTCGTGTTCGCTGGTCTGGTGGAAATACGAGTTGTGGATCTCCTGTTTCTGGAGAAAGCCGTTTTTTTCGCTCCCGAAATCCACGAAAACGGCCTGAAGGCTGGGTTCAACACGCGTGACCACTGCTTTGTAGATGTTGCCCTGGATGCTTTCGCGCGAGGTGGTCTCAAGGTGGAACTCTTCAAGGCGCGAATTGGTGACTTTGGCGATCCGGCACTCTTCCGGATCCACCGAGTTGATGAGAATTTTACTTGTCATAGTAATGTGTTGTCCTTAACGAACGTGGGATAGGGATCTGAAGAAGGAGCGGTACCCGGCAGGGCTCTGCGATGGGAATGTGGGTGCGCGGCAAGTCTGCCAAGCATAGTGGCCCTTGAAGCAGCTGACAGCCTCCATCCCGTTTTCGTCTCCTCCATTGCGTCTGGTGGTGGAATGTTCGGGGATGGGTCTGCAGCGGGTAGCAACATCATGCCGGAGTTCGTTACCGCTGACTTGGGTGGGTTTGATGGCCGTATTCTAACCAAAAAACGATACGGTGGGCAGCTGGCTCTCCGGGGATGCTTCTGATCCGGTGGTTGTGATTTGTATGATGGCCTGCGAAGCGGCTCTCCCGGCCCTCCCGGCGCATGGCTGGGTTTACGGGGTCGGGCAGTGGCTCAAGACGGAGGCATCATGATTTTGTGAAAAGACGCGAAATTGATGGAGACGGGTCGCATGCTTGGTGGACACCGCCTTGCAAAAGGGGCTTCGACCGTTTCGAAGCCCGGTGTTCTTTTCACAGCCATCGAATGCTGTACAGATCCGGGGGGCAATGTGCATCATGGGATCCCCCCATGTGCCCGCCGGTTTTTCGTTCCATATGCAGCGTTCATGTTTGTTCTCTTTAAATAGGGGATTGTCGGAGGCAAGTCAATATTAAACCTCCCCGGCGACGGGGGGCAAGGGCCCCGGCTTTTCTCGGTCGTGCGGGGCAGGGTGGGTGCGTGGCAGGCCTTTTGCTTGCCATTTATCTATGATTATGGCATTTAAATTTGTTTGGCGCATTTGCGTTTGTTGGGAACCTTGTGTCCACGAATCTGAATCCATTTGCAATATCACACGCACTCTGGAGGTTTTAAATATAATGGAAGATAAGTATCTCCCGGACTCGATAGAGTCCAAGTGGCAGCAGCGATGGGCCGATGACGGCTCATTCCGGGTGGTTGAAGACCCTGAAAAAGAGAAGTATTACCTGCTGGAGATGTTTCCATACCCGTCGGGCAATATCCACATGGGCCATGTCCGGAACTACACCATCGGTGACGTGGTGGCGCGCTACAAAAAAATGCGGGGCTTCAACGTGCTCCACCCCATGGGATGGGATGCCTTCGGCATGCCTGCGGAGAACGCCGCCATTGACAACAACACCCACCCTGCCGCCTGGACTTACGCCAACATCGACACCATGCGCAGCCAGCTCAAGCGCATCGGCCTGAGTTACGACTGGGACCGGGAGATTGCCACCTGCACGCCGGAGTACTACCGGTGGGAGCAGTGGCTCTTTATTCAGATGGTTGAAAAGGGCATGGCTTATCGGAAGGAGTCGTACGTCAACTGGTGCGAATCCTGCCACACGGTCCTTGCCAATGAGCAGGTGGAGAACGATTGCTGCTGGCGATGCGGAGAGAGCGTGCAGCAGAAAAAACTCTGGCAGTGGTTTTTCCGTATCACGGACTACGCCGAAGACCTCCTGGTGCACTGCGACAAACTCGGCGGGTGGCCGGACAGTGTCACCACCATGCAGAAGAACTGGATTGGAAAGAGCGTGGGCTCGGAAGTGACCTTTGAGGTGGAAGGCTCGGAGGGGCCCCTTTCGGTCTTTACCACGCGTCCCGACACCCTGTTCGGTGCCACCTTTATGTGTCTGGCTCCGGAGCACCCCATGGTGGCAAGCCTCTCCAGGGGCACGGAGCAGGAGGGGGCTGTAGCAGAATTCGTGGATCGCATCCTCAAGCAGGAGCGTTCCAGCAAGGCCATTGAGAGCTACGAAAAAGAGGGTGTGTTTACCGGTGCCTACTGCATCAACCCCCTTACCGGGTACAAGATGCCCATCTATGCCGCCAACTTTGCCCTGATGGAGTACGGCACCGGGGCCGTGATGTCGGTGCCTGCCCACGACCAGCGTGACTTTGATTTTGCCCGGAAGTACGGCCTGGAGGTAAAGGTCGTGGTGAGCCCCGAAGGGGAGGTTCTTGATGGTGCCACCATGGCGGAGGCCTACAGCGGCTCCGGCGTGATGGTGAACTCCGGGGATTTTGACGGCATGGACAGCGTGGCGGCCAAGGAGGCCATCACCGATGCCCTCGAAGGGCGGGGAATCGGGAAAAAGACCATCTCCTTCAGGCTGAGGGACTGGGGTGTTTCCCGTCAGCGCTACTGGGGCACGCCCATCCCCATGATTCATTGCGATGCCTGCGGGGCTGTTCCCGTTCCCGAGGAAGATCTTCCCATTGTGCTGCCCGAAGACGCTCAGCTCCTGGAGTCCGGCGGCTCTCCCCTGGGTACCCTGGATTATTTCAAGAAGGCGACCTGCCCCAAATGCGGCAACACCGACGCGCGCCGCGACACCGATACCATGGATACCTTCGTGGAGTCCTCCTGGTACTTTGCCCGCTACTGCAGCCCCGAATACACCGAGGGCATGGTGGACAAAGAGAAGGTGGCCTACTGGATGCCCGTGGATCAGTATATCGGCGGGGTGGAACACGCCATCCTGCACCTGCTCTACTCGCGGTATTTTACGCGGGTGATGCGCGATATCGGCCTCGTGGAGTTTTCAGAGCCCTTTAACCGGCTCCTCACCCAGGGCATGGTGACCAAGGAAACCCTGTCCTGTCCCAACCACAAGTGGGTGTTCCCCACCGACACCGAGAAGGCCGAGGACGGCAGCGTCACCTGTAAGCTGTGCGGGTCGCCCGTGGACGTGGGCCGGGTCATCAAGATGTCCAAGTCCAAGAAGAACGTCATTGACCCCAATGTTCTCCTGGGTCGCTACGGTGCGGACACCACCCGCCTGTTCTGTCTTTTTGCCGCTCCCCCTGAAAAGGACCTGGAGTGGAACGATGAGAGCGTTGAGGGGTGCTTTAAGTTTATCGGCCGCGTGTGGCGCATTATCACAAGCAGGCTGGAGGCCTTTTCGGGGGTCGAGGCCTATGCCGGCCCCGCATCCGAACTCTCCGGCAAGAGCCGCGAGCTCTACACCAAGATCAACGCCACCATCAAAAAGGTGACGGACGATGTGGAGGGCAAGTTCCATTTCAACACCGCCATCAGTGCGGTAATGGAGCTGGTGAACAGCATGTATGCCGTGGATGGCGACGCCTCGCTGAGGGAGGATGTGATGAAGCGGGCTGCAGAGACTGTGGTGCTTCTTCTCAACCCCGTGTCTCCCCATGTCACCGAAGAACTCTGGGAGAAACTGTCCGGTACGGGGCTCCTCATGGATCAGCCCTGGCCCGAGTACCGCGAAGATGCCCTTGTCTCCGATGAAGTGCTCATTGTGGTGCAGGTCAACGGCAAATTGAGGAGCAAGTTTCAGGTGCCCGCAGGCGCATCAAAGGACGAGGTGCAGGAGTTGGCCCTTGCCGATGCGGCTGTTCAGAAGTTTATCGACGGAAAGCAGATCCGAAAAGTGATTGTGGTTCCCGGTAAGCTTGTCAATATTGTGGTTTAATCCGTGGGTGGCCGCCTTTTTCCCGAATGGGAAAAGGGTGGCCACGTCCAGAAGAGGTGTGTGTCCATGAAAAGGGTTTTTGCATGGAAAGCGGCGGCTGCTGCCGTTCTGGCGGCAGTCATCATTCCCGGTTGCGGGTATCAATTTTCCGGGAGCGGTTCCCTGCCGGACGGGGTCACCGGCCTTTGTGTGGCGGTTCCTGAAAACCGGTCGTCGGATATCGGTCTTGCGCCCATGGTGGCAAGTGCTGTGGTTACCGAGGCGGTGGCCGCCGGCGCGGATGCTGCCGTGGGGTGTACCGGACGGTCGGGGTCCCTTATGGGCGAGATCCGTACGGTTTCAACGTCCACCATCACGAGGAACAGCGACGGCGACGGCACCGAAGAACGGGTGACCATTACGGCGTCGTTCCGGCTGGCTGATGAGGACGGTGCGGTGCTCTGGCAGAGGGCGTCGGTGACGGGGACGGAGACGTACAGCGTGACCCCCGGAGCGGATTCCACGGCTGCCCGGAACGCGGCGCTTGGGGAGGCGGCCGAGGACCTTGCGGAGAATGTCTGGGTGGGTTTGACCCAGAGGTTTTAGGCGGCTCCTCCGGGTGACGCAAAGGTGGGTGCCCCACAAAAAACAAAAAAGGCCTTCCGGTATCTCGCGAGTGCTACCGGAGGGCCTTTTTTTGTAGGGCAATAAAGACGGGATCACAACAATGTTGCGAAGGGCCGGGGTTCAGGGTTTTGCGGTGAAAACGCTGAGGCGGCCGTGTCTCGTCTTAAGCCTGAGCGCCGTTGATGAGCTTTGTCAGGCGGGAAATCTTGCGTGCGGCAGTGTTGTTATGAATGACGCCTTTCTTTGCGGCGACATCAATCACTGATTTTGCTTTGTTCAGGACGTCCCCCATGTTCTCAGCCTTTTCGGCCTCTGCGGAACGAACGGCCTTAACGGCGTTCTTCATGCGGGTCTTGACCGCCATGTTACGGATGCGCTTTTTTTCGTTCTGGATTGCTCTTTTTTTTGCCGATTTGTGATTTGCCAAGGACTTAACTCCTTTTATCGTCGAAATTTTTTAACGATGATGCCTCTTCCCGATACCAGCTTGCCGCGTGCTTACCCGTTGCTCGATGGTGCCTGCAGCGTGTGCTGCGCTTTCGAGCGGTAAACCCACCGGTGAGGTTGAAACGCCATCTGTAGAAAGATTGTGTGTTTTAACGGTTTCCGTGACAATACAGGCTTTTTTTTGAAGAACGTCTCGCAAAAACGCCTCCAAAGACCCGTTTGTCTCCATGTGCGCACGGGGTGGAAAGGGAGGAATATCCTTTCCTGTCCATGGGTTACGGAACCGACAGTGATTTAACTTGGTAAAATTATAGTGTTTGATGGGGGGTGTCAAGGGAAAAAGTGGATGACGGACGGCTCACAGGGGCTTTATAAGGGGTTGCCATCGGAAGGGGGTTGGACTAAAGGATAGTCAGGGGCCATGCAGCCCCCTTGACCTGTCACAGGATGTTTCTCTCTTATTTCAAAACCGGATCGGAAGTGTATGTCGGAAAAAGGAAAGGTTACCCGGGCTGCGGGTATTGTCGGGAGCGCCACGCTGCTCAGCCGGGTTTTCGGGTATATCAGGGATATGGTTACGGCCTACTATTTCGGGGCGGGGCCCCTGGCGGACGCCTTTATCGCCGCGTTTCGCATACCCAATATGCTGAGGCGCCTGTTCGCCGAAGGCTCGCTGAGCATCTCCTTTGTCCCGGTGTTTACCGAAACCTTGAGCCGGGACGGCCGAAGGGAAGCCTTTCGCATGGCCGGAGCCGCCCTGCGCCTTCTCTCCCTCATTCTGGCCGTGGTGGCGGTGATCGGGGTGCTGGCCTCCCCCTGGATCGTGTCGGCCATAGCCGCAGGCTTTAAAGGAGATCCCGCCAAGTTTGAGCTTACCGTGCTTTTGTCCCGGATCATGTTTCCCTATGTGGTGTTTATCTGCCTTGTGGCCCTGTGCATGGGGATATTGAACGTGCTGGGCCATTTTGCCGCTCCGGCCCTTGCCCCGGTGGCCCTGAACCTTGCCATGATCGCCGCGCTTTTTCTCGGCGGGGTGGTGGCCTCCGACGGAGAGACCCGCGTCATCCTTCTGGCGTGGGGGGTGCTTTTGGGCGGGCTGCTGCAA
The DNA here is from genome assembly GCF_900101345.1 of Desulfoluna spongiiphila. Classification (GTDB taxonomy): domain Bacteria; phylum Desulfobacterota; class Desulfobacteria; order Desulfobacterales; family Desulfolunaceae; genus Desulfoluna; species Desulfoluna spongiiphila. The sequence goes on along the minus strand of NZ_FMUX01000004.1, from coordinate 182,591 downwards.
CTGGGCATGCAGGTGCCGGTGCTGTGGCGCCGTGGGTTTAACGTTTTTAAGCCGGGCCCTTTGTGGCATCCGGCCCTGGCCACGGTGGGGCGTCTCATGCTCCCTGCGGTCTTCGGGGCTGCGGTGTACCAGGTGAACATGTTCATCGGCACCATGCTCGCCTCTCTTCTGGACACGGGGAGCATCACCGGACTCTACTACGCCGATCGGCTGGTGCAGTTTCCGTTGGGGGTGTTTGCCATCTCCATCGGCACGGCCGTGCTTCCGTCCCTTTCCCGGCAGATGGCCGAAAAGGACCTTGCGGGGGTGGCCGAGACCTTCAGCTTCGGGTTGCGCTTTACCTTGTTTATAACCCTTCCGGCCACGGTGGGGCTGGTGGTGCTCAGAAATCCGCTGATTGCGCTTCTGTTCGGGCGGGGGGCCTTTGACGCCGCGGCCGTCTCCCTCACGGCCGATGCGCTGTTGTTTTATGCGGTGGGGCTCTGGGCCATCTCCTGCGTGCGGGTGACGGTTCCCCTTTACTATGCGTTTAAAGACACCCGGACTCCTGTCCAGGTGGCCGTGGTGGCCATTGTGATGAACATTGCCCTGAGCTGTCTTCTCATGGGGCCCATGGCCCATCGCGGCCTTGCCCTTGCTGTCTCCCTTTCCTCCATGGCCAATTTTACCCTCCTGGTGTTTCTGCTGGTCAAACGGGGAATGGTTCAATTAGACTATGGGGCGATTCTCGTGTCTGTCATGCGCAGCGGCGCAGCCTCCCTTGTCATGGGGGTGGTGGTGTGGCGGGGACTTGTCTTTTTACGGCCCGACGGGGGGTACACCTTTTTATCTGCGGCTGTTTCCACCGCCTTTGGTGTCACGGCCGGGGCCGCTGTCTATTTCGGGGCGGCCCGGTTGATGAAAAGCCCCGAGCTTTTAACGGTTCAACAAATCCTCAACAAGAGAAGGGGGCGATAGTGGGAGGCAGAGAAAAGATTGTCGGCGGCGGGCTTGCGCTGGTGCTGATAGCGCTGCTGATTCCCCTGGTGTTTATGCAGTGGGGGCTCCTTGATCTGAAGGAGAGGCAGCAGGAGCTTTTGGACCGGCAGGCGATGAACCGGAGTATCGCCGAAGAGAACCGCAGCCTGGAAAAAGAGATCAGGCGCCTGAATCATGACCCGGCATACCTGGAGCATATCGCTCGAAAGGAGCTGGGCATGGTGGCCGAAGACGAGATTGTCGTGAAGTTTCACGGAAAGGATGCTGCAGAGTGAACGACCCTGTGATGACACGGACCCTTGCGGATCTCTACCTGGCGCAGGGGCATGTGACGGAGGCGCGCGATGCCTATGCGCTTCTGCTGTGCCGGTTTCCCGATGACGAGAAGGTGGCAAGTGGCCTGAAAGCGGCCCAGTCCCTCGTGACGGAGTCGAAAAAGACCCGCCTTCTCCTGCTTATGGATGAGTGGGGCACCCTGGACCGAAAGAGAGAAGGGGGAGTGGCTCCATGAAGTACCCGGTGCGAATGGCCTTGCTGGTGGTGGTCGCAGCCGCTGTGGCTCTGGTGTGGAATGCCCTGTCTTCCCGGGGGATTCCCCTTGTGGGGCAGTGGAACGCCGAGGTGGGCGTGGTGACCCCGGCCCCGGAAGCCGATGAACAGGACGTCACCGTTCAGACCGTTTCCGAGGCGCAGAGACTCTGGGAGGCAGGGGATGTGTTTGTGGATGCCCGGGCCACGGAGAGTTACCGGGAGAGTCATATCAAAGGGTCGGTCTCCCTTTCTGTGTATGAGTTCGACGCCCTGTTTTTTGATTTTATCGATGCCTATCCCCTTGAGACGAAGCTGGTGACCTATTGCTCGGGGCGGCTTTGCGATGAGAGCCACCGACTGGCCACGATGTTGAAAGAGCTGGGGTACGAGGATGTGCGAATTTTTGCCGACGGGCTGCCTGCCTGGGCGGATGCCGGGCTGCCGGTGGAGGAGGGAAGATGACAGGCGTCAATGAACATGCGGGACGGACGGCTGTTCCATGGGACATGGTGGAACTTTTGTGCCGCTTGGTTCTGGGGGGGCTTTTTCTCTACGCCGGGGTGCAGAAAATTGCCGACCCTTACGGGTTTGCCAAGACGGTGTACGGCTACGGGATTCTTCCCGGGGAGCTGGTCAACCTCACGGCCATTGTGCTTCCCTGGGTGGAGGTACTGGCAGGGGGGACGCTGATTCTCGGGGTCTGGCCCGTGTCGTCGGCCGGGGTGATCACGGGGCTGCTCCTGCTGTTTCTGGCGGCCCTTCTGGCCAATATTGCAAGGGGGTACACCTTCGACTGCGGATGCTTTGGCTCCGGGGGAGATGAAACCACGGGCTGGGGGACGGTGTGGCGCGATGTGGCCATGCTGGTGCCTGCAGCGGGTGTGATCCTGTTCAAGGGGCGCAGGCGCTTTTGCCTGTACGGCAGTGGGGAGTAGTCAACCGGCGGCGGGGGGAACCCGACGCCGGTCGCTCGGGTGATTTTAAAAAACAGGGGGGGCGGGGTGTCAGGCCTTGACCACATTGCGGGCGCTGGGGCCCCTGTCGGTCTCAATGATTTCAAAGTTGACGAGATCGCCTTCCGCCAACGTTTTGAAGCCTTCCATGGTGATTTCGGTGAAGTGAACAAAGACGTCGGAGCCGCCGTCGAGTTCAATGAATCCAAATCCCTTCTTGTCGCTGAACCATTTTACTTTTCCAGTAACCAAAACCAATTCTCCTTTTAAAATCTAATTCAAGGGCCATGCTTTGAGGTGAGTATGGTGGTTAGGTGTTGAGAAGAATGCCTATATCTTATGTCGTATAGGTAATAAAACAATTACTTCTAAATAACCATGAAGAGGAGAAGTTTACAACAGATTTTTTAAGGGGTGTAATATTTTCAGACGATACGCTGGTGAGGAGGAAGGAATTGACATGTGGGCATATGGTGGATTATCTGCCCACATATTAAGTCATTAGGATGTGATTTTTGTGGTGTGGTTCTTTTGAGGTAAACACGGCGCGTTTGACGACGGGGCCCTAAGGCATGGCGATGGTTTCCCGGATACACGCCGCCAGGGCTTTGAATTCCTTCCCCTTGGGAGCGCTGTCCCTTTTTTTGAGGGCGTTTCTCCGGAGCATCCGGAGTCGCTGGCGGTCCCCTGAGGGCCATTTTTCGAGGAAGGTTTCGATGGCGCTGTCGTCGTCAAGGATGGCCTCGGCCCACGGGGTCTCTTCGGAGGGCTTGTTGCCGGGCGTACCGGAGAGTGAGAGGCCTGCTTCCAGTCGGTCCAGGGCCTCCCGGACAGGCTCGGGATCGCATTCGCGCATGAGGGCGCCGATGAACTGCCGGTTGCGATGGGCGGCTTTTCGCGCAGAGATATGCCTCGCATCCTCAATGGCTTTTCTCAGCTCGTCGGGAATGTCGACGTGTTTCAGCTGCGCCGGGGAGAGTTTGATGAGGCGCTCTCCCAGTTTTTGAAGTTCTTCGGACTCCTTCTTGATTTGAGTCCGGCTTTTGTAGATATCGGCTGTGATTTCTTTGTTCATAATAGTTCTTGCCACACTTCCCATGTTGATCTTATATATAAAGCCAACCCGCATTTTTCGGGGTGTCGCCTAACTCGCAAACCCGTCATTGTGAGTCCTGGCCTGTTGCTGTCCGTTTGGCGTCATAGTGGCATATCTCCGTTTAAAATTCCATCAAAAACGATGGGCCTGACGTCCCCTGGCATGTCCGGGGGGACGGGCAAAAAATCAACTGTTCCAGAACGCCCTGGACCAGGTTGAAGGAAAGGACCTTTTGGATGAGCCGGGACAGCCGATTGAACAACAGGGTAAAACTTGAGGTCCGCACCGTCATGGACATCGGGCCCAGGAGCGGCCAGGAAGATGCGGTGCTCGTGGGGACACGGGTGTACCAGCAGCCTTCCCTGGACCTTGAGACCGAGGAGGACGCATCCTACGTGAGCCTCTGCGTGTGTGACGGCATGGGGGGCCATGCTGCCGGCGATATCTGCAGCCGGTTTGTCCTGGATGAGTTCAACCGGTCCTTCAGCCATGACACCTTGTCGCCGGAGGGGATCGACGTTCTGCTCAACATGATCCAGACCGCCGCCGAAGGGGAACTCCCCATCAGCAGCGGTACCACCATCGCCGGCGTGGTGCTGACCGGGGAGCAGGCCGTGGTGTTCAATGCCGGGGACAGCAGGGTGTACCTCATGCGGGGCGGAGAGCTCCTCAGGTGCTCCCACGATCACTCCTACGTCCAGAGCCTCGTGGACAAGGGCGCTGTCTCTGAAGCCGAAGCCTTTACGCATCCGTATCGCAACGTGGTCAGCTTCGGCGTGGGGTCGGCTTTCAGCGAACTCTGGGGCCACACAGAGGTCCATTACAAGGTGCTGGATGTGAGGCCGGATGATACCTATATCCTCTGCAGCGACGGGGTAACCGATTTGATTGAAGACCCGGTGATGGAGACGGTCCTCGGGCCAAGCCCCATCACCGGTGTCGCCAGGCTGCGCGTGGAACTCAAGCGCAAGACACTCAAAGACAACACCACCTTTATCATCGCCCGGGTGGTGGCATGATGGCGTTTCGGGCGGAATTATGGGAGACAGGATCAGTGAGGATGCAGCGGCGGGGAAGCCATGATCAATAACATGAAGGAGGTTATCGAAAAGTGCCTCCCCACCTACGAGATTGTCGGCGAATTGGGGCAGGGTATCCACGGGTCTGTGTATCATGCCAAGGACAGGCTGAAAGAGCGGGCGGTGAAAGTGGTTCCCATTCATGTGGAGCGCTCCGTTTTGTTCCGGGAGGACACCGACCTTGATTCCAAGGTGTCCCGGGATTTTCATGCCGTGTGCAGCTACTACGAAAAGGTCAAGGGACCGGACGTGGTGACGGTCCATGATTTTCACCTTGTGGACAAGCGCATCGCCAGCGGGTATGCCCAGGCCTTTCTGGTGATTCTCATGGAGCTGTGCCGGGAGAACCTCCAGGACCTTGTGCTGCGTGAACACCCCCTTTCCGCAGAGACCATCTCTTCCCATGCGGCGTCCCTGGTGGACATGATGGATCGGCTGAGCCGGGCCAGCGGAGAGACCTTTCTCCTGACCGATTTCAAGCCCTCGAATATTCTCGTGGGCGACACCGGCCGGCTGCTCATGGGCGATTTAGGGGGCCTGAAACGGGTCAGTTCCGTCTCCTCAGCCCTTGCCGGTGCGCAGTTCACCCCCAACTGGTCGGCCCCCGAGCTCATCTTGCGGGGCGAAAAACCGGACGTGGTCTCAGGGGTCTACTCCCTGGGGCTTGTGATCTATTACCTGTGCGAAGGGCACCTCCCCTATGAAGAGGTGGATTTCATCGACCGGGTGCGCAAGGTCCAGGAGGAGGGGGTGAGCTTTTCCCGCAGCGACCTTTCCCAGACCCTGGCCCACACCGTCATGCGGTGCCTGGCCTTTGAACGGAGCGAGCGCCCGGCTTCCTTTACCGAGGTGAAGGACCTGTTGAACGCCGAATCACAGGCGGCCAAAACGCCGGAACCCGAGAGACCCCGGGCCCCCAAAAGGGCGGTGCTGCCCACCCCGCCGGTGACGCCTGCCCTCCCCACGGTGTGGGTGGAGCAGGCCACGGCCCTGACCATGAACTGGATCTCAAGCGGGAAGCTGACCCTTCGTGATGCCCGGCATCTGTGGTCCGAAGAGGTCTCCGGATTCTACCTGGGGATCCACCCGGTGACCCAGGCCCAGTGGCGGCGGGTCATGGGCACGGACCCCTCTCATTTTCCAAGGCGGCCCGACCAGCCGGTGGAGATGGTGTCCTGGAAGGACGCCGATGCGTTCTGTAAACGCCTGACGGAAGCCTACAAAGGGGAGCGTCTCTTTTTTCTTCCAAGCGAAGGGGAGTGGCTCCATGCCGCCCGGGGGGGGCGATGACCAGTCCCGTTACGCAGGGGGAGATTCCCTGGACAGCCTGGGGTGGCACCTTGGAAACAGTGACTTTACCACCCACCCTGTGGCGGAGAAGAGCCCCAACGCCAACGGGATTTACGACATGTGCGGCAATGTCCAGGAGTGGTGCCGCGATGCGGTGGGGTGTTTCAAGGACAGGGACATGGGCGCCCGTGGAAAGGTGATTCGCGGGGGCAGCTGGAATCAGGGGCCGGAGAGGTGCACCCTGGACCACCGGCGCATTGTTCAGGAGGGCCTTCGATACAGCAACCTTGGATTTCGCGTTGCCATGCGACCGGGGGATACCCTTGCCTGAGTCACGGGTGTCGGCAGGTGTTCGACATGGCGGAAAAGTAATGGGTAATATGACCGCCGTTGACTCAGGACCCGGGGTGTGCGGGAGTAATATACCTTCAGCTGCTGAGGTGTTGCCGTTTTGAATCCGGAGAGAAATTGCATAATGTAGAGTTTTTTCTGAAAAATTAGCTATTTTTGTGTTAGTATGGGTAAACAATGTTAACGGGCCGTATCGGCCCACATCCGAGGCCCGGCTGACGGCATGCATAGAAAACACAACGACCTCGAACCATCTGTTTCCCAGTGGGGGCGCAGGAGACCCGTTCCGGTGCTCCAGTATGTAATTCGTGCCTCGCTCCTGCTTTTCTGGGCCGCTTACGGGTCCGTGGCCCCACCGTCTTCCGTGATTTCTTATCCCCTGGCCTTTGCCGTGGGCGTGGGGTATGTCGCCATACAGGGCTTTTTGTTTTTTATGCTTCGGCATCGGGGGGCCCACTGGGGGCTGATTCGTGCCACCATGGTTGCGGACCTCGGTCTTGCCTGGGTCGTCTGGCTGTTTGACCCAACCCTGCCGCCGCCTTTGATGCTCTATACGGTCATCGTGATTGTGGGCAATGCCATTCAATACGGGATCCGGGCCTTTAAGCTCCTGGCCGCCTCCACCCTGGTCATGGCTCCGTTGACCATGGGGCTCCGCTTTTTCTTCGGTCAATTTCACGTCACAGAACCCTTCCTCCTCTTCTTCTGCATGGTGATCGTCTGGTATGTCTACAAGTTTATCTTCCGCATTGAATCGTTTCGGCGCGAGACCATTCGCCGCACCGAAGCCCTGGCCCAGAGCGAGCACAAATACCGGAGTATCTTCGAAAACACCGGGGGCGGGGCCATCATTGTGGAGGACAACCTGGTCATTTCCCAGGCCAATGCCCGGTTTGAAAAGATCACGGGGTTCAAGCGCCACGAGATCGAGGGCAAGGTGCGGTGGATCGAATTCGTGGAAGCAGGCGACTTGGACCGCATGCGCCTGGAGCACAAAACGCGGGTCCAAAACGGCCAGGAGCCCCCGCGTGAGTACGAGTTCCGCCTGGTCCGAAAAGACGGGGCAGTGATCGATGTCTTCTCCGAGGTGAACTATGACCCCCTGGCCAGGCGCAGCGTGGCCTCGGTCATCGATATCTCCCTTCGCAAGCAGGCGGAAAGGGCCCTGAAAGACGCCCACGACCAGTTGGAACGACGGGTGGAGGAGCGCACCGCCGAGGTCATGGAGGCCAACAGGCAGCTCAAGGTCGCCAAGGAGGCCGCCGACGCATCGGGCCATGCCAAAAGCCAGTTCCTGGCCAACATGAGCCATGAGATAAGGACCCCCATGAACGCCATCATCGGCATGTGCGACCTGGTCCTTGCCACCGATCTCTCCTCCCGGCAGAAAGAGTACATCAACATTGTCCGCTCCTCCTCCCGCTCCCTTCTGGAGCTCATCAACGATATCCTGGATTTTTCAAAGATCGATGCGGGAAAGCTCGACCTGGAGACCATTCCCATGTCCCTTCGGGATGTGGTTGAGGAAGTGGCCGACATGTTCCTTGAAAAGACCATGGACAAGGATCTGGAGATGATCATCGATATTGCCGATGATGTCCCGAGAAAAGTGATCTCCGATCCTCTGCGCCTGCGGCAGGTGCTGGCCAACCTCACCGCCAATGCCTTTAAGTTTACCAATCGGGGGGAGATCAGCCTGGCGGTTCGCACGCAGTATCTGGATGCCAAGGCGGCCAAGCTGCAGTTTTCCGTGCGGGACACGGGCATCGGCATCGAGGCCGACAAGACCGGGACCCTTTTCGACGCCTTTGCCCAGGCGGACGGATCCACCACGCGCAAGTACGGGGGCACCGGGCTGGGCCTTGCCATCTGCCGGAAAATCGTCACCATGCTGGGGGGGGACATCTGGGTGGAGAGCGAGCCCGGGCAGGGGAGCACGTTTCGGTTCACGATGGAGGTCAGGCTCCTGCCCGATCAGGCCACGAACCCGGAGCTGGCCCTTCCCCCGAACCTCCAGGGCAACAAGGTCCTGGTGGTGGACGACAACCCCTCCACCTTGATGATCCTCAAGCGATACATGGAGACCTTCGGGTTTCGCACGGAGATTGCCGAGTCGGCGGAATCGGCGCTTGAGCGCTACCGGCGCAGCCGTGAAAAGGATCCCTTTGCCCTGGTGATCATGGATATCCACCTGCCGGCCATGGATGGCATCGATGCCGTGGCACACATCAAAGAGGAGTCGGCCGGGGAAGCACCGCCCGTGATCTGCATCAGCGCCTACGGCAGGGATCGCGAGGTGGACCGGGCCAGGGAGGCCGGGGCCGACGGTTTTTTGATGAAGCCCATCAAGCAATCGATTCTCTTTGATACCATCATGGAGCTGTTCGGGTTCAAGGCCGTGAGGCACGCCCATGTGACCCGGGGGCTTGTGTCGGACAGCGAATTTTCCGAGTTGAACCTGCTGCTGGTGGAGGACAACGCCATCAACCAGATGGTGGCCGTGGAGATTTTGAAATCCGCCGGGATTTCGGTGACCACAGCGGAAAACGGGTTGGAGGCCATCAACCACCTTCGGACCAAAAGCGACTACGATGCGGTGCTGATGGATGTGCAGATGCCGGAGATGGACGGCCTGGAGGCGTCCCGCCAGATACGGAAAAAGCTGCACAGAGGGGACCTGCCCATCATCGCCATGACCGCCCATGCCATGTACGGGGACCGGGAACGCTGCCTGGCCGCGGGGATGAACGACTATGTCCCCAAGCCCATTGATCGCAACGAGCTGTTTGCGGCCATCCGGCGTAATATTGCCCGTTTCGGCGGGACCTTTGCCCTGCCTGAGGGCCATCATGACACCGTCTCCGAATCGGTGGAAACCCAGTACATGCTCCCTGGGATCAACGTCTCACGGGGGCTGGCACAGACCGAAGGCCAATGGGGCCTGTACGGCGACATGCTGGCGGAATTCCTAAGGGACCATGGGGATGCAGGGGCCCTGTTGAGGCATCACCTTCAAGGGCATGCCTTTGACGAGATGGTTTCGGAACTGGAGCGGCTGGTCGATGACGCCGGAAAGGTCAGTGTCGTCCATGTGGCGACCTGGGCAGAGTCCCTGAAAGAGGCTGCCGTCGCCCATGACGCGGACCGTTGCGGAGAGCTCTTCTTTTTTCTTGAAGAGTCCCTGCGTGAGGTGGCCGCGTCGTCCCGGGAGCTCCTTGCCGGCCTGGAAGCCGGGGAGGACTCGTGGGACCCCTTGTTCACCGCGGGCCCTGAAAAAATGTTCTCATTGCTGGGTAAACTTGGTAAGAGCCTGGAAGAACTGGACCCTGTGGAGTCCGGTCGCCTTTTTGACGAACTCCGGGAAGGGGTTTCGCGTCATGGGGTGGGGCCCGAGTGCCGGAGCCTGACAAGCAGCCTGGAGCAGGAAGTCCGGGAGTACAGTTTCGAAAAGGCAGGTGGGACCTTGAAGCGCCTCGGAAACCAGTTGAAAAAAGAGATAGCGGCAGGAACCTTACGATGACTGAGCCTTTGAAACAGTGCAGGGTGTTGCTGGTGGACGACACCAGGGCCAACCTCGATATCCTCATCGACGCCCTGAAGGATTCGTTTAAGCTCGGGGTTGCCATGAGCGGGGTGCGTGCCCTTGAATATGTGCGGCAGCATCCGGTGGACCTGATCCTGCTGGATGTGATGATGCCCGAGGTTGACGGGTTCGAGGTGTGCAGGCGCCTCAAAAGGGCCCCGGAGACGGCGGGGATCCCCGTTATTTTCATTACCGCCCTGGACAGGCCGGAAGACAAAACCCGGGGATTTGATTACGGTGCGGTGGATTACATCACCAAGCCCTTTGACATTGCCGAAGTCAAGGCGCGCGTGCGGACACATCTCACCCTGGTCACGGCCCAGGAGGCCTTGAGGCAGCAGAACATCGCCTTGGAGGCCATGGTGCGGGAGCGGACCCGGGAGCTGGAGGAGACCCAGCTTGAGATCATCAACCGCCTTGGGCTTGCCTCCGAGTACAGCGACGAGTGCACGGGCAAGCATGTGCAGCGCATCTCCGATTACTGCCGTCTTCTGGGGCGGGCCGCAGGGTTGCCCCGGGACGAGGTGGAGCTCGTTGCCCTGGCAAGCACCATGCACGATGCCGGAAAGATCGGGATCTCAGATGCCATCCTCCTGAAACCCGGGGCCCTCACCGATGAGGAGTGGGTGGTGATGAAACAGCACGCCGAAATCGGCGGCCAGCTTCTCTCCGGAAGCACATCGCGGCTGCTTTGCATGGCCGAAGAGATAGCCCTGACACACCACGAACGGTGGGACGGCACCGGCTACCCCAAAGGGTTGAAGGGCCCGGAAATTCCGCTTTATGGACGGATCGTCTGTATCTGCGACGTCTTTGACGCCCTTGTCTTTGAAAGGCCGTACAAAAAGGCCTGGTCCGTCACAGATTCCCTGGCCGAGATCTCCGAGTGGGCCGGGCGGCAGTTCGACCCCTGGCTGGCAGAGCTGTTCCTCGGGCTCGAGCCGGAGCTTACGCACATTGTCAACACGGTCCGTGAGGCGGGCAAGGGCGAAGAGAGCATAAAGAAAGAGGCCGGGTGACCCCAAGGGACACTCTTCCCCGGGGGGTGTCGATACCGGTTTACATCGGGGGCTGCCCGGTGTATGAAAAACCATCACAGCCGATTAGAAAGGGGAGCAGGCACAACCGGCCTGGTCCCCTTTTGTTCATTACCGCATGACCATTCATCCCAAGGGGCGTCCATGAAGAGCTATCTATTCTACGATCTTGAAACAAGCGGCCTGAATAAATCCTTTGACCAGATTCTTCAGTTTGCCGCCATTCGCACGGATATGCACCTCAACGAGCTGGAACGCTATAACATCGTGGTGTCCCTGCGGCCCGACGTGGTGCCGTCTCCCATGGCCTCCGTCACCCATCGCATCGGCATCGAAAAATCCATGGAGGGGATCTGCGAGTATGAAGCGGTGAGGCATATCCATGCCCTGATGAACCGCGAGGGCACGATTTCCCTGGGTTACAACACCCTGGGGTTCGACGACGAGTTCCTTCGGTTTGCTTTTCATCGCAACCTGCTCCCCCCTTACACCCACCAGTGGGCCAACGGGTGCTCCCGCATGGACCTGCTTCCCATGGCCGTGCTCTACCATCTCTACAAGCCGGAGGTGTTAACCTGGCCCTTGAGGGAAGACGGGCAAACCACCTTGAAACTTGAAAAACTCAGCGAGGCCAACGCCCTGGCCGAAGGGCAGGCCCATGACGCCATGGTGGACGTGGAGGCGACCCTGGCCCTGGCCAAGCGATTCATTGCCGAAGGGAAAATGTGGGAGTATGTCTCGGGGAGTTTCAACAAGAAAGAGGACGGCCTTCGCCTGGGCAAGCTGCCCCCTAAGCATGTGTCATCGGCTGGCCAGCACACCTGGGGCATCATGACGGGCAGCCGGTTCGGTGCCGATGCCTTTTACCAGGCCCCGGTCCTTGCCATCGGAGAGTCCGTCCCCTACAAAAACCAGACCCTCTGGCTTCGGCTGGATGATGAGTCACTCATCAACGGGGAGGGCGAGGTGGAAGACCGGGTCTGGGTGATCCGGAAGCGACTGGGAGAGCCCAACGTGATCCTGCCCCCCCTGGAGCGTTTTGTGGGGAGGCTCTCCCCCGAGCGCCTGGCCAGGGTGGAGGAGAACCTCAGCTGGCTGAAGGAACACCCCGATGAGTTTGCGCGGATTGTCCGGCACCACCGGGAGTTCCGCTACCCCGAGGTTCCGAACCTGGATGCGGACACCTGCCTGTACCAGAACGGGTTTCTCTCCAAGGCCGAAGAGGCCCTCTGCGCCAAGTTTCACCGGGCCGGGCCCGAGGCCATGGCAGAGGCCATGCAGGCCATGGCCCCCGGTCATGTCCGGGAGCTTGCAACGCGTATTTTGTTCCGCAACTACCCGGAATTCTCCGACGAAGAAGTGTTCGAGGCCTTTGAATCCTATATGGCCCGGGTGCACCCCCAAGAAGAGGAACCCCCCATGGTGGACTTCAGGGGCGATGCCCGCCTGACGCCTGCAGCGGCCATGGAAGAGATCGCCCGGGTGCGCGCTGAGGTGCCCTTAGATGACGGCCAGGTTCACCTGCTGGACGAGTTGGAAGGGTATCTGTCCAGCAATTTTTAGTCTCCGGATAGCGGGGTTTTGATTTACGGAAGGGGCGTGGCGTGTTGCCACGGCCCTTTTTTATTTGGGAACGCACAGAAGATAACTCAAGGTAGCGGGAAAAACATGCCTCCGGCGGCGAGGTGAGCCACCTCGAAAGCATATTGGCCTTGGGCTCGGGCTTTGCCCGATTTAAAAGCGGATGGTTTGTGCGGATTGATCCATAAGCTTCGAAGCAGCAGAGTACGTTATCGTAACCTGCTTTCAAGGTGTTTTGCCTATGTGGGTTCCCCACCCTTGCCGCCGTAGGCAGCCCTGCCGGGGGGCACCCTTTTGAAACGTTGGAAAAACAGTAACTATTCAGCTCAAACAAGCCTCCGGCGGCCCTGCCGGGGGCCAAATTTTTAAAAAGTTTGACAAACAGGTCTTAAGCAAGCCTTTCCAGGCTCCTCCGAAATAATTTCCACTTTTTCACATTAGAAACGTTTTTTTGTGGAGCTTTTTTTAAAAAAAGCGACCCGCCGGAGGCAAGCGAAATAGTTATGAAAAACAGTTATCTGACAAGATTTTCTAAACATGCCCTGAATGAATGGCGAATGTGATTTTTCCCGAGGAACGAGGGGGAAAGCGCATTCGCAACCTGGGGTCCAGGGGATCATCCCCTGGCCGCCGGAGGCGTTTTTTTGAGATTGCATTTTTGTTGATTAAACAAGGGGGTCGTCGTTCCGCTGGGTAGCCAGGAGGCTGTAGAGGGTGGGGACCACCACGAGGGTGAGGGCCGTTGCGATGATCAGTCCGAAGATGACGACGATGGACATGGATTGCCAGTACTGGGAGGTTTCGCTGAGGGTGGAGATGGATCGCTCCCGAAAGTTGATGGAGACGCCGGTGACCATGGGGATGAGCCCGAGGACGGTTGTGACGGCGGTGAGCATGACGGGCCGGAGGCGCGTGGCTCCTGCGGCGACGATGGCGTCGCTGGTCTCCATGCCGGATTCCCGCAGTTTGTTGGTGTAATCGATGAGGACGATGGCGTTGTTGACCACCACGCCGGCCAGGGAGATGACGCCCACCCCGCTCATGATGATGCCGAAGGGGTAGCCCATGACGGCGAGCCCTAAAAAAACGCCCCCGAAGGAGAGGATCACCGAGGTGAGGATGATGACGGGCTGGGCCACGGAGTTGAACAGGGTGACAAGGATCAGGAAGATCAGGAGGATGGCCAGCAGAAAGGCCCGGGAGAGAAAGGCTTTTGCCTTTTGCTCCTCTTCGTTTTCCCCGGTGAAGGTGAGGGTGTAGCCCTCGGGCAGGGGAAAGGCGTCGAGAAGGGTCTCGGCTTCGCTTCGCAGGGCGGTCCCCGGCTTGATTTCAACATCGACGTTGGCTTTGACCGTCACCACCCGGTTGTGGTTGATGCGGGTGATATCCCCTAAGCTTCCGGTGTAGTGCATGCGGGAGAGGGCCGACAAGGGGATAAGGGTGCCGTCTTCTGCGGGGATCAGCAGGGTGTGGAGGGTCTCCGGGGCGTTTCGGAAGTGCTCGGGCATGCGCACGGTGATGTCGTATTCATCACCGGCTTCCCGGTAGGTGGAGACCTTGGTGCCGTTGTACGCCGTTTTCAGGGCCGCCCCCACGGCCCCGGTGGAGAGGCCGAAGAGGGCCGCCCGTTTTCGGTCGATGCGGATGCGGATGGTGGGGATGTTGTTGCTGTAGTCGTCACGGACGTCCTCAATGCCGGGGATGGTGGCGATGACTTTCTGGACCTCGGCTGCGAGGTGCCCCAGGGTGGCAAAGTCATCCCCTGCGATTTCGATATTCACCGGGGCTCCGGTGGGGGGGCCTCCCTCCTCTTTTTTTACGGTGACCCGGGCACCGGCAATGTGCTTGACGCGGTCCCGGAACCGGTGGATGGCTTCCGCCGACGGGCGGGTGCGGTTTTCGTAGTCCACAAACTGGATGCCCAGGTGATTGGGGGAATTCTGGGCAAACAGGTTGCTGCCGAATCGACGGACGCTGTTGGCGTAGATGTATTCAACGTTGTTGAAATCACTGGGGGCCATGTAGCTGTGACCCTTTCGGTCCGTGTGCTGCCGAAGGGCCAGGGCGTTCCGGTACGCCTCGTCTGTGGGCCGTGCGTCCGTTGCCGAGGCGATGCGCATCTCCACCTCCCTCACGATGCCGTCACAGTAATCCAGGGTGGCCCCTTCCGGGGGGTCGATGTTGACAAAGACGTTTTGCGGGTCCACGGAAGGAAAAAATTCCATGGGCTTTTCAATGCCCACCACAAGGAGCCAGAGAAAAAGGAGGATAAACAGGGAGAGAAAAGCCCCTGTGATTACCTTGGCCCGGTGTTTCAAGGCCACATGGAGGGTGGCTGCGTAGGAGACCAGGAGCCTGCCTTTGATCTCCACCGGGGTTTCGACGGACAACGAGAGGGGGGCGCTTTTGGGCGTATGGGGCCCGGAGGGCGCTTTAACCCGCATGATGAAGGCGGCCAGGGCCGGGTTGATGACCAGGGCCACGAAGAGGCTTGCCGTGAGGGTGACGATGAGGGTCAGGGGCAGGTAGCGCATGAATTCGCCCATGATGCCGGGCCAGTAGAGCATGGGGAAAAAGGCGGCCAGGGTGGTCAAGGTGGATCCGATAACCGGGTAGGCCACCTCCGAGGAAGCCTTCATGGCGGCCTGGGTGCGCGAGGCCCCCTGCTCCATGAAACGGTAGATGTTCTCCACGATGACGATGGCGTTGTCCACCAGCATGCCAAGGGCCAGGGTCAGGGAAAAGAGGACCACCATGTTCAGGGTGATGCCCAGGGCATACAGGACGGTGAAGCTGATGAGCATGGAGAGGGGGATGGCCAGGCCCACGATGATGGCGTTGCGGAAACCCAGGGCAAAAAAGAGGACCCCCACCACGAGAATGAGCCCGGAGAGGATGTTGTTCTCAAGGTCCGCCACCATGAGCCGGATGTTTTTCTCCTTGTTCATCAGTTTGGTGATGAGGGTGGTCTCGGGCCACCCGGTGCGGTGGCGGGCCACGATGCGGTCCAGCTCCGCGCAGATGGCAAGGACATTTTCTCCGCTTCGTTTTTTGACGGAGATATTGATGGCTTCGTGGCCGTTGAGGCGGGCCCTGCTCTCCTCCTCCTTGAAGGTGTCGAGAACACGGGCCAGCTCTTTCAGGTACACGGGTTTTCCGTTGTGCTCCTTGACAACGATGCCGATCAGTTCATCCGGGGAGTCAAATTCACCGGGGACCCTCAGCTGGTAGCGGCCGTCCCCCATGTTGACGGCCCCCCCCCGAGGTGTTTGTGTTTTCGCTGGTGACGGCCAGGGAGAAATCGGTGATGGGGATGTGGTACCAGGCGAGTTTTTCCGGGTCCACCTCAATGAGGATCTCCCGCTCCTGGCCACCGGTGACCGTGACCTCCAGGACCCCTGCCACCGACTCCATGTCTTCCTGGAGGTCGTCGGCCAGGCGTTTGAGCGCCGTGCTGCCCTGGGGCCCGCTGAGGGAATAAACCACGATGGGCATCTCCGAGATATTCACCTCAAACACGGACGGGTCTTCCTCCATGTCCGAGGGCAGGTCCCGCTCGGCTTCGTCTACCTTGTCCTTGACCTTGCGGAGGACCTCGTCGATGTCGGTGCCCGGGATGAATTCGATGTTGATCTCGCTCAACCCTTCGGAGCTGACGGAGCTGATCTTTTTGACCCCCTCAAGGCCTTTGAGCTTTTTTTCAATGGGGATGGTCACCGAGGTTTCGATGTCGGCCGAGGCCACGCCTTTGTAGACGGTGGCAACAAAGACATACGGGATGGTGATGTCCGGTTCGTCTTCCCGTGGCAGCACCGAGTAGGCGTAGATCCCCACCAGCACGATGATGACGGAGAGCACCAGGACACTGATGCGGTTTTTGACGGCGGTGTCCGGGATGATCATGGCTGAAGCTCCTCAGCCTTTTGCACGCGGCGGACCACGTTGACCTTTCTACCTTCGCTCACCGACCGCTGCCCCACCACAATAACCTTGTCCCCCGGCGCAAGTCCCCGGGTGACCTCCACCATCCAGCCTTCCTGAATTCCCGTTGTGACCTCCCGGGCCGTGGCCAGCCCCTTTTCTTCTAAAAAAACGACCTGGGTGTTCTTTCGGGTGATGAGGGCGTAAAGGGGGATCGCCAGGGCCTGTTCCCGGACCTCTTTGATCAGGTCCACCCGGGCGAACATGTCGGGGATCAGGTGCCCCTGGTCATTGGGAAAAAGAAGGTCCAGGTCGTAGAGGCGCGCCTTGTTCCCCGCCGATCGGGCCAGATGCAGGACGCGGCCCCCTTGGATGGGGTCGCCCCCTAAGGCATCAATGGAGACGGAGAAAGACGCCATGGTGCGGATGTGCCGAACATCGGATTCGGGGATGCCCACGCGGATTTTTACGGGGTTGAGGTCCACCAGGCGGCAGATGGGGCTCCCTGCCGTTACAAAGGCCCCTTTGTCGATGAGGTAGGCGTCGAGATACCCGGCAAATGGGGCCTTTACCTGACATTTGGCAAGGTCCAGGCGTGTGACGGTCAGCACGCTTCGCGCCTCTTCCAGTGCTGCTTCGGCCTGGTCCAGGTCCGACCGGGTGGCAAGGTTGGTGCGGTTCAGATTTGTCAGGCGCCTGGCCGTGGCCTGTGCCGATTCAAAGGAAGCTGTGGCGGCCTGGAGGCGGGCCGCAAACCGGGAGGTGTCGAGCTGCGCCAGGGTGTCCCCGGCCTTGACGGCCTCACCCTCTTGCCGCGTTTTGTTTATGAGAACAGCCGACACCTCCGAGGGTACAAGGAGTTCCTGATTGGCACGGACCTCGCCGGGGAGGGTGACCCGGTCCCTGATGGTGGTGGGGGCAAGGGTTAAGGTCACCACGTTGACGGGAGGCGAGCCCTCCTTTCGCTGGTCGCGGCGTGCCTTTGCCACCGCTTCCGCCTTCATGACGGTCATGACGTACAGGATAAGGAGAACAACCATGAGGAGGCACACCGGCCACCAGGCCGCACAGGCCGTTATGACTTTTTTTGCAAGGGATGGGTGGGGTGGTCTGAACGTCATACCAAGTCTCTTTCGTTGCCATAGTCTGTATGAAAAATGAAGAAAGCCGAGAGCGTGCCTTCGTATGGTTAAAGATGCCTCCGGCGGCAAGGTGAGCCACCTTGAAAGCATGTTGCGAATGTGATTCAGATTAAACGGGGTCTGTTATTAAAACCTGTTTGTCAAACTTTTCAAACGTTTGGCCCCCGACAGGGCCGCCGGAGGCGCACTTAACCCATGGATGGCGATGGTCAGCCATTGGGGGCGCTTTGGGGCGCCGGGGCGGGGAGCATGGGCACCCCCGAGGTGTACCTGAGGCGGATGGCGGCCAGTTGCAGGGCAAAGCGGGCGTCTGCCAGCTGGTTTTCTGCCTCGACAAACCGTGTGTTGGCGTCGATGAGATCCAGGCTTTCCGCCAGCCCTTCGTCAAACCGCCGGGTGACGGAGTCCAGAAATTGCCGGGCAAAGGTGAGGCTCTCTTCAAGGGCCTGCACCCGGAGTGATTCGGTGTTGTGGTCGTACCAGGCCCGCTCCACGGCCAGGCGAATCTCCTTGGTTCTTTCGTTCAGCCTGTGGTCCACGGAGCGTTTGTCCGAGAGGCTTTTGCGGATGTCGGCCCTGCGCAGGCCGCCGTCCATGAGGGGAAGGGAGAGGGTGAGGCTCGCCATGTACCGGGTTGTGTCCAGGTCAAAGTCTGCCTCCAGATTGTCGTAGCTGCCGTCCACCCGGCTCTCGGTCCGGCCGGCCGACCCTTCGATGGTGAGCTTTGGCCAGTAGGTGCTTTTGGCCACGGCCACCTCCTTGTCCGCCACCCTGGATGCGATGACAAGGGCCTTGAGTTCAGGTCGGTTTTCCGTTGCCAGGGAGACGCACTCTTCAAGGCTCAGGTTCGTGGGCGCTGGAATGGTTTCCGGCGGCATAAGCTGGAAACCATCGGTCAGGGGAACCAGGCGCTGGAGTGCCCGCCTGCTCACGGTACGCTGGTTGAGGGCCTCTTTGAGTTCTGCCCGCCCACCGGCGACTTCGGCGTCTGATCGAAACTGTTCGGTGCGGGTGAGAAGCCCGGCCTCAATGCGGCGGATGACGGCATCCCGGTTGGAGATGAGCCGGGTCAGGTTTGCCTCGGCAATGGCCACGCCTTTTTCACTGCGGATACAGCCCACAAAGGTGACGGCCACCTGCAGCATGTAGTCATGACGTGCGGCTGTTACGTCCATGCCGGCTTTTTCAACGAGTTCCCCGGAGGCCTTGTAGACGATGAGTTCACGGCCGTTGAGGTAAAAACTGTAGGAGAGCCCCAGGCCCGCAAAGGCCCCGTAGCGTGTCTCCTCGATGCGGTTTGGCGGGGCGTAGGCCCCTTGGATTTCGGTGTTGCTTCCGTCTATACGGCCGGTGAGTTCCACGGTGGGGATGAGGACCGAGCGGGCGCGGAGCCGGTCCTGTTCTGCGGCATACAGGGACTCTTCGGCCAGCTTGATGGCGTCCGCATAGGGGAGTGCTTTTTCAATGCACTCCCTGAGGGTGATGGGGCCGGTCTCTGCCATGGCCGACGAGGGGCCGAGCCATGCACAAAGGAGAAGCAGGGGCAATAACATAAGCGATCGATTCATGGTCACCTGTCCGGCATGGTGCCGCTGATGCGGTCGTTTACAAAACAGCCCCATGCCTTTAGGCCGGGTGTTTTGGGCACGAACATTAAATAGCATACAGATTTGGGTGTTCGTTCCTTAGCGCAGGGTCTGGATGAAACAGCTGGAGGAGTCATCGTGCCAGACCTGCTCCTGGGAGTTGTCGTCGTTGGTGGTTTGGCGAACGGTCAGGCCGCCCTGTCCATCGGCGATGTAGGCGGCGCGCAGGGACGGGCTGTCTGAGCTGAGCCCCCCTGTGGTGGCCGCCACAATGGCCCTGGGAGAGCCCGGGGAGGTCTCGCGGGAGAGGAGGCCCGGGGTCGAGGGATCGGACATATCAAGGATCAGGAGGTTGTCCGAACTTTGGTCGGTGACGGCATAGAGGTTGTTGTTGTCCGTCAGGAAGAGGTCGATAACATGTCCCGAGTCGATGGTGTAGCTGCTCTTTTTTGCAAGGGTGATGAGGGCGGGGGTGTTCTGGTCGGCGAAGAGGTCCAACGTGACGATGCCTGCGCCATCATCGGCCACACAGGCATGGCGGGTGCCGTCGGACGACACGTTGACGGTATTGCTCAGTCCTGCGGTGTGGGAGGCTTCAATGGCGTGGGACAGCGTTCCGGGGGTGTCCGGGTTTGAGAAAAGATCCACAACCTGGAGACCCTGGGGGCCGCATGCCACAAGGAGGTAATCGCTGGCAAAAGGTTCCACGGTTTTCGGCGTTCCGGGCAGATCCACAAAGTCAACTCTTTCATCGGTGTCGATGGTGTGGATCTGGGGACTGCCCAGGGGAACGGGCAGGGGAAAGGAGAAGAGTTTGCCCCCCTCGGTGAGGACGTGGAGGTAGTCTGTGTTTACCCCCCCATGGTTTTTGGAAGAGACGGTAATGCTTAAAGGGCTCTCGTGGTCAAAGTGCTCGATGCCAAGTGTTGCTAGTGGCAAGGGTGCTATGGGCGATGGGGGCTCGGGGTTGTCCAGATCGTCCTCCGAGGAGACAAAGTCGCTGTTCATGGAATAGCAGTACACGCCTTCGGATTTATCCGCCACGAAGAGCCGGTAGAAGTCTTTGTCCACGGCGAGGTCACAGGCCCGTCCGTTTGTGGGGCCAAAAAAGACGCATTTCGGCTGGGTGGCGTTGAGGATATCCATGACGCGGACCCCGGCTTTGTCGCTGTCCAGCCCGTCCACGAAAAAGAGATGGTTTTCCCTTGCCAGCAGCTCATCCACGGCAAAGGGGGTGGCCACATGGGGCCCCTGGGCGGGACTCCCGGAGGTGGAGAGGGTGATTTTCGACAGGCCGCTTTTGATATCCATGAGAAAAAGAGTGGTGGCATCCGTCTGGTGCACGGCCCCGGCCCCTTCCTGGGCAAGGGTCCCCACAACGGCTTTATTGGCGAGCTTCATCACCTGGACCCCGGGTGGGTTGTCGTCGTTATCCGCAAGGGTGGTGATGCATGCATAGGCCCCCCCCATGGAGAGGTCCAGGGGGTAGCCCAGAGTGATGCCGTCCGAGTCGGCAATGGGGTAGGTCTGGCTCAGGTAAGGGGGCGTGCCTTGAATCCCGAAACTCAGGAAGTGTCCCATGGAGTTTTCGACGACATGGGCCGTGTCGTCTGCAACCCGCAAGGTGAGGGTGCTCATGTAGAGCAGGGCGGTGGAGGGCAGGTTCGGGATGTCGAAGGTGAGCTTACCCAGCCCTTTGATCTCCCACTGATCGTGGATGCCTTTTGTTATGTCGAGGAGGCCCATCTCCCTGTTTTGTGCCACGGTGAGGATGCAGTCGTGGCCGGGTTCTTTATTCCACCGGTCAATGTCCACAAGCATGGTGTAAAGATCCCTGGAGAGCTCCTGGCGGGCCACCTCTTCCAGGCTTGGCGTGGTGGTAAACTTAAAAACGCGGTAGCCGAAGTTGTTGTCTATGGTGGCGATGAGATGTGCACCCCTGGCCTCAAAACCGACGCATCCTGCGATGTTCAGGAGCGCCGGAGAGGGGGTGTCTTTCCGGGGATGGGTCGATTCGGTAACCACGGCATCCCCATGGAGGGTAAAGGAGGTGCCGTCAAATTTTACAACCTGCAATCCGCCGGTGCCGCAGGCGGCGATGATGTACTTGTCACCTCCTATCTTCAGGTAATCAAGGGTGGCGATGCCTTCAGGGGCGTTGAGGCGGATGGAGGCAGGGGCCGTGGTTTCAAAGGCACCCTTTGGGTAAGCCGCCAGGATGTCTCCGTTGGCTCCGAAGAGGGTGGTGCTGTTGCCGACCAGTGTTTTTTTGACACCCGCAGGCCAGCGGGTTCCCATGGGGGAGAAGGCGTCTGCCCAGGTGAGGGCCGGGAGCAGGAAAATCGCCAGAAACAGGGTGAGTGTTTGTCGGTTTATCATGTGACCTCCCGGGCGTTGGAAGTATTGGATTGCTAACATTGTTTACGACAATGTAGTGCAGTTTCCATTCGGTGTCAACATGGGGAAGCATGACAGAACGGGCATGGGGATGACCCGGGCGATGACAGGCCGTCGGGGGGAGAAGAAGGCCTCGTTACTCAGGGAATGGCTTAAGGAGTAAGGCCCTGAGGGGATTGGGCTTCTGGGCAGTGCCTGTGGCAACCCACCTGCGCCGATTCGGTGTCGCATCATCTGTTGCGGCGACACCGAATGACGGCGCGGTGAGGCAGGGGAGAACATCCGTGGACCCGGTTATCGGACGGTGACGCGAACGGTTCCCTGGGTGGTGACCCGGATGTACTCCATGGATACCGTGCCCAGGCTGTTACCGGTCCCCGTGGGGTTTCCGACGCGAAGGCTGGTTTGATAGTTTTGAATGGTGAATCCTGGATTTTTGATGTCGAAGGAGTAGGAGCCGTCTTCTGCAACCCGTATGGCGCTGACGTCGCCGGTGTGCTCTCCTTGGTGGGAGGCGTTAAAGAGGGTGGCGATGGCTGCGCTGGCTCCGAAGTGAAGGCTGTCGGTTGCCAGGTCCCGCTGAAAACCGGCATAGTTTCCTATGGTTGCAAACCCCGCCTGGCCTGTGACTTCAGCCAGGTCAGCGTCACTCATGGCGACAACCTGGGCCTGGGCGACAGCGCCTGACAAGACAACAAGTGAACAAACCAGAGCAAGGATAAGATTGTTTTTTTTCATGGTGTTCTCCTTTGCCGCCTTTGCGGCAAGTAACCCGGCTGCCCGGGGGCAGCGTGATTGCTGCCGTCCCGGACCCGTGGCTTTCCGTCCCGGGGTCACCCCCGGTTTGGCGTGGTCACCGCATCGCCGTGGGTGCGGTTTGTCTGATGGATTATTTCTTCAAGAAGCGTGCCAGGGAAGGGAACGGGCTGGAGGGAAGAGGGAATAGTCTTGAAATGGCCGGGGCTGGCGGATTTTTGCGTGTTTCGGGGCATGCCGGGGGCAAGGGGGAACGAACAGAGAAATTCGATACAAGGGGGTGGATTTTCAGGATTGTGAACGGATGACCCGGATTGCGCATGGGACACTCGGCTGTCACACGGCTGGGGTCAGGTTGTGGAGGGATGGGGCATGGTCCCGGCTACAGGACGGCAGGGTGCCACCTGTGGCCGAAGGGGGGATGAGATGAGGGGGGGCTTATTCGTCGTCAAAGGGGTTCAGGAAATGATACGCACTTTTTACCATTTCCGCTTGATGGTGCATGTGTTCCTTCATGGTGCTGATGGGCATGCTGACATTGACGGAGATGATATAAGCTTCCATCTCCTGTTCGAAGTCGAGACCGGCGTAGGGGTTGTAGACGGGTTTGTTGAAGTCGGTAGAGTTCATGTTGATGCTGCCGTTGTTGGCAATTTCCGTGGTGTCTCCGATAAGGTAGGCAAAGGAGACATCAATGACCACGTCATCTTTGGTTTTGATTCCGAACCCCGTACCGAAATTGTGGATATCCGGAACGGCGTACATGGCATCGTAGAGGTCTTCCTGCACCGAGGTGGGGCGCCATTCATACCCGAACCGCCAGGTAAACCAGTCCGTGGGAAAGAGCTCGATGCCGGTGGCCCAGCTGATGGTGTCTTCAAAATCCCGCCGGATGATCAGGGCATCCGGTCCGCCGGTGTAGCCCATGAGGGTCGCAAACCTCAGAAAGTCGGCCTGCCGGTCAAAGGTGAAGGTGTCCTGGTTCAAGACGGACCAGTCCACCCAGTTGACATCAAAGAGGAGCTGAAAGTATTTCGAGGGCCGTAAGGCGATGCCGGCCTGGATACGCTGGGGAATGGTCATGTTGTTGGTGACGTAGCCACCCTGGTTTTCCGCGTCTGTGGGGAGGTTGAGCATGGCGGCGGTGACGGGCAGGATATTGCCCTCGCCGAGCCAGTCGATCATGGCCTTGAACTGCTTGGAGTACTGAACCTCCCAGTTGCCCACCTGCTCCACCTTGATCTCGCTTTGGTAGGTGAGGCCCAAGGAGAGCCAGCGTTTCGGTTCGTAGAGGACCCCCACGTTGTAGTTTGGAGAAAAATCATCCCGCATGCTCATGCTGAGCTGGGCCACTTTGTCGTAGGGGGCCACGCCGCCGCCGAACCAGGGGGGTGGCAGGGTCATCTGGCTGATGACGGGGATGTTGAGGTCCTGGGTGGCATCCCCCAGGACCTTGGTCAGGGCGGTCATCTGGTTGGGCATGCGCATGTCGAGTTCGGCGTAGGTGGCGGTCTGGCCCATGCCGACGGTGAACCCCACGGAGAGTTTGTCGTTGACCTTGTAACTCAAGGCCGGGGCGGCATAGATGAGGTGCTGCTGGCCCAGGGCCTTGGCCTGGTAGCGTACGGGGTTGTCATCGTCGTCAAAGGTGAGGCCCACGGCGTAAGGGGAGTAGTTGGCAAAGGCAAAGGTCCACTTGGAGCCTTTCCGCCGCGACGAGAGCCCCAGGGAGGGCCCCGCCAGAAAGGGGATCGTGTCGTTGTACAGGGGCACATACATGGAGGGGCCGCTGGAGCCGGTGGTCCCGGCCAGGGGGTCGACCTTGGATTCTTCGGAGGCACCGTTGGGATGCCCTACGGGATTGGGGCTGGAGCCATCCATAAACGGCTCCATGTCCGGATCGGCGGTCAGGCTGATATCGATAAAGATAAAGGGGAGGGTCAACCCCTGGCTGAAGGACTGGTCGGGGAGCTTGGTAAGGCCTGCGGGGTTGTAGTGAACACTCATGACCCCTGGAGGGTCCGCCGTGCAGGCGTTTCCCAGGGCGATGGCCCGTGTGGACACGGCCATCTGTTCCACAAACATGGCCCTTGCATGTCGGGGTACGCAGATCAGCAGGCAGAGCACCGCAAGAGTTGAAACAGCCGGTATGTGCCATCGCATGCGCAAGGTGTTCACAGCTCTTCTCATCATGGTTTCCTTAAAGGCTCTGGGGCCGGGTTCGTTTTAAGCTGATGGCTTCTTCATGTCGCCGGGAAGAAGGAACCGGGGCATCTTCTGATGGAGCGAGTCGGGCGTTTACAGCGCATAGTTAAAGGGCATGGAAAACGACAGCGTAAAGTCGGAGGTGGCGTCGGTGAGGCCAACGCCCACGGTGATGTTCATGGAACTTTCCGGGGAGAGTTTCCAGCCGGTACCGATGTTGAGGGAGGCTGCCGTGGAGGTTCCTGTTTTGTTGTGCTCTCCGCCGTGCCAGTCAAATTCGTAGCTGGTGGTGTGGGAGTACTGACAGCTCAGGTGCAGGGTGACCTGATAGGAGAGGGCATAGGCGATACCCAGGGAGCCGCCGAAGGTATCCCCCGGAGAGACCTCTTTTAGGGCCGTGGCACCGTTGGGGCCGTTTCGGGTTTGGTTGAGCCCTGTGACTTCATGGGCGTAGCGGTACGAGAGGCTGCCGAAGGCCATGATGGGGTCAATGGGCTTGCTGATGGAGAGTTCCGCAAGGGCGGAGTAATAGCCCGAACCGGTGGAGAGGGCGTTGTCCACATCGATTTCATAGGGGCTGGTGCCGGAGGGAACGATGAGTGAGGTGTTGAGGATGTATGAGGCGCGCCCTGTGGACGTGGGCAGGGGCTGCCACTGGAGCCCGAAGCTGATGTCCCCGATGTCGGTGGCGTTGCGCTCCGAGGCGGTGGATTGCTGGTCCCATTTGTAGACAAAGGGAATGGCGCCGTTGACGGTGAGGTTGTTTTTCAGGCCGTACTGTACGCTCACGCTACTGTAGAGCGTGTGGTTGCTGGTGTGGTCCACCGTCATGTTGGTCTTGGCATTTTCAAGGATATCCGTGGAGTTGTATGAATAGCTGGCCCCGTAGGTGACGCCCAGGGAGCCCTCCCTTCTGAGGACATACTCCAGACCGATGGCCGTAAGGATCCGCTCGGTCTCTTCGGTTTTCTCCTCTTTGGTGGCTTCAAGTTGTTCCCGGACCTGGGCCGCCTGCTTGATTGTCGCCAGCTCTTTTTTCAGCTGTTCAAGTTCGGTGGCAATGGATTCGAGGGCTGCCTGATCCGTATCTGCCGCCTCCTCCGCCCAGGTAAACGCCGGGAGAACCAGGATTCCCATGGCCACGATCCATGTAAGCAGTATGCCGGCTCTTCTCATCAAAACCGCCTCCTTCATCAGGGGTGAACACGCTGGGGTCGTTGGGGGAAACAAACCTGCCTGCCGTGCTTAGTTATCATCAGGTAAAAACCGATTAATTCTTGAAGTAAAGCGTGTCCCCGCTGGATTGGTTGAGGGCCCGCTGGATGTCGAGCTGTCGCTCCACCTTGTCCTGCTCAAAAAGTGCAAAACGGGTGATCTCTTCATCAATGAAACGCAGATCATCCCGAATCAGGGCCAGGTTTCCCACAGGCCGGGAGTCTTTTGCCGAGACGATGAACATGACGTTCTTAAACCAGATTTTCTTGAACTGGGGGACGGTGTAGCTGCTGTGGCCGCGCCAGGGATCCGCCACAAAAACGTGGCCCCTGTGGATTCCCTTGACCACCACGAAGTGGCGGTACCCGAAGAATTTGATGGGCACGATGCAGGGCCAGTATTCGGCGGAGGCGAGGTCCTCAATGGATGCCGTGTACCCGTTGGCATCATACCCCAGCACCGTGACGAATTTTTTCATGTCCAGAAGAGAAAAGGCCCGTCTCTCCTGGATCCGCTTGACGTCTCCGTATTTCAGCATCCCCCAGATCACCTGCTGCTCGGTAAACTGTTCGCCAAGGTGGTACTTGAGCAGGGTTGCAAGGGCAGCAGAGCCGCAACTGTAGTCATAGTTCTGCTTGACAATACGCCGCTTTTCAATCTCGGTGATGGGCTCCACGGGATGGCTGAACCCGAACTGGGGCCGTTGCAGGTCAAGAACCGTCACCTGGTTTTCCGGGGCCTTTTCCAACGGATGGTAGATGGTGAAAAAACCGACACCGATTAGAAAAGCAACAAGAATATGCATGCGTCCATCCTTGGGGAATTAAGGGTGCATGGGTACGCGCCTGGCCAGATTCTGGTAGTGTCCTGAGGATGTGAACCCCACTTCACTGCGTGGTTCCTGTGCGGTATTCTTATTCAGCCCGCAAGACTTATGATTAAGAAGATAAACATTGTTCCTATCAAGCGCAAAAAAAACTGTAAAGCATTATTTCCCGTATGCTGCGCCCGGTGATCGGGCTGGCGACAGCCTGTGGTGCTGTTGCCGGCAGGGCTATAATACCTTCAAAGGACAGTTTGTCTGATATGTATTTTGTAAGTCAGAGAAAGGCTTGTCGATTTATCTTTATTATATCACAATGTTGCTGTGCAAGATTCCTTGCCGGCAGGTCTCACTCCGGAAATTACGAGGTTACTGGGTCGTGGTTATGACAACGGTTCCACCTTCGACGAGTGTCTCACCTGAAAAATAAAGGGTTCCCAAGGTCCCTGAGTAATCTCCGGCTGCTGCGCCGACATTGCCTGCGTTGAGACCGGCCGCGTTGTTGGACAGTTTGACGGTGTACGCGCCGCTGTTTCGTGTCACCAGGCGGTTGATGTCAATTTGGATAAAGTCCGTTTCCGCGGGGATGGTTGTGAATAGCCGCCACTGGGTAGAGTCTCCTTCCCCATGGGGAATAAGAAGGTGCAGGGGGCGTTCTCCCGTTTTGGCAACTGTCTGGGCCTGACGGTTTGGGTAGGCACGGTACGAGGTTTCATCGATGAGGTCTTTTTCCATATACGTGCTTCCCTGGTAACTGAGGAGGTAATTACCATCGGGGTAGACATCGTCCAGTCGTTCTTTGGAGACGCGGATTGTTTTAAAACTCGATCCGTCGTCATAGGTTGAGGGAACGACGAATTCTCCGAAAAAAGTGCCGTGGAGGTGGACATAGGTCTGAGTGTCCTCGTCAAGGTAGAAAATGTTACCCACCTCTACCTCACCGTTGAAATCTTCGGCGTCGGTCCCGAGGCGTTCATTGGCCTCCACACCTAAAAAATCGAGAATGACGGTGTTGGTGTGGTCGCCGTCCAGGGTAGACGGGGCCATGGTTGGCTTGGGCAGGACCGGGTGAAGGGTATCGTCGGGGGGGTGTACCTCCGTGGCAACGGTGTAGGCCGTTTCACGGTCTTCGTTGGATTGCTGTGCGGTTGCCTGCCCGGTGATGTGGTCCATGGCATGGTTGGTGAGGGACTCTATGGCAGGGGATGCCGACGGGATCGTCAGGGCAGCGGTGACCCACATCACAAAGATCCGGAGAACTCGGTATGCCATGTATCTCTCCCTATAATTCGAAGTATATCGATATTTATGAAATAGTTGGCATAAGTAAACAACGTTTAATGTATGAAAATTACGTTACCAGATGCCAATATACGGGTCAAGGGAAACTTGGGAGGCTCTGATGGGTGGTAGCTATCTATAAACACTGAAAAAAGGTGTTGACAGTCGTGTTGTGGTGGTGGATAACTGTTCTATGCAAGTGAACGTTGTTTATTTTAAGGTACGTCGAAATAAAGCGGTGTTTGTGGCTTGTATCCGGCAGATCCCCTGTCGGGCTCTTATGTGCAGGAGCCGGGCCACACCGGAGTCCGTCACCGTTGGTGGGCGGATGATTGGCAACTAACCTAATTTTGAGGAGGGTGACTGAATGAAAAAGATTCTTTTGGTGGCTGTACTGGTTCTGCTTCCCCTGTCTGCCTATGCAGACCTGAAGTCCATGGATGCCGAAGCTCTGGATGAGATTACGGCACAGGAAGGGGTGAAGATTGAGATTGGTGGGACACATGGTGCATTGAAAACCCCGGCGGATCCTTCTGCAACACCACCGACGGACGCTGTCTATTATTTCGAAGATGCAATGAAAATAACCAAGAGCAATTCCACCACTGCTTGGGAAAATGACAATGGAGCTTCTAAGGGCGCGATTGTTATGTATGAATCCTTGTCCCAAGAAATCTATGTGGCAGGCGAAATTGGTATTACGGCGGATACGATTACAACGGGGACAGGTGATGACGTAGTAAAAGACAGCTTCGTCAAGATTCAGATTGGTAAAGAAAATACCGCTGCCGATGGGGACGCTTCAAATGCCGATGCCTTTGATATTTTTCAAACAGCCAAAGCAACCGAAATTTATATCCAAGAAACGGCACTTGTTGAAGGTTCCTTAAAGGGTGCTTCTGCAGCCAATTGCCTCGGGACTTCTTATCAGGCAGGGGGGCATACGACTGTCCTTGGCAACATCAAGATTTCTGCCATGTAAAATTAGTCGTGAATCAACGGTATAATCGAGAATAGGGGCTATCCGAGTAAGACGGATAGTCCCTTTTTTTGATCAGGTAGCTTTCGATTCATTCGGGAAAACGGCCCGGCATGTCATGCTTTCCTTGGCGCTCTGGAGGACTCGGTTTTTCTGAACATCGCTGGGCACGTTTCGCTTTGCCGATTCTCCGGGGCCGCCTCATTGCCGCGGTGATCGCGGTGATGGTCCTCTGGATGACGTCAATGTGAAAGATACCGACGGGCTGTTCCCCGAGGTACGAGGGGGGCAGCCCGTCGGTCATTTGCTTTCAAGGTGGCACACCTTGCCGCCGGAGGCATTTTTTTGCGCTTTTATTTTTATTCTGCGCGAAGCCACCTATTCCCCGGAGGAAATACTGTGTTTCCCCGCAAAGCGGATGGCGGCTTCGGCGATGACGGTCAAAGGGTCCACGAAGGGGCCGGAAAAACCGTAGAGCTTTTGTGCCACGGAGAGTTCGGTGCAGCCCAGGACAAAGCAGGTTGCGCCTTTGGCCTTGAGGGCGGTAACGGCCTCCATGAATCCGTCGATGGGGATATCTCTGTTGGCTTTTATGCCGTAGATGAGATCCGTGACGTGCTGCTGCATGGCTGGTTCCGGCGTCAGGGCGGTGAGACCGTTGGCGGTGAGGGCTTTGGTGTAGACCCCGGCCTTGCAGGTGCCTTCAGTGGCGAGGACCCCGACGTTTCGGGTGTCGGGATAATGGGTGCCGATGTAGGCGGCGGTTTCGTTGACCATATGGAGAAAGGGGATGGTGAGCCCTTTGGTGATGTCCTCGTAGAAGTAGTGGGCGGTGTTGCAGGGCATGATGAGGAAGTCGGCGCCCATGGCCTCCAGGTGGGTTGCGGTGGCGGTTAACTCGGGGCGCGGGTCTTCGCCGCCGGCCACGATGTGGGCGGTGCGGTCCGGGATTTTTGGGTTGCTGTCGATGAGGACCCGGATGTGATCCTGATCCTTTGACACACGGGTGAGGGTGGCGACTTTCTCAAAGAGCATGGCGGTGGCCAGCGGGCCCATGCCGCCGACAATTCCTAAGGTTTTCGAAGACATCTGCTACTGCAACTCCTGTAAACGTTTTTTTCAGACACAAAAAAAGCCTTCGGCGGCGAGGGTGGACACGCCACTGCAAGGCTTGGGGGCGCCACGTCGGCAACATCCTTTGGGACTTATACACCAGATGAGGTGCGGTTGCATGGAAAATTGTCATTCAAGGAAGATGGGGCCAAACCTACACATCTGACAGAGCTTAAACATACTTTTAATCACCTGTGGCAACGGTATGGCATCGCGTGGTGTGTTGATGGGGGTGAACAA
Source organism: Desulfoluna spongiiphila (assembly GCF_900101345.1). GTDB lineage: Bacteria > Desulfobacterota > Desulfobacteria > Desulfobacterales > Desulfolunaceae > Desulfoluna > Desulfoluna spongiiphila. Next base: position 152,454 of record NZ_FMUX01000004.1, on the reverse strand, counting down.
GGCGGGTTGACTGAGCAATGATGGGCACGCTTCCGACTCGTGAAATATCCGGGATAGGCTGTTCCCTGAAGCACGAGGGAAACAGCCTGTAGGGCATTTGCATTCAAAGCAGCACAGAATGCCGCCGTATGCAGCCAAGTTAAAGCTGCCTTCTATGGTTACAGTGGGCAGGGAAAACCTGCCTCCGGCGGCCTGGGGATGATCCTCTGGACCCCAGGTTGCGAAAGCCCTCCCCCTTCGTTCCTCAGGGTGAGGGCTTCCGCGAAGGTTTCTGTTAAATTGAGCAAAACCTGTTTGTCAAACTTTTCAAAAGTTTGGCCCCCGGCAGGGCCGCCGGAGGCATTGCTTTTGCTGCTTCAGGTGGAGATGACCTCCACGGGAACGGATGCCATGCGTTTCACTTTTTCCAGCGTGGGCTCGCCGATGTCCGGGATGTGGGGCTCGTGGCCTGCCATGACCACCATGTCCATGCCCTCTTTGTCGATGAGTTTCAGGATCTCATCGGCTGGTTCCCCAACGGCGGTGTGCCGTGTGAACAGGGCGCAGCCGTCCAGGTACTTGTTGCAGAGCTGGTTGAGTCGCTTGGCCGCGGATTCTTCTTCCCGCTTGGTCAGGCGTTTGACGTGTTGCTTATCGTATTCGCCGTACCATGGTTCATGGCGGGCGATGTCCGGGATGACGTACAGGATATGGACGTCGGCCTTTTTTTCACGGATCAACGTGGCGATATAGGGCAGTGCTTTTTCCGCACGCCTTGAAAAATCTGTGGGCCAGAGAACTTTGGGGTTGTTCATGTGTTACCTTCCTCGGGCGGGCACGAAGGGGCCGCCCTGGTTTTGTGAAGGGGTGGTGCATGCGGGGTTGCACCGATGGTGTTGAACGGCAGGAAAGATCGGGGACAAAGGGGATGCGATAAGGTGCAACCGGAATCGGTATAGATTATACCACATTGTGGTATGCTTGTGCCGGTTTTTTTAAGGGGCGGACAGCGAGGGACCGGGGGGCGGCTAAAACCGGTCGGAAAACTCGGATTCCCTTGCCGGTGTTGACTCCGGTGGCCGCTACCGACTCCGCGGGGGAGGAAATGGACACAGCAATTCGAATGATTTCTATGGTGCACCAACTTTCGGGTGATTGCGGGCTGTTTTTAGATTGATTTGCAGGCAAGAGTGTGAGAAAGTTCTACTAAGATGTGTGTGTGTAGCACGGATCATAAATTTCAAAGCTTCCCTGTTGAAGTGGTCACCGTGGCCCGCCCCGATGGGGAAGTTGTTGCGCTCTCAGGAAAAAGAAAAATGTGTCATCGTGACATCTACCTTGGAATGAGAATGCATGAAAACACTAGAACAATGATGAGGAGATCGTCACCATGGCAAACGGTATTGTAAAATGGTTCAATGAGCAGAAGGGTTATGGTTTTATCGAGCAGGAAAACGGACCTGATGTTTTCGTTCACCATTCAGGTATCAATGCATCCGGTTTCAAAACTCTCAACGAAGGCGACCGAGTGACCTTCGATGTTGAGCAGGGTCAGAAAGGTCCTGCGGCTGTGAACGTTACTGTTCAGTAGCCCCTGCTTTTCAAAAGGTTTATACAAAGCGCGACATCCTGGCACCAGGGGGTCGCGCTTTTTTTGTGGCCCAATTCATTTTTTCCTCCTGCTTTTGTCTTGTCGGCATGCCGTTTGCTGAATGTATACGGTATGTCAGTCCTGGACCGTGTTTCTTGAAAGGGCTCAGGCACTGGCGACGCACCCGTTCAGAGAGCAAAAACCGGTTGGATGATCCGTGTAATGCGGTATAGTGATGTAAGCTGATCTGTTTACACGGCGCGGGGGCGGGATAGCCCGTTACTCCGAACGCTGTCTGCGGGCTTGACACACTGAGAGAAAGGAGGACACCATGCTTATTTCCGAACCGACCTTTGTTCAGATTGCCGACGCCATCGAAAACGGTGTACGCATTGAGCTGGGCACCACCGCCCATGACAATTCCCTTGCGCGTGCCTACCACGAGACTGAGTTGATCGCCGAGTGCCAGGGGACGTACACCGACTTAAACGAGGTGTTAACCGAGCTGGACAACCTGCTTTACGACTGGAACGCGGCCATTCAGGCGGACAGGCCGGAGTAGTTGAAAGCCTGTGCCCTTCAGCCTTCCGGGCAAAGATGTCTCTTTGCATGGCATGGTTGATGAAAGAGGGGCGCTGCGTTCCAGCGCCCTACCATCGCTCGGCGTGGCGTCTATCCTGTGCGGAGGGTTGAGGCGGGTGCGAGGCGGGGTGGATATCGGTCCAGGCCACCAGGACATACCCTTTTTCTGCGCGATAGAGCTTTCGGAAGAGCAGGTCCAAAAAGGATGCCATCTCATTTGGCTGCACCCTTGGGCCGGTGAGGGTGAAGTGTTCGTGACGTTTCCAGTCGGTGAGGACAAATCCGTCGGGCAGGTGGATTCCGATGGCTTTCAGGCGCTCTGCAGGGGAAAAGGGCGGGCTGTAGCGGATCATGAGATCCGTGGTGGTGTCGCCTTGCACAAGGCGAATGAAAGGGCCCTGGACATGCTCTAGAGAGAAGCAGGCGGCCGAGTCGATATGGTGCCGATAGCTCATGAGGATCCAAGAGACCAGAGAGACGGGATCTGGAAATTCGGGCGTGGCGCTTACGCCGGAGAGAAGGTCTTCCCGGTGCGTCTTGGTAAAGAGCCTTCTCAGCCAGCGTTTGATTGTGGTGATGATGGGCATGGTTCCAACACTCCAGCATGACGGAAACATCTTATTTTCCGGTGTCTGTATGGGATGTCAGGGGCCTTTCTTTATGTATACCAGAGCCTTGCCCATCGGTCGCCCTCTTTTATGCGATGAGCTCCAGGGTATGGGACTTAAAGCGCAGGTGGGGGTGGTAGGAGCGCTTGGCATGGCGAAGTCCCGGGTCATCCATGTCGCACTCCTTGTTGATGAGGGGGGTGTCGGGAAAGAGCATCCGGGCACACTGGCGGTCAAAGAACTGATACAGTCCCTTGATGTCGGGGTCGGCTTTTTCAAAATTGAAGTCGGCCATCTCCCCGGTAAGGTCCGTGGCCATGCCGAAGGCCTTGACCGTGCCGTCCACGCGAAGGAGGATCCCCCTGAGTCCTTCAAGGGTGCCGATGAGATCAAGCCCGCAGGTGCAGGCCACCTTTTCCCCGAGGACCTCTTCATCGGTCTGGGCTTCAGCGGGTTTCTGGCCCCACCAGTGTGCCAGCAGGGCCTTGCACTCCTCTTTGTTTGAGTCGGTGATGGCCTCGACCTTTACCCGTCCTTTTTCCACGTACTCCCGTAAAAACTGGTTGATGAGGTTTCGCTTTTTGCTGAATTTGTTTCCCTTGAGTTCGGCCAGGTCCTCTTTTTTGTAGACGTAGTCTTCGTAATCGGTTTGCTCCCTGAGGGTAAACAGCTGTGTGATGGCCTCGGTGCCCCAGGTGTCCAGATACGCTTCGTGGACAAAGCTGATGCGGGGAATCCCGTGCTGTCGGCACAGGGCGGCAAGCCGTTCGGGTGACCAGGCCGTTGCGTTGGGGACCGGCAGGATCAGGTAGTCCTTTTCAGGGCTTGAGGGGAAGAGCCGGGCGATGATGGCGTCGTCACCGTTTACGGCAAAGGCCGGGTAGTAGACGTGGGTTTTCCAGATGATGAGGGCTGAAAGGGAGTATCCGCACAAGGGATTTGACTGCCCGTTAAAAAAGGGCGCAAGCTCTGCGTGGTATTCCGGGAGGAGGGGCGTCATGCCGCACTGGTCGTGTCGTTTTGTCATGGTCTCGTCTTGTCGTATGGTCAATGGGAGGTTAAGGGGTACTGCCCGAGCAGCTCCGAACCGGCATCGTTGATGTTTCCCCTGTATCAGCAGGGGCGGTCCCCTATGCGGGGGGTGTTTCGAAGCGAAACATGGGGACGGCATCCTCCAGGGCGGCAAAGCCGAATTTTCGGTAGAGGGCAGGGGACCCGTTTTCTCCGATGAGACCGACCCATGTGATGCCGTCTTCTTCAAGGCGCGCGAGGATCATGGAGACAATACGTTGGGCGATGCCCCGGAGGCGGTGGCTCTCCACCACGGTGATGTCATGGAGATAGGCATCGCCCACCCCGTCGCTTAAGGCCCTGCCGAATCCGATGACCTCCCGGCCGTCCCTGGCCACCACATAGCAGTGGCTTCCCCGGATGATCCGGTCGATGCGTTGGGGGTCGGTGATGGATTCCGGCCACCATTTCTGGTGATGGTAGATGCTGAGAATACGTGATTTTTCGTCGGGTGTGGGGTGATGGAGAAAGTCGACAGTGATCATTCTGGTCCAGTGCTTTTATTCGGTGTTGTCTTTGTTTAAAAGGGAGATGAGGTCTTTTCCCCTTGCCTTGGAGAGGTACATGGCCCTGTCTGTCCTTCGGACAAACTCTTTTAAGGGTTCCCCCGAGGCATACTCGGTGAGGCCGATGCTGAGTGTCGTGATGACGGGCTCGGGGGCCGATACCGGTGAAAACGAGCTGTCCCGCATGGCTTTCTGGATCCGTTCTGCCACCACCAGCCCTTCATTGACCGTGGTTTCAGGCAAAATGATGGTAAACTCTTCTCCGCCGAAACGGTAGCCTGAGTCCATGGTTCGAAGGCATTCCCGGATGACCTTGCCCAGGTTGACCAGAATGCGGTCCCCCTCAAGATGACCATAGGTATCGTTGAAAATTTTAAAATTGTCAATATCGAGAAGCATCAGGGACAGGGGGCGATTGTAGCGGTTGAACCGGTCGATCTCCTTTTCGAGCTGGTTGTAGAAGTAGCGCAGGTTAAAGAGCCGCGTGAGGGGGTCGGTGACGGCCATGCGCTTGAGCCGGTTGAGCATCTCGTTGCGCTCGCAGGTCAGGCGCCGCTCGTGGAGCACCCGCTTGATGCGCAGGAGCAGCTCTTCGAACCGGACCGGTTTGAAGACAAAATCACTGGCCCCTTTGTTGATGGCTTCCTCGTAGGAGTAGCCGGTGCTGTAGCCGGTGAGGATGATGACGTCGGTTGTAAAATTCTTTTTGATGGTGTCGGTGAGTTCAAAACCGCTGGTCCCCTTTAAGGGGATATCTGTGATGACGATGTCCAGGGGAGTGGTTTCAAGGTGGGTCAGGGCTTCGCTTGCCGAAGCAAAGGCGATGACATCAAACCCTGCAAGGGTGAGGTAATCGGCAACAGAGTCCCGAACGCTTTTGTCCTCATCGACGATGGCAATAGAGCTCATGGCAACCCTTGATATCGGGGTGAGTGGTTTTCGTTTCCGGCCAAAGGGGACCTTTTTCCCGGCAGGCCGTGACCGGCGGGTGAGGGCACCACAGACGGCATACGATGCAACAGACCGCGCAACGCCCCGGGTGAGTTAGAAATATTCGAGGGGGGGAAGCCATGGAGAGAGCCGGTTAACAGGCCTTTGGACGATGGCCTCCACTGGGGTGATGAGCCATGGCTTGACAGGGCAAAAGCCGATTTGATAGATAATGATGTTTTTATTTGGAAACTATAGCGGTTCGGTTTGGTTATGTCAACCCGCATACACCGGCGCATTTCTTTTATACATCTGAAATTTCACAGTATTCATATGGTATGACCCAGTGATTCTGTCCGCGGTGGGCAGGAGGGATGCCACATGAAGAATCGTTCAGGAGCAGCAGTCGAAACGGCATGAAACATATTCGTAACTTCAGCATCATCGCCCATATTGACCATGGAAAATCCACCTTGTCCGATCGCCTGATTCAGGAGACCGGCATCGTCTCGGATCGTGACTTTCAAGATCAGATCCTGGATACCATGGATATCGAACGAGAGCGGGGGATCACCATCAAGAGCCAGACCGTTTCTCTTCCCTACACGGCCAAGGACGGGAAGGAGTACGTGCTGAACCTCATCGATACCCCCGGGCACGTTGACTTCACCTACGAGGTCTCCCGTGCCCTTGCCTCGTGCGAAGGTGCTCTGCTCATTGTGGACGCCAGCCAGGGGGTGGAGGCCCAGACCCTGGCCAACCTGTACCTTGCCCTTGAGCATGACCTTGAGATCATTCCCATTATCAACAAGATCGATCTCCCCAGTGCTGAGATCGACTGGGTCAAGGGGCAGATCGAAGAGGATCTGGGCCTGGATCCCGAAGCCTCCATTTTGACCTCGGCCAAAAACGGCATCGGCATCGCAGACGTCCTTGAAGGGGCCGTTGAGTTGCTTCCGGCACCGGAAGGGGACCCGGCTGCCCCCTTAAAGGCCCTGATCTTTGACTCCCATTACGATCCGTATCGGGGGACCGTTGTCCATTTCCGTGTCATCGACGGCAAGATGAAGGCCGGTGATACCATCAAGTTCATGAGCAACGATGCCTCCTACAAGGTCGAAGAGGTGGGTGTGTTCCAGATCGTCAGGGTCCCCAGAAAAGAACTCTCCGCAGGGGAGGTGGGGTACCTCATCGCCGGTATCAAGACCGTCAGTGATACCCGTTGCGGGGACACCATCACCCACGTGAAGGGGGGCTGTGAGGAAGCAGTGGCAGGGTTTAAGGACCCCACGCCGGTTGTTTTCTCCTCCATCTACCCGGTGGCATCGGACGACTACGAAGAGCTGACCACGGCCATGGAGAAGCTTCAGCTCAACGATGCCTCCCTGATTTACGAAAAAGACTCCTCGGCAGCCCTGGGCTTCGGATTTCGCTGCGGGTTCCTCGGCCTGCTCCACCTGGAGGTGGTTCAGGAGCGCCTGGAGCGTGAATACGGTCTCTCCCTGATCCTGACGGCGCCCTCTGTTCAGTACGAGGTGGAGTTCAACACCGGTGAGGTGGAGATCATCGACAACCCGGCCCTCTACCCGGACCCCACCACCATCAGCCGCACCAGCGAGCCCTTTATCAAGGCGGCCATTATCGTGCCGGAGCGCTACATGGGGGCGGTGATGAAGCTGTGCCTGGATCGCCGGGGAATCAGTGTGAACTACCAGTACCTCACCAACAGCCGCATGGAGATGATCTTTGAACTGCCGCTTGCCGAGGTGGTCTATGACTTTTACGACAAGCTCAAGAGCATCACCCAGGGCTACGGGTCCTTTGATTACGAGCTCATCGGGTACAAGGAAACCGATCTGGTCAAGCTCGATTTTCTTATCAACGGAGAGAAAGTGGACGCCCTGGCCCAGTTGGTGCACAAGGATCGCGCCGTGTCTCGCGGGAGGGTCGCCTGTGAAAAGCTGAAAGAGGAGATTCCCCGGCAGATGTTCAAGGTGGCCATTCAAGGTGCCATCGGTGCCAAGATTGTCTCCCGGGAGACCATCTCTGCTTTCCGTAAAGATGTTACCGCCAAGTGCTACGGCGGGGATATCAGCCGAAAACGAAAGCTTCTGGAGAAGCAGAAAAAGGGCAAGAAGCGCATGAAGATGGTGGGCCAGGTGGAGATTCCCCAGTCCGCCTTCCTCGCCGTGCTCAAGTCCGACGATTAAGGGGCGGTGCAAAAGGCGATGCCTCCGGCGGCAAGGTGTGCCACCTTGAAAGCAGGGTGCGGATGCGTTTTGCCCCTCGTTCCTCGGGTCAAATCACATCCGCCTTTAAAGTAGAATTTTCTGTCTGAGCCTGGCGAAAAGATTCCCTTTTTCAAAAAGGGGCGTACCACGACAAAGGGCCATGATTCCGCTGAGAATCATGGCCCTTTTTTTGATCAAAAATGCATGCAAAGGCTTGCTCTCCGGGCAAATCAATGAAACGAGCCCTTAGCCCTTAGCCCTTAGCCCTTAGCCCTTAGCCCTTAGCCCTTAGCCCTTAGCCCTTAGCCCTTAGCCCTTTTCTATGCCCCGTTAATTTTCTTCAACGTCTTCCCGATAAAATCAAGGACCAGGGACGTATCCCCCGCTCGGAGTCCGGCCCGGGACAGAAGATTTCGGAATCGGGCGGCCCAGTGGTCGGGGTTTTCCGGGTTGTGCAGGTCGATGGCATGCAGGAGGTTCTCGATGGCTTCATGGACCTTGCCGATCTCCTGCTTGTTGGCCAGCCTTAAGGGGTTCTTTTCCCCTGCGGGCGGTTTGCGGGAGAGTTCGTAGCAGAGGATCATGACGGACTGGGCCAGGTTGATGGAAGAGAAATCCATGGTGGGGATGGAGACCAGGGCGTCGGCAAAGCGGAGCTCGTCGTTGGTCAGCCCCTTGTCCTCGGAACCGAAGAGGATGGCCACCTTGTCGTCGGTGGAGAGGGTGCCCACGCGTTCCACAAAGCTCTGGGGGGTGATGAGGCCGTGGCGCTTCTTTCCTTTGCGCGTGGTGGTGGCGGCCACAAAGGTAAAGGGTTTAAGGACCTCTTCCAGGCTGTCGTGGATGGTGAGGGTGTCGATGATTCCGGCCGCATGGTGGGTGGCGGTTTTGCGCATGCGTTCCTGGTCCGGCTCCAGGGGGTTGACGAGGATCAGCTCGGAAAAGCCCATGTTCATCATGGCTCGGGCGGCAGACCCGATGTTTTCCGGGTAGCGGGGGCGCACCAGGATGATGGCGATCTGTTGGGTTTGGATGGGGGCGTTGCTCATGGTCGTCTCTCACATCTCCTGAATGGCTCAAGAAATAAAAAACGAGAGCACCGGAAATGCCGGTGCTCTCGAAGGTTTTGTTGTCGATGGGGAAAATATGCTGGAATCAGGCCATGATGTCAAGGGAGGAGAAGAAGTAGGCGATTTCCGTTTTGGCCGTTTCCGGGGCGTCGGAGCCGTGGACCACGTTGCTTTCGATGGATGATGCGAAATCTTTTCGGATGGTTCCTTCATCGGCCTCTTTGAAATTGGTGGCGCCCATGATCTCCCGGTTAAGGGCGATGGCTTTTTCCCCTTCAAGGACCATCACCACCACGGGGCCTGAGCACATGAAGTCGGTGAGGCTGTCAAAGAAAGGGCGCTCCTTGTGGACGGCGTAAAAGCCCATGGCATCTTCTTTGGTCATCTGAAGCATGCGCATGGCCTTGACCGAAAGGCCCCGGTTTTCAAATCGCCGGATCACGTCGCCTATGATCTGTTTTTTGACCCCGTCGGGTTTGATGATGGATAGCGTCTGTTCCATGGGTGTGGGAAGGCTCCTTGTTTGATGGTTGAGGGATGCGGAAACATAATTCCGGCAATACGCCCGCGGTACCGCCGCCTGTGGCACCCTGCGGGTATCATGGTCATGGTGATGACAGCCTGATGACGGCGGGGCCGGCCCCTCTGTCCTTAAAAGGGCGGAGCGGTCCCGACGGCAAGGGGTGCAGCCCCGCGGTGCGCAGCTGTCCCGTGGTATTGATGAAACTGAATGCGGATGGATTTTCCATAGTTTTTCTTTATTGACAAGGGTAAACCGAATGTTTACATTGTGCCAAGCCCGATAGACGAAACGAAAGTTTCATTTTTCTTATATATTTACAGCTTCTATGGAGGTCCCATGTTAGAGGTGACTGCGGCTGCAACGCAACAGATTGCAGAATATTTCAAGGGCAGGGAAGTCATGCCCATTCGTATTTTTCTCAACTCCGGTGGCTGAGGGGGCCCTTCCCTTGCCATGGCTCTGGATGAGTCTAAAGACACCGACGAAAAATTTGAAGTGGATGGCTACGTCTACATTGTAGACAAGGAATTTCTGGGCCAGGCCCAGCCCATCAAGGTTGATTTCCTTGAAGTGGGCTTCAAAGTGACCTCAAGCCTCAAGCTTGAGTCCGCTTGCGGCAGCTGCAGCTCCACCGGCTCCTGCTGCTCCTAATCGCGTCGTCCCGTGAATGCGGGCAATACGCGATATGAAGACGACTGCAACGGCCCCTTTTCCCCTGGGAAAAGGGGCCGTTTTTTTTAGTCCAGGCTGGCCAGTTTGACGGCGATCTCACGCAAGGCCTCAGGGACGGTTTCGATGTCGTCGTAGGGGCGCTCTCCGGATCGATCGGATTCGGCCACCTCATCAAGCTCCGGGACAAACCCCAGGATCTCGAAATCGCTTAAGCTCTCCTCAATCATCTGCCGGTCTTCCGCAGAGCGGACCCGGTTGCCGATGATCATCACCCGTTTGATCCCCAGCTCTTCTGCCAGGCGCCGGATCTGAAGGGCCGCCACCCGGCTTCTTTTGCCGGGGTTGACCACGGTCACCAGGGCGTTTACCGATCCGGTGGTGGCCCGGCCCAGGTGTTCTACCCCGGCCTCCATGTCCATCACCACCACCTCATCGCGCTGCAGCACCAGGTGCATCATCAGGGCTTTCAAGATGGTGCTCTCCGGGCAGATGCATCCGGAGCCTCCCTTTTGCACTGTTCCCATCACAAGCAGCTTGACACCGTCCCGTTCGAGGGAGAACCGGTCGGGGATATCGTCCACTTTGGGGTTCAGGGTGAAAAAGCCTCCCATGGTCCCGGGCTTGGCCCCGGTTCTCTCGGCAATGAGGTCGGAGAGTTGGGCGATGGGGGTGATTTCAATCTCTTCGGAAATGCCCAGGGCCGATGCCAGGTTGGAGACCGGGTCCGCATCGATGGCGATGACCTTCTTCTCCTCCCGGGCGATGATGCGTGCGATAAGAGCGGTAAGGGTTGTCTTGCCGACCCCGCCTTTGCCTCCAAATGCCAGTTTCAAACTCACAGATCGTTCTCCCGTCATGGGGCCGGTCGCTCAGGAAAAAGCGTCTCCCCGATATGTCAAAGCTTGTGGCGGGATCCAAGACCCCGCTGATTCATTTTTTCTTTGCTCACTATGGGGCATATGCCCGGCGTGTGCAAGGATTGAAGGGGAGGGGGGCAACCATCAAGCACCGGTGTGACTGGTGCTGTCCTGCCGTTGGTTGACACCCATGGGCGCCCCTTTGGTCTTTATGGCCTGTCAGGTCTTCTCGGCTGCAGGGAAGGGATTGATTTTTTCAAGAATGGCCCCTGTTTTGTCCAGCATGAAGATAAGGAAGTTCTGGTCCGCGGCATAGCGGTTCAGGTCGTCTTTGTGGATCGCCTGGGCTTCAAAGGAGGCGGCGGGGTCCATAAAGTGCCCGGAGCACATCAGGGCGCTCTCTTTGTCCTGAAAGGCCGGGATAAACCGGATCCCCAGCTCCTGATCGTCAAATCCGGCAAAGGATTCATCTTTCCCGGGATTGTTCACATAAATATAGATCCAGCCTTTGTCGTCAGTCGTTTTGTCCATGGTCATTGCCTGTATCCTTTCCGCATCACGGAAAGCCTTCCGCGTCATGGAAAGCCTTTCGCATGATCGGAAGATGAGAAAAGCCCCGCAGGGTCTGCGGGGCTTTGGGTTCATGGGGTATTGGGGCAATTCGTTATGGGAATCTGCACCGGCGTTTCGACCGGCCCCAGGGGTTCCCGGTGAGCTGCTCCTGCCTTCCGGCCCGACCCCGTCCCATTCCAGGGTTAGACTTCAAGCCAGGAATCCGAAAAGAGGGTGTGGCCAAGGATGACATTGCAGGTCTTCACATAGCCTCGCAGTTCCTCGCTGAGGGAATCCAGGGCCGGAGCATTGCCGTCCATGGTGTTTTTGATTACTTCATAGATATCGGGGCGCTTGCCCTTGCCGAGGCCCATGGTGGCGTCGTCCTTGGCATCCGCAATGAAAGACTCCATGCCTTTGATGTTGAGCATGGTGGTAAAGGTGATGTTGATGATGTGCCGAAGGTGATCGGGCACGCCGTTGGAGATGTTGGAGACACCGCAGGTGCTGCGGGCACCGGGGGCGATATCCTGGAGCATGTCCATGAAGTTGAGAAGGCTCACGGCCTGGGGCTGCTGGATGTTGACGGGGGTGACGATGCCGTCGACCCAGATCTTCTCGTTGGGGACTCCCGCTTCGTTGGCTGCGTAGAGGAGCTCCACGCACAGGGCGGCACGCTCGTTTTCGTCCCTGGGCAGGCCTTCCGGTCCCCACATCAGGGCGCAGAAGTGGGCGCCGCTTTCGGCGGCCAGGGGAATCATGCGCTCATAGCGTTCGGGCACGGCCATGATGGAGTTGATCATGGGAGGCAGTTTGCATTTGGGAAGGGCGGCTGCGATGGCGTCGATGTTGGAGGTGTCCAGAACCAGGGGGATATCGTCCACCACTTCCTGTACGGTTTCCACAACCCATGGCATCAGCTCCACGCCGTTTTTCTTGGCGGGACCGAGGTTGATGTCGATCCAGTCCACGCCTTTGGACTTCTGGAAGAGGGCCTCTTCCTGGATCGGCTTGGGATCTCTCTCTCTGAATGCGCGTCCGATCTCTTTGCCGATAACGTTCAAGCTTTCTCCGATGACTTGAAAACCCATAAAATTCCCTCCGGATCTAGGTTGATGTTGCAGTGCAGGTATTGAAATGTGCTCGTGTTCGAAAATAAGGCCGTCCCAACCCGATGGCGGCGGTTGGGACGGGTTTGAGGGTGGCCCTGATCAGGCCGCACCGATTTTGGCCTTCAGGAAGGCCGGCAGGTGGGCTGCTTCCCTGGGGCCAACGGTAATGCTCCAGTCGGGGAGTTCTTCTTCCACGTCTCCGGCGATGGCCGCAGCGTATCCGGGGATGATCAGCTCGTTGTGCTTGATCTTGTCGGCGATGCCGCTCTTTTTCACGAAGACGCCTACATCGTCGCCGCTGAACTTGCCTGCAGCCCAGGCCGTGAGCACCGAGAGGCCTTCGGCTTCCTTGATGAGGAGCCAGCAGGGGACCCGGCTGCCTTCGGCTTCGCCTGAGACGATGAAGTAGGTCAGGGCAAAGTTGGTGGTGACCATGACCGGGGAGTTTTCATCGGGGTTGCCGATTTCGTAGATCCCTTCGGTGACCGTCATGGGCCGCTGCGGGTCGGTGAAGATGTTGAGGCGTTCCAGCAGGAGCGGGAACAGGGTCTCGGTGTTGAACTCGGAGAGCACCACGATGCCCCCGTATTTGGCCACGAACATCCCGGCGATGAGGGCTTCCATGTCGGGGTTTCCGGCCATTTCGCAGGGAAAGGTGATGGTGGGAAAACCCAAAGAACGGTTCCCGCCTTTGAGGGCGGCCCGGCGGATGGATACCTGGTCTGCAAAGGAGCCTTTGAGGTCGCGGCTGCCGGCGTCGATGACGATGTCCTTGACCCCCATGGCCGTCAGTTTGTCGGTCAGGGGGATGAGGGCTTCGACGCTGTCGGCCTTGACGGCGATGGGCAGCTCTGCGGCCTTGGCGATTTCACCGAAGGCATCGATGGTGCTTTCGGTGGCACCGTAAATGAGGGGGCGCTTGAACCCAACGGCTTCCACACCGGCTTTGATGACGTCGGCGCTATCGCTCATGAGGATGAGGTTGAACTCCGAGGTCTCGGCAATGAGCTTTGCGGTTTTGGCAAAGGCCTCCGCATTGCCGTCACTGTCCTTGACGGCGATGAGTTCCGGGCGAAGGTTCAGGCCCACGCGCTCGTACTGGAGGGCGTTCCAGGCCGTCAGGCGGGCCGCAAGGTCGGCTTCTCCCATGGAGGAGGAGACCGTTGCCGCCAGAACCGTGGGGTTGTAGAAGGTCTTTTCGTGACGGTACATCACGGTTTCGCCGCCGGCGGTGGTCTCACGGACCCCTTTGCCCAGCTTGACGGGGCGAATGGGAGGGGCCGATGCTTCGGCCAGCTTTTCCCTGGCTTCGTCCGAGACGTAGGGGCAATTGTCCAGCTCCGCCTTGCCGGAGGCCAGGTTCATGGCAAAGGCGAGGCAGGTGGGCACCCCGCACTCTTTGCAGTTGGTTTTGGGCAGAAGTTTGAATATCTGAATACCGGTAAGAGCCATGTGTATCTCCTTGTCTGGGTCCTTTCGGGATGACGCTCGGTGGAAAAAGGACAATGGGGTGCACCCGGGCGGCAGGGCGGCCGCCCGGATGCAGGCGCATTACCCGATGAGCGAGTCCATGGACATGGCGGGGTGACCTTTTTCCTGGAGGAAGGGCAGAATTTCCTCTTCGGTGGTCCCCACCGTTTCATCGGCGATCATGTTGTAGAAATCGGGATAGCCGTTTTCTTTGCCGTACTGATCAAGGCGATCCTTAATCTCTTCTTTCAGCATCTTGGGCATCCAGACCATGCGGAGCAGGCCGCCGTCGCCCTTGATGAATTTTCTCTGGGTGATGTTGTACTTGGAGTGGCCAACAAACCCGGGTGAGGACGCGCCCCCGCCCATGACGCCGGCAAGGGTCGTGAACTTCATCCCTGAGGGGGTGTCCCCGGCGAATTCTCGGTTGACGGTCATGACCCCGTTGCAGCTGGGGAGCATGGCGGCGATGCATTCGCAGCAGCCGCAGGTGGTCATGGGGTCGATGACCATGGAGTAGAAGTTGTAGTGGGTGACGGCACCGCGGGATGCCTTCTCCACGAACTCGTTGACCCCTTTCCACTGGCCGAGGACCGGATCGAGGCACTCCCCTTTTTCAATGGGCTGGTTGGGGCCTGTGGGGTTGATCTCATAGGCTGCCCGGCAGTCCATCCAGTTGTAGGCACCGCAGAGGCCGGTTCGCTCGGGGCTCACCGAACAGACGTGGTTGGGGGCAAAGGACTGGCAGAGGGAGCAGGAGTAGAAGATCTCCACGTCCTCGTCGGTCATTTTGTCCACGCGCTCGTCGCGGGTCTTGTACTCGGCGCGGGCCGTTGCCGTGAGCTTGGCCACGTCCTCTTTTTCCGTGTAGAGGGTGATCTGCACCTTGTCGACGATCTTCTGGAACTCCTGATGGAACTTGGCATGGAGAACCACGCCGATGTCTTTCAGGGTGAACCCTTTGTCCACGGCGGCTTTGCTGACGCGGACCCAGGAGATGTCCCGCTGGCCGATGTGCATGATGCCCTGGATGTAGTTGACGAGGTGGTGGATCTGGCGCTCCATGATGGGCTCGAAGTCTTCCTGGAACTCGCGCCCTGCGATCTGGATGAAGATGCCCAGGGGCAGGGTATCGCCTTCGTTTAAATCGGCGATGTCCTTGCCTACCACGATCACCTTGCCGTCTTCGATTTCGTTCATCTCGGCGCGCTTGACCAGCTCGGTGCACTGGGTTTTGCCGCCGCCCATCTGGCTGTGCAGGTCGGCACCGCGTACACGCTCGCCTTCGTACGCGGGACCGAAGGAGCAGGGGATGTTGATGTCGGAGACGGTGACCTTAAGGCCCCTGACCTCAACCGACTTCTGGCAGAGCTCCTCGTGGGGGACGTTGGCCACCACGTGCTCGTAGGTGCAGATACCGGTGGGGAGAATTTCGGGGATGTCGGTGTCGGCAAGGGTCGGGAAACCCCAGTTGACACAGCCGGCAGCCGCCACGCCCCACTCGGTGCCCACATCGCCCAGGGCGTTGACAAAGGCGAAGATCCGCTCTTTGTTGTACATGAGCATTTTGCGGTGGTCGCCGGGCTGAACGCCGCCGAAGGCCATGGCCGCACGGTTGGCAAAGCCCAGGGCGAAGACGGCGGACGAGATGTCCGGGCCGAAGGGAACGATACGGGTGTTCCAGCCCACCTGCACGTCCTGATCCACGAGCTGCTGAATAACGCTGGTGTTGTTGTGGTTGGCCGCGCAGAAGATGTAAAGGCTCTTCTTCTGGTAGTCTTCCACGATGTCCCTTGCGATTTCAGGGGTGGGAGCGGCGCCTACGATGGCGGCAAACCCGGGGGCGCTGCCGTCCACGAACTCCACGCCGCGTTTACGCAGGATGGTGTCGTCGGCGGGGCCGAGCCAGATGCTGCCGGACTCCACATCCGGGTCTTCGGTAAAGGAGTAGAAGTCGGGCTCGTTCAGGATACGCAGGGCTTCTTTGATCTCATAGGCAAAGATCGCGGCCATGCCGGCGTCAAGGAGGGGACCCAGGTAGGGGAGGTGGTTCTTGCCCTTGACGTGCGGGGGAAGAAGGCCCCGGGCAAATTCCAGGGGTTTTTTCAGGTCTTCCAGGGTTTCCACTTTGATACCCAGAAGAGAGTATATAACCGGCAGGTAGTAGGCCGTGTTGCCGAAGCTGACCTTGGTGCTTGCGTCAAAGGTTTCAAGTGCTTTCTTGTACTCACCTTCCACCTGGGAGACCACTTTATAACCACCCTGAATGGCGGCGAATGCGACTAATTTGGACATGCTCTTCCTCCTTCGTTGAGGATATTCTTAAGGTTGATGATCAAGCATGTGGATGGTGGCCACGGGCGGGCCACCGACCCGCTATCCGTCGATGGCCTGGCGGGCGGCCATGTCCATGAGGACACGCTCCCTGGCCTTGTCGATGCCCAGCTCCTGGCGTTTCTTGTCGATATGGGCGATCATCTTTTGAGCGTGCTTGACGGGGTCGGGCTCGCAGTCCCACATCCCGCCGTAGAGGCCTTCCAGCTCGTTGTAGAGGTGGTCCCTGAAGACAGGGGCACCGTCCACGGGCATGGTGACGCCGAAGACCGTGTAGACGCCGGAGGTTACGAAGTAGTGGCCGATGGAGATGGCTTTTTCACTCATCCACTCCGGAGCGCTGCCGGCCACGGGAAGGTCCTTGATCTCTTTGCCGAGCCCGCCTGCCTTGACCACTTCGGTGGCGGCCAGGAGGATACGGGAGTTGTCCACACAGGATCCCAGGTGAAGGACCGGGGGGATGCCCACGGTTTCGCAGACCTCGGCAAGGCCGGGGCCGCAATGGACGGCGGCGCATTCCGGGCTGAGCAGGCCGGCCATGCCTGCTGCGATGGCGCTGCAGCCGGTGGTGAGGACGATGACGTCGTTTTTGATCAGTTCTTTGATCACGGTGATGTGATCGTTGTTGTGCTTGGTTCGTGCGTTGTTGCAGCCCACGACCCCTGCGATGCCGCGGATGCGGCCGTTGATGATGTTGTCGTTCAAGGTGTAGTAAGAGCCCCTGAAGGAGCCGCCGAGGTGGTACTCGATGGATTCCACACCGAAACCGACCACCTGGGTCTCTTTCTGTGTGGGAATCATCACTTCGGCCTTGCGGTTTTCGAAGTTGTCGATGGCCATCCTGACGATGCGCTTGGCATCTTCCATGGCGTGGTGCTCGTCAAATTCGATATGGATGACGTTGTTCTGCTCCATGCGGGCGATGGGGTGGGTGGTGATGAGCTTGGTGTGGAAGCACTTGGCCACGTTGGCCAGGTTCTGGAAGATACACTGCACATCCACCACCATGGCATCGCAGGCGCCGGTGATGATGGCCAGTTCCTGCTGGAGGAAGGTCCCCACGATGGGTACCCCGTGGCGCTGGGCCAGTTCGTTGGCCGTACAGCAGATGCCGCCGAGCTGGATGCCTTTGGCGCCTTTTTCTGCTGCGTAATCCATCATCTCCTTGGACTGGCAGGCAGCAACGATCATCTCCGAGAGGATGGGCTCGTGGCCGTGGACGACGAGGTTGACGTGGTCCGCCTTCATGATGCCCAGGTTGACTTCGGACTGCACGGGGCTGGGGGTCCCGAACATGACGTCCTGAAGGTCGGTGGCGATCATGGAGCCGACCCAGCCGTCGGCCAGGGCCGCCCGGGTGGACTGCTTGATGAGGTTTTTGTAGTCCTGGTCCACGCCCATGTGGGTGCGGTGCATGATTTCGACGATTTCGCGGTCAACGTTTCTGGGGAGGACGCCGAGCTCTTTCCAGCGGTTGTAGGTGGCCTCGGGAGCACGCTTGATGTAGAGGCACTCGCTGTCGGGCTTGCCCCATTCGTTCATGGCCTTTTCAGCGACCTCAAGGGCGATCTCGTCCATATCGCGATCTTGGGTTTCGCCGTCCACGGTGACGGTGGTGGCCACGTCAAAATGGGGGGCGATGGCAAGGAGCTTGTGGTAGTCCTTGATGTGGTAGTCTTCGGTCTCTTTTCTCGCCACAGAGAGGAACACTTCGGCCACACCGCGTCCGTGGTCGGAGTGGGCGGAGGCGCCGCCGGCAACCATGCGGGCAAAGTTACGTGCCGCGATGGTGTTTGCTGTGGCCCCGCAGAGTCCTTTTCGGGTGTCTTCGCCTTCGATGCCGCTCTTGGGAAGGGGGAGGCGACAGGGGCCCATGGCGCAGTTTTTACAGCAGGTGCCCTGGATGCCGATGTTGCAGGGCTTCATGGTTTCGGCCCGGTCGAACACGGTCTCGACGCCGAGCTCCTGGGCTCTTTTGATCATTTGCTGAGTCGCTGGATCAATGGAGGCATTGAGCGGATCTGCCAGCTTCATTGCCTTTGCTTTTTTCTCATCTGCCATCAGAGGTTCCTCCTCTTGTTGTTGGGTCTTCCTTTTCCTTACACTCGAAGCTCGCTTCGATGCGGCTTCGTAAATGAAAGTACCTAAGGCTTACGCCACGCGACGATGGATCATGTTGAGGCGATCAATGAGCTTGTCCAGCTGGCTCTTTTGTTCTGCTGCCGCGGTGAGTGTCCTCAGGGCCTCAGGCTTGGTTGCATGGGATTTGGCCATTTCGGCGCGGGCCTTGGCCCGTTCTGCACGGATGGCTTCTTCTGCTTCTTCCCGCTTGGCCTGGGCATCGATTTCCGCCTGCTTTTTGGCGGCCTCTTCTGCCTTGGCTTTGGCTTCCGCATCGGCCTTGGCCTTTGCTTCGGCTTCTGCCTTGGCCTTGGCGTCCGCCTCGGCTTTGGCCTTTGCTTCAGCCTCCGCCTTTGCGTTGGCTTCGGCTTCCGCCTTGGCCTTGGCTTCGGGATCTACCTCAGGCTCTTTGGTCGTGGCAGGCTCAGGAGCGGGCTGGGCAGGGGCAGGTGTGGCTTCCGCCTTGGGAGCGGCAGGGGCTGCAGGGGCCGCGGGCGCTTCTGCGGCGGCTTTGGGTGCCTCTTTTTTCGCGGGTTGGGGGGCCGCCTTTTTCTCTTCGGCGATGGCGGTGTCGGGGGCAGGAGCGAGGCTCGCAAAGTCAACATCCACTTCGCTGAGCTGTTTTGAGATGGCCGCCACGTCGGTGGCCATGCCCCCGTCGATCATCAGGTCGATGAAGGAGCGGACAAGCCGGACGGCTTCGGGGTGGCGCATGACGAGGATGTCACCGCCTGAGACAAGGTAGGAAACGGCACAGACGGCTTCCATGAGGATGCCGCGTTTTTCAGGATCGCCCAAGAGGGGGGCTTCTTCCACGCTCTGCTTGGCTTCCTTGCACTTCCAGATCTCGTTGCCGAGGTTGTTGATGATGGGGAACTGGAGTTTGTCGTCGCCCTGCTGCATGGCTGCCATGCGCAGGCGTTCCATGACGGAGTAGGAGTACTCCATGCCGTAGCCGAGGCCGCCGGTGGTGGGGTCGACAATGACCCTGTCCATGGGCATGCCCAGGTTTTCCAAGAGAATGTTGACCTGCTTGGCAAGGTTGACGTCAATGGGCGATGAGGAGATGAGGGCGTGGCCGTACCCCATGGCCGAGGCGCCGATGCCTTTGTGGTTGGCATCTTCCACCGGGCCCAGGGTGAGCTTGAATTCCTGGCACTCTTCCGAGACGGCTTTCAGGACCTCTTCGTCTTTGCCCGGGTTTGAACAGCCCCAGACAATCAGGGGCACATCAATGGCTGCGGCCACCTTTTTTACTGTGGCCGCCGCATCCGCCGGGCTGGCGTCTTTGTCGTTGGGGTCGGTGCTTTTGAGTTGGAGAACGATGAGTTCCGCGCCGAATTTCTCCACGCAGAGTTTTGCCCAGGCCGCAGGATCGTTGACGACATCCTTAAAAGGAGCCAGGCAGGCTTCGGGCCAGTCTTCAGGTGCCATGTCCCAGACTTCCATGGCGATTTTGGGTTTGTGTGGCATGTCCCCTTCAAAATGATAGAAAGGGTAGCATGAGGCACCGCCGACGGAGACTGCATTGTCGCCTGCCCCGATGGAGATTTCCTTGATGCTTCCTGCATAGGACTCTTTAATGATTTCGAAACCCAATGTTACCTCCTTGTCGTTGACTAATTATATGGATGAAGGCGTCCATTCGTTTATTCGTGTCGATCACGCCCACGGACTGTGACGATCCGAAGGGACGTTTCGAGGAGAAACCTGAAGTTTTTAAAGAGCGGAGTCGGAAGGTAACGCAAGAGAGCGTGTCATGAGGTCGTGCTGGGCACGGCGTTTACTCTTCAGTATATATGGTGTTGAGTCGTGTTAGTTTCTTCTTAGGATAGCTAAACCATGAAATTTCTAACAACTGCCTTGGGTGCTGTCAATATTAAATATCATATGATTCGAATTATTTTTCCCCGGATGACCTTTGAGAAGTAATATATTGTTTTTGTCAATGGGCGGCAGTCAAAAATGGAAGGTGTTTATCTATCATAGTTGGGTATCCTGACTCGGCTGCAGACCACATAAGCAGGGGCCCCAGAAGGATATTTTTACAGGGGTGTTCGCGTGATGACAACTATCATTGATGAGTAACATTAAAAATACTAATTATGAAGAAAAAGAGCTTGACTGGTATTGGCGATTGAGAGATAGTTTCGAATAATAAATAAAGGATAGAAGGCAATCCGTTTTGTTGGTATAGCGTTTGGAACGGTGTTTACGATCAATGCATTCGTTATACGACATGATGGTGGTTTCTTCCGGGGGAAACAAAGAAGAGCTGCCAGGAAGTAGTGAAAACAAACAAAAGGGGGCTTGCCCCGGCGTCGTTCGTTCGTTAAGGGGATGGACGTGACAGCGCCAAGCAAGGGCTCGGTATCAGCCGGGCCAGGCGTATGTGCGCCAAGCGACTCTGAACAACCGGATAATTCCTGCAGGTATAGTTTGTGACGCAGGCAACAATTATTGGGACGTACAGACCAGGGATTTTGTTTTCATCACCATGCTACCGGCTCTTTCTGTGGGCCAATTCTTGAAAGGAGTTAATGAATGGCTTTAGATCCAAAGAAGCACGCTGATTGGGAAATTGCTCAGGATTCCGAAAAATCCATGAAGACCATTTATGAGGTTGCGGAAGAATTCGGGCTGACCAAAGAAGAACTTCTGCCCCAGGGCCATTACATCGGCAAGATTGACTATCGCAAGGTCCTTGAACGATTGAAGGACAAGCCCAACGGCAAATACGTCGATGTAACCGCCATCACCCCCACCCCCCTGGGTGAGGGAAAATCCACCTCCACCATGGGCCTTGTCCAGGGCCTGGGCAAGCGCGGAAAACGCGTGTCTGCAGCCATCCGCCAGCCTTCCGGCGGTCCCACCATGAACATCAAGGGTTCTGCCGCCGGCGGCGGCCTGGCCCAGTGCATTCCCCTGACCCCTTTCTCCCTCGGATTCACTGGTGACATCAACGCCATCATGAATGCCCACAACCTGGCCATGGTGGCCCTGACCTCCCGCATGCAGCATGAGCGGAACTACACCGACGAGCAGCTCGACCGCCTCACCAAGATGCGCCGCCTCGACGTGGACCCCACCAACGTGGAGATGGGCTGGGTCATCGATTACTGCTGCCAATCCCTTCGCAACATCGTCATCGGCATGGACGGGGTCAACGGCAAGCGGGACGGCTTTATGATGCGTTCCAAGTTCGGCATCGCCGTCTCCTCCGAGGTGATGGGGATTCTCTCGGTGGCCACCAGCCTTAAAGACATGCGCGAGCGCATGGGCAAGATCGTTGTGGCTTACGACAAAAAGGGCAATCCCGTCACCACCGAGGACCTGGAAGTGGCCGGCGCCATGACGGCCTGGATGGTGGACGCCTTGAACCCCAACCTGATGCAGACCCTGGAAGGCCAGCCCGTGGTTGTTCACGCCGGTCCCTTTGCCAACATCGCCATCGGTCAGAGCTCCATCATTGCCGACCAGGTGGGCCTGAAGCTTGCCGACTACCACGTCACCGAATCGGGTTTCGGTGCGGACATCGGTTTTGAAAAGTTCTGGAACTTAAAGTGCCGTTACAGCGGCCTGGTTCCTGATGCGGCCGTTGTTGTGGCCACCATCCGTGCCCTCAAGTGCCACGGCGGCGCACCGGTTCCTGTTCCCGGAAAAGCCATGCCCAAAGAGTACAGTGAAGAGAGCGTGGAGTGGGTTGAAAAGGGATGCGCCAACCTCATCCACCACATCCGCAACGTGCGCAAGGCCGGTATCAGCCCCGTGGTCTGCCTCAACGCCTTTGTCTCCGACACCAAGGCAGAGTGTGACAAGGTCCGTGAGCTGGTGGAGGCCGAAGGGGCCAAGTTTGCCATCTCCGAGCACTGGGAGAAGGGCGGCGACGGCGCCCTGGACCTTGCGGATGTTGTTATCGAGGCGTGCGAAGAGCCCACCAACTTTAAATTCCTCTATGATCTGGACATGCCGGTCAAAGAGCGCATCGAGCTCATCGCCACCGAGGTGTACGGTGCCGACGGCGTGGATTTTTCTGCCGATGCCTCGGCTGCCCTTTCGCGGATCCAGGCCGACCCCGAGCTTGCCAAGCTGGGGCTCTGCATGGTCAAGACCCACCTGTCCCTGTCCGACAACCCCGCCCTTAAAGGGGTGCCCACGGGCTGGAGGCTCCAGATCCGTGAGGTGCTGACTTACGGCGGTGCCGGATTTATCGTGCCCGTGGCCGGTACCATCAGCCTGATGCCCGGCACCGGTTCCAACCCCTCCTTCCGTCGGGTGGATGTGGATGTGGACACCGGCAAGGTTCAGGGGATCTTCTAAGGTTATTTTAATGAAGGTGTAACACGCTATAGAAAAAAGGCCGGCTTGCCGGCCTTTTTTTGTCTTTAATGAGCAAAAGCTGGATTACTTAACGTGCGTGGGTTAAGATAGCTTTCGCATCACCGTTTCAAGCCCCACCTCTATCGTATCGCACCGACCCGTTGGAACGGATCTGGTGAAAACCCACTCGGGAGAGAGTATGGAAAAATACACGGTGCAGTTCATTCCCCACGATGTCTCCATTGAAGTCGCAGCCGGAGAGACTCTTATCGCTGCCGCCATGGAAGCCGGCGTGCACATCAATGCCTCCTGCGGCGGGGGCGGCGTCTGCGGCAAGTGCCGCGTGATGGTTGAGAAGGGGGCGTCGGCTTGTGAACAAACCGACAAATTGACCAGGGAAGACTACGACGGAGGCTGGCGCCTCGCCTGCATGACCGAGGTGCGGGACCATCTGACGGTTCGCATACCCATGGAGTCCTCGGCCCTTCTGGGAGGGGAATTGCCCCAGGCCACGCCGCGGACCACTGCCCATATCCGCAAAATGGATTTTGAGGCCCTGAAAGAAAAGGGGTTGTTCATTCCTCCCATGGAGAAGATCTTCGTGGACCTTCCCGTCCCCGACGCGTCGGACCACAGCGCCGATGTGACCCGCCTGTTCGAGTACTTGAAAAACGTGAGGGGGGAAGGGGGGCTCGACATTGATCTGTCCGTTATCCGGAAGATGCCCAAGGTGCTCCGGGACGGGGAGTTCAAGGCCACGGTGACCCTTGAACGGCCGGTGAAGATCGGCAACAAGTCCCGCATCATCAACATCCAGTCTGGGGACCGGACGGACTTCAACTACGCCATCGCCCTGGATATCGGGACCACCACCATTTACGGCCAGCTCTTTAACCTCAAGGATGCCGCCGTGCTGGAGCAGTGCGGCAAGGTCAACGGCCAGGTGAGCTACGGGGAGGACGTGATCTCCCGGATCATCTATGCCGAAAAGAACGGGGGGCTGGAGCGGCTCCGCCA
This sequence comes from Desulfoluna spongiiphila, assembly GCF_900101345.1. Taxonomy (GTDB): domain Bacteria; phylum Desulfobacterota; class Desulfobacteria; order Desulfobacterales; family Desulfolunaceae; genus Desulfoluna; species Desulfoluna spongiiphila. The sequence goes on along the minus strand of NZ_FMUX01000004.1, from coordinate 128,908 downwards.
GGTGGTGGTGGAGACCATCAACGACATTGTGGGCCGCCTCCTGTCCCGCAGCGGCGTGGACATGGAAGAGGTCTCTACAGTGGCCATCGCCGGCAACACAACCATGACCCAGCTTCTGCTGGGGGTCGACCCCCGGAACATCCGCCGTGCGCCTTATGTTCCGGCGGCCAACGTCTATCCTCCCCTTTTGGCCCAAAGCCTTGGCATTACCCTTGCCGAGCACACCACGGCCCTTATTTACCCGCTTATCTCCAGTTATGTGGGGGGGGACATCGTGGCAGGGGTCATGGGCAGCGGCCTCTACCGGAGCGACAAGCTGACCCTTTTCATCGACATCGGCACCAACGCCGAGATCGTGGTGGGAAACAGGGAGTGGCTGGCCTGCACCGCCTGTTCCGCAGGTCCCGCCTTTGAAGGTGGGGGCATTAAATTCGGCATGCGGGCAGCTCCGGGAGCCATTGAAGATTTTTCCATCGATCCGGTGAGCTGGGAGCCGATGCTGCGGACGGTGGGGGGTGTCAGGCCCCGCGGGATCTGCGGGTCCGGCCTCATTACCACCGTGGCCGTCCTGTTTGAGAACCGGCTCATCGACAGCCGGGGAAAATTCAACACGGACCTTCATAATCCGCGGGTCCGGGAGAGCGAAGGCATCACCGAGTACGTCATGGTCTGGGCGGATGAGACAGACATCGGGCGGGACATCACCCTCACAGAGCCGGACATCGATAACCTCATCCGCGCCAAGGGCGCCGTGTACAGCGGTTGTGAAACCCTTTTAAATGAGGTTGGGCTCTCCATTTCCGAGATTGAGGAGATTATTCTGGCCGGTGGGTTCGGAAGCTACATCGACCTGGACCGCGCCTTTACCATCGGGTTTCTTCCGGAGATCGATTCCGAGAAGGTCACCTTCATCGGAAACGGGTCCCTCATGGGAGCCAAGATGAGTGCCCTGACCAACACCCTGCGGCAGGATGTGGTCGATGTGGTTCGCATGATGACCAACTTTGAACTCTCCGAGACCCCCTCTTATATGGATCACTACATCGCGGCACTTTTTTTGCCCCACACCGACCTGAACCTGTTTCCCCGCCTGAAGGCGCGGCTCTCTGAAAAACAGGCGGCGGTGGATACGCCGTAAGTTTAATGTGCTATGATGCTTTTTGCCCCGGAGGGCAATCGCGTCATAGGTCCGCGCAGGGCGCGGCGGCGGTTTTTTTTCATCACATCACACATGACCCTGATTGAGGATGACCATGGGAAAAGTAATTGCAGTTGCAGGCAAGGGCGGTACCGGAAAGACCACCACAGCATCCCAGGTGGTGCGGTACCTTGCGGCCAACGGCGTCTCCCCGGTACTGGCCGTGGACGCTGACCCCAACAGCAACCTCGGGGAGACCTTAGGCATTGAAGTGGAAAAGACCGTCGGGGATATCCGGGAAGGGTTCATGAAGGACCCGCAAGGGGTTCCGTCGGGCATGGACAAAGTCAATTACCTGGAGCTTCTGATGAACCAGGTTATCATCGAACGGAAGGATTTCGACCTACTTGTGATGGGCCGCCAGGAGGGCCAGGGCTGCTACTGCATGGTGAACAATATCCTGAACCGGTTCACCGAAGAGCTGGCCAGCTCCTACAAATATATGGTGGTGGACAACGAGGCGGGCATGGAGCACCTGAGTCGGCGCACCAGCGGTCGGGTGGATTACCTGCTTCTTATCACGGATTACTCCTTGCGGGGGCTAAGGGCCGTCAAGCGGATCCATGACATGCTCGAGGACTTAAAGCTCGATGTCAAGCACAAGGGGCTTGTGGTGACCCGGGCGCCCGAGGACCTGAACGGCACCTTTCTTGCCGAAGTCAAGGAGATCGGGGTGGAGATCGTGGGCACCGTTCCGGATGACCCGCAGCTGGCCGTTCTGGACATGGAGAAGGGCTCCATGATGGATCTCGCCGATGAGTCTGCCTCGGCGCAGGCCGTGGGCGGTGTGATGGAAAAAGTTCTGGCCGCCTTTGCCTGAGGCCGGGATTTTGTATGACCCGCCCGTGGGAGCCTGTCGGTCTTTTTTTTGAAAAAGGCCGGGAGTTATCAAGGAACGTCAATTTCATATCTCTCTGTGAAAGCGGGGCGTTGACAACGCCCCGCTTTTTTAGCTCTTGCCCTGCCTTCCCTCTTTATTATATGGGAAATAGACATCCGTCATTTATCATCAACCATTGAGGAGCAGAACATCCATATGGAAAAAGCAAGAGCAGTCATACTTGCCTTTACACCGGAACCCGAGCGTATGTGCGCTTCTGCGGCGCGTATTTCATCCACCAAAGGGGCGGCCACCGAGATCTATGAGAACACGGATCGCACCAACATCGGCCCGCTGATCAAACGGGTCGTGGCATTGGGGCATGTGACCATCACCGAGCATGCCGTCTTTAACATCGCTTTTGAAAATGTGTCCGCCTTTTTTGAACAGTTTCTCATTGAGTTTCGACTGGCAGCGTACACCATCAAATCCCGCCGGTACGTGGATTACTCCGAGATGGGCGGCCTCGCCCCCGAGTTTCGACTGAAAAAGGGTGGGGTGGCCGATGCCTCCTTTGCCGATCGGTTCGAGGCCCTTTCCAGCGAGCTGTTCGAGGATTACCACAAGCTGTTGGAGGCCGGGGTTCCCAAGGAAGACGCCCGTTTTGTGCTTCCCTATTGCCTGAGAAGCCATATCTACTGCACGGTCAATGCCCGGGAACTGCTCCATATTCTCCACTCCTGTCTTCACGGCCGCGGGGCTGCGTATCCCGAGATCCGGCAGATCGGCGAGAGCCTTCTGGCCCAGGCCAAAGAAATCCTTCCCGATGTGTTTGATGACATTGACAAGGTCGAAAAAGGGCGCGAGGACAAAGAGGTCAGGCTCCGCGAGTTGCTTGCGGGCAAAGGCGTCCAGCGCCGTGCCGAAGGCGACAGCGCCCTGGTGGAACTCCTCACCCATTCCGGCGAGCCCGATTTGATGGTGGCCGTCTCCGCCCTTGTCTCCCACAGCGGGTGCTCCTCTGCCGACGCCCTGACCCTTCTGAAAGACGATGAGTCCCTTACCGCCGGGGTCATCGACATCGTGACATCGGATCGGCGCAGGCGCGAACTCGAGCAGGTGAACGTGACCTTTCGTCTGAATGACATGAGCCTGTCTTGCCTCACCCACCTGGCGCGTCACCGCATCCAGTCCCTGGTGGTGCCTTCCTTTACGGAGTTCGGCAAGAGCCGGACCTGCGTGATGCCCGAAACCATCACCGAAAACGAAGCAGCCAAAGAGATCTATATGGGCTGCTTTGAAAAGAGCATGGACCTCTACGAGTCCTTCCTCGATGCAGGGGTCATGGAAGAGGATCTCGTGTACCTTTACTTAAGCGGCAATGTGATGGACGTGGTGACCACCATGAACGGGCGGGAGCTCTACCACTTCCTCAAGCTGCGATGCTGCGACAGGGCGCAGTGGGAAATCCGGAATTACGCCGTGGGGATGCTTTCCGCCGTGCGGGGTATCTCTCCGGTCCTCTTCGGCAAGGTCGGGCCGGGATGTTTTATGGACGGGGTGTGCCCGGAAGGAAAGATGAGTTGCGGTAAACAAGTTGAAATGAAACAACTTTTTTCCAATATGCAATAACATAAGGAAGGGTGTCATGAAAAAGGTTACCGTCACAACGCTGTACAACAAGAAGAAGGAAGGGGAGAAGATCACGGCCATGACCGCCTATGATTATCCCTTTGCCAGCCTCATGGATGAGACCGGGGTGGACATGATTCTCGTGGGGGATTCCCTGGGCATGGTGATTCAAGGGGGCAACAGCACCCTTCACGTGACCATGGACGAGATGATCTACCACACCCGTATTGTCTCAAGGGCCTGCAAGCGTACCATGGTGGTGGGGGACATGCCGTTTATGGCGTACCAGACCAGCGTGGAAGACGCGGTGCGAAATGCCGGGCGTTTTCTCAAGGAGACCGACTGCTCCGCCGTTAAGCTTGAAGGCGGCGCCTCGGTGTGCGAGGTGATAAAAAGCATTTCGGCCGCAGGTATTCCCGTCCAGGCCCACATCGGCCTTACCCCCCAGTCTGTTCACCAGATGGGCGGGTTCAAGGTGCAGCGTGACGAAGACCGACTCATGGCAGACGCCCTGGCCGTTCAGGAGGCAGGGGCCTTCTCCGTGGTTCTGGAGGGCATTCCCAGCCATATTGCCCGGGCCATCACCGAAAAGCTCACCATCCCCACCATCGGCATCGGTGCCGGACCCGACTGCGACGGCCAGATCATCGTGATGCACGATACCCTGGGCATCAACTCCGGCCACATCCCGAAGTTCGTGAAGAAATACGTCAACCTGGGGGATGAGGCCAGAAAGGGCATCAAGGGATTCATCGATGAGGTGAAAAGCGGCGAGTTCCCCGCCCCCGAGCACTGCTACAGCAAATAACTGCGGATTTTCCTGCCAATGGCGGGGGAGCCACAGAGGGCGCAAGCGACCTGAGTATTCCACTCAGTTCCCCGCGCCCGGACATAGAGATCAATAAAAAAGCCTGTGCGATTGCACAGGCTTTTTTGTTTTTCGGACCGATTGGAATCGGCATTTTCTGCAGGGACGGTTTCGAGGGGAGAACCCTTCGCGCGAATGCCCTGAAAACGGCGGCACTCAGATTAAGGCGGATGTGATTTTCCCCGAGGAACGAGGGGGAAAGCACATCTGCAACCTGCTTTCAAGGTGGCACACCTTGCCGCCGGAGGCTTTTTTTATTTTTTCACCAGGGAAAAAATCTCCCGGGCGGCGTAGTCCGCGTCAAAGGCCTTGACCAGGGTGCGGAACCGGCCCAGTTCGTCACGGATGCGCCCCAGGCGCTCCGGGTCGCTTAAGATGGTCACCACTTCTTCTGCGATGCCCTCGGGGGTGGCGGCATCCTGGATCAGCTCGGGGAAGACGTGGTGCCCCAGGATGAGGTTGGGGATGGAGATGGCGTCCACCTTCACCAGGCGCTTGGCCACATGGTAGGTCACGGCGTTCATGCGGTAGAGCACCACGGTGGGGACCCCTGAAAGGGCCAGCTCAAAGGTGACGGTACCGGAGCAGGCGATGGCCAGGTCCACCTTCTGGAATTCGTCGTGGGGATTGCCCTCGAACACGCGGATACCTGCTTCGTGGGCGCTCTTAAACAGGGTGGCATCGAGGCTGGGGTGCTTGAGCACGGAGTAGCGGGCATCGAGGCGGCCGTCCATGGCCTTTTTGGCCTGACACATGGTGGCCAGGTTGGACTTGACCTCTTTGCTGCGGGATCCGGGAAGGAGCAGGATACGCCGGGGGCCTGCCTCTTTTCTTGTCTCCGCCTTCATGGCCGGGATGGTGTTGACCAGGGGGTTGCCCACAAAGGCGGCTTCCACGCCGTTTTCTTTGTAGAACCCCTCCTCAAAGGGAAAGATCACCAGCATCTTGTCGATGTACTGCTTCACCAGTTTCAGGCGCCCCTTGCGCCAGGCCCAGAGCTGGGGGCTGATGAAGTAGACGAGCTTTCTGCCCGGTTTGGCCACGCGCTTGGCCATGCGAAAGTTGAAGTCCGGGTAGTCGGTGAAGATGACCACGTCGGGGTTGATCTCTTCTATCTTTGCCGCGATGCGGTTAAAGACCCGGATGAGGGTGGGCAGGTAGCTGATGACCTCGAAAAAGCCGGTGACGGCCAGGCTTGCGAGGTCTTCCACCTGGGTGGAGCAGGCGGCCAGTCCGGGGCCCCCTGCGGAGTAGACATCGATGTCGGGTGATGCGTTTTTCAGGGCGTGGACCAGTTCGGTGGCATGCATGTCACCGGAGGGTTCGCCTGCAACGATAAAAAGTTTCACAACCTTGCCTTTATGGGCCGGTGAGGCCCTTGTGTCCAGAGTATCGGGAGGCCGGAGTCCCTTGGTGTCATTGTGCCGGGTTCCGGAGTTGGGTCTGTCGTTTGGCCAGATCTTCGTCGATTTTCAGGGCAAGGTCAAGGGCCATAACCGCATTTTTTGCCAGGGTGTAGTCCCGCCTTTCCGCTGTGATACCGGCATGGAAGTGACGGATCTCCCGCTTTAGGGGCTCTTCCATTTCAATGGCGATGACCCTTTTTTCGATGCCGTGGTCTCCGCTTTTAAACGCTTTGATGGTGTGCTCGGCAAAATCCAGGGAGATGTAGTTGTGGTTGAAAAAGACCCGGGTCCTGCGCATCTGCTCTTCGGAGATCCGCGATGCGGTGATATTGGCGATGCAGCCTCCCTTGAAGTGGATGCGGGCGTTGGCAATGTCCGCCTTGTCCGTCAGGGCCTTGACGCCGACCCCCTCGACGGAGGCCACCTCGTCGCCCACGAGGTCGAGGATAATGTCCAGGTCATGGATCATGAGGTCCAGCACCACGCTGACGTCCAGGGATCGGTTGGGGAAGGGGCCCAGCCTGTGGGACTCGATGAACATGGGGGCGGTTATCATCTTGCGGGCCTCGGTGTAGGCCTTGTTGAATCGCTCGACCATGCCCACCATGAGAAAGGCCTGTTTGCGGGAGGCGGTCTCAAGGAGGTCCTCGGCCTCGGCCATGGTGACGGCGATGGGTTTTTCAATGAGGCAGTGCACCCCGTGGTCAAGGAAGAACTTGGCCACCTCGTGGTGGTTGACGGTGGGGGTGGCGATGGTCACCGCCTCCACCCCCAGGGCGAGGAGTTCGCTGCAGTCCCGGGTCCAGGCCGAGCCGTGGAGGTGCTCCTGGCCGGGATGACGGGGGTCGGTCACCCCCACCAGCTCGAAGGCATCCAGTTCGGCGTAAATTCGGGCATGGATTTTTCCCAGCTTTCCCACCCCGATGACCCCAGCTTTCATACGGTCTCCCGGACGGCGGTTGCAACGCGATGGATCTCCTCATGGGTGAGATACGGGTGCATGGGCAGGCTCAGGACGTGGGCCGATGCCTCATCGCTGACGGGCAGGTGGGCATCGGGCCGACGGAAGACCGGTTGGTGGTGCAAGGGGACGGGGTAGTGGACGGCGGTGGGGATGCGTTGGTCCCGAAGGGCCTCCTTCAGGGCGTTTCTATCGCCCACACGGATGGTGTACTGGGAATAGACAGAGGTGTTGTGGGGGCGGACCACGGGCGTGGTGATGCGGTCATGGGCCAGGGCCTGGGTATAGCGTGCCCCGATGGTCCGGCGTTTTTCGATTTCCCCCGGAAACAGGGGCAGCTTGGCAAGGAGCACCGCTGCCTGGAGGCTGTCCAGCCGTCCGTTGATGCCCAGGCGGGGGTGATGATAGCGCCGATCCTGGCCGTGTTCACGGATTTCCCGCATGCGCGTCGCCAGGGCTTCGTCAGCGGTAAAGCAGGCGCCGCCGTCCCCGTAGCATCCCAGGGGTTTGGAGGGGAAGAAGGAGGTGCATCCGATGGTGGTGAGGTTGCAGGATTTTCGCCCCTTAGAGGTGGCTCCGAAGCTTTGTGCGGCATCCTCGATGACGGGAAGCCCGTGGCGCCGGGCGATGGCGTTGATGGCATCGAAATCGGCGCACTGCCCGAAAAGGCTGACGGCCATGATGGCCTTGGTCCTGTCGGTAATGGCCGCCTCAATGAGGCTGGGGTCAATGTTGCAGGTGTCGGCCTGGATATCCACGAACACGGGCACGGCACCCAAAAGGGCGATGGTTTCCGCTGTGGCGACAAAGCTGAACGGGGAGGTGATCACCTCATCACCTGATGAGATGCCAAGGGCCATCATGGCCATGAGAAGGGCACCGGTTCCGCTTGCGGCCCCGATGCAGTGCGGGGTGCCGGCAAAGTCGGCAAGGCGCTGCTCCAACTCCCGGACTTCCGGTCCGTTGATGTATTGTCCATGCTTGAGAACGGCATGGATCCTGTCGTTTACATCTTTTTCAATCTGATCATACTGGGCTCTGAGATCGATAAATTGCATGGCGTCTCCTTGGCTTGCAGGGCGCTGGGGGCGTCGTCAATTTTCTATGATGCTTTTTGCGGGCCTTTGCCCCGTGGCGGGTCGTGTATGGCCTCCTGACCGGTTGAGCAGATATGCTTGACGTTGATTGTACAGTTCGCTGTGTGTAGCGCTGTTTATGGCTGGGTATGATGTTTATTGTATAGATAATGAGTAAATAAAATAGGGGGAAATGTCAAAGTATCTTCACCCATGACTCGGCACCAAAGGGGCGGTCAGAGTCTCCGCCCCTCATTGTGCTGCCTCGCCCTCAAGGCACCACACCGACGACAGACGAACACGGCTTCACCATGTATTTCGATGGGTTGCCAGGCATGGCGACCCAGCAGGCACAGCACTCGGGGGATCCATTTTATCACCGTCTCGTCTCCCGTGGGGCGTGGCTTTTTTTTGGAAGGGTTTGCGTTGTTCCCGGTTTGTCATTGAACACCGGGGGCCGGGAAATGTCAAAGAGTCTGCACCCAGGGCCGAGCATAGGTGCTGAAATTTTATATGGTTGATTGATGTTGACGCTGTAAACATTGCGGGGTATGCTACCGGCCATGATCAAAAAAAACACAGATGAAAACACAGCGTATCACCACGGAAACTTGAGGCATCGTCTCATTGAAGTGGCCTTGGAGATGATTGAGGAGGCGGGTACGGCGGAGCTGACCCTTCGCGGCATTGCAAAGCGGGCAGGGGTTAGCCACTCGGCTCCCTATCGTCATTTTTCAGACAAAGAGGCCCTGCTTGTGTCGGTGGCACGGGAAGGGGTCGCCCTCATGCTTTCCGAGATCAACCACCGCCTTGAGCGGGCAAAGGGGGATCCCCTGGCGCGCTTTATGGTGTGCGGGCTGGCGTACATTGATTTTGCCATTGCCCATCCGGCCCACTTTCGGGTGATGTTCTCCTCGCCGCGCAAGGGCGTGCCCATGCCCGAGGATCTGAAGCCCGAGTCCACGCCCTTTTTTCATCTGTTCATCGATGAGATCACCGAATGCTGGAAGCAGGGGATCCTCAAAGGGGAGAGTCCGTATTCCATTGCGCTCTCCGCATGGTCCACCGTCCATGGGTTTTCGCTTCTTGTCATTGACGGGCATCTCCAGGGGGGCTCCCTGGACGAAGGGTCCCTGGAGTCCATGAAACGCGGCCTGCTGTACGCCTTTTACGCCGGGTTTCGCGGTGAGGCCGGCCCTGACTCTGTTCCGTGACGGCCCCTCGGCAGACGATAAGGGCACAGGCGAAACATACATAGACACGTCACGCATGAATGCCGCTGAGATTCAACAGCGGCAACCGGCTTTCAAGATGACTCCGGCGGCCCTGCCGGGGGCAAGTTTTTGAAAAATTTGACAAACAGTTATGGCAAGGTTTTCTCAGCATACCCTGAATGAAAGGCGGATGTGATTTTCCCCGAGGAACGAGGGGGAAAGCGCATTCGCAACCTGCTTTCAAGGTGGCACACCTTGCCGCCGGAGGCTTTTTTAAAGCACTTTAAGCACAGAAGGCAGCGTTTTGGCAGATTACAGAAGACAACAGGCAGATGAATGAAGGGAGGAGAGTATGGCTCAGACGATTTACAGGCGGCTGCAACAGGTTCTGGACACCCTGCCCAACGGGTTCCCCGCAGCGGACGACGGGGTGGAGATCAAAATCCTGGAGCGGATTTTTACCGAGGAGGAGGCGGCGATTTTTTGCGACCTTCGCCTGACCTATGAAACCGCCGAGCAGATCTCCGAACGGTCGGGGCGGCCCCTGGAGGGGCTGGATGACCATCTCAAGCGCATGTGGGGAAAGGGACAGATCTTCGGCATTGACTTCGGCGGGGTGTATGTCTACCGCATGGCCCCTTGGATTTTCGGGATCTATGAGTTTCAACTCAAGAGCCTGGACCGGGAGATGGCAGAGATCTGCAAGGCGTATGAAACCTGTTTTGCCTCGCAGTTTTTCACCCACGATCCCCCCATGATGCACGTGGTACCGGTGGAAGAGGAGCTGGGAAGCGACAGCCAGGCTCTTCCCTTTGATCAGGTCTCGGCGATCATTGAGAAGGGAAAGTCCTTTGCCGTGACCGACTGCATCTGCAAAAAAGAGCATGAACTCATGGGCGAGCCCTGCACCAAGCCCATGGAGGTGTGCCTCTCCATTGCCCCGGTCCCCGGTTTTTTCGACAACCATCCGCTGAAGCTGCGCCCCATCACCAAGGAAGAGGCCTACGGGGTCCTTAAGATGGCCGAAGAGGCCGGTCTGGTCCACATGACCAACAACTTTGAGAAGGGCCATTTTTATATCTGCAATTGCTGCGGGTGCTGCTGCGGGGTGCTCAGGGCAAAAAATGAGCTGGGGCTGACCAATGCCGTCCATTCCAACTACACGGCGGTCATTGATGATGAGGCGTGCGTGGGCTGCGGGCTTTGCGCCGATGAACGATGTCAGGTCTCGGCCATCGACGAGGTGGAAGACGGGTATCGCGTCAATGCCGATCTGTGTATCGGCTGCGGCCTGTGCATCTCCACCTGTCCGGCAGATGCCGTGTCCCTGGTTCGAAAGCCTGAGTCTTCCCTTGTGGCTCCACCCAAAAACGAGGCGGACTGGTATGCCAGGCGAGGTGAAAGCCGCGGTGTTGATTTCTCGTCTTTTGCCTGATTAAAAATGGTTAAAAGGCCCCAAAGACGAAAGGGATCGGCGTTTTTGGGGCCTTGATTTTCGTTCCTGCCAGTTGCGTCCATGGCGGCGTGAGTTAGGGCAATGACAAAAAAATATACGCGTATCGGCGTGTGAAATAGCACGCCATGAGCCTTACCGAACGGTGGCTTGACGGTATCGCTCAAACGGCCAATACGTCATGGTGTATTATTATTGTCCGGCCGAGCCCTTACCCTTCACCGGGGAAGTGAAGGGTGATCCGTTCCCGGTCCTTTTCCTTTTTAATCTTGATTTTCAACTCCATGCTGTTGCCTCGAAACCCTAAGGCCAGGTCTGTTTTTCCCTTGTCTGTTTCAATATGGGTGATGGCCCGTGCGATGTCGAGGATGCGGGCACCGGTCTCCTCTCCGGGGGAGGGCAGCTCCGTTGTCCTGTAGGTGGCCGTGATACCCACCTTCCCGGATTCGGTTTTAACCAGGTTGATTTTTTCAGCGTTGCTGTTGACTCCGTGGAGCACGGCCAGGGCAAGCCATTTAAGGGCTGTCTCTTCGGTGGCCGGTTCGCGGATGATGGCGGACATCTCTTTCAACGGATCGGTCTCTGCATAGCAGTCGCAGAGCTCCTGTACTTTTAAGTGGAGGCTGGCTGACTCTTTCATGGTCTCTCCCGACTATGAAGGTTTAACGGGCGGGAAGGGGGGTGGAATGAAGGGAGGGGCCCGTCGTGGGGATGGTGCTGTGATTAATGGTTGATTTTACCATACTTCCGCCCGGGGTCAATAGCAGGTGGCTCCGGGGTTCTGCTCCGGGGGCTGTGGGGTTCCTGCGGGCCGGGAAAAAGAGATCACTAAAAACGGGTTTTGGGAGCTGACAAGGCGCTTGACACTGTATTTTCGGTATGATACCGTTGTTAGGATAAGCTATTTGTGAATAATATCATGGCGTTGCACCAAATAAGTCATTGCCTACTCACTTCCAGGAGATGCTGATTATGACCGAGCCCACTAGCAAAAGCCCCATGGATAAAACACCTCCGGATGCATTGGATGACCACTGGTTGGAAGACGATGACGAACTCATTGAGTTGACGGAGTTTGTTGACGGGAATGACGATATCCCGGGCGACGATGACGCTGTGGATGATATGGACCTGGATTCGAATGACGACATCGTCGAGCTTTCAGAGGAATTTCGCCTGGACGATGATGACTTGCCGATTGAGAACGGGGCTCCGGATTTTGGTGAGAAGACCCTGGACGGCTCCGAGATGGCTGATTTGCTTGAAGAGGTGCCGGAAGGCGTAGAAGCCGGTCTTGGCGATGAAACCATTGATTTAACGGAGATGGCCGGCCTGGTCGAAGGGGTCCCGGAAGGCGATGACGTCTTTGGGGACGAGACCACCGACGTAACGGAGATGGCCAGCCTGCTCGAAGAGATCCCGGAAGGTGGTGATGACACCTTTGGGGACGAAACCACCGATGTAACGGAAATGGCCGGGCTGCTCGAAGAGATTTCGGAAGATGGCGATGACGTCCTCGGGGACGAGACCATCGACTTGACGGAGATGGCCGGCATGCTGGAAGAGGTGCCGGAAGAGAGCGCCGGGCTGGGTGAAGAGACCATTGACCTGACCGAGCTTCCCTCCCTTGAAGAGATGGGGGATCTTTCGGAGATACCCGGGGAAGAGATGCCGGGCGATGACGTTCTGGATTTGACGGAGATTTCCTCCCTCCTTGAAGAGGATCCTGTCCCTGAAGGCGATGAGGCCGGTGATCTTGAAAGCGATGATCTGGATCTCTCTTTCAGCCTGGATGACCTCGATATTTCGCAGCGCAGTGAGGTGGTGGCCGAAGATGCCTCCCTGGATGTCGCCGCCACCGGTGATGACGACGGTTTTGTGGATATTGATCTGCTTCTGGCAGACAGCGATGACGAGGCCGGTGGGCTGGACCCCATGGCCGAAGACGGTCTCCTGGGTGACCTTCCCGATGAAACCATTGTGTTGGACGCCGATGATGAGCCGCTTCTGGATCTGGGGCTTCCCCTGGACGAAGGGCAGGCCGCTGCCGGCGACGTTCCGGCGGGGGACGGTCTGCTGGACGATCTTCCCGATGCCACCATGGTGTTGCCCGTGGATGACGAACCCCTTCTGGATCTTGGCCTGCCCCTGGACGAAGACCTTGCGGCTGGGGCGGACGCCCCGGCAGGAGACGGCCTTCCGGACGATTTAGCCGATGAAACCCTTGTGTTGCCTGTGGACGACGAGCCCCTCCTGGACCTTGGGATTTCCCTGGACGAAGAGCCTGCGGCTGTGGGCGACGCCCCGGCAGAAGATGGCCTTCTGGAAGGTCTTCCCGATGAAACCATTGTGTTGCCTGAGGATGACGAGCCCCTTCTGGATCTTGGGATCTCTCTGGACGAGGCTTCGGTTGATGCAACCGAAGCCGGCGATGAGGGGGCCGGCGAGGTCGAAGGCACCGGGGTCCTGGACCTTTCGGAGCTGGTGGATGAGCAGGGGACCCGGGTGCAGGAGCCTGCCCCGGTCGCCGCAACATCTGACCGGCGTCCTCCGGGGTTCCCCGAGGGGACCTTTGATCTGTCCGGCATCAACGACGACGCAGGCGAAGCCGACGGAAAGGTTCCGGCGCCTGTTTCCATGGCCGGGTTGGCCGATATCTCTGAAGAGCAGCTGGAGCGGGTGGTGGAGCGCGTCATCCGGACCATGTTCAAAGAGCGGATCGAAGAGTTGATTGTCGATGCCATCGGCAAAAACCTCTCGGAAGATATTGAGAAAATGAAAAAGATGATCCGGGAAAATTTTTCCTGATTTCCCCGGGGCGTTAATAAATGGTTGCAAGAAGACTGGAGATTATTTAATAATTTCCAGTTTTTCTTTTTGGATGGTTTCGCAGACGTGGCCCGGCTGTTGAATCCTTCGACTGGAATAGTGCGTGGTTCCGACACCTTGGGGTGAGATACCCCGGTGCCTGCACCCTTGAACATACAGGCAGGGTGCCCTTGCTCGTCTTGAGCGGACATAAGGGTGCGCGCCCATCAACATATGAGGTTTGAATATGAGTGGAGAATTGCTGGCAAAGGGGTATGAGCCCCATGAAGTAGAAAAACGCTGCTATGCGTCCTGGATCGAGCAGGGGCTCTTTTCAGCGGAGGAGACAAGCGACAAAAAGCCCTATTCCATCGTGATCCCTCCCCCCAACGTCACCGGTGTGCTCCACATGGGCCATGCGTTGAACAACACCCTGCAGGATCTCCTCTGCCGATACCGGCGCCTCAAAGGGGACAACGTCCTCTGGATGCCCGGCACAGACCACGCAGGCATCGCCACCCAGAACGTCGTGGAAAAGAAGCTGGCCGCCGAGGGCAGGACCCGTCATGAGGTGGGCCGAGAGGCGTTCATCGACGAGGTGTGGAAGTGGAAAGAAGAGTCCGGCAACGCCATCTTCAAACAGCTCAAGCGCATGGGCGCGTCCTGCGACTGGGACCGTGAGCGCTTCACCATGGACGATGGGCTCTCCGAGGCCGTTCGCAAGGTGTTTGTGGATCTCTACAAAAAAGGGCTCATTTACCGCGGCAATTACATCATCAACTGGTGCCCCCGCTGCAACACCGCCCTGGCGGATCTTGAGGTGGAACACGAGGACAAGCCAGGCAAGCTTTACCATCTCAAATACCCCTTTGCCGACGGCTCCGGTCACTTTGTCGTGGCCACCACCCGTCCCGAGACGATGTTCGGCGACACCGCCGTGGCCGTCAACCCCGAGGACGACCGCTACAAAGGGATCACCGCCACCCACGTGAAGCTTCCCCTCACGGACCGCGAGATTCCCATTATCCGTGACGAGTACGTCGACCTGGAGTTCGGCACCGGTGCCCTCAAGGTCACCCCCGCCCACGACCCCAACGACTTTGAGCTGGGCAAAAAACACAACCTTGAATCCCTGAAGGTGATGACCGACGAAGGCGTCATGAACGACGGTGCCGGTGCCTTTGAGGGGCTCACCCGCGAGGCGTGTCGCGAGGCTGCTGTCAAGGCCCTGGATGAGCAGGGGTACCTCGTCAAGGTGGAGGATCACCCCCACAGCGTGGGCCACTGCTACCGCTGCAAGACCGTTATTGAGCCCAACCTGTCCCAGCAGTGGTTTGTCAAGGTCAAGCCCCTGGCTGAGAAAGCCATTGCCGCCGTGGAGGACGGGAGAACCCGTATTATCCCCGAGCACTGGACCAAGACCTACTACGAGTGGATGTACAACATCCGTGATTGGTGCATCTCCCGACAGATCTGGTGGGGACACCGCATCCCCGTATGGACCTGTGACGAGTGTGGCATGGACATCGTGGAAGAGACAGACCCCACGGTCTGCCCCGGCTGCGGCAGCACCCACCTGACCCAGGACACCGATGTGCTGGACACCTGGTTCAGTTCCGCCCTCTGGCCTTTCTCCACCATGGGTTGGCCGGAAAACACCGATCTCCTCAAAACCTTCTACCCCACCTCAACCCTGGTGACCGGTTTTGACATCCTCTTTTTCTGGGTGGCGCGCATGATGATGATGGGCCTCCACTTCATGGATGAGGTCCCCTTCAAGGATGTCTACATCCACGCCCTGGTTCGCGACGAAGAGGGCAAGAAGATGAGCAAGTCCAAGGGCAACGTCATCGACCCCCTCACCGTCAGCGATGAGTACGGCACCGATGCCTTCCGTTTTACCCTCACCGCCTTTGCGGCCCAGGGGCGCGACGTGAAGATGTCCCTGGCGCGGGTGGAAGGGTACCGCCACTTCATCAACAAGATCTGGAACGCGGCGCGTTTTTCTTTCATGCATCTGGAGCAGCCCCACACCGAGATCGACTACGCCAACATCAGCCTTGCCGATCGCTGGATCCTGGCACGACTTGCCGAGACCACGGCCAAGGTGGAAGAGGCCATCGACACCTACAAGTTCAACGAAGCGGCTGCCGCCCTGTACAGCTTTGTGTGGCACAGCTTCTGCGACTGGTACCTGGAGGCTTCCAAGCCTGCTCTCTACGGCAAGATGGGGGATGCGGCCATGGAGTCTACCCGCTCCGTGCTTTATCGGGTTCTCCATGACACCCTGATTCTCCTGCACCCCATCATCCCCTTTGTCTCTGAAGAGATTTACAGCAAGCTCCCCGGAACCGAAGGGTCCATCATGAAGGCCTCCTGGCCCGTGTGCGACGAGTTTGCCGCCCATGGGGCCGATGCCGTGGCCGAAAAGGAGATGGAGTCCGTCATCGCCGTGATCTCCGGCCTCCGAAACATCCGGTCCGAGATGAACATCGCCCCCTCCCTGGAGCTCACCGTGGAAGTCCAGGCCGAGACCGAGGAGATGGCGGCCCTGGTGAACCGCGAGAAGAGCACCATCATGACCCTGTCCCGCCTGGCGTCCTGTGAAGTCAAGCTCACCGGTGAACGACCCAAGGGCGTGGGCACGGCCATTGTCGAAGGCGCGGCCGTCTATGTGTTCCTGGAAGGGGTCGTGGACTTCGACCGGGAGATCGAGCGCCTTGAAAAGAGCATCGCCAAGAGCGAGAAGGCGGTGGCTGGCCTCGAAGGCAAGCTGAACAACCAGGGCTTTATCTCCAAGGCCCCTGCCGATGTGGTTGCCAAGTTCCAGGCACAGCACGACGAAGCCAAAGATAAGCTGGACAAGCTGGCGTTTACCCTCCAGAAGCTCAAGGATGTTCAGAGCAACTAAGGGTCCGGCAGCGTAAAAACGGTGCGGAGATTTTATTTCGGCAGCTCCGGGGAGGGTGGATTGTCCTGCTCGCGGCTGCCGACCCGCGCTGTTTTTTTCTTGAAGGCCCAAGGTATCATGCCCCCTTTGCGGTTAGCTGAGTGTTCTGCCGCAAAGGCAAAAAGGGACAGCACATGAATATGATGACAGAAGAGTTGATTCGCCTGGCCCTTGCCGAGGATATCGGCACCGGTGACATCACCACGGACTTTCTGATTCCGGAGGGTGAGACGGGGAGCGGGGTTCTGGTGGCCAAAGAGAGGCTTATGGTGGCCGGTACGGCCACGGCAGCGGCCTGCTTCACCTTTCTTGATTCCGGTTGCCGTGTCGAGGTGGTGGCCGGAGACGGATGCTGGGTGGACAAAGGGGACGTGATCCTGAAGGTGGAAGGGACCTTGAGGGCCCTTCTCAAAGGGGAACGGACGGCGCTTAATTTTCTGCAGCGCCTCTCCGGTATTGCCACCCACGTGAGCCGATACGCCGAGATGGTCAAAGGCCTTCCGGTGCGATTGGTGGATACCCGGAAGACCACCCCCGGCTGGCGGGTCCTTGAAAAGGAGGCGGTACGCGTGGGCGGCGCCTTCAACCACCGCATGGCCCTTTACGACGGGGTCATGATCAAGGACAACCATATTTCTGTGTCCGGGGGCATCGGACCTGCTGTTGAAACGGTGCGTCGGTCCATCTCCCACCTGGTGAAGGTGGAGGTGGAGGTGACGAACTTTGACGAGCTGGAAGAAGCCCTGGCTGCCGGAGCCGATGTGATCATGCTGGACAACATGGCCATGGAAGACGTTAAAAAAGCGGCGGCCCTTGTGGGGGGGCGAGCCATGACCGAGGTGTCGGGGAATATCACCGACGAGAACCTTCGTGCCTATGCGGAATCGGGTGTGGATGTGATCTCCTCGGGGGCGTTGACCCATCAGGCTCGATCCGTGGACATCAGCATGAGGATGTAGGCTGCCGGTTTGGCATGCGGTGCCATGATGTTTATGAACCCCTTCGGTCTCCATCTGAAGGGGTTTTTTTATGGGCGGGGTCCTGTGAGGACGGGTGGTGAATGGGGGAGGGACTGTTCTGCGATTCGCTTCCGCAGGCCCGGGGACCGGGCTCTGCGAATAAATTCGCGAAGAAGTTATTCAATATGAAGTAATTTTAGGGGATTTATCCTTTTTTCGGAATCCCCGGCTTCGGGGTTCAGTAAACCTGTGAGGTGACAAATCAATCAATTTTCTCCGTTGACCTGAAATGGTTTAATACTTTGCTGAATGATTGGGAGAAAAATTGGTGTGAGGTTGTTGGTATGGCGTTAGGTATTGTGACATGTGTTTCATCCCTGATAAATGAGATGGTTAAACAAAGCCTGTAAAATGTATTCAATGTTTATTGAGAAATGAATTAGGCAATAAAATACTTGACCATGTTAGGATTTCTAATTATCATCTTTGCCTGTGGGTTGTTAAACTATTAACGGGAAAGGTTTGGAGATTCGTCAATGGCAGCAGGATACGATCTTGAAAGCGCTTTTTCGCATGTGATTGAAACCATGCGCGGTGATTTTGTTCCGAGAGTTCATTACAATAAACTTCAACGACAGGTGGACAGGCTTGAAGACCAGATGCGGATTCTGAGTCGTCAACTGGCCCGGGTGGAGAGAAAACTGCCTGGAGGTGGACGACGAAGGGGGGCAGCTGGTGCTTCCAAAGAAAAAAGCAAGCCGACAAAGCGGACGTACAGAGCCGATTACCTAAAGATGATGGAGCTGCTTCAGAGTAACCCCGACAAGGAGTTTACCTTGAAAGAGCTCATCGACGGGACCGGCTTCAATGAGAAAAAAGTTCGCAACATGGTGTTTATCTACAGCCGGGACAAGTTCGGTTATGTCCAGGTCATCCGAAGGGGGGTTTACAAAGCCGGGAAACCGGTGGTGGCATCCACGGATGAGAAGGCGTTTCCCCCGGAACTGCTGAAGGAAGAGCCGGCGGTTGAGGTGGAGTAGAAAGCACCTGCGGGTGGTTGATCACCCTTTTAGCCCGGATATTTCACGAATCGAGTGTGCTCGGCTCGCCCGAAGGGTGAGAGAAGCGATCAAAAAACGGTGGTTTTGATTTTGTATTTTAAAAATGTTTTAGTTTTTTGTGGTAATAAAAAGTTCATTGTTTTGGTGTGATCGTTTTCTCATGAAATTTCCGGGTTAGGGGTTGCCCGGGTAGTTATTAATGCGGCGCGTGGCTTTTCAAGCTGCGCGCCGTTTTTTTATGGGGCCCATTGACCCCTCAGGCGGGTTTGGTTATGACTCGCCCATGAACGATAAATTGAGTTTTTATTCAGTATATGACGCGGCGCCCGGGGCCATGGGGAGATCCCGGCAAGGGCGCTGTGTGGAGGTGGTTTCCCATGGCTGATGCGCCTTTTCTCTCCAAGGCCGATATTGTGTACATGGATGATGCCGTGGTGGCGGTGAACAAACCGTGCGGGATGCTGGTACACCGGAGCCATCTGGACCGGCGGTCTCCCACGGTCATGCGTGAGCTGCGGAGTCTCACGGGCAAGATGGTCTGGCCTGTCCACCGCCTGGACCGGCCGACTTCCGGGATTCTTCTCATGGCCTTCGGAAGCGAGCTGGCCGCTGTCCTCAACGAGGATTTTCGGCACCACCGTGTGGAAAAGGAGTACCTCGCCGTTGTCCGGGGATATGCCGATACCGACGGGGTGGTGGATCACCCTGTGAAAAACAGCCGGGGAAACCCGAAGCCTGCGGTGAGTCGGTACCGGCGCCTGGCTGAGGTGGAGCTTCCCATGCCGGTGGGGCGCTATGACACGGCCCGTTACAGCCTGGTGAAGGTGGCCCTTGAAACCGGGCGGTACCACCAGATCCGGCAGCACTTTCACCATCTCTCTCACCCCATCATCGGCGACACGGTATACGGCGACGGGCGGCACAACCGCTTTTTTCGTGAAACACTCGCCTGCCGCCGTCTCCTTCTTTTTTCGGTGGCCCTTGCCTTTCCTCACCCTGTGGACGGCCGGATTGTCTCCTTGGGATGCGGGCTGGGGGAGGCGGAGAGGGCACTTTTTGAACGGTTCGGGTGGGCGGCTGAGGTTCCCCATACTTTTTGCCATGATTAATGGCTCAGGAAAAAATGCACCAGTCAACCCTGAATGCCGCCGGAGGCAGCCAGGTTACAGGTGCCTCCGGCAGCCCTGCCGGGTGCTAAACGTTTAAAAAGTTTAATAAACAGGATTGGAAAATCAAAGGCGAATGTGATTTTCTCCGAGGAACGAGGGGGAAAGCGCATTGGCCACCTGCTTTCGAGATGGCACACCTCGCCGTCGGAGGCATCGCTTTTGTTTTTTCCTGAGCCCTCTGTGACCCGACTTTAACCATAGAATGCATGATTTTTGGCCCTGACAGCGACCAGCACGTGTGCATGAATCTTCTGCATGGACCCCAACACGAAAAGGATATCCATGATGAAAGTCGGTATTATCGGTCTGCCCCAGAGCGGCAAGATGACTCTTTTTGAAATATTGACGGGCAATAAACGGAAAGACGGGGTGCCCCTTTCAAAGGCCACCCCCGGCTCCGCTGATATTCTGGATGCCCGCTTTGATGCCCTGGTTTCCATGTACGAGCCTGAAAAATCCGCCAGGGCCCGCATTGACCTGGTGCTCCTTCAGAAAATGGAGCCCGAGACCATCGCACGGGGAGATATTTTTCGGGATATCGTCGATGTGGACGCCATCTGCCATGTGGTGCGTGCCTTTGAAGACGAGTCCGTCTACCATGTGGACGGATCGGTGGACGCCGTAAGGGACATGGATATGGTCAACGCGGAGCTTCTGATCCACGATCAGATTTTTGTGGAAAAGCGTGTGGAACGCCTGGAAAAGGCCTTGAGGAAGATCAAGGACGAGGCCCAGCAAAAAGAGCTGGCGTTGATGCACCGCATGCTGGCTCATCTGGAAGGGGAGCGCCCTTTGCGGATGATGGCCATGGACGCCGACGATGAGGCCCTGATTCGCAGCTACCCCTTTATTACGCGAAAAGAGATGGTCCTGGCCTTGAACATCGGTGAGGACGACATCGGAACGGCCCCCATCGCCGGGGAGATCCTCACCCGGTGCGAGGCTCAGCGTATGAAAGCCATGCAGGTCTCAGCCAAAGTGGAGTCCGAGATCGCCATGCTTGATACCGACGAAGAGAAAAAAGAGTTTATGGAGGATCTCGGCATCAGCGAAATGGCCCTTGAGACCCTGACCCGCCTCTGCCTGGAAGCCCTGGGGCTTGTCTCGTTTTTCACCGTGGGCAAAGACGAGGTGCGTCAGTGGCTGGTGCGGAGAAATTCCCCGGCCCCCGTGGCCGCCGGGGTGATTCATTCGGACCTTCAGCGCGGGTTTATCCGGGCCGAGGTGATGAAATACGAAGAGCTCATGGCATGCGGTGACGAGGCCGCCTTGAAAAAAGCGGGGAAGATGAACCTCAACGGAAAAGAGTACATCGTAGAGGACGGGGATATCCTGAATATCCGTTTTAAGGTGTGACGATATTGGGGTTGGAGGCCGGACAACAGTAAAACATACAAGAAAGATACCTCAGGCGGCATGGTGAGTGAGACACCTTTAAAGATGTTTGCCGCTGCGCCTAACCCCTCTTTCAGGTTAAAGCGCAACGGCATTTTTTTGTACATTTTTTGTGCCTGAGCCTTGTTGATGCGCTGATCTGGCATGCTCACTTTCTGATACGGCTTATCTTGATGCCTGCAAAATGTCTTCACGAGTTACGGAGTGGGCATCGACGTTTTGAGTGAGGGGGAGGACGATATATCCTGTAATGTGAGTCTGTCCGGAACCATAATTCGAGTAGACGGCCAGTTCCGTGTTCTCTTGGCCACCAGAAACTTTTAAAATGAGAAAGTTTTTGCTCTTGTCTACATCAACTCCGATATTCAGGCCAATCTCAGATGCATCTGACCCTTTGGGCAGGGCGGCATTGTAGAAAATTTCGGAGGGGCTAATTCTTATTCCATTGAAACTATTAAGGGGGGCTCCCTTGGATGTCATCGTTATGGTCCCGACTTCGCCGCCCCAGGTTCCCTCAGAGTATGGCTCATCGTTGCGGATCGTAAAGGTGGCGCCTTCTTGCAGGGAAACCGTATAGTTTTTTTGAGAGTCCGTTGGGCCAGTCATGGTGATTTGGATTCCAATATTCCTTATATCCATAATGCCTCCTTATTCGTTATACGAGTATGCTGTATTTGTTTGGTACAGAGTAAAAGCTGTTTTGTCGTGTTGATGTACTGAATCACCTCCATAGTGATAATAAGTTAAGGGAGGTACGTCTGGGCTTGTTTGGGCATAGGCTGTCTTTACCTTATGAAAGGTTATCGTGAAGCTCTGTGTCGGTAGGTTGAGAAATACGGTTTTGTGAAATTACAAAAAGCCTTGTCTGGAGGGGTGTTAGAGATGTCGAGCTGTCTTGCAAGGCGAGATGAATGATGTGGAAATCATTATAAATACATTTCAAATATGATCGAATGATACTGTTATGTCAAAGATTTTATGATGATAATTTGTTGATAGAATGCTGGCCTGGCAATGGCGTTTGCAGGACATATGACGCCGCCCGGGTGCCTTCGTGAACCCGAGGCTTGTAATTCCCCGTTCATGGGGTTCAGCAGTCCACCCGACTGCTGTTTTGGCACGGGCTGCACGTGTCAGAAAAGTGGCATGGACCCAGTTTTTTAAGTTGAAAATCTGAAGGCCCTTTTACAGACATTTACCCCGCCTTTTTCCGGTGGCCGATTTCAGGACACGGTGTTTCTTCAGCCCAGTGGAACCGCCCGGTGCCCTGATCCGCATGGAACGTAACCCACCCCCTCTCAACGAGATCCTTCAGGGTGAACTCCGTGAAGTCAGGGGTCTCGTCGGTGAGACCTGCAAGGATTTCGGCGGCAGAGTGCAATGCCTTTTTAAGCCCCTCGGGAAGGGGGCTGAGCGTATCCAGAAGATCACGGCGAAGCAGTTTGAAAATAAGGTGCATGCGCCGATTGCCCAGCACCATCAGTTCGTCGTCTTTGGTGGCTGTGCCGCTTTCGCAGCGGGCCCTGGCGGCGTCCCAGGCCTGGTGGATGGGCAGGGCGTCTTCCCGGACAAAGGCATCGATTTCGGCTGATGTCAGGTGGGAGGTGGAGACAATTGCCTGGTCTGCGTCGTAGAGGTCCCAGTCATTGGAATGGAGGGTGAGGTCGTAGTCCGCCATCTGTTCGCGGACCGTGGTGCCGGGGAAGGGGGCCAGGTGATGGAAGCCGTATTCGATTTTGAGGCGGTTTTTTAAGGCCACGCTCTCTTCCAGGGTCTCTCTGCTTTCGCCCGGCAGGCCGGCAATGAAAGAGGCGTGGGCCCGGATTCCCACCTTGCGGCAGAGGGCAGCGGCGTTTTCAGCCTGGGCGATGGAGATGCCCTTTCTCACCCGTTTGAGCATCTCGGTGTTGCCGGATTCGATGCCGAAGCTCACCGAGGTGCATCCGGCCTCCATCATGGTGCGGAGCAGCTCCTCGTCCACGGTGTTGACCCGAGCAAAGACACTCCAGTTGAAGACGAGGCCCCGCTTTTTGATTTCGCGGCAAAAGGCGAAAACCCGTTTTCTGCTGGCCGTAAAAAGATCGTCAGCGATGTTGATGGTGGCAAAGCCCATGGCCAGAAGGGATTCGATCTCATCGGCCACGCGTTGCGGAGACCGCTGACGCACATGAAATCCCACCATTTTCCGGCCCAGGCAGAAGATGCACCGGTTGGGGCAGCCCCGTCCGGTGATGATGCTCACCGGAAACCCCAGGGCCTTGTATCGTGCAAGGGGCAGGAGGTGGCGGGCGGGCAGGGGAAGGGTGTCTAAGTCCTGGATGAAGTCCCGCTTCGGGGTATGGACGACGGTGGAGCCGCGGCGAAACGCCAGCCCCGCAATGTTTTTCCAAGTCTCTCGCTGATGAAAGAGGTCCGTCAGCTCTTTGAGGGTCTCTTCGGCCTCTCCCACCACGATGCCGTCAATGGCCGGGTAATGGGCCAGGGTGTCGTCGATATCAAAGGAGGCGTGGGGGCCTCCCATGAGGATGACGGCGTCGGGACAGATGGCCCTTGCCTCCGTGAGGATGGCGGCAGCCCCCGTAAAGTTCATGGTGACGCACGAGGTACCGATGATATCGGGCGAAATCGCGGTCAACTCTTCCCTCAATTTTTCAGGGGAATACTCCCGGACGATGTAATCGAGAAGGTGCACCTCGGCGCCGGCGGTTTCAAAGGCGGCGGCTGCGTAACAGAGGCCCAAGGGGGGCGAAGGGCATTCATCAAGGGGGTAGGGGGCTGCGATGAGGACGACACGTGTCATGGGATGCCTGTGGGTTGAGGTTGGTATTCACCCGGCATCACAGGGTGTGAGGGTGCCGGATAGGGCCCGGTGATGCAGATGGCTGAAATGCTCACTCGGCTCGCATGTTATTGACTATCCGGTTTACTATGGTGAACCGGTGTTTCATTGTTTTTTCTATCGGGGTGGTGCCGGTTTGTCAAGGCTGCGACGGAGGGGAAGGGCACGGCCAGCCTGTGGGCCTGCGCCGCGTTGCCGGAGGTTCCTTTGGCCTGAAGAGTTGCCTTACTTTTTTAGGCTTTTGACACCTGGGTATTTGGTGTATGTTCAATGGTTATGGACTGTTGATCGGAGGTTATGAATAACACCCGTCAGACAAGGAGCCGAGCATGAAGCTGGTGACGTGGTTGAAAAACGGTGATGAAGCAGCCCTTGGGGCGTTGACCGGAGACGATGATATCGTGGACCTGAAGGCCGCGGCCACTCTCTTCGGCGTATCGGATGAACCCTTTGAGAGCATGCTCTCTTTGATACGGAGCGGAGAGGGCGCCCTTGACGCGGCGCGTCATGTGATGGTTCGGGTGAGCGAGGAGGGAGCAGCGGAGCTGTGCACGCCCATGGCTTCGGCAAGGCTTCTGGCCCCCTTGCCGGTTCCCGAGTCCGTGCGGGATGCCATGGCCTTTGAAGACCATATCATCAACTGCATCCGGGTTCTGGGCTTGAAGCAGCTGGGCCTGCTGGATGAAAAGATTGAGAGGCGATGGGGCCGCCGCTTTACCCTTGCCCGGCTTATCAACAGGGCCTGGTACGATCGGCCTGTGTACTACAAAAGCAACCGTTTTTCCGTGGTGGGCCATGGTGCGGAGGTGCCCATTCCGTCATACTGCAGGCGTTTTGATTACGAGCTGGAGCTTGGCATCGTCATCGGGAAGGCCGGTGCCGATATCCCGGCGGCCCGGGCGGAGGAGCACATTTTCGGGTACACCCTCTTCAATGATTTTTCCGCCCGGGACGAGCAGATGCGGGAGATGAAGGGGCGACTGGGACCGGCCAAGGGAAAGGATTTCAACGGCGGCAACGCCATGGGGCCGGTGCTGGTGACCCGGGACGAAATCCTTGATCCCCGGAGCATCACCCTGACAGCCCGTGTCAACGGCCAGGAGTGGTCCCGGGGGTCCACCGCGGACATGCACTGGAGCTTTGAAGAGATTATCCAGGCGGTCTCCCGGGATGAAACCCTGTATCCCGGCGAGTTTATCGGCTCAGGAACATGCTCGGGAAAAGAGGGCAGGGGGTGCGGCCTTGAGATGGGGCGTTTTCTCTCCTCCGGGGATACGGTGGAGCTCTCCGCCGATGGAATCGGGACCTTGAGAAATCGGGTGATCTGATCCCCTTTGCTCCGGCCGAAGGCCCGTATGGGGCTGGAATCCGGAGTCACCGGGGGGCGGGCTGTGGTTTCCCTCTTGACACCCATCCTTTAATAATGAATAAATCCAAGCGTCGTGCCTTGATTGACGCGGGATTCTGCATTATCTTGCGTCCGGCTGCGGCTTGTAAGGCTGTTGGAAATAAATAGTTATACACTATCTTGCCAGAATGCCGCTGGGATTTGCCCCGAGGGACAAGGGGGAAATCCCAGCGGAAATGTGCTTTCAAGGTGGCATACCTATCCGCCGGAGGCATTGTTTTTTGTGCTTTTATTTTTTTCTGCGCCCTGAACGACTGAAACAGGTGACGAGGACGGCACCTTGCTGGTCATAATTTTCTCATGTGTACTGTGGATACTGATTAAAAGGAGAGACTATGGATTCCGCGAAAACCTTTTCCAAGCGGGCATTGTTATGGATTTTTCTGGTGATGGCGCTCTTTGTTCTTGCCGTGGACGTGGCCATCTACTTTGGTGCCAGCGTGGCGGCCATGAAAGCCGTTCATACCGCCGCCGATCCCGATGCCGCCAAGGCCTTCTCCTTTGTGTTTGAGAATTTTTCCCAGGTGGTGGTGCCCGTCTCCGTGGGTGCGGGCCTTGTGTTTGCCCTGCTCCTCTGGATGATTATCCGGGGCCTCTATGTCAACGCCGGGGTCCCCGAGGTTGCAGCGGCCCCCAAAGATGAAGGGCCCGTCGTCGACCCCGAGGTGGAGAAGCGAAACACCAGGCGGACCTTTCTCCATCTTGTTTCCGCCCTTCAAAAGGAGGGACGCCTCATTGACTTTTTCAATGAAGACCTCTCCATTTACAGCGACGACCAGATCGGGGCTGCCGTGCGGGGAATCCATGAAAACTGCGTAAAGACCCTGGGCAAATACGTCTCCTGCGGCCCCGTGGTGGATACCCCGGAAGGGGAGAGCATCACCGTGGAAGCCGGTTTCAACCCCGAGGAGATCCGTCTCACCGGCAATGTCTCCGGGGAGCCCCCCTTCACCGGCATCGTGCGCCATAAAGGCTGGAAAGCCACCAAGACCGAAGTGCCCACCCTTTCCGAAGAGTCCAACCCCGATGTGCTGGCTCCGGCTGAGGTGGAGCTGGGCTGATGGAGAAAGTGATGAGTTCATACATTGTCGGTATCGACCTTGGCACCACCAACAGCGTGGTGGCCTATACCGAGAGACCCGAAGACGGGGCGGCCGACGCTTCGGATATCCGCCTGTTCCGCATTCCGCAGCTTGTGGATGCCGGTGTGGTGGAGAAGCGTGAGATGCTTCCCTCCTTTATTTTTCTTCCCGAAGCCCATGATGTGGGCCGCGGGGCCACGGCCCTGCCGTGGGATGCGGAGCCCGACGCCGTGGTGGGGGAGTTTGCCAGAAAACGCGGGGGCGAGTTGCCCCAGCGCCTCATCTCTTCGGCCAAGAGCTGGCTCTGCAACACCATGGTGGACCGCAAGGCCGAAAACCTGCCGTGGAAGGGGCCACAGGAGGTCTCCAAGATGTCTGCGGTGACGGCCTCGGCTGCCATCCTGCGCCATATGCGCGACGCCTGGAACCACGAGATGGCAGCCGATGACCCGGCCCTTCGCCTGGAAAACCAGGAGATTTACCTCACCGTTCCCGCCTCCTTTGACGCCGTGGCCCGGGAGCTCACCGTCCAGGCGGCAGCCCTTTCGGGCCTTGCCCATGTGACCCTTTTGGAAGAGCCCCAGGCAGCTCTCTATGCCTGGATCGAGTCCATGGGGGATGACTGGCGAAGCAAGGTAAAAAAAGGGGAGACCCTCCTGGTCTGCGATATCGGCGGGGGCACCTCGGACTTCAGCCTCATCGGCATCTCCGAAGAGGACGGGGAACTCTCCCTGGAGCGTATTGCCGTGGGCGATCACCTCCTCGTGGGCGGGGACAACATGGACCTGGCCCTGGCCTGGTACGTAAAATCCAAGATGGACGCCAAAGGGCAGAAACTCGATGACTGGCAGATGCGGGGCCTCGGCCACTCCATCCGAAGCGTCAAGGAGAAGATCCTGTCCGGGGGCACCAACGGCCCCGAGCCCGTAACCATCCTGGGGCGCGGCTCCGGTCTTATCGGGGGCACCCTCAAAAGCGAGATGGACGAAAAAGAGGTGGACCAGGTGATCCTGGAGGGCTTTTTGCCCCTGTGCTCCGTGGGCGAGCGGCCCGTGCAGAAGCGCCGGAGCGGCCTGCGCGAGATGGGCCTGGTCTACGAGCAGGACCCCTCTATTTCCCGGCACATGGCGTGGTTCCTTGCCCGCCAGGGCGGCGACGGCTGGCAGAACGCCTGCATTCCCGACGCCGTGCTCTTTAACGGCGGCATCATGAAATCGGCGGCCGTTCGGGAGCGTATCCTGGGCGTGGTGGATTATTTCCGGGAAGAGGTGGGCAACGACACCCCGGTGCGTGAAGTGGAAGCAGGCGATTACGATCTCTCCGTTGCCCGGGGAGCGGCCTATTACGGCCTGGCTCGTCTGGGCAGGGGCATCCGTATCCGTGGCGGCCTTTCCCGTTCGTACTACGTCTCCGTGGAAGCGGCCATGCCGGCCATTCCGGGGATGCCCGCCCCCATGAAGGCCCTGTGCGTTGCCCCCATGGGCATGGAGGAGGGCACGGAAGAGCGCGTGGCCTCCGAAGAGTTTGTCCTGTATGTGGGCGAGCCCGTGGCCTTTGACATCATGGCTTCGGCCTCCCGCCGGGACGACGCCCCCGGGGACGTCATCGATTCCTGGGCCGACGGGGAGATGGAAGATTTAACCTCCATCGAGACCACCCTGGAAGGGGAGTGGGGCACCGCCATCCCTGTTCAGTTCGAGATCCGGGTGACGGAGATCGGCACCCTGGAGTTCTGGTGTGTCGCCACAGAGGGCGACAAGAGATGGAAACTCGAATTCAACGTACGCGAGAGGGATGATGCGGGATACTGAAACACTGAGATACATCATCGGGATCGACCTGGGGACCACCAACTCCGCGATCTCTTACGTGGATCTGGAACAGCCGGAGACAGCCAAGGGCCGCAAGAATATTCAACTTTTTCGCGTGCCCCAGCTCACCCGGGAGGGGGAGGTGTCACCCATGTCGGTGCTGCCCTCCTTTCTCTACATCCCCGGAACCTACGACATTCCCGATGAGTCGGTGATTCAGCCGTGGAACCCCATGGAGAAACGCTTTGCAGGCCTTTTCGCCCGGGAGCACGGGAGCAAGGTCCCCTCGCGCCTGGTGGTGTCGGCCAAGAGTTGGCTGTGCCACGACAAAGCAGACCGCAAGGCCAAAATCCTGCCCTGGGGAGCCGGCGCCGATGTGGGCAAGGTCTCCCCTGTGGAGGCCACGGCCTTCTACCTGGAGCACCTCAGGAAGGCGTGGAACAAACACATGGGAGGCGACGACGAGGGTGCCTTCCTCGAAAACCAGTTTGTGGTGATCACGGTGCCCGCCTCCTTTGATGAGGTGGCCCGGGACCTCACCGTGGAAGCTGCGGCACTTGCGGGCCTCAAACATGTGACCCTTCTGGAAGAGCCCCTGGCCGCCTTCTACAGCTGGTTGATCCGCCATGAGAAGAGCTGGGAAGAGCACGTCAAACCCGGGGAGCTGATCCTCGTCTGCGACGTAGGCGGCGGCACCACGGACTTCACCCTCATTACTTTGAAAGAGAGCAAGGGCACCCCGCGCTTTGAGCGCCTCGCCGTGGGGGATCACCTGATCCTCGGCGGGGACAACATCGACCTGGCCCTGGCCCGCAAAGCCGAATCCCTGTTCAAGGGCAACGCCAAAAACCTGTCGTCGGACAAATGGAAGACCCTCTGTCACCTCTCGCGCAAAGCCAAAGAGAAGGTCCTGGGCGAAGGCATGGAGACCGAGCGTATCATCATGACGGGCTCCGGCAGCAGCCTCATCGGCGGCACCCTGTCGGCCACCCTGACCCGGGAGATGGTGGAAGAGATCGTGTTGGACGGTTTTTTCCCAGACGTCACCAAAGAGGAGGCCCGGGAGAGGACGCGGCGCAAGGGGATCAGCGAATTCGGCCTCCCCTACGAGCAGGAACCGGCCATTACCCGCCATATCGGGTGGTTCCTGGAAAATCACAAAGAGGCCGTGGCAGATCTTTTGGGCTCCGATCACGCCCCGGACCACATCCTTTTCAACGGCGGCTCCTTAAAACCTACCGTGATCCGGCGCAAGATCAAGGGCGCTGTCCGGCACTGGTTCAACGAGCCCGATGCCTCCTTTCCCCGGGAGATGGACAACCCGGATCCGGACCTTGCCGTGGCCCTGGGCGCCTCTTATTACGGTCTTGCCAAGATCGGCAAAGGCGTGCGGGTGGGAAGCGGAAGCCCCCGGAGCTACTACCTTGGCGTGGGCTCCACCAACGGGGATGCCCACAAAGCGGTCTGCATCGTGGAGCGCGGTCTGGACGAAGGGGAGACCATCGAGCTCACCGACAAGAAGTTTACGGTCATTGCCAACCGCCCGGCAGAGTTTCCTGTCTATAGCTCCAGCTTTCGTTCCGGGGACCGGGCAGGGGACGTCATCACCATCGACGACACCCTCACCGAGCTGCCTCCCATGGCCTCGGTGATCAAGTACGGTAAAAAAGGCAACGAAGAGTCCATCCCCGTTCATATCAAGGCCCAGTACACCGAGGTGGGGACCCTGGTCATCGGATGCCATTCCCAGATCAGTGACCATCACTGGCGCCTGAATTTTCAGCTGCGGCGGGATACCGACCCCATGGCCGTGGCCGAAGGGGAAGTCCTGGACGATGGCCTGACCCAGGCCGCCCGCACCGTTGTGAAAGATGTCTTTTCAGGGGATAAAACCGGTCTCACCGGGGTGGTGAAGGCCATCTCGTCTGCCGTGGATATCCAGAAGAATTCGTGGCCCCTCTCTTTTATCCGGGATCTCTCCGACATCCTCCTTGACGAGAAAGCACACAGGGAACGCGCCGCAGAGTTCGAGGCCCGATGGCTCAACCTCACCGGATACTGCCTGCGTCCCGGCAGCGGCCACGGCATGGATGAGCAGCGCATGAAAAAGGTGTGGAAGCTCTTTCGAGGCGGGCCGGTGTTTGACAGGAACAACCAGGTGCGCGGCGAGTGGTGGATCCTCTGGCGTCGCCTTGCCGCAGGCCTGAACCCCGGCCAGCAGCGTCAGTTTTTCCAGGAGGTGTCTCCCCTGGTCTTTCCCGCCCGGGGCAACGGCGTGAAGATGACTCCCCAGGAACAGGTGGAGCTCTGGATGGCCCTTGCTAACATGGAGCGCCTCATCACCAAGGACAAGGTGCGCCTGGGCAATCAACTCGTGAAAGCCCTCTCCCCGAAAAAATCGCCCTCCCAGATGATCTGGGCCCTTTCCCGAATCGGTCAGCGCGAGCCCCTGTACGGCTCCGTGGATCGCGTGGTGGCCCCCAAGGACGCCTGGCCCTGGATCCAAAAACTCCTCACCGGATCATGGAAAGACCCGAAGGCCGTGGTCAACGCCCTGGTCATCATGGGCCGCAGGACCGGCGACCGCATGCGCGACCTGGACGACGACCAGCGCGAACAGGTCATCGCCCGTGTCCAGGCTTTAGGCGGCGGGAAGAAGGCGATCAAACCTCTCTCCGAGGTGGTGACCCTCTCCACCGGCGACGAAAAAGTGATCTACGGAGAATCGCTGCCCACGGGTATTGTGCTGCATGAATAAGTAAAAAGCGAAAAAGCAAAAAACGCCTCCGGCGGCCAGGGGATGATCCCCTGGACCCCAGGTTTTTAAATCACGGGCCTGAAATGATTGCAGATCATTTCCGGCCTGTGGTGTTTTTGGGGGCCGGGCTTGCGGTCCACACGGTTACCAATTCCCGGCCGACCACGCGGACTGTAGGGTGCGGCTCCCGCACCACCTGATGGAACGCGAGCCACCGGCCCTGCATTGCCCGTGAGCATCCCGAACGTCCTCAACATGAAACCGGTGATGGGATTCGATACGCTATGCGGTGCGCACGGCGCACCCGACAAAACCCCGATCGGCTTCGTGGATTGCCCTACCCGACCCCGCACCATAAAACCGCTCCCTATCTCCTTTGTCCTATCACCTATCTTCTATCCTCCTATGACCTTTTTTCTATCCTGCACCTCGCATCCAACGCAAGCACCCCCGATCCGTCTTCCAGAACCCGCACGGGATTGAGGTCCAGCTCCTGGATCTGCGGGAACTGGGCCATGAGGTGGGTGACGCGGTGGATGAGGTCGATGTAACCGCTTATGTCCCCACCGGCTTTGCCGCGTGTCCCGGCAAGGATTTTGGCTGATTTCAGGCGGGTGATTTTGGTTTCGATCTCATCCGGGGACGAGGGGCACAGCACGGTCTGGGCGTCTTGGAAGACCTCGATGTAGATGCCTCCGTAGCCGAAGAGGGCAACCGGGCCGAAGGAGTCGTCCACGCTGCCGCCCACGAACATGTCGTGGCCACTTCCTGCCATGGCCATGAGGCGCACGCCGTCGAAGCGGGCGTCTTTTTTGTAGGCCTCCAGGTTGGCCCAAATGGTATCGAAGCCATTTCGAACATCACTGGCGTCGTTGAGGCCCATAAGGACCCCGCCCGCTTCGGACTTGTGGACGGCATCGGGGCTGATGACCTTCATGACCACGGGGTAGCCGATGGCCTCGGCGGCGGCCACGGCCTCATCGGGGGTGGTGGCGGTCTGGTTTTTTGCCACGGGGATGCCGAAGGCGGTGAGCAGCTCCAGGGCCTCTTCACCGTGGGTGCCGGTGTGGGAGCGCACCCACGAGGCTGCGGCGTCCATGTCGATGCCGTGGGGCAGGGCGGTGGTGAAGGCGGGTTCGGCCTGCTTGGCATGGTAGCGCTGCTGGAGCTTCATGATGCGGATCATGGACTCCGGGGTGTTGAAGATGGGCACGTTGACGTTTTGTTTGACCCGGTTGATGGTTTTTGACGGGCCGTACAGGCAGGAGGCCATGGGTTTTCCCGAGGAGCGGATGGCACCGGTGACCTCTTTGGAGATGTCGGTCTTGAACATTTTGTTGAAGACGTCATCGTTTTTGGGCATCTGGGGGTTCTGGGTGAGGTAGACGGCCCCGTCCACTTTGTCGTTATGAAGGACAAGGTTGATGACGCTGGCCGTTGAGGACGGGTCGTAGATGTCTCCGAGGTCCAATGGGTTGGAGAGGGTGATGACCCCCGCGTTGGTGAACTCTGCGATCTCTTTGTAAAAGGCTTCTCCGGGGTCGGCAAACTCGAAGCCCGCTTTTTCGCAGAGGTCGGCCATGAGCACGGTGAACCCTCCTGCAGGGCTCATGACCATGATGCGGTTGCCTCGCATGGGGGGCAGCTCAAAGATTTTTGCGGCGCCGATGAAGTCGTCGAACTCTTCAATGCGGAGGATGCCGGCGCGTTCAAAGGCGGCATCGATGATCTCCTCGTTGTTGCTGATGGCCGCCGTGTGGCTCATGGCGGCTTTGCTGCCGGCCTGGGTGGTGTTGGCTTTGTAGATGATTACCGGCTTGCCGGCCTCGGAGGCGGCCTCCATGAGCTGCCTGCCGTCGGTGATGCTCTCCAGGTACAGGCAGATCACCTTGGTCTCGGGATCTTCTCCGAAGTACCGGATACAATCCACTTCGCTGACGTTGAGTTTGTTGCCGATGCTGGCGAACTTGGCCAGCCCGATGTTCTCGTCGGCCATGAGGTGCCAGAGGAAGAGGCCCATGCCTCCGCTCTGGGTAATCAGGCTCATGCCGCCCCGGGGGGTTTTGAAGGTGGGGGTGAAGGGGAGGCAGAGGCCGTTTGCGGTGTTTGCCACGGTGAGGCCGTTGGGACCGATGAACCGGATACCGAAGTCGTCGGCCACGGCCATGAGCTCCTCGGCCAGCTTTTCCCCTTCGGCACCGGATTCGTTGAAGCCCCCGGAGAGGATGGCAGCCCGGCGTACCCCGAACTCACCGGCCTCGCGAAGGGCCCCGGGGATGAGGCGCGCGGGAAGCAGAAAGACTGCCAGGTCGGGCTGTTGGGGGAGATCCTTAATGCTTTTGTACATCTTGACCCCGTCCACGTGTTTCTCATCACCCTTGGGGTGAATGCCGAACAGGCGGCCCTCGTAACCCCAGCGAATCAGGTTTTCAAGCATCAGCCTGGGGATGTTGTTTTCACGATTGGACAGTCCCCAGATGGCAATGGATTCGGGATAGAAAATTTTTTCCATGGTCCTCCGCAGTTCATCTCTTGTTGGTGATGCGTGTTATGTTTTGGGTACGATGTTTATGGTCGGATGTGATGTGTCTCATGTTTACGTTAACGTAAACTTTATAGGTGAAAGTGCCGGGGGTGTCAAGGGCGGGGAGCAGTTGCCCGGAAAAATTCGGTTTATCGAAGGGGCCGTAAGGCCCATGGGGTGGTAGGCAGTCCTTGACAAGAGCCCGTGCAGCGCATATGTAACGACGGAGTTCTCGCAGGGTTGACGCCGGTTTGTTGCGAGTCCATGATAAAAAGAGAGCAGACTAAGACGCCTTCCTGTTCGCCAGAGCAGGCGGGGTGATGAATAATCCAGGAGATCCTTGCATTGAAGCGCCAGGGCAAAGAAATATACTACACCATCTCGGATTTGGCCCGCGAGTTTGACATCAGCACCCGATCCATCCGGTTTTACGAAGAAAAGAACCTCATCTCTCCCCGCAGAACCGAAGGCAATCAACGCATCTACAGCCGCAGGGACCATGTGCGCCTGAAACTGATCCTGCGCGGCAAGCGGTTCGGATACTCCCTGGAGGAGATTTCCGAGATCATCGGCCTTACGGATTTCGACATCGATGAGGTGGAGCAGATCCGCAAGACCCTGGCCATGGGCCAGAAGAAGATCACCGACGTGCGGGAGCGCATCAACGACCTGAAGCTTCTGGAAGAAGAGCTTGTGTCGTTTCAGGCGAAGATGGATGCCCGCCTTCGGGAGCTGACCACTGACGAGTGAATGCCCCATGCCCCTTCGTTTTCTCTTCCTGGAACCCCATTTCAGCGGATCCCACAAAGCGTTTGCCGAAGGGCTCAAAGCCCACAGCCGTCATGATATCGACCTGTTGACCCTGCCCGGTGTGAACTGGAAATGGCGCATGCGGTCATCGGCTCTCCATTACGCCGGTGTGCTGTGCGATTTGAAAGGCGTTGACGGCCTCATCGTCTCCAACATGGTGGACCTTGCCCGGCTCAAAGGGTTGGTGACGGACTGCCCTCCGACTCTCGTCTACATGCATGAGAGCCAGCTCACCTATCCCCCGCCCAAGGGGAGCACCGTTGAGGTGGACCTGGTGATGCAGGAGATTTTTACGGTCTGTGCCGCGGATCGCGTGGTGTTTAATTCCAGCCATCACCGGGAGCTGTTTATCAACAGCCTGTCCCCGTTTCTATCCCGTTTCCCCGATGTTCTCCCAGAGGGCCTGGAAGAGGCCGTGGCCGAAAAGTCTCGGGTGATCTATCCGGGCTGCAGCCTCCCGAAGGCGTTGCCGGCCGTGGAAGAGAAGCAGACAGCTCCTCCCCTGATCATCTGGAACCACCGCTGGAGCTACGACAAGAATTTTCCCGCCATGCTCCACGTGCTGGAGAAAGTTGCCGCAGAAGGCGTTCCGTTTCAGGTGGCCCTTCTGGGAGAGTCTGCGGGCGGCAAGGCCGAGGCCCCGTTTCATCAGGCCCTGAAGACGCTGGGGGATCGGGTGGTCCATTTTGGGTACTGTGAAACAGCCGAGGTTTATCGGTCCTGGCTGACGCGCGGGGCCATCGTGGTGAGCTCCGCCGTACAGGAGAACTTCGGCATCTCCGTGGTGGAGGCCATGGCCTATGGCTGTCTGCCCCTTTTGCCGTCACGGCTGGCCTATCCCGAGGTGCTCCCCGAGGCGTTCCATGGCGATCATCTCTACACCAGCCGTCAGGACGCCATTTCCAAGCTTTGTGCTCTTTTGCGGGGCTGCGCCGAGCAGGGGACAAGCGTCTCCGCACTGGCACGGCACATGATGCCCCATGACTGGGAGCACCGCATAAAAACTTGCGATGAGACCCTTTCTTCCTTGATCCCACCCTCCTGATATTGCACGGTAAATCCGGAATTGTGCCGGGTTGACATTTCCCGGTGAATATGTCCTACTGAATTATCCGACATGCCCTGCCCATGAGCCATTCCTGTCCCTTTGAGAGGACAGGCATGTGGTGCATCCCACCTGCATCAAATCCCTTTGTCTTTTTTCCTGTTTTGTAACGGTTCAGGTTATGCCTCCGGCGGCCCCGCCGGGGGACACATTTTTGCCTGATTTAAAAAAACGGTTTAACAAACAGGTTTTAAAAAATCTTCTTGAATGAATTTTACTTTAAAGGCGGATGTGATTTGACCCGAGGAACGAGGGGCAAAACGCATCCGCAACCTGCTTTCAAGGTGGCACACCTTGCCGCCGGAGGCTTTTTTTGTGGTTCATTCAACTTTGTATGATCCCGTAAGGAGGCGGAACATCCATGGCGATTCATGGCAACCGGGTGGCTGTTGTGGACGGCTGCCGCATCCCGTTTCAGAAGTCCGGGACCGGCTACGCGTCCCTTATGGGGTGGCAGCTGGGGCAGCTTGCCGTCAAGGGGCTCATGGCCCGCACCGGGCTTTCCGGCATGGATGTGGATCAGGTGATCATGGGGTGCGTGGCCACGGACATTGCCACCACCAACATCGCACGGGAGATTGCCCTGGGGGCGGGGATCCCCCGGACGGTTCCCGCCCACACCTGCACCGTTGCCTGCATTTCAGCCAATCAGGCCATCACCAACGGGGTGGCCCTTATCGCCTCGGGGCAGGCTGATGCCGTCATCGCAGGCGGTGTGGAGACCTTTTCCGATGCGGATATCCGCGTGTCAAAGAAATACCGTAAATTCCTGATGGACCTTACCCTGCACAAACGCCCCAAGACCCTGCGGGGGAAGCTGTCGCTTTTGAAATCCATGAGACCCCTTGATTTTATCGTCCCTGAGTATCCGGCCATGGCGGAGTACTCCACGGGCATGACCATGGGCAAGGACGCGGACCGGCTGGCGAACCGCCTGGGGATTTCCCGGCAAGACCAGGACCGGTATGCCGAGATGTCCCATGGCCGGGCCCTTGAGGGTTGGGCCTCGGAGGTGCTCAAGGAGGAGGTGGTGCCTGTTGTGGTGCCGGAAAGCGGTGAGCTCTTGAGTTGTGACAACGGGCCGCGACGGGACGCGGATGTGGCGACCCTGTCGCGGCTCAGGCCCGCCTTTGCAAAGGGGTGCGGGACGGTCACTGCGGGAAACGCCTCGTTTTTGACGGACGGCGCCGCAGCGGTGCTGCTGATGCACGAGGAGAAGGCCCTTGCCATGGGGCTTATCCCCCTGGCCACGGTCCGTGATTTTTATTACAGCGCCCAGGATCCTACGGAGGAACTGCTGCTGGGACCGGCCTTCGCCATCCCCGGTGTGCTGGACCGGGCGGGGATTTCCTTGGACGAGATCGGGGTTCTGGAGGTTCATGAGGCCTTTTCCGCCCAGATGATCGCCAATATTCGCTGTCTTGCGTCCCGGACATTTGCCCGGAATCATCTGGGGCGAGACAAGGCGGTGGGCCGCCTTTCCCTGGATCGGTTGAACCGCAACGGAGGATCCCTCTCTCTGGGGCATCCCTTCGGTGCCACGGGGGCGCGCCTGGTGACCACCTGCTGCCGCCGCATGGTCCGGGAGCAGAGCCGTTATGGCCTTGTGGCGGGATGCGCCGCAGGGGCCATGGGCAGTGCCATTCTAATGGAGCGCACATGAACTCCGCCCGCTGCCCCTCACCCGAGGCACGCAGGGCAGGAGCCTGTCGCCATTTGATAAGGAGGCGAGGATGAGACACCTTCGTCTGGAGAAGAGGCCCGAAGAGGTGGCTGTGCTCACCATCGATTGCCCCGGGCGTTCGGTCAACACCTTTTCCTCTGCCTTTTTTGATGAGGTGGAGGCGCTCATGGACACCCTTGAGGAGGACAGCGGGCTTAAAGGGGCGGTGATCATGAGTGCCAAGGAAAGCTCCTTTGTGGCCGGGGCGGACCTTGTGGAGTTGGGGCGCATGGGGGATGAGTCGGAGATAACGGCTTTTCTCACCCGGGGCAACGCCCTGTTGAATCGCTTGTCGGGATGGTCCAAACCCGTGGTGTGTGCCATACATGGCGACTGCCTGGGCGGTGGCCTCGAACTGGCCCTGGCCGCAGACTACCGGGTGGCATCGGATGATGCGGTCACGCGGTTTGCACTGCCCGAGGTGAGGCTGGGGCTCGTGCCCGCCGCCGGGGGAACCCACCGGTTGCCCCGGCTTATCGGGTTGCCCGAGGCGCTGCCCCTGATGCTTACCGGCAGGGAGGTGAGGGTAAGGGAAGCCAAGAAACTGGGTTTGGTGGATGCGGTGGTTTCCCGGTACAGCCTCCAGCATGCCGCCGTGCAGGTTGCCCTGAAACTGGCTGACGGGACCATGCCGCGGTCGGGGAAGCGGCGACGACCCCTTCATTACCGTTTGCTGGACAAGGCGGCATTGGGACGCTCTTTGTTGCTGTCGCGGGCAGAGAAACAGGTGCGGAAGCAGACACGCGGTCACTATCCGGCGCCCATGGCGATCCTCGAATCGGTGCGCCACGGGTATGACCACGGCATCGCAGAGGGGATCCGTCAGGATATCTTTCGGTTCGGGCGTGTGGCCCTGACCCCGGGGTCGCGGTCCCTTGCCACCCTCTTTTTTGCCATGAACAGCCGCAAGGCCCATGCGGGCAGGGCACGGGCCGTGCCGGTCAAGAAGCTGGGAATCCTGGGAAGCGGTCTTATGGGGAGCGGCATTGCCGAGGTGTCGGCGGAGCTCACCGAGACCCTGCTCCTGAAAGACCTCACCCTGGAGGCGGCGGCAAAGGGGGTACGGGAGGTGATGAAGGGCCTTGAGGCCCAAAGTCGAACAGGTGCCATCACTGCCTTTGAGCGCGATGCGTTTTGTGCGCGGGTGCTTCCCTGTACCGATTACAAAGCCTTTAAAAACAGCGATCTGGTGGTGGAGGCTGCCTTTGAGGATCTCGCCCTGAAACGGACCCTGCTCCGCGAGGTGGAGGAGGCCACCTGTGACCGGGCCATCTTTGCCTCCAATACCTCGTCCATTCCCATCTCGGCCATTGCCGAGGGGTGCCGTCGCCCGGAGAACGTCATCGGGATGCACTATTTTTCTCCGGTGCGCCGCATGCCCCTGCTGGAGATTATCACCACGGACCAGACGGCGGACTGGGTGACGGCAACGGCCCTTGATTTCGGTATCCGGCAGAAAAAGACCTGTATTGTGGTCAAAGACGGACCGGCCTTTTACACCACGCGAATCCTTTCCGTCATGCTCAATGAGGTGATGCTGCTTCTGGAAGAGGGGGTCTCTCCCCACATTCTGGACGATGCCATGACCCGTTTCGGCTATCCCGTGGGGCCGGTTGCCCTGGTGGATGCCGTGGGGATCGATGTGGGCATGCATGTGGCCGGGGTGATGAAGGCCCCGTGCGCGGCCCGGAACATCCGGATGTCGACCCTTCTTGGGAGACTCCATACCCGGGGATGCCTGGGGCGGAAAAGCGGCAAGGGGTTCTACGATTACACCAAGGGCAGGAGAGGGGGGCAAAGGCGGGTGAACTCGGTGTTGTCCCACCTTGTGGTTGCCCGGCCGTCGTCCCGGGTGGACCGGGAAGAGCTGCAGAATCGCATGGGCCTGATGCTGGTCAACGAAGCGATTCTCTGTCTGGAGGAGGGCATCATCGCATCCCCGGAAGACGGGGACGTGGGAGCGGTCCTGGGGCTGGGCTTCCCGCCTTTTCTCGGCGGTCCGTTCCGGTATGCCGACGCCATGGGGGCCCCTGCCTTGCTGGAACGCATGGCGTCCCTTGAAATACGCCACGGAGAGCGGTTCAGTCCCGCAGGGCTCCTGCGGGACATGGCCGCTTCGGGGGGCTCGTTTTACGCCTGACCCGGGCCATCTGGCGGGGTCTATTTGTGAATGCTCGCCACCTTGGCCCCGGTGGCAGCGATGAGATCTTCGGGGGAGAGCTCGATCTCAAGGCCCCGCTTGCCCCCGCTGACCATGATGGTGGGGTGCTCCATGGCCAGGGCGTCCAGGAGCAGGGGAATGCGTTTTTTGTGGCCCACAGGGCTGATACCGCCGGTGATGTAGCCGGTGGCCCGTTCCGCCTCTTTGGGGTCGGCCATGGCCGCTTTTTTGGCCCCGGCAGCCTTGGCCACGTGTTTCAGGTCGGTGAGCCCGGTGACAGGGACGATGGCGCCGCAGAGGTTTTTGGGCGTGCCGTCCAGGGCGACGATGATGGTCTTAAAGACGCGCTCGGCAGGAAAACCCAGTTTTTCCACCACCTCGTCGCCGTAGGCTCCGGCGCTGGGGTCGTGTTTGAAGCTGTGGACGGTATGCTTTATTTTCTTTTTTTTCAGAAGATTAATTCCGGGTGTCAATGCAGTACTCCAGGTGTGTTTTGTAATTTCTTGATATGTTATGTTTTTTTACACAATATAGTTTGTGACTATTCAGCTTATGCCTCCGGCGGCCCTGCCGGGGGCTAAACTTTTAAAAAGTTTAACAAACAGGTCTTAAAAAAAACTGCTTGAATGAATTTCGTTTTAAAAGCGTATCCGCAACCTGCTTTCAAGGTGGTACACCTTGCCGCCGGAGGCTGCTTTTTGGAGCTGAATAGTTACATATGTTTTTTGTATATGCTGTGGGCGCCCCAGGCAATGGCCGCGGCCATCAGCAGGATTCCCACCCCTTTGAACCCTCCGGCGATGACGTGGTCTTTGTCCAGGAGTCCTGTCTCCGTCAGGATAAATTGCCAGTCATGGAACCCGTACGGCGAGGAGTGTCCGACGTTGCCACCCAGCAAGGGCAGCGAAAGGCGCCGGGCGTCGTCCACGTACGGGGCGATGTCGAGGCAGTTCTCCCCGATCCACCAGAGGCAGATCGACGCGCCAAAAGGGTCGCGTTGCTTTACCAGCAGGGCCACCAGGCAGATCAGGGGCATGAGAAGCTGTCCCAGGGTGCCGCCCAGGGAGTGGATCACCCGTCCGAAGGGCTTGAACAGAAGATGCCCCGCTTCATGGAACGGGAGATTCACGTTGTGGAGAAACGAGTTGCCGGCTCCCCCGTCCACGAGGGGGATGGCTGCCAGTTTGAAACCCCACAACGCAAGCAGGATCAGCAGCCCTCCCTTGATCACCACCATGAAAATCCCTTCAGATGTCTCTTCCCGCTCGTAAAATGTGATGCGGGTGTCCTCACCATAGGCTTGGTGCCCTGTGGGCGTGTCGGGCCTTTTTGGAGGGTTCTGCGGCGTATTCCGGTCTGCGTTCAGCTTCGCAAAGATGACCCCGCACCGCAGGCACTCCGGGGCGTCGGCCGGGTTTTCGAATCCGCATTTCGTGCAGGCCGTGCTTGCTTCCATGGGTCGGGGGGGCTCCTCTTTTGTTTTCACAGCATCACACCGTGGCGGTCTTCGGAAGGGACGGTGCGTACGGCTCACCCTACGGGCCTCGGTGCTTCAGGCCGTGTCGGGTTTTGCTTCATGCCGCTGCTTGGAACGTAACGCAGGCTTTCTCGATGGCCCGGACGATTCCCTATCCTGTAGGGTGCACTCTGTGCACCATGGCGGTAGCCCTAAGGCCGACATGGTGCCGTCGGCGCTGGCTCAGCGTTTCGCTTCGGTTTTGGTGCATGGATGCACCCTACGGGACGCCGTGTTTCGTGCGTGTCCCTATACCCGTTTTTTCCACTCACCACTCACTATTTCCTATCTCCTATGACCTGTCTTCCATCCCCACAACCTCCGCCATAACCGAGGTAAGGGTGTTCAAATCCTTCGGTTCCATGATGAACGGCGGCATGACGTAGACGAGCTTGCCGAAGGGACGGACCCAGACGCCCCGCTCCACGAAGCGGGCCTGGGTGACGGCCATGTCCACGGGTTGGTTGAGCTCCACCACGCCGATGGCGCCCAGGACCCGGACGTCGGTCACCTGGGGCAGGTCGGCAAGGGGCAGGAGCCCTTCTTTGAGGCCGTTTTCAATGCCCTTTACACGCGTTTCCCAGGGAGAGTCGAGGAGCATGCGGGTGCTGGCAAGGGCCACGGCGCAGGCCAGGGGGTTGCCCATGAAGGTGGGGCCATGCATGAAGTTGGGCGGGTTGCCGCTGCTGATGGTCTCGGCCACTTCGGCGGTGGCCAGGGTGGCGGCCAGGGTCATGTACCCGCCGGTGAGGGCTTTGCCCAGGCAGAGGATATCCGGGACCACCGCGGGGTGTTCAAGGGCGAAGAGCTTACCGGTTCGCCCGAAGTTGGTGGCGATCTCGTCGAAGATGAGGAGAAAGCCGTAGCGGTCGCAGAGCTCCCGGAGTTTGTTCAGGAAGACAGGGGAGTAGATGCGCATGCCGCCGGCCCCCTGGACCACCGGTTCGATGATCACCGCAGCGATCTCCTCTTTGTGGCTCTCCATGAGGGTTTCAAGGGCCTGGAGCTCTTCGGCCGAGGGCTCTTCATCAAAGCGCGCCCCGGGAGCCTTGGCGAACAGGTGTTTGGGCAGGACCCCTGCAAAGATGTCGTGCATGCCGTTGACGGGGTCGCAGACGCTCATGGCCCCGAAGGTGTCTCCGTGGTAGCCGTTCATGAAGCTCAGGATGCGGTTTTTACCTGTTTTCCCCTTGGCCATCCAGTACTGAAAGGCCATTTTAAGGGCCACCTCCACGGAGACGGAGCCGGAGTCGCAGAAAAAGATGCGCTCCAAAGGATCCGGGGTGATGGAAAGAAGGAGCCGGGCCAGCTCCACCGCGGGCTGGTGGGTGATGCCGCCGAACATCACATGGGCCATTTTCTGGGACTGGGCGGCGAGCACCTGGTTGAGGACCGGGTGGTTGTAGCCGTGGATTACCGCCCACCAGGAGGACATGCCGTCGATGAGCTCCCGGCCGTCGGAAAGGGTCAGCCGGACGCCGTCGGCCGAGGCCACTTCGTAGGCGGGAAGGGGGTCTTGCATGGACGTGTAGGGGTGCCAGATATGCCTGCGGTCAAATTCGATAGAATCCATATGATTATCCACAATTCCTAAGGGTTGGTGCTCGTTTTTCTTCTGCTTGATTTAAGGCTTGCCAGCCGTATCGGCCACGTGTGTGGGCCGCATGGTGCCGAGCCTCGAAATTGTGTAGTATCGCACATCACGTCCGGGCAGAAAAGACGAAACAAACAGCGCCTTCCCCCAACCCCGGCCCACCTTTTACCTGCCGGTGACAACGACGCCCCACAGCAAGAACGTTTCAGCCCTTTTGCAAACGCAAACCGCCCTTCACGCGGGGCGTGAAGGGCGGCTTGTAACTCACTTATATATCAAAGAGACTATACGTCTTTTTTAGGTCGCATCTGGTACCGCATCTGCTGGGAGAGGATGGTCTTTCTCAGGCGGATGGAGACGGGGGTGATCTCCACCATTTCGTCATCGCGGATGAAGTTGATGGCCTGCTCCAGGGTGAGGGGTTTTACCGGGGAACAGACGGTGTTCTCATCTTTGCCGGAGGCGCGCATGTTGCTGAGTTTTTTCTCTTTGCAGGCGTTGACGTTGATGTCGCCTTCTTTGT
The DNA here is from genome assembly GCF_900101345.1 of Desulfoluna spongiiphila. GTDB lineage: Bacteria > Desulfobacterota > Desulfobacteria > Desulfobacterales > Desulfolunaceae > Desulfoluna > Desulfoluna spongiiphila. The sequence continues at coordinate 86,084 of NZ_FMUX01000004.1, read as the reverse complement.
TGTGCTCACCGATGATCATGCCTTCGTATACGGGAACCGAGGGAGGGATGATCATGCGGCCGCGGGGCTCCAGGTTGAACAGGGCGTAGGGCACGGACTGGCCTTTTCGGTCACAGACGATGGAGCCTGTGTAGCGGGTGGGGAAGCTGCCCCTGTAGGGCTCGTATCCCTGGAAGATGGAGTTCATGATACCGGTGCCCTTGGTATCGGTGAGGAACTCGTCCCGGTAGCCGATGAGGGAGCGGGAGGGGATGGAGAACTCCATGTTCACGCGGCCTCGGCCGTTGTTGGTGAGGTTGATCAGCTTGCCCTTCCTGAGGGAGAGCTTTTCGGTGATGACCCCCATGAAGTTTTCATCGCAGTCCACGTAGACGTTTTCGATGGGCTCGGTGCGGACGCCGTCCTCTTCCTTGAAGATGACCTCGGGGCGACCGACGCAGAGTTCGAAGCCCTCACGGCGCATGGTCTCAATGAGGATAGCCATCTGAAATTCGCCGCGTCCCTTGACCATGAAGCACTCACGGTCCTCGGTGAGATCCACCTTCATGGAGACGTTTTTCATGGACTCCTTCTGGAGGCGGTCAAGGATCTTGCTGGACTGAACGATTTTGCCTTCCTGGCCGGCCAGGGGCGAGGTGTTGATGGTAAAGCGCATGGCCACGGTGGGCTCATCTACGGTGACCCGGGGAAGGGCCACGGCGTTGTCCATCTCGCAGACGGTGTCCCCGATCTGGATCTCTTCGATGCCCGAGATGACGGCAATGTCACCGGCGGCTACGGTTTCGGCTTCGCTGATGGTGAGTCCGTCGTAGACCTGGACTTTGGTGACCTTGATGCGGACGGGTTTGCCCTCTTCATTGATGTAGACCAGGGGCGTTTTGGTGGACAGGGGCCTGTTGAAGACCCTGCCGATGGCCAGGCGACCGAGGTAATCGGAGTACCCGAGGTCTGAGATGAGGATCTGCAGGGGTTTTTCCGAGTCGATTTCCGGAGCCGGCAGGTCGTTGACAATTTTGGTGAAGAGGGGGGTGAGGTCTGTACCCTTCTCTTCCAGGGTCTCCTGGGCGATGCCGTCCCTGCCGATGGCATACAGGACGGGGAAGTCGAGCTGCTCGTCGGTGGCGTCCAGGTCGATGAAGAGGTCGTAGATCTCGTCGAGCACCTCGTCGGGGCGGGCATCGGCGCGGTCGATTTTGTTGATGGCCACAATGACTTTAAGGCCCGCCTCCAGGGTTTTTTTCAGGACAAAGCGGGTCTGGGGAAGGGGGCCTTCGGAGGCGTCCACCAGCAGGATGGCACCGTCCACCATGGAGAGGGCACGTTCTACCTCGCCGCTGAAGTCGGCGTGGCCGGGGGTGTCGAGGATGTTGATACGGGTCCCCCCCCAGTTGACGGAGCAGTTTTTGGCGGAGATGGTGATGCCGCGTTCCCGCTCCAGGTCCATGCTGTCCATGAGCCGGTCTTCCACTTCCTGGTCTTCGCGGAACAGGCCGCTCTGACGGAACATGGCGTCCACGAGGGTGGTTTTGCCGTGGTCGACGTGGGCAATGATGGCGATGTTTCTGATGGTGTTACAGACTGTCATGTGTGGGTCTTCCTCTTGGTTGATGGTTCTTCACAATGCCAACGCTACGATGCTTCGCCTCCAGATGAAATCTACCGGAGACCTCTTTGGGGGGTGTTACGGAACCATCATATTTCAAGCCGAAACCGGCTGTTGGGCATGGGGTCGCCCTGGTATCGGGGGTGAGCCTGTGGAGGCATAGCCGAGATCCGGGGTTTTTTTAGAATACACAGATATTCAAACAATTGCGGCTCATCACATACTCATATTTTGCCATAGAAACAACCGAAAAAGCGATGGCGACCTATTTTTTCAGGGGCTGTGCGCCATAAAAAGAGGGGGGCGTGTGCACGGTGCGGGGGGCCTGACAGGGGCCCAAAGGTGCTGAACATGTGCTTTTTCCGGGCCGGGGGACGCGTCTGCACAGTTGAAAATAGTGAAGTGATGCTCTATATTCTTTTTTTCTCGGTTTGAATCCCCGGATATGCCGCAAAAGGGTTTTCCGGGGCTTGTGTTGAACTGTTAGATACGGAGTGGTGAAAAATGGATTTTGCACGTACCGCCGATGAACTCGAGGCCCTGGTGGAGGCCAACCCCAACCGATTTCCCACGGAATTCATTGAGGAAGGCACCTTTGCCGACGCTCTGATGAAAAAACACACATACAAAGAGCTGGCCACCATGGTCCAGATGCCGGCAAATCCCGGCCAGATGGAAGAGTGGAACCTGACGGAGGACCAGTGGACCGAACAGGTGACCCTTGCATGGCTTGCATTCAAACATGAGCATTCCCTTTAACCGTTGTTCAGAAGGATTCGTCGGATTGTGAAAAAGACGGAAAAGAAGAGAGAGTGTGAGGCCGGTGCGCCGTTCTGGGAGAGCACGCCCCTGTCCGGTATGAGCCGGAAGCAGTGGGAGTCCCTCTGTGACGGGTGCGGCCTCTGCTGCATGGAGAAGCTTGAAGACGCCGATACCGGTGCTGTTTATGTGACGTCTGTGGCCTGCCAGTACCTGGACCTTGAAAGCTGCAGGTGTCGTATTTACGAGAACCGCACGTACATCAACGATGTGTGTGTGGAGCTGACCCCCGCCTCCATCTCCAAGTACCGGTGGCTCCCTGAAACCTGTGCGTACAGGAGGGTCCTTGCGGGCAAGCCCCTTCCTTCCTGGCATCCCCTTCTCTGCGGGAGCGCCAAGAAAATGAAGAAAGCCGGTGCCACCGCCTGCGACCGGGCCATTTCCGGCGAATCCATCCATCCCGACGACCTGCATCGGTTCATCGATTATGAAGTGCCGCCTGAGTGATTTTCGAGCCGATGCGTCCCCCATGGGGCGACGCGTCGGCTTTCCACTTTTTCTCGCCTGTCGTCTGCTTTTTTTCCTTGCATCCCGATAATTTGTGACTAATTTATGCCATGGGAAATCTTTTGCTTTCCCGAAGAAACACCATGGCAGTGACGGTGCGGCTGGTACAACAGGGTCAGGGCATGCGCCGTTTCCGCCTCTGTTTGACAGGCAGGTGGGTATGATGGCGCGTGTGAAAGAACGGCAAAACAGCATCAGTTTTGTAAAATCAACGACAGCAGCATGGGCTTTGGCGTCCTTGCTGCTTTTTTTGGCCCATATTCTGGGGGGGGCGCTTTTTTCCATTCCGGCTGCGGTGGGGGGGGCTGTTGGCCTACCATCTGACGCCGAGGCTTTCCCCGGCGGTGGTGCTGCGGTTTTACAGAGGGATTCGGGTGACGGATTTCCAGATGCCGGGGCTGCATCGCCTGGTACGGGATCTGTCCGTGAATGCGGGTATCACAAACGTCCCTGAGGTCTGGATCCTGCCGAGCTCACGCTCCATCGCCTTTGTGACCGGGGACCGGCGCAGCTCCGCCATTGCCTTGTCCCGTGGTATCCTTGAAACCCTCGAAAGTGACGAGATGGCCGGTGTGGTGGCCCATGAACTGAGCCATATCGCCCACAATGACGGCCGCATCATGTGGTTTTCGGAAATCACGGTGAAGATGGTCAATGTGCTCTCCATCATCGGGCAGCTGATGGTGCTCATCAATCTCCCTTCCATCTTTGCCGGGGAGCGTGAGTTGTCCCTGGTCCTCCTGGCTGTTGTGGTGGCAGCCCCGGTGGTGGCGCTTCTGCTTCAGCTGCACCTGCTGAGGACCCGGGAGTTCGCAGCCGATACGGGCTCCGCCGAGCTCATAGGTTCTCCCCGGCCCCTTATCAAAGCGTTGAGAAAGCTCGAAGGCGGGCGGTCCCCCCTTTTCATGCGCTGGGTGGCAGGACGCCGGGAGCAGCGAGGCCACACCCTGCTGCGCACCCATCCCCCCGTTCGGGAGCGCATCTGTCGCCTGAAGCGACTGGAGTCGGATCCCCGGTGGCAAAGGACCTACACCCCCGTAACGGAACAGGAGCTCGTTGAAATGCTCCTGCCGGGGCATGGGACGGAGGTGGTTGTGGTGAGGGGGGAGCGTGAATAGTGAATGGTGAATAGAAATCTCGGCTACCCGCAGGTTTCACAGGTGGGGATCCTTATGGTTCGCGTAACAGCCCCCGTCAGCTCAACCGAAAACCCGGCGAGGCACCGAGTCCTGTAGGGTGCACTCCGTGCACCAGAACGACGCTCACCCATTTCTCCAGATATTCAGTTAACGCCGAGACCTTTGGTTTTGCGGACATGGTGCACAGAGTGCACCCTACGAGCTGAAGGCTACCCACAGGTTTCAGGTGGTGATCCTTATGGTTCGCGGAAAAGGTCCTGTGGGCTCAACCGGAAACCCGGCGAGGCACCGAGGCCTGTAGGGTGCACTCCGTGCACCAGAACGACGCCGCCCATTTTTTCAGATATTCAGTTAACGCCGAGACCTTTGGCTTTTCAAATATGGTGATTAAAAACCCCTTTGCTCTTGACAGAGATCAGGCACCCACTTCACCATTCACTAAAAAACCCAATCCCCGTCCCTGGTCAACTCCCGCCAGTATGCCATGGCCCCATGGTCTGAAAAGGCGATGGGAAACATCTCGTCTGCGTGGGGGGCCATGGATTCCTGCCAAGCCTGGAGGGCTTCGGTGTCCGGTGCATCAATGACCGCGCCATCTGCGTCATTCAGGTCTTCCAACGCATCACGTGTGGGGAGGGCATCGCCATAAAACCGTTTCAGGCTGCGCCCCATGGGGACGGGCAGGGGGTGTGGATCCGTGCTGACAAGTGTGCACAGGATGGCCCGGTTGCCCGGACGGTGGTCTAAAAGGGCAAGCTCGTTGTCCAGAAAATGGGGCCGGAAAAGGGGGAGTTCGGCCACAATCCGAACGGCGTCCGGAAGGGAGTCGGGCTCGACCCAGATGATCTCACATGGGGTGTGCGGGTTCCGGGAGACACATTCTGCAAGGATGCGGAAGACCGATTCGTCATCCGTGGCTTCGGGGGTGATGACCACCTGGTAGGGGTATGAGAGTCGGGCGGCTGCATGGCGTGCGTCGTCTTGTGTCGTTTCATTTGTCACCACGAAGGTGGCCATGAGTTCCCGGTCCTCCGGGGTGACGCTTCGGTGGGCGGGAAGCCCTTCCGTTTTCCAGGAGAGATTCACCTCGGGCGGGCTCATCAGGTCCATGTCCAGAAGGGATTCTGTCCAGTCCATGGCCAGGGTGATCTCATCGGGGCTGAACCCGGGGGTTTCGATGATGGTGTACGGGGGCTTCTCCTGGAATCGAAGTCCCAGGCTTTCACTCTCCTGCCGGAAGGCGGTACCGGGAAGCAGGGCCAGGGGGAAGACCTGCACGTCGTCGTCCAGCCCGTTTTCCTTTACGAACCTCAGGGAACTGGAAAAGCTGGTGAGGTCATCGCCGGGCAGGCCAATGATGAGGTCCACCGTGGAGAGGATGCCATGGTCCTTCAGGTGGCTCACCCCCTCGACAAATCGCGTGAGGTCTGTGTTGCGGCCCATGAGTTTTTGCGCCTTCCGGCATGTGGACTGAAGGCCGATTTCAAAGACAGTGAACCCTGCTGCGGCAAAGAGTTCAGCTGCTTCGGCGTCGATCCATTCGGCTCGGATTTCGCTGCGAAGGGCAAGGGCTCCGTGGGGGTTGATTTTTGCAATCTCTTTGAGCAGGTCCTTCAGGCCGGGGCGGGCGTTGAGGGAGGGGTCGAGAAGGTAAAGCTCCTTGACCCCGCTGCACACTGCCCATCGGATCCCTTCGAGTACCTTTTCATCGGAGAGAAAGGTGAGCCCTTTCCGGGCTTTGTTGTAATAACAGAACTTGCATCCGTAGGGGCACCCCCGCTGGGTCTCAAGGAGCATGATCTCTTCTGGACCCGGATCGAGAATGTTTTCAATGTATGGGTTTTTCCCATGCATGAAAAATTCAGGGGCGCACCCGGAGGCCTCCCCCTGGTCCCAGAGCCCGGGTTCTTTCAAAAGCTTGACAAAGACCTCTTCCCCTTCGCCGTACACAAGAAAATCGATGGCCGGATGACGGGTCAGGGGGTTGTCGACCGTCACCTCGGGGCCCCCGGCCACAATGCGGGCCCCGCACCTTTTCTTGACCTCCTCTGCAAGATGGAGGGATCGCTCCACGTTCCAGCAGGTGAGGGTGAGCCCCAGGATGTCCGGGCGTTTTTTACAGATCTCCTCTAAAATAGCGGCATCCCCTCCGTGGGTGGCCAGGGTTTCGGGGAATATTTCCACGCTGGCATCGGTGTGGGTTTCGGCAGCGAGCTTCAGGCAGGCTGGACCGAGGGGGATGTTTCCGCTTTTGGCACCGACCTGGTGCCTGGGAACGGGAAGTTGCAAAAGAAGGGTATGGGGCATGAAAAAGCCTTGGGAACCTGGGTTAAAAAAATAACATATCCGGCATTTTGTCGTTCTGATACGACAGTGGGGTTTCTATCAGAATCCGGGGATGCTATAAAGAGCGTTTTTTATCCTAAGATTGCGTAATCAGGAGTTGTATGAAAACAGAGCAGATTTCCATTGTGCTGGTGGAGCCCCAGGGCCCCTTGAATATAGGCTCGGTGTCTCGCGCCATGATGAATTTTGGTTTTAGCCGCCTGGTGCTCGTGAACCCCCAGTGCGATCATTTGTCCCTGGATGCCTTGAGGATGGCGGTAAAAACAAAGCGTCTCCTTGAGGAAGCCGTGGTGGTGGATACCCTTGCCGAAGCCCTGGAAGGGGTCCACTACGCCTTTGGCACCACTCGGCGTTTCGGGAAATACCGAAATGTTTTCTTCACCCCCGATGAGCTTTCGGAAAAGCTTCATCCCATGGGTGATGAGGTCAACGCCGCCCTGGTCTTCGGCCGGGAAGACAAAGGCCTGAAAACCGAAGAGCTGGATCTCTGCCAGTACTTTATTACCCTGCCCACCGACGAAGCCTACCCCTCCATGAACCTTGCCCAGGCAGCCACCGTCTGCATGTACGAGGTCAGAAAACGGTTTGCCGGCCCCACCCCTGAGGGGATCGAGACCCGGGTCCCCGCCACCAACGAATCCCTTGAGCGCATGCTCCGCCACATGCAGAAGACCCTCCTTGACATCGAATACCTGGACCCCTTGAGCCCGGATCACCTCCTGCGAACCTACCGCCGGATTTTCGGGCAGAGCGACATCACCGAACGAGAGGTGAGTATTCTCCAGGGCCTCTGGAGCCGTATCGATTGGACGGAGAGTGAGCGGATCAAGTGGAAGAAGAGGGTGGAAGAGGAAAAGTAGGGGGGGGACAGGTCATAGGAAAATAGGTCATAGGTCATGACACCGTGCCGCGAGGCCCTCAGCCTGTAGGGAGAATTCTGGGGGGCCCTGTTCGTGGGATAAAAGCATAGATTTCTCTGGATATCAGGGGGGATCGAAAGCCGTCATTTTGGTGCACGGAGTGCACCCTACAGTCTTCGGTGTTTCGAGCATTTTTGGTTGGGTGTGGGAACGCTTCACGAGCAATTCCACGAAACCGGGGGCATGCCCACACCCCGTAGGGTGCACTCTGTGCACCAGGTTCGGGGAACAAAAGCCTTGGTCTTTATGGATATCAGGGTGGACAGCCGTTGTCTGATCCATAAGGATAAATCCCGTGACACCTGCGTGATATTCTTTTCACCGCTTGCCATAATCGTGTGCCGCATTCACAGAATAATCCCGCCCCCAATCCTGCGGATAAATGCTTTGCCGTGCATAGCTGTGAAAGGTCGACCAGGGCCAGTCGCTGACTCGGGAGACAAGGTTGTGCTTAACGGGGTTGTAGTGGAGATAGTCCATGTGCCGCTCTAAATCATGGCTGTCACGTATCTGGTGCTCCCAGAAACGGCGTTGCCAGATGGTCGATTCGTGTCTGCGTTTTTTGGACTCGCCCATCCACTCGTTACGTTGCCGTGTTGCTCCGCATGTTTTTGTCACGAAACGTTTGATTATTGCCCACCGGAGGCTGAAGTTTGCATCTCCTTCGGGCAGCGTCCAGATACAGTGAAGGTGATCGGGAAGCAACACCCAGGCATCGATGGTGAAAGGATGGTTGTGCCGGGCATGATTGATGCCGTCTCGCAAAGCATTTCGAACATCTTCTGCGCATAAGATGGGCTGACGCCTGTAGGTGAGCACCGTAAAAAAATACGTACCTCCGGCTTCCTTTGCGCGGCGATAGTCGGACATAACAGTTTAGCTCCTCTCTTCGGTAAGGAACTGCTGAACAGCGTGGGCGTGGGGGTGCGCCTTACGAATAACCCCATAAAACCAAGGGTATCTGCGCACCCCGCAGGGCATATTCGGTGAATAAAGGCCTTGGTTTCTCTGGATTCAGTGGGGGGGGCAAAGCCGTCGTTTTGGTGCACGGAGTGCACCCTACAGTCTTCGGTGTTTCGAGCGCTTTTGGTTTTTTTGTGGGAACGCCTCAAGAACAATTTCATGAAATCAGAGGCATGTCCACACCCCGTAGGGTGCACTCTGTGCACCATGTTCGGTGAATAAAAGCCTTGGTCTCTCTGGATATAGGGGGGATCGAAAGCCGTCATTTTGGTGCACAGAGTGCACCCTACAGTCTTCGGTGTTTCGAGCGTTTTTGGTTTTTTCGTGGAAACGCCTCAAGAACAATTCCATGAAATCAGAGGCATGCCCACACCCCGTAGGGTGCACTTTGTGCACCATGTTCGGTGAAAAAAAGCCGCTGGAGAGCCTCCAGCGGCTTTTGGGGTTGCGATATGATTTACCTATGGCCCATGCCCTATAACCTGTCCCTGCTACGCTTTCTCACACGCTGCCACTGTGTGCTTGCACAGCACCGATGTGGTCACCGAGCCGACCCCTGCGGGGACTGGGGAGATGCGGGACACGATGGGCTCCACGTTGGCGTAGTCCACGTCACCGCAGTATTTTCCGGGGTTTTCCGGGTCGGCGTTGATGCCGACGTCGATGAAGGTCTGGCCTGCGGTGGCGGCATCGGCTTTGACAAGGCGGGGGACACCTGCGGCGGCTACGATGACGTCCGCTTCCTTGCAGATCTCAGGGGTGGTGACGCCTTGAAGGCGTTTGGCAAGTTCCATGGAGCCGCCTTTTAGGGCCAGTTCGTCCACGCACAGGGTGCCGGTTTCGTCGATGTAGACGGTGGTGACGGCGGCTCCGGCTTTAAGGAGCAGGTAGGAGACGGGCTTTCCAACCACGGCGCCCTGCCCGATGACCACACATTTATGTCCCTGGAGCGGCACATTGTAGTGGGCGAGCATATCCATGCAGGCCGTGGGTGTGCAGGGGGGAAAGCCGGAGCCGTTGCCTGCAAAGAGTTTGTCGGCGCTGATGGGGCTGAGGCAGTCCACGTCTTTTTCCACGGGGATCAGGCTTTTGATCTTGTTTTCGTCCAGATGGGAGGGCAGGGGCGCGAACATGAGGATGCCGTGGATGTCGCTGCGTGCGCCTACCTCGGTGACGGCCTTTTCAAGGTCGGCTTCGGTGATGGCTTCGTCGTGCTCAAATACCTCATACTCCATGCCCACGGCGGTGCAGGTTTTTTTTGCGCCGCCTTCATAAAACAGGTCGTCGGGGCGCGCGCCCACACGGATAATCCCAAGTTTCGGGGTGGTTCCTTTGGCTTTGAGAGCGGTCACTTTGTCCGTCAGGGAGGCCTTAATCGCATCGGCCACGGGTTTGCCAGTTAAACGTTCAGCCATGTCTGTCGTCCTTTCCGGTCTCCAGAAATGAAGGAGCCCATATGAAATTGATTCCTGTGATATCTCGTTGACACCCGCTGTGTTATTTCGTCAGCTTTTCCATCACGATTTCAAGGGTGTCATCCGCCTCAACCGTTCCCTGCTCCATGAGGATATCCATTTCGTTGCGGGTGGCCGCAAGGTAGTCTTCATCTTTAATGGAGTTCAGGTTGATAATGACGTTGAGCTGGGCGGAGATGAGGGCGGCTTTGAGAAAAACCACGCCGCAGCCCACATCGGAGACCGCCATGACGGTGCCGATTTCCCCCATGCGCTTGTGGATGGCGATGCCTTCGCAGGCTTTTCGCATGATCTGCATGGGAACGCTGCACGCTGTTTTGCAGCAGGCCTCGATGGTTTCGGCCTTGGTCTGGGCCTCTTCCGGGGTGCCCTTGGGCAGGCTGTAAGCCTTGGCAAGGGGTTTGAACACCTCGGCGTCGGCATCGATGAGGGCCAGAAGCTCCCGGATGACCACGTCGCCTTTTTTGAGGAGTTCCAGCACTTCCTCTTCCACGTCCTGATATTTCTTTTTGCCTGTGGTCAGGTTGCCGACCATGTTGGAGAGGGCCATGCCGACGGCACCGCCCAGGGCTGCGGCTCCACCGCCACCGGGGATCGGGGCTTTGGATGCAAGTTGAGAGAGAAATTCTTTGGATGAGAGTTCGGCCATGGACATAACGGCAGGTTACCTCCCTGAGTGTGAAGGGGTTCAGGGGCCTCGGAAGTAGTACCTCATACAATCGCAGGGCTCGCTTGTGACGGCGATGAACCGTTATGTCGGTATGCGGATTGCAACACCTTAGTAACGCAAGCAATTGTTTGTTTCCACGGCCCGTAAGAAAACCCTTATGGAAGAAATAAGAGTTAGTATATGGCAGTCAAGTTATCTGGTGATTCTCAACCTGTCTTGTGAAGCTGGATCGTATTTGGATAGAGGGTTATTGCTGACTGATTATTGGGCATACTATCCATGAACCGGACAGGATAAAGTTAATTTGATATACCTGCTGTGCCAGTATTTGTCAAAAAAAATATATCTAAATAAGGAAAAAACGGTTTGACGTAAATAAAGGGATTTGGCCTTTTTCCGGTGGCCGCTTTCTCTTTTTATTTTTCCGCAGAATTGAAGGAAAGGGCGTGTCGACGTGGCCCACCGAAGGGGGCAGCGGCTGGTTCCATACCCTGACGGGAAGGTTTCGCGGCCCCCTTTATTGATCGCTGTTTGTGACGGATCAGGGGTGGGGTGTCAAACGCTCCTGATGGATTTTCCTGATGCGCTGGAGAAGCGGCGGGTGGGAGTGATTCAGGGCCACATGCAGCGGGTGGGGGTTGAGGTTGGACAGGCTGGTTTTGTGAAGCGTTTTAAGGGAGGAGACCAGAGCCTCAGATAGACCGGAGGTCTGAACCGCATAGGCATCCGCCTGGTATTCGTTGGCCCGGGACCATGCCTGAAGCGGAAATCCGAGAAGGAATTCCACCGGGGTGTAGAGAAGGGAGAAGAAGATCAGGCCGGCGTACACCTCGATGGTGGGCATGAAAAACGCCGCATGCAGGGGCTTCAGGGTCAATGCCAGGGAGAGGAAGTAAAAGAGAATACCCGTGTGGGCAATGGCGATGAAGAGCCCGTTTCGGATATGCCGAAGCTTGAAGTGCCCCATTTCATGGGCGAGGACCGCAAGGACTTCCTCAGTGGACTGATTGTTGACCAGGGTGTCGTAGAGGACAATGCGCCGGAATTTTCCGAACCCGGAGAAAAAGGCGTTGGCCTTGGTGGACCGACGGGAGCCGTCCATGACGAAGATTTTCTGCAGGGGAAACCCGATGGTATCCGCATACGCCATGATGCGTGATTTCAGGTCTCCTTCTTCCAGGGGGGTAAAGGTGTTGAACAGGGGCATGATCCAGGTGGGCACGATGATGTTGACCCCCAGCATGAACAGGGTAACCACCGCCCAGCACATCACCCAGGCCCCGCTTCCCGCATGCTGGAAAAAGGCGAGGATACCTGCCAGAAGAGGCGTGCCGATGGCAACGCCTACCAGCATGCCCTTGATTCGATCCAGGATAAAGGTTTTCAAGGTGGTTCGATTGAACCCGAACCGCTCTTCAATGACAAAGGTGCCGTAGAGAGCAAAGGGAAGGTTGAACAGAGATTTTAACGCCCCGAGAAGGGCAAAGGCCACAAGTCCCGTAAGGACCGGTCCGAATCCGAATCCCTTGGCGAGGCCATCGAGAAACGGGAACCCTTTTAAAAACCAGAAAAGAAGAAAGAGGCCGAGGGAGAGGGTGCTTTCGATCCATCCCACCTGGGTTTTGGCTTTCAGGTAGGCTTTTGCTTTTTGCCCTTCCTCGGTGGAGTAGAGGTCATCAAGCTCCGGTGGAATGACTTCGGCGCCGCGAAGGTTGAGGGCATCGGCTGTCATATGGGTCAGGGTTTGGGCCAGCAGGGCAGTCAGTATAATCCAGGCAATCCAGTTCAAGGCGGCATCCGTTGGTTTGTAAAATGGTGAATAGTGAGTCGTGAATGGTGAATAGGTTAAAACAAAAGCGTTCCTTGGTCCTGGCTTGAGGGACGGGCTTCGCTTGTGTCGATTAATAAAATAACCGAAGCTTTGGGTAGCGGTATTTATGGCAATCTGACGCGAGGCACCCAGCCTGTAGGGCACCAAACAATTCGAAATTTCCCCCGCGGTGTCGCCCCTCAAAATAGGCGGGGGCTAATGATGCCCGCCCGAAAGGCCTCCAGCCTGTAGGGTGCACTCCGTGCACCATGTCCGGGTACCCCCAAGACCTTCGGTTTTACCAAGGCGTCAGGGGCCTTTTGGGCATTCGTTTTGGTGCACGGAGTGCACCCTACGGATTCCGGTCGTTTCATGATGTCAGGTTTGCATTGCCTGTTTCGCCACCCATCAAAAATGGTTTTGTTTTATAATCAGCGGTTTATGTTTTGTTGTCCATGGCCGGTGTCTCCTGCCGGAGCGAAGCGACTCCGCCACGGCTCCCTGTTTACCATTCACCACTCACTGGCAAAGCCTATTTTTCCAAAAGCCTCGCAAAGTCGGAGACCACATAGGCGCACTCTTCGAGGAGGGTGTCGTCGTCATCCTCCTCTTCGTCCTCTGAGTCGTTTTTCTCTTCGTTTTCCGCTTTGCGTGCTGCAGTCATGGCTTCGTAGTCTTTGTAGGGTTTTTCCCCCTGGGCCACGCGCAGGTCGTTTTCAAGGCCGAGGAAAAAGGTTTCGTTGGCCTCTTTTTCTTCCTTGCGGACCTTTTCATTCAGGGCGATGCGGTCTTTTTGCCGGAGGGTTTCCACGTAGGCGTTGTAGCCCTTGAGGAATGTAAATTCCGCCGACGCATCGGACCGCTTGTCATGAAGCTCTTTTATGCGGGTCACAATGGGGGTGAAGCTTGCCTGGTGATAGGGCTTGTAGCGTATGGGGCGGATGGTGTCCCAGGGAAGGGCTTCCGGCAGGGAGCTTTCCCCGGTCTCTTCCAGGTTGTACTCGGACGGGAAGGCCACGTCGGGGTGCACGCCGCGGTGTTGGGTGCTGGCTCCGGACACCCTGTAGAATTTGGCGATGGTGAGTTTCAGCTGCCCGTTATCCCGGTTCAGGTTCAGCAGGGACTGCACCGTTCCCTTGCCGAAGGTCTGGGTGCCGACGATGAGGCCGCGACGGTAGTCTTTGATGGCCCCTGCAAAAATTTCTGATGCCGAAGCGCTCATGCGGTTGACCAGAACGGCCATGGGGCCGTCATAGATAATGCCGGGTTCCGGATCGGGGTAGGACTCCACGCGGTTTCTGCGTCCGCGTACCAGTACGGTGGGGCCCTTGTCGATGAACAGGCCGGTGAGGGCTGCAGCTTCGGTGAGGGCTCCGCCCCCGTTGTCGCGCAGGTCGATGACCAGGCCGTCGATGTTTTCTTTTTTCAGCTTTTCAAGCAGGCGGCGCACGTCCCGTGTGGTGCTTTTGTAGTCCGGGGCCCCTGCCTGGTGGGCATTGAAATCCGCATAAAAAGCCGGAATGGTAACCACGCCGATGCGGTGGGTGCCTCCGTCAGCCAGGGGGATGTCCAGGATCTTGCTGCTGGCGGCCTGGTCTTCCAGTTTGACGGTGTTGCGGGTGATGGGGATCACCTTGCTCATGGCGGAGTCGGCGCTGTCTGCGGGGATGATGCGCAGGCGGACCACCGTGCCCTTGGGACCGCGGATGAGCTGAACCACATCATCGAGGCGCCAGCCGACCACGTCGACGATCTCTTCGTTCTCCTGGCCGACGCCGATGATGCGGTCACCGGGTTTCAGGAGGTTGGATTTTTCGGCCGGACCCGCTTTCACCAGGCTCACCACCTTGGTGTATTCGTTGTCCATCTGGAGCAGGGCGCCGATCCCTTCCAGGGAGAGGCTCATGTGGATGTTGAAGTCTTCGGAAGCCCTCGGGGGAAGGTACTGGGTGTGGGGATCGTAGAGTTCGGTGAAGGTGTTGATGAAAATGCGGTGAACATCCCTGCTCTTCATCTGGCGTGACCGGTTCAGGCTGTTGGTGTATTTTTTAAGCAGGTTCTCTTCCACCTTGTCCGTGTCGGTTTCAGACAAGCGCCTTGTGATGAGTTCGTTTTTGAGCCTGCGTCGCCACAGGTCGTCCAGGGCTTTTTTATCTGAGAACCAGGGGCTCTCTTCCCGGTCCCTCAAGAGGGTCTCGTCCCGGGTAAAGTCCAGGGTATCCACCTTTGAGCTGAGGAAATTTGCCATGAAGGCAAACCGTTCCACGGTTCGGTGCTGGTAGAGGTTGAAGATGTCAAAGGCGGGCTGGAGGTTTCCCTGGGCAAGGGCGTTGTCCAGAATGTATCGGTACCGCTGCATGGCAGCGATGTCGGCTGCGGTGAAGTAGGCTCTCCCTTTGTCCAGGGAGTCAATATAGTTGTCGAATATCCTGCTCGACAGTTCGTCGTTCAGTGTCAGTTCCTGATAGTGATGCCGCTTGAGGTTTGCAATGATGCTTACGCAGGTCTGCTTGAATTCCGGCAGCGGCGCAAGGGTGATATAATAGTCCTCTGGCGAAATGGGCGCCTTGCTCTGCTCGGAGAAAACCGGCGTTACAAACAGAAAGGACAGGGCAATGCAGGGGATCACCGCAAGGAAACGTTTTTTCATGGTTGCAGGGTATCCTTCGTCTGGGGGTCTGACAGGTAAGGGTGCGCCACACGAAGGTGGCGCATGGGTGTTTAGGTTGATGGCTGCGATGGGAAAATGTCTTCAACCGCCAGTCCCTGAATTTTGGACAGGCAGTCTTCCAGTGCCTCATCCTGTGTATCGCCGACACCTTGATACTCGGATGACGCAAGAATCATCACGAGGTTGGGGACAGCCAGAAAGCGCCCGATAAGGGTTCCTTCAATCAATTCATGGACATCTATAAACAGCGATTTTCCGTTTCGCATCAGGTTGTAACGGGTGACGCGGGTTAACACATCTCCGGTATTTAATGAATGCATAGTGCCTCCTTGAAAATCATAATTAACACAAAAAGGGGGCTCGGAGCGAGTTTTTTTGACTGAAAAGGCCCGGGGGAGACGGTTAATGGAGAATCCTGGGTAAAAGGAAATCGAGGAACTCTTAAGGAACGATCGGGACGGTGTGTCGTCGCCTTACCTGAGTTGTATGTAAGTTCCAGTATACATCTTTGACTGCATGATTGGAATGATTCATCAACCCGGCGACGTGATAACCTGTTGACTGTCTTTTTAATCCTGCTGTCGCCCCTTGCTCACGTATTGTTAATTGATGCCCTGTTGAACGCGTTGTGCTATACTGATCACCTACACAAAACAAAATTCAGACAAAATAAGGGGATTGCATCTCCTGATGGGATCGGGACAGGACACGTGGCTGCAATAGATACCATTAAGACGGATCATCTCATCGGCATGGAAGTGGGATCATCCACCATTGTTCGGGAGCTGGCGCGGGGTGGGATGGCGGTTATTTTCATTGCATACCAGCGGACACTCAAGCGGCGCATTGCTTTAAAGGTACTTCCCAAGAGCCTGATTACCCCGTCTGCATCGGATTTGTTTCAGCGTGAAGCCGAATCGGCGGCTGTTCTCTACCATCCGAATATCATCCCTGTCTATGAGGTGGGCGAAACCGATGCGTTTCTCTACTTTTCCATGCAGCTGGTGGAAGGGGAGTCCCTGCTTCATGTGATGAAGACCGCCAGGAAAAATATTCTGCCGTCAAAGCGGACCCTTCCCGTAAAAACCGCCTTGAAAACAGGGCTTCAGATCCTTGACGCGCTGGACTACGCCCATTCCGAGGGGATCGTTCACCGGGACATCAAGCCGGGCAACATTCTCATGGAAAAGCGAAGCGGACGGCCCATTGTCCTGGACTTCGGTGTGGCCAAGGTGTTGAAGGAGGACGTAAAAACCCGGCGCGTGATCCAGGGGACGCCGATATACATGTCCCCGGAGCAGATTGTGGGCCGAAACGTCGACGGGCGGTCCGACATGTATGCCTTTGGGGTGACCATGAGCCAGTTGCTGGTTCCTTCTCTGCCTTTTCCAAAGGTCAAGGGGCCGGTGGAGCTGATGCGTGAAAAGGTGAAACGCAAAGAGGGGATTTTTACCCGCCCCCTTTCCGCGTTGAATCCGCAGCTTGATGAGCGCTTCGATGCCATGATTCAAAAGGCCATGGCCTATGACCCGGAGGATCGGTATGCGTCCTGCGGGGAGCTCAAAGAGGAGATGGCGGCCTATCTTTCAGGGTTTTAGCCACAAGGGTGAGAAAATCACGCATTACATTTTGTGCCGTAGACATATCTAAAATCTCCGCAGTAACCAATTGTAATAAACTCCTATTGCTTTGCTGTGATCATTTTTTATGAAATATCCGGGTTAGGACAGGTAGGGGCGACAGGGTCGAGAACCGGGAATTCACGGACCAGGCAGGGTGACGAATGAAACGAAAAAATCCACAGAAAAAACAGGTTGCCGATAAGGTAGGACGCAGCTTTTCTCTCCTTTTCAACCGGGCCCATATGTACAAGACCAACCACCCCACCACGGTTCAGTCGGCCGGGGACTTCCATCGCGTGCTCCGTGCTGAGCTCAGCAAAGTCTCCCCCATTGCCATCGTGTTCCACCGGGGAGCCCTGTACGTGGATGAAGAGGCCCTGGACCCGAAGATCAATATTTCCAAAATTGCTGCCAGTTTTAAAGAGACCGGTGTGGAGTCCATCTCCTTTGCCGCCGAGATTACCCTGGATGACGTGAACCTCCTGCTGGACATCCTCACCGATGCCAAACGGTTTCCCAATGCCGCGTCCATGAAAAATGCTCTGAAAAATCAGGGCGTCACAAGTATCTCTGTGAACCACATCGTCTACCGGAAAATAACCGAGGAAGAGACGGTGGTATCAAAGTCAGATGCCGAAGGGACCTTGGGCGGCACCTCTCCTTTTCAGAAGTATCTCATTGAGCGGTTGATCGAATCGGACACGGCAGGATCGGGCACCGGTCTTTTTCGGGAGGTCTTCGGAGCCACCGAGGGGTGGGCCACCGATGTTTTTGCCGGCGGGCTGGACAGGTTGGAGGGGGAGCTGGGGCAGCAGCTGGGGGGGATGGACAACCAGGCCGTTGAAAAGCTGTTGAAAGGGTTGCACCATTTAAAAAGAGAACTTCGCGACCGCGTGGCGTCACGCCAGGCAACCGGAGTGGAAGGGGCCCTTGAACACGGGCTTCTGGATAAAGCCGATTCGGTGACCGACAAGGTGATGCTGGACCTGATTCGCCGGGAGTACGGCAAAGGGAGCATCAGCGTGGAGCGCCTTGCCCAGATTATCCAGCGGATCCTTCCCGATCCGGATGAGCTGGTCCGGCTCCTGCCTCGAATTGAGCGGATGCTGTTGCAAGAAGGCATGCCCCTCACCGAGTTTGTCCTGCTCTCGGAGATGCTTCAGGGATATGAAGCTGGGAGGGAGGTGATGGACGCCATCGCCGAAGGGGCCGAATCCATCGGGCTCCAGGGCAAGGAACTCCTCAATGAGATCACCGACGATCCCCGCGGTGCCGCTGAGTTGATCTATCTGGCCTCGGAGATCCGTAAAGCCCGGGGGGACGACGGCACACTTACCGAAGTGCTTGTGGAGTACATCGAGCGCATCGGAGGCAAGATGGCCCTGGATGCCATCGGGGAAGACGGCAAGGAAGGCGATGAGCACCTTCAGGGTGTCATTTCCCGCCTGGAGCAGGATATCGTCCAGAATCTAAGGGGGCGAGGGATCTCGTCCGAGGTGATGGATTCCGTTGTGAACCGTTTGAACGGGCGTCTTGAAGGGTGCCTGAAAAAGCTGGAGTCCGACTGGGAACTCCGCACCTTTCCGTCGGTGGGAGGTTTCAAAGGGGACGCCACCAATGTGCTTTCCTATTTTGAAGAGACCATCGACAGCATGGAGGACCTTCAGTTCGTCCTTCAAAAGGCCAGGGAGTCGGTTCAGGAGATGCGGGCAAGCGACGTCAAAGAGCAGCAGGTCGCGGCCCCCGCCGATGTCAAAGAGCCCGCCCCCGAAGCCCCGCAGTCTCTGCCCAAAGGGGTTTTGGGAAAGAAAAATGCCCTGTACTTTATCGAAAAGGAGTTGCAGCGCGCGTATCGGTATAAAACCCCCTTTACCATTGCCCTGTTTGAAGTGATCAGTGCCAAGGTCTCGAAACCGGTGAAGAAGGGGACAGTTAAAGCCATGGACATCACAACCGCGGTCCTTGCTTCGTTCCGGGGTATCGTCCGGGATACGGATTCTTTAGGCCTTATCGGAAACAAGCGGTTTGTGGTCCTGATGCCCATGACGGACGACGAGGACGCCCGCACCGCCCTGCGTCGGCTCCTCAAGGAGTTGCAGCTCATGGATGTCTCCGTGGGCGATGTCGCCGTGGATGCCACCTTTGCCGGAGCCGTTACCTCATACGATGTGGAGGAGGCCCCGGACCTGCGCAAGTATATCGGCACCGCTGAAAACGCCCTGGAGGAGATGACAGCCCGCTTGCGGAACATTCAATCGCTTCTATAGCAAATGGCAGGTGGTGAGTGGTGAAAACGTGTGGCCCTTGTTGCATCCATCCCCCATGCTTTGGAGCGCCGCACTCCAGTGCGGCACGAATGCCAACGCCCTCCCCAAAAAAAGCCAAACCGGCTTGCAACGTTTTCTATACCCCTGCCGTAAAGCGTTCCCAAACCAAAAACGCCCGAAACACCGGAGACTGTAGGGTGCACTCCGTGCACCAAAACGACGCCCTTCAATCCCCCTTGATATTCGGTAACGCCGAGGCCTTTTGTTCCCCGAACATGGTGCACAGAGTGCACCCTACGGGGTGTTGGTATACCCCAGATTTCGTGGAATTGTTCGTAAGGCGTTCCCAATCCCAGACCAAAAACGCCCGAAACACCTGAGGCTGTAGGGTGCACTCCGTGCACCAAAACGACGCCCTTCAATCCCCCCTGATATTCGGTAACGCCGAGGCCTTTTACTCTCCGAACATGGTGCACAGAGTTCACCCTACGGGGTTGTAGGCCTGCCCCAGGTTTCGTGAAATTGTTCGTAAGGAGTTCCCAATCCCAGACCAAAAACGCCCGAAGCACCAGAGACTGTAGGGTGCACTCCGTGCACCAAAATGACGCCCTTCAATCCCCCCTGATATTCGGTAACGCCGAGGCCTTTTGTTCCCCGAACATGGTGCACAGAGTGCACCCTACGGGGTGTGGGTATACCCCAGATTTCGTGGAATTGTTGGTAAGGCGTTCCCCACCGTTTTTCATGTTTTGGAGCGCCGCACTCCCGTGCGGCACGAATGCCGATGCCCTTTCAAAAAGCCAAACCCATTCGCAGCATCTCGGTTCGGCTTATTTCATGCCGTTCCCAAACAAGGCATTCACTATATTAATGATGGAGCCACAGCCAACACCATGCCCCCCATCCTTTTTTTCCGCTCCCTCCTCCATAGCACGTATCCTTCATTACAATGCGCCTATGGCCTATGGCCTATGACCTACTTCACCTATCACCTGCTTTACCTGTTTTCCCTCCTTCATCCTGCGCTGCTCTTCCCTGTAGATTTCAGCGATCCTGTCGATTTTCCGATACTGCCTTTCCAGCAGGTCTTCTGTGATGGTTCTGATCCCCCATTTTTTAAAATCGAGTTGAAGCCCATTGCCATTGGAGTCCTCGGCTCCTTCAAATTCGGTCAGGAACTCCCCGACGGATTTGAGAAGCCTGTGGATATCTTTGATGGCATCACACAGGGCCGGAATTTCAGTCCCTGAGAATATATCGGTAGTATGCTGGGATTCCGTGGTGTTCATGGTTGGTCTCCTCTTCGGGCATCGTGTGCATCCGGCAGCCAATGTGCTGGCGAGGCCCGTTTGTAAAAAAGAGTGGCAGGAAGTTCGATTGTTGGCCGGTAAGCAGGCATGCCGCGCAGGGTAGGGGAGAGGGACACGAAGAAAAACGCAGGAAGAAGTAGAGGGTGTTTGTCAGGAAAATAGAAGTCGCTTCGTGTCCCTCGTGGCACATAGACCGGCTCGCACGGAGGGTGAGAAAACCGTGATTGAACGTTTTCTCGTGAAATCTCCGGGGGAGCCTTACCAGCCGTGCTTTACGCGCAGATGTCCATCGACGGTATGTCCGATCCATTCAGCAGGCCAGTCAGGGAGCGCAAGACGCGTAAACGGGTTTTGCTTCTCTTGTTAACCTTGCTGATGGCGGATTCCGGGCGAACGTGCCTCTGTGAGCCTGGCAGGATATTCCTTCGTGAAAGTGAAACCGAAGGAAAGTACCAGATGCATCGGCACCCAAAGGCACGCCTTTCCGTTATCCGGCGATCAGGAAATAAACGGTAACGGCCATTTGAAGCGGCAGTAAAGCCGGGTGAGTGATTGCGGGGTTTCGCGTGATGAGGAAAATACGACTTGAAATGGATCTGGGGGTGGTGTAAAAAATCGCTTAGCCATGACGACCTCCGCTAAAGGTTGTTTTGGTGAGGCCTGGCAGGATGTTCCCGCATCCTGTCGGGTCGCTACTTATACCGAATAATAACTAGTTATTAGTCCCAACGATAAAACCATCCTTTCCGTATGTCAATAGTTTTTTATCTGAGAATTCCATCTGTTATTCCCTCCCGGCCATAAATTGCCTACTCCTGCGCCATGGAACCGATGAAAGCCAGAGTCCCAGCGCCTGATTGGTTTATTAATTGACAGGCAGAGCGACATAGCCCTTCGTCCCTCGAATTATGGATGACACAGGTCAATTCCTCCATGGGTCACTCATTATTGTCCAGCAGTGCATGGATGATGACGAGGCAAATATCCTTTATAAAGGATGGCTTCCGAAGATAGCTTTAGCCACCTTTACGCGCTTGCAAAAGCTTATTGAAGGATAATTTATTTTTGTGTTGACAGAAAAGAATAAAAACGAGACAACAATACTTCAAATTGGTTTGGTGGATCAATTATGACGCGCACCTCGCGTCGCTTTATCAGCGTAATCATAGAATAATTTTTGGCGAAATTGAGAAATATGAATTTCGCAACAGCCCGACTGATTTATATTCGGGTTGCTTTAATCAGCACAGGCAGTGGTGTCTTTTTCTGGAGAACAATGTTTTTTGCCTTTCTTGTACAAGGCACGGGACGTGTGTCTCCTTTCCCCCCTTTTATGGAAAAGACTCCAAGGGCGCCTTACAGGCCCTGAAGAAGTTCCCAGCGATATTGTTGTACTTGTTACAGGCAATACCCGTCGTACCCCTTGTAGTACCAGATACAAGCAGTGCCCGTCGTACCCCATAGTTGTGCCCCTAATGATGCTGTGTTCCGATTCATGTTTTTATCGTGAACGAGACTATAGCCCGGATATTTCACGAGTCGAGTGCACCCATATTCAAGGCATCAGAGCTGCAGATGTAGTGGTTTACCTCAAAGCTCTGATAACGCAGAAGATGGGTGCACTCGGATCGCCCGAAGGGTGAGAAAAGCGAGCAGAAATCCGTGAGTTAGATTTTGTATTTTAAAAAAGTCTAAATTTTTCACAGTAACCAACTGTAATGACCTCTTATTACTTTTGCGTGGTCGTTTGCTCATGAAATATCCTGGGTAGTGCAGGACTCTATCTGTATGCCGAGCATTATCTCATTGCCCTTACGGCGATTCGTGATTCCCTATTTCTGCGTTTTATTTAAACAGGTGGATGTAACCTGAGGGGCGGAGCTATGCGAAGTGGGGCTAAAGGCTAAAAGTAATAAGGCAAAAGGCTTAAGGGCTAAAGACGGGACAGATTGAACAGTTGTCACTTTAATATTTCGTCCGAGATGTTTGGTATCTATTTAAATTCAAAATGAATAGGCCTGCTGATTGGTGTGGGACTCTTCCGCTATGAACTTTCAAAAGCTTAAAGTTTGGCAGAAGTCAAAGGCGCTGGCAGTCTATATCTATAAAGTAACGTCGCAAAGAGACTTTCACCGCGACTTGGGGCTTCGCGATCAAATTCAACGGGCAGTTGTATCAATACCAAGCAATATCGCTGAGGGAGACGAGTTAAATACTGATAAGCAGGCTGTGAGGCATTTTTATATTGCCAAGGGGTCTGCTGCTGAAGTGTTATCACAAGCCATCATTGCATTTGAAATAGGTTACCTTGATCAAGTTCACTATTCACATATTGAAATGGAATGCCACAACATAGCCGGGATGCTTCAACGATTAATTCATGCGCGGACTAATAAACGATGATATTGATTTGACATTCGGCTCCATTATGTTTTTAAGCCCTTAGCCCTTAGCCCTTAGCCCTTAGCCCTTAGCCCTTAGCCCTTAGCCCTTAGCCCTTAGCCCTTAGCCCTTAAGCCCCTATTATGCCCTATTCCCTGACGCACTTGGGAGGCGAATGTTCCGTCACCGGCTCCGCCCACCTCCTCCAAATCAAGTCCGGTCCCATCATTCTCGTGGATTGCGGCTTGTCCATGGGGAACGACCCCAGTGTGCCGTTTTCTGAGTGGCCGGTGGAGCCTGCGGACATCGATTATCTGTTTCTGACCCATGCCCATATCGATCACATCGGCCGGGTTCCAGATTTAATTGATGCGGGGTTTACAGGGGAGATCCTCTGCTCACATCCCACCAAGGCCCTTCTGGTTCCGATGCTCCACGACGCCATGGGGTTTTCGAATCGGTCCAAAGACGAGGGCAGGCGGCTTGAGTCCGTTATCGAAGAGCTTTCCTGGGGGTTTGAGTATCAGCAGTCATTTCGCCTGAACAAGGGAGTACGGTTCAAATTGGGCCGTGCCGGGCATATCCTTGGTTCCTGCTTTATCCATTTTACCATTCCCGGAGAGCCCAAACCTTGTCGGATTCTTTTTTCAGGGGATTTGGGCTGCAGGAATTCTCCCATTCTCTGTGATCCGGACCCACCCGATGCCTGCGACCTGCTCATCATGGAGTCCACCTATGGTGATCGTAACCATGAAGCAAGGGATGACCGCATCGAGCGTCTGGAAACGGCGCTGAACAGAGCATTGGCTGATGGGGGGAAGGTGTTTATCCCAGCCTTTTCCCTGGGAAGAACCCAGGAGCTGATCTATGAGATCGACCGGATACTCTCAGCTCAAGGGTTGCGTGATACGGCAGGGCAGGGGAGTGCACTGCAACAAATTCCGGTTTTTGTGGATTCGCCCCTGGGGCTTGAGATCACCAACATTTACAGCTCCCTCAGCGAATTTTGGGATCAGGAGTCAAAAAGCCTGTTTAAAGAAGGCGATCATCCCATCGACTTTAAAACCCTTTTTGCGGTAAAGTCCTACAGGGACCATCAAAAAGCCCTCACCATCCCAGGGCCTTCCGTGGTCATCGCAGGGAGCGGGATGTGCACCGGGGGCCGGATCATAGATCACCTCGAAGCGGGCCTGGCTGACGCGAAAAATGATGTCTTTTTTGTGGGGTACCAGGCCAAAGGCACGCTCGGTCGCCAGATTTTAAAATACGGCCCTCGTGCAAACGGCTACGCTTGGATCAACGGAGAGAAAGTCTATATCAACGCCAAGCTTTACAAGCTCGGAGGCTATTCTGCCCACGCCGATCAACACGAACTGGTGCAGTGGGTGGAGGAGATGCCGGAGAAACCGGGCATGATAAAGTTGGTACACGGGGAAGAGGAGGCAAGGTCGGCGTTACAGAAAGTGCTGGAAGATCGTGGGTATCGGTTATAAGAAACAGGTGAAAGGTGCTTGGTTCTTCGTGCTGTGTTGAAAATTTGTTTCACGCCATTGACGGTAATCGTCCCGGTGGTGTGAACATCTCGGATGGAACATGCGTTGTTGTCACTTGCCAAGTGTCCAGTATCGTATCGTATTCATGAAGCGAAGAATCAGAAACGACCAACCAAGAACATTTTTATAACGGAACCAAGACAATGATAAATAATCCAGTCATCGCCATCATCGGTTTAGGCTATGTAGGCCTTCCATTGGCCCTTGAATTTGGAAAGCAATACGAGACCATCGGTTTTGATATCAAAGCCTCTCTGGTTGAAAATTGCCGCAACGGTGTGGACAACACCGGCGAGGTGGACTCCGCCGATTTCAAGGCTGCCGTGAAGTTTACGCCTACCAGCGACCCCACGATGATCGGAAACGCCGATTTTATCATTGTGGCCGTTCCGACCCCCATCAATGAAGCCCACCAGCCCGATTTTACGCCGCTGATTTCATCCTCCGAGACCGTCGGGCGTCACATGAGCAAAGGGGCCGTCGTGATTTACGAGTCCACGGTTTTCCCCGGGGCGACAGAAGACATCTGTGTCCCGATTCTGGAAAAAGAATCGGGTAAAACCTGGAAAAAGGATTTTAATGTCGGTTATTCTCCCGAGCGCATCAACCCGGGTGACAAAGTCCGAACCCTCACCACCATCACCAAGGTTGTTTCAGGGGACACCCCCGAGACCCTTGATAAGGTAAAAGATCTTTACGGCTCCATCATCACCGCCGGTGTTCATCCCACAACAACCATCAAAGAAGCCGAAGCCGCAAAAGTCATTGAAAACACCCAAAGGGATCTCAACATCGCCCTCATCAATGAGCTGGCCATCATCTTCGATACCCTGAACATCGATACCCTTAACGTTCTGGAAGCCGCAGGCACCAAGTGGAATTTTCTCCCCTTCAGGCCCGGTCTCGTCGGCGGCCACTGCATCGGCGTGGATCCTTATTATCTCACTTACAAGGCCCAGATCGAAGGGTACCACCCGGAAGTCATCCTCTCCGGTCGCAAACGAAACGACTCCATGGGCAAGTACATCGCCCAGACCACCGTCAAGCGTCTCATGAAAAACGGCTGCTTGAACAACGGTTCTTCCGTAGCTGTTCTCGGGCTCACCTTCAAGGAAGATTGCCCGGATCTGCGCAACACCCGCGTCGTGGACATCGTCGAAGAGTTTCAATCCTACGGCATCCATGTCCATGTCCATGACTCCCAGGTAGATCCCCTGGAAGCCAAGCGCCACTACGGCATCGAGCTGACCTCCTTCGATGACATTCAAGCCGTTGACGCCGTTGTGATAGCAACCGCCCACCGTGAGTACAAAGAGATGCCTTTGGATGCATTTACAGAAAAAATTAAAGCCAATGGATCTTTGATTGATGTGAAGAGTGTTTTGGACCCGGATGAGATGAAGGCGTGGGGGGGGGATTTCTGGAGGTTGTAAAAGTGGGGCCGGGTGCATCGCTCCGCAATATTAGGTAGATACACCAATAAGATCGAAATGCACCCGGAATGATGTTTTATTAAGGATCATGATGTGTTTCAGGGGTCTTACTTGACAAGCACGTCAATCGCGAATGATTCAAGGCTTTTCTCGATTGTAAACCTTGTGAACACCCTCGGAAAACCACGATATAAAGGCAGCTTTCCCTGCGAGATACCATGCTGTAAGCGTAGCCAACAGAAACCCTCCATGGTATTACTAATGGGGTCAAAACCTACCCGACATAAGTGCTTGCATATTTCAGATTTGGTTCTTTGAAAAAGTTTTTTGATTTATGAGGCATTTTCTGAAGAGATCTCAAGACGGAGTAGACCTTCTTTTTGAGCTGGTCAGGCCCGGTAATTTTCACTTTTCCAAGTTTATAATGCTTAAGATAACTCCATACCAGTTCATCAGGGTTAAGATGTGGTGAATACGGTGGGAGAAGAAAGAGTTTCAACATTCCATCTGTTTATTCGACATACTTTTTGACAGCACTGGATTTGTGGACCGGGTGTCCATCAACAATCAAATAAATCGGATTAGTGGCGCCATGGCGAAGACTTTTCAAAAAATCGATAAATTTCGAAGCGTTCATTTTTCCATTTATTGCTTTAAAACGTAAAGAGCCCTTTGGACTTATTGCCGAGATCATGTTGACGCTGAACCTGGCTCCAGTGGTCTCGACAACAGGTGTTTTGCCTTTAGGAGCCCACGTTGTACCACTGTGATAATCGGATCGAATTGTAGATTCATCACCGAAATAAATGGTCGCTTTTTCCTGTTTGGCCATAGCACGAATTTTTGGATAGTCCTCATTTCGCCATTTGGTCACAAGCTCTTCATTACGCTGATAGGCTTTTCTTAAGGGCTTTTGGGGGGTGAGCCCAAGTTTTTTCAAGAGTCGCCCGACAGAGACTAAACTCATAGAAACTTTGAATTCTTTATCTATAAGCTCTTGGATCATCTCACGTGTCCAAAGAGCGAATGCAAATTTATATTGCAAGGGGTCTTTATCAACAATCATATGGTAAAGCTTGCATAAGTCTTCTGCTTTGAATTTAGTCGGGCGCCCTGTAATTTTTTTGGTTTTAAGGGCTTCAATACCCCCTGCATTGTATTTGGCAAGCCACTCATATATGCAAGATCGATGATAGCCCAGCGATTTAATGACTTGTTCTGGACTCTCCCCGGCCTCGACACGTTGGATTGCTCGAATTCGAATGGCTTCTCTTGTTTTATGATCTAATTGCCTGGCATCTGATTTCTTCATACCATTGCTATATCATATGTCGGGTAATTAATGAACTCATTAGTACCTTGCGAGCCTTCATACGTCTCGTCCCATGCAACCTCGGAACCATCCACATAAAGAGCAAATTCATCGCCAGGGCCATAAATATCCCAAACCTTGACATAAGACATGATGGAATCGACATCGACTGAAATCTGCCACCCAAATTGCATATAATCTCCCCCGACACTGTCGATCATTCCCAAGCCATCACTCCATGCGAACTTTCCATACCACCCGAATGACGGGTCTATGGGGGTTGCTTCCAAAGACCCTACCATTCCGAACACTAAAAAGCATAATACACATAAAATCTTTTTCATCGTAAGCATTCCTTTGCTCTTTCTCCAAGAGCAACCCGGCCGTCTCCCCATGAGACCCGTAGGCTTTCCGTCCCTGACTCACGTCAGGTTTGGCTTTTTCTTAGTTTAAGTAAAGGAACAGCAAAAAACATACTGCCCCCATATATAGCCCAGACAACACAACAAACAACACCATATTGTGCACAAACCACCACTATGGAAGTCGTTGTTATACTACTATGTAATTCATGTAATATTGCTATACATATAGCCACCCCAAAAGCGACACGCATCGAAACCCCAGGTAAAACATGCCATGCGCACGGACTGGCTACAGGGAAGCCCTGACCCGTCTCAATCCAGACTCGTTGCAGATTGACCACGCACGATTCTCAGAGGGGGTGGGGACCCGGGGTAAACACGTTGTCCGGCTCCCCATAGCTTTTAATACCTGTGACGCTGCAACGTCAGGGTGTAATCAGTCCGTGTATCACACATTTTAATTGGGCAGTTTTCAGAATTTTTGTTACACTTACCGTATATTAAAATCAGGTTGGTAAAATAACGGCCCCAGATACCAGCTAAAAGCATTATCGAATAATATGAACAAGAAATAAACGATTTGAAAACATAACGTTCATGCAATTTTTATGGTAACCCGCCATCTTGCGACAAACACATTTATGCTTTTCGTCGTATCATACACCTGATCGTTTTTTCACTTGTCGCGATGACATTGGCAAAGGAATGATCTCGTCATGCCCATCACCTTCAGGACCATTGTGTTCATCGTCTCAATTCTCATCTCTTTGACTGGTTTTTGCCAGGCAGAAGTGAAAACCCTGTCTGAAAACCAACTGGATTCATGCATCGCGGCTGAAGGAATTCGCAATGCCAGGTTTGTGGACAGCGAAAGGTCCCAAAATCCACCTGAACTAAACAACGATTTACCCATCGGCAGTACTCCGTCTCACATACACCATGGTACTGTCGGTTCCAAAATCAAGCCTCCTGAACCAATGCCACCGGAGTCAGGCCATATTGCCATCTCACATCACACCATAGAACAACCGACACAAGCCCCGATACATCTGCCGGACAAATTGTCCGTCATAGTAAACCATGAATCGTATTCTCCTGCGATGCCCCATTACCCGCCTTCCACCGGTGGGATGTCCGGGGTTTCGGCCGTCGACTGAGTCACACATTGGCCGTAGGATGTGAACAGGTCAAAGCTGAATCAATACCACTCAATCCTATTCACCATTCACTGAACGTTCAGGTTCCCAAAAAGAACAAGGTGACAGCATGCCCAAAAAATATTCACGGCTGCGACTCATCCTCGGTGATCAGCTTAATCCCAGCCATTCCTGGTACAGGCAAAAAGACGATAACACCTTGTATGTCATTGCAGAGCTGCACCAGGAAGCGTCGTATGTATGCCACCATGTGCAGAAGCTCTGTGCGTTTTTTGCTGCAATGGAACAGTTTGCCGACACGCTCCGCAGCGCCGGTCACCAGATGCTGCATTTGTCTCTGGATGACACCGCAGCCTTTTCAAACTTGCCTGAGCTGCTCACCCATTTGCTCGAAAAACACCTGGCAACACAATTTCAATACCAACTGCCGGATGAGTACCGCCTGCGAGAGCAACTCGCCGAATTTTGTCAATCCGCGGAGATGAAAGCCGTGGGCACCATGGTTTGTGATACCGAGCATTTTTATCTTTCAGACGCGGAGCTCCATCGCACATTCAGCCGGGGCAAACGGCATCGACTGGAAGCCTTTTACCGAAAAATGCGGGTACGATTTCACATCCTCATGGATGGAGAGGAGCCCGAAGGGGGCCGCTGGAATTATGATGCACAAAACCGCAACAAACTGAAAGCCGATGACCTGAAGCTGGTGCCCGAACCGTTGCTGTTCGCAAACGATGTCCGGGATATCCTGGCGCGAATCAAACGGCACGGCATCCACACCATAGGAAAAGAAGCGCCCCACCTGATTTGGCCGATCAATACCCAGCAGGCATCAGAGCTGCTTGATTATTTTTGCCACCACGGGATAGAGCACTTCGGTCGGTTCCAGGATGCGATGACCGGCAAACTTGGCCCCACAGACATCAAAAAGCAATGGGGGCTGTTTCATTCCAGGTTGTCTTTTGCTCTAAACAGCAAAATGCTCAGCCCGCAACACGTGATCAACACGGTCATTGAGCACTACCACACCAGACAACCCAGGATGGACCTGGCACAGGTGGAAGGGTTTGTGAGGCAAATCCTTGGATGGCGGGAGTTCATTCGTGGTATTTACTGGGCCAACATGCCCGAATACGGATCCTGTAACGGCTTGGCTGCGACTCGCCGACTGCCTTCCTGGTTCTGGACCGGAGAGACCCGGATGCATTGCCTCCGACAGGCCATCACCCAATCCCTTGAGGTGGCCTATGCCCACCACATCCAGCGCCTGATGATCACGGGTAATTTCTGCCTTCTCGCCGGAATAGACCCCGATCAGGTCGACAGTTGGTACCTGGGCATCTACATCGACGCCATCCAATGGGTGGAGCTGCCGAATACCAGGGGCATGAGCCAATTTGCCGATAATGGCATCGTGGGCTCCAAAGCCTACGCAGCCAGCGGCAACTACGTCAAAAAAATGAGCGACTACTGCAGCGATTGCCACTACCGTGTGGCGGAGGCAACGACCCCGGACGCCTGCCCCCTCAATGGCCTCTACTGGCGCTTTATGCACGACAACCAAGTCGCTTTTGCCCCCAACCCCAGAAACAAGATGGTGTATGCGGTGTGGAACAAAAAATCCGAAGACCAGCGGCAGGCGATACTCGAACAGGCTACGACCTTTCTGGCCGATATCGAGAGGCTTTGAAGGCCTCCATTGCCATGGCCAACAGACCATTCCCCCAGGCATCGACCCTTTCCAGAAACGCCCTCCCCTACCTCATTCGTTCACCTCGAAAAATAAATTTAGGTACATGTTTGACCTAATTCCAACCCCTGTGTTAAATTTCGGATTTCCATCTGACACCACTAAAGCGTGGACCTGTTGGGAATCAGTCCCTTGGTTTAAAAAAATGACCGGTGCAAAGGAATATTGTTTATGAACGGCCTGGAACTCTGTGAAGCATACTACAATGAATGCGCAAAAGAGATTTTCGAGCAGACATTCAAATCCCTGATGGAACGAGTCGCCATCGGGCTCGTTGGCCCCGGCTCCGAGTGCTTTGGATTTGATGATGAATACTCACGTGATCATGACTGGGGGCCCTCCTTTTGCCTGTGGGTTACCCGAGAAGATTTCCAGCGCTACGGCAAAGAGCTTCAGGCCTGTTACAATGCCCTGCCCAAAGAATACCTGGGATTTGGCCCGCGGGTAGTGAGCCCGGGTGAAGAGGGCCGCGTAGGCGTCATGGACATCAGCAGTTTTTACGCTCGCTATACAGGGTTGGATAAAAGACCGTTCTCCATGAGAGATTGGCATATTTCATCTGAAAATTTGGCACTTTGCACCAACGGCAGAGTCTTTTCAGACCCCTTGGGGGAATTTTCCTCATGGCGGACGACCCTTCTTGAGTTTTATCCTGAAGACCTCCGGCTAAAAAAAATCGCGGACTGCTGCATGCTTGCGGGCCAAGCCGGTCAATACAACTGGCAACGGGGTATTTTAAGAAACGACCCCTATGTAACACATACCGCCACGGTAAAATTCTGCACAGAGATCATGCACCTGGTTTACCTTCTGAACAAAACCTATGCGCCCTTTTACAAGTGGCTGTTCAGAGGCGTTGCCCAGTTGCCGATACTTGGGGCAGAACTCTCCCCCCTGATTGCACAGGTTCTGACCGGGCAGGGTGGAACGACGTCCCAAAATGAAGGATGGAAACAGCAACAGGACACCATGGAGATGATTTGCCGGAAAGTCATCTCCGAGCTTCAGGCTCTCGGACTCACCGATCACAACAGTCCCTTTTTAGCAGATCACGTCCCATCCATCCTCGGCCGCATCAAAGACCCAGAATTCAAAAACACTCTGTGGGGCGTGAAAAAAAAGACGTCCGATAAAAAAGAGATCATCAAACAAATTCTGGAAATCGAATGGAAGATGTTTTCCACCGTTAACGACAAGGCCGCTTCAGACCCACGGAACCAGGGCCAACCCACCTGCCGGGACTTCCCTGACGAATTCAAACTCCACAGGACGGCAAAATTCCTGGCCTGGCCCGAGACCACCCTCCTCAGTTACCTGCAGGATCTCAAAGAGGCAAAACAAACCAATCGCAACCTGATGACTTATAAATATGCCAGGATGGACAACCTGATCCCCAGTGAAAACAACAGCCCCTATGTTGATAAAATTACGGGGGTCATGGTTCAGTGGCAAAAAGAGTTTATGGCCAAGTACCCGCGCATCATGGCCGGAGGCCGTGCTTTGACCGGCGGAGAGGCGGGCATCGACTGGGCATCTTTTGAGAACTATCTGAGGTGCGAACTGGAGTCCTACTCCGAAAACACACTGAAATCTCTTTTCCTTCACACGGAAACATTGAAAGGTTCCGGCAAAAGCATGTCCGAAGAGATCTATAAAACGCTGGTTCGGGACAAAGGATACAACAGTTTGGAGGAGGCGGAGGGGAAGCAGTCTAATTAGGGATCAGGCCTGCACAGTCGACAAAATTATTTTTGCCAGTAATGTCCGGTTAGATTTTTGCAAGTCGCTTTTTGTTTTTTTTAGCTTTTCTCCTTACATTTCCCTTTGAATCGGATAATGCGCACAGCTCATTGAGAATTATTGTCCGAAGCTCTCTGATCCTTTTGATGGAAACTTTTTCGCCATACTCCTCGTGGCGTATATAGCCATCAAAAGGTATGAAATCAGCCCAGCAAGAATCTGGATCAGGAGGGCATACTCGCCACGTGCTATTAAGTGGTATACTTTCAAATGGTTTTTCCATCATTTGAAAAAAGACTCGATAGTCCACCTCAGTTTGTAAACTTCTGCAACTTGATGAGTGGTAAAGTCAAATCGATCAGTGGCAACGTAATACTCTTTGCCATCAACATTATATACAACAACCCGTACAGGCTTTTTGGTTTCGTTGATACCTGTAGTTCCGAGAAGAACTTTCGCATCGGAAAAAACAAAGTCATCTTCAGCTATCTGATATTTTTCAAGAACCGTTCTGGTTGTAAAAGATTTGATACGACATACAAATCATTTTTCCTCTTCTTGAAGGAGATCAAAATCATCATGGCACTGTATCCACGGTCCATGCCCCCTGTTCGGCCAGGGGAAAGGATAGTTGTTACAAATGGGCGTTCAGCTCCTTTTCCGTCTGCCAGAAAAATTTGTGTCGGGATACCTTGATTAGTGGAAAAACCAAAATGACCCTTGGCCTTCTTTGAGCCTTTTCTGTAATCGGCCCAGTACATTGAAAGGCATGCGTCAATGAGGCTTCCATCAATAGCTATAAGCTCTCCAAACTTCGAAAATTCCTTGGGAAGTATACGACCAGCTTTCTTTGTCAACTCTTTGAAAACGAATTGAAGTTTTTCAAGACCTCGGTTGTTGACCGCCTCTGAAATACTGCTACGGCTGATGCCCCCCTCAGCTGCGATACACTGCTTTGCAAATTCATTTTCAGAGAGATCTTGTATAAGCTCTCTTCCAGACTCGTGTTCGTAAAGGTGAAAGTATAGTAATGCATGCAGCTAATTTTCAAAGATCAATTTCAACGGACGACCTCCTCGTGATTTTTGCTCTGGGAAATTTTCCAAAATAGACTTCACGGGAGTGACATATCGGTTATACCGACGGGAGTCGTTTTTTTCTTTGGCAATAACGGAAATTTCATTGGCGTCTAAATCCTTGTATTTATGGCGGTGATCAACACAAGGCGCGACGCGCGTTAATTACTTAATTTGTCAACAAAAAAATATCCTGCTCAAAAAAACATAAATGCAAGATTTTAACCGGACACTACTGAGATCGATCAGGAGATCAATGGAATTTGGTCGCGCTTTAGTGGATGTCAGGGTATTCACGTATTCCCTCTTTTGATTGTTGTTTTAGTTTGTTAGCACATACTGTTTACACAATCATTAGAGGCTTTTCAATTTTTCAAAAGCCAAAAAAACAATATATCATTTAAAATCAGATCATTGCCCTCAAGTCCAAAACTTAAGAGCCCACGTTATCGTTGTACGAATCGATGTGTTATTTACATTAACAGGGGTGGGTCAAAATTGGGTTGTCGAAGGGGGGCTGTTTTGGGTTATCGTTATCATATGTACTCAATGGAAGTATTTGAGTGGTACAGTCGTTATGTTCTGGATTGGGGAATTTCCAACACTTTGAAAAGCACATTTTGCGTACCAGCCCTTCAAAAGGGAGACTGTCAAATAAACTGCCCTCTCGGAGAGGTTCACTACAAGGTATCAAGGTTGTCAACTATCACGTCATCATCAGAATCTTTCTGAGAGTTTGAACAGCCACTTGCATCAACCATTTCACCTTCAGGCGTTGCACCACAGATATCAAAATAGTCAGCTACACCGTCATCATCGCTGTCTCTTTGGGTCGCGGAACAACCGCTGTCATCGACAATCTCCCCATCAAGTGTATTCAAGCAGATATCCAAATTGTAGGGCACACCATCATAGTCCAAATCTACTTGGCTATCTGAGCAACCATAGCTATCAACCCTCGCTTCTGGCGGCGTCTCTAAACATAAATCTAAATGGTCATAGACACAATCCATATCGGCGTCAATGGGGTCAAGGTCAACTATCAACGGTATTGTGGATATAGACGAATTGGCATCTATTTCACCGCAACCATTTTTACCCCACCCGTATAACGTTCCGTCCGCTTTCAATGCCAAGGCATAATTAGGCCCTGCCGAAATGTAAACCCAGTCATTCTCATCACCTATCCGGGTCGGCACCATCGTGTCTGTCAAGGCAGAATACCCCAACTGACCAAACTGCCCCTCTCCCCATGAAAAAAGAGCTCCATTCTCATCAAGTGCAAAAGAACAATTTTCTCCAGATGCAACAAAAACCCAATTAACACTTGAGCCAATTTGAGAAGGAAAGGCCCGATCATTTCGTGTTCCATCCCCCAATTGTCCATGGTTATTTGCTCCCCAAGTGAAAAGTGCCCCATCTTTGATGGCCAACGTGTGATTCAACCCTGCTGAAACATCTTCCCAATTGCCCTCATTTTCAATTAGTCCAGGTTCATACTTTGCGTATACGTCTCCATAGCCCAACTGCCCACACGTGTTGAGACCCCAACTGTAAAGATAGCCATTTTTTTTGATACCAAGTGAATGATTTTTACCAGTTGAAATCTTGATCCAATCCTGCTCTGCACCAACTCGAATAGGCACTAATGAATTATCATTATTGAATCCATTTCCCAATTGCCCGTATGAGTTATCTCCCCATGCATAAAGGGCACCATTTTCCCTTAATGCTAAAGTATGGTTTCCCCCTGCAGAAATGTATTGCCAGTCTATCTCAGTCCCAACCTGCTTGGGTCTATAGTCAGCATGGGTGGTACCATCTCCCAACTGCCCGGATGAATTTTTACCCCAACAAAACAGAGAGCCATCTTCTGATATTGCTACAGAATGTTCAATGCCAACATCAACACGGGCCCAACGTCTTTTTGAATGAATTTGGCAAGGATATTTGATGGACACTTCATCAAATGTTGAGGTCATGCCATCAATAACACCATTATAATAATCACCCCATGTATAAAGAGATCCGTCTGCCTTAAGCCCAATACTGTAAGCCGATCCGGGAGCAAACTGAACCCAGTCCCTGTCACGGTTGATCCTTGTTGGTTTATATCGATCGGCAAAACTCCCCCGCCCCAGCTGCCCAGATTCGTTGCTCCCAAACGAATAAATAATATTATTCTCAGCCAACGCTGCTGTATGATGCTGACCCGTAGAAACATATTTCCAACTCACCCCATGGCCAACCTGTATGGGGGTGTAATGTTTATGAATCGTCCCATCCCCAAGTTGCCCATAATCATTCCGTCCCCAGGCGAACAGAGACCCGTCTTTCTGAATGGCAAGAGTGCTGCCTTTGCTTGCAGTTATGGCCACCCAGTTATTTTTCGAACCAATCCTAACGGGGTGAAATCGTCTCTTAGAAGTATCATCCCCCAGTTGTCCTAAAAAATTGTGCCCCCATCCGTAAAGAGATCGATCCGTTTTTATGGCCATGGTATGATAATGACCAGCAACAGCTATAAACCAATCATTGCTGCTCCCAATTTGGATAGGGGAAACTTTGTCGAACATTGATCCATCTCCCAATTCCCCATCTTCATTTTCACCCCATGCAAAGAGTCGACCGTCATATTTCACGGCCACGGAGTGGTTACAGCCTGCAGAAACCCATGCCCAATCTGACTCTGTGCCAACTTGAACCGGAGATCTTCTTGAATTGCGCGTGCCGTCTCCAAGCTCGCCATTGCCATTTTTACCCCACGCATACAAAGTGCCATCATTTTTAATTGCCAACGTGTGCCCAAGCCCTGTGGCAACAAATTTCCAATCACTATCAGCACCAATCCTCACAGGCGATTCTCTTGTAATGAGTGTTCCATCACCAAGTTGGCCGTAATAGTTGTCCCCCCAGCCGTATAACGTCCCATCGGTTCTTAAGCCAATCGTATGCTTGGCTGACGCAACAACCGCTTTCCAATTATTATCCATTCCAATCCGAACGGGATCTTTCTTATTTTCAGTCGTTCCATCCCCAAGTTGACCATTGCTATTTTTCCCGAACGAATATAGGTATCCGTCCATTGATATAAACGCTGTATGTCCACCTCCCGCAGCAACCTTGAACCAGTCATTACCAATCTCATACTCGGAACACCCTTGTGAATTTACCGAATCTACCGTAGGCGTATTTGGACATAAATCAATATCATCTGAGACACCATCGCCATCCGTATCCCTTTGTGAGACCGAACACCCATTAATATCAACATTTACCCCGGGTAATGTATCTGGACAAAGGTCGTATTCATACAGGACGTCATCCCCATCAGGATCTCTTTGAAAAGTCGTGCACCCATGAGAATCGACCCATTCATCCCCAAAAGAATCCGGGCATATATCAAGATTATCTGTGACACCATCTAAATCTGAGTCATCAAGTTTAAAACTAACTAAACCTGGTTTTAATCTCCAGGCAGAACCATCACCAACCCCCCCCGATTCGTTATATCCCCATGCATAAAGAGTACCATCTATGGAGATCCCCAACGAGTGGCCCATCCCTGCTTCAACAGAAAACCATTTTAGTGGCGTACGTACTTGCAAGGGGATTTCGCTTGATCGTATATCACCGTTACCAAGCCCCCCTTGGCTCCCCCTACCCCATGAGAACAAGGCTCCGTCTTCTCTCAAGGCTAAACAAAAAAGCACCCCTGATGAGAACGTACTGCTCCAGTTTTGATCGAAACCAATTTGGGCAGGGGTTAACTGAAAACCGCTTCCCCCTGTCCCTAACTGGTCACGCCAATTATTCCCCCAACCATAAAGAGTTCCATTTTCCTTCAGTGCAAAGGCACAACGTCCCTCACCGATTTCAATCGCAGCCCAATCACTACTTTGCCCGATCTGCATCGGTAAATGCGAGTCGGTACGACTACCAATTCCAAGCTGTCCGTCTGAGTTGCATCCCCAAGAATAAAGCCTTCCATCGTTTTTCAATGCAAGAGTAAAATTCTCACCTGCAGCCACCGCTTTCCAGTCATTATCGGCCCCCAATTGTACGGGTATTTTTTCGACAGAATAATCTGATGTTGCATCACCGTTACCCAATTGCCCATAACGGTTTTCCCCCCACGTATAAATGCTACCATCTTTTTTTAAAGCGATAGTATGATTGATGCTTGAATCTACATATACCCAATCTGAATCCAAACCAATTTGTGTGGGAAAACACCTTCCATCATTTGTACCATCCCCGAGCAGCCCTCCATTCATCCCCCAACCGTATAGCCTCCCATCACGCTTTATGGCATAGGCCCTTTGGGCACAAGCCTCGACGAACGCCCAGTCGTTTTCATATCCTACCTTCTGAGGTACTTGCCGGCAATACCTTGTCCCATCTCCAAGTGTCCCCCAAGAATTCGCCCCCCAAGAGTACAATTCACCATTCTCAGTAATCGCCAATGAATACCATGAGCAAGAGATTCCAATCCATTTGGTATCTGTATCCAATTCAATTTTAACCGGGAAGTCTTTCGATCCTCCAATTCCAATCCCCAATTCGCCAAAAGGATTCCCCCCCCATGCATAGCAATTACCATGCGAGTCAATACCAAAAGTTCTATGCCTACCACAGGAAACATATGTCCATCCCAATGAATGATCAACGTTCACAGGATACTGTTTGGACACAATTGTTCCGTCTCCTATCTGGCCTCGACTATTATTACCCCAGACAAAAAGTCCTCCCTCAGAATTAATTGCTGCTGAATGCTCATCCCCGCAACTTATTGAGACCCAGTTACTTTCTGAGCCTACTTGAACTGGTGTACTCTTTTTTTGCTGAGTGCCATCCCCCAATTGACCATATAAATTACTGCCCCATGTAAAAAGTCTTCCATCTTTCGTAAGGGCAATATTATGAGATGAATGACTTGCTATAGCCAACCATTGATTATCAGTTCCAACTTGACCTGGGCGTAACCTGTCAAAATCTTGTCCACTTCCCAGCTGCCCCATTCCATTGTACCCCCAAGAATACAACTCCCCATTCTCCTTTATTGCCAGCGTATGGTAGAAGCCGGCTGCAATGGATACCCACTTGGCATTACGACCCACGTTTGTGGGAGATACCCTGGTTTCAACAGTTGAGTCGCCAACTTGACCATTGCGATTCGCACCCCAGGCATAGAGTGTCCCGTCATCTTTGAGAGCTACCGTATGAGCATAACCAGCAACTACTTTTTTCCAGTTATTGTCGTTACCGATTCTGGTAGGCTTTGTCTTCTTGACTGTTGTTCCGTCACCGAGCTGCCCTGCATCGTTATTCCCCCAACCATACAATGAGCCATCAGATCGGATGGCTAATCTATGGCTGTAACCTGCGGTGACAGTGACCCAATCCGTATACTCGCTTATCTGTACCGGTGAAAATTGATCTAAACCCCATTCATACAAACGGCCCGTTTCAGAAATGGCAACAGTGTAATTATAACCTGAAACAACCTTTAACCATTTTTCATTTAGCTGAAGCACCGAGCAACCTGTTGAGTCAACTTCCTCGTTGTTTGGTGTCAACGGGCATACGTCAAACTTATCAGAGACACCGTCTCCGTCAGTATCATTTTGAGAACCAGAACAACCATAAACATCAACTGCTTCACCTAAAGGTGTAACGGCACACATATCCATATCGTCCGTCACGCCATCGCCGTCCGTATCCTTTTGTGAATCAGAGCACCCATTGGCATCTACGGCTTCGCCTTCAGACGTTTCACCACAGGTATCAAGGTTATCCGTTACCCCGTCGCCGTCAGAATCTTTCTGAGAATCAGAACACCCACTGGAATCGACCGTTTCGCCTTCAGGCGTCAAACCACAGATATCAAGATTATCCGTCACGCCATCGCCATCCGAATCCTTTTGTGAATCAGAGCATCCATTGGCATCTACGG
>NZ_FMUX01000004.1:0-47228 GCF_900101345.1 Desulfoluna spongiiphila | reverse complement strand
TCACGCCATCGCCATCCGAATCCTTTTGTGAATCAGAGCATCCATTGGCATCTACGGATTCACCTTCAGGCGTTTCACCACAAATATCAAGGTTGTCCGTTACCCCGTCTCCATCTGAATCTTTCTGAGAACCAGAACACCCACTGGCATCGACCGTTTCACCTTCAGGCGTCAAATCACAGATATCAAGATTATCCGTCACGCCATCGCCATCCGTATCCTTCTGGGAGTCAGAGCACCCATTGGAATCTACGGCTTCGCCTTCAGGCGTACCACCACAGGTATCAAGGTTGTCCGTTACCCCGTCTCCATCTGAATCTTTCTGAGAATCAGAACACCCACTGGCATCAACCGGTTCACCTTCAGGCGTCGCATCACAGATATCTAGATTATCAGTTACCCCGTCACCATCGGTGTCTTTCTGGGAGTCGGAACATCCGTTGGCATCTACAGATTCTCCTGACGGTGTGTTGTGGCAACTATCCCTGTCATCAGTTACCCCATCGTCGTCACTATCTCTGCAATGGCGATGATCATTAACGATTAAAGCACCAAAATAGGGCGGCACTTCATCTCCCTTGCCATACGTATTCACCCCATGGTGCCCCCATACCACCAACTTTTTATCATTTCTCAGGGCAGTGCTCTGTTCCCCGCCTGCGGACATCACCAGCCAACTGCTGTGGGGGTCCACAAGAATTGGTTCATCAATGACAGGATCATACCAGTTGCTAACCTGACCTGCTCGGTTATCCCCCCAGGCATAAAGTTCACCACCCTGTGTTACGGCAAGTGTATGGTCTTTGCCAGCATCAATGAGTTTTAACTGATTTCCATCCAAGACTTTCTCTGCTATGGGTCGTTTCTCAGGAGCTTCCTGCCCCAACCCCAACTGCCCTCTGTCGTTTTTTCCCCAGGTGTAAACAGATCCGTCCAATTTGACTGCAACAGAATGGCTCTCGCCAGCCGAAATAGAGACCCACGGATTCGGGGAGCCAGGATTATTCTGGCCAGGAAGCATCATGCCCGATGGGACAAGTATTGGATGACTGGTATAATCTCCACGGCCCAACTGACCATAGGTATTTTTTCCCCACGCAAACAGCTGTCCATCGTCCCTAAGGACAAGGGTATGGTCCCCCCCCACAGAGACATCAACCCAACCGTTGTGATCACCAACAACCTTAGGCTCATAATAAACCGCCGGGAAAAAATACCCTTGTCTGAGTCCCCAACGAAATAACCGCCCATTTATCTTGATC
The DNA here is from genome assembly GCF_900101345.1 of Desulfoluna spongiiphila. GTDB lineage: Bacteria > Desulfobacterota > Desulfobacteria > Desulfobacterales > Desulfolunaceae > Desulfoluna > Desulfoluna spongiiphila. The sequence goes on along the minus strand of NZ_FMUX01000004.1, from coordinate 45,966 downwards.
CCCGCGCTTGCACCCCTGCCTGCTGAGACTGTTTTCCACCGACCGTCAGAAGCAATCAATACCGGGACATGCCGATCAACTTTCGTTCCATCGCCAACTTGACCTTTATTGTTGTGACCCCACGCATAAAGCCGTCCATCTTCTTTCAACGCAAGGCTATGATCAAAGCCAGCCGAAACGAAGGCCCAATCGCTGTCGTTCCCGATCTGGACAGGTTCATCCCTGTCGATTTCTGAGCCATCACCCAACTGTCCACCCGAGTTATCACCCCATGCAAATAGTTTTCCATCCTCACGAACAGCAAGGGTATGGAGGTAGCCAGCAGAGATGGCTTTCCAATCCGTTTGTATTTGGGTGCAGGCACAACCATACTCATCAACAGGCTCACCGGGATCAGTACCGGGGCATCTGTCGGTAAAATAAGGGAGCCCATCGCCATCATCATCTTCCTGCCATTCGGAACAGCCAGAGTGATTGACTGTTGCTCCCGGCTGCGTTTCGGGGCAAAGGTCCCACGCATCGTTAACGCCATCTCCATCCCTGTCTCTTTGGGTAAAAGAACACCCGCCCCTGTCTACGGGCTCACCAAAGGGCGTATCCCCGCAATAATCATCTATATCTGGCACACCATCCATATCTGAATCCAGTGCGCCCTGCGGACAGCCATGATGACTGCCTTGTATCCCGGCACAAAGATCCATGTTATTGGCGACACCATCAGAGTCGTCATCATCACAGTTATCCGGGGCTTCTATGATAACACCATCTGTGAACCAGGCGTCTCCGTGCCCCAAACGACCATTCCCGTTTGAGCCCCAGGAATAAACCGCACCATCTGCTGTGATGGCAACAGAGTGCAAAGCTGCAGCAGCAAAGTCCGTAAATGTTTTCTCGGTGTCCAAAGCAACGGGTGTCTCTCGAGACTCAAAGGTCGAGTCCCCAAGCATCCCAGTGTGGTTATTGCCAAACGCATAGAGGCGACCATCATCGGCTTTCAAAATCACATGACTTCTGCCGATTGAAACCTCTCGCCAGAAATTATCATCCCCGATCCGGGTCGGAATGTTCAGCTTGGTGTAGGAGGGCACGTTGCGGCCCCATATGTAGCAGGTTCCATCGGCTTTTACGCCAGCCGAGGTATTTGTACCGGCAGCCAGCGCAACCCAGTCAGACTCTGAGCCGACTTGAACCGGTTCATTCCGGTCTTCATAGGTTCCGTCTCCCAATTGGCCGTCATAGTTATATCCCCAAGCATACAGGGTGCCATCACCCTTCAAAGCCAGGGTATGGTAACGTCCCAAGGCCACGTCCACCCAATCACCTTCGTTTCCAACCTGAGCGGGAGTCTGTCTATCTGTATTTGTGCCATCTCCCAGGCAACCGTAGTAATTATCTCCCCAGGTATATAACGTGCCGTCTCCCTTAAGCCCGGCTGAATGCACCCTTCCAGCAACGACTCGGACCCAGCCATTTTCCTCCCCAACCTTTGACGGTGTATCCTGGTCTGTCTTGGACCCATCCCCGAACCGTCCATAGGCGTTGCTGCCCCAAGCATAGAGAGATCCGTCCTTTTTAATCGCCAGGGAGTATCCCTCACCTGCAGAGACAGAGTCCCAGTTGGTATCATCACCGATCCTGACTGGACTCTGCTGATGTGACGACGTCCCATTTCCTATCTCACCAAACCCATCCCCCCCCCATGCATACATACTGCCATCGGCTTTCAACCCAACCGTATGCCAACCCAGGGATGAAATCTGGGCCCAATTCCTTGACTCGCCGATCCGCGTCGGTGAAGCCTTTTCTGCCGTGTTACCGACGCCAAGGGCCCCATCAACATTAGTCCCCCATGAATAAACATTACCCGAACTATCAATGGCAGTGGAGTGCAGAGAACCGCACGTAACATGAACCCAACTGCTATGGTCCGCAATTTGTACGGGGGCAGACTGTGTTTCAAAACTCCCGTCACCCAACTGGCCATATTCGTTAAGCCCCCAGGTATAGAGTTCACCGGTCTGCGTGACTCCTGTGGTGTGATGTTGCCCTGCGGATACCTGAACGAATCCCCCGACTTGGTCTACGAGCTGGGGCTCTGGGACTCCCCATGAGGAGTGGTCCGCCCCCAGGCCAAGCTCACCATGTTCGTTTTTGCCCCAGGCAAATGCTCTTCCATCTGCCTTTAAAGCAATACTATGACGATCACCGGCTTCGACGAAAACCCAGTCCCTTTCAAAACCGACTTGCGCGGGCTGAGTATAGTGTTCAGCGGTAACAATGCCCAGTTGACCGTAATCGTTGATGCCCCACGTATAGATATAACCGTTCTGCTTCAGGGCGATACAATGCTCACCGCCGGAAGAGACCTGATGCCAGTCATAATCATCCCCAAGCTGCCTGGGGACATATATTTTTGAGGGGCCAAAAGGGTCAATGTGGCCATGGTTCATCCCCCAGTAATAAAGGGCACCTTCCTGCGTGATCCCGGTCACGAAATTTGAACCGGCAGATACCGAGGCCCATCTCAAATTGGGTTCAACATATGGATCTCCAACTCGCCCTGGAACACTTCGATCATAGTCCGAGCCGTCTCCCAACTGACCGTCTTGATTCCCCCCCCAGGAATAGAGAATCCCATTTCGTTTCAGTGCCAAAGAAAAATTATGCCCCGCGTCGATAGAGAGCCAATCGCTATCAGAGCTGATCTGTTTCGGTTCATGACGGGTCGTATGTGTTCCATCGCCCACCTGCCCGCGATCATTTTTCCCCCAAGCGTAAAGGGTCCCATCGTGCTTGATGGCAAGGGTATGACCAGGTCCGGAAGAAATAGCCAGCCATCTGGTCCCGAGCTGTGAACAAGAACACCCGGTTTCATCGGCAAGTTCACCCTCTGGGGTATCTAAGCACGCATCATTAACATTGGGGACACCATCGTTGTCATCGTCGTGTTGCGAGTAAGAACACCCTTCAGCATTGGGTGTTTCCTCCGAGGGAGTCCCAGGGCATTGATCAAGATCGTCTGTTACACCATCATTATCGGTGTCTTTTTGGGAATCAGAACAACCGGAGGCATCGGCGCTCTCCCCGGCCGGGGTGTCAGTGCAGGTATCCAGGTTGTCGGTAACTCCATCACCGTCTGTGTCCTTCTGAGAGTCGGAGCAACCGTTGGCATCAACGGATTCACCCGCGGGGGTACCAACACAGGTATCCAGATTATCTGTCACACCATCACCATCGGTGTCTTTCTGGGAGTCGGAACAGCCATTCGCATCTACGGACTCACCCGCAGGAGTAGCTGCACAAGTGTCCAGATTATCAGTCACACCATCGCCATCCGTATCCTTCTGGGAGTCGGAGCAGCCGTTGGCATCAACGGTCTCTCCGGCAGGAGTACCAGCACAGGTATCAAGATTGTCGGTCACGCCATCACCGTCTGTGTCCTTCTGGGAGTCAGAGCAGCCAGTGGCATCAACGGTCTCTCCGGCAGGAGTACCAGCACAGGTATCAAGATTGTCGGTCACGCCATCACCGTCTGTGTCCTTCTGGGAGTCAGAGCAGCCAGTGGCATCAACGGTCTCTCCGGCAGGAGTACCAGCACAGGTATCAAGATTGTCGGTCACGCCATCACCGTCTGTGTCCTTCTGGGAGTCAGAGCAGCCAGTGGCATCAACGGATTCACCCGCTGGCGTATTCGTACACGTATCAAGATTGTCAGTTACGCCATCACCGTCTGTGTCCTTCTGAGAATCAGAACAACCGTTGGCATCAACGGACTCTCCGGCAGGGGTACCAGCACAGGTATCCAGATTATCCGTCACACCGTCGCCGTCCGTGTCCTTCTGAGAATCAGAACAACCGTTGCCATCAACGGCCTCTCCAGCAGGAGTACCAGCACAGGTATCCAGATTGTCCGTCACACCGTCGCCGTCCGTGTCCTTCTGAGAATCAGAACAACCGTTGCCATCAACGGCCTCTCCGGCAGGAGTATTCGCACAGGTATCCAAGTTATCGGTGACACCGTCGCCATCGGTGTCCTTCTGGGAATCGGAGCAACCATTGGCATCTACGGGTTCACCGGCAGGAGTAGCTGCACAGGTGTCCAGATTATCAGTGACACCGTCGCTGTCGGTGTCTTTCTGGGAGTCGGAACAGCCATTGGTGTCTACGGATTCACCCGCAGGGGTACCAGCACAGGTATCAAGGTTGTCCGTCACCCCATCGCCATCCGTATCCTTCTGGGGGTCGGAACAGCCATTCGCGTCTACGGCCTCACCCGCAGGAGTAGCTGCACAGGTGTCCAGATTATCAGTGACACCATCGCTGTCGGTGTCTTTCTGGGAGTCGGAACAGCCATTCGCATCTACGGCCTCACCCGCAGGGCTATCAGCACATATATCCAGGTTGTCGGTGACACCATCACCGTCTGTATCCTTCTGGGAATAAGAGCAGCCATTGGCATCTACCGGCTCACCGGCAGGAGTACTTGCACACATATCCAAATTGTCCGTCACACCGTCGCCATCCGTATCCTTCTGGGAGTCAGAGCAGCCGTTGGCATCAACAGACTCTCCGGCAGGGGTACCAGCACAGGTATCCAGATTGTCCATCACACCATCGCCATCTGTGTCCTTCTGTGAGTCGGTGCAACCTTTGGCATCGACTGACTCACCTGCAGGGGTACCAGCACACATATCCAAATTGTCGGTCACACCGTCGTCATCGGTGTCCTTCTGTGAATCAGAACAACCTTTGCCATCAACCGCCTCACCGGCAGGGGTCCCAGGACAGCTATCAACGTTATCTTTTACGCCGTCTTTGTCCGTATCTTTTTGAGAGGAAGAGCACCCCCGGGAATCCACGCTCACCCCAGGCGCAGTGCCCGGGCACATGTCAATGTTGTCAATTACACCATCGGTGTCAGAATCCCTTTGGGAAGAAGAGCAGCCATTTGCATCAACAGATTCACCGGATGGGGTGTCGGGGCAGGCATCGACGTTGTCATGAACGCCGTCATTATCGGAGTCTTTCTGGGAAGCGGAGCAGCCGTCTGCGTCAACAGATTCACCGGATGGCGTATCAGGGCAGGCATCGTCATCGTCTTTCACCCCGTCGTTGTCGGAGTCGACAGGGGCATTAACGGTGATTGTAAGAGTTTTAGAGGCATCGCCGTCATCGTTTGATGCGCTAAACACGTAGGTGGTTGTGTGGGAAGGCGAGACCGTTTCACTTCCTGAGCAGGCCGAGTTTTGCTTGATGTCCGGTTCAATGGTGCAGGACTCTGCGTAGGTCGACGACCAGGTAAGTCGCACCGATTCGCCTTGGGAAATCTCGGATTTGTCAGACGAAAATTCAAGGATAGGGGGTTGTTTCAAATTGCCCAGAGCAAATGTTTCTGCGACGCACATAACGTGTGAGATAACCACCAACATGCATATGGACACTACAGAGCGAAACCGTTTCATAAAATGGGCCCCCATGTACTCGTGCTTACAAAGTTAACTTCGTGCAGAAATATGCCTCGTCCAGCAAGACAAAACAATCTGAATCATGCTAATTTCTTAGGCCAACCACTCATACATTTCATTGTTGTCGGATGAAAAGCTACCTGCCGTACCTGCTCGTATAGATATCAGTGTGAGGCTGAAAGGCATCCATTTGAGCAAGTGAGCCAGCATTAAGGCACAACCGTAGTCCGAAAAAAACAGTACTTTTGATCACGGAACACAAAATCATAGGGCATAGTCTTCAGCCCTGTTATCTACAGCACACCGCAAGAAAGGACATCAGGAGAATAAATCTATCTATCATATCACCCGGAAAGTAATCCACAGAAAAACAGACACGCCTCAAACTAAATTTAAATAATAAAATTAGGACAATACACAAACATAGAAATTACCAAGAAGAGAAAAACACCATAAAAAAAGGCCACAGAAGAACCAGTAGGAAACACACATATTGCGGGGGAAGGATTACTGAACGATAAGTTGCAAAACGATCGAATTAAACAATAGTCGTAGGGCTAAGAACAAAGCGAAAAAATAAACTGAAGAGACATAATCAAAACAAATTCCATGAACATCGTCCCCCACCCTTCCTTCCAACGCACACATCCCCGCGCACGAAAACCATTTTTTCAAAGTTCCGTGGCGGGGATGCAGATAATGCGGTAGCTATGGCTTCAGTACCGGGCCAATACACTATAGGCAGACATATCGAGCAGCATGGCGTATGGGATACTGACCATCCGAAGATAGGTCTGTGCGTACATAAGGCCAACGCTGCTCACAGGATCCGGTTAAGAATAACCGGCCCCTTATTGATTCGACCAATCAGCAGGATACGTCACATACATAAACCGGGCCGAGTCCGGGGTGCTGAAGGTGATGGTGGAGTGCTGGGGAATAAAGAGAATATCCCCTTTATGGGCAATGACTTTGCGGTCATCCAGAAGAATCTCAAGGGTGCCGTCGATGATGTAGTCCACCTCATCGTAGCGCAGAGTCCAGTCAAAGGCGGAGCCTTCCTGCATCTCCATGATGCCGAAGCCGAGGCGGGGGCTCTCTTCCAGGGTCACCACGTCGGTGATAAACACCTTGTCGCCCTTTTTGCCGGTGTCAAAGGGCTCGGGGGTTACCGTTGCGGCTTTGACGCAGAACACCCCGCTCTCTTTATCGACGATTTTTTCAAACTCGCCGGCCTTGCCGCTGAGCTGCTCGGCGACGATCTTGCGAATCAGGGCTTCGATATTGACCTCTTGTTTATCCATGACACACTCGCTGCAATTCATGCACACCGGGGCACCGCAAGGGGCCAGGGGCGCGTTTTGGTTGTGGGCACTTGTCCCTGCCATGAGCAACACCCGGTTGTCCCGCAACAGGTCGCGGGCAGCCGGGGTCAGAATGATATCCTCGTCCAAATGGAAGACGCCGTCCGTCACGTGTTTCATAACGGTTTCGGCGCCGATCAGTTTCTTCTTCATTTTTTATCCCTTTCATGAAGCCTTGTGCAGCGCCATAAAGCGAGCCACCTAAGGCTGTCATCCACCGGACACCGTGCTCATCTTTTTGAGCTGATCCATGATCATGTGAGTCACCGCCTGGGCGTCGACGGTATCGGCAGACCGTGCCGGAACGGCCGCCGCATCATCGAGGCCGTAGGCCATGCGCCGGATATTGAACAGGTGCTGGGGCCCCACGTTTTCCGAGGTGGCGCTGCCTCCCACCGTGCCGCACCCCAGGGTAAAGGAGGGGGAGAGATTGGTGGTGATGCCCACGGCGCCCTGGGTGGTGGGGGTGTTCACCAGAAAACGAGAGACGGGCTTTTTCAAGGCAAACTCACGGATTACGGTCTCGTTGTTGGAGTGGATGCCCATGGAGTGGCCCATGCCGCCGTTTTCCAAGAGCTTGTAGCAAAGCTCGCAGGCCTCCTGCCAGTCATTGACCGTGTAGAAGCCGAGGAGCGCGGTGAGCTTCTCCTTGGAAAAGGGGAACTTCGGCCCCACGCCCTCCTCCTCGCACAGGAGCATGGTGGTGCCCGCGGGGACTTCAATGCCTGCGATCTTTGCGATATCTGCGGCAGAGCGCCCCACGATGGCAGGGTTCATGGCGCCATTGGGTCGCTCCATGACACGTTTCACCCGGTCCAGTTTGTCCCCTTCGAGAAAATACCCGCCTTGGGCAACAAGACTGGCCTTGACCCTGTCGGCGATGCACGCCTCGGTGACGATGGCCTGCTCGGATGCGCAGATGGTGCCGTTGTCAAAGGTTTTCGAGGCCAGAACCTTTTGAACCGCCACATCCACATCGGCGCTGCGCTCAATGAAGACAGGCACGTTGCCCGGCCCCACGCCCAGGGCCGGGGTGCCCGAGCTGTAAGCGGCCTTCACCATGGCCGCCCCGCCTGTGGCCAGAATCATGTCGCTGATCTTCATGAGTTCGTCCGTGCCCTCCATGGTGGGCACGCTGATAACGCCCACCAGGTCTTCGGGCAAACCCATGGCCTTGAGCACGCGTTTGATCATGTCCACGGTGGCGGTGATGCACGCAACGGCCCCCGGATGGGGACTGAAGACAATGGCGTTGGCACTCTTCAGGGCAATGATGGCCTTGTAAAGCGTAGTGCTCGTGGGGTTGGTGGATGGAATGAGCCCTGCGATAACCCCCATGGGCATGGCGATTTCAACGATCCGTTTCTCAACGTCCTCGCTGACGATCCCCACCGTCTTCATCTCTTTGAAATAGGCCGCCAGTTTTTCAGTGGCGAGGATGTTCTTCTGGGTTTTGTCTTTCCACTTGCCGAAACCGGTCTCTTCGGCTGCCATTTTGCCCAGCTCTTCGGCCATTTCAGCGCCTACCCCGGCGATGGCGTCCACCAGAGCGTCCACACGCTCCTGACCGGCCTGTTCAAGGGAAGGCTGCGCTGCCCGTGCCGCTCGAACCAGTGCCCGTGTTTCCTGAATGGAGAGTAAATCCTTGTCTACCATAGTGTGTCTCCTTGCTTACGACTCCGATGTCGTCATGTACTGAACAAATGCGTCGAGAAGGTCCTTTTTCCTGGCATATTTGATCTCACCCCGTGCCAGGGGAAACCCGGGGATCCCCCGGGCAAGTCGCCTCAGTGCGGTGACCTTCTTTTTCTTGAGATCGGCCATGTTGTGGGCAACGGGTTCACCTGCATCGGTTCTCCCGTCTCCCGAATCCGAAAGTGGCCCCTGCGAGGAGGCATGGGCGTTGTCTCGTTCCGCGCCACCCTTGGAGCCCGCGCCCGGGTTTCCGGCAGGCACGCTTTTAGGCCGTGCTCCCTCCCGGACCAACACCTCCTCCAATCCTTCTGCGGTGCGAGCGATGACGGTCACGGAGTGCACCTCGCCGATGCGAGCCGCCGCCGTGCTCCCCGCATCCACCGAGGCCTTCACCGCGGCCACGTCCCCTGTCATCAAGACGGACACAAGGCCACCTCCCACCGCCTGGGAGCCAAGGATGGAAATGTCGGCGGTCTTCACCGCCACATCCCCTGCCTCCACTGCCGGAACAAGCCCCACGGTTTCAATCATGCCCAAGGCCTTACCCTTCATGGCATCCTCCCGTCCTCTAGTATTTCAAAGGGTTGTCCGCCACGTGCTGAACGGCATCGGCAAAGGCATCGCAGGCCGCTTTGCAGGCGGACTGGCTCCCTGTAAGAAGCGCCCCGCCGAAGTTGGTCTCCGAGGGAGGGCCGTAGAAGACCGCCATCTTCACGTCGGCCGCTTTCAGGGCAGCATCCACGGCGTACACCGCCTCGATGGGAGGGGCGATAAGATAGGCCAGGGCTTCCCCTTCCTGAATGCCCCCTTCGGCGGAAAGAAACGAGCCGGTACGGGAGATGCAGTGGGCGTAGTAACAGATGGAGTCGTCGTCGTTGCAGCTGTAAAAACAGGCGTCATTCTCCAGAAAATCCACGGCCGCGTTGATGCCGCTTTTCACCTCCGCCGGGTTGGGGCCCGAGAGGATGGCAATGAACTCACCGGCCAGCTTGGTGTTGGCGTTGACGGCCCCGCCATAGAAACTTTTTGCATAGGCCACCTTCACGTCGGCCTTCTTGGTGGCCTCGTCAATGGCGGTGTACCCCACGTCATCGATATCGCAGGTGAGCATTCCCACGCTGCGATGGCCCTCGGGGAGCGAAAGCTCCCGAACCATGTCCCGGTCCACGTTGGGTATCATTTTCACGCTCAGCACCTTGGACTTCAGGGCATCCCCTTTCATATCTCTCCTCCTTGCCGGCCTGTGCCGACATCATTCATGCGTCGATGCGTCGCAGCATCTGAAGTGACATCTCACGTCCGTGCGCCATTGCACGGAAACGGAGGGGTCGTCATATAAACGTCGCAGTAACTATTCAGCTCACCTTTGCCTTTATGACCACAGTAGATTCAAAAAGCATGCCTTCTATGGTTAAAGTCGGATGAATCACAGGGTCAAAAGGGCTCAGGAAAAAATAAAAGCAATGCCTCCGGCGGCGAGGGTGGCGAAGCCACTTAGGCAAAACACCTCGAAAGCTGGTTGCGAATGCGCTTTCCCCTTCGTTCCTCAGGGAAAATCACATTCGCTATTAATTCAGATTAAACCGAATCTATTTTTGAAACCTGTTTATTAAACCCGTCGTTATAAGATCAGGCAAAAGTTTAGCCCCCGGCAGGGCCGCCGGAGGCAGCTAAACAGAAACACGCTGCCTTCGTACCCTTTCACGACTGCCGGGTTTCAAAAACAAGTGTCTTGATCACCACAGGCACCACCGTCCCCCCGGCAATGGAGCGGCCGATGTCGATGTAGTCCCCTTCGCCGACCTCGATCTGGTCCACGCAGATGACCTGTGCCCCCGGATTCAAGGCCCGGAGGCTCTGCCCCAGGACCTTGCCGCTGTCCTGTTCCATCACCACCACCACGGGGTGACCGGCCCGGATCAGGGGGGCCAGGCCGGAAAGGAGCCCCCGGGCGAGCAACTGCACCTTTTTATAAGAGAGGTACCCGTCCCCCTGAATGCCGATGGCCAGGGGCTCCAGGTCCATAGCCTCGTAGAGGCTGGAGACGCCCCGCCCCACGGCGTCAGCGATCTCCTCCGGGTTCTCGGGGATCCCCTCACCAAAGGGGATGACCACGGGGATGTTCTTCATGGGCAGACGTTCGTCACTCACCACAATGGTGCTCCCGCTCACATCCACGGTCTGGGCTCCGGCGCCGATCACCGTGGCACGGATGGTCTCGGTGGGCCGGATCATCTCCATTCCCTCGGCCTTGAACACCTGCCGGACCTGCCGCCCCAGCATGGGACCGATATCACCGTAACGGGCAATCTCTTTAAGCGTATCGCAGGGAGCTGTTGTGTAGGCATGGTCGGCCACGCCCCCTGAAATCATCACGCAATCCACCTCGTAATCGAGGCGCAGGGGCGCCGTCATCATCAGCGCATCCTCCAGGCCGGCCAGTTTTTTCGTCTTCAATGCGTTGGCGACAACCTCGGCCATGCGGCGGCAGATGATCTCCACAAGCTGGGGATCCACAAGCGCCCCCGGAGAGAGAGAGAGCCTCAAGTCATCCAGCACGCGGGCCATAGGCTCTGTCACCTGGACAACCTGTCCCCCTTCCGGGTCCACCCGGAGCAGGTGTCCCCCGACGTTGATGCAGCAGCTGTCGATGACTTTTCCGCACCTGTACACCCCGATGTTTGCCGTGCCGCCCCCGATGTCGATATTGGCCACGGTGAGAAAATGCCTGCGGGAGTAGTCCGAGGCCCCGGACCCGCGCCCGGCGATCACCGACTCCAGCTTGCCCCCAGCCGTGGCCACCACAAAATCCCCGGCATAGCCCGCCATCTCGCCGGAAATGCGGCGGGCGTTCTCTTTTTTGGCAGTTTCACCGGTGATGATCACCGCCCCGGTGTCGATGTCCGAGGGCGAGATCCCCGCCCTGGTAAACTCCGCGTTGATGAGGCGGAACACCGCATCCGTGTCCACGAGGTTGTCCCCGGTGATGGGGGTGAAATGGATGTCGCTTCGATAGATAACCTCCTTGTCGGTGATCTCCATACGCGGCACCAGGGTCCCCGGTGCGGTGTTCTTCACAGTCAGCCGACTGATGACACACTGGGTGGTGGTGGTGCCGATGTCGATGCCCACACTGGTCACCACCTCGGCGACGGATGAATCCACTGCCCCACTCAGGTGGGCCGAATAAAGGGACGATATGGTTGAACTCTCAGACATGGTTGGCCTTTCACTGGTTGGTGCTGCAGGGCTGAAGGATTCACGGAGGCAGACCCGTTTTTTCCGGTTCTCCGACGTTGTCTGTGCCTCGCTTTTCTTTCAACGCAACTATTCAGCTTGAAAAAACAGCCTCCGGCGGCAAGGTGTGCCACCTTGAAAGCAGGTTGCGGATGCGTTTTTCCCCTCGTTCCTCGGGGAAAATCACATCCGCCTTTGACCAAGGCTGTACCGAATCTGTTTTTTAAAAACCTACTTGTTAAACCCGTCGTTATAAAATCAGGCAAAAGTTTATCCCCCGGCAGAGCCGCCGGAGGCATACGCTGAATAGTTACCTTTCAACTTACCCTTTCATCGCCTCGGACAGAGCCACGCCACTGGCCTTGTGGGCGAGCATCTGCTTGACCACCGTCGCCATGTGAGCCCCGGCCTCAGCAGGGGGCGTTCCACCCCTGTGAATGTTGGAGATAATGGTGCGATCTGCCTCCACTGTTTTTTCACCGGCCTTATAGACCATGTAGGCACTCATGGACTCGGCGGTGATAAGGCCGGGCCGCTCGCCCACCAGTTCCACAACCACGTCGCAGCCGAGGAGGGCGCCCACCTCGTCCATGACGCCCACACGGCCGTACTTGATAAAAAAGGGCGTGCCCACGCTCAGCCCTTCGGCCTTGAGCCCCTGGACCAGGGCGGGGACGGTGTCGGCGATGTTGGCTTCAATGGCCGTGGAACTCAACCCGTCCACCACCACGATTTGAACCTGGACGCCCCTGTCGCATCGTTCGGAAAGGGTCTTTTTGGCCCCCTCACTGAGCCGTTTGCCAAGCTCGGGCTTCATGAGGTATTCGTCTTTGTCCTTCACCACGGTCTGGACACCGAACAACCCGTTCTCCGCCAGGCATTCATCGGAGACATCCAGAAAAACGGCGTCCACGGCCGCTGCGTGGTCGGCCTGGAAGTGAAGAAACGAATGGGTCTTCTGACGCGCACCGCACCGGCCCATGAGAATCCTGGCGGGGGTGGTCTTTCGCATGGCCTCAAGGGCCGCCATGTTTTTGGGGTTGTCCACCTTTACCTCGTCCAGGGGAGGCAGGGTAACGGGCTCACCGGCAGCAAGGCCGGAAGCCGTCGATGCAGCCGGGACCGGCCCACCCGTCTGCGCTGCAGGGGCCCCCTGGATCACGCCCTGCGCCACCAGCTTGCCGATGACGCTTTGAATCAATTCCTGTTCGTTCATTGCTTTAACGCTCCTTCGCTATTTATCAAAAATTGAGGCGTCGCCAGCAGCCTCTGTGAGGCAGCCCTCTTCCATGATGCCCATTTTCTCAAGCCAGGTTTCAAATTCAGGGGCCGGACGAAGGCCCAGAATTTCGCGGGCGGCGGCATCGTCGTGGAAGCTGGTGTCCTGGTAGTTGAGCATGCAGTCGTCCCCGCCGGAGACCCCCATGAAAAAATTGGACCCGGCCATGGCGCAGAGCATGGTGCCCAGCTCCTGATCGTCCTGGTCTGCTTTCATGTGGTTGGTGTAGCAGGGAGCAATCCCCATGGAGATGCCGTGCATCTTACCCATGAAAAGATCCTCCAGATCGGCCCGGATCACCTCTTTTCCGGTGTAGATGGTCTCAGGACCGATGAATCCGGAGACATTGTTGAGCATAAAGGGATCGTAGCGCCTGGCCAGGCCATAGGTACGGGCCTCAAGGGTCATCTCGTCCACACCGTGGTGGCAGTCCAGGGAGATCTCCGAGCCCTGGCCGGTTTCAAAATACATGACGTTGGGACCGGTGGAGGTGGCCCGGTGCAGGGCCAGCTCCCGCGCTTCCGCCAGCATGGCGGCGGAGATGCCGAAGGCGTCGTTGGCCGTCTGGGAGCCTGCGATGCTCTGGAACAAAAGATCCACGGGCACGCCCTTTTCCATGGCCTGCATCTGGGTGGTGATGTGGGCCAGCACAACACACTGGGTGGGGACCTCGTAAAGGTCCCTGAAATCCGTGATGGCCCGCATGACCCGCGTGTACCCTTCCACATTGTCTTCCACGGGGTTCACCCCGAAGCAGGCGTCCCCGGAACCGAAGGAGAGCCCCTCCTTCAGGGAGGCCAGGATCCCTTCGATGGAGTCCGTGGGGTGGTTGGGCTGACACCGGAACGAAAGGGTGCCGGGCAGGCCGATGGTGGTGTTGCAGTGGGCGGACACCTTGATCTTCTTGCTGGCGTAGACCAGGTCCATGGTGGACATGAGCTTGGCAGCGGCTGCAATCATCTCGCTGGTAAGGCCCCGGCTGATGTTGAGCAGGTCTCCCTGGCGACGGGTCTTGAGGATGTACTCCCTCAGCTCGGCCACGCTCCAGTTCTTCACCGAGTCATAAATCGTGGTATTCAGGTCGTCGTAGATGACCCGGGTCACTTCGTCGTCATCGTAGGCGATGACCGGGTTCTCATAGATGTCCTTGAGCTGCAGGTTGGCCAGGCAGAGCTTGGCCGCAACGCGCTCTGTGGCGGATTCCGCGGCGATACCGGCCAGGGCGTCGCCGGATTTTTCGTTGTTGGCCTTGGCCAGGACATCTCGGACCGATTGAAAGGCAAACACCTTATCGCCGATCTTGCTTCTCAGATTCACGTGTGTATCTCCTTACTTGGTTATGTGGTTTTACTCTTCCTCCTGCTCCTGCTCGATTTTCACGGCAGCGGGAACGGACAGGATATAGGCCAGACAGAAACCTGCAATGCCCCCCGCCAGCTTACCGCTCATGACGGGCAGAATCATGTTGGGCTGGAAGTTGGCGGTAAAGGCGAGGTGATCCCCGAACATAAAGGCGGCGCAGACGGAAAAAGCGATGCATAGAACCTTGTCCTTGGCCCGCATGTCGGCGATGAGGCGGAACATGGCCAGGATGTTGGCGGCGGCGGCCAGAATGCCTGCGGCCCCTTCGCTCCTGAGGCCGATCTTTGCACCCACGGCGTCCATGGGACCGGCCAGGTACTGCTTAATAAGGTAGACCATGGGAAAGGCGCCGCAGAGCATGATGCCGATGTACCCGGCGATCTCAAGGGCCCGGAACTGATCAGCCTCATCGGCGATGATGGGGTCAAAGCCCCAGCCGCCCAGAAGGGTAGAAAAGACACCGGTAAAGTACTCCACCACGGAGAAGACCAGGACCAGGGTCAGGCCGATGCTCATGGCCCTGCCAAAGACCAGAAACCCTTTGATCATGGCCTTGGGGGCAAGCTTCAAGCCGATGGCAAGGGCCACACAGAAAATGGTCAGGGGCAGCAGGTTGGCGAAGATGGTGCCGAAGCTTAAGGAAAGAACATAAACGGACTCGGCGTTGGCCGAGATCACGCCCCGCACGGCAAGATCCGTCACGGAGAGGATGGCGCTGCTCACAAAGACCCCCACGGGAATACTCAGGATCCCCGCCATCACGCCCAGGGCCATGTACTTGTGGTCTTTCTTCTGCAGCATGGTCAAGCCCACAGGAATGGAAAAAACGATGGTGGCGCCGGACATGTAACCCACCACCATGGCCATGATCCAGCTCTCTTTGGTCTGGGCAAGGACATCCGCCAGCTGATACCCCCCCATGTCCACGGCGATGAAGGTGGTGGCGGCAATGGCCGGATCCGCACCGATGGCAGAAAAGAGGGGACCAAAAACGGTTTTTACAAAGGCGGAAATGTAGGGGGTGGCCGCCATGATCCCGGCCACCGGGACAAAGATGGGGCCGATGCTGTTGAGGCCCTCGATGAACTCCCGGCCCAGGCCGCTCTCGTCGTCCCTGATGTAGGCAAAGGCGCCAAGAACAGCGCACCCCATGATAATGTAAATGATAATCGTACCGATGCTACCCATAAGGCAATTCTCCTGATCTGTGGTGTCACTCCATCATGACGGTTCGTCAGGGCTGAGAAAAAAGGATGAAGCCACCCTGCGGCCTTTACAGTGAAGAAGCCCGCGCTGTAAGCTGATCCGTTTGGTTTTTCCCCGCGCCCTTAGATGCTTCCGGTGGCTCCCCGGTCTCCTTCCGGGGCCGGTGCAGACATGGCCCGGGTCAAACCGGCCCCATTGCCGGTCAATCCGAGCGGAAGGCACCCCTTCCCTGCACGCGATCGCCACCCATGCCTGTGGCCCTGCAACGCATCCATCCCATTGCAGGTACACCCTTTCCTTAATCAAAATGCATACCAACCGCGGGCAAATGATTTTTCAGCCAAAGTTACAAGGAGTTAAAACCGAAGAGACTATTTTGGTGGGATATCAAAAAACCGCCCGTCCAGCAGGGAAAGGGATGTATCCACTTTTCGTGAACGCTTGTGCAGGGGGGATGGAGAGAGAGAGGGGCTAAATTTTTACCTGATTTGAAAGAGCGGGTTTCACAAACAGGCCTTCAAAAAACTGTTTGAATGAACTTCACCTTAAAGGCGGATGTGCTTTGACCCGAGGGACGAGGGGCAAAGCACATCCGCAACCTGCTTTCAAGGTGGCTCACCTTGCCGCCGGAGGCTGTTTTTTTTGCGTTTTATTCTTACTCCTTCACGCCCCAGCCCATGCGATCCACGCTGTGCTTTTTAAGAAGGGTGTAAAGACGGGTGCGGCCAAGGCCTGAAATGGCACAGGCCTCTTTGATGGCACCCCGGGTGGCCTTCATCAGCTCCTGGAGGTATTTTTTTTCTGCCCGATTGAGAACGGCCTCACGGTACACTTTGAAGGTGGCCAGGGAAGATGCCGACGTGCCGTCCCCTTCGATGGCATCCCCGGGGACAGGCGCCAATCCCGCAGGAATTTCAAAAACCGGGGCATCCGACACAGAGCCCGGTACCCCGGCCGTGTCGCGCACCACCGGGGCAACCGCCGAGCGGGCCATGGTGATACGGATCCGTTCGGGCAGATGCTTGGAGAAGAGCTCCGGCTCGTAGTAGGCGTCGCTGATGGAAGATTCAAGGATGTTCACCAGTTCACGCACGTTCCCCGGCCAGTGGTAGCTGCCTAAAGTCGCGATAAAATCCTGGGAGACGAGTTTTGGCTTGATGCCCAGGGTCGCATACACTTTGGCGCTGAGCTGTTTCACCAGGCCGGGCAGGTCTTGAAGGCGCTCGCGCAGCGGCGGAAGGGTAAGGGAGACGGCATTGAGTCGGTAGAGCAGGTCTTCCCGGAACCCCCCTTTGTCCACCATTTCGGAGAGATTCCGGTTGGTGGCGGCCACCAGCCTGAAGTCGCTCTCCACCTCTTTTTTGCTTCCCACGGGACGGTAGCGCCGCTCCTGAAGGACCCGCAGAAAGGCCTTCTGAAGGTTGAGGTTCATCTCCCCCACCTCGTCTAAGAACAGAGTGCCCCCGTTGGCAAGGCCCACCAGCCCTTCGGTGGCCTTGTCCGCTCCGGTAAAGGAACCCTTTTCATGACCGAACAGGGCGCTCTCCACCAGGGTCTCGGGCAGGGCCGCGCAGTCCACCACCACAAACCGGTGGCGGGAGCGGCTGCTGTTGGCATGAATGGCCCGGGCAAAGAGCTCTTTGCCCGTCCCGGTCTCCCCGGTGATCAGCACATTGGAGAGGCTCTGGGACGCCTTGGCCACGGTATCGAGACACTCCTGAATCTGGTAACTTCCCCCGACGATTCCCGCACGCTTGAGGTTTCGGGTGGGCCGGTTTGCGCTGCGGATGTTGTCCCGGTACTGGAGCACCCGGTTCAGGGGCTGGATGATCTTTTTGGGGGACAGGGGCTTCTGGATGTAGTCCCAGGCCCCGTTTCGAATGGCCCGCTCCGCACCGTCGGAATCCCCCATGCCGGTCATGACGATGATCTCAGGGGGGAAATCGATCTCCAGGATGTCCTTCATCACCTCAAGACCGTTGCCGTCGGGCATGCGCACATCCAGGAAGATCACGTCAAAGCCCCCGGTGAGGGCCAGCCGCAACCCCTCGGCCAGGGTCTGCGCGTAGGCAGCCTCGTGGTCCACATGGTGGACAAGGTCGCACAGCATGGTGCACATCTGCAGGTCATCATCAATAATCAATACATTGGACATCTCTTTCCCCTCTGGTATGTGGTCCCGACATCGCCTCCTGACCAGAGGCCCCTCTCATCATGCCACCGGCTCACGGTGCAGCACGCGGGTGACCAGATCGGCCAGCTGACGCGCCCCGATGGGTTTTTTCATAAAACTCCGTATCCCCGCAGCCCGGGCCTCCTCCTCCAGCTGCGATGAACTGAACCCTGTGCAGAGCACCACGGGCAGCTCCGGCCTCACGGCCATGACCTCCAGGGCAAGGTCAAACCCCGTCATCTCGGGCATGGTCTGGTCGGTGATGACCAGGTCAAAGGCGGACGGATCCTGCATAAATCGCCTGCGGGCATGGATGCTGGAGGTTTCTGCCACCACATCGTACCCGAGGTGGGACAAAATCTCCGAGCTGAAGCTCACCAGCTCCTCTTCGTCGTCCACAAAAAGAATCTTCCCCCGGCCCCGGCTGACGGCCACACGGGCCTCCTCTGCCGCCGCGTCCCCGGCTTCTGAACCGGCGGGTATCAAGATATGAAAGGCAGTTCCCTCCCCCGGTGTTGAACGCACCGTGACGGCACCGTTAAAGTGCTTCACGATGCCGTGCACCACGGCAAGGCCCATGCCGGTGCCGTCCCCTGTCTGTTTGGTGGTGAAAAAGGGGTCGAAAATACGATCCATGAGTTCCGGCTCGATGCCCGGCCCCGTATCAATCACCGAGAGCTGCACATGGGGGCCGGGAAGCACCCCCGAGAGTTCCCACGCCTGGTCCGCATCCACATCCACCTCGCAGAGGGACACGGTCAATGTCCCTCCCCTGTCCTGCATGGCATACGATGCGTTGGTGCACAGATTCATCAGCACCTGGTGCATCTGGGTGGCGTTTGCCATCACCGCATCATTGGGGCAGTCCACCCTCTCTTCAATGCGAATCGTCGATGGAATGGAGGCCCGCAGAAATTTAAGGCTCTCTTTGACAATGGGCCCAAGGGCAAGCAGGCTCTTCTCCTGTTCGCCGTGACGGCTGAAGGTGAGGATCTGGTCCACAAGTTCCCGGGCCCGGTATGCCCCTTTCAGGATATGCTCGATGCGCACGGCCACCCGGTCGTTTCCTTCCACGTCAAACATCTCGACCATCTCGGCATACCCGATGATACCCCCCAGAATATTGTTAAAATCATGGGCAATGCCCCCGGCCAGCGTGCCGATGGCCTCCATCTTCTGGGATTGCTGCAGCTTGGTTTCAAGGGTCTTCTGCTCGGTGAGGTCCCGCTCGTTGACCACCACACCGCTGACGGCACCTGCCGAGTCAAAGCTGGGGTAGAAGGTAAAATCCACAAAACGAAGCCCCCGCTTCGGAAACCGCACCCAGGCCCTGTGGCGAACGTTTTTTCCCAAAAGGCACGCCTCAAGATACGGCTTTACGTGCTCTGCAAAGAGGGAATCGCCCAGCACCTCGGCAACGGGGCGGTTGATAAGTTCGGCCCGATCCCGACGGGTGGCCTGGAGGTAGGCCTTGTTCACTGCCTGCATGGAGAGGGCTCCGTCCACCAGCCACATGCAGTCACTGGATGCCGCCACCATCTGCTCATACTTCCGCAGCTCATCTTCCGAGTGCTTGCGCCGGGTGATGTCCCGGGCAATGCCCATGGCCCCCATGGGGGTGCCGTCGAAATCCTTCTGGATGGTGATGTTGAGCTCCATGTAAATGAGGGTGCCGTCTGCCTTGGTGAGCCGTATCTCATGCAGGTTGGTCCTGCCCTCAAAAAACCCCTGCTTCAACCGGTGAAAATCATCCGGCCCGTACCCCGAGGCCAGGAGCTCGAAAAAGGGCTTGCCCAGGAAATCGGCCACCTGAAAGCCGGTCCATTTCTCAAAGTTCTGGTTCATATAAACCAGACAACCATCCAGATTAGTTCGAAAAATAATATCCGTTGTCCCTTCCACCAGGTTTCGGTATTTGGTTTCGCTCTCACGGATCTTGCTGTCCCGCAAGGCCACCTGTTCCACCATGGTGTTGAACTCATAGGCGATGACCGAGAGTTCGTTGTTTTTCCTCAACCTCACCCGTCGGGAATAATCCCCGGCGGAGATCCGGTGAAAGGCTTTTTCCATCACCCCCAGGGGTTTTAAAATCTGACGGTTGAGGAGAATCCACGTGGTGCCCAGCACCGCAAAGAGGGCCGAAAACATGATGGCAAGGTCCGAAAAGATCATCTGCTGGGTCAGCATCCAGACATCGCTGTTGGTAAAGGTCATGACAATGCGGCCGATGTTCTTGCCGTTGTGGCTCACCGTGCGTTCCAGCTCCCAGCGAATGCGTGCCGTTGCCAGGGAGTCTCCGGCGCGGTCTTTCACCACCAGGGTTTTCCCCTGCTCGTCAAAGACCTCCACGTGGACCAGGCTGCGGTCGTTGGCCAGAATCTCGGCAAAGGTCCGGATAAAGGCCACGTCGTAATGCCAGAGGGGCTGCTCCAGGGTCTTTACTGCCCTTTCCATGGTGCTCCCCGCGTTTTTTTCAAGCATGCGGGTGTTTCGCGAATAAACCATGTAGCAGTCGATAATCGTCACGATAATGCAGGTGACCCCCAGAACCATAAAAAACGCATAGATAAAATCGGACCTCAGGGAGGTCTGTTTGCCGAGGTCGCTGTGCACCGGCTTCATCGCCCCTCCCCGGCCCGTTCGGACGGTCTCGTCTTCATGGCTTCGCTCCATAGAAATTTAAAGGCGTTGCGATCCCGCGTTTCGAGAATCTGCCAGGGGATCCTGTTTTTCAGTAAAAGTCTCAAGGTGTCTCCGGACGCCGTATCCGGCAGGGAGGCCACATACTCGGAGAGTCCTTTGCGGGTCACAGGGTAGGTCCCCAGCTCCATGGCAATGGACCGGGTCTGGACCTCATCGGTGAGCAGGTGGTTGATCCACTCTTCGGCAATGCGTCGCAACAGGGGCTTCTCCTTTAAGGTGTGGCTGATGAGCATGGCATCCACCCACCAGGTGGTCCCCTCTTCCGGCACAGCAATGCGCCAGCCTTCAAAGGCGCCGTCCGCCGAAGGGAATATGCACCGCCAGGTGGTGGACAGGGCCAGCCCCTGGTAATTTTCAGGTTTGTCAAACCCCTGCCAGAACGTGGCGGACTCTGCGGCAAGGTAGCCGACCCTCTTCTCCAGCGCCCCCCCCTTGATGGCATCAAAGCGGAAAATATCAGGCCTTCGGTACCCCAGGGCCAGGGCGGAGATGTAGACGTTCAGCTCGTAGTAATCCTTGTGAACCATGAATTTCCCCTGCCAGGCGGGGTCCCAGAACACGCGCCAGCTGGTGGGTTCTTCCCGCACAAGGGCGGTGTTGTACGCAAGGGCGTAAGGCCCCTGCACCACGGGAACGGCGTAGACGTCCCCCCCTTCCATGGCCCAGGGCTGCCTGAAAAGTTCCGGTACGAGATGTGCGTAATTGGGAATGTTTTCCAGCCGGATGGGCAGGGTCAAACCGTTGGTGGTCAGGTTGTAGCGAAAATCCTTGGGCAGGTTGTGGGCGGGCGAGATGAGATCCACCTTGTCGTTTCGGAGGGCATCGAAAAAATCATCGGGATTGGACGCGTAGGTGATGGCAAAGGCAAGATCCACTCCGTAGGTTTTTCGGACTCTTTTGATAAAGGAGTCCCGAACCTTTTGCGGAGCGTATCCGTCCCAGATGAGAAGCCGCAGGGTCATCGGCTTCGGAGCCTCCCCGCGGTCCCGGGCCACGGCCCCGGATTGTGCCCACATCACCAACAACATGACGGCCCCCACCGTCGTCACCCACCTCTTCATACCATCCATTCCCCGTCTCCCCAGAACCCTGCCCGATGGTTTCCGTCCGGCATCACCAGGCGGAGCCATGGGGTCGTCACTCCATTGACCGACAGCCGGCTCGGTCTGTTCGCCGTTGCCTCCCTCACTGGATACACGGCCTGACCTGCCCCGACTTCAAAGCAATAAACCTGCCGAACCCCCTTGGAACCGGCACGGCACGTTAAACCCTTTTCAAAACGTCGTTTTTTTAACCCCATGGGCACAACACATGTTCCCCACGGAAGAACCACTATCCACTATTTGTGAACATTCTGCCAGCCCAACGGGACATTTCTTCGGTTTTCGTCACCCCATCCAAAACAGACATGAAGTAAACAAAAAGGAGGGCTGACGCACCCCCGGGACCCGTTAAATACCACGGCCCGTACCCCACAGCCGCAGGATAACCCCCTTGATTTGGAGCACAATAAAATTTGACATAACCCCATCCGCATGGGATATGTAATGAATACGTCGACACATGCTTGCCTGTCATCCAAAGCTCAAAGCCCGGCGGGTACCGCCTACGATACAAATCGATTTTTCTAAAACAGAAGGTAACGATTCAGATTGCCTCCGGCGGGTCGCTTTTTTGAAAAAAAGCTCCGCAATAAACGTTTCTAATGTGAAAAAGTGGAAATTATTTCGGCGGAGCCTGGAAAGGCTTGCTTAAGACCTGTTTGTCAAACCCGGTTTTATAAATCAGGCTAAAAGTTTGGCCCCCGGCAGGGCCGCCGGAGGCTTGTTTGAGCTGAATAGTTACAACAAAAGAAAGAAACACACTGTCTGTGCGTGGCCTGCACTGCCTTGGGCTTGTCCACCCTTTACATTCGGTTCTTTTCAGGGAGACTTACATGCTGAAGACATCGCTTCGTTCTTGTGCCATCGTGATCGCGCTCACCCTCTGGCCCGTTGCCTCCATGGCCTTTACTCCCATGTCCGCAGATGCACTCAAGGCAACCACGGGCCAGGCCCTTGAGCCCTCCGGGACAACCAGCACCGAGGCATTGCTTCAGACGTATTATTCACTCTTCGACAGTTGGGATTACGGCCTTTCGGAATCCACGTACGGAGAGGATGAGGCCTTTACCAACGGAGGGGAGACCGGTGAACTCGGAATCCTGAACTGGGCGTATCGCGCGTTGAACCCAACCCCTGAAACGGCTCCCTCCCTCTTCGACAGAATAAGGACATTCAATGGCCGGGGTGCTGACGCAAACGATCAAATCCCCCTCGTGATCATGGACATTCCCCGGCTTATCATCATCGCCCCCAAAACCTCCTACGCCATTATGTTCAGCTCAACGGACGGCAAAGACGACGACAAGGATTTCCTCACCGTCACGCGAGAAGCCTCCCTCATGGCTCTTCAAGGCGGGGCCATCGAAGTGGCGGCGCGCTGACAGACATCCCCCGTTTGCTTCCCCACTATGGTATCCCTTCATCCCCTGCGATGCCCGATCCTAAAAAAGCGAATTCAGGACTCGGGCAATCCAGGCTCCCGCCCACCTGGCGCCCTTTTCCCCATACCCCACCGGATATACCGTTGGGGAAAAGGCTCATCTCAAGTCCAACCCAACCATAATTCCTATTTTTATCGAACTATTAGACCCCAGCGCAATCATTTTAACTGATCCCATGAAATGCAGTGGTTTACCATACGTATAAAATTAACTTATTTTTATTTTACACCCATAAAAAAACAGTCCTCCCGCACCACCTCATACCCCATCCCCCCGCCACCATCAAAATCTCCATAGCGCTTATTTTCAGGTAGTTATCCATGGAGCACTTCAGTAGCCACAAATGGTTAACCAGCCAACTATTCTCCCAAGCATCCAGAATAGTGGACAAAAACACACTTCCACCATTTTGAAATTATTTTCCCCTTTATTATCAAGGGATTAAAAACAAATCCCCACACCTTATTCAAAATAAAATTTGACACGAAATATCATGCATGGCATATGAAAAACAAATCATACCCATTCTATCGCTGTTCTAATAATGAAACAGAGTTCACACAATGATGCAACCCGCAAGACCCAGGCATCATGCCGTTTTCAAGCATTCTAAACCAAAGAGGTGCATGTGACGGCCGCGTTAACAAAACAACCCCAGGATGTGAACATACTTGCCCACAGCTCTGCTTTTCCTGTGGGAACGACTCCCCCCAAAATAGACATGCAATGCCGTCGTAAACGTTGGTTTTAAACACTCTGTGTTTTGCAATTTCATACAGGTTGTACCCAGGCATACCACACCACAGCCACCGTAAAGCCAAACCCGGAGTAATCCGGCGACGGAAAGCCACGAGTCCGTATTCCTAAAAAGTACGGATCGTCGGGCCGCCTCTGGCACCATTCATTCACTTATTTATTTTGGAGGTAATTGTAGATGAAGAAATCAGTTCTTTCCCTTATCGTTGGTGCTGCCATCACCATCGCCCCCATGACGGCCTCTGCCCTTTCTCCCATGTCCACAGACAGCCTCAAGGATGCCACCGGTCAGGCCGGCGTCAGCATCGCCCTTGACAACATCGTGCTGTATCAGTCTGTTGGTGAAACCACCTACACCGATACCGACGGTTACTACGACATGGACGCGGCCAACGGCATGGGCGGCAACGCTGAAGGCGCTGCGGCTTCTGTGGTCATCGGCAACAAAGAAAAAATGGTCACCATTTACGCCATCCTCGACGACACCGATCGCGGCGGCAAGCTCGCCAGATCTTACGGTTCAGCGTCCCTTCTGAACAACGGTGAGGCCATCGGCGACATCGGCATTGACCAGGGCGATATCCGTCCCCTGAACATTGACGTTGCCTCCCGCACCCAGGTGCTCTCCGCCGGTATGATGTTCAACGCCTCCGGTATTGCCGTGGCCGGTCAGGATGCTGCCGTTGCCGCATCCACAGCTGACATTACCACTGCCGTACAGGCTGATTTCGTCGCATCCGGTGCTGCCGATTACGCCACCTGGGCCGCTGAAGAAGTCTCACCCGGCGTCACCAATTACGATGCCTCCGTTGCAGCCTTTGCCGCCGGTGGCGGAAACACCGCAGCCATTGCTTACGCAGGCACCCAGGTCGCCGGTGTTGTCATCGGCCTTCCCACCGTTGAAATCTGCACCACGGCTGATTCCTACGACGTAGGCATCGCATCCTCCGGCGCCCACAATGACGGCGCCAAGTTCATCCACATCTCCAAGGGCCAGTCCGTTATGGCTATCCTCGGCGGAACCGTTGAGATCGCCGCTCACTAACAGCCGGGCACGTCTCACGAACCGCTTCGTATGACGCTTGATGCGGGCCCCTTTCATCCGGAAGGGGCTCGCTATTTAAGCACCACGCCAGACAAAGCCAAACCCGGAGTAATCCGGGGACGGAAAGCTTCGAGTCCGCAACCGGTAAAGGCGACAAACACATCGAGCTGCGGATGGTCGGGTTGCCACAGTGTCTGAGGATATCACGCACATGAGAAAGCCCTTGGGACCAATCGGCACGCTCCTCTGCCGTTGTTTGTCGTACCTGGCTGGGAGCCCGGCACGCACTGGAATACGCGGCCTTTCGCTTCTGGTGGCGCTCCTTGCCCTCCCCTGCGTCGCGTCCGGCATGGAGGCCCTTTCCGAGCACCAGATGAAAGGGACCACAGCCCAGGCCGGCATCAGCATCGCCATGGACGACGTGACCTTCTACCACCACGTCGACGCCTTCCGGCTCACCGACCCCGACGACCCTTCCGGCTACATGGAATTCCAAGACATTGAATCCCTGACCACCATTGATGTGGGCACCTCGGATGTGAACGGCGACAACACCATCGGCTGCATCACCCTGGATCTGTTCACCGTCTCCGATGCCACCAGCCCCATCAACGGCAAGCCCCTGCTTTACCTGGTGGGGGCAGATATCGATTACAACAAGGACCTCACCATCGGGGCCATCAATGTCTGCGGCACCGACATCGGCTCGGCAGCCGTCGACAATTACGCCATGCCGTCGTTTCACCTCTACCTCGGCGCCCACGACTGCGGGGTCGATCTGGAGTTCGGGGCTCGGATCACCATGGACCAGTTCTCTTACGGCACCAGCCCCGACGATACCCTGACCCTCTCCGGTATCACCCTGGCCGGATCCTTTACGGACAACCCGGCTGACACCCCTTCCGATCCATCCACCTGGCAGGCAGGCGGCGAATTTGTCCTGGGAGACATCGCCTCAGGAAATCCCCTGACCATCGACGTGGCAACGGACACCACCGCATCCTGGGCCGACGACGCCGACGGCAACCCCATCCCCAACCCGCGACTCGGAAGCGGTTTCATCGCCATCAACATGCCCATGGAGGGATCGCTGCGCATAGAAAACATGGGCTTCGGAACCAACGATTTCGGGGCTCTGGCCCTGGACAACATCCAGGCCCACAAACTCTACATCGAAATCCCCGGGCGGGGACTTGGGGTACCATGAATTAGGTCATAGGTCATAGGTCATAGGTCATAGGTCATAGGAAATGAAATTACGAAGTAGTGAAATACGAAAGGAAACAATAAACCACAGGCAAACGGGACCACCCCATGCTGAAACCGACTCATCACATAGCCTTGGCGGGCGCTTTTTCAGCAGGCCGCACACCGGCTTTCCGGTTCTGTGTCTTGGCCTTTGTGTTCCTTTGGTTCTGCCTTGGGGCTGTCCCTGCCTTTGCCAAGTTGAAACCCCTTGCCCCTTCGGAGATGAAAGAGGCCACGGCCCAGCAGGGTTTCACCCAGTTTGTCATGGACAACAACACCGCGCGGATGTTTCTCGATATCCATATCGAAACGTACACCACCGTGAATGCTTTTTCCGCCGGTTACTACGAAAAAAACGGCACCACCGGCTGGGACCAGCAGTGGTCCCAGGTCTCCATCGGCAACTCAACAAGCGACGACATGGACATCGACGGCCTAGTGTTCATGGCTGATTTTGACGGCACAACCAATGACCTCCAGCGCGTGGTCATCGGAAGCAACCGGCTGCAAGGAGACCTGACGGCCACCTTCAACAGCTACTCCGGCACCTACAACAACGCCCTTGTGGGAGGAAGCTGGGAAGCCATGGACACCAGCCGGTCCCTTGTGACGGAGCCGTCAACCCCGGGGGATCCTACTCCTTCGACGACCTTTGCCTTTAACTCCGAAGGCTACGCCGACAAAGACATGGGCCTCTACTTTATCATCAACATGGAAGGCCCCCAGCAGGGGATTCAGGTGGTGGCGGGGTTTGACGAACAGTCCCTGACGCCGGGACAGTGGTGGGACAAGCCATAAAAGGGCTAAGGGCTAAGGGCTAAGGGCTAAGGGCTAAGGGCTAAGGCACGGTAGAGAAACCCACCGACCCTGTCAAGAAAGAGCACCATAAAGACACCCTGCGTTTTTACCCAAGAAGTGGTCAGGCCTGTCTCGGAATGTCGGCCACACGGCACCTGAACGACATCGGTAGCGAAGGGGTGTCGGCTGCTACGCAACTTTGTTTTAGCTACAAAACTGATGTTCACTGCAGACCTTACAACGCACACAACCGCATGGCACGGTCTGCACCGCAACGAAAAAAAGGAATTCATTCATGCACGCTGCCCTGGGTATCATCCTCTGCATCTGTTTTTTCGCCGGGTTCCATCCCCAAAAGGACCTCCCGGAAGGCGAGCTGAACCTAGCGGTGGGAAACGAGCACCAGTTCAGGGTTCGCCAGGAGGTCTCCCCCCTTTCGGAATCTCTTTTCGAAAACATCGTCAAGCAGGAACACGATTACAGCTGCGGGTCCGCCGCCCTCGGCACCCTCCTCAATTATTGCCTGGGAGAAAACCTCTCGGAAACCCAGATCATCAACGGGCTCATGAAGTTCGGAGACATGGAGCAGATCAAGCGGCTCCGGGCCTTCTCCCTCTGGGACATGCAGCAGTTCGTCAGTGCCCTGGGCTATGAATCCGGCGGCTTCAACGCCGAACTCGAAGACATCAGGGACGCCGATAACTGGCCCTGCATCGTCCCCCTGGAACTCTTCGGATACCGCCACTTTGTCGTCCTCAAAGGGGTGCACAAGGACCACGTCCTCGTGGCGGACCCCTGGCGCGGCAACGGCAGCTACACCATCAGCCAGTTCACGGACATGTGGTACAAGAGCATCCTTTTCAAAATCTTCCCGGACAGAGGGTGCGCGGTCTCCGGCCTGCGCCTTAAACCGGAAGACATGCGATTCATTGATCAGGACATGCAAAAAAGCCTCATATTCGATCTGGAAACGCCCTTTGATATCCCCAAAGAACTCGAAACGGATTTTTATGTCGGACCGTCACAGCGTTACAAGCCGTGACGAACACACCCCAGACCTGGTCGGCCCTGTGCCCAGGGCCCCATTGATTTTGCCACTGACGAAGGAGATTCTATTGACGAGGCGCTTACACATACTCCCCCTCCTGGTTTTCGCGGTGCTCTTCTCTTCCGTCGCCCTGTGCGACGAGTCCCAAGAGGTGCAGCAGCTCAAAGAGAAGCTGCAGGTCCTTGAAGAGAGATTGTCCCAGATGGAGAAAGAAAACGATATTCGAAAGGAACTCCAGACCACGGAGGAAGAGAAAAAAGGGTCCACGGAAGACGTCCTCTCCGCAGCGGGCAGGGCCTACACCCTGATGAGGGAAGGGGCGTTGGGGCTGGAGTACAGCTTCAGGTACACCGGCTACACCTACGACGCCATCGTCGAGGCCTCAAGGGTTGAGCACAACGCCATGCACAGCATCACAAACGCCGTTCTCGTGGAATACCCCCACAAAGACAACCTCACCCTGAGCATGAACGTCCCCTTTGTGTACAAAAAAAACAGCTCGAGCAGCGCCTCTGCCAAGGACGTCACCGACCTGGGGGATGTCTCCTTCAGCGCCCAGTGGCAACCGGTCAAAGCCGGGGGGGGCACCACCTCAAAGATCCTCAGCGGCTCCCTTATCGTCCCCACGGGCAGAAGCCCCTACAAAATAGACAGCGCCACAGAGATCTCCACGGGTTCAGGGGGCTACGCCGTCTCTGCCGGATTGAGCCTGAGCAAGCCCATCGACCCCCTGGTGGCCTTTGGGAGCCTCCTTTACCAGCACGGCTTCGACATCACGGGCCTCAACTACAAAACCGGGACCCAGGGCGAGGCCGGGGTCTACTTAAGCGAAGTGCAGCCGGGGGACACCTACTCCCTGAGCATGGGTATCGGTTACTCGCTCTCCTACAAGGTCTCCCTCAACTTAAGCTACCAGTACAGCTACTCCATGAAGACACACTACGACTGGGTAGGCATTGACGACACCCGGTCCGAGGCGACCATGTCGTCCACCTTCAGCGTCGGTACCGGATGGAACCTTTCACCCAGGCGATCGGTCAACGTCAAGCTCAATTTCGGCCTGACCAACAACGACCCGGATTTTTCTGTCCTGGTGAGAGTCCCCTTTGAGTTCGATCTATAGGCATCCCCCTTAAGGCGCGGAGGAATAACTGTCTTGTTATGTAACAGCAAAAAACGACCCTCACCGAAGACGGAGTTCATGATGGCAGCGCCATGGCGATGTGCCGCGTACCTGGTCTGCGTCATGGTTTTTGTCTTTGCCTCCCCTCCCCCGTCCCGGGCCGTGTTCAATGAGCAAGTGGCCACTGACGCCCTGGCCCTCTCCCTTGCCAACACCGTCACCGCCGATCCCCCCGGCATCATGTCCATCCACTACAACCCGGCCGGGCTCTCCCTCCTCCCGGAGGGGAAAACCTTCGGCAACAGCCTGGTGCTGGCCAATATCGAGCGAACCGGCCGGTTCAACTCCGATCCCGATTGGCCGGGGCTCATGAGCGGCCAGTGGGGGCCGGACCCCGACAAATGGCCGGACACCTACTCCAAGGAGACGGACCCCAACAGCGACCACGCCGGCCCCGACCCCTTAGACGGCGCCGAAGGGACCAACTCGGCCAACCAGATGTACATCCCCTTTGTCGGCCCCGTGGAGGTCCCCGTGATGCCCAGCCCCAACCTCGGCATCGCCACACGAAAGAAAAACAGCCCCTGGACCTTTGGCATTGCCAACTATGTCCCCTACGGCGCCGGGTTTGTCCACGGCGACGAGGACGACCCCTACCGGTTCAGCGCCAAGTCCGTCTACACCCAGCACCTGGTCTATGCCGCCCCGTCGGCCTCCCTGAGGCTGTCCAACACCCTGTCCGTGGGGGTCTCCGTGGGATTTGCCCAGCGTGCCATGGGGGTGGAAGTCGACCTGCGGACCCCCAACGAGCTGGTGGCCATGACCCGCGTCATCGGCGATGCCACCCAGGACCTGGAGATCCCCGTGGTCTCCGAACAGACCCTGCCCCCGCCCTGGCTGGGGGGCGGCCTGGGACCCTATGAGCATGTCCTGAGCCTGCAACTGGACGAACTGCGCGACGATTTCGTCCCCTCCTTCAACCTGGGGCTCCTCTGGCGACCCAAGGAGTGGTTCTCCTTCGGCATCTGCTACCAGAGCGAATCGGTGGCCGAGCTCACCGGAGAGTACACCTGGACCTACAGCGAGCAGTTCCAGCGCCATGTGGAGTGGAACGGGAAAACCGAGATGACCATGCAGGGTGCGGGCATGCTGGATCTCCCCTTTATCCCGGTGGAGGAGCAAACAGGCACCGTCACCTCCACCCAGACCTTCCCCATGAGGGTCCAGACCGGCATCATGGTCAAGCCCTTCAGCCGCCTCAAAATCCTGGCAGACCTCCACTGGGCCAACTGGTCCGTGGTGGAGGAGGACCGGTTCACCTTCGACCAGCGGATCCAAATCCTGCGAATCGCAAAGCTCCTGGGCTACGCCCACGGCGACAACGACTATGTCGTGGACCGGAACATGAAGGACACCTGGCACTGGAGCGCCGCCCTGGAATACCAGGCCACCGACAACCTGGCCTTTCGCCTGGGCTACGAGCGACGCCCCACCTCATTGAACGAGGACCAGATGGACGCCCTCTATTTCCTCCCCGATGCCACCCTCTACGGAGCCGGTGTGGGGCTGAAGCTCGACAAGGGGATCAAACTCAACCTGACCCTTGGCCTTCTCCTCTCCGACGAGTTGAAGCTGGCCAACAACGAAAGCACCAACCTCAACTCCACCGATTTCACCAAAATGGGCAACCACTATGCGGGCCTCGATTACGAGCAGGAAGCTGCCATCTACATGGCCGGGTTCTCCATCGAGATGCCCCTTGAGGTCCAGATGGAGCTCCTTCACCACCAGCTGGAGACCGTCAAACACCTGGTTGGGAAACTCAATCCGTTTAAAAAGAGAAAAAAGGAGACGCATGAAGAAAGTGACATACCGTCCCATGAAATTCCGGAATAAGTCGTCATGGTTCCGGGCATCTGCGTTTGTGCTGCCCATGCTCCTGCTCCTGCCCGCGGGCAATACCGCCTTCGGCACGGAGGACGGATCGTCCCCCCCCCTGCTTCAGGAAGTCAGGCTCAAAGAGACCCCCGTCTCTTTGGGAAAAGTCCCTGCCGGGGCCAAAGTCTACGGAATCCGGGTCAACCTGCCGGACGCCGATCACCTGGCCTATGCCACCAGGATCAACGATAAAATGGCGGTTCACGTTGACGGCAAAAAAGGCCCGGACGTGGAGGCCATCGCCAAAGGCACCCCGATCTTCAGCCTGCATACAGACCGCGTGGCCTATATTGTCTATGAAAACAACAAAGCCTTCACCGTTGTGGACGGAATAAAAAGCCCGGGCCTTGACGGGGCCACGGACCTCACCTTCAGCCCGGACGGAACCTCCTGGGCCTGCCGGATCCAGGAAGGGAAAAAACAGGCAGCCATGGTGGACGGCAAAATCGGGGAACGCTTCGATTTTGTGAACGGCCAGCCTCTGTTCAGCCCCGATTCGAAAAAGACAGCCATCCTGGCTGCCAACAACAAAGAATGGTTTGCCGTGGTGGGGGGCAAAAAACACGGTCCCTACGACGGCGTCAAAGAGCCCGCCTTCAGCCCGGATTCCACCCACTTTGCCTTTGCGGCCCTGAAAAAAAAACAGTGGATCCTTGTCTGCGACGGCACGGAAGGCAAGGCCTACGAAAACATCAGCGCCATCACATGGAGCCCCGATTCCAACCACCTGGCCTGTGTGGCCCAGGCCGACAACATGCTCCTCATCGTTGAGGACGGCAAGGAACACGAGCCATACCGCACCGTAAGTGCGCCCCTTTTCAGCCCCGATTCCGCCCATCTCTCCTACTCCGCACAAAAAGGGAAAAAATGGGTGGTGATCTCAGACGGCAAAGCGGGCCCGAAATTCGATGTGCTCGGCCCCACCATCTCCAATGCCGATTCGTCCAGGCTGGCATACGTCGGCATCAGGAAAAACAAACCCGTTGTGGTGGTCAATGGGAAAAAAGGGAAAAAATACGACTCCGTGGGCATGCCCGTCTTCAGCCCGGACGGCAGGCACCTGGCATACAGGGCCATGAAAAGCAACCGATGGTTCATCGTCAAAGACGGCGTCGAAGGCCAACCCTACGACGAGGTCAAGCGCCCGGAGTTCAGCCCGGACTCGTCAACCATCGCCTATGTGGCAACCCGGGGGGAAAACCGGACCATGGTGGTCAACGGCACGGAGCAGGCACCCTTTGAGGATGTCGGCCCGCCCTGCTTCAGCCCCGACGGCAACACCCTGGCCTACAAGGCACTCGTGGAGGACCGATGGGGCATCTGTGTCAACGGCACCTTAACGGAAAACAGGTACATGGGCTTTCTGAAGTCCGTGCCCATCGTCTTTGGCTCCAACACCACCCTGCACGGCATCGCCCTGAAAGAAAAACCCGGCGCCGAATTTTTCCGGCTTGAGGTGGAGATACAAAGGGCTAATGATGGACTGAAGGTGAAAGGTCAAGCAAAAATATGATGGGAATACGGCACACACGAACACTCTTGACTGCCACCCTGTTGCTTCTTTTTCTGCACGCAGCCTCGGGGCGGTGCGCACCCGTGGGAAACATCGGAGATCCGGCCCTGTGGAACGACAGGCTGTTTAAAACCCCGGGCTCCCGGACCCTGTTTATCTCAGCAGAGTACGACAGCCAGGACAACAGCCTGGACGACCAGCAACGACGCGTTCGGTGGGACGACCCCAGGTCGTCCACCGAAGAGGTAAGGCACTATGAACAGGTCCGCGCCTCAGAAAGCACCTTCACCTGCATGGGCACACGCATCGGGGCCGTGTTGACCGACGCCTGGACCCTCTATGCCCTCACCGGCGTCTGTGACACCGAGCTGACCTTCATCCACACCGACACCACCGTCAACTTCGGATTTGAAACCAGCAGTGATTTCGAGTCGGACTCAGATCTTTACTATGGCATCGGTACCACGGTGCTGTTGCACAAGGGGACCTTCAGAGGCACCGTCCCCCTTACCCTCGGCATGGATATCACATACCGCCGGTTTGACTTTGAAGACGACAGCTTAAGCGAAAACGGCACGTTTTACTCCGCCACCTTGGACGAAATTCAGCTCGCCATCGTCCTCGCAGCCGACTTCGGGCGCGTGCACCCCTATGCCGGGGCCAGGATCTCAAGCATCACCGGCAACGAGCACTACATCAATAAAACCATCCAGAGTTACTGGTACCCCCAGGGGTATATCGACTACGAAGACGACATTACCTGGACAAAAAACGTCGGCTTTGTTGTCGGTGCATCCGTGCAGCTGCCCGGAGCCATCTCCCTTACCGTTGAATCACGGCTCGGTGACGAGGAGGCCTTGGGCGTTTCAGCCACGGTGGCCTTTTAACCCATGTGTTTTCGGTCAAGACGATTTCAACGCCATACACACCAAGAACCCGTTCCTGCACGGAGGAATTCTTCATGAGCTTAAAACACTGCCTCCTCGCCCTGGTCGTCCTCTGCGCTGTTACAGTCAATGCCGACGCGACCACCTCGTTGAGCGCCATCGCCAGATGGCCCTACACCCCTGTGGCCTCCTTTCTGAACCCATCGCCCAATGCCGTGGACTCCGGGGCCCACGTGAACTACACCGAGCCCCTTGTCATATGGTCTGTGGGGGATACCGTCTCCATCCTCACAAGCGACACCATGGCCCCGGTCAGTGCCTTCCGTGTGGAAACGAGCACCGTCATCCACGATATTCACTACGACTCAACCCCCGGAGCAGAGACCTTGTATGTCGCCGCCGGAAAGAGCGGCCTGCTCATCTACGACCTGTCGGGGCTTACCGGAGCGCCGTCAGCTGCGGCGTCGGTCCCCAGGGGGACCCTGAGCCAGGCCCCGGGCAACCCGGGCTCGCGGCTCATTTCTGAAACGCAGACCCAGGCCGTGCCGGAGATCGACGCCAGGGGCCTCGGGTATTATGACGGCTTTATTTTCCTTGCGGACATGAACTTCGGCATGCGGGTCATCAACGTCACCGATCCGGATGCCCCCGTGGAAGAGCCCCTGACAACCCAGACCGCCGACCGGATCTCCGGATACAAGCAGCCCGACATCAACGGCACTTACAAAACCACCGGCGGCTACACCAATGCCGCGGCCTGCCGCTACGACAGCAGGACCTATGCCCTGGTCCTCGACTATTACTACGGCATGCGGGTCTTTGATGTCACCGACCCCAAGGTCATCGCCGCCCCTGTGTCCAAAGACATGCGAAGCAACCTCCTGTACGGCTCCATCGCCCTGGTCACAGGACTCTTTGCAGCCGAAGCTCCGGACGGGCGCTTCTACGCCTACGTCACGGCCATGGATGCCTACGCCGAATACTCCGTGGCGTCCAAGCTCAAGGTCCTTGTCCCCGGAGCCACCCTCGGAGACAGCCCCATCGTCAACACAGGGCGGAGCCTCAGCCCGGGGGATGCCACGGGGATCACGGTCTCAAACCTCACCGGATTTCTTGCAGACGGGGACAAAGGCCTTCAGGTCATCGACTTTTCGGCCACTCCCGTGGATGGTGAGGTCCTTGACTACCCGATTATCGGCTCCTACGACACACACACCCGGGGGTCTTACAGCGTGGACCTTGTTGGGGATGACGCCTTCATGGCCGCTGCCGAAAACGGCCTGCAGAAAATCGATGTGGCCACCCCGTCCGCCCCGGCCCACACCCAGACCGTTCCTTCCCCGGTAAGCGGAGACGCGGTCTGGCATGAAGCCGACCATGTCTATCTCCTGGACGGCGACAGCGGTCTCTTCATTTTTAACGCCGCCGAGCCCTCTTCCCTTCTCCTGAAAGGCTTTTACGAAAATGGAGGCCCCGCGTACGATATCGCCGTATCCGGAAACGTCGCCTGCATCGCAGACGGCACCAGGGGGCTGACCCTTGTGGACGTGTCCACCAAATCCGCCCCCGTGCTGTTTTCCACCACAAGCACCTCCGACACCGCCACGGCCGTGGCGACCTTTGCCTCAGGGGCCAAAACGTACGCCTGCGTGGCCAACGGAGCCAGCCAGCCGTACCTGGTCATCGATATCACCACCCCGGCAACCCCCGGATCCCCCAGGGCCGCAACCACCGCAGGGTTTACACCGGGCGCGGCGAAAGACGTCGCCACCCTCGGCACCCATGCCTATTTTGCAGACGAACGGGGCCTTAAAATCGTGGACATCGCCAACCCTGAATCCCCTGCCGTTGTGGCGGAAAAAGACACCCCCGGAACCGCCGTGGCCGTGGCCGTCTTTGCCCAGGGTGGCAGGATCTATGCCCTCATCGCGGACCAGAGCCGGGGCATCATCATCGAAGACGTGACCAATCCCCTTGCCATTCCCGGAACCGTGGCCCTCATCCCGCCCCCGGATACCGGCACCTACAACCACCTGGACATCGAAAACCAGATAGCCTTTGCCACCGCAGGGGAAGGCGGACTCACCGCCTTTGACATCAGCAACCCCGAAGCCCCCAAAGCCGTTGCCTCCTACAGCACGAAAAGCAGCGCCGAGCAGACCTCGGCCTTTGTAAAGGACGGAACGCTGCACGGGGCCCTGGCCGAGAAATACAATGGGCTGGTCATAACCACCCTGAAAGAGACCACGCCCGAGGAACCTGCAGCCCCCATGGAGAGCCCCTCATCCTCTTCATCGAGCTGCTTCATCAACAGCGCCGACGATAACCGGTTATTCTAACCAGACCTGATTCCATTGCCTCCGCCGAATCGCTTTTATGCAAAAAAACGCAGCAAAAGCGTTTCGGTTACGAGGCAACAGGTGCCCCCCGCAACAACCCACTGCAATAACGATCATTCCGTTCAAACAAGTCATTTCCCCATAAAATATCCGGGTTAGCGGACAGTGTCCACGTGCCGTAGCTACTCCCCTCCCCCCCACGTGGGTTCGCGCAGGCAAAATCCTAAGCAACTTTTCCCGCCCACGGGTATGTGTTTTTATCTGTAAACCCTACCCCTTACAAATCATCCCCCGCCTTTCTTTCCTGACCCGGCCCAAATGGTACGCCCAATGCAACGTATGTTCCTACCAAACCCATCGCATACATGGTCTTTCTTTCCGCTTGATATGATTCACTTTAATTACAAATAAGCAAATCACAAACACTCAACACAGGATAAAATCCATTGACATCTCCCGGATTGAATGTGAGTATTGGCCATACCAAAAATAATGTTCACTTTTTTAACTGAGCAAATACAGATAGTTAATCTGGCAAATTCGATGGATATAGTAAAAACTATGGTAGTACCATTGCAGAAAAATCAGGATATGGCAGATAAACCGGTCTTTAAACCGGCACAGCCCGGCAGAGCTGTTGAAGATGTCTCTCTTCAGATTGAAGCCGCCATCATGGGTGGCGCATTCCGTCCCGGAGACAAGCTTCCGAGTGAAAGGGAACTTCAGGTTCATTTCGGAACAGGCCGCGGCGTTATAAGAGAAGCACTTCGTATTCTCAAACAAAAAGACCTTGTTGAAGTAAAGAAAGGGTCAAAAGGCGGCGCCTTTGTTAAAGAGGCGGATGTGGCAAATGCGAGCGCATCGCTGGCCCTTTTCTTAAAGCAGAAACAAATAGATCCTGAACAGCTCATCGTATTCCGGGAGAGCATCGACAAGACCATCACAATGCTCGCCATTGCACAGGGAAGCACCGAAGAAAAAAACCTGCTTTATGAAAAAAGCCTGGAGTTTACGTCGCTGGTTTCAGCTGAGGACGTAAACATGGATCATATAGGGGAGACAGACAGGGAGCTCAACACGCTTCTGGCACAGATGTCAAAAAACCCCCTTTTTGTATGGATCATGCAGGCGATCCAGCTTGGGTTTTCATCCTACGACTATGCCCTTTACGAAGAGGAGCACTACAGGAAATTAACCGTCAACAACTGGAGAGATACCGCAAGGGAGATCAAAAACGGTGAGATTATGAAGGCCCTTTCCTATATCGGGTATCACTACTCCCTTTTACGAAAATGCATCAACGATAAACATGGTGAGCCGTTGGGTAAAGAAATTCGGTTTCTCACCGTAGAGGAATAAGGTCAGGCTGATTACGGCCGGTTGATATTATTATTCTGGAGGATTTATGACCATTGAAAAATACGATTACGTTATAGTTGGCGGTGGTTCTGCCGGCAGTGTCCTTGCCAACCGACTCAGCGCCGATGCGTCAAATAAAGTGCTTGTGCTTGAAGCCGGAAGACCGGATTACAGGTGGGATTTCAGAATTCACATGCCTGCAGCACTCACCTATCCCCTTAAAAGCAGATTTTACAACTGGTATTACGAGTCCGACCCCGAGCCCCACATGAAAAACAGGCGGGTGTATCAGCCTCGGGGGAAGGTTCTGGGCGGTTCAAGCTGTATAAACGGCATGATCTATATTCGCGGCAATGCCTTGGATTATGAAAAATGGTCACAGGAGAAAGGGCTTGAAGCCTGGGACTATGCACACTGCCTTCCTTACTTTAAAAAGTATGAAACACGCCTTACGGGTGCCAACGCGTACCACGGGGCCGCGGGTCCTTTAAAAATAACAACCCCGGAATGTGACAATCCCCTTTTCAGGGCGTTTTTCAAGGCGGTTCAGGAAGCAGGCTACCCGTTGACGGAAGATGTCAACGGATATCAGCAGGAAGGGTTTTCAAAATTTGACCAGAACATCCACATGGGTCGCAGACACAACGCCGCCAGAGCCTATATCCACCCCGTAAAAAAGAAGAGAAAAAACCTCAAGATCCAGTGCCATGCCCACGCAACAAAAATTCTCTTTGAGGGTAAAAAAGCTGTTGGCGTGGAGTATCTTCACAAGGGAAAAAAGAGAGTGACGGTCTACGGCAGCGAAATCATATGCTGCGGAGGCGCAATAAACTCCCCGCAACTCCTACAGCTTTCGGGAATCGGTGACGGAAATCATCTGAAATCCCTTGGGATAGATGTGGTAAAGGATCTTAAAGGGGTCGGTGAGAACCTCCAGGATCACCTTGAACTGTATGTCCAGTATGCGTGTAAAAAACCTGTCAGCATGTTTCCTGCCCTGAAGTGGTACAGGCAGCCCCGTATCGGTGCCCAGTGGCTGTTTCAAAGAAAAGGCGCTGCGGCAACCAACCACTTTGAGGCAGGGGGTTTCATCCGGGGAAATGATGAGGTGGCCTATCCGAACCTTCAGTTCCATTTTCTCCCCATCGCTATCCGATATGACGGCTCCGCTCCCCTGGAAGGTCATGGATTCCAGCTCCATGTCGGCCCCATGAACTCGGATGTACGGGGTCATGTCAAGATCAAATCGAAAGATCCGAAAGAGTACCCCTCCATCTTGTTTAACTATCTTTCCACAGAGCAAGAGCAAAAAGAGTGGGTCGAGGCCATTAAAAAATCGAGGGAGATCATCGGTCAGCCCGGCTTTGACGAATTACGGGGAAAAGAACTGGCCCCCGGTGCCGAGGCTCAAAGTGATGAAGAGATTCTCGACTTTGTGAAACGTGAGGGGGAGAGCGCATACCACCCAAGCTGTACCTGCAAAATGGGCTACGATGACATGGCCGTTGTGGATGCGGAGCTCAAGGTCCACGGCGTCGAAAACCTGAGGGTGGTTGACGCATCGGTCATGCCCTTTGTCACCAATGGGAATATCTATGCCCCTGTCATGATGATCGCGGAAAAAGCGGCCGACTTGATCCTCGGGAAAAAGCCGGAGGCACCCTCCAAAACGCCATGGTACAGGCACAAATAACAGGGAGAGGTGTGTTTTGCTGAATAAAAAGATGTTTATCAATGGGGAATGGGTCGATTCGCTCTCCGGGAGAACCCGCAAAATCATAAACCCTTATAATTCAGAGGGGATTGCAGTTGTTGCCGAAGGGAATGCTTCGGACAGTAAAAAAGCCATCGCAGCGGCAAGACAAGCGTTTGATTTCGGGGTATGGCCCACCCTCACAGGCAGTGAAAGAGGCCGCTTTCTATCCAAAATTCGTGATCTTATCCTGAGAGACCATGAAGAACTCGCCATACTTGAGAGTCTCGATACAGGTAAAACGGTCGAGGAGAGTCGGTGGGACATGGATGGAATCGCCGATGTCTTCAAATACTATGCGTCTCTTGCCGACGAGAACCGGGGGGACATCATTGATTCGCCGATCCCTGACACATCCAGTGTGGTGGTTCGGGAGCCTGTCGGCGTCTGCGGCCAGATCTCTCCATGGAACTACCCCCTTCTTCAGGCGTCATGGAAAATGGCGCCTGCCCTTGCGGCAGGGTGTACCATCGTCATGAAACCAAGTGAGATCACACCTCTTACCACAGTGAAAATCACCGAGCTTGCCGAAGAAGCCGGTTTTCCCCCCGGGGTTGTAAACCTTGTCCTTGGTCCGGGAGAGGGTGTCGGCTCCGAGCTTGCGGAGTCCCCTGATGTTGACCTCATCTCGTTTACCGGGGGGATAGAGACAGGGAAAAAGATCATTCAGGCCGCAAGCTCAAATGTTAAAAAAATTGCACTGGAGCTTGGGGGCAAAAATCCCAATATTGTCTTTTCAGATGCAGACTTCGACACAGCCCTCGATTTTGCCATGAATGCCGTCTTCTTCCATGCCGGTCAAATCTGCTCTGCGGGTGCGCGACTGATGGTTGAGGCTTCCATCCACGACCGGTTTGTTTCCGAGCTTCAAAAACGAATGGAAAAAATTCAACTCGGCAACGGCTTTGATGCCAATACCCAGATGGGCCCCCTCATCTCCGAGGAACACAGATCCAAGATAGAAGACTACGTCGACCTGGCGAAGAAGGAGGGAGCAACCCTTGTCCTTGGAGGACGACGACCAGAAGCCCCTGAACTTGAAAACGGATTTTTCTACCTCCCCACTCTTTTTACTGGCTGTACATCACAGATGAGAATCATCCGGGAAGAGAGTTTCGGGCCGGTTATTACGGTTGAAAAATTTGAGGGCGAAGAAGAGGCACTGAGGCTTGCAAATGATACCGACCACGGACTGTCAGCAGGATTCTGGACCAACGACCCGGCAAGAATAGAACGAATGTCCAGGAAGTTGAGGTTCGGCACCGTCTGGGTAAACGACTTCAATGTCTATTTTGCACAAGCCCCATGGGGTGGCTACAAGCAGTCGGGAATGGGAAGGGAACTCGGCATGACCGGCCTTGAAGAGTATTGCGAATTGAAACATGTCTTCCAGAATTTCAACACCAAACCCGTCAACTGGTTTGGTAACTAAGGCTTCAAGAAAAAAAGCCTCCGGCGGCAAGGTGAGCCACCTTGAAAGCAGGTTGCGAATGCGCCTTTCCCCATGTCACGGCGAAGACGGATCGCTTGTCGCGCCATAGCCCATTGGGGCCTTAGTCATCGTTTCGGTCAGGACCATAAAAACCGCGAATTACCTTTGGTCGCCATACTACAGACGGAACATGTAATTCCGGGCATGGGTCTCCGGTCACTTGACGATACGAAAGGTGGCAAGTGCCGGCCAGCAAAACGCTACAACCAGCCCCTTTTCCCGGGCAGCCGGGGAAGACGAGGAGGTGCGAAGGGCATCACACTCTGTACCGTCTTTCCCGCGAAGGCGGGAACCCATGTTGGTTATGGGATACTGCCGGGCTTCATGATGCGGGTGGTGCGATATACGGGAAGGTGGCCTTAACGATGATCAAGGCCCCCATTGGCGTTGGTTGGATAGTGACGCATTGACATGGGCGTAGGCGGTTTCCTCGGGTCAAATCCCAGCGGCATCTTTCGTAAAAATTGTACATTTATTTTTTGCGACAGCCCTTATTAGCAGCACAAAAATATGACAAACAGGCTGTATTATGAATGACGGCCTGCCCCTATTGCGCTGTTTAAGAAATCTCAATTGAACAGCATATCGTAAACAAAATATTAGGAGATATTAATGTTAAGGCCGCATCAATGTAGACTCGCTGTTCTTTTTCTGATGATTTTTTCTTTTGTATCTGCAGGTTCAGCCATGGCGAAAAAAGAGGTCCGCTTTGTCAGCGTCAGCTGGACCGGAGTAACCGTCAAAACCGAACTTGGAGTAAAAATATGCGAAAGCCTGGGATATGAAGCTGAAAACACGATGGTTTCTGTCCCCATTGCATACAAGGCCCTGGAGATAAACGAAGCGGATGTTTTTCTCGGCAACTGGATGCCCTCCATGAAAACAATTGCCAACAAGTATTTCAGCAGGGGGCATGTCGTAAAATACGTGGCCAATATGCCCGGCGCGAAATACACCCTCGCCGCCCCGTCCTATGTGGTTGACGGAGGGCTGAAGGATTTTTCGGATATTGTAAAGTACGGAGAAAAACTTGGCTGGAAGATTTACGGCATTGAAGAGGGAAATGACGGGAACGCGGTCATTCAGGATATGATCGATAAAAATATGTTCGGCCTTGGGAAATTCGAAATTGTTCCTTCAAGCGAAGCCGGCATGCTGTCTCAGGTCCAATCGTTTTCCAGGGAGAAGAAGTGGGTTGTTTTTCTTGGATGGGCCCCCCATCACATGAACGAAATCATCGATATGAAATACCTAACGGGTTCAACTCCTGAGACCTTTGGTAAAAATGACGGCACCGCCGTTGTCTTCACAAATATCAGAAACGGTTTTGATAAAGAGAACCCAAACGTCTGTACCTTCATTAAAAATTTCAAATTCCCCGTATCGATGATGAACCAGATCATGACCATGCTCCACGACAACGAGAATTTGAAACCGGTGGATGCCGGCCTTGCCTGGGTGAAAAAACACCCCGAGGTCTACAAAACCTGGTTGAAGGGCGTCCAGACAGCAGACGGTGGCTCAGGCCTCGAAGCCTTTGAAACGTATCTTGCTTCTGTAAAATAGTCCCTGCCGGAAACGGGATGTGATTCTTGAAAGACCTCTTCGGAGTCAAAAAAACTGCCTCCGGCGGCAAGGTGTGCCACCTTGAAAGCTGGTTGCGAATGCGCTTTCCCCTTCGTTCCTCAGGGAAAATCACATTCGCCATTAATTCAGATTAAGCCGAGTCTGTTTTTTAAACCTGTTTATCAAACTTTTCAAAAGTTTGGCCCCCGGCAGGGCCGCCGGAGGCATCTTTAACCGGGCTGCCTACGGCGGCGAGGTGTGCCATCTCTGCAGGAGACGGGCTGAATCGTTACCCCGGATCTTACGTGGGGTTACGAATCAAAACAAAAAACGGAGAAAGGCCTTAAAAAAAGGTCTTTCTCCGTTTTTTGTCCGGTGTGCCGACGGCAATCACCGCACACTTACTTTTCCGCCGGCTGACGCACGCCCCAGGCTTCCCAGCTTGCATTCAGCAGCACACCGGCGATAACAGCGGTGACAGGCGCCACCATGACCAGGCCGATGCTGCCAATTAAAATCCTGAATATTTCAGCGGCCACAAGCTTCATGTTGACGATGCGGGTAAAGCTGGTGCCCTGGGAGACAAACACCATGAGCATGGTGAGGTACCCCCCCGAGTAGGCCAGAAGCAGGGTCGTTGCCATGGTGCCGATGACCATCCGCCCGACATTGAACCCGGAGGCGATGAGCTCACGCACCCCGATATCGGGCCGTTTGGTCTTAACTTCGCCCATGGACACGCTGACGTCCATGGCAATGTCCATGGCCGCTCCGGAGGCTCCCAGGAGCACGGCTGAATAGAAAATATGCTGCATGTTCAACCCGTACCCGCCCTGGACAAGCAACAGGGTGGAAAAGGGAGTGGTCATCCCCCCCAGATGGAGCCTGGCCCCGAAAAAAAGGGTCAACCCGAGGGTCACGCCCAGGCCGCAGACGGTCCCCAAAAATGCCGAGACCCCCTGGCGCGTAAAGCCGGACACGGTGAAGATGATCACCATGGAGAGCAGCACCAGCACCGCAAGGCTCAAGGGGAGAGGCGCGGCCCCCTCCAGAAGGTTGGGAATGTAATAACACCACAACACCCCTAGGGCCCCCAGAAACGAAAGCAGGGCCTTTACACCGATGAGCCGCGAATAGACCACCAGGGCCGCGGCAAAAACCGCAAAAAGAGCCAGCTCCCAGTGCTGGCGATACATGTTGATGGCCTTGGCATCGGTGATCTCCCCTTCCACCTCCTGCACGGCAAGGAGGATCCGGTCCCCCGGCACATAGATTTCATCCATGTCCAGCTGTCCGTTCAGATGGTTGATCGCCCTGACCTGCATGCCTTTCCACTTTCCGTCAACAATCACCACGGTGGCGGCCTGCACCCCGACGGCCCCGGCCCCGGCCCGGAGGATCTCGTCGTTTTCCACGGAAATGACCGTACCGGGCACTTCATGGACGTTGCCCTCCTCCCCGGCGTGCAACCAGCGCTGCCCCACCAGGCACACCACCGCCAGGATGATGAAAAGGAAAACCCATTCCATGTTTTTTTTCACGTCTCCCATGGTGTCTCCGTAGCCGCCCTCCTGTCATCAGGGGTGTCGGTGCTTAGCAACTGTAAAATCAAACAATTTAAATTGCCTCCGGCGGCTCTGCCGGGGACCAACCTATTAAAAAGGTTGCCAAACAGATTTTGGCCTTGGTCATCGTTTGGACCACCAGGGTGTTATGGATGACACCGTCCCAAAAGGCCGCCAGCCCGTAGGGTGCACTCTGTGCACCGTGTCCGGGGCACCCAAGGTTTTGATTTCACCGAGGTGTTCGAGGCATGATGGGCTTTGATTTTGGTGCACGGAGTGCACCCTACGAATCTGCACTTTGCAGGTCCCGGCCCAAACGATGATCAAGACCCAGATTTTTTTTTGTAAACGACGCTGAATGAGGATGCGATTTATCATAAAAAGATGGGCCAGAGGAGTGTTAAAAAAATCCCCTGGCCACCGGAAGTTGATTTTCAGATCAACGTATCCTTTTGGTGTTCCTTAGTTTTTCCCGGCAACGTTCTCGGTGTGGCCGTAGGGAATTTTGGAATACTTCTCGTTGGGACCGACGGTTTTTCCCAGAAGGGCCTTGGACGGAACGGCATCAAAGGAGGAGAGCTTGACCCCCATGATACCCGCCATGATTCGGGGAATGTCTGTGTTGTCCCTGAAGCCGTCGAACTGCTCGGCCTGGTACCCGACCGCGGACAGAGCGATAACCGAAGAGGTGTGGACATAGGAAGTCCAGCTGATGCGGGCACGCTCGGAGACCAGGTGAGCCACGGCGATCATGGTGGGTGTATACGCGTAGCCGTAGGTGGTTTGCTGCTCGGCTTTCAGGGTCTGATTCCGGTCCTCAACAGCCATAGCGGCTTTG
Organism: Desulfoluna spongiiphila; assembly: GCF_900101345.1. Taxonomy (GTDB): domain Bacteria; phylum Desulfobacterota; class Desulfobacteria; order Desulfobacterales; family Desulfolunaceae; genus Desulfoluna; species Desulfoluna spongiiphila. The sequence goes on along the minus strand of NZ_FMUX01000004.1, from coordinate 1,669 downwards.
AGCTTCTTGAGCTCACGGGCGTTGAGATCGGTCAGGCCGAAGTTGTCTGCCACGTAAGCCAAGTAGGCTTTCTGACGGCTCGCCACCTCAGGGTAATCCGTGATCATCTGGGGGTAAACATAGGTCAGAACATCCTCCACGGAGGCTTTCACTTTAAAGAGTTCGTCCAGCTTCAGGAAGTAGCCCTTGGAATCGAGGCTGATGCCCATGGCCATGCCACCGGTTTCGTGGTCGGCAGCCACAACGATGAGGGTCTCTTCCGGGTGCTTCTTGTAAAACGCGTACGCTTCGGCCAGGGCGGCATCCAGGGCCAGGGTGTCGTAAATGGTTCCGGCGGCGTCGTTGCAGTGGGCAGCATAGTCGATGCGACCCCCTTCAACCATCAGGAAGAAGGGCTTCTCCTGGGCGGTTAAGGTCTCAATGCCCTTTGCGGTCAGCTCGGAAAGCGCAGGCATGGCGTTTTCTTTCTGCGTGCTGAAGCGACGATCGATTTCCATTCCCAGGGCGCTGTATGACAGCGGGGCCAGGACTTTCTCCCCTTTTTTCGGCTCATAGGCACGGAAGGCATCACGCGCCTTGTCTCCAATGAAGGTGGTGTAGCCCTTGGTTTTGAACTCGGCCACCAGATCCCGGCCGTCCTTGCGCTTGGACTTGAGGCCGTCGGCATTGCCCTTGGCCACAAAGTGACGGAAGCCGCCACCTGCCAGGTAGTCAAAATTGGCGTTCAGCTGGTCAACGGCGATCTCGTTTTCATTGCCACGGCTCATGTTGTGGGCGGAAAACGATGCGGGGGTGGCATGGGTGATGCGGGTCGTGGTGGCAAGGCCCACCGCATAGCCGGCGTCACGGGCGGCCTCTGCAATGGTTTTGACGTTGGTGCCGTCGGGGAGCTTGCCCACCAGGCCGTTGGTGGTTTTAAACCCCGTGGCCAGGGCGGTACCGCCGGCAGCGGAATCGGTGACCAGGGTGTTGTCGGAGTGGGTGGTTACCAGGGCCGAGGTGTCCAGGCTGTTCATCAGCAGCCGGGCATCGGGATTTTTGGTTTCCATCTTGTAGAAATACTGAGCGGACTGGCGCTGGGCAGGGCCCATGCCGTCACCGATAAAGTAAAACACATACTTGGGGGCCCCTGCTGCAACTGCTGCTGTGGCCATCAGGACCAGACCGGCGGACAGCACCATGGTGCGGACCGCCTTTTTACCACGTCGATAGAATGTCATGCATTTCTCCATTATGTAGGGTGTTTCGGATAACTGCCGACTGCTGGCTTGCACCGCAACAGCCGGCGTGCTTTCTCAACTTTATATCGTCAGTTTTTCATTGCAATCATTGTTATATAGAGGTTGCTGAATAATATCTATTCCACTGAAAATAGCTACGAAACGTGATATGTTTTGTGCCTGAACTGCAATGATAACAGGCTGGTTTTTGAAAAAGCCTTGCACTTTGAGGTTAAAAATTTATGTACAGGCACAATGGGAAGCAACTTGTTTTAGAATTTGAGCTACCTTTTGGCGGCAGATTGTCCCCAGACAACCGCTGGGTAAAATTGGGTCATCTGATTCCCTGGGATGAATTTGAAAATGAGTACCATGGAAAGCTAACTCAATCCGGTCAAGGCCCCCCAGCAATATCAGCACGAATGGCTCTTGCTACGCTCATTATTAAG
>NZ_FMUX01000023.1 GCF_900101345.1 Desulfoluna spongiiphila | reverse complement strand
CCGGATATTTCTCGGAGGCTTTTTGCTTGGGCTATTTGGCAAAAAAGCATGGAAACAAAATGATCCCAGCACTTGAAGCCCTTCGAGTTTCTTTCTGCGTCGTGCTTGGAGACTAAACGGGCAAACTGGTTACGGTCAAAAAAACCTACGATTTGACTGAAAAGGCTGGAATGACGTACCATTGATATGCTCCTTGTTTGGCGAGGTCTTTGTTTGCAAACTTAACCATGCCTTATAAGGAGCATCTTTTCAAATTCTCACCGGTTTACTTCCGGTCAAATCCTATTTTGGACAACAGTGACGTCCGTTCTTTTTTCGAGTAAGATCATTAAGGGCATGGTCCGCATCCAGCGAATTATGCCCTTTTATGTTTTGGTCTTCGCATCCCAATGTATCGTGAGTGATTCCAATATTTGGTGGCCTGCTGAGAGTCGACATGCTAAAAGTAAAGGATCAAGCATCGTAGAGTAAAAGCCTTTTTATAAATTCATATCTATACTTCGGCAAGCTTTTCGCCGTCTATAAATCCTTAGCACATCTTAGTTTGAGGCAATCACATTTCCTTGAGTGGCTCATTTCCATCCCTTCTCATCGGATGGCGTATTCTTTCGTATTGTGGTTACGTTTTATTCTTGGTGAGAGGGCCCTTCGATGCGGTTTTGCCTTGAAAAAGACGTGGCTCGTCGAAAAGGAAAAATCGATATGCGCCGTTCTCCTTCGCTTATGCGTTTCATATTTGGGTTGGTCATTATCATAGTGGCCCCCGCCGATTTGCGCGGGGAGGAACCCGTCGGCACCTATAATTTCGAATTCGTGGCAGCCCCCATGGTCGTGTCCAACCCCAATTTCGGCAACGGGGGCGGAGCCACCCTTATGGGCCTCTTTGATCTGGCTCCGAAAGATGAGAACGTGCAGTCGTCGTCCCTGGGGTTGACGGGCCTCTATACAGATCGCGGGAGCCACTTGCTGGCCCTCGGGGGAAACCTGCTGCCAAACGACAGGTGGCGCATCAAGACAGCTGTTGCCGACATCGGAGTGAAAAGCGAGTTGAATGTGGATGAACTGCCGGAGCGGGCGGATTTTACGACAACTGTCCGTGCGTTTCACCTGAATGTGCTGCATCGTTTCGGTGAGCACTTTTTTGTCGGGATGCGGGGGGTGGTCAAAGACATCGGCTACTCTCCGGACAACGAGTCTGGGAATCAGTACCTTGAAGCGGTTAACGCCACCGATAACCTCAGCGCCTCCCTGGGGCCTGTGTTCTCGTACGACACCCGGGACAATCGGTTTTTTCCTTATGAAGGGGTCTACGCCGAGGCCGCTCTCATGACCAACCCGACACAACTGGGCAATGACGAGTCGTACGGCGTGTTGGACGGATTCATCAACGGGTACAACCAATATCGGCCCGGGCATGTCATTGCCTGGCGTGCGTACGGCCGTTTTACACCAAGCGACACACCCTATTCGGATTTGTCGACCCTTGGGCGAAAAGCTGACCTTCGCGGCTATATTGCCGGTGAGAATATCGCCCAGCATCTGATCAGCACTCAGGTGGAGTATCGCTGGCAGTGGAGACCAAAGTGGGCCGTGGTGGGGTTTGTGGGGGAGGCGGTGCTTTTTGACCCAGGGGACCTGAGCCGGGACAGTTTTTATTCCAGCGCAGGGACAGGGCTGCGTTATCTGCTGAGCGAAGAGCGGCGGCTTAATTTTCGGGTTGATTATGCCGTGGGCGAAGATTATTCGGACGGGCTCTACGTCGGGATTTCAGAAGCGTTTTAAGACCGCCCCAAAACAAAGCACAGAGCGCCGCCTTCCATGGCTTTTTTGGGTGAAAAAGCAGTCTCCGGAGCTAAGGTGGGCCACCGTGGAAGCTCGTAGCTCACAGACAGAGTGCGTAATATTTTGCCATGGAACCACTCATTTTTTCTTTTAGATATGGTATAATCGGGGCCTTGAAATGAGGGGCGGGATGATCACGGAATCATGATTTTTCGATGCTTTGTCGGGCTCCTCATTTTTGTTGTTGCAGGGCGGTCGGCGTGCCCATCCCGGGAATGCTTTCCGCACCATGGTCACCCCAAGAAGAGGAGCCACAAGACCATGTCACGATATTTTATCGATTGCCGCAACCATCCGAGCGATACGAAGTGTTCAGTCGCCCTTGCGGCAGACACCAAAGAAGAGCTGCTCGAAGCCGTTGTGCAGCACGGAACACAGTGCCACGGCTATCAGGATACACCGGAGTTCAGGGAGAAAATCATGAGAGAGTTCAAAGAAGGGTCCCCTCCGATAAAGGTGTGAACCACAAACGGTGCCGGTTTTCCTTTTGCTGCGATTATCCATTGGGTTGGTTGGCAGTGGGGAGCCGGGGAACAGCGTAACCATCACGGAAGGGAGATCCCTTTCACAGGATAAACCAAGGGGGGCGTGGTCTGGATTGGGCCACGGCCCCCGCTTGTTTTTCGGGCTGTTCTTTTGCACAGGGAGTGGCCTGAAGGAGGCTCGGCAGATGACTATTCTAAGTTGGGTGACCATGGTTGTCATGGCGCAATCGGCAGGAGACGTTATCCGGCTTCCCCGACCGGATACTGCGGGCGGGGCCACCCTGGCCATGAGCCTTGCCAGCCGACGTTCTGTCCGCTCCTTTGGCGAAGAGCCGCTCACCGTGGCTCAGATCGGCCAGTTGCTCTGGGCTGCTCAGGGCATGACGGATGCGGTAAAGGGCCTGCGCACCGCCCCGTCGTCCGGGGCGTTGTACCCTTTGGAAACCTTTGTTGTCCTGCCGGAAGGGGCCTACCGGTACAACCCGCAGCACCATGAACTGTCCCTGAAGATACAGGGGGATCTGCGACACGCCCTCCAAAAAGCTGCCCTGAACCAGAGGGCCGTGGGGGATGCCCCGGCCGTGGTTGTGTTTGCCGCCGTGTATGAACGGGTGGCGGTTAAATACAAAGGAAGGGCCACTCGTTATGTGGACATGGAGGCCGGGCATGCCTGCCAGAATCTTTTGCTGCAGGCAGCGGCGCTTAAGTTGGGGGCCGTTCCCGTGGGGGCCTTCCATGACGACCGCATCGGAGAGCTCCTCAAACTGCCGAAGGAAGCAAGCCCCCTTTATCTTGTTCCCGTAGGATACCCGAAGCGATAAACGAAACACCGTGGCTTGTGTGGGCAAAGTGCATTTACGTTAAGTTTTTACGATGTTTTGGCTGAGGGCCGTGGTTGCACAGAAAAGTCAAGAACACAATTTTACGAAAAATGCCGCTGTGCTTTAACCCGAGGAACGAGGGTTAAAGCACAGCGGCAATAAGCTTTCAAGGTGGCTCACCTTGCCGCCGGAGGCTTGTTTTTAACAGTCTGTAATAATACCTTGTTGCTCTGATTTGGTCGTTTTTTTATGAAATATCCGGGTTGAGGCTCTTCCCGAACGGAATACCCAGCTTTTTCATTTTGTTTCTCAAGGTGCTGGGGTTGACGCCCAGAAGGGCAGCGGCTCCGTTGTCGCCTTTGACCCTTCCACCGGTAGCCTCAAGGGCTCTGTGGATCTGATGACGGATGGCATCGTCCAGGTTGAGGGAGGTGTCTCCGGGAAGCGGTGGGGGCGTTGCGGGAGCGGTCGGTTCCGGTGAGTCGAGGTCGGGAAACCGCAACGGGGTTCCGGCAGGGGAGGTGATGTGGAGGATCAGGGCCCGTTCGATGAGGTTTTCAAGTTCCCGCACATTGCCGGGCCAGTCGTGTCGGGACAGGTCCGCCAGGGCCCCGGGGGCAGGAACCGGAACGGGGTGGATGTTCATCTCCTTTGCCTTTCGCTCGATGAAATAGGCGGTGAGTTCAGGCAGGTCCACGGGCCTGTCGCGAAGGGCCGGGATCAGGATGGGGAAGACATTGAGCCTGAACCAGAGGTCCTGTCGGAATTCTCCCCGTTCAACCATCTCTTCCAAGTCCCTGTTGGTGGCCGCGATGATCCGGATGTCCAGGGCAATGGGGGCCGTACCGCCTACTCGTTCGATCTCGCGGGATTGCAGGACCCGAAGGAGGCGTACCTGTGCCTGTGGGGGCAACTCTCCGATTTCATCCAGGAATATCGTTCCCGTGTCAGCCCGCTCAAACCGCCCCCTTTTTTTCTGGAGCGCCCCGGTGAAGGCCCCGCGTTCGTGCCCAAACAGTTCGCTGTCGATGAGCTCGTCCGGGATGGCCCCGCAGTTGACTTTGATAAAGGGCTTGTTTGCCCGGGGGGAGGCGCAGTGGATGGCGTTTGCGATGACCTCCTTGCCGACCCCGGTTTCTCCCAGGAGCAGCACCTGGGAGGAGAGGGGGGCGACCTGCCGAACCATCTCCGTTACGTGTTTGAGTCCTTGACGGCTTCCTATGATTTTATCACCGGCCAGGTGGTGGAGTTCACGGGTCAGGTATCGGTTGTCGTCGGCCAGCATTTCCGTGAGCCTGACCACTTCCCGGTGCTTGAGGGTGTTTGAAAAGGCCATGGCAAAGGGGTCGTGCAGGAGGGTCAGGAGCCGGGAGTGTTCGGGCTCGTAGCGATCAAACCCTTCTGCAAAGATAAAGACCACCCCCAGCCTGACCTCATCCACAATGGGGTGAAGCAGCAGCAGGGAGATCTCCGGTTTGCCCATGGCTTTCCAGACGAGGTCTGCGACAACCTGTTGGTTGGGGACGTTGAGGATAAGGGCAGGGCCGGGCGTCGGGGGAAAATTTTCAATGAATGATATGGCCTCCGGTGTGAGCTTTACCGGGTCAAAGGAGAGGATTCGGTTGTTGTCGAGATCGGAGACAATGGCGATGTTCCCGACCTCTTTTTTCTCAGGGTCGTAGGTGTTCATGGCGATGCCGTTGATGGGCATGTGGTCCTTGAGATAGTGAAAACACCGATCCAGTGCCGTGTGGATGTCCAGGCTTCCGCAGATCCTGTTGGTGGCCTCCCCAAAGAAGGTCATGTCATATAAATCCATCTGTCTCTCCCCTTAGTGCTCGTTTTTTCGATGAAGCACTACATCTCTTATACGATTCCGTTTCGTCGTTCAAATGCAATGTTGCGATGTGCTTTGTTGGAACGAAGCCACGGCTATTTCCCACCCGTTTCCTTTGCGGTTCGAAGGTGCCGTATCAGGGCTTTTTTTGTCTGAGGTGGCATATCAGGCACCTTAAGGGCGTCGTATGCGACACACTATCCGAGGATTTTTTTCAATGGCTTGAATTTATGGCTGAAAGAATATTGGCATGCTCTGTGGAACATAATCGGTGTGAGGCATCCATGGGTCACGCCTCGCAACGGGTCGAAGCCCCGACAGAAAAATTGTTCGGCAAAGGGGGCCTTTGTGGAGAAAATCGAAAAAGGAGCGATGCCAATGGGTTCAGTACATCAGAACAGAACGGATGCAACAGCGGTGCCCATGGCCCGGGGTCAGGCCTCGGGGTGGGTTACCTTAAGCATTGTCTGTACGGTTCAGTTTTTGACGCCTTTTATGATGTCCGCGGTGGGGGTGGCTCTTCCCGTTCTCGGTGGGGAATTCGGTGCAAGCGGTGTGCAGTTGGGGCTGGTGGAGACGGTGTTCATCCTTGCTGTCTCCCTGTTCCTTCTGCCTTGCGGGCGCCTGGGGGATATCTACGGTCGCAGGCGGGTGTTTGTTTTGGGTATCCTCCTGTTTACCTCTGCTACCCTGGCAGCGTCCCTGGCAGGTGAGGTGGCGTTGTTTATCCTGTTTCGTTTTATCCAGGGCAGCGGTGCCGCCATGATTACAGGCACGAGCCTGGCCATTCTCTCCTCGGTGTTTCCGCCTGAGAAGAGGGCCAAGGCCATGGGGGCGGTGGTGGGCTGCGTCTACCTCGGGGTGTCTGCGGGACCTGTGGTGGGGGGCTTTCTCATCACGCACCTGGGCTGGCGATGGATCTTTTATGTGGGGGCAGGGGCCGGGAGTGTGGCATGGCTCCTCACCGTTTTAAAGCTTAAGGGCGAGTGGGCGGAGGCTTCGGGGACGCGGTTCGATACCACGGGCAGCTTTTTGTATATGGGGGCCTTGTTCCTGCTGATCGTGGGCGTGGTGAACCAGGCCGCCGGTCTTCGGTTCCAGGCCATGGCAGCCCTGGGCATTACCGGGTTGGTTCTGTTTTTTCTCTATGAATACAAAAAGGAGGCACCCCTTCTGGATGTCCGCCTGCTGCTCTCCCGGCGCGTGTTTGCCTTCAGCAACCTGGCGACCCTCATCAACTACGCCGCCTCCTTTGGCCTCACCTTTTTTTTCAGCCTCTACCTTCAAGTCGTTAAAGGCGTCGCTCCGCACACCGCAGGGCTGATCCTTGTGAACCAGCCCCTGCTCCAGGCGGCCCTGTCTCCGGTGGCCGGGGCCCTGGCCACGCGGGTTCAGACGGCGACCCTTGCCACCACGGGCATGGTGATCTGCGTTGCGGGCCTGGCCCTTGCCGCCACCGTGGATGGCGACACCGGCTTCGGGAGGATCGTTGCCGTCCTTGCCGTCATGGGGGTCGGCTTTGCCCTGTTTTCCACCCCCAACATGCTGACGGTCATGGGGAGCGTGGAGCCCGTACATTACGGCCTGGCATCGAGTCTGGTCTCCACCATGCGCACCCTGGGCATGCTCGTGAGCATGACGGTTGCCACACTGGTTGTTTCAGGTCACCTGGGGGACAGGGCCGTCGAGCAGGCCACCCGGGAGTCGTTCCTGCTTGCCATGCACGATGCGTTTCTGGTGTTCGCAGCCTTGAGCATTCTGGGGATCCTCCTTTCCATGGCGCGACTGAACAGCCCCGCCCACTGTGTTGTTGAAACGCCCTCGGCGTGATGGCGGCGTTTACATGTCGATGGTGATGCCCACATAAAAGGTGTTGCACGTCCCGCCGAAGCTGTAGTCGGGATTGACGCCCGTGGGCTCGGTTTTCGTGACCTCCCGGTCGTCGAAGATCTGATGCTGGTAGGCGGCGTAAAAATTGATGTCGCGTTTCATGCGGCCGAAGCTTGGAAGGCGGTAGCTTGTCCCCACGGAGAGGATGTGCTTGTCGTTGTCGAGGAAGTTGATGGTGTCGGTGAGGCCTTCGTCCGGGATAAAGCTGGGCTCGAAGCAGTATCCTCCCTGAAAAGCCAGCCGTCGGGTGAGGCGGTATTCGATGCCCAGTTTGGGAACGACGATGTCGTCCAGCTCGGGGAGCACGTCCCCGAAGTTTTCTTCGTGGTTGAGGGAGACTTCAAACCCGGACCACTTCTGGAGCTCCGCCTCAAGGGAGACAATGAGCCTGTCACTGAGGGCGTAGGAGGTGCCAAAGGTGTAGATGTCCGGCTGAAAGTAATCCAGCAGGGCCAGCCTCAGGTTGAGAAGGACATTGCCCGTTTCGAGGACGGCCACGGTCTGCAGGGGGGAGATGTCGAGCTTGGACTTCTGCCTGTAGGAAAAACCGAGCTCCAGCCCCTCAAGGGCGTCGAATTTTTTTCCGGGGCTGATGTAAAAACCGGCCACCACCGTGGGTTCCAGGGAGATGTCCATGATGGCGTTGTCCACGGGGATCTGTTCATCCTCGGTGATCTGGAGGTCGGACAGGTCGATGGTGCCGGAACCGCCGAAGGAGATGTTGAGCCCCAGGCCCAGGCCGAAGAGGTCTTCCATGAACCCGAATCCCGCCCCAGTCATAATCAACGCCCGCTGGGCTTCCCGTCCGTACCGCATGAAGTTGTGGGTGCGCGGGTCGATGTCGTTGATCTTGACTACGGTGAGATCATCGTTGATGCCCATGGAGAGGCCCATACGGGCCGACGAGATGCATTCCGGCATCTCATAGATGATGTTGAGGTCCATGGCCATGCCCATGACATAGGTTCCGAAGTCGAGGTCGTCGGCACCGTGGGTGGGCAGGGGGCTTCCCGTGTCCGGGTCGAAGCGGTTGATGTTGAGGTCAAAGGACGGCACCGTGTGGAGGTAGTTCACCGAGAGCTGGTTGATGCCGCTTTTTTCACCGGTCTCGGCGGCTCGTTCGATGCGGGCGAGGGTTCGCCCCAAACCGGCCATGTTGTAGTAGACTGCAGACCAGTCGTCCACATGGGCGGTCATGGCGTTGCCCATGGCCATGCCCCGTGGAGAAAAACCGTACGTGGTGCCGAAGCTGCTCCCAAAGGCGGACCGGCTGAAGGTGATCATCAACAGAATCGTTCCCATGCATGCAATCAGTTTTTTCATTGTCGCTCCAGAGTCGTTGTAAGGGTGGGGTGGAATTAAAAAGCAAGGGCATGCCTCCGGTGGCCGTGCCGGGGGCCAAACTTTTGCCAATTTAGATGCCTTGGGTTTGACAAACAGGTTTTGATAACGGTTTTGGCTTGTTTGAAAGCAGAAGATAATAAAGACGTTACGGCAACGTATCCTGCTGCTTCGAGGTGTGTGGATCAGCCCGCGCAAACCATCCGCTTTTCTACCGGGCGAAGCCCGAGTCGAAGGCCCTTGCGCTTAGGCCCGAGGAACGAGGGACGAAGCGCAAGGGCAATCAGCTTTCGAGGTGGCTCACCTCGCCGCCGGAGGCCGTTTTTTCACCAAAACCTGCTCCTATTCGTTTACCTGAAGGCCATATTTTTCATACACATCCCACAGGAGCGTGACGTCCCGGGCCAGGTCCACTGCATGGGCCAGGTCGCCCAAAAGAGAGGCCAGGGTGGACCAGAGGGGATCGTGCTCCGTGATGACGGGTTTGCCCAAGAAGGCGTACAGGTCAGTGAGGACCTTGTCCCAGCCCGAGGGGATGGTGACATCGTCCACAAGGCACTCCACCAGCCCCTTTTCCTTGAGCAGGTCGGCAAGGATCACCAGAAAGGCGTGGTAGGTTGTTCCGGTGTCGTCGTCCAAAATGGCGTGGATCTCGGGGAACCTGTGTTTGAGGAGGTTGTAGAGATCGTCGAATCCTTCGTCGCCCTGGTGGACCCATTGGTCCTTTTCGGCATCGTAGCGTGCAAACAGGCGCCCCAGGGCGTAGAGGGTCCCGGTCAGCTGGAAGCTGTCGCAGGGGGTGGGCTTTGCCATGACGGAGTCAAGGAGCCCCAGAAGGTTGTCGGTGATGCTGTGGGGGCTGCTGGGGTGGAGGATCCCTTCCAGCAGGTGGACGGTGTCGTAGAGTTCATCCCAGTCCGCGTCGGTGAGTTTGTCGTCCGGGTAGTCGGCCAGGCCCCGGCCCTCCTCTTCCTCTGTTTCGTCCTCCCCCACAATGAGGTCGATGCCCCAGTCCAGGAGAAGGTCCTCTTCCCGAAGGTGGGTCGGGGCATCTAAGTCCCCCTGGGCAAAGAGCCAGGACGGAAAGACAATGGGAATGTTTTTGGTTTCGTTCAATGCCGTGGCCGGTGCTTTGGTCATGCGGACGGCGCTGACGATCTGCTCCAGGCCGAAAAGGATATCCCGCCTCGGGCCCCATTGCTCGCAGGCGGCGTTTGTTTCGTCGGCGCATGCGGGAGAGGAGGCGTCGTCAAAGGCGGGATCGCCCAGGCGCTGGAGAAAGGCAAAAAGCCCGGTGAGGAGGCGAGAGCGGGCAGGTCCGTTATCCAGATCGTATTCTGTCATCCGGGCAAGGAGCCCATCGCACCGCAGAGGCGTGCCGTCCGGGTTTATCTCTCCGTAAGGGTCGCTGTCCGTGAGCAGGGTGATGAGGGTTTGTACCTTTGCCGGGCGGTAGTAACCGCGCTCTTCTTCGCTTCCGTACCATGTGGCCATGGGCTGATCGTCGTAAAAGTCCGCACTGGGATAAAGAAAATCACGGCCTTCAATAAGTCGCGGTTTCCAGCATTCACGCGGCCACTGGCCGGCGTTTTTCTGGTAGTAGAACAGGGGTTTCAGCAGGTAGGCCATCATGTCGAAGAAGGAGAGCATCCCGCCCCGTGTGGACTCGTACCCCACCTCGGTGTGGCGGTGCAGGCTGCCCCACAGGGCCTGGAGGATCACCAGCACCGCGTTGCGGTTTTGCCAGATCTCGTCGCCCACCTCGAACTCCCGGGAGCCCACCAGGGCGTCGGTGACCGGGTTGCCCTCCGCATCGGTGCCGTGGCAGATCAGGGGCGCCCGGGGAAAGCCCATGCGGTAGATAACCGGTGAGTTGTGGGGAAAGATGGCGTTGAAGGCCACCCCGCAGTCGATGGTGTCGTTGTAGACCGACTCTTCGGTGACGGCGATGCTCCCGATGAGCCCCTCGCTGATCACCCGGATGCACATGCGGTAGTCCCCGGGCAGCTCGGATGGGCCGTCTGCTCGTTTTTTGGCCCACATCTGGTTGTCCAGGTATTTGCGCCCGTTCATGAACCCTGTGTACCCGTTGGCCTCCATCACCTGAAAGATAAAGGCCGCTTCAGATCCCAGGACGGTGACGTGAATGGGCATGACCAACACGAATTTTCGCTCGGCAAAAAAGAACTGGTAGTTTCGGAAGAGGGCCTCTTCATGGCTGGCGCACTCACGCACGGGGTCGTTGTCGCCGATGAGCTCGTTTACGATGAGGGACCCCGCCTCCTCACCCGATTGCACCTCGGGCATGGCAAGGTTCCCCGAGGCGTCGTAGCCCACGGTGTAGTAGGTGCCGCCCAGTTTCCCCAGGTAGTAGTCGGAACGCCACGCGTCCTTGTAATGCTCCATGCGATGGATGTAGCCGGTTACAGTGGATGAGGCGCCCCCGAAAAAATCGATGACGCCTTGTCCCGACACATCGGTGATGTCAATGCGGCCGACGTCGGGGTCGGGGCTGGCACCGAGGATCTCGATGCCGGTTCCAAAGGGGCGGACCGTGAGCCCTTGGCCACGCAGTCGCTCTATGATCATGTGAGCGGTCCAGGTCCGGGAGGGGCTTTCAAAGGCAACAGGCACGGGCGGGGCGTTGTCCACGGCTATGGATACGGTGGCGTCCCCGGAGACCCGAAACGCTTCCACGGCGACGTCGACGTCGTCTAAAAGCCCCGCACTATGTTTAAAGTAAGCCCCCAGGGGGTTGTAGGCGGCGTTGTCCAGGTGGATGGGGCCGCAGTCGCTGACAATATGAAGGTATTCCCCGTCGCCCTCGTTGTGGGGAAAGCAGACAGCTTCGCCAAAGGCCTCGTTGATCATGGAGACAATGTCGTCCCGGAAGTATTTCTGGTTTTTATCGAAGTCTATGGTGGCCCTGCGGTCGGGGCCCAGCAGGATCTCCAGTTTTCTTCCCGTCCAGATGCTGTTGTCCACGCCGTCTTTCAGGTCGATGTCCGAGGTGAAGAGGGCGTGGGTGGGAACACCGTACTGCACGGCAAGGCTTGCCTGCTCTTCCATGGCCTGGCCTTCAAACTGGGCAGGGTAGAGGTACTCCCAGGTGGCCGGGTCAGCAGAGGGTTTGTTGATCCAGGCATACACAAGGCCCCCGGGGGTGTGGGTGATCTGCCAGGTTCGGTTGCGGAAGGTGACGGTTTGCGGGGCCTTCGGGGCATAGTAGTAGGGGCCTTCCGCGTGCCATGCCGCGCGAACCGAGGCGCTCATGGTGTTGAGGGCGATGTTGTCGTCTTCCACTCCGGTGGCTCCGTAGGGGCGATAACCGTTGAGAACCGGGGTGCCGTCTTCCTCCAGCCTGGGACTGCCCCCTTGTGGAGAGCCCATGTCCCCCGGGGTTCCCGCCACCATGAGGCCGATGGGGTAGTTCTGGTCGTAGCGGAAACGATAATCGTCCATCTCCGGCCCGTCCGCATAAAAGGGCGCACGCCCACGGAACATGTACTTGTAATCCTTGGATTGCAGGGCGATGTCGTACATGCCCATGCCCAGGGTTTTGTGGGTGGTCATGGCAAAGAGGGTGTCGTTGACGGTGAGGGTGCCGCACCCTTTTCCGTGACCGTGGTTGAAGTTGGGGTTGCCGCTGTCCGTTATTTCCCCTGTTTTGCCCCCGTCGTCGTATCCTGTGTGGGCCCCCAGGGCCGCGAAGAACATCAGGTTCTCAAGGAACGAGGTGTGAAAGGCCTCGGGGTCGGTGAGGCGATCCCTGCCCCAGAGGTCGTGTCGTAGCATGTCGTAGAGAGACTCTTCGATGCGAGCGTTCGGGATGTCCCACTGCATGGTATGGAAGTTTTGGGAGAGGATCCCGAGGGGGTAGGGGGTGTTGCCGAACACATCAGAAATCATGCCCATCTCCCTGTCGGCTCGCAGGAAATATTGCATGAGATAGGGGAACACCTCCCGCAGGCCCAGGCCGATTTCCGCATCGGAGTAGATCTCCCCGTCATGCCGGTGATACGTGGCGTCGGCCTCGTACACTTCGCCCCCCAGGGTGAGGCGATCCTCCATGCCGCAGAGTAGGTCCCGGATCATCCGGGGGGTGTCGATGCCCGGGTCAAAAATCTCCCCCAACCCGTTGATCATTTGGTGGATCGAAAGGCGCGCCTGCTCGTCGCTCATGACTTCGTCAAGGCCCATGAGCAGGGCGTGGACCCCGGCCACGACATTGCCCAGCCCCATGTTTTCGTGGACCAGCGGGTCGATTTCCCGGCTGTTGAGGAGGGTGCCGTCGGCATCCTTCCACATGGGGTAGTCGGACCTGATGAGGAGTTTTCCCATGATCCGTGAAAAATCATGGAAGTCCTCGTCGAAGTCCGGATCGGTGAGGGTGTCGACCATGTCCCGGAGATCGTCGAGAAACTCTTCCGGGGTGTCGGTATCCCACCAGTAGCACAGGATGCTGGCGAGCATCTGGTTGGTATACCCTTCGTCCCGGAGAGGGACGTCCGTTGCAAGATCGTCCAGGTAGGCGTAAAAGGCCCGCGTGTAATCGGTGGCTTGCGCTCCCGAATAAAAGGTCTCCAGCCCTTCGACGGCCCTGTGGTCGGGGGAGGGGGCCATGAGGACCCCGAGGAGCCCCCGTGTGTCTTTGCCGCACATGTCGGGCATGAGGGACGGGTTCACGGTCAAAAGGTCGTCGACCCCTGAGGCAAAGGTGACGAAGGCCTCGGGGTTGTCGTTCACCGTGTCGGCAAAGAGGTCGTTGACCATCTCTCCGTCGATGGCATCCCATGCCTCCTCAAGGGCGCCTTCGCCCTCGAAGATATCCATGAGGGTAAAGCCGGATGCCTCGTTCTTCTGGATGTTTACCCCTTCCATTTCATCTTCGGTACCACAGCCCGCGGCCCACAGGAGAAACAGGGCCCCTGCCACGGCAAACCACCGATTTGTTCGCATGCGGATGGCTCCTCATGATTTTGTGTTTGTTTGTAAGAACGATGTTTTCTGTATAGATGAGTCGTTTATATGTGGCGGGAGGTTACAAACATTCAGGTGGCGTGGAACATTTTCGGGATGGGAGAGGCAGGGGAAAGGGTACTACTCAGCCAATGCCTCCGGCAGCACTGCCGGAGGCTAAGCTTTTAAAAAAACATAAACAGGTCTTGATAGCCCTTCTTGAATGGCGTTTGGACTTTGGTTATCGCTTGGGCCGCGAGCTTCAAAAAAATCGAAAAAGATCGAACGAAACGGAGCGCCGCACTCCGGTGCGGCTTTTTAGTCCGTCGTTACCTGTGCCGCACAGGAGTGCGGCGCTCCAGGAGACAAGGGAGGTCGGGGGAGGATGTAAATACGCCGATGGCCCAAACGCATCCGCAACCTGCTTTCAAGGTGGCTCAGGGCCATGAAAAGAATAAAATAGACACGCATTGGCCCGTGCAACAGCACTCACCGATCAAACGGCCAACATGAGATAGTGTATGATTCTTTTTCGGCCGAGCCCTCACCTTGCCGCCGGAGGCCTTTTTTAGTTAAAGGCGTTGGGGTCGGCCACCACGTGGTACCTGGGGTCTTCGATTTTTTCCAGGATGATGGACCGGTATTTGGCGTCGGCTTTGTTGAGGAGCTTTTTGCAGTCCGTGCTCAGGTGCTTGAGGCGGACCTGTTTGCCCGCCTTGTCGTATTTTTCAACGATTCCGGAGATGGCCTCGATGCCCGAGTAATCCGATACCCGGGATTCGATGAAATCGATCTCTACCTGGTCGGGGTCGTTTTTGATGTCAAACTTGGAGACAAACATCTTGGTGGAGCCGAAGAAGAGGGGGCCCCAGATTTCATACACCTTGGTGCCGTCTTCTTTTATGCGTTTCCTGGCCCGGATTCTCAAGGCGCTTTCCCAGGAGAAGACCAGGGCGGACATGATGATGCCCACAAAGACGGCCACGGCCAGGTCGAACATCACCGTAAGCACCGACACCGAGATGAGCACCAGGGCATCTGATTTGGGGATTTTATGCATGATGCGAAGGCTTGACCAGGCAAAGGTGCCGATGACCACCATGAACATGATGCCGGTGAGGGCTGCAATGGGTACCTGCTCAATGTAGGCCGACCCGAAGAGGATGAAACAGAGCAGGGCAAGGGCCGCCGTGATGCCGGAGAGTCGACCCCTGCCGCCGGCGTTTACGTTGATGATGGACTGGCCGATCATGGCGCATCCCCCCATGCCTCCGAACAGGGCGGTGACGATGTTTGCCGCGCCCTGGGCCACGCATTCCCGGTTGCTGTTGCCCCTGGATTCCGTGATTTCGTCCAGGAGGTTGAGGGTGAGAAGGGACTCGATGAGACCGATGCCGGCCAGGATGATGGCATAGGGGAGAATAAAGCGCAGGGTCTCCATGTTCCGGGGGATGAGGCTGAAGAGCTGGGTCTGGAAGACGGGAAGTCCACCCTTGAGGCCCTCGCCGCCGCCGTCGCGGATAAAGGAGCCCACGGTGGCCACATCCAGATCCAGGGAGATGGTGATGGCGGTGATCACCAGGATGGCGGTAAGGGCCGCCGGGATCTTTCGGGTGATCTTGGGCAGGAGGACCATGATGGCCATGGTGGCCATCACCAGGGCTGCCATGGTGATGAGGTCCTGACCCCGCATCCAGTGGGCCACACCGGCATCAGCGGTCTTGAACATGTTGAGCTGGGAGAGGAAAATCACGATGGCCAGGCCGTTGACAAAGCCGAGCATCACCGGGTGGGGGATGAGGCGGATGAATTTTCCCAGCTTGAAGGCCCCTGCCGCCACCTGGATCAGTCCCATGAGGATGACCGTGGCAAAGAGGTAGTTCAGCCCCATGTTGGCCACGGGGTGCGCCATGGCAAGGCCCATGGCGTTGCCCTCCCTGACAAGGGAGACCATGACCACGGCCAGGGCGCCTGTTGCCCCTGAGATCATGCCCGGCCGACCGCCGAAAATGGAGGTGACAAGGCCCACCATAAAGGCGGCATAGAGCCCCACCAGGGGATCGACTCCGGCCACAAAGGAAAAAGCCACCGCTTCGGGTACCAGGGCCAGGGCCACGGTGAGTCCGGAGGTGACGTCGTTTTTTACGCTGCTCGTGCTTCGTTTGATCAGGTCAACCATCAATCTCTCTTTAATCTTATGCAATCTTAACCATAGCGGAACAAAAAAACGGGCACGGCCCTCCCGGTGAGGACCATGCCCGTGGTGATCGTTTGTTTTTTTCGGAAAAGAGCCTGGTTATTTATGGGTTGAGGGGAGAAAAAGCAAGGGAAAAGCGCTGTGGCGCTGATTGAAATAACGACATGTGTCTAACGGCCTGATATTAAAGATGTTGAAACAATAAATCGGACTGATGGATTTCTTCAGTCTTAGGGTGTTTTAATCAAGGAGATGAGTGTTTGCACCGGAAACATCAATGCCGGCGTCAGCCATTTTGCGCAGCATGCGCCTGACGTGTGGGCCGTGCCAGTAGAGCCTTTGGCAGGACGGGCAAGAGGAAAAGGCCGAGACGTATCGGCAGGTTTCCGGCTTCAGGCGGTGGGAAACGGTCTCTTTTTCGATGGGCTTAAGGGGGCAGTTGCAGAGAAAACAGCGTGAGAAAAAGGCATAGGGGCCGTTAATGCCGAAGACGGAAAGGACCTCTTTGAGCTGCCGATAGGGATCGCTCTCCCGGATGTAGCGGCCAAAAAGGATTTGCTTGCGTTTCAACAGCCCCAGGTCTCGGGTGAGAAGGATGAGGTGCTCGGCCTCGCAGCGGGCGGCAAGGTCGAAATCCGTTGTTCCGCGGGTATGCAGGGCATCCACGCCAACGGCGCGCAGGAGGCCCGCGAGCCTTCCTACGTTGTCGTCCACGAGAAAGCGGATTTTGTCCCAGGCCTCGGGCCGCAACACGGTGGGCCGGGTGACGTCAAAGGGCGAGTTAACGGGATGGACGTCGACGCGGCAGTCATGCACCGGTACATGGTTGAACCCCACCTCCATCCCGTCTGCAAGAAGGCGGCCCACCTCGGTGTGGGGCAGGCCAAGGGATTCCAGGATGTCCTTGATGGAGGCCCGCCTGTCCCGCACCAGGCAAAGATCCGCCTTCCGGTTTTTACGCGCGAAAAACCAGCCGATCTCTCCATGGACAACAAGGTGGATTTCGAAAGGGGGCATCATGGTGCCTGTTCCGGTTGGCCCGAAGGGTGAGAAAATCGAGCAGAAAACCGTGAATTACATTTTGTATTTTGAAATGTCTAATTTTTTCACAGTAACAACCTGTAATGATGTTCTATTATTGCATACGGGTCGTTCTCTCATGAAATATCCGGGTTAGGGCGTGAGTTTACGAATCACCGCCTCGTGTTCGGGCCATTGGGAGAGGAGGTCGTCTCGTTCGGCCATTTCAAAGTCTTCGAATTCAAAGCCGGGATGGGTGGTGCAGCCCACCAGGGCGTGGCCGTCTCCCTCAAGGGAGGCGCCGAACCAGCATCCTGCCTTCACAAGGGCCTGAAAGGTTTCGCCCCGAGCGATGTCGGAGCCTAAGCGAATGTCTTCCAGGGTGCCGTCGGGGTGAATGACGTGGACGGTGAGGGGCGTTCCTTCGTAAAAGTGCCAGAGTTCGTCGGCCTTGATGCGGTGCATCCGGGAGATGTCCCGGCCTTCCAGGAGAAAGTAGATGGCGGCCCCCGTGCTGCGCCGCCCCGGAAAGGACGGGTTTTCGGCCATGGCGTCAAAGCAAAGGCCCGATTTATAGGTTTCCCGGTAGTAGCCCCCTTCGGGGTGGGGGGTGAGATCCAGGGCGGCAATCAGTTCGTGAACGCGTGGTTCCATGCAGGGCTCCTTCTAACCCGGATATTTCATGAGAAAACGACCAAGTTAAAGTAATGATGTGTGATTATAGTGGATTACTGAATAGGGTTCAGCTATTTAAAAAATGCAAAATGTAATACACGGTTTTCTGCTCGATTTTCTCACCCTTCGGGCGAGCCGGGTGCACTCATCTGCTGCGTTATCAGAGCTTTGAGGTAAACCACTACATCTGCAGCTCTGATGCCTTGCATATAAGCGCACCCGACTCGTGAAACATCCGGGCTAAGGCAAGGGATGGCGAGGCGCCCGGGAAGATGGCGACTGTCGAGGGCGGTGCGGGTGCCTCATGGTTTGGTACGCCCGTGTGGTTATACTCTTGAGGCAGCCCGGGGTTCAACCGCAAAGTGCGGGTGAGAGAAAGGCGCCATGGGGGGGGCATATGCAGGGGAAACCCATCACATGAAATGGTTTCAATTGCCTCCGGCGGCCCTGCCGGGGGCCAACCTTTTGAAAAGTTTGACAAACAGGTCTTTAAAAAAAATTTTAAATGAATGCCGTTTTAAAGGCGGATGTGATTTGACCCGAGGGACGAGGGTCAAAGCGCATCCGCAACCTGCTTTCAAGGTGGCACACCTTGCCGCCGGAGGCGTTTTTTAAGCCCTTCATTCAAGGTTGATGTGCTGCGTGGCATTGCCCGCAGGTGATGGGGCCGGATTTAACGGAGAGGTGGCAGCTTTTGCATCGGTTGTGAAAGGCGGCCTCGGTTTTGGGGACGCCCTTGGCTGCGTTATCGTGGCACTCCCGGCAGGCCGTCTCTTCCGAGCTTTCGTCCGGGAGAAGCTCTCCCTCGTCATCAAAGAGGTGGTGGCAGAGGGCGCAGGACTCCTCAAGGTCGGCGGTTTCGTTGTGGGTGTCGTGATCGAACCGGGAGAGGGGGCGGGTGCGTGGGGCGTCCATGCTCTCTTCCAGGACAGAGGCAAAGGCCCCTCCGGTGACGGCAAGGGCCAGGGTGAGTGCCAGCAGGCAGGTCCGGGTAAATCGGGTCATCTTCAGATCTCCATGGTTTCGTAGATGATATCGCTGAGGAATTTGATCTTCATATCGATGCCGAAGTGGTGAATGATGTCCTCCAGGCCTCCGTGGCAGTTGTGGCAGGGGGTGATGACGGTGTCGGCACCTTTTGCCTTTGCCGCCATGAGTTGCTCGGCTTTCACTCGGTTGCCCAGGACCCGTTCGTTTTTGAAGTTGGGGCCGCAGTTGATGACCCCGCCCCCTGCACCGCAGCAGAAGTTGTGTTCGCGGTTGGGCTCCATTTCGATGAGGGTGGTACAGCACATGCGGGTCACCTCACGGGCGATCTCGTGGAGCCCTCTGCCCCGGACGATGTTGCACGGGTCGTGGAAGGTGACGGGCGTGTCCAGTTTTTTTTTGATGGTGATTCGTTTGTCGGTGAGGATCTCGTGGTAGAACTCCACGGCGTGCACCACGGGGACCGGCGGGGTTTTCCAGCCCAGGTAGCGGTTGCCGGTGTCGTAGACGCTGCGGAAGGCATGGCCGCATTCGCCCATGACGATCCGGTTGACTTTGAGGCGCATGGCCGTGTCGAAGTGGGCTTTCTTGAGCCTGCCCATCATCTCGTAATCCCCGGTGTACATGCACATGTCGCTGTTGTCCCAGCCCCGGGTGCCCGGATAGGTCCAGCTGATGCCCGCCCTGTCCATGATCACCGCCGCCTGGTAGATGAGCTGAGCGCGGAATTTGGGCTCCGGGCCGATGACCGAGTACATGATCTCCGCCCCTTCGCGTTCCACGGGAATGGTCAGGTCGGGCAACTCTTCCCTTGCCTCTTCTTCCTGCCAGTAGAGGCTGTCCAGCCATTCGTCGTTTTTGATCCACATCTGGTTGAAGGTGGCTGAGTGGCTGTTGGCCGTGTCCTGGATGTAGTGGGGTACTACCCCGCAGAGAAAACAGATGCGCCGGACCATGGCGATGAGGTAGGCGATGTCCACGCCCAGGGGGCAGTAGAGGGTGCATCGGCGGCAGAGGTTGCAGTGGGTGAAGGCAACGATGGCCGCTTCTTTAAGAATTTCTGGGGTTATTTTTCTGCTTCGGGTCAGGGCCAGCAGACTCTTTTTGACTTTGCCTGCCGGGGAGTAGGCGGGGTCTTTGTCCCGGGAGAGGTAGTAGTGGCAGCTGTCGCTGCAGAGCCCGCAGTGAACGCAAGTGGAAAGGTAGGCCTCCAGGCGCGGGCTCGCCTCCTTGTGGATGACGGTGTGGATGATCTCCCTGACTTTTTTCTCATCGAAGCGGGCCAGGCCGGATTCGATGCCGTCGTCCATGATTGTCAACAGGCGTTGGGTCGTCTCGGTCATGTTACCAGTCCTTTGCCATGCGCACCCCGCCGAACTCGGATCCGGCGTAGCCGCGGGTGATCAGCATGTAGAAGATGTGGCTGAGTCGGGTGAAGGGGATGGCGGCGATGATGAGGTTGCCTGCCGTCATGTGGATGAGGGACGCCCAGAGGAATCCCGGCCATTGAAAGCGGGCCCAGAGGCCGGAGAGCACCAGGGCAATCAGTGAGGCCAGGAGCATGTGGTCTGCAGGCGTTGTGATGTACCGCACCGCCCGCATAAAGAGGCGGCGGCCGAGGAAGAAAAGAAGGGCGCAAAGGCCGATGGCAGCCAGGATGTCCGAAACCCGGTCCGGATAGCGTGGAAGGCGGAAAAAACCGCTGTCCGAAAGGAGCACCCCGTGGGCCGAATAGAAAAAGGGGAGGGTAAGGATGGCTCCGTGGAAGGCCGTGGTGGCAACGGTCATCACCGGGTGTGTTCGGGTGGTTCGGCTGACGTAGGGAATCAGGTGAAAGAGGATGGATCGACCGGCGTATTTCCATGAGTAAAAGGCGAAAAACGCTTTGTCTTTTTGTGCCGCGCGCTTGAAAAAAAGAATGAGCTTGAGGGCGGTTCCGCCCAGGCAGACCATGAGCGCCGCTTTAAATCCGATGCCGGTCATGAAAGCGTACAGGGTGTAATGCATGGCGATCACTCCGATTTTATGTAAGGGCGATGAACTCCCGTGTGTAGCGATAGTCGGGGCCTTTTTTTTCAATCCCGCAGAGCATCAGGTGCTTGCTGTCCGGGGTGAAGGCCGGAGGCGCCATCCAGATGTAGGGGCGTTTGATCTCCATGCCGTCTAAGATAACGGAAAAGAGACCGCCCCGCTTGACCTTGGCGGCGATATGGTTTCCGTGGTGGCTGAAGATGGGGTCCCAGGCGGTCTCAAAGCCGTTGCCCATGGGGTGGTCGTCCACCAGTACCACGGCTTTTCCTTTGTGGAGTCCGCAGCAGCCGAGGCGACTTCCGCAGGGGCTGAAGACGGGTTTTGAGAGGTAACCGTCCACCTGTGTTTTCCAGGGGGTACCATCCTGGGCTATGGCCCATTTGCCGAAATCCGGGGCGATGACGGCGGCAACACGCTCCCCGCCGGGGGAGAAGGCCACCTCCCACAACTGATAATAGGCATTCGGCCAGGCAGGTTCGCCATCACAGGCCAGTATCCACCCTTTGGGCCCTTTCACCGGCGCCCATACAGAGGTCCCTTCCGGGTGGACCACCGGGGCCCAGACCGCAGGCCAGGAGGCACCCCAGCATTGATCATCGACGGCGATGGTGTAGTCGTATTGTGTGAGGCGTGTATCCACTGCCGCTACGGTACCGTCGCTGGAAAGGGATGGGCTGAAGGCACCCACATAGCGACCGGACCAGGCTCCTTGGTCCGTGCCCAGGGTGAAGCACCCGGACAGGAACGTGTCTAAGTCTCCCTCGGCGATGGGGGTGGTCTGGACCACGGCGACGGACCTTGTTCCTGTGGCGGCAAGGGTGAGGCCGAAGGTGTTCTCGTAGGAATCGGGCCAGGGGGTATCGTCGATGACCGGGGTGTAGCGCCTTTGGTCCTGGGTTTCACAGGCCGTGGTGTCCTGGTCGGTGACCATGAGGTTCCAGGCAATTTCGGTGGTGAGTTCCCAGGGCGTTGAGGCTGCAATGGCTGTCCAGCCCTCATCTCCCTGGCAGAGGAAGGTAAAGTCGCGGGGCCCTGAGGGCCGAAGGTCTGTAATGGAGATAAAAGGGTCTGAGATGTGGGGCTCTGTTTCATCGAACCCCAGGGTGTAGAGGCGGCACTCTTCCGGAGAGATGCCCATGGGAACGGCAAGCCGGGTCCCGTCCCGGGAGGCGACGGCTTTCCAGAAGGGAAATCGATCTGCAGGAATATCGGGGGGGCAGGGGATCGCGAAACTTAAGGAATCGGTGGGGCTGTCAAAGGGGTCTGGTGTTACTCCACGGGGTGTTGACATCAACGTGCTCCTTTCCAAAGGGGTGGTCAGGAATCGCAGGCAGATAAAGACACTGGTCGCAGTCATGGCGTTGTGGCACCGGTGGGCTCGTTGTTCTGCTTATCATACATTTTCAGATTAAAAATTCAACACTTGTTGTTTTAAAAAAGTAGAAAACGGCGGGCCTTTTTTCTTTGTACTTCACGTGTGAGACCCAAGGTGAAAGGCTTTCGGGTGTGCCTTTTGCCTTGTGCGTAAACATTGTTTGTGTAATAGATTTACTGTTCGGTATACGGTGGAAGCGTTTGTCTGGACGGCTTTACTGACCCCGCACCCCTGGAGATGACCATGACTCCCTCCATACGCATCATTGTATTGACCCTGATACCCCTTGTGCTGACGGCTTGCGGCAGCAGCGGCGGATCCTCATCGTCTCCGGAATCCGTCGTGAACCAGGACAAGGTGGCCCTTGAATCACCTGCCCACGGAGCCACGCTTCTCAACAAAGACTTCGCCCTGGCCTGGAGCCCCAGCAAATCGAAGGGCGAGTCCCAGTGGGGCGTCACGGTGTATACCGACGTTGAAGGGACAAACCAGGCCGTGATGACCCTCACCACCAGGGCACGGTCCTATCGCCCCTTGCAGCTGGCTGATAACACAACCTACACGTGGACGGTGGAGGCACTTGACGAGAATGGGGAGACCGTTGCCAAGTCCGATACCTGGTCGTTCCACACCTTCCCCACCCGGATGCTTCCTTTTGAGGGTGCCCTGGACCTTCACAGCTATCCCAACGAGTTTACGGCATTTGACGGCGCTGTCTACTTTTCGGCGTATTCGCCGGAGCACGGACGAGAGCTGTGGCGGAAACAAGGGGATACACCGGCCGAGCAGGTTGCCGATATCCATGACGGGGACGGGGACAGCGCCCCGGGGGAGTTGACGGTGTGTGGCGACTGCCTCTATTTTTCGGCCGATGACGGGACAAACGGCAGGGCGTTGTGGGTGATGAGGCCCGATCAGCCTCCTCGCATGGCTGGACCCGAAGCGCCTGTTCCCGATGGTGATGACGATGAAGCTGACGAAGGTGACGAGGCGGTTCCGGGGCGGGACCCTGCCGGGTTGACGGCGGTGGGCGAGGTTCTCTATTTTTCAGCCAACGGTACCGTGGACGGAGACATCACCCTGTGGGTACAGGGGGACGATGTGAACGCTGCTGTGGAGGTAGCCCGTGACGGAGGCGAAGGGGCGCTTCAGCACCCCGAGATCGGTGTGGCATACAACGGTCAGCTCTATGTCTCAGCATTCGCCCCCGATGCCGGGCGAGAACTCTGGCGCGTGGAGGGTGAAAGCGCCGGGTTGCTCGATGTAAACATGGGGGAAGCCTCCGGGACTCCCAAAGGTCTGACGGTGTACAGTGGGCGCCTTTTTTTCCGTGCCACCCGTGCAGGGCAAGGGTCGGAGTTGTGGGTGGTGGACGGGGACACCGGTCCTGCCCTGTTCATGGAGATTGCTCCGGGAGAATCTTCCAGTGCACCCGGTGGGTTTACCGTCTCCGATGACCTCCTGTTTTTTGCTGCGTTTACCCGGGAACACGGCCGGGAGCTCTGGCGATGTGACGGCACCCCGGAGGGTACCTGGCGCGTGAAGGACATCTTGACGGATCCAGGGCTGGGGAGTCAGGTCGCACACCTGACAGGGGCCGGTGGCGTGCTCTATTTTACTGCAAAAACCGCGGATGAAGGGTTTGAACTCTGGAAGAGCGACGGTACCGAAGCAGGCACCGTTCTTGTTCGGGATATCCTGCCCGGGACGTCGGGCAGTGCCATTGATGAGATGGTCCCGTTTCGCGACGGGGTTATGTTCAGTGCCGACGGAGGGGAGGCTGGCACAGAGCTCTGGTACAGCGGGGGGGATGCCAACACGACCTTCAGGCTCAAGGATATCCGGCTTGGTGAAAAGGGGAGCTACCCCCATGGCCTGAAAGCCTATGACGACACCCTGTGGCTGCGCGCCGATGACGGAATCCGTGGCATTGAGCTCTGGCAGAGCGACGGCACCGATGAAGGGACCCGTCTGACGGATAACATAAACCCCTATGTGGATCCAGACGTGGACCGTGCCGTGCGGGTGGGGGGCTATGTCGTCATGGTCGCCACCTCCGGAGAGTACGGCCGGGAACTTTTTACGTTCAATACCAACGGCGGTGTGGAGGTTCTGGCCGATATCTTCCCGGGGTATGAGGGCAGTCACCCCGAGGGCCTCTTTGTCCATGGGGATCGCCTCTTTTTTTCGGCCGAAGACAAGGAAAACGGGCGATCCCTCTGGGTGTCCCGGGGAACCCTGGACGCCACAGGTCTCCTGAAGGCCAGTGACGGGGAACCGGTTTCTTGCCCGAGGTTGTTTACCGTGTGCCATGACACGGTCTATTTTCTCGCCGTCGCCGACAATGTGTGGCAGCTCTGGGAGACATCCGGTTCCATTACCGGTACCAAGGCCGTTACCGACGAAAACAATCAGATTGTGGTGGTTGGGCCCCATGTCGAAGGCCTGGACCCGGACCCCGGTCTTGCCCTTGCCGCGGGGGGAGACCGTGTTTATTTCAGGGGCGGGAGTGACCTCTGGACGCGGAACATCGATGGTGAGATAGCTCAAATAACCGGAGTCCAAAACCCATCAGATTTTTTTCCCGTTGGAGGGTCCCTTCTTTTTGCAGCAGAGACCCCAGACGAATCAGGTCCTGCAAGCCTTCGGCTGCTGCCTGCAGGATCAAACCAGGCCGACGCTCCCCTGGAGTGCGCTAACCGCATCCTCACCACGCCAAAGGATTTCCATCGCACGGGTGATATGATCTATTTCTCAGCCGTCCCCGAGGGCGACACGGTGCGCCGGCTCTTTCGCTTTACCGTCTCAGGCAGCACCAGCATCGTGTCTTTTCCCACAGATGCGCAGGGTCGTGGCCTGTCAGACCCCGAGGCGTTGTGCGGTGAGGGTGGGGTGCTGTGGCTTTCAGCGGACTCCCAAGGGACTCGGGGTGTATGGCAGATTGCGGCCGGAAGCCTGACGGCAAAGTCTCTTTCATCTGTGGCAAACGGACAGGTTGCTGGAATTCCAGCTTATCTTCGTACGGTGGGTGACGCTCTGTATTTTCTGTCGGACCATCCCGTGAACGGGGACCGATGCCTATACAAGGCCCATGGGGGCGCTGTTTCACCGGTGCTTGATTTTAACGATCGCCCTTTACTTAAAGCCAAAAATCCCTTTGTGCTGAGCGGCTTCCTATTCCTTACGGCGATGAACCCCGATGTGACGTCAGTAGAAGTTTTTCAGGGGTTTTGGGTGACGTCACCCTGATTGGTTTTGTAATAATACAAGCGAGTAAAAGGCTCCCTGTAAGGTTTTCCTTACAGGGAGCCTTTTTTCGTTTCCGGGTGCACAAAAAAAAGTGTTGTCAAACGACTTATTACGAGATAGGGGTAGTTTTAGAAATATAGAAATATGATTCAATGCAAAATCGGTTGTGCCCCGTTTTTGTGGCAACAACAAATCAACCCGGGCGCAGCAGATCGCCATGCACGTGAGTCGTTAGTTGAGTTAAAAAAGTCAATGATCCTCTCTGCTTCAAGCCGTTGGGTCCGGCCGGTCACTAAGTAAATTTGGAAACTTTCCAGCTTTGGCCGTCGGTTGCTCGGAATCTCAGGGTCGATTCGGCCGAGGAAACACGTATGAACAACGATAAGGGGTTTACCCTTCTGGAATTGATGGTGGCCGTGGGGCTCATAACGATCCTTGTGGGCATAGCTGCGCCGGAGTTCAAGCAATGGACCGCGTCCCAAAGACTCTCGGCATCCGTCCGGAGCATTCATTCAGCCTTTCAGCTGGCTCGGCTGGAGGCGATCAAGGGAGGGGGCAATGTGGTTGTCGCTTTTTCCGAGGGTACGGGGTCTGGCGGGACCTATTCTGCCTTTGTGGATGAAGACGGAGACCGGGACCGGGACACCGGGGAAAAGATCATCGCCTCCGGGAGCCTCTCGAATCAAGTCACCATCGGCAGTGCTCGCTTTGATCTGGGTGGGACAGGAACCAAGGACAAACTGAAAACCCACTTTGACAGCCGAGGGCTCACCACCGGACGAAACGGTGAAGTGCGATTGACGAACGTTTACGGCAAAGCGGTGCGCGTGGTTCTCAACAGTGCCGGCAGCAGCCGGGTTGACATGATGTAAGGATGTGCAAGATGAACGCGATGACCTGCCGGAAGGGGTTTACACTTCTCGAATTACTTGTGGCCATGGCGATTTCCGTGATTATCGTGGCAGCGGCGTATTTTTTTTACAACACTCAGGTTCAAACCAAGATGACCCAGGAACGGGTCCTCGACATTCAGCAGAACCTGAGGGCGTCTATGGTCATGGTGGGGGCTGATATCCGCATGGCAGGCTACGACCCCGAAGGGACGACCGATGCGGGAATCACAGTTGCAACGGCCTCCACGCTGACCTTCACCACCTCGGTTGAGGCCGAGGCCAACGGCCTGGACGACGATGGAGACAGTACCACAGATGAAGCGGACGAAGCGTCACAGCCCATGACCCTCGAGACTATTACGTATACCTTGAACGATGAAGACGGGGACGGCGATTTGGATTTGGTGCGTGTGGTCGGAACGAGCCGGGTTGTTGTGGGCGAAAACATGGAGGCCCTGGAGTTCAATTATGTGCTTGACGACGGAAGCACCGTTTCCGTTCCAACGGATCGAACCCGTGTCATTGCCGTGCGCATGGCGCTTTTGGCGCGCAGCCGTACCGAGGATTCGGGCTTCTCCAACAGTGTGACGTACAGGGGCTATACCAGTGCGTGGGGGCCATACAACGACGGGTATCGGCGTCGCCTTCTGAGGCGAACGGTGCGCTGCAGAAATCGGGGGATAGACCAATGACGAAACCGGTGCGCTGCACTTCCATTGGACACGACGAGGCGGGCATGACCCTCATTGAGGTGATGGTGGCTTCTGTGATTCTGCTGGTGGGGCTCTTGGGGCTTGCCCTGATGCAGGTTCATGCCATGAAGGCAAATGCGAGTGCACGTTCCATGACGGAAGCCGCGAATTTTGCAAGTGACCGCGTAGAACAGATCATGAGCGCCGTGTGGACGGAAGAGACCGTTGACAGCGTCCTGTCGGAGAACGACCCGGATACGCCGGAGGATATACACACCGCTACGTCCGACGGGTATACGGTTAACTGGGTCGTCAGGGATGCTTCCGATAAGCAGAGCAAGACCGTGAACCTTTCGGTCCTCTGGACGGAAGAAGGGAAAACACACCGGGTATCTCAAGTGGTGGTGAGGACAATGCATTGAAACCGATTGGCATCGACAGGCCTTTGCGCGGGAAAGGAGGATGCATGACGCTGGACAGGAAACGGGGCGTTCCCACCTCGGGAGAGGAGGGCAGTGCCCTGCTTGTGGTTCTGGTGCTTCTTGTGCTGGTGACCGTAATTTGCATTTCGGCCATGAACAACTCTGTTACGGAATTGAAGATCGCCGGCAACGACAGGGTGAACAAACGCAATTTCTACAATGCGGAAGCGGGTCTCTTTGACGCCGTGGCCATGTTTGACCGGATCTATGCCAACGAGGCGGACTCGGAGGGGAACCGGCTTTACCTGAAGGATTCCACCCATCTCCCTTTGAGGGACCGTGATCCGAGGAACACCGGGGTCGAGTTTGCCTCTCCGGTGACAAACGATGCCGGGATTCCCGTGGCCTGGATCGAGGTGCGTGCCATTGTGCTTCTGGCCAACAAGCAGGGAAGCTCGTTGTCGGTGTCTGCAGACGACATTCCCTCTCTGGCCCACATCGGCCCGGCTCCCAAGGGGTCTGAAAAGGGCGTGTACCGTACGCGACGGTATGCCGTCACCGCCACCGCCATTGATCCCACGGTCTACAGTGCCGCCAATCCCAAGGCGTCGCTGACGGGCGTGGTTCTTCAGTGCGGCGTGGATATGCAGGAAGAGCTGGTTAAAGTGGAACATTTGCAGGGAATATGATCCCACGGAGGAAACAATGAAATTCAGGCATGCTCTTGTGTTGTGTTGGCTGGCTCTTACCTGCCCCCTGACCGCCCTGGCCGATGATGTCGCCATCTATGGCACCCAGTCCGTGACCATTGAGCCCAACGTGCTGATCATTTTTGACACGTCGGGAAGTATGTCTGAAACCGTCGAAGGCAGTGCCCCCTCCGACGGCGTCAGCGATACGTATGACCCGGACACGGTCTACTCGGGTTCGCACCCGACCAGGGCCGTGTATTACAAGTCCGGTTCTCGCTGGAAGTTGTACAGCAATGATGTGGACGACATCGGTAACGACGCCATCGAGGCAACCCTGTTGAGCGTCGGGTACGCAGAGGTGACCATGCGCTCGGGCCGGCGAACGTGGAGAACATGGATGCGCATCGGTAACTACAGGAATTTTCTGAGTCGTCCTGTGGCATCGGACAGAACCCGATTGGAGATCGCCCAGGATGTGGTCAGGGAACTCCTCGCCGAGACGACGGGGGTCCGATTCGGTCTGATGAAGCTGAACAGCTGCAACGGCGGACGCCTTATCTCTCCCTGCGGTACGGCAAACTCTATCATCTCCTCCAAAGTTGACGAGCTCACTGCCAATGGCGGCACCCCCCTTGCCGAAGCCCTTGCCGAGGCCGGGCTCTATTTCGCAGGAAAGACAGGCTACTTTAGTCACACGAGTTCAAATTACGTCAGCCCCATCGAGTACTCCTGTCAGAAGAACTACGTGATCCTTTTTACCGATGGAGAGGCCACCTGCGACGAATCCAGCCTCCTCTACGGAAACAACAAATACATGGGCAAGACCATCGGGGACTACGACAACGACGACCGGGATCTCAACGCCGACGGAAGTGTCCACCGCTATCCATCAGACGATTCGTCTAACGGCACTACCGATTTCCTGGATGATGTGGCCATGTTCCTTTACAACGAGGACCTGGTGAGTTCTATGGGGACGGGAACCTCTTTTGCCAAGCAGAACATCATCACCCACACCATCGGGTTTACCCTGGATCACGACCTGCTCAACCGGGCGGCCATCGACGGAGGAGGAACCTACCATACGGCCTCCAGGGCTTCGGATTTGAAAGAAGCTTTTCAG
Source organism: Desulfoluna spongiiphila (assembly GCF_900101345.1). Lineage (GTDB taxonomy): Bacteria > Desulfobacterota > Desulfobacteria > Desulfobacterales > Desulfolunaceae > Desulfoluna > Desulfoluna spongiiphila. The sequence continues at coordinate 77,837 of NZ_FMUX01000023.1, read as the reverse complement.
CAGATCATGAGCACCATCGCCGAGGAATCGTCCACCTTCGTGGCCCCGGTGGTTCCCGTCAACCGAGAGTATCGAACGGCCGAGGCTGATTCCATTTATCTTGCCTTTTTCAAGCCCGTCCAGGCGGGAGACTGGAAGGGCAACCTGAAGAAGTACACACTCTCCGAGTCGGGTGATGTACTGGATGCCCTTGGCAACAACGCCGTCAATACCGACGGCACCATGAAGGAGAACAGCAAATCCCTCTGGACAGAAGCGACCAGCGACGGTGCCGATGTATTGAAAGGAGGGGCAGGTGAAAGAATTCTGGAACAGACCACACGTAATTATTATACCTATACGGGGGGCAGTGAGAAGAATCTGACGGGCACGGTCAATCGGTTTGACGCATCCAATGCCGATTTGCTGGGGCTTGGGGTGACCACCGACTCCATTGCCGCGGTGAAAGAGGGGGTTGGAGGGTGGCCTATCGGCTCCGTTATTCATTCTGAACCGGTGGTGGTGCACTACTCCACCAACTCGTCAGTGATCTATTTTGGTTCCAACGACGGGTTGTTCCGGGCCATCGACGATGCCACGGGTGAAGAACTTTGGGCTTTTGTCCCTCCGGGGCAGCTGGATCGGCTGGACCGGCTTTCGGACAACAATTACGATTACTACGTGGACGGGTCTCCTTCCGTCTCCTACGGCAACCTTATGAGCGGTACCACCCTGTTCTCACCGGATACCCTTCTGGTGGGGGAACGTAGGGGCGGGTACAGGTATTACGCCCTGGACATCTCATCGTCTGTTGAGCCCAGATGGAAATACGAGGTGACAACGGCAGGAGGCGAGGCCCTGGGTCAGACCTGGGGGCGACCGGCCTATTGCCGTATCAAGCTGAGTTCCACCACAGATACCAAGGTGTTTGTTCTGCCCGGGGGCTACAATCAGATCAAACAGGAGGCGAGTTCCGGAGTCGGCACCGTCCCGGAAATGGGCCGGGCTCTGTTTGCCGTGAAAGCGTCCGACGGCAGCTTTACCGGGCTCAAGGTCAACCACGGTAACTTCAGCAAGATGACACACAGTATCGTGGATCTGTATACCGTGGACACGGATGCCGACGGCATCACCACCCGCGTCTATGCCGGGGATATGGCAGGGCAGGTGTTCGTGGTGGCCGACGATGTGCTGGATACCGTAAGGGATGGGAGCCGCGTGGTGGAAGCCAAGGACCCGGACGGTGCCTGGGCGTATCGGAACCGCCTGTTTTCGTGTAATTCCGGAAAACTTTTCTACGCCCCGGTACCGGCTGAGGTGTCTGGGGTGGAGACCCTCTATTTCGGCACCGGGAATCGGGCCAACCCCCTGGGGACCGAATCCAACCGATTCTATGCGGTCCGAAATACCCTGTGGGACAGCGACTTGACGGACAGCGACCTGGTCAATGTGACCGATGAGTCCGCTTCGTACGCAGATGTCTTGAAGACCAAAAAAGGGTGGTATTTCAACCTTCCCAATACCAACGAAAAAGTGGTTTCCAGGGCCCTTGTCAATTCGGGGGTGGTGTACTTCACGACCTATACTCCGACCTCGGAAAGCAGCTCTGATTCAGACGCGGATCCGTGCGCTGGGGCCGGGGCCCGCGGGGTCGGACGCCTTTACGCCGTTAGCGCCTTTGACGGCAAGGCCGTAACCGATTGGGGCGGGTCCACGAAGAGTCGGTCCACTGTGCTTCCGGGGAACCTCCCCATCGCCAAACCCATATTCAACGGAACGAAGATCCAGGTGGGGCCCATGAGCTGGGACGCTGCCAAAGATGATCGGGTTGATTATTTTTATTGGAAACAAACTCTTTAGGAGACATCATGGTGCTGAAACAAATTGGAGTTGTTCTCCTGGCGGCGGTACTTGCAACTGCCGGTGAGGCCGCCGTTGCCTGGGCCGGAGATTCCCGTACCCTTGTTCTTGAGGTGCCTGCTTCAATGGATCCAGGGACCGGCTCCAGGGTCTATGACGACAGGCGGGTGGTGGAAAAAAAGTCGGAAGTGATGGAGGTTGCGGCCGACGGCACGTGGATGCTCATTGGTGAGTCCACCTTTGTGATCGGGTCCTGGTTCCATGACGGCACCCGTACCAAGACGAAGCTCCTCGATGCGTCGGGCAATGCGGCGAAGTTATCACACTTCAAACGTCGGGACCGTGTCTATGTCAAGGGTGTGGCTCGTAAGGACGGCACTCTTTTTGCGTATGTGATCCAAAAGCGATAAGGCTTTTTGCCTCTTCAATCATGGGGGGGCGCGGGGACCCGGGCAATGGACGGGCCGGGGCTTTTTCGTCATGCCCCCGTGGGGTTGCCTTGCCGGGACGTATGGTCGGTGCTATAAAGGATGCTCTAATACGCACGAGACACCACCTGTTCCGTTGGTCAGAAGGCTGACGGGATGGGTTTTCGACCATGACGACAGATGGGAGCCCCACCAGAATGTACTCCGAACGTTTCACGAAGCTGACCCCCTATGTTCCCGGCGAACAGCCCCAGGACCGCAGTTACATCAAGCTCAATACCAACGAAAACCCCTATGCCCCGGCACCGGGTGTGGCCGAGGCGCTCCGATCCTATGATGTGGAGAACCTCCGTCGATATCCCGATCCCAATGCAGACGCCCTGTGCCGTCTCATCGCAGAGACCCACGGTATCAAGCGGGAGCAGGTGATGGTGGGCAACGGGTCCGATGAGATCCTCTCTTTTGTCTTTTTCGCCTTCTTTGATTCGTCCCGGGGGCCCCTTCTTTTTCCTGAGCATACCTACAGTTTTTACCCCGTGTACTGCGACTACTACGGCATCGATTACAAAAAGGTGGCCCTGGATGAGGATTACCTCGTCAACATCGATCGTTTCCTGGCGGAGACGGGGTGCGGGCTTATTTTTCCCAACCCCAACGCCCCCACAGGGATGCTTCTCTCCCTGGATGAGGTGACGCGCCTTATGGAGCGCTGGCCCGAGGATCGCGTGGTGGTGGTGGATGAGGCCTACATCGACTTCGGGGGCGAAAGTGCCGTTGCCCTCATCGACCGGTTCCCCAATCTCCTGGTGGTGCGGACCTACTCCAAGAGCTACTCCCTTGCCGGAAGCCGCCTGGGGTGGGCCATGGGGAGCGAGGAGCTGATTCGGGCCCTTTATGCAGTGAAGGACTCCTTCAACTCCTATCCCGTGGACACCCTTACCCAGAAAGCGGGCATGGCCGCCATGGCGGACCGGGAGTGGTTTGACAAAACACGCAGCATGGTCATGGCCGAGCGGGAACGTGTCTCCGAGGCCCTCTCCGCCAAGGGGTGGAAGGTGCTGCCCTCTGAAGCCAACTTTGTCTTTGCAGGGGCCCCGGACCGCGACGGAAAAGCCGTCTACGAAGGCCTCAAAGCCCAGGGCGTGCTGGTGCGTTTCTTTAACAAAGAGGGACTGACCCCCTTTGTGCGCATTACCATCGGCACGGCCGAGGAGAACACGGCCCTTCTCCATGCTGTGGATTCCTTGTAGGCGTGCGTAAGGATGGCCTCTTCCGCCATCCTGCTGGGCAGGTTACGGTTCACCCCCCCCCGGGGAGGGCCGTGGAATCGATTTGCCTTCCCGCCTCACCTTTCAAAAAACCTTCCCATTCAGCTGATAGAAAGCTGCCGCAACTATTCAGGTTACGTTTGCCTCCGGCTGTCCAGCCGGGGGCAAAGCGTTTGACAAACAGGTTTGGATTCATGTTGTGAGAATTTTCGCGAATGCTTTCACCTCGGGAAACGAAGGGAAAGCATTCGCAACCTGGGGGCAGCTTGAAACCTGGCGGCGAAGGCATGGCCGGTATGGCGAAACGATTCACATCAGGTTTTTTGCGTGACAGCTAATATGGTGCACCCGTTCCCGTATGGGAGACGGGTTTTTTATTGGGTGTCATCACCAAGGGTTCAGGCCTAGGTTTCAGGACTTCCACACCGGGGATGTGGCAGGTCCGTAGATCCCTGTCCCGGATATTTCATGAGAAAACAAGCAGTCAAGATAAAAACTATATGATTTCAGAATGCTATAACGGAAAAATAGCTATTTTGAAAATGTAAAATGTAAATCAGGGTTTGCTGTTTGATTTTCTCACCCTTCAGGCGAGCCGGGTGCAGTCATCTGCTGCGTTATCAGAGCTTTGAGGTAAAAAACTACATCTGCAGCTCTGATGCCTTGCACATGAGCCCACCCGACTCGTGAAATATCCGGGCTATTGGCATTGCATTTCTTTATGGTGTTTTCTGCGCCTCTCCGGTTTTTTCCCAAAACGTCATGTTTGTCATTTTATTCCTGGGGCCCTTCAGCCTTCGCCGGATTCCTTCCTTGATGATCTATGCGCGGGCAAGAAATAAGGCATTGCCCCGGTCCGCCTGTCTGATGCCCCTGAGTTTATCTCCCATTTTTTTTCTCTTTTTTTCTAACTGCGGAGAAGCAGGATATATGCGGCTCTTGATTCATTTACTGAATGAGACACTGTTTAAATAACCCCTCGCAACGTCTTCTGAGTAAAAAACATATTGTCAAACAAGTTGTTTGACTATAATAATGGTTTTAGAATTGTCGAATGGACGTATGGGGTTTTGAGCTATGACAAGGAACAAAGTTTCTCTCAAGGTAACATCCTTTAGCGCTTAGTTTTCAGGCGTTTCGTGTGAAAATCTGTTTTTATAATTGAAATAAATATAAGGCATGCCGTGTGAATACTTTCGGAATGGAGAGGCGTTTATAATGAATTCATGCAGATTAATCAAACATGAGGAAACAACTGCTGGCGGAACCACGGGTTTTACTTTATTGGAGCTGATGGTCACCGTGGCGATTGTTTCTATTCTTGCTGCTTTGGCTGCACCGCAGTTCGCTGCATGGGTTGAAACCAGCCGGTTGAAAAACGGCAGCGCCGATGTTCGCTCGGCGCTGGTGCTGGCCCGCTCCACGGCCATCGCGAAAAATGCATCTGTTGTCGTGGCGTTTACAACCGGGAGCAACAGTGGGTACACGGTGTTTGTCGATAACGGAAACCTGGTTCAAGATTCAGGCGAGGACGTGGTGAAGCAGGGGAAGATGCCGTCCGGCATTACCGTCGCCGATACGGAATTGCCCGATGAAAAGGCCTGTTTCAACGCCCGAGGGTTTCCTGCCGATTCGGGAATCATCTCCGTTACCAACAAAGAGGGCGTCAAGATCCATAATGTGGTCCTTGCCGCAGCCGGGGGGGTGAAAATTGAAGCGGGGTCATAAATTGAGATCGCGGTGTCCCCAAGCCGCAGCAAGTCCCACGATGAACACGGGGCTTACGCTGCTGGAACTTCTCATTGCGCTGGTCATTGGCTCTGTGGTGATCTCGGCGGTCTATGCCGTTTATATCAGTCAATTGCACTCGGTAAATACCCAGGACAAAATTGTCGCCATGCGTCAGAACTGGCGGGCCGGGCACTATGTCCTGGGCAGGGAGCTGATGAAGGCAGGGTACTGCAGCGATATCGTCAGTGAATTTCAGCCCGGTTTTACGCGGGCAACCAAGGGGGCGTTGACCTTTACCTATGTTGAAGAAGGTACGGATAACCTGGTCTCCGTGGCGTTTGATCTCGTTGCAGACGACGGGGTAAAGCGCATTGTCCGCACCGTTTCAGGGGTCGCAGCACCCATTGCCGACGATATTGAAACCCTGCAGTTTATCTATGAACTGAAAAGCGGGAGCACCACCTGGGCACCTGAGGCAAAGCACCTGAATGATATTCGAAGCATCCGGGTAACCATTGTTGCGAGGACGGAAAGTTCCGTGGAAGGCTACCCGACGCCCACAGCCTTTGCCCTTCCTTTTCCGGACGATCATACGGAAAACACCCTGAATTTCTCTTCTGACGGGGTCTATCGGCAACTGGTCACGGGGGTCTTCAATTGCCGGAATATGTAAAGACAAATAGAAAGGTGATGCGATCAATGATGGAGACGATATCGTGTCGGCCCACAAACGTGAGTTCTCATGGCTCCTCATGGGCTGCTGACGGGTTTACCCTTATCGAAGTAGTGGTTGCACTGCTTATTCTCGCGGTGGGTATCCTGGGAGCGGCATCCATGCAGATTACTGCCATCAAAGGCAACGGGACGGCCTATAAAATCACCGAGGCCTCCATGGTCGCCTCCGAGCGCGCCGAACAGATGCTGGCCCTTGACTTCGGCTCAGCCGATCTTGCGGACGGCTCAGAAAAAGTTGATGGGTTTGGGGTGACATGGGTTGTCGTTTCCCCGGCAGCCGACCCCGACAGGCGGGATATCACGGTGACCGTTGCGTGGAAAGAGGGAGACAGGGACCACTCCTTCGATTATCGGTTTTTAAAGGCCCGGGGCATTTGACCACTCTATAAGCCAATGTGTGTCTGTGCCATCAAGCACATGGACCATTTATTTAAATCGGGAGAATTCGATGCGTCGCAGGTATGCCCATGGGGAAGGTGAGGAGGGATCGGTCCTCCTCATTGCATTGGTCGTTCTTTTTCTGGTTGCTCTGCTGGGGGTCAATGCGTTGACAACAACCCAGACCGAACTCAAGATTTCCGGCAACGATCAAAGCTACACCCGGAATTTTTACCGGGCGGAGTCTGCCATCAAGGAAGCCGCCCTGGACCTTGAACATGCAGATGACGTCGATCCGGCCACGGCCGGGTTGTCGTGGCTCTCCGACGGAACCGATGAGGAGACGCGCTTTAAGCCGGAACAGGACGCGTGGCAGACCTCCGGGTCGGATACCAACGCCGCGGTGTCCACATTCTATACGGACGGAAAAACTTCATTCTGCGCCTTGCGCATGGGGGTGGCTTCTGGCTCCAGTCTGGAAATGACCTCCCCGCTCAAATGGGAATACGTGATTTACGGACGTTCCGTGCTCTCCTCCGGCAAGGTCGAGATGGCGGCGGGCTATTGTAAAAAGATGAATTGACGGAGGGGATGCATGGGGCTCGCTGATATTTGGAAGGCTTGCAGGAAGATGGCTCAACGATGGTGTTTGCCGGTTGTTTTGGGGTGCCTGTTCATTTGTGTGATGGGGGGGAGCGCATCGGTGGAGGCTGAAACGGGTTTTGCCGATGTCATCGCCCATGCCCACGATCTGGGCACGTTGACCGATGCGGGTATCGTGAGGGATGGGGTTCTTGAACGTTGTGAGACCATTTGGGGGCAAAAGTGTTTTGACAAGGATTACTTCACGTTTTCCGTCAATACCCCCGGAACGGTCACGATATATGCTAAGGCCCCGGATTTCAATCCGAATCTGGAGACCGTGGGGTATCTCTATAGTACGGACGACGATGATTTGATGCTGGAGAGTGACAATACCGGTGGAAAGAAGGGTAACTTTCGGATTGAATGGTATTTGGATACTGCCGGATCGTATTATACCATGCTTCGCGGGGTAAAAAAGAGAAAGAATATCGGTGCGTACCGGCTGGTTCTGGAGTTTGAACCGGATGAGCCGACGCATTATTGGGACGGCGATGGAGACGGATGGGGTGACCCGAACATCACCACGGCTTCCCCAGTCGGTGGCGGGTGGGTGACTCAGTCCGGTGATTGCAATGACACGAACCCCGCGATCCATCCGGGTGCCGAGGACAATCAGTGCGACAGCATGGATAATGACTGTGACGGCCTCACAGACGAAGACGCCCCGAATTCGGCCAAGGTCCTCTACTATGACGACATGGATGGGGATGGGTATGGTAACCCTAAGAACTCTCACCTCGAATGCACCATACCTGATGGTGCTGTGTGGGTGACCAACGACGGTGATTGCGATGATTCGGATTCATCCGTCAACCCCGATGCCATCGATATCTGCGGGGATGGTGTCGATCAGGACTGCTCCAGCGCGGACAGGGTTTGTGGAACCAGCACGGTGTGCGTGGACATCGCCGATGCCCCGTTGACGACCCAGGTTGCGGCGGCACCCCCGCTGGTGATGTTTCTCTTAGACGACTCGGGGAGCATGGATTTTGATATTCTCTGCGATACCGGTTCCTTCAAGTTTATGAATAAAGGAGACGCCAAGAGTTCCGGGTATATCCTAGGTGACAATAATGTGGCCCGTGTCGACTCGTGGGCTCACGATGTGAGTACATGCTGGAAAACGCAGTGGTCGGGGTACAATAAAGTCTATTACAACCCGGAGGTGACCTACAAGCCCTGGCCCCTCTACACCAACGCCAATCCCCAGAGTACGAGAAAACATCCCTATTTTAATTATGGAACCCGTGACATGGATGCTGCCGGCGATTTCGCCGTGATTTATGGTGTGGATTTGAGTTATGCCCACTATTATCAGACATCCGGTGACAAGGTGTATCTCGTTAATCTGAGCGGGGGCGCGGCAGAGTACTATGAGGTGACGGACTCTGGGGACGAGCACTATTACGAGGTAGCGTCGTTGACGCTTCTCGACTCCGTGCCTTCGGCCATCGCCGTTACCGATTACCAGGCCGCCCTTCAGAACATGGCCAACTGGTATCAGTACAGCCGAAACCGGGAACTTGCCGCCAAGTCGGCGGTAGCCCAGGTGATCAGCGAGGTCAGCGGGGTCAAGGTGGGGCTTTATGCCATCAACAACGGGTCGGTGTCCGGGGTAAAATCGATTCATGTCGATGGAACTGACCTGACCGATACCCTGCTGCAAAAGCTCTATGCCATAGACTCCGAAGGGGGCACCCACCTGAGAAACGCCTTTTATAACATCGGGGCGTATTACGACAAGGCCTCAGGAGACGGAGGTATAGGGACGTCACCTTTTGACTCTGAAGAAAATGGCGGGACGTGCCAGAAAGCATTCACCATCGTGATGACCGATGGGTACTACAATGGGGATTTTGACTATTCTGTGGGTAACGCAGATAAAAATTCCACATCCGATACGTCCACCTGGGACGGGGTGCCGTATGCCGACGAATCGTCTGATACCCTTGCCGACATCGCCATGCATTTTTACGAGAGGGACCTGCGCACCGACCTGGCTGATAACGTGCCGACTACCGTTAAGGATACCGCACAGCATCAGCACATGGTGACCTATACGGTGGCCTTCGGGGTTTCGGGGACCTTGAAAGACAGTAATTACGACTGTCCGAAGGACTGTCCGGGTATGAAGGATGAACTGGCATGGCCCGCTCCCACATCGGACAAGACTAAAATTGATGATTTGTTCCATGCAGCGGTCAACGGCCGGGGAAAATTCATGACAGCCGGGAACAGCGAGGCCCTTGCCAATGCCCTGGTGAGTGTGATCGGTGATATCCAGAACCAGGTCATGAGCGGGGCGAGCGTGAGCATGAACTCCCAGGAACTGAAACAGGATACCAAGTTGTACCAGGGGTATTTTGATTCGTCGAACTGGACCGGGAACCTGAAAGCCTTTGACCTGGGAACGGATTCAGCCGGGAAGCTGACCACCACCAAGGCCTGGGATGCCCAGGAGGTGATGGCGGCCAAGTCCCTGACCTGGTGGGACTCATCGCGATGCATCCTCACCAATGGGGAGAGCGGCAGCACGGCGTTTCGGTACGGCAACCTGTCCGATGCCCAGAAGGAGAGCCTTTCCCAGGGCATTTTGGATTTTGTCCGGGGCGACTCCAGCGGGGAAAAGGCCAAAGGTGGAACATATCGCGACCGGGACGGGCTTGTGCTGGGTGATATCGTGAATTCGTCGCCGACGTATGAAAACGGCGTGGTCTACGTGGGGGCAAATGATGGCATGCTCCACGCCTTTGATTCTGCCGACGGCAACGAACTCTTTGCCTACATACCGTCCTTTGTCACCGAGAACCTGGGCTACCTCGCCGATTCCGAGTACACCCACACCTATTTTGTGGACAACACCGTTCAAATCCGAACCATTAAAAACGGCATCTCCGCAAAGACCTGGCTGGTGGGTGGACTGGGCAAAGGGGGCAGGGGGTATTATGGCATGGACATCACCAACCCCACCAAGATTTCAGAGCACCAGATCCCCACAATCTGGGAGTATCCGGCCTATGGAAACACGGACCCTGACATGGGATTCAGCTACAGCGCGCCTGCCATCGTCAAGGCCAACACCGGTCAGTACATCATTCTGGTCGGCAACGGATACGACAGCCTGAACGGAAAGGCCGTTTTGTATGCATTAAATATGGATGGGTCTCAGCTTGTCCCCATTGACACCAACGAGGGCAGCGCTGTGCCCGCCGATGAAAAATGCAATGGCCTGAGTTCTCCGGTGCCCATTGATACGGACTTTAACGGCACCGTGGATATCGTCTATGCAGGGGATATGCTGGGAAACCTGTGGAAGTTCGATCTTTCGTCCTCAAGTGCCGGGGCCTGGCATGTTGCCTACGACGGTCACCCCCTGTTTACCGCAAAAAACAAGGATGGCGAGATACAGCCCATTTTAGGAAAACCGGCCGTCATGTCCCATTGTGACAGAAACCGCAAAGGGGTCATGGTTATTTTCGGGACCGGTCGTTACCTTGCCAATGAAGATCCCTCCAATACGGACATTCAAAGCATCTACGGCATCTGGGACTGGGCGGATGAGTGGGAATCTCCGGAGTCCCGATACCTGGGAGCATTGCAGCAGCCCACAAGCAACGCCGCCGAGCGGACCCTTTCGCATTTTACAGACGCCACCTTATTAAAGCAGTCCGTGACATCACCTGCTTCGTCTGCCTTGCTCCACTCTACCTCCCACGCCATTGACTGGCTGGTCCCCGAAGAGTGGGTGAAAGCGGGTGCTTACGAGGGCGGGACCCATGTGGGGTGGTACCTGGACCTGCCGTTGACCGGTGAGCGCGTGGTGACCAAGACCCAGTTGCTCGACGGCAAAGCCATCGTGGCCTCCATCGTTCCCAAGCTCTCCCCCTGCACGGCTGGGGGCGGGTCCGTGTTTTACACGCTCAATGCCTGCGATGGGTCTCAGCCGGACGAACCCTTTTTTGATTCCGATGGCGACGGGGATGTGGACGATGACGACGGCACGCTTTCGGGCAGGCGGTTTAAAGATGATATCTATTACTCCCCTGCGATTCTGAACCGCAAGGGGAGTGCCACGGACGTCCTTATCTATGGAGAGGATGACGGGGCCGGCACCGCGCAGTCCATGGCCATCGAAAAAGAGGTTCTGGGGCTTTATTACTGGCGGTTTGTCGAGTGATATTGCTTGGCTTTTATGGGGCCTCGACGGGGAAGCAGAGGCCCCATGCCGTCACCAATGCAGAGGATTTTTAAAAGAGGATATGATCATGAAGAAATCGGTCGCTTACGTCATGGCCTTGGCGTTTTTTATTGTAGGGTTTTATTCGAACGGTTTTTTTTCTCCGGGGCTGGCCTGGGCTCGGAAGTCACAGGGTGAGAACGTCATGGCCTACGTTAAAAGTGTGCGTGGCGGATGGTACACAGGGAAAATTGATCACATCGATGCCTGGATTGTCACCATGGGTGATGTGAACCACTCCTTTGCCAAGGATGTCCTTTTTGTGTCAAAGGACGGATTTAAGATTTCCAGGCGAAATTTTCATAAAGGGGAAAGGGTGAAAATGCTTTTGGACTCACATTTTGAATGTTCTATTTTGCTTAAGATTTAATCCGTCTCTCTGGCGCCTGCCACCAGGGGCACCCTGTAAACGTCAATCATCGGGGTGTCTTTACTGTGGTGGGCTCTCTCCCCGCCTTTCCTCAACGACAAATCCCTGCGTTTCATGCCAGTTGCCCACCGACCCCATCGCCATAAGTGTCGTTTCCGTAAAGTCGCGTTCCTTACTATAGGTCGCCGATGGTTGGTGCCTTGCAGTTCGTCGGTCCACGGACCAGAGAAATCCGGGGGATACCAACAAAAGAAAAAGGGCCTCCACCGGTTTCCCGGGAAGACCCTTTTCCTTTTTCGCTTCTCTATGGGGATAGAAGAAGGTGGTTCGGTGTTCTGAGATGTGTATGAAAATCAGGAGGGGATAGTTCGATCACTGCGGGATGGGGACCCCGCAAGGTCTCGAAGCCCGGTCCGCGGAATGGGGACTCCGCGGGCCGGACGCTCCTGGGTTTTCCTTTTTGGGTTGAGGCTATACCGCCTCGGTGGCGTCGAAGATCTCCTTGTCGAACTCGCCTTCGCTCTTGGCAACGATCAGGGAAGTCATGGCGTCGCCGGTGACGTTGACACTGGTACGTGCCATGTCGAGGATTCGGTCGATACCCGCGATGAGGGCGATCCCTTCCATGGGCAGGCCGATGGAGGAGAGGGTCACCGAGAGCATGATGAGACCCGCGCCGGGTACGCCTGCCGTTCCGATGGAGGCCAGGGTGGAGGCGAGGATCAGGGTGATGTAGTTGGACATGGTCAGGTCGATGCCGCTGGCCTGGGCCACGAAGAGAGCGGCCACGCCCTGGTAGATGGCGGTACCGTCCATGTTGACCGTGGCGCCCATGGGAAGCACGAAGCTTGAGACGCTCTTGGAAACTCCCAGGTTCTCCTGGGTGCAGCGGATGGTCACGGGAAGGGTGCCGGAGCTGCTCGTGGTGGTAAAGGCCACGGCCTGGGCGTCAACGATGCCCTTGAAGAATTTGGCAGGGCTCAGGCGTGCAACAAGACCGACGCCGGAACCGTAGACAAAAATAACATGGACAATGGCGCCGATGTAGACGGCCAGGATCACCTTGAGAAGGGGCAGCAGCGTGGATGCGCCGTACTGTCCCACCACATAGGCCATCAATGCGAAAACGCCGTAGGGGGCGAATTCCATGACAATGGCGGTGAGGGTGTACATGATCTCTGCCACGGATTCGCAGAGTTTCTTGAAGGGCTCAGCTTTCTCGCCGGTGATGTTGATGGCGATGCCCAGGAAGATGGCAAAACAGATGACCTGGAGCACATGGCCGCTGGAGAGAGCGCCCAGGGGGTTCTTGGGAACGATGGACACCAGGGTGTCGATGAAGGGCGGCGCCTGCTTGGCGGAGACGGCCTTTCCCATGTCGATCATCATCCCCGCGCCGGGCTGGAGGATGGTGCTCACCAGAAGGCCGATGCAGACGGCAAAGGCTGTGGTGACAAGGTAGATGGCCAGGGTCTTCATGCCGATGCGACCCAGCTGCTTGCTGTCCTTGAGGCTGGTCATGCCAACGATAAGGGACGAGAAGATAAGCGGGATGATAAGCATCTTGATGGCGTTGATAAAGAGCGTGCCGATGGGTTTTACCAGTGCCGCTTTTTCCTGAAAGATGAGTCCGGCCACAATACCTAAGCCCAGACCGATCATAATTTTCATCCAAAGTTTCATATGTCCCCCTTCTCAATTCGAGTTACGTGTTTCTGGCGACCCCCGGAAAGCAATGACGCGTCAGTTCATGATTGAGCGCTTTCTAAATCCGTTCGATTTTTTAAGGGCAGCATTCCATCCATAATTACCGGTGAATACGGAAACGCAAATAAACCGCAGCACCGGTGCTGAGTCAGCTTTTTATAGAGCAAGGTCAGTGCCAAGATCTAACTATTTTCATAACAATCTGATTGAATAAGCTAAATATCCTGCATGCCGAGGGGAAAACGCAAAGGATGACCATATAACCAAAGGAATAGCTTGGGCGGGGAATTGCGGAAAAGCTCAAAAAATAAGGCGTTCGTTGCGGCTATAACGAAGGTTATGGATATAATTTTAGTTATAGCCCTTTGGTTTCGTTTTAGCTTAAAAAGGAACATCCGCTGGTTTCGTCAAGGGGGCAATAGGGACGTATAATCAGTCAAGCAAGACCGATGTGCTGAGAATTTGTTTTGTTAAGTTAGGAAATACACGGTGATTACCTGCGAAAAATGGCTTTCAAGGGGCCCCTCCCTTACTGCAGAAGAAACCCGATTAAAGATGCCTCTGGAGGCCAAACGGTAGCCTGATTTGGGGCGATCCCATGAAAATCTTCGCGGATGCTTTCTCCCCGAGGAACGAGGGGGGAAAGCATCCGCAACCTGGGTTCCCGGAGCCTAATTCTTCTCAGCCCTCCTGCTTTTCCCTGAGGTGCTTCATGCGTTTGCTCAGGGCGGGCTGAGAAATTCCCAGGATTCGAGCGGCGATGCTCTGGTTTCCTTCGGCCCGGGCCATGGCCTCCATGACCAGGAGCTGGGACGCTTCCGACAGGCTGGGCAGGGGCTCTATGCCTGAAAAGGGGTTGCCGCCCGATCCTTGCGAGGTAGTCGGTATCTCGAGATGCGCGGTGGTGTGGCCTTCCATGGCGTCTTTAAAGGAGGCCATGGAGAGGGTTCCTCCCTGGTGTCGTGCCACGGCGTCGAAGACCATGGATTTGAGTTCCCGGATGTTGCCCGGAAAGTGGTAGGTGGCCAAAAGAACCGGAAGCTCCTGGGGGTAGGCGGGTTTCTTTTTGCCGGTCTCTTCGGCGGCCATGGCAAGGAAGGTGTCCAGCAGGACGGGGATGTCGTCTTTTCGCTCCCGCAAGGGGGGCATGTGGATATGGTGGGTTTGGAGACGGTAGAAGAGGTCTTTTCGGAAGCGCCGTTCTTTGCCTTCTTTTCCTTTGATGGTGAGGTCCTGATGGGTGGAGCAGACCACCCGGGCGTTTATTTTTTCGGAATGGTCGCTTCCCACCGGGTAGTAGTCGCCGTCCTGGAGAAGGCGAAGCAGCTTGACCTGGGAGGGGGCGGACAGGTCGCCTATTTCATCGAGAAAGAGGGTGCCCCCCGAGGCCTTTTCCACCATGCCGGCCCGCCGCGAGTCGGCGCCGGTGAAGGCCCCCCGCACGTGACCGAAGAGGGTATCGGAAAAAATGGTGTCGTCCAGGCCGGCCACGTTGACGGCCACCATGGGCCCGGGCGGGTTACAGACCCGGTGGATGGCCCGGGCGATGAGCTCCTTGCCCGTACCGCTTTCCCCGGTGATGAGGACCGGCTGGCGGGAGCTTGCAAGGGATTCGATGTAGCTGAAGATGGAGACCATGTACCTGTTGGCCGTGGCAATGTGGCTGAAGGCTTCGGGGTGGCTGGGCGCCTTGCTGATGGTGGAGCGGATGGCCCTGTTTTCCCGTTTCAGCTCCCAGAGATTGACGGCGTTTCTCACTGTGGCCACGATGCGCTCTTCGGCGCCGGTCTTGACGATGTAATCGCTGGCGCCCATCTTCATGCACCGGACGGCAAGATTCACCTGGTTCATGCCGCTGACCACAACAATAACCGTGTCCGGGGACTCTTCCCGGATTACGGAGATGAGCTCTTCCCCCGGCATGTCGGGCATCATGAGGTCCAGAAGGACTATGCCGATCTCTTCCTCGGCCAGGAGGTCCCGCACCTTGCGTCCGTCGCTGAGCTTGCGCAGGTTGGCGAAGCCGGCACGCTCTAAAAGGAGTCCCAGGCTGCGGAGCCACGAGGGCTCGTCATCGATGAGGAGAATGGGGAAATCGTTGGTGACGTCGCCGGTCATGGGTTACTCCTTTGTCAGGACGGGTAGCTGAAGGGTGGCGGTGGTGCCTTGGCCCGGTTTGGATTCGAAGGTGAGTTTGCCTTGGTGGTTTCTTACAATACCTGCAGAGACCGACAATCCGAGGCCGGTGCCGCCCGCCGAGCGTTTGGTGGTGAAAAAAGGGTCCGTGAGATGGTCCAGGTGCTCGGGGTCGATGCCCGTGCCCTGGTCTGTCACCGACAGGGTGACGATGCCCTGGCGGGCATCCGTGGCGGTCTGCAGGCGGATGGCCGACTCGGGGTTGTCCAGGGCCTGGCAGGCGTTGAGCAGCAGGTTGACCACCACCTGCTCGATGCGCTGGGGGTTGGCCAGGATGGGCGGGATGCCTTCCCGAAGTTCCACGCCGAGGTGACGGGTCGCCTTCTCCACGGCGGGGCGGACAAGCCTTAAGGCATTGACGGCAATGGCGTTGATGTCTGTCTCTTCCTTTTCATCGTCGCTCTGCCTGGAAAAGTCACGAAGGTCTTCCACAATGGTTTTGATGTGCCGTGCCGCGTCATTGGTTTCATCTAAGATCAGGGGGATTTCATCGCGCATGCGGGAATAGGGCAGGCCCGCCACCTTGAAGTCACCGTGGTCTCTGTAGTGTTTTTCCAGGACGGGGTGCATCTCTTTGAAGGCGGCCACCAGCAGGGGGATATTAAGCAGGAGCAGACCGTTGGGGTTGTTGAGCTCGTGGGCGATGCCGGAGACCAGAAAGCCCAAAGAGGCCATTTTATCGGCTTGAAGCAGCTGTTTCTGACGGGTCTCCAGTTGCCGGGTGCGAAGGGCCACTTCCCGTTTGAGGGTGCGGGACCAGAGGACGTTTCCAACCACCACAAGGGCCATGAAGGTAAAGAGAAGGCTGGCGGCGATAATCAGCTTTCGGGTGGGGATTCCCGGGGACAGGACACCGAGCCAGCGATTGTGGATCCCCCGGAGGCGACCGGTTTTTTTCAAAATAGCCAGGCCTTCGCTTATTTGTGACATCAGCTCCGTGTTGTCTTTTACGGTGGCGTAGCAGTAGAGCTGAACGGCAACGGGGTTTCCGCGTTTTCGGATGTTGGTGAGTTTGTGCTCGCGGATATAGTAGAGGCCGGGCAGGTTGGCCACGATGGCGTGGTCATAGGTCCCGGACGCAACCATGCGCAGGGCGTCGGTCTGGTAGGGGACAGGCACCGGGGTGACCCTGAGATCGCTCTGCCTGAGGGTCTCGTGCATGATGCCGTCGTGTTGGACGAGGACCTTTTTCCCCGCAAGGTGGGACAGGCTGCTGACGCCTATGGTCTCTTCCCTGGTAAAGATGGAGTGGTGAATCAGGGTGTAGGCCTGGGAGAATTCGTACCGGCCTGCGCGCTCTTTGGAGTAGGAGATGCCCTGCATCACATCCACCTCTCCTTTTTTAAAGGCCTCCATGATCTCT
This sequence comes from Desulfoluna spongiiphila, assembly GCF_900101345.1. GTDB lineage: Bacteria > Desulfobacterota > Desulfobacteria > Desulfobacterales > Desulfolunaceae > Desulfoluna > Desulfoluna spongiiphila. The sequence goes on along the minus strand of NZ_FMUX01000023.1, from coordinate 60,940 downwards.
TCCCAGGGGCCGAGGCGGATCTCGATCTCCATGCCCATCACCTCGGCAAGTGCCCGGGTAAGCTCAACGGTGAACCCGGTGGGGTCTCCATTCTTATCCAGGAATTCGTAGGGCGGGTACTGGGCGTCTCCCCCGAAGACGATGCGTTTCGGGGGAGCTGCAAGGGCCGTGGTTCCAGCGGCCAGCAAGGCAAGGCATAAGATAAGAAAGAGACCGCGTCGGGCCATCAGCTCTCCTCTCGTCTCCCTGTGAGGTAACCGGCATCGCTGACGGATTCGAGGGTAACAGGCACCAGCTGGTTCATGAGGCTGTCGTCCCCTTGGAACTGCACGGGGATGTACTGTGAGGTGACTCCTTTCAGCAGGCCCGTGTGATGATCCCGCTCCCGTTCAACCAGTACGTCGGCACGGGTTCCCAGGGCGGCTTCCATGAACCGTTTTTTTGCGGCATCGCCGATGGCACGTACCCGTGCGGTGCGGTGTTTCATGGTCTCTCCGTCAATGCGGCCGTCAAAGGAGGCCGCAGGGGTTCGTTCCCGGGGTGAGAAGGGGAAGACGTGGAGATAGGCCAGGGGAAGGGATTCAAGGAACGCGCAGGTGTTTTCGAACTGCTTCTCGGTCTCGCCGGGAAAGCCGATGATGACATCCGCGCCGATGGCCGTTTCAGGAGAGAGGTCGTGGATCCGGGTTACCAGCTCTTTGAAGCGTGCGGTGGTATAGGGCCGTTTCATGCGGGAGAGCACGGTGTCGTCGCCGCTTTGAAGGGGGATGTGGACATGGTCACAGAAGAACGAGGAGCCGGTGATGAGGTCGATGACCTCGTCGGTGATCTCCATGGGCTCCATGGAGCTCAGGCGAATTCGTTTTACCGGTTTCTCCTCTTCCATCTGCTTGAGGAGGGCGTAAAAGCTGGTGGCAGGGGTGAGGTCCAGACCGTAGCAGCCGATGTGGATACCGGTGAGCACCACTTCCTGGAAGCCCCGGGCACCCAAGGAGGCCAGGCGGGCCAGGGCCTCGGCCATGGGCATGCTGCGGGATCTTCCCCGCGTATGGGGAACGATGCAGTAGGAGCAGAAGGCGTTGCATCCGTCTTGGACCTTCAGCAAGGGGCGGGTACGTGTGCCTAACGCGTCCACGTCGATGCCCTTGAACTCGGTCTCCCGGCAGCTCTTGTTCCGGTCTTCGGAGAAGTGGGCCTCGCCCTTTTCGTGCAGGGCGATGACCAGTTCGGGGAGCCGGTGTTTTTCCGTGTGGCTGATGACGGCATCCACGCCTTCGATCTTTTCGATCTCTTCGGCTTCGGTCTGGGCGTAGCACCCGGTGACCACCATTTTGGCCGACGGGTTTTTCCGGATGGTCTGGCGGATGTGGTGCCGTGATTCTACCGAGGCCTTGCCGGTGACGGTGCAGGTGTTGATGATGCAGACGTCGGCGTCTGCGGGCTGTTTTGTTTCCTGCCAGCCCCGGGAGGTGAGGGCCATGCCCACGGCGTCGGATTCGAACCGGTTTACCTTGCAGCCCAGGGTGTTGATGAAATAGCGTGGCATAATATATCGACCTGTGATGTGCGCCATGACTCCATGGCGATGAGGGTGCTGTGTTAAAAAAAACGAGACGCCTTCGGTTGCTTGCTCGTTGGGCGTCGTCAGTCGTATGCAATGAAATATGTAAAAAAGGCTAACGGCCTGTCACTGTTCAGCTTATATCTCCGGTGGCCCTGCCGGGGGGTAAACGTTTGCCTGATTCTATAAAGACGGGCTTAACAAACAGGTTTTAAATATTTTTTTTGAATAAATTCCGTTTTAAAGGCGGATGTGATTTGACCCGAGAAACGAGGGGCAAAACGCATCCGCTACCTGCTTTCAAGGTGGCACACCTTGCCGCCGGAGGCAGTTTTTGAGAGTTAGGCTATCCTCAACGGGAGATCCATCCCCCGCCCAGCACCTCGTCCCCTGTATAAAAGGCGGCCCCCTGGCCCGGTGTCACCGCGGACTGCGGGGCGTCGAAGGTGACGGTGGCGTTCTCTCCTGTCGGGTCCAGCTCAATGCGGCAGGGGCTCCCTTTGTGGCTGTAGCGGATTTTGCAGACGGCATCAAAGGAGGTGCCGGCGGGGGGGCGGATCCAGTTGAGACGGGTCACCGTGCAGGCGTCGGACAACAGGGCCTCTTTTCTTCCCACCACCAGGCGGTTCGCCTCGGGTTCCAGGGCCAGGACGTAGTACGGGTAAGGGCCCGGGCAGTTGATGCCCCGCCGCTGGCCCACGGTAAAGCCGTGGAGGCCCAGGTGTCGCCCGACCTCGGTGCCGTCTTCCGTCACAATGGGGCCCGGTTCCATGACAAAGCCGGGGCGGGACAGGAGAAAGGCTTTGTAGTCGCCGTCCTGGATAAAACAGATGTCCTGGCTTTCTCCCTTGGCAAAGGAGGTGAGCCCCTTTTGGGCGGCTTCTTTCTTGATTTCCTCCTTGCGCAGGCCTCCTAAGGGAAACACGGCCTTTGCAAGGCGCTCAGGCGGCACCATGGCCAGGAAATAGGATTGGTCCTTGAAAGGGTCTTCTCCTTTTACGAGGTGAAGGCCGTCTGCTTCGTCGATGCGGGTACGGACATAATGTCCCGTGGCAAGGTCCCGGGCGCCCAGGGATTCGGCCACATCCAGAAGGTAGCCGAATTTTACCGTCGGGTTGCAGAGAAGGCAGGGGTTGGGGGTGAGCCCGTCCCTGTACGCCTTTTCAAAATGGGAGACCACCTCTGCCTCGAATCGATTCCGGATGTCGATGATGTGGATGGGGATGTCGAGCTGCTCCGCCACATGGTTCATGGTGGGAATGGCCACCCGGCAGCTCTCCGAGTGGAGGGTGAGCCATGGCGACGGGCTCGTGTCGCCTTTGGGCTGCCCTTTGTGCTCATAGCCGGTGATAAAATGGATGCCAATCACCTTGTGGCCTGCATTTTTGAGAAGCCAGGCCGCATACAGGGAGTCGATGCCGCCGCTTACCGCGACGGCCGTGGTGTGACTGTTCATCAGAAAAAATTCTTGTCCTTGGGATTGGCCTTCATGGCGTGGGACGGGCAGGTGGGAACACAGAGTTCACAGGCACTGCATTTTTCGAGGTCGAAGATCACTTCCATGGAGGGGCGTTCAATGGAAAGGGCCCCGGTGGGGCAGACCGCGGTACAGGCACCGCAGTGGGTACAGCGTGCCTCATCCCGGGTTACCTCCTGATCCGATCGGCTCACCTTGATGCCCTTGCTCTTGAGGTACTCCAATCCGCTTTTAAAGTTTTCCCGGGTCCCCTTCAGCTCCAGGACCATGATCCCTTCCCGGCGGGGGAAGATGTTGGCATGCAGGATGGCAAAGGTCAGTTCGTAGTCTCTGGCAAGGTAACAGACCACCGGTTCGGGGGAGGCCTCCTTGGGGAATTTAAGGATCAGTATTTTTGATTGCACGCGTCAGGTCTCCGAAGGTTGTTCCAGGGTAAAAAACTCGCCGAGGAACCTTTTTTGGTTCTTATCGGCTTATTAAGGGCGGGCCACGTTTGAAGGGCGGTCATGGTCAGCAGACCCCTTCTGCACTCGGAATACGGGCGGCACCCTGATTGTAAAGCTCTCTATCGTACCGGGTCTGATGGGGGGTGTCAATATAGCAGGGCCTTCTATGGATGGGCGTTTCATGGGGGAAGTGCGGCCGTTCTTTTTTTGGAAAAATGCAGACATACCTTTGCTATTTGGTTCTTTGCGGGTATCATTGACAAACAAGGGCGTGCGATGGTAGCGATTAAAAAACAATCAGAAGACAAATCAATTAGGCGGGGGCTTTTTTAAATTTCTCGCCACTCATACAGATGGAGACCGACCATGGACACCCCCCCCTCATTCGTCAAGGTCTCTGCTTTCATGGCATCTCACCTGCCTGATTTCTTTGACCATTACGGTATGAATTATTGTATTGACGGGCCTCAACTTGAATATTTTGTTTACAGCAAAGAAACGGGCTTCGATGTTTCTTGCTCTTTAACCGTCAATTTTGACGATGATGCCGGCAAGATCAATGTCATGAGTTTCTACCCTGGCCTATTCCAGCACCCAGGAACCCGTTATTTTTCTGCCGTCTGTTTTTTTATGATCATGCAGCATTTTGCGAATTTTAATAACATAAAACGTGAATGTCGAATCTGCCTCAATACAAAAAAAACTGTATTTTACTCTTTTTATGCATTGCTCAAGGATTTTGATTTCCACCTTGAGGTGTTTGGTGAAAAAGATCGGGTCGATTTAGAGAGCTTTTTTCTGTCCTTAAACATGGATACCTCCATGGTCATCGAACGCGACCTTGTGGACTATTAGCCGTGGCGATGCCCCACCCGCTTCTCCCCATCCCCGTTGTTCTCCTCTCCAACAACGTGTTTTTAAATAATCAACACGCCAATTGCATTGAAACTTATTATCTTTGTCCATGGCGTAAAAAATATTTACAAGGGCGGGGTGCTTGGGTTTAATGGAAAGAAGGTGCCTTTTACCCGGCATTCGGCAAAAGCGTCCCAAACGGCAACCCCCCCAATCATCCCAACGGCTGTGTTTGTATGAGACGTATACCCATCCGGATTTTCATATTTATCTTTATCTCCCTTATCATTGCGATCTCTTCCATCGGTACCGGCTTTATCCTGATGCGTGAGGCGGAGTACGCCCTGCTCCAGGAAAAACAGCGCAAGCTGTTCGCATTGGCCCGTGTGCTGGACTCCGTCCTGGTGGGCACCTTTGACGAGATTCTGGACAGTGAGGGTCTTGCCGGGGCTTCCCGGGAGGCCCGCATCGGTGCACTGAACCGACGGTTACGGGCCGTTACAGACCGGGTTGCCCTTTCGGAACCGGGGGTGGGGGTGGGGTATTACTCCCGAAGCCTGGATGCCATCATCACCTACGGTCCCAGTGAGACCTTAGGGCATAAGGTGGGCCAGAGCATCAGCGCGGATCATAAGGGGCGGTTTGTCATGGCCACGGGAATGCCGAGGGTGCAGACCGCAGGGCTGGTCCGTGGCGAGATCATGAACTGCATGTATCCCATCAACAGGGACGGGGAGGTGATCGGGTACATCTGGTCCAACGAGTTGATGGACGACATCAACGACCAGATCCGCAAGATGCTTTACCGATTCTATGTCGCCATTGCCGCAGGGATTGTCTTTTCCTTTGCCGGTACCGCGTTTATTGCCCACGCCGTGGGACTCAGGATCCGGGAGATCAAGCGCGGCATAAAAGCCATCGAAACCGATGTCACCCACCGCATTGCCCCCATGGGAGGTGAGCTCGGCGAGATAGCCGTGTCGGTCAATGAGTTTGCCGAAGTCCTGGAGTCGAGGCGGCGCCTTGAGGAGCAGATGCAGAGGACAGATCGCCTGGCCGCCTTAGGGGAAATAGCAGCGGGCGTGGCCCATGAAATCCGAAACCCCATGACCTCCATCAAAGGCTTTGTCCAGCTCATCGAAACCGGCATGGAACCGGAAGACGTCCGGCGCAAATACACGTCCATCGTCATCGCAGAGGTGGATCGCCTGAACAAGATGGTAAGGGAGCTCCTCTACTATGCGCGCCCCTCCGATTCCCTGAAGCTGGCCGTGGACATCAACGGGATTCTTGCCGATACCCTGCTTCTCGTGAATCTCAACGCCACCCGGCAGCATGTGCAGATCGTGATGGACTACGGAGAAGACCTGCCCCGGGTGGTGGTGGACCAGGAACAGATCAAGCAGGTCTTCCTGAACATCCTGATCAACGCGGTACAGGCCGTTGAAAACGGGGGGCACATTCGCGTGGAGAGCATGGCCTTGGACCGTGGGGTGGCCGTTGTGGTGGAAGATGACGGCAAGGGCATCGAACCCGCACAGGTTGCGCGTCTGTTTGATCCCTTTTTTACGACCCGGGACAACGGAACTGGCCTGGGTCTTGCAGTTGTTCAGAAGATCATTGATCTTCATCACGGGGTGGTGGAGGTGGAGAGCCGCCTGGGAGAGGGGACACGTTTTCGGGTGGTTTTACCGGCAAAGCCTGAAGGGGATGGGGATGGGAACTAAGAAAATGCGCGTGCTGGTGGTGGACGATGAGTCCCATGTCCGGATTCTTCTTTCCGAGGTACTTAAAATGGAAGGGTTTATCTGTGTTCAGGCGGAGAACGGCAAGGATGCCCTGGCATGCATGGAGGCTGAACCGGTGGACCTGGTCCTCATGGACATCCGCATGCCGGTGATGGACGGCATGGAGGCGGTTCGCATCATGCGGGACACCTGGCCCGAGGTGCCTGTGATCATGACCACCGCCTTTGCCGGGGTGGACACCGCCGTGGAAGCCATGAAGCTGGGGGCATACAATTACATCTCCAAGCCCTTCAACAATGAGGAGATCATCGTCAATGTCAAGCGCGCCCTTGAAATCCAGAGCCTGACCCGCGAGGTGGAAGACCTGAGGCGGGTGGTGAGGACCCGCTTTTCCATCAACAACATCATCGGAAAATCCGCCGGCATGCAGGAGGTGTTCAAGGGCATCGGCCGGGTGGCTCCCACCAACTCCACCGTGCTGATCCAGGGCGAGAGCGGAACCGGAAAAGAGCTTGTGGCCCGGGCCATTCACTACAACAGCCGACGGAGCCAGGGGCCCCTGGTGAACCTTAACTGTGCCGCCATTCCCGAAGGGCTCCTTGAAAGTGAGCTGTTCGGCCATGAAAAGGGCTCCTTTACAGGGGCCATGAACCACCACCCCGGAAAGTTCGAACTGGCTGCCGGTGGAACGATTTTTCTCGACGAAATCAGTGAGATGAGCCCGAACCTTCAAGCGAAACTTTTACGGGTTCTTCAGGACCGGACCTTTCAGCGTGTGGGAGGGACCCGGACCCTTGCCGCCGATGTCCGGGTGATCGCAGCCTCCAACAAGGACCTCTCCGAGGCCATCCGCCAGGGGAGCTTTCGGGAGGATCTCTACTACCGCCTGAACGTGGTTCAGCTGGAAATTCCCCCGTTGCGTGATCGCCGGGAGGACATCCCTTTGCTGGTGGACCACTTCATTGCCCGCTGCAACAAAGAGATGGGAAAGCAGGTGCAGCAGATCTCCCATGAAGCCCTGAAGCAGCTCACGGCCTACGCCTGGCCCGGCAATGTCCGGGAGCTTGAAAATGCCGTGGAACGCGCCGTTGTCATGGGGCAGGGGGGCGTGATCATGACCGAAGACCTGCCCGTATCTCTCCAGGGGATTCAGCCCCGCGCCGTAACCCGGGTGAACCAGGACCGGGGAGGCTCCCTCAAAGAGATGATGGAGGCCGTGGAAGCGGATATTCTGCAAAGCGCCCTGGACGACACCGGGTGGAACCGCGTGAAAACGGCGGAAGTACTAAAAATGAGCCGCAAGGCCCTGATTTATAAAATTGATAAATATGGATTAAGCCAACGCTGAACCCCTTTCCCCTTTGACCTCGAATTGTCTCTGATCTCTGTGTAAACCTTACACAGCCTCCTCCCGAACTTTGCACACCTTTTTGACGTATTATCCCGATTGATTTGTGGGTTTTTCTTCGGATCGGTAACAAAATAAGCGCATTGCGGTCGATGTCTGTTCCTTGGCATGCTTGGTGCTAATTCCTAATGGAATGCGTTGGGTTTAACTGTGGGTGCGGTGCCGTGACAAGGGTGTTTCGGGTTGCGCCACAACAAGGGAGGAATCACTATGATACGAGGTCTCGCTGCCTTTTTCAGCAGAATTGTCCGTCGCTGGTTGCCGGATGCGTTTCTTTTTGCCGCTATCCTGACCTTTCTCGTTTTTATTTTCGGCATGATCTTTCAAGGTCAATCGCCGGTTTCCATGGTGAAATACTGGGGTGAGGGGTTCTGGAAGCTTCTCGCCTTTGCCATGCAGATGGTGCTGGTGCTCGTCACCGGACACACCCTGGCCCGAACCCAGGTGGTGGAGTCCTTTCTAAAGGCCATCGCCGGGGTGGCCAAGACACCGTCCCAGGCCATCGGCGTCACCACCTTCGTGGCCCTTGTGGCCTGCTGGGTGAACTGGGGCTTCGGCTTGATCGTGGGAGCGCTCCTTGCCCGGGAGATGGTCAAGAAGGTCAAGGGAATCCACTACGGCCTTCTCGTGGCATCGGCCTATACGGGTTTTATTATCTGGCACGCGGGACTCTCCGGGTCCATCCCCCTTAAGGTGGCCGATGCCAAAGGCTTCATGGCAGCGATTACAGGTGGCACGCAAATTCCTGTGTCCGAGACAATCTTTGCCTGGCAGAGCCTTCTGATTTGTGTGATCCTTCTTGTCTCCCTTCCCATCATCAACCGCATGATGATGCCCAAGGCCGAGGATGTGGTGGAAGCTGATCCCGCGCTGTTTGCCGATGAGCACGAGGAGGCACCTCAAAAGCCCCGTTCCGAGATGACCCCGGCCGAACGGCTGGAGAACTCCATGGTGATCTCCATGCTTCTTGGCGCCATGGGCTTCGGGTACATCATCTACTACTTCGTCACCGGCGGCAAGCTGGGCCTCAACAGCGTGAACCTTATCTTTCTGTTTGCAGGCATCATCCTTCACAAGACACCTGCCAACTACCTTCGGGTAATGAACGACGCCATTAAAAACACCGGCGGCATCGTGCTGCAGTTTCCCCTTTATGCGGGCATCATGGGGATGATGGTCCATTCAGGCCTTGCTGCCGCAATCTCTCAGTGGTTTGTGGAGGTCTCCACCGTAACCACCTTTCCGTTTTTTACCTACCTTTCCGCAGGGATCGTCAACTTCTTCGTGCCTTCCGGCGGCGGGCAGTGGGCCGTACAGGGTCCCATTGTGATGCCTGCGGCCCAGGAGCTGGGGGTTCCCCTTGGCAAGGCGGCCATGGCCATTGCCTGGGGCGATGCCTGGACCAACATGATTCAGCCTTTCTGGGCCCTGCCCCTCCTCGGGATCGCCGGGCTCACCATCCGGGATATCATGGGCTACTGCACCGTGGCCCTGCTCTGGGGAGGTTTCGTCACCTCGGCGGTGCTGATGCTTCTTTAACCAATCTTCAGGATCTACAGGATATATTAAACGGCCTTCGGAGGCATATATGAACAAGGTAAAGACGCTGGACCAGGCGGTCCGGAGCATAAAAAACGATGATGTGATCATGCTGGGCGGGTTTATGACCGTCGGCACCCCTGAGCTGCTCGTGGACGCGGTGGTGGCCAAGGACCTGACGGGCCTGACCATCGTCTGCAATGATGCCGGCGTTCCCGGGAAAGGGGCGGGCAAGTTCGTGCGCCAGGGGTCGGTGAAAACCTTTTACGCTTCCCATGTGGGGCTTAACCCCGAGTTCGGCAAGGCCATGACCGAAGGGCGCATTGAGGCCATCCTCGTGCCCCAGGGCACCCTGGCCGAGCGGATCCGTGCGGCCGGAGTCGGCCTTGGCGGGATCCTTACCCCCACGGGGGTGGGCACCGAGGTGGAAAAAGGAAAAGAGACGATTGTTGTGGACGGGCGGGCCTATCTGCTGGAGCCCCCCATCAAAGGGGACGTCGCCCTCATCAAAGCGCACAGGGCGGATCGGGCCGGGAACGTGATATTCCGCAAATCAGCCCAGAACTTTAACCCCCTGATGGCCATGGCCTGTGAGTACGTTGTTGTGGAAGCCGAGCACATTGAGGACACAGGGACCATGGATCCCGACCATGTGATGCTTCCTGGAATTTTTGTGGATGCCGTTGTGCAGGCAGGGGAGGTGGAAAATGGCTGATAAACCAACAGGCAGAGAACTGATTGCGCGGCGCATCGCCCGGGAGTTCAAGGATGGCGACATCGTGAACCTGGGTATCGGCATGCCGACCCTCGTGGCCAACTTTATCCCCGAGGGGGTGGAGGTGCTGCTTCAATCCGAAAACGGGTTCATCGGTATCGGACCGGCGCCCGCGGAAGGGGAGGCGGACCCGGATCTCATCAACGCCGGGAACCAGCCTGTTACCATCTTGCCGGGGGGGTGCTTTTTCGACAGCGCCACCTCCTTCGGCATCATCCGGGGCGGTCACATCGACGCCACGGTCCTGGGGACCCTGGAGGTGGACCAGGAGGGCAACATCGCAAACTACATCATTCCCGGAAAAATGGTGCCGGGCATGGGGGGCGCCATGGATCTGTGCACCGGGGCGAAGAAGGTGATTATCGCAACGGATCACACAAACCGGAAAGGGGAATCCAAAATCCTCATGCGCTGCAACCTGCCCCTCACAGCCGTCCGGGAAGCCAACCTTATTGTTACGGAACTGGCCGTCATGGAGGTCATCGAAGGTGGCCTCCTGCTCAAAGAGACCGCTCCGGGGGTCAGCGTGGAAGAGGTCCTCGCCAAGACCGAAGCCGTGCTGATGGTCCCGGATACCGTGGGGTCCATGATCTGAGGACTCCTACTCTCCCACCGGTAGGTCTCTGAAATCGGGGGAGCCCCCTGGCCGCGGGCTCCCCTCCACCCCTTCTTGTTTTCCTTCCTTTTTCCCATCATTTCTCTGCAGTGACTTTCTGTTGACATTTCATTATGAACGGATCATTTTGCAATGACACCCGGTGTGTGGTATGCCGATCGGCCGTACCCGGCCCGGGGGACTTTTTTCTCGTTGCCGAGGGCTCTTCGTGTCATGCCCTTTGTGAACCGCTTTGGAGAACGGAGCCATGGTAAGGAAACAGGTGGGTCAGATTTTAACGGCGGTGCTTCTTGTGTTTTTGGTCGCGTGTTCAGGGGACGAGGAAACAGAGACGCCCCGGATGTACGATGCGCAGCGGGAGGCCCTTGAACAAGCCCGGGAGGTGGAGGCCGTGCTGCAGAAGGCTGATGAAAAAAGGCGTGAAGAGATCGAAGAGATGGAAACCCATTGACGGCACGCAGTGGCCGTTGCTGAGCAGATAGTGAGGTGAAAAGATGAGACGATTTGTGATGTGGGCGGTGAGTGCGTTGTTCCTGGGCGTTTCTTTTGGGGCCGGTGCAGAAGAGGTGCCCGTGTCGGTGTTTGTGAGCATTGCTCCCCAGAAGGCTTTTGTGGAGCGTATCGGCGGGGACCGGGTAGAGGTGAAGGTTCTGCTCTCCCCTGGAGAAAGTCCTGCCATGTACCGACCCAAACCGTCCAAGGTGGCAAGCCTGGCGGAAGCCGATCTTTTTTTCCGCATGGGCCTTCCCTATGAAACCCATCTGATGCCCAAGATTACGAGTATGGCAGGGGACCTGAAGGTGGTGGATACCCGAAAAGGGGTGCCCATGCTGTCCATGGCGGAGCACCACCACGACAAAGAGCACGGGGGGCACGACCACCACGACCACCATAATCACCACGATACCCATGAAGGCATGGATCCACATATATGGCTTGACCCCATGCGGGTGCAGATTCAGGCCGTCACCATGCGGGACGCCCTTATCTCCTTGGACCCGTCGGGGCGGGCAGTGTACGAGGCCGGGTGCAACGCCCTGATAAACGAGTTGGATGCCCTCCACGGGCAGATCTCAAAAGCCCTGGCCCCCCTGGCCGGGGAGACCCTTTATGTGTTTCACCCTGCCTTCGGGTATTTTGCCGATGCCTACGGGTTGGTACAAAAGGCAGTTGAGGTGGAGGGGAAGAGCCCCAAGGGCAAAGCCCTTGCAGGGTATATCGGGCAAGCCAGGGCCGACGGTGTCCGTGTCATTTTTGTCCAGCCCCAGTTTGACCGCCACACCGCCGAGAAGGTTGCCGCAGCCATCGGCGGAGCGGTGGTTCCACTGGATCCCCTGGCGGGTGATTACTTCGGAAATTTGAGGGAGATGGCTGATAAGGTGTCAGAAGGGTTGAAAGACCAGGGAAAATAGGCGTACCCGTATGGATTGTTACAGGACGGCTTTCCTCTGAGGCGAGGTAAAGCCGTTTATGATTTCTGGCCCTGGGTCAGCAATTGTGTTAGATATGGCCTTGGGTTTGGGTGTTTTTCAAGCAGGGGGAATTCAATCAGACAACCTTGGGTCTTTCGGCGCTTTCAATGGAAACGTGAGCATGCTCCGTTTTCTACATGGCGTCGGGAACGCAAGGGGCGTTGGCATAATCCGAGGGTCTCGGGTGTCAGCGTCATAGCAGGCAGGGCCTGGTCTGGAGGGAAGGGTGCTGGATAAATGGTTGGTGACGGAAGGTGGTCCAGATACCGGTGAGTCTCACCGGGCGGGCAGGAAAGGAGAAGAAGGGGGCGATATGCCTGCGCAACTTCTTCTTCAGGCCAAGGCAGGCGTGGCATGCATCGGGCTGGAACCCTCCGGCGAGATCTCCCAGTGGGAGAGCTCGGCCGAAGCGCTGTTCGGCTACGGGGCGGCCACCATGGCCGGCCGTGATTTGAGTTTTCTTGTGCCTTCTCCGGAAGAGGGAGAGACCCTGCGGGGGTTTATCAAGGCCTGCCTCAGGGGGGCGAGCGCCTCGGAGGTCTCCACGGCCTGCATGACCGAACGGGGGGATGTTTTTTTCTGTCGCTGGTATGCGGTGCCGGCGGTTCGTGAATCCGGTCTGGCAGGGCTGGCTGTGCTGGTCAAAGATGTCACAAAGCAGATCCTTGCCGTCAATGAACTCAACCGGGCGAGGAATCAGGCCCGGAGTCTTTTCAGCAGCTCACCCATCGGTATTTTCCAGGCAGACATCAGGGGGCGCATCCTTGTGGTGAACCCCGAACTGTCCTGGATGCTCGGCTACGAATCCCCCAGGCAGCTTACGGAGATCCAGGATGATGTCTCGTCCCTTTTTGCCGACCCGCTTCGGGCCGAGTCTTTTTTGTTTCAACTCTACGAAGGGGAGCAGCTGAACCGTTTTCGCTGCCAGCTGTGTCGGCGGGACGGGGAAAAGACCTGGGCCTTGTGCTACGGTCAGGTGACCCGTAACGCCAAAGAGCGCGTGAACGGGTTTTACGGTTTCTGCATCAATATTTCCATGACCGTCCGTGTGGAGCAGGAGCTCAAGCGCGTGAACGAAGAGCTTCGCAAGGCATCCATCATGGACGCCACTACCCGGATTGCCAACCGGGGCCACTTTGACGAGTGCATTGTCACGGAATGGAACCGTCACCTCCGGGAACAATCGGAACTCTCTCTGATCCTCTGCGATATCGACCATTTTAAGCTGTACAACGACACCCACGGGCATCAGGCAGGCGACCATTGCCTGGCCTGTGTGGCCGGGGCGCTTGTCTCCTGCGTGCGCCGGCCCGGGGATCTGGTGGCACGATACGGGGGGGAAGAGTTTGTGGTGATCCTTCCCCATACCGACCTTAACGGAGCACGGCACCTGGCCGAAACCATGCGGCGCTGTGTCGAAGGGCTGGCCGTGACGGATGAACGATCCGAGGCCGTAACCCACGTCACCTTGAGCCTCGGGGTGGCCTCCCTGTTTCCGGGGTCTGAAACCCGGGAAACCGAGTTGGTGCGACTGGCAGATGAAGCGCTCTACAAAGCCAAAGAGCAGGGGCGCAACCGGTGTGTTGTAAGTGGAGAGTCCGTAGGCGGGGAGATTCCGGCGTAACAGCAACTGGGAAGGATTCATAAAAAAAGGCACCCTGATTTAGGGTGCCTTTTTTTATGGAAACCATGTATCCGAGGAGAAGGGCAGGGCCCTTGACTAACGGATAATCATCGTCTCGGGGTCAAGGACGGCTTTTTTGTCGGCCTTGGAGCCTTTGACGGATTTTACATAGATGGTGTTGTTCTCCGGGATGATCTGGAGCATGGTGGAGAAGATGTCATCAACGCCGGCAAGCTGAACGGGCAGGCCGTTTTCAGCAGGCGCTTCGTGGCGGTGGGTCTTGACGGTGAAAAGGGCAAAGTATCCCATGCGTGAGGCAAGGGCCTTGAGCTCTTCCATGTCGGCGCGGCCCTTCTCTTCGAAGGGGTAGCCATCGATGATCATCATGTCCGGGTTGAACAGGTCCTGCTCGACCAGGTCGTTGATACGCTCTTCCAGGCGGGCCATGGAGAAGCCGTCCACGTTCATGGTCAGGATCATGCGGTTGGGAAGAATCTCGTCGTATGCGGACTGGGGCTCTTCCACACGGTTCAGGTCTGCCAGGTTGGCGAACATTTCGTTGTACCAGACGCTGACCTTGTTCACGGGCTCGTCCAGGCTGACATGAAGTACCTTCTTGCCGCAGGCCATGGCGTGGAGCGCCATCTGCACAACCAGGGACGTCTTGCCGAGGCCGGCACGGGCCATGACGGCACCGAGTTCACCCCCGTTGATCATGTCATCGCAATCGATGCCCAGTGCACCGAAGGGGTTCCTGAAGATCAATTCCTTTTTCGTCATAGTATCCTCTCTTGTCGCTGAGGTTCGTACTCAAAAATGACCCCATGGTGTCAACCCGGCAGTCCTCCCAACCAAAAACCGGATGTTCGGATAGCTGCCGGGTGATGTGTTCCATCAGGCTATCTGGCAGCTTTCTCTTCGTTCACTTTTTTGACGATCTCTTCCGATACGGAGGTGGGCACGGTCTTGTACGTGCTGAACTCCATGGTGTACTGGGCTTTGCCCTGGGTGGAAGATCGAAGAACGGTGGAGAAACCGAACATCTCAGCAAGGGGAACCTGAGCTTCGATACGGCTCATGGTTCCTTCATCCTGTGAACCAAGGATAATACCACGGCGCTGGTTAATCAAGCCCATACATGGACCCTGGAACTCATTGGGGCTTTCAATCTCAACCTTCATGATGGGTTCCTGGATCACAGGCTTGGCTCTGTCGTAGGCCTGTTTGAATGCGCCACGTGCCGCAGCCTGGAAAGCCATTTCAGAGGAGTCGACCGCGTGGAAGCCGCCGTCAACAAGGGTAACGGCAATGCCGGTGACAGGGAACTCAAGCTTGGGACCTTTGGCCATGCAGCTTTCAAAACCCTTCTCACAAGAGGGGATAAACTGGGTGGGGATACGTCCACCGACCACCTTGCTTTCGAAGGAGAACTGCTCTTCTTCGAGGGGCTCGATGTAACCCATGACTTTACCGAACTGGCCGGAACCACCGGTCTGCTTCTTGTGGGTATAGTCAAATTCGGCGCGGCGCGTGATGGTTTCACGGTAGGCTACGCGGGGCTTTCCGGTTTCCACTTCGGCGTTGTACTCACGCTTCATACGCTCAACATACACCTCAAGGTGAAGTTCGCCCATGCCTTCGATGATGGTCTCGTTGGTCTCGTCATCGATGAAGGAGCGGAAGGTGGGGTCCTCTTTGGTGAATCGGTTGAGGGCCTTGCTCATGTTGATCTGTGCTTTGTTGTCCTTGGGCGTGATGGACAGGGAGATTACGGGCTCAGGGACAAACATGCTCATCATGGAGTAGTTGATGGCGGAGTCGACAAAGGTGTCGCCGGAGGCGCAGTCTACACCGAAGAGGGCGCCGATGTAACCGGCAGGAATCTCGGTGATGTCCTCCATGTCGGAGGCGTGCATGCGAACCAGGCGGCCCACTTTGATTTTACGTCCGTTTTTGGCGTTGTTGACCGTGTCGCCTTTTTTCAGGGAACCCTGATACACACGGATGTAAGTGAGCTGGCCGTACTGACCGTCCTCGAGTTTGAAGGCCAGGGCCACGGTGGGCTTCTCGCTGTCGCCTTCAAGAACCACGGGAGCCTCTTCGTTGTCGAGGTCCAGGGCTTCGTTGGTGATGTCGTCGGGGGTCGGCAGGTAACGGGTTACCGCATCGAGGAGGGGCTGAATCGCTTTGTTCTTGTAAGCGGAGCCCATGAAAACGGGGGTGATCTGGCGCTCGATGGTACCGATACGGACCGCGTCCACGATCATTTCCTGGGTGATCTCAGCCTCTTCGAGGATGGCATCGGTGAGGGCTTCGGAGAAGAGGGATGCCTGGTCGATAAGCTCTTCACGCTTGGCCTGGGCCTCGTCAACGAGCTCTGCGGGGATCTCTTCAACACGGATCTCTTCACCGTTGTCGCCGTCGAAGTAGTAGGCTTTCATGGCAACAAGGTCCACAACGCCCTGGAGGTTGTCCTCAAGGCCGATGGGCAGCTGCATGGCAACGGCGTTGTGACCGAGCTTGTCGTTGAGCTGCTCGATAACGCGGAAGGGGTTGGCACCGCTTCGGTCGCACTTGTTGACGAAGGCGATACAGGGAACCTTGTAACGCTTCATCTGGGCGTCAACCGTAATGGACTGTGACTGAACACCGGCCACAGAACAGAGAACAAGGATGGCACCGTCAAGGACACGCAGGGAACGCTCAACTTCGATGGTGAAGTCAACGTGGCCCGGGGTGTCGATGATGTTGATCTCGTGTCCCTTCCATTCGCAGTACGTGGCTGCCGAGGCAATGGTGATGCCCCTTTCCTTTTCAAGTTCCATGGAGTCCATGGTGGCGCCGACGCCGTCTTTGCCCTTTACATCATGGATGGCATGGATCCTGTCGGTGTAAAAGAGAATGCGCTCGGTCAGGGTGGTCTTCCCGGAGTCGATGTGGGCGCTGATGCCTATGTTTCTAACTTTCTGCAAGTCGGTCTTCATTGTCACGTATCCTTCTTGAAAAAACGATCGAGGCAGCACATGACAACCCAAAAGGGAATGATGAACGTATCATTCCCTGTCCGGTGGGTGTGAGTCACACGTTACCCCGGTTTAACGAGCCTTTCCAGATTTTGCTCATGGTGGTTTGTTTGCTTAGACCAGACAAAAGGCCGGCGTCAGGAGCAATCAAGGGCACCGAATATATACAAAAGCATACGATTGTCAATGTTAAATTCTCATGAGGGAACCTTTTTTTCTCAACAAACGGGCGCGGCAAGGGGCAAAGGGGATGCAATCGGGAACAGTGAAGGCGCGAAAATGGGGGTGGATAGGGGGCTCCGTCGCAGGTCGCAAGGGGTATGGATCGTTGTTTGGGAAAAAGTGTGTGGTTGGCGTCAAATCTTGGAATCTTGGATAGTTATACTGGATTGGTACCCCGGGGTCAATGGTGAAAATCCGGGCTGCCGGTAAATCCGTCGGCAGACACCTGCTCACCCGGAAGGGCTGTTCCAAAAAATCATGGGACTGTCTGCCCCGCCGAGCCCCGGAAACAGAGGCTCGGCTGCCGCCGGGGCCTTCGGGAGGCGTTGGGGAACCCTTCGGTACGCTCCGCCGGTTTTCCTTGCGCGGGTGGTGTGGAGATGCTAAAAGGAAGCCACAATCAGTTGTAACTTTGCTGGGGGTGCCCTTAACCGGGCTGAGACGGAGATATTCCAACCCTTTGAACCTGACGCAGTTTGTACTGCCGTAGGGAAGCCCACATACACGTTTTTTAAGTCACCGCCGAACATAAGGCTGTGACACCTCACGTATCAGGCTGCCCGCGGGCGGCCTTTTTTTATGGCCCCTTGCGGGCCGGTCCATGGCCCTTGCCACACAGGCTGTTGGATCTTTCCCGGGATCATCGGTCCTTCGCCATGGAAATCCTTTCCTTGGTATCTCCCCTTATCATGCATGCTCTTGCCCTCCAGCTCATGGCCCGGAACCGGTGCGCCTTCTGCACGGTTTTCTTGTGCGCACACAGCGCGCAAGGGGTTCCGGGAATATCAGGAGGTGACTCTATGATGGTCAACGGTAGTGAAGAGAATCTGTCCGAAGGGGGTATGACCCTTGAGCGGTTCCTTGAGAACAAAGGGCTTCCCCCCGGCAGTGTGGTGGTGGAACGCAATGGAGAGGTGGTGGAACGGTCCCGGTTCGGGGCGGTGACACTGGATGATACGGATAATCTTGAAATCCTGCGATTTGTGGGAGGGGGGTGCTGATGGACGATTGTTTTCATATTGGGGGGAAAGAATTTTCAAGCAGGCTTTTGGTGGGAACGGGCAAATACCCTGCCGACGGGCTGATCCCCGCCGTGTGCGAGGCGTCCGGCGCCCAGGTGATCACCGTGGCCCTGCGCCGTGTTGATTTTGCCTCGGAGACCGACAACGTGATGAAGCACATCCCTGAGCACATGGTGCTTTTGCCCAACACCTCCGGGGCCAGAAACGCCGAAGAGGCAGTGCGCATCGCACGGCTTGCCCGCGCTGCCGGGTGCGGGGACTGGATCAAGATCGAGGTGATCAGCGATCAGCGGTACCTGCTCCCCGACAACCTGGAGACCACAAAGGCCACGGAGGTGCTCGCCGCCGAAGGGTTTCATGTGTTCCCGTACATGAACCCCGACCTGATGGACGCACGGCGCATGGTGGATGCCGGGGCTGCCGCTGTGATGCCCTTGGGGGCTCCCATCGGCACCAATCGGGGGATCCGGACCCGTGAAATGGTACGGATTCTCATTGACGAGATCTCCCTTCCCATCATCGTGGATGCAGGGATCGGCAGGCCTTCCCAGGCGTGCGAGGCCATGGAGATGGGAGCTGCTGCCTGCCTTGTCAACACGGCCATTGCCTCCTCGGCCGATCCCGTGGCCATGGGGCGTGCCTTCGGCCAGGCCGTTGAAGCCGGTCGTGCAGCTTACCTTGCAGGGCTCGGCGCATCGCGCACCGAGGCCTCGGCCTCCTCCCCCCTCACCGGGTTCCTCGGGCAGGGGAGGGCGTGATGGGTTTTTTCGATGTGTGGAAATCGTTGGACCCGGGTGAGATTTTACGCCGCATCAACGCGGCAACGGAACGTGATGTGCGTGCCGCCCTTGACGCACACAGATGTTCCACAGACGATTTAGTGGCCCTGTTGTCGCCGGCGGCGGTCCCTTTTCTTGAGGAAATGGCTCAGAAAGCCCATGAGTCCACCCTGCGGCAGTTCGGTCGCCAGATCCTTTTGTTCACCCCCATCTATATCTCCAACCACTGCATCAACCAGTGTGTCTATTGCGGGTTCAACGCCAAGAACAAGATCCATCGGCGGCAGCTGAGCCTTGAGGAGGTGGAGTTCGAGGCGGCGGCCATCGCCAAGACCGGTCTCAAGCACATTCTTCTGCTCACCGGCGAGGCACCGAACGTGGCGACCCCCGGTTACATTGAAGAGAGCCTGTCCATCATCTCCAGGTATTTCACCTCCGTGGGGATCGAAATCTACCCCGTGGACGAGGAGGGGTATGCCCGGTTCGTGGACGCCGGAGCCGACAGCCTTACCGTGTACCAGGAGACCTACAACGCCGACCTGTACAAGACCCTGCATCCGGCCGGTCCCAAACGGGATTTCAGGTTTCGGCTGGAGGCCCTGGAGCGTGGCGCCCGGGCACGGATGCGCGGGATCAACCTGGGAGGGCTCCTGGGACTGGATCACTGGCGCCGTGAGGCCTTTTTCACCGCCATGCACGCCGACTGGATCATGACCACCTTTCCCGAAGTGGAGCTGGGGCTCTCTCTGCCTCGGATGCGGCCCCATGCCGGATGCTACGAGCCCGCCCATATCGTCTCGGATACCGACATCGTCCAGGCCATGACCGCCTTCCGGCTGTTTCTGCCCCGGGCCGGGATCACCCTGTCCACCCGGGAGAGCGCTGCCTTCCGGGACAACGTGCTCCCCTTGGGCATCACCCGCCTGTCGGCGGGCTCCTGTACCTCGGTGGGCAGCCACACGGAGGAGGAGGGCTCCGGGCAGTTTGATATCAATGACGAGCGCAGCGTTGTGGATATGGACGCGAACTTGAGGGGGCATGGGTATCAGCCGGTGTATCAGGACTGGAGGATGGCCTGATGGATACCCTCTGGGGCTCCCTGACCGCTCGCCTGGGCAAAGAACCCATGGGACGCGTTTCCTCGGCGCGCATCGGCATTGCTGGGGCCGGGGGCCTGGGCTCCAACTGCGCCATGCACCTTGTGCGTATGGGGTTCCGGCGGCTTGTCATCGCCGATTTTGACCGGGTGGAGCCTTCCAATCTCAACCGTCAGTTCTTTTTCGCCCGTCAGGTGGGGGAGAGCAAGGTGACAGCCTTGAGGGACAACCTTTCCGCCATTGAGCCGGAGGTGGCGGTGGAAACCCACTGCGTCCAGGTGACCCGGCAGAACATCGGAGAACTCTTTGACTCGTGCGATGCCGTGGTGGAGGCTTTTGATCAGGTGGAAGCCAAGCAGCTCCTTGTGGAGCGTTACCTCAACAAAAAGACCTTTCTGGTGGCCGCCTCCGGCATCGGGGGGTGGGGAAATGCAGATCGCATCGTCACGCGCAAAGTTACCCCCACCTGCTATGTGGTGGGGGACGGGGTCACCGAAGCGGACGAGGCCGCCCCTCCCATGTCTGCTGTGGTCTCCATTGCGGCGGCCAAGCAGGCGGATTTGGTGTTTGGATGGGTGGTGAAAGGGCTTAAGGGCTAAGGGCGAAAGGTAAAAGGCTAAGGTTAAAAGGTTTGCAACTATTCAGCTTACGCCTCCGGCGGCCTTGCCGAGGGCTAAACTTTTGCCTGATTTTATAAAGGCGGGTTTTACAAACAGGTTTTAAAAAACAGTTGCAGGCCAACCTGGATCAAAGGCGGATGTGTTTTGACCCGAGGGACGAGGGGCAAAGCGAATCCGCAACCTGCTTTCAAGGTGGCACACCTTGCCGCCGGAGGCCGCTTTTTAACAGGAGAATAAGAAACCATGAGATCCATAGCGGGTGCCGATATTTACGGCATCACCGGGGAGGAGCACTCCCGGGGTCGGGACAACATCACGGTGGTGAAGGCGATGATCGATGCCGGTATCACCCTGATCCAGTACCGGGAAAAAGAGAAAACCATGCTGGAGAGATACCGGCAGTGCGAGATCCTGCGCAGGCTGACACAGGACGCGGGGGTCACCTTCATCGTCAACGACCACGTGGATCTTGCCCTTGCCGTGGAAGCCGATGGCCTCCATGTGGGGCAGGACGACCTGCCCATTCCGGTGGTTCGGAAGCTTGCGGGGCCGTCCATGATCATCGGGCTCTCCACCCACAGCCCGGCCCAGGCGGCAGCTGCTGTGGAGGCGGGTGCAGACTACATCGGTGTCGGCCCCATTTTTACCACGCAGACCAAAAAGGATGTCTGCGACGCCGTGGGGCTTACCTACCTCGATCATGTGGCACAAAGGGAAGACATTCCCTTTGTGGCCATCGGGGGAATCAAGGAACACAACATCGCCGAGGTGAGAGCCCACGGCGCGGAAACCATTGCTCTGGTGACGGAGATCGTCGGAGCCGAGAATATTTCAAAGCGGGTCAAAGCCATCCGCAAAGCCATGGAGAGAAACTAAAATGAGCTATACAACCCAGATGAACGCGGCCCGTAAAGGGATCGTTACCGGCGCCATGGAGACCGTGGCCAAAAAAGAGAACATGCCCATAGAGACCCTTATGGACCGCATGGCCAAGGGCACGATCGCTGTTCCGGTGAACAAGAACCACACCGTCATCGATCCCGAAGGCGTGGGCGAAGGGCTGCGCACCAAGGTCAACGTCAACCTGGGGATCTCCAAGGACTGCCGCGATCTGGAAGTGGAGATGGCCAAGGTCCGCGCCGCCGTTGCCATGAAAGCCGAGGCCATCATGGACCTCAGCTGCTTCGGCAAGACCCAGGAGTTCCGCAACCGCGTCATCGCCGAATGTCCTGCCATGATCGGCACCGTGCCCATGTACGACGCCGTGGGGTTCTACGACAAGAACTTGAAGGACATCAGCGTGGACGAGTTCTTCAGGGTGGTGGAGCGTCACGCCGCAGACGGGGTGGATTTTGCCACCATCCACGCAGGCCTGAACCGCGCCACCGCCGAGAAGATCAAGCGAAACGATCGTCTTACTGGGGTTGTCTCCAGGGGCGGGTCCCTCTTGTACACCTGGATGATGTTAAACGATGCGGAAAACCCCTTTTATGAGCACTACGACCGGCTCCTTGAGATCTGCACCAAGTACGACCTCACCCTGAGCCTCGGCGACGGCTGTCGCCCGGGGAGCATCAACGACTCCACCGACGCCGCCCAGGTGGAGGAGCTCATCACCCTGGGAGAACTCACCAAGCGCGCCTGGGAGCAGGACGTCCAGGTGATGATCGAGGGCCCCGGGCACATGGCCATGGACGAGATTGCAGGCAACATGATGATGGAAAAACGCCTCTGTCACGGTGCGCCGTTTTATGTCCTCGGCCCCCTGGTCACCGACGTGGCCCCCGGCTACGACCACATCACCAGCGCCATCGGCGGGGCCATCGCAGCGGCCAACGGCGCCGATTTCCTTTGCTATGTCACCCCGGCCGAGCACCTGCGCCTCCCCGATCTCGAAGACATGAAAGAGGGGATCATTGCCACGCGCATCGCCGCCCATGCCGCCGATATCGCCAAGAAGATCCCCGGCGCCCGGAATTGGGACAACGCCATGAGCAAGGCCCGCGCCGACCTGGACTGGGAAGGCATGTTCTCCCTGGCCATGGACCCTGTAAAGGCACGAAGCTACCGGGAAAGCTCCAAGCCCGAGTTCGAGGACAGCTGCACCATGTGCGGTAAGATGTGCGCCGTCCGCAACATGAAGCGCGTCCATGAGGGCAAGGATATTCAGTTGAATGATTAAAAACAGGCCATAAAAGCAGGTGACAGATCATAGGTAAATAGGTTGTTGGGAGGGCGTTTGGGGCCATGTTGAACCCGCTTTATGGCTCAGACAATTAATAAATGTAGGCCTTGATCATCGTTAAGGCCACCTTCCCGTTTATCGTACCACCCGCATCATGAAGCCCGGCAGTATCCCATAACCAACATGGGTTCCCGTCTTCGCGGGAAAGACGGTACAGAGTGTGATGCCCTTCGCACCTCCTCGTCTTCCCCGGCTGCCCGGGAAAAAAGGCCGGTTGTTCCGTTTTGCTGTTCGGCACTTGCCACCTTTCGTATCGTCAAGTGGCCGGGGACCCATGCCCGGAATTCCATGTTCCGTCTGTAGTATGGCGACCAAAGGTAATTCGCGGTTTTTATGGTCCTGGTCGAAACGATGACTAAGGTCTAAATGTACAAGTTGACTGTGAATGCCGCAGTGATTTAACCCGATGAATCCGCCTGCGCTCAAGGCTATGCGTAACCATCCAACCCACGTCAATGGGCTACGGCGCGACAAACGAGGGGTGAAGCGCAGCGGCAACCAGCTTTCAAGGTGGCTCACCTTGCCGCCGGAGGCAGCCAGGTTAAAGACGCCTCCGGCGGCCCTGCCGGGGGCCAAACTTTTGAAAAGTTTGACAAACAGGTTTTGCTCAATTTAACAGAAACCTTCGCGGAAGCCCTCACCCTGAGGAACGAAGGGGGAGGGCTTTCGCAACCTGGGGTCCAGGGGATCATCCCCTGGCCGCCGGAGGCAGGTTTTCCCTGCCCACTTTAACCATAGAAGGCATCGCTTTTGTCTGTCTTGCCTTGCGGTCCTTAATTAATGAAATGTAAAAAAGTGTCGCTTGTTTTCATTAAAAGATGAAGGCGGGCGGCATTTTTTTTTAGATATTTTTGATTGCTGCCGGGTGGGGATGTGGGGGGCAGTTGGCGCCCCTGGCTTGGGATGGGGTGGGCATGGCGGCAGGGCACGTTGGTGTCGGCTGTGTAGCTGTATGGCCCCGTGATAATGGCTGTTTCCGGCTTTTTTAGCTGGAGCGGGGTGGGGCTCTCCTTTTGAATTTGGTGCTTCCGGGGTGATCCTTAAACGGGAACGCTTGTTCGGTTCGGACCGGTGGAAAGGGCTTGTAGCCCTTGGGATGCAACCGGTTCCTGACTTGACAGCCCGGAATTGTCCCGGCTAAGAAAGAAACCGCAATCCTTGAAAAATGTGATGGGGCAGGCAGGTTCGTCGGAGCTGCGGGGCCCCTTTTTTTGTAACCGGAAACGTTAAGGACACCTTCGATGATGACAGCGCTTAAAAAATGGACGATAGCGGTTGTGTGCCTTTTGATGCTCCCGGCTCTTTCCGAGGCGGGGTATAAAAAGGAGTACAAGCTCAGTTGTGTGGTGGGGCCCAAGATGCCCTGGGGGGAAGGGGCGACCCTGTTTGCCGATCTGGTGCGGGAGCGCACCGAAGGCCGGGTCAACATCAAGGTGTACACGGCAGGCTCCCTCATGGCGGGCAAACAGACCAACGAATTTCTCCTGCTGAAGCGGGGCGTGGCAGATTTTGCCTTTGCGTCCCCCATCAACTGGTCATCCACCCTGAAACCCCTGAACCTTTTCAACCTGCCTTTTTTCTTTGAGGATTACGCGGCCCTGGACAAGGTGACGGCAGGGGAGGCGGGCAAAGCCATTGAGGCCATGATCGCGAAAAAAGGCGTGACGGTCCTGGGCTGGGGAGAAAACGGATACCGTGAGATCACCAACTCCAAGCGGGCCATCAAAACGCCTGCGGACTTAAAAGGGCTGAAAGTCCGCGTGGTGGGCACCCCCATCTTCATCGATATCATGAAGTCCATGGGCGCCAACCCCGTGAACATGAACTGGGGCGAGGCCAAAATCGCTTTTCAGCAGGGCGTTGTCGATGCCCAGGAAAACCCGGCCGTTGGCATTGAGATCCCGTTGAAGATCTGGCAGTTCCACAACCATGTCTCCTTCTGGGGGTATGTCATCGACCCCCTCATGTTTACCGTGAACCAGAAAACCTGGAAAAAATTCTCGGAAAAAGACCGTGTGATCATTCGTCAGGCGGCCGTGGACGCCGGCCGCATGCAGAAGGCCGTCGTGAGAAAAGGCCTGGTGGCACCGGACCTTTCCGCCCATGAGCTGATGCGGGAAAACGGCATGGAGGTGACGGTGCTCTCTTCCGAAGAGAAAACAGCCTTTCGGTCTCTCACCGAGCCTGTGTACAAAAAATGGGTGCCCCGCATCGGTGAAGAGCTGGTGGAGAAGGCCAAAGCGGACATGGGGAATTAGGCCTTCATGAGCACCCTGAAACATATTGTCCGCAATTTTGAGGAAGTCTTCGGAGCCCTGCTTCTGGGCTCCATGTTTGTCCTGGGGCTGGCAAACGTCGTTACCCGCTATTTTTGCGAATTTTCCCTGGCGTTCACCGAGGAACTGGAGGTGGCTGGCCTTGTGTGGCTCACCATGCTTGGAACCAGCGCGGCGTTCAAAAAGAGCCACCACCTGAACCTGCAGTACTACGAGAAAAAGCTCTCCCCGCGGGCGGCCACCATGGTCCGCATGGGAGGGCTTGTGCTGGCCATCGTTTTGTTTGCGACCCTTGCAGGCCTCAGCTGGTTTCACATCTACGACCTCATCGACCTTGAGATCACCACCGAGGCCTTGGAACTCCCGGAGTGGATTTATGCCCTGGCCATTCCTGCGGGATCCGTCCTCGTGATTGTCCGTATCGTTCAGGTGCTCATCGCCGAAAAGGCGAAACTCAAAGGAGTGTGACCATGGGATTGCTGCTGTTTTTTCTGTTCATGGTGCTGCTCCTCTCCGGCGTGCCCATTGCCGTTGCCATCGGGCTCTCCTCGGTGGTGGTCATCTGGCTGGCGGATTTGGGCATCGCCGTGGTCTCCCCCAACTTCTATTCGGGTATCGCAAAATTTCAGCTCCTTGCGATTCCTCTCTTTATCTTTGCCGGGTTCCTGTTCGAACGCTGCGGGATTTCAGAGCGCCTGGTGCGCTTTGCCAACCTGCTGGTGGGGCGCAAAAAAGGGAGCCTTGCCATTGTGGCGGTGCTGGTGTGCGTCTTTTTCGGGGGCATCTCCGGATCGGGCCCGGCAGATGCCGCGGCCATCGGTGCCATCTTGATCCCTGCCATGATCCGGGACGGGTATGACCGGGGTTTTGTGGCCGCCCTTATCGCAGGGGCGGGCTCCACCGCCATCATCGTGCCCGTGAGCATCGCCTTGATCATCTATGGCGCCCTGACCAACACCTCCATCACCACCCTGTTTGCCGCCGGAGCCATCCCCGGTGCCCTGGCCGGGCTCTGCCTGATCCTGCCCGCCTGGTGGATCTCCAGAAAAAGGGGGTACGGAAGCCGGACCTCCATGGAATCCGATATGGGGTTGTTTCAGGCTTTTCGGGAGGCGTTCTGGGGGCTGATGGCTCCGGGGATTATTCTCGGCGGGCTTTATGGCGGGGTCTTTACGCCGACGGAAGCGGCTGTGGTTGCCGTCTTCTACGGTTTGGTTCTGGGATTTTTCCTGTACCGGACCCTGACCCTCAAGGCCCTCTACGAGATCCTGGTGGAGGCGTCCAACGCCTCGGCCGTGGTGATGCTCATCATCACCTTTGCCGGACTTTTCTCCTGGACGGCCAGCACCCTGGGGGCCATGGACGCCATCTCGGCGTCTCTTCTGGGCATCAGCGACAACCCCTACGTGGTGCTTCTGATCATCAACCTCATCCTTTTTTTCGCCGGGATGCTCATTGATGCCATCTCCATCTTTTACATCTTTATCCCTATCTTCCTGCCCATCATGGGGCGTTTCGGTTGGGATCCCATTTGGTTCGGCATCATGATGACCTTCAACCTGGCCATCGGCCAGTTCACACCTCCGGTTGCCGTGAACCTCTACGTGACCACCCACCTGGCGGAAATTCCCGTGGAGGAGACCTTTAAAGCGGTGATTCCCTTTATCCTCGCCATGATCGCAGGCCTTGTGCTCCTGACTCTCTTTCCAGGCATAACCCTGTTTCTTCCGCGTCTTTTCGGAATGAGTTGATTTTGGGGCTTCGGCCCGTGTCGATGCGTTCCGGGTGATTTCAGGCGCGCCTTGTGCCTTGCCCTGTTTTGCGGGCAAGGTACAGGTGCGCTCTGCCCTTCATCGACGGGTGGCCGATAAATGGCTTGTGCCATGGTCGCTGCTTTGATAGCTTATTAAGCTAAGGTTTTAAAATACATCCTTTTTTAGATTTTGCGTGAGGCATTCTTTTCACGCGGAAAAAGCCAAACCCTCCCTTCACAATTCAGGTCGCCGGTATTCCGGACAGTGACTCGCCAGATGCGACCCTCTGTAGAATGATCGACACACTGTGTGCGTTTGACCCGGTTTTTAAAGCCACGCGCCTTGTCGTCGTTTTTCCTATCCTGTTTGTCCCCACTGACTCTTTGTTCACTACATGGCAAGGCGCCCATTGTGTTTCGCGTGATGAAATGCGTCGTTCGTACAGATTTTTTTAGTCAAAATCGTGGGGCTTGAGTCAAACGACACCCATCCAACTCGAAAATCAAGGAGTGCGGTATGAAAAAGCGCGTGGGTATGATTGCGGCCGTAGTACTGGGCATTGGCTTGTCGGGCATGGTCCATGCCGAATGGCGTCCTGGCGAGGCGCCGGAGCCTGTACCCGCCGGTCCGGGGGCATTCGCACAAAAAGCAGACCTGGAAGTAGACCGGGAAATACGGTCCATGGAATGGCGTTGTGTGGGGCCCTTTGTGGGGGTTCGCGGTTGCGGTGTGGCGGTTCATCCCACGGATAAGAACCGGTTTTATCATGCCCACTCATCGGGCGGGGTCTGGATGACCGAGGACAACGGGCAGTATTGGCTGCCGATCACCGACGGGCAGATCCATGTGGGGCCGGTGGGTGCCATTGCCCTGGCACCCAGCAATCCGGATATCATCTATATCGGGACGGGGGAGCCGCAGCTTCGCGATTGCTCCACCTGGGGTGACGGAGCCTACAAATCAACGGATGGGGGTGCGACCTGGACACACATCGGCCTGGAAAAAACAAAACGCATCTCAAGGGTCCGCGTCCACCCCGACAACCCGGACCTGGTCTACATGGCCGCCATAGGAAGCCCCTTCGGGCCGAGCCAGGACCGCGGCGTGTATCGAAGCAAAGACGGGGGGAAATCCTGGAAACAGGTTTTTTTCAAACACGAACAGGCCGGTGTCATTGACCTGGTGCTGTGTGAGCATGACCCGACTATTTTGTACGCGGCAACATTTGAGGTGTTCCGGCGCACCTGGGGGCTGAAGGCGGGGGGCCCCAACAGCGGCATCTTCAAGTCAATCGACGGCGGGGACACCTGGGTCGAAATTACCCGCAACCCGGGCATGCCCACCGACGACCTGGGCCGTATCGGCCTTGCCCATTCCAAGAAAGCGCCCGAGCGAATCACCGCCCTGGTGGACTCCAAAGAGAAGCCGGGGCTTTACCAGTCCGTGGACGGCGGCAAGACGTGGGCCTTTGTCTCCGATAACGTCAACATCATCCAGCGGCCTTTCTACTACATGCACCTCCACGCCAGTCCCCACAACGGGGACGAGCTGTGGGTCCTTTCCAACAAGCTCTGGCAATCCATGGACGCCGGAAAAACATGGGTTCAGCGTTCCGGCACCAAAGATGACTTCCATGACATGGCCTTTGATCCGGAAGACCCTGATCGCATGATCATCACCCACGACGGTGGGGCCATGGTGACCCGTAACGGTGGGAAAACCTGGTCCAATCCCTATACCCAGCCCAACCAGCAGGTGTATCGAATCAATGTGGACAATGAGTTCCCTTACAACCTTTATGGCAACAACCAGGATCTAATCGGGTACAAGGTCCCTTCCGCGTCCATATACGGCGGTATCTCCCAGGCCGATGTGACCGTCATCGGCAGCGGTGAATCCGGTGCATCCGTACCCGACCCCAAAGACCCGAACACCATCTACCATCTGGCTCAGAGTACCTTTGCCGCGGGGGGATGTCCTATCCAGCGGGTCAACCTGAAGACGGGGCAGTGGGAGCAGGTCAATGTCTGGCCCGTGATTACCTTCGGGAGGGGGCAAAATGAGGCAAAGTATCGCTTTAACTGGCATGCCCCTGTCCTGTTTGACCCCTTCAGGCCGAAGGTCCTGTATACCGCCGCCGAGGTGGTGTTTCGAAGCAAAGACCGGGGGCAGAGCTGGAAGGTTGTCAGCCCGGTGTTGACCAGGGACGACCCGGAAAAACAGCAGCCGGGAGGGTCCCCGTCGTCTCTGGAGACTTCCGGCCAGGAGGCCTACAACACCATCCACCGCATGGCGGCATCCCGCGTTAAAAAAGGGGTGTTCTGGACCGGCAGTGACGATGGGCTGATTCATGTGACAAAAAACAATTGCCGGAAATGGACAAACGTTACCCCTCCCGATCTTCCCGAAGACTCGGATGTCTATGAGATCGAGGCATCGCCCCATGACGCAGGAACGGCGTATGTTGCCGTCAGCCGCTATCGGACGGCCAATGACTTTTTGCCTTACCTTTACAAGACCTCGGATTATGGAGAGACCTGGACGGAGTTAAGCAAGCATTTTCCGCAGACAGAAATAACGCGGACCATCCGTGAAGATACGGTGCGCAAAGGTTTGCTTTTTGTGGGGACCGAGACCGGTGTGTTTGCCTCCCTTGACGACGGGATCTCCTGGAAGCGGCTGAACCTCAACCTGCCGGCGGTTCCGGTTCATGACATGAAAATCAAGGATGAAGATCTCTGCATCGCCACCTTTGGCCGCAGCTTCTGGATTTTAGATGACATCAGCCCCTTGCGTCAGACCTCGGAGGCGATACAGGCCAAGACGGCGCATCTGTTCAAACCGCGAACCCATACGCGTCTGGGCATCAACTGGTGGGCTCTTTACGGCGGGGGTGTGGGAGGTGAGCAAAAGAACTACTTTGTTCAGAATGGGCGCATGGGGCACACCTTTATCGAACTCGGGGTGGTCAACGGGGAGCGTAAACGCAAATTCCTCGACGCCGGCGGAGCGCGACCCCGCGGTGCCATCATCTACTATCTGATCGGTGATGATGCCAAGGACGTCAGTTTGAGTGTTCTGGACAGCAAAGGCGAGCTGATAAAAACCTACGAGGGTGACACCCTGAGCCAGGAGGTCGGCCTGAACCGAATGATCTGGGACATGAACTATCCCGATGTTGTCCCGGTTCCCGGCAAGCCCCCGGCGGGTATTGTCGTGGAGGCGAAGCCCGATACCTACATTGCAAGGCTTACGGTGGACGGGCAGTCCCAGGATCAGAGTTTCGAATTGCGCATGAACCCCAACGAAACCTGGAGTCAGAAAGATGCCGACGCCCGTTTTGAACTGTGGTGGCGCATCCGTGATATTTTCGAGAAGACCAACAAAACCATTATTTCCGCCATGGAAACAGCTGAGGGCGCTGGAGAGGATTCAGAGATCGCAAAGGAAGCTTCGGTTTTTATCGGAAAGCTGGTGCCCATGGGAGCCAACCTCTCGCAGATCGCCAATGAGCCATCAAAGCTGCTTTCGAAGTTGCAAACGGTTCACTGGGTGTTGTTTCAAAGCGAAGGACGTCCGCCCCAGTCCGCCTATGATGTGGTTGATATGCTGGAAAAGGAGATCGACGCCGAGCTCACGGCATGGGTTGAGTTTCTGAAGGACGGGGAGATGACTGTGGCCCAAGCCCGATAAAGAGCAATAGACGATGGGGGGATGCGAACGATGTTGTGTTCGCATCCCCCTCCTTGCAAAGGGGGTGAACCCTCATGAGAGCCGTGGTGTTGAACAGAAAGATACACCGATGGGCCGCCATCGCAACGGCTTTACCGGTTTTTGTTGTCGTTTTCAGCGGAGCCGTTCTTCTGATGAAAAAGGAGGTGGCGTGGATACAACCGGCGACAAAAAAGGGCGTGGGGCACGAGTTGGCGCTCAGTTTTGATGAGATTTTACGCATTGCCATGACCGTCAAGGCCGTCGGAATTTACGGATGGGCGGATGTTGACCGTCTGGATGTGAGGCCCGGCAAAGGCCTGGTTAAGGTTCGGGCTCGTAATCACTGGGAAATCCAGGTTGACATGAAAACCGGTGAGATCCTGCAAGTCGCAGTCCGGCGTTCGGACCTCATCGAAAGCATCCATGACGGAAGTTTTTTCCATGAACAGGTCAAATTCTGGGTTCTTTTCCCGACGGCGATTGTCCTGGTCGGTGTCTGGGCAACAGGTGTCTATCTGTTTTTCTTCCCCTATGTGAAAAAAAGAGGTTGAGATCGAAGCGATGATGAAAACAAAATGGTGCATTGTCATGTTGATCGTCTCTATGGGGGTTGTCTTGGTATGCGGAGCCTCCGAGGTATCAACCGAGGGCAAGCTCAGGCCCAGGCTTTCGCCCGATGAGGTTGAGAACCAGATCACGTTGGATCAAAAGGCCAACCCCCTCTATGAATCGCGGCTGTTGTCCCCGGTACGGGAGTGGCGGGATGGCTTTGCTGAAAAGACCGGGTTGCACCTGGGTCTTGATTATTCAGCCCTTTACATGCACGTGAGCGACAGCCCGGGGGAAGATAAGGCTTCAGGAGGGATTGCGCGTTTTTACGGGTACTGGGACCTGGTGAACCGAGGAGGGCCAAACAAAGGCAGCCTGAACTGGAAAATTGAAAATCGCCATGCGTATTCGGATATTGCTCCCAGTGCCCTGGGGTTTGAAAGCGGGTATGCGGGCATCATCGAACCTCCGTTCAGCGACCAGAAAGCCCGCCTGACAAACCTGTACTGGAAACAGTATGTGTCTGAAGGAAAAGGCGTGTTCGTGGGCGGGTTTCTGGATACCACGGATTTTATTGATGTCTACCTGCTCTCCAGTCCGTGGACAGGTTTTGCCAACTTTGTTTTTTCAACGGGTTCCGCCTCCATGGACCTGCCCAATGATGCCACCCTGGGGGCGGCTGCAGGCGCTATGGTGAACAGCTCTCTCTACGTTCAGGCCGGAATCGCCGACGCCAACTCCGACCCCAGGGATCCCTTCCAAGGGTTCGAGTCCGTCATTGACGACAGTGACTTTTTTAAATGGGTGGAAATCGGTTTGACTCCCGGCAAGGACAAGATCTATTTCGACAACACCCACGTCACATTCTGGCAGGTGGACAAGCGCGCAAACGGCACGGATGACGGCTGGGGAGTCAACCTCTCCTGGCAACGCTGGATTGATGACACATGGCTGCCCTTCATCCGGGGAGGGGTCACGGATGACAGCGGCAGCCTTCTGGAAAAATCGGTATCGGCGGGCGTTGGCTGTCAGCCGGTGCCCATGCGTGGTGTCATCGGGTTTGGATTCAACTGGGGACGCCCAAATGGGGCATCGTTTGAAGGGGCCGATGACCAGTACACCGCCGAAGTGTTCTGGCGCTATCAGCTGACAAAGGAGCTGGCCGTGACCCCATCTGTTCAATACATTAAAGATCCCGCTCTCAACACTGACGAGGATAACCTGTGGGTTGTCGGGTGCCGGCTCCGTGTGGCGCTGTAGCGGAATGGAATTCAGCTGAACGAAGTTGCACGTACGATTGGATTGGGGGGAGGATGAAACTACGATACGTTGTGCTGCTCTTCATTTTTATCGTTATGACGGTGTCTGCCTTTTTGCGGTTGGTTTATCCCGCCGATTCTTCCGGGGAAAATCGCCCTGCGGACCGGTCTCGAAATCATACGGTATACGTGCTCCGGACAATAGATGGGCACGCTTCGCGCTTTGCCCATCCCACGGGGTTTCGTATTATGGCCGGTGGCGGTAAGCGGGTGCTATCCATGAAGTCCTTTAGCGTCGCATGAACCCAACGCCATGCGTACCGCGTGAACTGTTGGATGGGCAAAGGGTGTGCCGTGCCCACCGGGTGCGCGCTCAACTGAATTAAGCCGTTTCCTGCAAAGCAAATTACCGACCCGTAGTCCCCATGACACACATCACGGATTAACCCTTCACCTTCAGCCACTCACCCTTTATTCCATTTTTCCCTTCCACATACCAGGGACACCCTGATTTAAGGCACTCCTTGTTGATGTTGAACTGGAAGCAGTGGGTGGTGCCGTCTGCCAGAAGGGGTATGGGGAGGATCTCCTGTGAGAGATCGGCCGCGATTTTAAAGGCGGTGAGGGTTTCCCTGCGGCAGCACCGGGCCGCTTCCAGTTCGCCCAGAGCGGTGATGATCTGGCCTGTGACCTTTTGGATGATCTGGCGCTCGGTGGCTTTGACGGGTGTGCTCTTGAGGATGACACCGAAGGCAATCCCGGTTCCCAGGGCCGCGCCGCAGCCGCCCCAGAAGGCGCAGGTCCCGCCGGGGATGTCCGCACCGCGCCGAATGGCCGAAAGGATCTCCTCGTCTCCGATGGCGCCTCCCGCGTTGCGGTAGGCCGCGGTGATTACGCCCGGTACGATAAAGTGGTGCTCCGGGCCGTGCAAAGGCACGGACGGGTGTTTTTTTATCCTGTCAAAGAGGGTGATGGTGTCGGTCTCTTTGGTGGAGAGGCAGAGGTGCTTGACCACGGAGAGGGCGTCTTCGCTGTGGCAGAGGTCGCAGACGAAATGGCCGCTTTCGCAGAGGGCGTTGGCCATGGCGGTCTCTCCACAGAAGCTGCAGGTCTCTTCCCGCTCCATGTCAAGGTAGGTGAGGGGCCGCCCGCAGCGCATGCAGCCCGATGGCTTTTTGCCGGTGCTCAAGATGGTGGCGCCGCTGGGCTGTGCGTTTTTTTTCTCCTTGTCGACGGGCTGGTAGCATGCGCAGCTGTTCTCCGCATCCTGGTTGGTGATGTTGCCTTCTCCGTCCAGGACAAAGGCGGACGGGTCGGAATGGGTGGCCGACGGCCATGGGGCCTCCAGGATACCGCCCCGGGGGATGACCTCGCCCTGGTCCGTGATGACCCCCGCAAAGGGACCGGGATACAGGACGGCGGCCCGTGTCGTATCGGGTTTTACGGCCTGGTAGGTGAGGGAATAAAAGCTGTATCCTTGTACCTCGCGATAAAAGAAACGCTTGATGATGCGGATGTTGGTAAAGCCCGTGGCCTCCAGCATGGCCATGAGGCGGGACTGGACCATGGCACCGCCGATGCACTCCCCGCGGAGGGTCGGGTCGTTCTGGATGGAGGCGGGGAAGGGGGCATCGGTGGTCACATCGGAAATGACGGACCTCCCGCCGGGCTTTAAGATGCGGAAAATTTCCGCAAAGGTTTTTGTCTTGTCCTCGGAGAGGTTCACCACGCAATTTGAGATCACCACATCGGCGGTCGCTTCGTCCAGGGGGATGCTTTCAAGGTATCCCTTTTTAAACTCCACGTTCCGGTACCCCAGCCGTTGCCCCACCTCATCCTTTGCCTTCCGGGCACGCTCGAGCATGTCGTCGAGCATGTCGACACCGTAGACTTTGCCCCGTGCCCCCGTGATCTTTGCGGCGATAAAGCACTCCACCCCCGCCCCGGACCCTAAGTCCACCAGGGTTTCCCCTTCGTCAAGGTCCGCGTCCTGCACCGGGCTTCCACACCCGTAGGAACGCACCCTGGCCGATTCCGGGATGTGATGGATCAGCTCCTCTTCGTAACAGACCGGGTTTTTGATGTCGGTGTTGGGCGCGTCGGCGGCCTCAGCGTAAAAGGCTCCCACCGTGCCCCGGGTACCGGCAAGGGAGAGCACGCAGTTGGAGTGGGTGAGGGCCACGTCGCCTTCGGCGTGGCTGCACTCGGTGAGACGATCGCCCATCTGGAGTCGGATGCCGGGAAAGGCCTCGGAGTCGGCGATGGGGGTTGCCGCCGTTTCGATGAGGTGCAGGGCGATGGCTTCATAAAGATCCAGGTAGGGGTCGTGTCCGATGTAGTCGTGGCCTGCGTAATAACTGTGGTCGATGTCTCCGCCTCCTATAATATACCGCAAGGGGCTGGCCTGGCATTTCTCGTCCATGACAACGGATAAGCGCCGCAGGGCGCTGAGTTCATCGCTTTGTTTCCAAACCTGTTCGATGCCTTCCTTTATATGTCCGCAGCATGCCGAGCTGTTGCCGATGAGGGCCGGGGTGGGGTAGATGCTGCCGTCGGGCCCCACGGCCAGGGATTCCCAGCCGGCATTGCCCAGATCGTGCCGGATACCCGGTGAGGAGAAGACACGGGCCTCCATGCTCTTGAGGTTGTCGATGGTAATGCCCAGGGGCTCGGCCGCTGTTTCTGCCTGTACAAGGTTTGCAAAGAGTTCGTCCATGGGCACATGGGAGGTGTCCCGGGCCTTTCCGGCGGCGAAGAGCCAGAGGTAGTGGACGTCGGCGATGCCGAACCCTCCGGCAAGGGTGACGATGTCGGCCATCTGGTGAACGTTGCCCTTGTGAACGGCCATGGCAAGGGAGGTGTTGAGCCCCGCCTCGGACAGCAGGGTGAAGACGGAGAGCAATCGGTTGAAGGCCCCCCGGCCTCGCATGGCGTCGTGATTCTCTTCCAGGCCGTCAACGCTGATCTGAAAGTGGAGCCTGTCTTTGGGGAGGGTGCCAAGAAATTCCAGGTGGTCCGGCAGAAGCAGGCCGTTGGTGAGGATCGCCAGCCGGGTGGTCTCTTTGGACAGGAGAAGGCGGCAGATACGTTCAAAATCGGGGTGAAGCAGGGGTTCGCCCCCGGTGATATAATAGGTCTCTGTGCCGAGGGCCTCGGTTGACCGGTACAGGGCCTCCACCTCCTCAAAAGAAAGACTTTTTCGTGTGTTGGGGGAGCAGGAAAAGAGGCAGTGGCGACACGACAGGTTGCAGTGGTCCGTAAGGTGAATCCAGCATTCGGTGAGGCGATCCAGGGACAGGACGTCTCCACGCCCCGAATAGGGGGCGGGCTTGCGCTGTGGTATCAGCTTGAGGAACTGCTGTGTCCTGAGATGTTCCAGGGCGTTTTTGGTATGGGCTGCGCCCGGTGTGTTGTCTTTTTCTCTTAATTCCTGGATCAAGCGATCCCCGGCGGTATTGGGGACAAACCAGTGGGGCGCATTCGGGGAAATATAGATTGGAATGTCAGTACCTGAAAGACGAGTGAACGTATCGGGGAAGATCATGGACATGGCTCATTGCCTTCTCGTTTGCGGGGTTGTTGGGGTGTGGCTTTTTTAAATACAGTGATGATGGAGGGGATTGCGGAGACGCTTTTGATTTTTTTACTTTACATGCCGGACGTGGGATTGTCAAAACCTCCCGGGGCGCCTGTAACGGGTGGATCGATATGAAGCAGAATCAATGGCGGGTCATCGCAGATACTCATGGGGGACGGTGGTTCGGCGATGATGTTGGAAATGCGTTACTGGTTTTTTGTGTTGTTCCTGCCCAGATGACTCTTTTACTTGAGTCTTTGGTGTGGAATTGTTAAAAAGGATATTTCTAAGACAATAGAAAAAAGCAAAAATGTTTTTGGTTGTTACGCAGATGGTATAGGTAAGTCTATTGACAGGCCGGGTTTTATCGAGTATGTGTCCCTGTCTTAAAAAACTAGTTAAATTCTGGCTCTATTTGATGTTGGTTTGGGCATAGGTCAGAAAATTCAGTTGGTTAATCCGTGGTGGGAGATTATTCTGGTATGTGCAACAGGTTGTTCCATTGGGTGATCCCGGTGGCAGTTTTGGTTTTATCGGTGGCAGCCGTCGTCTCGGCAGAAGACGAAAGGGTGGCCTCACGGACCATGACCTTGAGTCAGGTCCTCGACATCGTAACGAACACCAACCCCGAAATTCTTGAGGCCCGAAAGAGATACGAAGGGGTCCTTGCGGAGCGTTCCATTGCCAGGAGCGGGTATCGGCCCACCATCGGTGCCGAACTGGCCGCAGGGCCGGAAGTAACCGACGGCGAAGATACCAATGATGAACGTGAGGAATTGACGGCCGCAACAGCCACGGTTTATGCACGCATGAATCTTTTTAACGGCGGCAGAACGCGGGCCACCGTGCGGGAGACCGATGCCCGGATCCTTTCCGCGGCCTATGAGGTGCTCAACGTCTCCAACCGTGTGTTTCTGGACACGGCAGAGGCTTACCTGGGCGTGCTCCAGGCAAAAGAGATGCTGGCTCTGGCGAAAAAGAACGTGGCGACCCAGGAAAAGATCCTTAAGCAGGTCAGGGAAAAGGCCGAATCGGGGTTCAACAGGATTTCGGACCTGAAGAACTCCGAAGCCCGGTTTGCCCTTGCGCAGAGCAATTACATCTCCAGGCAGCAGAACCTCAATCAGTCGGTGGTCAAGTTTCACCGGCAGTTCGGCAGGTTTGTCTCCCCAGACAGCATGGAGCGTCCCGCTCCCTCCTTTGGCGTTCCCGATACCGTTGAGAAAACAGTTGATATCGCGTTGAAAAATCACCCGGCCCTCTGGGTCTCCCGATCGAACATTGAGGTGCGGAAACATGCCGTGGATAAAGCAAAATCCGCGTACTGGCCCACACTGGACCTGGAGCTCAAGGCTCAGCATCGCTCCGACACCGGAGGGGATGAAGGGGACACGGATCAGGCCTCGGCCATGCTGAAACTCAATTACACATTCTTTGACGGCGGCGTGAGAAAAGGGGAGACCTTAAAAAATAACAAGAACCTTCACGGGGAGAATTACAGGGGCTACCTTGAGCGCCGAAATGTCAACGAGTCGGTGAGACTGGCCTGGAACATCCTGCAGGCTGAAAAACAGAGGGAACAATACCTCGGTGACCATGTGAGGCTCTCATCGGACACGCTGGCGGCCTTTAAGGAAGAGTATCATCTCGGGCGCCGGACCCTCCTTGACCTGCTCAACATGGAAAATGAGTACAACTCCGCTGAGAGCGCACTGGTTGAATCCGTTTACTCCTGCCTCGTGGCGTCCTACAGGATCGCCGGCACCACCGGCTTGATGCTTCGTGAGTACGATCCCGGCCTCCGTAAGGAGATGGGGCTTCCCGCCGAACCAGTGACGGAGTGCCTTGTCGACGACGAGCTGGAGCACAATCGTGATCTTGACTCGGTGGACGATCCCTGTGATCAATGCGACAATTCCATAAGAAAGAGCCGCACCCCGGCCTCGGGGTGTGCGGGCGGGCACAACCTGTCCGTGGGCTTCGACAAGGCCGGGGCCTTGGATCCTTATATCGTCCCGGAAAAAGGGACCCCTGAGGCCCTGGATCTCAAAATCGACACCTCCCGGAAGGAACAGACCATCGCCCTTGAAAAGATTACATTCAAGCGCAACTCAGGGGCGCTGACGACAGATGCCAGGAGACAGCTTGCCTATGTCGCGGACCAGCTCAAGGCCGCCGACGGCTTTTTCATTGAAGTGATCGGCCACACCGACACCGATGGGAGCAGGGCTTACAACCTCAAGTTGTCCAAAAAAAGGGCCCGGAGTGTGTGTGAGGCCCTTGTGGCTTTGGGTGTCAGCCGTGAGACGCTTTCATGGTCGGGCAAGGGCGAGAGTGAACCGGTGGCGGACAACACCACCATGGAAGGAAAACGGAAAAACCGGAGGACGGAGTTCAAATTGACCCAAAGGGTCCGATCTTAGGGTGGCAAGGGCACGCTTCGCCCCTGAAGGCTTTTTTGGGAAGGACCTTCAAATATCAGTCGGAGACTCAGTGCGTCGAGCCTTTTTCATACTTCTGGTATGTTCACAGCTTGTGGCAGCACGGGAGGCGAATCGTTTCTTTGTGCCCGAAAACGCTGCCGCATCTTACCGGGAGACGTACGGAGAACAGGCTACCCGGAGGCTTGACGGCCTCCTTGTCCTCATGGAAGGCCTTGTCAATGCAGACGAAGAGCAGAAGGTGGCGGAGGTAAACCGGTTCTTCAATCAGGTGGCGTATGCCACGGACCGGGTGGTGTGGGGCCGGGATGATTACTGGGCAAGCCGCCTGGAATTCCTCGGCAAGGGCCGGGGAGACTGTGAAGATTTTGCGGTGGCCAAATACCTGACCATGGTTCAGGTGGGTGTGCCCGAAGACAAGGTGTTCCTCACCTATGTCAAAGCCATCGGCTACCCGGACGCCGCCCATCTCGTCGTGACCTATTACGCCGCGCCCGGCACCGTTCCCCTTGTCCTTGACAACTACAAGAAAACCATCTTGCCCGCCACCGAACGCCGCGACTTGATCCCTGTCTACAGCTTTACCGCCGACGACCTGTACCTCCAGAAACAGCAGGGCCTGGGCAAGCGGATTAACAGGAAACCCTTGAAAAACCAGAAAAAGTTGAAAGCCGTTGACCCGGAAATCCGCGAAAGGGGAAGGTCATGAGTCTTTTCAGACAGATACAGGTATTGATTACCGTGGTCCTTGTCATCATGCTGAGCATCGTGATGAAGATCAATTTTGACAGGGCACGCGATTTTACCGGGGTTCAGCTCTATACCGGAGCCAAAAACACAGCCAACGTCCTGGCCCTGTCCCTGAGCTCGGCTCCTGCCGACGAGGGGTTTATGAAATCGGCGGTCAACGCCATGTTCGACGGGGGCTATTATGAGCGCATCGAGCTTGTCCGGGCAGACGGCAGGTCATCGTACGAAAGGCATGAGACCGTTCGCGTGGAAGGGGTCCCTGCGTTTTTTATTCGATTGGTAAGCCTGGACACGCCGGTGGCCGAAGCCCGGGTGATGAACGGGTGGTCTATTTTCGGCACCCTCAAAGTCAAAGGGCATCCGGGCCATGCCTACATGCGGCTCTGGGACACCTTCAAGCAGCTTTGCCTCACCTTTGTCCTGGTGGGAGGGGCCGCGCTTTTGATCTGCTGGCTTATCCTGAGGTTTCTGATGCGGTCCCTCACGGACATCAGGCATCAGGCCGAAGCCATCAGCAACCACGAGTTCATTATCAACCCCAATCTTCCGGGCACCCCAGAGCTCAAAGAGGTGGTCATGGCCATGAACACCATGGTCGAGAAAGTAAAAGCCATCTTTGACAGGCAGCTTGAAACCATTCGGAATTATCAGGCGCTTCACTTCAAAGACCCGGACACCGGGGTGTACAACCGTTCCTATTTTGTGAAGCAGCTGGGGCATTTTCTTGAAAGCGAGTCCGGGGGTTCTGTGGGGGCGGTTCTTATCCTCAGTCTGGACGGCATCGACCGGGTCGGTCTTT
Source organism: Desulfoluna spongiiphila (assembly GCF_900101345.1). Taxonomy (GTDB): domain Bacteria; phylum Desulfobacterota; class Desulfobacteria; order Desulfobacterales; family Desulfolunaceae; genus Desulfoluna; species Desulfoluna spongiiphila. Next base: position 21,292 of record NZ_FMUX01000023.1, on the reverse strand, counting down.
CAGGCGGCCACCCCGTGATGCACCGGTTTTACTGCGGGCTCGTGGAGATGATGGGCGTCGAGGCGGGGCGGGTGCCGGAACATGTGATTGCCCGGTTGTCTCCCCATGAATTCGGGGTGATTTTACCCGGATGCCTCCGTGAAGATGCCCTGGCCATTTCCGATGCCATCATCAAGGGGGCCCATGCGCTGACGTCCGGGCATGTGGAATTTAAAGGTGTGGTCACCTTCTGTGGTGGCCTGGCGACTTATGGGGCCGAGGACCGGGTGGGCAGCCTTCTGTCCAAGGCCGATTACGCCCTGTCCGTTTCCAAGTCCGGGGCCCCCTGGATGGTCAAGCCTTACAGCGGTGGTTCAGCCCCTGGCCTTTCCGGAAAATACGAGTGGAAGCGGATGCTGGAGGATGCCTTTGAGGCCGATCGGTTTCCCGTGGACGCGCAACCCGTCGTGTCTGCTTCCGGTGAGCTTCACCGGGAGGTCTACGTCTCTTTGGTGGATGGCGACGGGGTGTTGCACAAGGCAGGGCAATTCATGCCCATGGTCATCACCCTGGGGTTCGCGGCCCGGCTGGACCGGTACGTCCTTGATGCCACGGCAGCCCAGATTGCACGGAACCGCCACGGAGTATTTGCCGTGAACCTGACCCGTGAGTTTTGCAGGGACCGGGAGTCCTTTTTGTGGCTCAGGCGCTTTTTGTCGTCACACCTTCCTGTGAAAAATCGTCTTGTCTTCGAGTTCCAGGAGGCGACACTCCTGAACTGCCCTGAGATCTGCATGGATCTCGCCGGGCTTTTCCGGGGCATGGGATACGGATTCGGCCTGGACCAGTGCACGGTGCAGGATGCCTCCTTGAACCTGTTGAAAGACTTGAAGCCTGATTACATGAAGGTGGATGCCGACTACCTGGCGGATGCCGGGCAGAACGGGGCGTCGGACGTGGCGCTGAATGCCCTTGCCACCATTGCGGACAGCCTTGGGATACGGCTTGTGGCATCGAAAATTGAAACAGAGGATCAAAAGAAGATGCTGGAGAAAAGAAACATCCGTTTTTTTCAGGGCCGTGCCATCGCCGAGATCGAACCGCTGGGGAGCCCGTCATGAGTTACGACATTTCCACCGACCCGGTGATGCAATGCCTGGTCGTGCTTACGAAGTTGAACAACAAACCCGCATCGGCAGAGGCTTTGGCCCACGGGCTCCCCTTTGACCCCACGGCTGAAAAACAGCGGCTTTTCAGTTTGGACAAGGCCAAGTCCAACGTTTCACGGGCCGCTGCCAAGGCGGGCTTTGAGTCTCGCCTTCAGAAGCGGACCCTGGCTGAAATTCCGTCCGTTGTCCTGCCCGTTATTTTAATGCTTAAAGACGACAAGGCGTGCGTCCTTACAAAGATTTCCCACGGCCGGGGGATTGCCGAGATCATCGTGCCGGAGGTGGACGACACCCCCCGGGAGGTGGATCTTGAGCGTCTGGCAGAGGAGTACCTGGGGTATGTTTTTTTTCTGAAACGGACCTATGAGGGCACATCCGGGGAAGACGAGGAGTTTGGGCGGCCCTCGGACGGTCACTGGTTTTTCGGGACCATGATGCGCTTCAAGGGGATCTACGCCCGGGTCCTTTTGGGCACGCTCCTGGTGAACCTGTTCGTGGTGGCAGGGCCTCTGTTTACCATGAACGTGTATGACAGGATCATCCCCCACAACGCCGTGGAGACCCTGTGGGTCCTGGCCTCGGGGATCAGCCTGGTTTACCTGTTCGACCTTGTGATGAAGAGCATCCGCACCTCCTTTCTTGAGACCGCCGCCAAAAAGAGCGATATCATCCTTTCGTCCATCCTCTTTGAGCAGGCCATGAACCTCAAGTTAAAGGAGAGGCCACGGTCTGTGGGCTCCTTTGCCAACAACATCAAGGATTTTGAGAGCATTCGGTCCTTTTTTACCTCCAGTGCGGTCACCGCGTTCATCGAGGTGCCCTTTGCCGTGCTCTTTATGATCGTTATCTATTCGATCCACCCGGTGATGGCGCGGGTGCCCCTGACCGTCATGGGGATCATTCTCCTGACAAGCCTTTGCCTGAAAAAGCCCATCTACAGGATCGTTGAGAGCACCCATGAAGCCTCGGCCCGTAAAAACGGGATCCTGGTGGAGGCCCTGGCCAACCTGGAGACGATCAAGGCGTTCAACGCGGGCAGCTCCATGCAGTGGCACTGGGAGGAGAGTACCGGGGATATCGCCACAAAAAGCCTGAAATCCCGGGTGATGTCCAACTCCCTGAGTATCTTTTCTGCGTTTCTCACCCAGTTCAGCTCCGTTGCGATTATCGTTGTGGGGGTGTACCTCATCAAGGCAGGGGAGCTCTCCATGGGGGGGCTCATCGCCATCAACATGCTCTCTTCGCGTACCATCGCGCCCATGTCCCAGGTTGTGGCGCTTCTCTCGGGCTTTGAGCAGATGCGGGCCGGGCTGAAGTCCCTTGATGAGTTGATGAACAAAGAGGTGGAACGCCCTCAAAACAAGCAATTTATCCGGCGCCAGGATATCCGGGGTGACATTGAGCTCAAGGATGTGAGCTTTGCCTACCCCGGTGAGCAGATCAATGCCCTGACGGATGTCAGCTTCCGCATCAAGGCCGGGGAGCGGGTGGGCATCATCGGTCAGGTGGGCTCCGGGAAATCCACCATCAGCAAGATTCTCATGGGCTTTTATGAGCAGGACAAGGGCTCGGTGTTCATCGACGGCCTGGATGTCCGGCAGATCGATCCCGTGGACTTGCGCCATCACTTCAGCTATGTGCCCCAGGATGTGGTTCTTTTTTCCGGCACCGTTCGGGACAACATGACCCTGAAATCTCCCCACGCGGATGACCGGGCCATTATCAGGGCCGCAGAGATCGGCAAGGTGAATGCCTTTACGGATCGCCATCCCCTGGGCATGGACCTTCAGGTGGGGGAACGCGGCGCCAGCCTTTCGGGGGGGCAGCGGCAGTCCGTGGCACTGGCACGCTGCTTTATCGATGAGACACCCCTGGTGCTGTTGGATGAGCCCACAAACGCCATGGATTACAACACGGAGCTTCAGGTTATTTCCAACTTAAAGAAGGTGACCCAAGGCAAGACCACGGTCATCATTACCCACAAACCGACGATTTTAGAGGTCGTGGATCGCATTATCGTGATGAACAACGGATCTGTTGCCATGGATGGCCCCAAGGCTGAGGTGCTTGCAAAGCTGGGGGGGGCGCAGTAAATGGCAGAAAAAGAGAGTGTGCAGAAACGCGGCGCAGAACGGCCTTCCCGGTCTTTGTCTGCCACGCGTTACAGCAGCGAAGACATTGAGTTTATGAACAGCTTGAGTGCCGCCGTCCTTGCAGGCACCCCCAAAAAGTCAAATCTTTTCCTGGTGATTATCGCCGTGCTTGTGTTTTCCCTCATCGGGTGGATGAGCGTTGCACGGCTGGATGAGCGGACTCGCGGTGCAGGAAGAGTGATTCCTTCGCGCCAGATTCAGGTGGTGCAGAACCTTGAAGGTGGCATCATCAAAGAGATCAGGGTCAGGGAAGGGGACGCGGTGACCAAAGGGGAGGTGCTGATCAGCATCGACGACACCGGCGTGGGCAGTTCCTATGCGGAGAGCAGCTCCGTTATCAACGAACTCAGGGCCCGCTCTGTCCGTCTGGCTGCGGAGGCAGGTATTTTATCCTTTGACTCGGGTGTGGCTCGGGAAAAGAAGATCAAGGCCCTTCTTATAAAGGAGAAACGCCTTTATGAGACGAATGTCCGCCGGAAGCAAAGTGAAATTGAGGTGATGCGCGAAAGGCTTCGCCAACGGGAGATTGAGCTGGCCGAAGCGCAGATGAATACCCGGATGCTTGAGAGCAGCACCCGCATGATCGCACGGGAGATGGAACTCACCCGCCCCCTTTACACAAAGGGGCTGGTCTCGGAGCTGGAGTTTATCCAGCTCAAGCAGAAATCCCTGGACAGGAACCATGAACTGGAAAGCGCCCGGAAAAAAGTCGAGACCCTCAACTCCCGGATCGTGGAGGCCAAAGAGCAGAACAGCGAGCTTGAGGAACGCTACCGCAGCGAAGCCCAGGAGGAGTACAACAAGGTCATGGCCGAGATCGAGCGCCTGAACCAGGGCCGCCTCGCCATTGAAGACAGGGTTCAACGCACGAGTGTCCGTTCCCCCGTGGACGGAACGGTCAAGCAGATCCTTATCAACACCGTGGGCGGGGTGGTGAAGCCGGGCATGGATATCCTGGAGATTGTTCCCAATGAAGAGTCCCTGGTGGTGGAGGCCAAGATCAAGCCCTCGGACATCGCTTTTCTTTACCCGGGGCTCAAAGCCGTCGTCAAGATCACGGCCTACGATTTTGCCATTTACGGCGGCCTTGACGGGCAGGTGACACACATCAGCGCGGACACCATCACCGATGACCGCAAGGAAGAGTATTACCTGGTCCGCATTGAGACCGACCGGAATTACCTCGGCACCGAAGAGAACAAAAAAGAGATTATTGTTGGAATGACGGCCCAGGTGGACATCATCACCGGCAGCAAAACCGTGATGGCGTACCTGTTGAAACCGATTTTGCGGGCCAAGGAAAATGCGTTGGGGGAGAGATAATTCATGATTTGTGTGTGCAGTACCGATCGCCGGTGGGTGGACTCCCTTGCCGGCCTCCCTCTTGTTGACGATACGCTCGTGCATGTCGCGGGCGTCGGCGAACTCTCCGATATGGAGCCGGGCTCAGTGAGCGTGCTCCTCATCGATTTGAAAAGCTGTGGGGAAGAGGACCTTGCGTCCATCGAGCCCCCCATGATTGCCCTTGCGGAAAGACCGCTTTACGATCAGGGCATGAGGCTTCTGCGGCGCGGGGTCCGCGGCTACGGAAACCGCCACATGCACCGGGACAATCTGGTCCAGGCCGTCACGGCCGTCAAGGGCGGTCAGGTCTGGATGCCCCCTGAGTTTGTGGCGCGGATGATCGCTTCACTCACTCCAGCTGAGCCGGAAAATGCCCTTCCCGAGACCATGGAGCCCTTGAGTAGACGGGAAAAAGAGGTGGCAGGGTTTGTTGCCGAAGGCCTTTCCAACCGGGAAATTGCTGATAAGATGGCCATCACCGTGCGTACGGTAAAGGCTCATCTTACCTCCATTTTTGCCAAAACGGGGTTTCGTGATCGCCTGGAGTTGGCTGTGAAGATGAAGAAGGGGTAAAAGTCAGATTATCCTCGTGATGGCTTAGCGTGCCTCGGGGCCTCGGGCGGGTCGCTTTTTTGAAAAAGGTTCAGCTCCGCCGAGACAAGCCTTAAAAAACGTCTCTAATCAAATGGATTGCCAGGCGGCTCCGATGCGTCGCCTGGAAGGAGTGGAGATACCCAAGGACCAAGATTCAAAATTTAAAGAAGATTGGAATCCTTCATGGTCCCGCCGTTATGTGCGGAAGCGCACGCAAGAAGTATTGGCGCATGAGCAAGGTCAAATAGATAAATTTCGCGCTTCCATCCAGATATTTCTTCTCTCGCGGAACTCCTTTGATCGGCCGAACCGCCAAGGTACGCGATCTGTATGCCAAGTGATGTGGGAGGGCTCTTAAGTGATGGAGGGTCCTATCCCGTTAGAACATCGCTGATGTAATGACAAACCCACCCACCAATGTTGTTCCTGACGCAACTATAAACCCAAGGCAAGTTTTAACTATTCCACCAGCTCTTTTCGCTTTATTTTCATTGTCTGACTTGAGGAATATGGGTAAGGAAATAAAGAGAACGATAATAGCAATAAATATGCAGATTGCTGTAAAAACGATCGATGAGATAACCACTACCAAGTGGATTACCCCACCGCCTAATTCAACAAAAAAAACGCCTTCCTTGATATAATTATCAGAACAATATTTTGCGGCTTCTAAAAGACTTCCATGACTTTCAATTAGAATTTTTTTTAATTCTGATTGAAGAAATTTATTCAGTTTCGCGTTTTGTGTTTCATTAAGCCCAGAGCATGCAATCTCTTCGGAATCTTTTGGGCTAATATAAGTGCAAGTGTTTCTGTCGGCTTTTTGCGATCGCAACTCAACGTCATGCGGGGTTAATAACTCATGCCCATGATTCTCATGTAGCATACCAATATATATAGCTCCACCCCATGCCGACAGGATCATTACCAGCAGCACGATAAAGGGAACTTTCCATTTAGCTTTAAGTGTTGAAATCTGCCTAAATTGCATATCTATTTCCTATGCTCTAACGAGCCCGTAGAAGAAACCTATTCTCAGGAATGTCTCTTCGAGCTGATTTTAAAGTGTACTTATCAGCCGCTATCACGAGACTGTCAAATGGACTGTAAAAAGTTGGCGCGTCATGAATTTTAGTCTTGAGATTTTATGGAAAAGGGTCGCGTCTTGACATTTGACACAACCTCTTTTTATTGCTTCTTGATTTTTTAATTAGCTGATTGAGATCCAACTTTGTACGGGTCGAAAAGATTGAGAAACGCTTGTCAAGCGACATCAGAAATTGCCCCCTTAGCGACACGAAGAATTGACCCCTTTGTCGTTATTGGATTGCAATAAGACCGATATTGCATGAAGGGATTTGCAAGAATGTCCAATGTCAAGACGCGCCCCCTTCTCCCGACCCCTTCTCCATTGCCCCTTCCAGGGGTTATTCCAATACCGGCGCCCCTGAGGTCGGATCTTTAATTTTAATAATATTCTTCAATTAGCAACGCAATTAGGGGATGAAAACAAAAATACTTTCTTTTTTTTGCTTTTGACAATATGGTTCTGATTTTAGTTTCTGGGCTTCGCAGCTTGTTCCAATCAACTGGACTATTGTTTTCCTCAAAAATAATAAACTCAATCCTAAGAAGAAAGTAAATAAATATTTTTTGCTCTTCATCATCAAGCCCCATTTCATTGAGTATTTCTAATAAAATATATATAGGGATCCGTATATTAGTGCTGTTTTCATTTTTTATCTGACTTAAAAGCTCTCCCATGTTAACGTTGAACGGTAACGATAAAAACTCAGCCTCAATAGATTGACCTACGTGTGATGCATATGCTTTTAGAGCTTCTGAGAACATTTTTGTAGATATTTTGTCTTTTCTTAGAGATATTGATAATTGTATCAAATAATTGAATAAATATACATAATCCCTAGGCCTATTATAAACGAATTTCTCAATTTTTTTCATTAATTGATTTATATTAAAATCTTCTGATAAGATATTTGCTATGTGCTCTATTGCATTTTCTTGAAACCGTCGATTTATTAGTTGTACGAGTTGATCTTTTTTCCATTTATAATCAACGATATTAATCTTATCTTTTTCTGTTATTTTATCTTTAAAGAAATGGTATAAATCATTTCTAATAAAAAGATTTATGGTATAATTAGAAACTTTATTTGAAAAAATAGTTGAACAAACTTCATGCAGGTTGAATAAAATAATAGATATTTGTTTCGGATTTTTTTTGATTGATATATTAGAGTCTAAACCATCTATATTAAGGTAGAGATATTGTTCTGATTCTACCAAATATTCAATAACCTCTTTTTTTAGAGTAATAAAATCAGGAGTGTAAAAACGTCTCTGAATATCGGATACACTTAAGTCTTGTTCCTCTCTTATTTTAACAACAATATCAACAAGATTTTCAGTTATTGATTTGTCGCTATTAAGTAGCCAAAAACCCTCATAAAATGTAACAAATCTATCAACGCCAGCTCTTTCATTGGGAAGAAGGTAGGGATTTTCTATATCCGCCTGTATCGCTTTGTAAATTTGCTTTGAAACTACAGATAAGATGATAAATTTCCAGAATGACTCTGAAATTTTGTTTTTGTCGTTGTCGCTGGGAAAATTGCTTATCAGGTCATACACATCATCTAAATTGTATTTATCAAAAAGCTGATGGATAACGATGTCTTTAGAATCACCTCCGTCTCTTTTAAAAACGGAAAAAGCAGCACTTTTGCCAACTCCTTTTCTGCCAGTAATGATATTGTACCCAATTTTATTTAATTCTAAGTATTCTGGGGTTTCGATAAAAGTCTTTTTTAGTAACAGTCTATCGTTTTCGGCAACATGTTCTCCAAGGTTAACTGAGCTTAATTTAGAGACTTCATCCTTGCATAAAGTATCAATATAAGCATTAATTACAGCAAGCTCATTTACATGCTGACTCAAAAATTTGTGCACTTGCTTAGCCGCATCCTTTGAGTTTTTATAGCTATCTATAATTGATATGATATCGGAGGGCTTATCGGCGTGCACAGAATTTATTATTAACACCCTCCGCCCAGTACTGATAGCAACACCGGCAACTAATGCACATTTTAAAAAATGATTTTGATTATCTGTATTGGATGACATTCCAAGATCAATAATTACTATATAAGATTTTTTCACTTGTTTCGCATACCATGATAAAGCATATGTGTCCTCATGTGGATCATCGACAATCAAGTCAATATCATTTTTCATTAATTCATCTTCGATTTTTTCAGAGACTTGCTGGTCATCTGCATTTTTTAAATAGAGCACATGACTTGCCTCTATTTCAGTGCTATCAGTCAATAGATCATGTGTATCAAAACTATAAATTGCCTTGTTATTGTCTTTTTCCCAAAATCTTTTTTTTCGAATTTTTTTTGCAAGTTTTTTATTTTCGTAAGTACCAAAGCCAATCCCGAGCATTGGCCTGAGAAAGCGCTCGACATTTCTGAATGAAAAAGTCTGGTTAACTATCGGATGTATTTTTTTATTTAACCCAATTGAGTAGCCGTATTCGAAAATGACATTGAAGTTTAAATCTGATAACTCAACCAATATTGCTTTGGAAGAAATAATATTTTTACAAATTTCACAAAATATTATTTGATTTTCAATTTCTAAATCTTTTCTCCAAGAAAACCAAGTTGTATCGGTTTTGGCGTTAAGCGTCTCAATAGCAGAATCAAGTTCATTTAAAATATCCATACTTCGACTTGAAAAGGCAGAAAAAACTTTATCTTGTTCTCGGAATTCAGAGACCCCATTGGGGCAAATTCCTTCACTCAACTGGCAATATTTTTTAGGTGAAATCATGTTTTCATCCCTTGCTATTACTTTTTGAGAGGATTTGTTTTTTATTACTGATGAGGACGAAGTTGTTCGGCATAGTAAAAACTTCAAAGTTTACTATATTCAAGTTGGTCTTGGATCATCAAATGTCGATTGTAATATGAGCAATGCTGTCCCAAAATCTTATATTTTCGATTTGTTTGACAGTCTTGCGTCATGGCGTTGGTGTTTGTTTATGTTAACATTGTTGTTTCTGAGATCGCAAATCGTTCTTTTGGGTATTCATCTGTACGTTCAACTCAAAGGCGACTATCTGTTAAGCATCGGATCTATTAAATTCTTACTCTTTGAATTGAATAATTGCAAGAAGGTATTTGTGTGGCCTGACCTTTTGCTACAACGAGGTGCTTGAAATCAAAATTGTTTGCGAGATCAAAGCCTTTCAAACAAAAAACGGCGCGCCTGCTAACCGTGCTGACGGAGGTGTCGCTCCACTCCATCAATTCATAAGAAATACGCACTGGCAGTTCAGGAATCAGTGGATTTTCCACTGCGAATGCCTACGAATCGGCTCTTTGCAGGTCGCGGCCCAAATGATGATTAAGGCCGCTAAAAATAACAAAAGCCGTCCCATGCAACCATGGGACGGCTTTTTAGTCCGTCGCTACCCGAGCCGCACTGGAGTGCGGCGCTCCAGAGGACAAGGGTGCTTGGGGGAATGTGAACAGACCTGTGGCCTTACGATGACCAAGGTCGACGTTTGATAGAAAGGCGGGTGCGCTATGACCCGAGGAATCCGCCTAAGCCCATGTCGATGCGTCCCCATTCGACCATCATCAATGGGCTACGGCGCGACAGGCAAGGGTCAAAGCGCACTCGCAATCTGCTTTCAAGGTGTTTTCGCTACTGTGGCTTGGCCACCCTCGCCGCCGGAGGCAGCTTTTCAAGAGCTAAACAGTTACATTGCATTTTGCATTTTTGACATATCAGGGTCAGGGTGATCAGCTCAACTTATGCCCGCATGCAGGACAGAATTTGAATCCGTCTCCGGTCACGGGTTCCGAACAGTTGGGGCAGGTACTCTGCACAGGGCCAAGTTCGACGATGAGCTCTCCCTCCCGCACCGGCACCATTTTTTTGTCTTCTTTGTAGTCGGCGTATTTGACGATTCGTTTGACCACGCCGTCCATGGGGGAGAGAACCGCCTTTTCCTGTTTCATGATGGTGATGTTGAAGAGTTCTTCCCCTTTTTTGACAATGTCTCCGGGGAGGACGTAGACGATCCACAAGTCGCCGTTGGTGGGGGAGGCGACCTGGGCCGGGTTGGCTTTGTCGGCCATCTCCACGGCGCCTGCCTTGCCGTTGACGGCTTCACCGACCTTCACCGGATAGCTGTAGGTTTCGGCATCCAGGGTGTAGCGCACAAAGCTCAGGCCCTGGTCATCGGGCTCGGAGATGTCGATGACGGACATCTGGTGGGGTTTGCCGTCGCTGTCTTTGAAGTTCAGCTCTGATCCCACCTTGAGGCCCTCAAACCAGATGTCCAGGGGGAGCCTGTTGGGGTTGCCGAACTGTTGCCGGAACCGCATGGTTTTCAAGGCATCTCCGGGGTGGTTGAGGTACATGACCAGCTCATCCCTGGAGGGGTTTCGCTTCAGGTGTGCCTTTAGCTGCCGGGTCTCTTCCTCGATATCGATGTCCGCAATGGACGCCAGGGGGGACTCTTCGGTGCGTTGCTCCAGGGCCTCCTTGAAGTTGGCTCCGAAGGCGCTTTCATACACCCAGTCCGGCGGGAACCCCAGGGGCAGGCGGCCAAAGCGTCCTGACAAGAGGTTACGGAACGCGTCGTTGCTTTCCCGGTAGAGTATCAGGCGCTCTTTTTTGTACACCGCGTCGACCTCATTTTCGGGGACCCCGGCCACGGCATCCATGATATCGATGAGATGCCGCACTTCTGCTTCGCCACCCCGCTTGAATGCAGCGGTCACCGCCAGGAAGGAGGTGTTCCATGTGATCTGGGATCCCGGCGTCACGTCGTGGTAGCGCACGATCTTGCGGGTCCCAGCAAGGAAGCGGAGCATGTAGGGCAGAAGGTGGATGTAGCCCTGCTGTTTGGCCCCTTCCTGGGAGGAGGAGGTGGCACCGCCCGGCATGGCGTGGGAGACGACGTCATGGTCGATTCCCTGGAAGTAGGGGGCGGTGTATCGGTCATAATACGGCATGATCTGTTTGAGGACAAAGCCGGTATCACGGATCATCTCTTTGTTAAGATTGGTTTTCAGGCCCAGCTCGCCTTCCATGTAGGCGGCCGTGGACAGGACCTCTCCCTGGCCATACCACCGCACTGCGGCGCCGATGCCGGTATCGACGATATGGGCTCCGGCAAGGGCTGCCTCGCCCACAGCGGGGACAAACAGGCCGTCGGTGCAATGCCTGTGGTAATGGATCACCAACTCGGGGTACCGCTCTTTGATGGTTGTAACGAGTTGCCGCATGAACCTGGGCGGGCACACACCGGCCATGTCCTTTAAGCCGATGATGAAGCTCCTCACCGCCTGGGCCTTGGTCAGGCCGCTGACGGAGGAGACCATGGAGATGATCTCTTCAAGGACGTTCATGTAGTGGGGAACGTCGAACCCTTTGGCCCAGGAGAGAGAAATAGCGGGCTCGAATACATTGCCCGGGGAGTTCATGACCACCTCGGCAATGGGGCGCATATTTTCCACATGGTTCAGGAAATCAAAGCAGCGCACCACATCAAAGTCCTCGCAAATCATTTCGCCTGTCAGCCGCATGAGTTTGGGGGGCTGGGGCTTGTACCCGAGGAGGTTCGTGGACCGGACCAGGATCTGCTTGGGGGTCTTGGGGGCAAAGCGGTTCCACTCCCGGGCTTCGTTGAACGGGTAGGTCATGTTGGCCAGCATGGCGACGTGGAAGTGGGCGCCGCCTCCGTTCTCCAGGGAGAAGAAACCGCACTCGTCAAGGTAAGGCCCCACGATCATGTCTTCGGCAAGGCGGAACCGGTTGCCGCTGTTGGACTGGGTGATGTCCCGGGCCGTTGTGTCCGTGAAGTGAACATGATCGGTGTCCCTGACGTAATCCAGCAGGGCCTTTCGGTCACACCTCGGATAGGGGGAGGGGGCATTGCCGGGCCTGACCTCCGGCAACACCGGTGTGAAGCTTCCAAGGCGCTTGTCTTCTCGCCCTCTGTAGTCTCCCAGCTCGACAAAGGGGTTGTGTCCGAAGGCCGAGATTTCGGCCACAAGTCGGCTCAGCCTGACAGATTCCTGCTCATTGTCTTTGTAGTGGAGCAGCTCCGGCGTGTTCAGCACAAATTTGGTGTCACACTCTCCGGCCTTGAACGTGGGATGGTTGATGATGTTGGCGTGGAAGGGCAGGGTGGTTTTGAGTCCGCCCACGATATACTCGGTGAGGGCGCGGTTCATCACCTCCAGGGTCTTGGGCCAGCTCTGGCCGTAGGCGATGAGCAGTGCCGCCGCAGAGTCATACTGGGAAGGAAACTCATAGCCGGATGAGATGCAGGAGTCCAGGCGGATGGACGGGCCTCCCGGGGAGATGTACCGGGTGATCTTTCCGGCGTTGGGTGCAAAGTTATCCTGGGGATCCTCACAGTTGACCCGAAGCTGCATGGCGTAGTTGTTGGGTTTGCACGTCTCGTCATTCAATCGCAGGGGGGCCCCGAAGGCCACGGCGATTTGCTCTTCCACCAGGTCGACCCCATATCGGCATTCGGTGATCCCGTGCTCCACCTGAAGGCGGGTGTTGACCTCGATGAGGTGGGGAGTACCGTCGGCATCCAGCAGGAACTCCACCGTTGCCAGTGAGTGATAGCCGATTTCCCGGACCAGCTTTCGGGCGTACTCTTTGAGCTGGCTTCGAATATCAGGGGTCATCCCGGCCCAGGGGGAAGGGGTGATCTCAATGAGCTTCTGGTGATTTCGCTGGACCGTACAGTCCCGCTCGTCAAAGGCGAAGACGTTTCCGTATTTGTCCGCGATCACCTGGATCTCGATATGGCGCACTTGGGTCAACATTTTTTCTACAAACAGGCGGGGGTTGCCAAAGGTCGCGTGGGCAAGGGCAGTGGCCTTTTCGAAGGCGCTGTCAAGCTGGTCCTCACGGGTGATCTCATAGATTCCCCGGCCCCCGCCGCCGCCTTCCGCCTTGAGCATGACGGGCAGCCCGATTTTTTTGACGATGCTTTTCGCCTCTTCGATGGTCACGGCGCCGTCGGAGCCGGGCACAATGGGAACACCCAGTTCCCGGGCGAGTTTCCGCACCGCCACCTTGTTGCCGAGAAGGCGCATGGCATCGGTTTCAGGACCGATAAAAAGGATGTCCGCCTGGGCGCATTTTTTAGGGAAGATGTCATCTTCCGAGGCAAAGCCCCAGCCGGGGTGAATCGCGGTGATGTTTCTCGCCTTGGCTTCTGCGATGATCTGATCGATATTGAGATAGGCCCTGGGGTTTTCACCCAACAGAATGAGCTCCTGGGCGCCGGCGGTAAAGGGGGCGGTCTTATCCACATCCGTTGCCGTTACCACCGGGATGGCTCCGAGCTCCCGTATGGAACGCGCGATGCGCCTGGCCGTGATCCCCCGGTTTGCCACCAATATCTTCATGCCTTTCAACTCTTGAACAACCTGCTTAAATGTTGCTTCTTTCAACGTGATTCTCCTTTTCTATGTCAAACATACAATAGGGTAGATGCTTGCTGACCGGACGACGGTTGTTCCGCTGCGTGTAAGCAGCTTCAAGCCGCCGTTGGATGATAAACCGAGTATCTTGGCTTCATAAGGTGGGTTTGCATAATCTTCGACCCGTACCTTGTCTCCCGCAAATGCCAGATGTGAGTGGAGCCTTGCCATAAGCGCCGGAAGATCGGATGCGGTGACCGTATTCAAAATATCCCGTATAGTCGTTACGAGGTGCCGCCAGAGGGGGAGGGGGGACAGGTCCCCATGGCCAACGTCCTTCAAGCACGCAGCGGCAAGGGCGTTGTCGCTGCGAAGCTTTTCTTCGGGCGGGCTTGAAGTCAGGTTGATGCCGACGCCGACCATCCTTACGCCTCCCTTTTCTTCGATGAGGATTCCCCCCACTTTTTTGTTGCCCATGACCAGGTCGTTGGGCCATTTCAGCTTCACTGTCACGCCTTTGGCCCCAAGGGCTGTGACCAGCGCATACCCCACAAGCAGCGGGAGGCAGTCTTCTTCCAACAATGCCGATGAGGGCAGGCGCATTGTTCCGTAGATATTACCCGCCGGTGAATGCCACTGCCTTCCCAGCTGACCCTTGCCGGCCCACTGGCTTTCTGCCAGCACCGATACCCATTCGGGCAACAGGTTTTTCCGGTGGAAACACCACGCCAGCTTCATGCTGGAGGCACAGGGGCCGGTCACAAACACAGGCAGGTTTTCGCCTTTTCCTGATACCCAGCATCTGCTTCGGGGGCCTTCCGAAACGAGGCATGCCGGTCTCCAGTGCAAGGGGGACTCAACATCCGGCCCGCAGACACGGGACATGTCCCGCAATTGACCGGGGCCGACCCCTTCGGCAACATCCTCTATGCCGGTACCCCACAAAATTGTATCGGCCATTGGTTAACCTTCCCGTTTCGTTTATCCCGAATATTTCATGAGAAAACGATTGAACTGAAGCAATAAAGCGTTATTGCAGGTGGTTACTGTGAAAAATTAAAGCATTTTTAAAATACAAAATGTAATTCACGGTTTTCTGCTCGATTTTCTCACCCTTCGGGCGAGGGAGCCATGTATTCAGCGGTCCAAGGTGCGCGAGGGGTTTTCCTGCACGTCAGGGCCACCCGCTATGTGTTGAGAGGAGCCTGGGGGAATCATTCTGCCTCCATGTTCTGTTGGGCTCATTCTCCAATTATTCCATTTATTTGAAGCTTCCACAAGCCCCCCGGTAAAGTAAAGGGCCTTTGATTTACGCACAAAAAAAGGCCAACAGCGATTACACTGTTGGCCTATTCAAAGCTGATCTCCTTAAAAGAAGGTATGATCCTCTTATTGTCTACCAAACTACCTTTAAATTTTATTGACGCCGAGCATATTGAAGATCAATTCAGGTGTCAATTATTATTTGTCTGCATGGCCGGAGGCCCCATGGACCCTTAATCCGCGTGAGTTACGTCAGTGGGCGCCTGTCATCGCAGTTCTTTTATTTATATACTGAAACCATCAGCTGTAAGAAAACTTTTCTTCCACATCCTGCTCAAATGTAATGACAATAATCCGTTCTCCCGCTTTGGTGCTGATGTCTGTATGAAAGCTAACCACATTGATGCCGGTAATGCCGGTGATGACATCCCCCAGAATGTCGCAGGAATTTTCCAGAAGTTTAGCCCGGACCTGCTTGATGAGCTGCGTACCGGCGTCATCCGTTGCAAGATGTCGCTCAGCCGGTGTCAATACGCCTTTCAGGCGAATCAGCACCATGTCCTCAATGATATGGCTCCTCACATCCACCGGACCGCGTCCCATATGCTCTTTTTCAAACGTGAGCAGCGCACTGCTTATTTCAGCCTCCACCTGTCCCTTGCTTTTCTTTTGAGCCGTGCGCGTTCGTTTCTTAATAACCTCTGGTTTATTCATCGTCATCCTGCTGCTGGTTGGTGTTTTCAAAAGCACCACAATACTATAGGGGCTGGCGGCAGGTCAATGTTCAGGGGCCCGGGGCATCCGTTATAACGAAAGGCACATTGAGCATGTGTGCCATGATGTCTCAAGAGGGGGCAGGGGGGCTCCCCAAGTTCGACAGTTTCACCAGATAAGAGTGGATAACTTTTTATAAATATTAACGATTCATCACGCTAACCCGGATCTTTTATGAGAAAACGGGCTGAGTGTGACAATGATGAGTTATTACAATCGCTTATTGATAGAAAGTTGGATGTTTTAAAAATACAAAATGTAATTCACGGCTTTCTGCTCGATTTTCTAAACCTTCGGCCCGTGAAATATCCGGGCTAAGCGAGACGCACTGAAACGGAGCGCCGCACTCCTGTGCGGCTTTTTAGTCCGTTGTTACCTATGCCGCACCGGAGTGCGGCGCTCCAGGGATCAAGGGGAACTAAATGGTGATGAAAACACGCTGATGGTCGAAACGATGACCAAGGCCAAAAAGAAAGGGTATTGGCGCCTTTAGGCGCAGAAATAGACCGCTTTGAGCGGTTAACATTCAAGCCTCCTGTTCGACGGGAGGTTATGTCTCCGGTGGGCCGTTTTTGAAATAACGACCCACCGGAGACACGTTGGACAGGTGCGGCCTTTATTAGATGGCCGTGCCGTCGTCGGTGAAGATGGGGATGTGCTTGTCCGCATCGTCCACGGAGACGATCTGTACCTGGGTACCGTCGGTGTTGGAGAAGAGCCCGTTGCCGTCGTGTGTCCACCCGTCACCGGAGTTGGAGAGATCCACGGTGACCTGGTCGCCGTCGCCGCCCGAGACGTGGAGCACGTTTTCCGGTCCGGTCATGTCCAGCACATTCTCCAAGGTGAGGGAGACGGTTTGGGCATTGTCCGAGGTCAGGTCCAGGGCTTCGATGTTGGTGACCGAATCCTTGGTAAGGGTGCTGAAATCCAGGACGTCCTGGGAGATTTTCAGGGTGTCGGTGCCTTCCCCGCCGTCGATAAGCGTGTCCTGGGTATCAAAGACAATGGTGTCGTCTCCTCCGCCCCCATAGATTGTGTCGTGGCCCTGCCCGCCGTCGAGGATTTCGTCGGCGTCATTTCCGCTCAGCACATCGTCTCCTTCGTTGCCGTAGAGATGGACAGGGGCGTTGTCGGTGGTGCCGTCTATGGTGAGGTGGCTTGTGTTGCCCTGGTGGTCATAGGTCCCGGAGACCTCGGTGCCATCGCTTAAAGAGACGGTGATGCCGACATCCTGTTTGCCGAAAGCATTGCCTTTGTCATTTATGTTATGACTTAGGAAATCCGTGTCGATACCAAACCGGAATTCGTCCTGTGAGGTAAAGGTCCCCGGTTCGAAGGTGATGGTCATTTTTGAATGATCATCGGAAAACGAAAAGTTCACGTCGCTGGATGAGATCCCCCTGGTCTCATCTCCAATAAACGGACCGTAACTATCGAAATCATAGTAGTCGGATGGATCAAACACCGCATTCAAATCGCCTCCGGCACTCAGGTCGATAGTCACGGCCAGAATGGACAGGGAGGTATTGCTCGTAAACTGGATGCCCATTTGATTTGATGAATCACCGGTCCAGCCCCTTTCGACATCAGCCTGGATAGAAAACGTACCGGAATTGGACCTTGTGTTCACAAGGATATCGTCGCCGATGGTACCGTAAAGGTTCGCATTATCCTCCACCACAACCTCGACCTTGGCCGTGTCCGAGACGTCCCCCGAAGAGATGTCGTAGGTGAAGGCGTCGCCGTCGGAAAGGTCGTGCAGGGTCACCTGATCGGATGACTGGGTCAGCTGGGTACTGCCTTCGGCATGGATGCTTCCGTCATCGATACTGTTTGCCCCTGAGTCGTTTGCCAGAAGGGCGGAAAAATCGATGGCGAGGTCATCCCCCAGGGCCGCGTTGGTGATGATGGTGTCGTGGTTGGCATCAATGGCGGCCACGTAGTCCAGATTGATGATGAGGTCCACGGACGTGGTGTCGCCGTCGCCGTCTACGGCTGTGAGGACAAAGACTTCCTGCTCTCCGGAGACCGTGTCGTGGGGGTTGATGGTGTAGAAGTACTCACCGGTTTCGAAGTTGATGTCGATGATCCCGCCTCGGGCCGTGGTGATGCTTTCCGTGGGTGAACCGGACGGATCGTAGGTGTGAAGCTGCCCGTCTACCAGGATAGACTGGAGGTGCCCGCCGTCTGCGCCCAGGTGGATGCCGTCGTTGCCTTCGGTGGTCAGGAGGGTCGCATCGCCCTTGACGATTCCTTCGGATACCGTCTCAAGCAAGGTCTGCTTGAGGTCGAAGGCGTTGTGGACCTGGACCACGTGTGGGTCGGGGTCGTTCGGGTCCGCAGGGTTGGGCCAGGCGATGGGGTTCAGGGCTTCCAGCGTTGAATCTTCGGTAATTCCGATTCCAAAGACCGTATCGATAGAGCTTCCTTCGCCCTGGAGGAAGTTTTCCCATTCGGTCTGGTCGCACTCATCGCCCCGGTTGGGCTCTCCATCAGAGATGAAGTAGAGCAGTGTGCTGTCTGCCTCGGGGGGATCGAAATCGTGCCTTACCGTGTCCAGCGCGCCGTCATAGTCGGTGCCGCCCCAGGCATGGATATCGTTCAGGTACGTGTTGGCCCCGGTTTTATCGTCCATGAACCAGTCGGATTTCACGGCTGAGTTTTCAAATCGGACAAACTGAATGTTGACATTCCCGAGGTTGTCGTAGGAATCGAACATGGCGGCAAGGGCATCCTTTGCGATATCCATGCGAACGTTGTTCGGGTCAAAGTCCGGAGAATTTTCGCGGTTCCCATCCATGTCGAAGGCCATACTGCCGGATCGGTCCAGCACTATAATAAGGTTGGTGGTCTTTACGTCCGCCGCGTCTTCATGGATATCTGCCGTTACGGTCTCACCTGTCGGGGCGTCGTCCTGGATGTTTACCGCAAGGGAGCCGGTCAGTTGTTCTCCGTCGGAATCCGAGATTGTGTAGCTTATGGTGTCCACCACATCGTCGCCCTGGGACGGGTGCTCCAGGGTGTATTCGTAATCACCGGCTCGGTGAAGACCGTCGGATTCGGTGTATACCGTGATGGTTCCGTGGTCCGTCTGAATACTCAGCTGGCCGCCGGATGCCTCCGTGTCGCTGTGGGCTCCGCTGGTGATGCTTGAGATGAAGGCATCGCCGTCCACACCCATGTCGTTGTCCAACAGGTTACCGGTAACGGTCTCTGAATCGGTGGTTGCCTCGGTTCCTTCGGGCAGGCCTGCCTCGTGGGCAACGGCGCTGTCGGCGACCGTAGACAGGTTATCATGGCGGATGGTGACGGAAGCCGTGGAGCTGTCGCCGTCCGAGTCGGTGATGGTGTAGTCAAAGCTGTCTTCGAGGTTCCACCAGTGGGGATGCCAGTGCTCTGAGGACGTGTAGGTGTAGCTTCCGTCCTGATGGATTTGCAGCGTGCCGTGGTCTCCCACAATCGTATTGTTTGTGACTATATCCGATCCATTCATCAGGGAGCCGTCCTCGGCAAAGGTATAGGTCGTCCCGTCAAAGGAAATGGACGAGAGGGTGACGTCATCCGCATCCACCTCGTCTGCGCCCATGTCTTCGCCTCCTTCACCCAGGATGACATTGCCGGTGGCCGTGCCCCTGAAGCCGACACTGTCCGTGTCATCCACGGCAACGGGAGCAGAGTCCATGACGTAAATTTCCAGGGATGAGGAGGTTGACGCCGAAGCGCCGCCGTCCCCTTCCGTGGACGTTGCTGTGGCCGTCAGCGTATAGGATTCACCAAAGCCTCCTGCGTTGGCATAGGCGGTGATGGTCAGGTTCGACAGGTCCCAGTCGGTGACGTTCATCTCGTGGAGATCGTCCGTGGCGGTAAAGGTGTGGGTTCCGTCGGAGAGAATCGCACCCGTGGGGATACCTGAGAGCACAATGGAGGTGATGGACTCCGACCCGTCCGTGTCCGTCGGTTGTGCCCCAAGGGTAATGGAGACCGGGTCGCCTTCCATACCGACAAGGTCGAAGCTTGACTGATTGGACTCATAGGTGTGGATCTGGGAGATCTCTTCGTCCGTCAATACCCTGTCGTACACACGGATGTCATCGAGCTGGCCTTCCAGGTACGTGTGGGTGCCGTCGGAGCCGAAGGTCGCACCGAACCCGCTGAGGTCCATGCCATCCCTGATGCCGGGTTCTGTTACTCTGGTGTCCTCAAGGATACCGTCGACGTACATCTTGGTCTCACCGGTTTCATGATCCCGGGTCATGACCACATGGTGCCACTCCCCGTCGTTTACGGCCGTGGTGGACCCGGCTCCGGTGCTGTCCCCAACCCCCATGTTGATCTGTCCGTCGTCGTCGATCCATCCCCATTGGATATCGTCTGTCCCGCCGTGTTTCTCAGATCCGATGATACTCGGAGAGTTCCACCCAATGGTGTTGGTCCCGTCTCCTCCCGTATACCCGTCCGGGAGCTTGACCCAGACAGAAAGAGTCGCGGTGCCGGAAAGCGGCTCGGTGTAATCCCCGGAGACATCCACGTAGTCCCCGTCACCGTCCAGGACCAGGGCACCGTTGTTGTGGTCCGATCCTGCAGAGTGCGCACCACCGGTCAGGGTGCCTTCCTGGTCATTCACAAGGTCGTGGGTTGTTCCTCCAGGGGTACCATTTTCCTCAAAGACCCAATGTCCCACCAGTCCGTCACTCACCACATTGTCGCTGCTGACCTGAAAATCGATCACAGGCACATCCGCAACCGGCGTTACCGTAACATGGAGAGATTCTGTGACAGTTGCTGTATCTCCTCCGATTTCCGTGGCCGTAGCCGTAACCGTCAGGTCAAAATCTACATCACTGTCGGCCGGGGGCTTGATGGTAAGGCCGTCAAGCTGGTCCTGGGTCAGGGTCCATGTGCCGTCCCCGTTGTTGGTTCCTGCGCTGAGAATGGCGCCGTCAGGCACATCCCCGATGGTGATGGCAGACAGGGTCTCGCTGCCGTCGGTATCGGTGAGGGCGGCAGAGATGTCCAGAGGAATCTCTGTGTCCTCATTGCCTGTGACATCGGTTGTCTCCATGGACGGTGCGCTTGCCGTGGTGTCGACGGTGTGGGTGGATTCAGTAGAGGCGGTAAAGGGATTACCAGCGTCATCGCTACCGGTGACTGTGACGGTAAAGTCGGTGTCTGCGGCGAGATCGGAGCCCGCCACGTCCACGGTAAAAGTGCCGTCTGTGTTGACCGTGCCCTGGTAGTCCTTGCCGTTGACGGTAAAGGTGACCTCGTCGCCTTCGGCGGCGTCTCCACCGACGGTACCGGTGACTTCGATGGTGCTTCCCATTTCCACGGCATTGATGACATCGTCGTTGGTGATGGGGTTGACAGCAATGGTGGCTGAAGCGTCGGTGTCAACGGTGTAGGTGGCCTCGGCGCTCTGGGTAAAGGGGTTCCCTGCCTCATCGGTGCCGGTCACCGTGGCGGTGAACTTGGTGCCCGCAGCCAGGTCGGAGCCGGCCACGTCCACGGCAAAGGTGCCGCCGGC
>NZ_FMUX01000009.1 GCF_900101345.1 Desulfoluna spongiiphila | reverse complement strand
CCCTGATGGTGGAAATGAAGCAAGGCCGAAAAACATTTCTGTTATGTATTGCATACGATATTAAAGGATGAATCAATGAAAATATACAGCTATAGTCCCATAACAGGAGAATACCTCAGATCCCTTGACGCTCGAAAATCACCACTTGATGATAGTTTCTTGATACCAGCTCATACTACGATACACTCGCCGCCTGATTTCGATGAGAATGAGGTTGCCGTTTTCGGTGGGGATACATGGATATTGAAGCCAGATTATCGAAATAAGATTTATTACGATACAGTAACACGGGCTTGTTATGAGATAACTGAGATAGGTGTAAAGCCAGATGCTACTTGGACCGATAAGGTCCCAGTTGCGTATTCTTCATGGAATGGCAACGAGTGGGAAGTGGATTTAAGTATTTGGCTGGATACTGTGGTAAGGGCACAACGGGATGAAAAGCTATTAGCATGCGACTATACAATGATGCCGGATTATCCGATTGATCAAAACAAGCGGGGGGAGTGGGAAACATACAGAATGCAGTTGAGGGATCTTCCTACGACGTTGACCGCAGTGACCGATTCGATTCCGTGGCCACCAATGCCCAAATAAATCGAATTTCCGTCAAGTTTCCGTATAGTTTAAAGTAATATATTGGTTTTATTTGGTGCTGGCGAGTTCTTAAAATCCCTCGGTCGCAAGACTGTACGAGTTCGATTCTCGTTCCGGGTACCATAAAATTTCATCAGAGATTTCAGTTGGTTAAAAAAGTTTCTTGCCAAAAGGCGGGAAACTTTTTTGCGTTTCAGATGTGGCCAAGTAGCCCCAAATAGACCCGTTTTTCGTTACAGTTTCGTTACAGTAAAAAAACGGCATCCCCGCCCCTCGGGCCTCTCCTTTAAAAAAGCTCCGCAAAAACTCTACGGTAACTTTACGGAACGGGCGCTGCTCGCCGGAGGCAACGCTTCTTCTATTCATCCGTACCCGTGGGCAAGGGCATGGGCCCCAGGGTAAGGCAAAATTGCTCAGATGCGGCCTTGAGGTGGTCCGGGGAGAGTTTGGAATAGATGAGGGTGGAGGCCATGGACTCGTGGCGCATGAGCTCCTGGATGGCCTGGAGGTTGGCGCCACCCATGGCGAGGTAGGAGGCGAAGGTGTGGCGGAGGTCGTGGAAGCGGTAGTGCTCGAACCCGGCGGCCCGGACGGCCAGCTTGAACTTCTGACCCATGTGGGTGCGGCATTTCCAGCGGAAGAGTTTTTGCCGTTTCTTCTCCCGGGCCCTGGCCATGCATCGGGAGAGGGTATCCCGGGCCGTGGCGTTGATGGGCACACGGGACTCTTTCCGGTTTTTCTGTAAGGGCACGATGCGCAGGTAGTCGGGTGGGTTGTCCACGTCGGCCAGGGTCAGGCGCAAGGCTTCCCCGTTTCTCAGGCCCAGGTAGCAGGAGAGGGTGCAGAAGTCGTAGAACTCGGGCTCGTCGATGTGG
This sequence comes from Desulfoluna spongiiphila, assembly GCF_900101345.1. Classification (GTDB taxonomy): domain Bacteria; phylum Desulfobacterota; class Desulfobacteria; order Desulfobacterales; family Desulfolunaceae; genus Desulfoluna; species Desulfoluna spongiiphila. The sequence goes on along the minus strand of NZ_FMUX01000009.1, from coordinate 236,927 downwards.
GCCATGATCCGGGCCATGTGTTCCTTGGGAATGTAGCGGATGCTCTTGGGCTCTTTCACGGGCTTGGGAAAATCAATGGCGTGGTCGATGTATTCCCACTTGGCTGCTTTTTTCAGGGCGGCCTTCACGTGGCGGTAGTGTTTGTTCACCGTGGCCGGTGCCAGGCCCGCCCGGAACAGGTCCGTGCCCAGCTTGTCCAGGTGGCGGGTGTTGATCTGATTGACGTCCGTGGTATCCCCCCAGCAGGAGGACGCCTTGTCCATCCCCTGCTTGTACGCAAGGAAGGTCCCCTCGGACCGGTTTGTCTCCACGTAGTCCAGAAACTCCTTTTTAAAGGCCCCGAAGCTTACGGTGTGCCCGGTCTTGATGGCGGCCACCTGCCCGGCCATGAGCCGCCGGGTGAACTGGGTGAACAGCTTCTGTGCCAGCTTCGGGTCCTTGGTGGCACGTCTGGATCCCGGCATGCAGAGGGCCTTGCGTCGTCGCTTCGGCCCCTCCTGCCAGAGAGCATAGAACGTGTCGTAGTCGGGGTGTCTCCACAGTTTCGGCATGGAGACACGGTAAGAGAGCTTCACTGCCATGTCAATCTGAGTCCAAGGTCAAGATTCATGTAGGGAAATTGATGATTTCCGAAGAGTACCAGGCGTCAATGGACTCCCGGTCCACGATCAGTTTTCCCGTGCGCCTGAACGCATAAATGTGTCCGGCATCGATCCAGCGGCGCAGGGAGTTCTTGGATGCCCTGGCATACTCCACCGCCTCCTCCAGGGTGAGCCACCGTTGAGCGGTCTGCTCCGCCCGCAGAGTGTCCGCCACCTTTCCCGCGATGGCCGCCGCCATCGCCTCCATTTCACTGTGTGTCAAATCCATGAAACCAACTCCATTGTATTGAGGGGGTCTATCCATAGACCATCTGAAGGGGTGTCCCCGGTTCAGAAGGCCAGGGCGTGTTCGGAAAAAGCAGGTCCGGCGGTATCCGCGTGGGTGAAGCACCAGGAACAGAGAAACCGGTTCCCCTTGGCCACGGTGTGCTGGCCGCAGCAGGTGCAGATGGGGCCGTCCTTGGGTTCTTTCCTGACCGCGGCCGAGTGGGTGTTTCGGCAAAGGCGGCTGATGGTGGGTTGGCTGGTGCCGAAGAGTTGGGCCACGTCGGTCTGCTTGTGGCCTTCGTCCAGGAGGCGCTGGATCTCCTCCAGGGGCAGGGTGGATTTGGGGCCGCGAACCGCGGCCTGGGTGTGGCAAATGGTGTGGGTCATGATCTCTCCCCTTAAAGCTTCTAAGAACGCCTTCCGGGGCAAACACAAAGAACCCATACCGGAAGGACCGGATATGGGCCGATGTTTATCGGGGTGAGAGATTTTTACGTTAGCCGAATATACCGACGGGGACAACACAAAAAAACACCATGGCATCCGGGGCGTTTTTTTGAATGGCGGAGTTGGGCTTCAATTGCTTCGCGATTCATGTCTGCAACATCTCCATACTTGTATTAAAGGGTGTGCATCTATCGCAGGCTTTTCTTTTGTGCAACTGAGGGAGGGCATACAGGACATACTGGTAAGAAAAAAGGCCCGAATGCGTACTCGCATGGGCCTTTATGGTAATTGATTTTTAAGATGAGGCATTTCCCAATTGTGGGGGGGCCGCTGGTAAAGGCATAGAAGGTGGGGGGGGTGGTGTTTTCCATGATAGTGAATGCAATTCCAGTGTGTTTCGGATGATATTGATTTGTTCTGGATTACTTGATCCTCCATTTAGCCACCAACTTTTAGTACGATTAAATTCAAAATCACCAGAGAATACGCCTAAAGTTGCGATTATATCATCGAAATATTGAGCCTTTTGAATTAGCTGTATTACTAAGTCATAGCTGAAATTATACTGATTGGTAAGAAAGTTTATAAAAGGAACTGCTCGGATTTTTGTGATTCTTTCTGACTCTTTTAGGTTTCTTTCTTTTTCGTTAGATATTATTTTTTGAGCATCTGTATTTAGAGTGTTTCTAATTAGTTCTTCTAAATAGTTTTTTAATGTTTGATTTGCCGCTTCAAGTTCGTTGATTTGCATTGATATTGGTTGGAGCGATTGTTCATTTTTTCTCTTCATGAGCAAATTATTGAAGAATGCCGCCCATTGCTTTCTAAGGTAGCTTTCAATATCAGAGAATTTGTTAAATCCTTCACAAGCATTATTGGTCGGTGAGGTGTAAATCTTATCAATAAATTCGAATATATCAATTGCATGTTCTTGGCAGTTGTCATCAATGGAAGGATAGGCTATAGATTTTTTTATTTCAGAATTTTGGTTTTTTTCGTATACGCGGTGGTCGCTAAGTACATCGCTTTTAATTAATGTAAATATAGGGATTTTAGCCAATACGGCTGCCTCGTATTCTGCGTTGGTGACAGATTTATTCTTGTCAGGTTCGATTTTTGAACCAAATCGACCACCAATGGCCAAAATAAAAAGTTGACAATTTTCAACTTCATTCAAGCAAGAATCCGCAGTGTTTAAGTCTGGGTTATAAAAAACATTTCCATACTCGCTTAAAACAGGAATAAATCCAAAAGATCTTATGAAATCCTTAAGTTGAGTTCTGATTTCACTCAAATCAAAACATGTTGAGCTGACAAAAACCTTTGGAACAGCCATTCGTGGTTCCTCGTATTCGTTATTGGTGGCAAGTTTTTGTTGTGAGGCCTGCTTGGATTACACCACCAGCCTCAGCCATTTATTCATATCCTTATCATTCACATCCCTGCCATCCCCACCCTCTTTGGGCGTCGTAAAATATTCATAAGCCAAGGCAATGAATCGGGCTTTTTTGTCCGGGGGGAGGGATTTATTTTCTCTGTCCAGCCATTCTTCAACCCACTTGATAATTCGGTGCAGAACTTCCAAGTCCATGATGAGGTCATCATCGGAAGTTTTTGCTGTCACGGCCTCAGTGTCGAACATTTCCCCTTCGCCGGATAGTAGCCAGTTGATGTTGACACCAAAAGTTTCACGAACGTGAAACATGGCTTCAGCTGATGGGGTTCGGCCTTTCATATAGTTATGGAAAGTTGCAACAGGAATACCGGCTTTCTTGGCAAAAACCGTTGATTTTCCATCGCATTTAATATTGATAACCTCGGTTAGGCGGGCTGCAATATTTTCCATTTGTGAAATTCTACTTGACATAATTCTCCGTTTGGGAAACTTTGTTGAGTAGACGCTCAACAAAATAAATCATTTGGAGGAGAGCATGACCAAAACCAGCATGACCAAAGACGAAATCAAAAAGGATCTGAGGGCCATAGGTCTTCGTCCCATTGATCTTGCCATAAAAGCGGAGGTTTCCCGCTCCATGGTGAGCCATGTCATGGCAGGCCGGTATCCGGGTTCCCCTGTCAGGGGCGTGATTGCAGACGCTCTTAAAAAAGAGCCCTCGGATATTTGGCCTCCCAAATGTTGAGTGGGTCCATCTTGCCATAAATGTTGAGTGACGCAAGCAAAAAAGTTGAGTGGCAGCTTGCTGCCAAAACAGTATTTCACTTTCAATTCGAATAGATAACCTGAAAATAGTGGAGTAACTCATGTACAGGTCTGAATTCATTGAACTTTTAGGGAACATTCAACGGGGCGTGAAGGACCATGGGGCCAAGGTGCTGGCCGGGCGTCTGGGTATCCGGCCCCAGACCCTCTACGCAGACGTGGATCCCCGGTCCGTTGGCCGCAGATCCAACAAGCTGGGCCTTCTGGACTGGATGGTGATTCTGGAAGAAACCGGAAACCTCACCAGCCTCGACGAGGTCAACCGCCATTACGGCCGCATCAGCCTGCCCATCCCAAAGGACGAGGGCAGAATCAGCCCCGTAAGCTGGATGCAGTACTGCGCCACCATGGCAAAAGAATCCGCCGAGGCCATCAAAGCCCTGGCCGAGGGCTTGAGCAACGACAACAGCCTGGACAAAGGCGAGCTGGCCGATTGCGAGAAAGAAACCTTTGAAGCCCTCCAGGCGTTCGGCTCCTTTTATTTGGCCATCAAAACCGAGCAGGCCAAGTTCGACGTTATTTACGCATAACCATCAACAGACAATGAAATGAATATGGGCCGATGTTTGTCGGGGTGAGAGCCACATCCATCGGCACAGATACCAAGCAGGAAGAGACCAATGTGTAAACAGATCACATTTACGGAAGGAACCGTTGAGGACATCCGGGGCACCCTTGAGCGCGGGGCCCACGTCATCAGCTATCTGATGGGTGTCCTCGACCGCGGCGAAACCCTCCGGCCCGAGGACATGGACTGGCTCAGGCAGAAGTGGGAAGCGGACATCGCCGAAGGCATCAACCGATTGGAGACGGAGGGTCATTATGTGTAACCGCCGGTCCCGGGCCATGAAGCTCGGCAAGCACATAGATCAGGTAGAACGGATCGAGGCCTGGGGCCACAAGATCGTGGCCACCCTGGACGAGGTGATGAAGGATGTGAGGCTCACACCTTGCGGCGGCTGGACCCAGATCGCTGGGCCAAAGGTCTGGGGCGAACTCATCGAAGAGGAGGCCGGGATGCTGCTTAAAGAGATGCGGGAAGAGCAGGCCGGGATCGAAGCCGGGGAACGCGGGTAAACTTTCGGGCGTAGCTTGAACGAGGCGCAGATATTTTGAGCCAATTTGTTAAGGGAACTGAACATTTGAAAAACCCTTCGTGCCGATTATATCGGGGGGATGAAGGGTAAAAGAGTGCCAGTCTCCTTTGATGTGCCAATTGGTTGGAAATTAAGAGGTATGTGTGCCGTAAAAAGTTTAGTGTTACAGGCGGTTATCTGCTTTTTTTTAAAATCATGTAGCGTATACATGTATTAATCCTTAAAAAAAATAATGCGCACTACGGGAAAGTCAGCGCGTCTTAGCCTCCAGTCAGGTGTCGTTGTATCTGATAGTTTGTCATAGAGTTCATCCGGGATCGTTCCAGCAGGTAAGGAGACATTACAGTGAATCAAGATATTCGATTGTCCATTGCATTTAATAACCACAGAAAGAGAAGACGCCTTGCCCGTCTTTTAGGGTTTGGCGCGGAAGTGTACCTCATTGATCTTTGGCTAAAGGTAGCCGTGGACAGGCCCTCCGGCCATTTGGAAGGATGGGATGAAGAGGATATCGCCGATGCCTGTGGTTGGATGGAAGATCCAAAAAAGCTGGTGGCTGCTTTGGTTGAAACACAGTGGCTTGAGAAAGACACTGAGGGTGAATATTCCATCCATGACTGGTGCGAACATCAGCCCTGGGCGTGCTCAGCGGAAGACAGGGCCGACAAAGCAAGGTTTTCAAAATTGGCCCAGGTGAACCGTGCCAAGTACGACGAGCTGAAAGAGAACGGCGTGAACGCGATTTCCAAAGAAGAGTACAGAAAAGTCTTGGAACCCAGCCGGGTTATGGGGACTCTGCTTGGCGATCGCCAGCCAGCCGCCAGCGACTCGCCAGCGGTCGCCAGCGTTTCGCCTGCTCCTGCTCCAACTCCTTCTCCAACTCCTTCTCCATCTCCCAACGTAAAACAAAAACCTTTGCCTCCTGCCGGAGGCGCGGGTGAGGAGCCAAGCCAGCAAGCCAAAGCCAAGTCTGAGTTTTCAGGTCGTCCCACAAAAGCCTACCACCCCACGTTCGAAACGTTCTGGGCAGAGTACCCGGCCCGTAGGGGCAGGAAGGGCAACAAGCGAAAAGCCTTCGATGCCTGGTGGAAATCCATGCGCCACAAGCGAAACAACCCGGATCAGATCATCGCCGACATCATCCGGCTCCGGGACACCTACGGCGAGTTCCCGCCCGATGCCGTCACCTGGATCAACGGGCAGCGCTGGGAAGACGAAGTGCACCCATGCCCTCCGCCCAAGCCAGCCATGCGCCAGACCGGCAGGCTCCAGGGTTCTGAGCTTCTGGCCCACAACACCCGTGTTGCTGCCGAGTTCCTGGGGGCGCCATGCTGAATCTGTCGGAGAGGAAACACTTTGCCACAACCATGATCGGCATCGGCCAGAACTACGGCGTCCAGCTTGAGCCCCATTTCCTGGAATTCATGCTCAAGGCCCTGGGCAACTACACCATGGCCCAGATCGAAGCCGCCGCCCTCCAGATCGTGCGGACCCGCAAGTACACCACCATGCCCACCATCGCCGACTTCGTGGAAGCCATCGAGGGCAGCGCCGACGACAAGGCATCGGTCCAGGCCCTCCTCGTCTGGGACGCCATCCGGCGCCACGGCGTCTACGCCTGCCCAGTCTTCGAGGACCCCGTCACAAACCGGGTCGTCTCCCAGCTCGGCTGGAAGTCCATCTGCGCCACCCCGGACAGCGACCGAAGCTGGTTCCTCCGAAACATGGCCGCCGCCTACAAAGCCCACCGCAAATGCGACGAGGTCAAGGCCATCTCCGGCCCCACCGCCGTGGGTGGCCTCATCCAGGGCGTGGTCAAATCCATTGGCACCAACACCCCCACGGCCATGCACGGCTGATCACAAACAATCACGGAGGACCCCATGGGCCAACCAGAACAGAAAACCAGAAACATCAAACTCACCCGCGCCGTGCTCTGAGGCAAAAGCTTTGCGGAAGCCGGTCGGCTTTTCAACGTGAGCCAGACACGCGCTCGCCAGATCTACGAAGCCAACGTCCACATGTTCTTCTTTGACCGGGGCCTGGATGATGGTGGGAAGCGGAAAAGCCTCCGAGTGCTGAGGCGGGGGCATGTTGGGCACTGTCAGTACTGATGGAACGAGCAGGTTTGATTTCGTTCAACACTTTGAAATAAATTGAAATATGAAATTTAAAAAAGAGAATAATAACGAGGCGGGCACCATAAGATTTTCTGAAACGCCCCAATGGCAACCATTCTTACAAGCCTGCCCATAGAAAAAAATGCTTAGAAAAATACAAGAAAAGCCTCGGCACGTGCCGGGGCTTTTTTTGTTTGGCTTGAATACTGTTGATGAATTGTTGAGTTTAGGTATATGTTTGCTGGATAAAATACCACGTGATGGGTTTACTAATTGACCCTGCTACACTCACTGTCAAACATACCAACACCCGGAGGACATTATGGAATTCATGGAAAAGCTGCAAGGTTTATCAGACAAGATTGAACAGGTGGCAGGGAACCTTGCGACGGAAGAGGCAACGAAAAACGCCTTGGTTATGCCTTTCCTCCATACCGTCCTTGGCTACGACATCTTTGACCCCAACGAAGTGGTCCCGGAGTTTACCGCAGACACGGCCACGAAAAAGAACGAGAAAGTGGACTACGCCCTGGTCAAGGATGATGAGGTCCAGATCCTGATCGAGTGCAAAAAATTCGGTGAAAACCTGACGCAGAAACATACCGGCCAACTCTTCCGATATTTTTCTGTGACCAAAGCCCGCCTTGCCATCCTCACAAACGGTTCCATGTACCAGTTCTTCACCGACCTCGACGCACCCAATGTCATGGACGAAAAGCCCTTTCTCATGCTCGACCTGGAGGACATCGACGAGTATGTCGTTCCCGAAATCAAGAAACTGACCAAGTCGGCCTTTGATGTCGATTCGATCGTTGATGCAGCCGGTGACCTGAAGTATCTCAACCAGATCAAAAAAGAGCTGCGAAAGCAGTTTGAAGCACCCGAAGAAGAGTTCGTCAGGTTTTTTGCCTCAAGGGTTTACGATGGCATGCTGACCCCCAAGGTCAAAAGCCAGTTTTTGGAAATGACAACCAAGGCGTTGAAGCAGTTTTTAAACGAGAGCATCAATGATCGGCTTAAGTCGGCCATCGGCCCGGACGTACAGATCAAGGCTGAAAAGGCGCCCTCAACTGAAGAAGAGGTTCGCGATAGCCCATCTGAAAAGGCATCAAAAATTGTGACCACCGAAGAAGAGATTGAGGGGTTCAATGTTGTCAAAGCCATCGTCCGTCAAAAAGTAGCGGTTGATCGGGTGGCTCACCGGGATACACAAAGTTACTTCGGGGTACTTCTTGATGACAACAACCGGAAGCCGATATGCCGACTCCATTTTAACGGCAAACAGAAATACATTGGCCTGTTCGATCATGACAAAAAAGAGACTCGTCACCCCATCGACTCTATTGATGATATTTTTAAATTTAACAATGAACTTATGGATATTGCGGGTTTTTATGACCAGCCGGAAACTGCTGAATAATTAGTGAGCTGGCTTACACTTATTTCAAATGCGTATTTTTAATGTCAGATGTGTAGGCCTGACTCTATATTATGACTTCATATTAATCTCATAATCCTAAATATTTAGCTGTGCGATTTTTACTTTATGTGTCGCAATATGGAAAAAAATAGATTATGGCTAAAAGGAATAGAAAAGTAGGTTCCATCAAAATAGAGCTTATCACAAAATCAAAAGAAGCAATGCTGACAGCGGTACAAATTTTTAACAATCCAAATATTCAATTTAAATCTGAGAGTTTTATTGTTTTGTCGAATATTGCTTGGACATATTTACTTCACGCTTATTACAGGTCAAAAAATGTTGAGTACAGGTATTTCGAACAACATGGTGCAAGGAGAAAATTCGATAAAACAAAAAGAGGCGCCTACAAATTTTGGGAACTGGAAAGATGCTTGAGTGACGATGCTTGTCCGATAGATAGAATTACAATATCAAACCTCAAATTTCTCATAGGCTTAAGGCATGAAATAGAACATCAGATGACTAGTAGAATTGATAATTATTTGAGTGCAAGATTTCAAGCCTGCTGCTTGAACTATAACTCTTACATCAAATCTCTTTTTAATGATAAACAAGGGATTGATAAGTACTTGTCATTTTCATTGCAGTTTTCTTCGATTAAGGAGGAGCATGCGAAACAACTCAAACAGTTTAGTGATCTCCCGGAAAATATATCAGCTTATATAAATGGGTATGATTCGAGCCTTCCTGATGAAGAATATAATGATATGAGATATTCATATCGTGTTTTATATGTTCCGAAGTCAGTGAATCATAAAGGGCAAGCGGACAAGGTAATTGAATTTCTTCCCGCTAATTCGCCTGAAGCTGAAAAATTAAATAAAGAGTATGTTCTAATTAAAGAAAAGGAAAAACCAAAATACCTCCCTGGTGAAGTAATAAAACTAATGCAACACGATGGTTACATTTTATTTAAACAATATCAGCATACACTTTTTTGGAAATCGATAGAAGCAAAAAAGAAAGGGAAAGGGTATGGCGTACAAGTAGCTAAAACATGGTATTGGTATGAATCGTGGATTAATGTTGTAAGAGAGCATTGCAAAAAAAATGCTACACAATATGGTAAAAATTCATAACGAAATAATTAGACGTAAATTTGTAAAAGGGGCAGGCCTACTCTTGACAAGAGCCCCCAGTTAAAATGAATTAAGTGAGCCTACACTTTAGGCAGGGGCCGTCAGTTTGTCAGATGTATAGGTTTGACTCCTTTTTTTTGCACAATAATAATTGTTAGAAATGATGAGAGTATGAAATATAATGGAAAAAAAGCATCAGGTTTTTGTTTCTTCAACATACAGGGATTTGATTGAAGAACGTAAGGAAGTAATTCATGCTCTTCTTGAGCTGGATTGTATCCCCGCAGGAATGGAACTATTTCCAGCGACAGATGAAGATGCGTGGTCTCTTATTACTGAAGTAATTGATGGCTGTGACTATTATATACTTATTGTTGCTGGAAAATATGGTTCAACAAATTCTGAAGGTTTTGGCTACACTGAAATGGAGTTCGATTACGCTGTTTCACAAAAAAAGCCAATTATTACTTTTCTTAATGAAAATATAGATGATTTACCTTCAAGTAAAGTAGAAACATCTGATAAAGGTAAGGAAAGTTTGAAAAAATTTCGAGATAAAGCCAAGGGACGTCATTGCAAGTTTTGGAGCTCTGCTCCGGATTTGGGCGGTAAAGTATCAAGAAGCCTCATACAACTTAGAAAAAAACATCCTTCTGATGGCTGGGTTCCTGGGCGTTATGCTGTTGATCAAAAAATGATAGCTGAAATGGAACGAATGCGAGCACGAATTGCCGAATTGGAAATTGAATTATTAATCGGTAATTCTGGGCCACCTAGTGATATTGAAGACCTAATTTGTGGTGATGAGGTTTATTCTATTCACCAAGAACTTTATATGAATAGCGAAAAAGAGAAGAAAAAGTATGTGTTAAATGTAACATGGGATAAATTATTCTCTTATTGTGGGCCTGTGCTTTCAGGTGAGTGTACTGACAGCCAGCTCCAAGAGAAGATGAGTCTTGCGTATTGGCATGCTGTAGCAAGCGACATAAGGGAATTTAATGACCATCTAAATATAATAATTCCTTATGTTTGTGAAGATCAAATAAAAGTTCAATTTCAAGCATTAGGGTTAATGGAGCCGGGTACTAAAAAGCGTGCTGTCTCTGACACTAATACATACTGGAATCTTACTTCTTATGGTGAAAGATATCTTATAAAAATAAAGGCTCTAAGAAGAAATTCTAACAAATCACTGGTAGGTACCGCTACTGCTACGCAGTAGTTCCCTATTTTCGTTCGGCAGCCCCAGAGTTCCAGCATCAGCATACTGAATAAACCGTTACTATCGGTAATTATGGGTGGTTGCAATGAAGCAAAATATCATAGAAGTAATTATTCAAAATGTGATGGGGTCAGACCTACACATCTGACAAACTGATATTTTCTTTCAAGAGTGTGGGTCTGCCCCCTTTTTTTCTCTTTCTCTTTCTTTTTCTATTCGCTGTTTCTGTTACACATAGTCCAATTGAGTGTGAAGGGGTCAGACCTACGCATCTGACAAACTGATGTTTTCTGTCAAGAGTGTAGGTCTGACCCCTTCTTTCGAGATGAAACAGACCAATGAAGACATCGGCTCTATGTGCTGTGACTCCTTTGCCACTGCCTGTTACCTTCACCTCAAGGCCGAGTGCAAAGAAGAGCGCGTGGCCGCCCGCAAACTCATTCAACAGGTGTTGGATGTGATGGGCTGGGAGAACCGGAGAACTTTTTTTAATCGCCTGTTTGATTCTTTACCTGGAAACGAGGTGGTGTATGCGGAGGTGATTCCGAAGCATTCGGAATTCAGGAGGTTGTTTGCCGGGGAAAATAGTTCGGAGGGGATGTAGCCACAAAACTCAACACGAAGGCATAAGCGGAATAGGATGATTGTGTTCCCTGTGTAATGGGAATTAACCCATGTATCCGGGCCTTAGGCTTGGTGCATGGGTTTTTGTTTGAGGTGAATACTGTTGATGAATTGTTGAGTTTAGGTATATGTTTATTTTTAGATTATCCGAATCTTAAACAATAAATTAATTGGAATATATTATGGAATCAGCGGGTATAATAGAAGAAACTGTCTCAATTAAAGTGTTGAAAGTGAACTCGCGTAAAATGACACAGGCTGTTTTCAAGCAGCTTCGAACAAAGAGTATTTTTGACGCTGAATTAAACTTATTGGGGCATCCTTGGGGGACTGTGAACTATTTTGAAGCAGGCACTATGAAGCCTGGTGCTCTTCACTTGGTCTGGTCAGATGGAAGCTCTTTATTTCGTTGGATAGTCTGTCCTCTTTATGTTTCTTTTGAAACCGCTATTATCGCCTATCGTAAAGACGACTTAAGTTCAGATGGTAAAAATAATGCCTATCACTCTTTGCCAGATAATAATTTAAAAACAGTTGTACATAAGGCTGATAGTGGTGACATTGATAACTCAGAAGAATTATTTAAAAAATACAATGAACATTATGCTTCATTCAAAAAGATGAATCAGTTGTTGATCGCCACATAACTGAAACTGTTAGATGTGTAAAAAGGGGGCAGGCCTACATTCTTGACAAAAGGTTTAGGATCTTAAAAAAAACATAAAGTTGGGTTGTAAATGCATCTTGTCAGATGTGTAGGTCTGACCCCCACCTTCACCCACCTTCATCGTTTTAATGCGGGTTGATAATAGGTGTTGGTATTGGGTGCTACAATATTTACAAGCTGCTTTCAAGCGCCAAGAAGCCGGATGAAGCAATTCTTGATCTTGAAAGTAAGGTCGAGAAAATAAATACTAACATTTAAATGATTTAAATTTTAGTGTGGAAGGGATTCAGACTCATACTTTTGACACGATTATTTGTTTGTCAGATGTTTAGCCGTGCCCCGTCATTTTTTGCTTAGTTTGTATAAAATAAATGGGAGAGTTTTGCATAAAATGAATCGTTACGCATCATATTCTATATCAATAATTGCTACGATTGTAGGCTTTATATTTACTCTCAAATTTTTCAAATTGACTGATGCAGTTATTTTTAGCATTTTTATCTTGATGCTATATGCTCTAACTAGACGCATCTGGTTGCCAGAAGGCTATGAAAAAAACGCTGTTCGCATTGCATCTATTGGAGTTGCAAGCGCTCTGTTGATCCCAACACCTTTATGGGCCCATCTACTCGAAAATAATTGGCATTTGATTCAATTGTATCTGCAAATTCAGTTGCCCCCACCAACCTTGTTTCATTTGTCCTCATTAAACGTTATAGCTGCGACGCTTATTGTCTTTTTAGTTAACCTGTTTATGAGCTTAAGAACACCAATTCTATCTTCCAATAAAAAACCTTTTGACGATAACTTCCCTGAAAAAAGTTACAACGATAAACTGCTAAAAGTCGCTAATGCCCTTAAAGAAGTTATATCTACCATTGACCATGATTTATATTGGAATTCTGAATTTTACGAACCACTTGAAGCAAAGATAGAAGTTTATGGTGAATCTAAAGCCATTTCTACACTTGTAGAAAGTATCAAAAAAGATAAAAAAACTCGTAAATTTTTGGTTTTAGGGGACCCTGGCTCAGGAAAAAGCGTCGCCTTGAGAAAGCTTGCACTTGATATATTATCGGAAACCAAACGAACTGGAAAGCTTGCTCTCTATATTAATTTAAAAGAATGGGTAGTCAAGCAGCCATGGTCGGAAAGCAATCCACCTTCGATGGAAGAGCTGAAGTCCTTCATTGTAGATAAAGCTTCGCAAAAAGACCATTTCGTCTACGAGTTCTTTGAAGAATTTTTTTTTCAAATGTTCGAACACGGACGTTTTATTTTTTTGTTTGATTCTTTCGATGAGATCCCAGGAGTATTGGATGAAGAGGAGTCGTCCTGGTTGATTAACGAACTTTCTCAATTGTTTTCGCGGTTCATTGGTGGGGCCCATGAATCAAGAGGTGTTTTGGCATCACGACAGTTTAGATGCCCAACCGGCGCTTATCTTCCCGGTAAGACTTTAGAAATACTTCCGTTTTCAGATTCTATGATTAGAGATTTGTTTATAAGAAACTCAAAAATTGACGACCGTATTATTACAAATCTATTTCGTGAAAGGCCCGATTGGATCTCTGTAGCAAGAAATCCTTTTAATGCCTCACTATTGGCTTCATATCTCAAGAAGAAACAAGTGATGCCCTTGAGTCAAGCTGATTTGTTTCAAACTTATCTTCATGATAGGTTTTCAAGTAGGGGGTGCCTTGCTGTGATGCGTAAAACGGGTATATGTGAGGACCAACTGATTCAATTCTGTATAGATGTTGGTTTTCACCTCTACGATGATTCGAAACTTGGTTTAGAGACGTCAAAAACTGACCTTTCCCAAAAATTGGGGCTTGATGTTACTCCATATTTTTCAATTCTCAAATTTGCACTCATTGCAAGGGTTGCAGATGATCAAGATACTGTTAGCTTCGTACATAGACGATTTACTGAATACTTCATCTCTCAGTATTTTGTGCAAAATCCTGATGGGGTAACATTCGATGTGGTCCCGAAAGATTCATCTGGAAGAGATGGTATGATTATGTATTGCGAAGTAGCCCCGATAGACAGAGCAATCGAAGTTAGCCAATCCTGTTGGGAGGAGGTGAGCAGATTAAGTAGCTTGAACCCTTACGAAAACGAGGATGATTACCGTCGCACAGTATTGTCTTTACGTTTTTTGATCCAGGCATTTAGATCACGCCCAGAGTGTATTGATCCATTTCGTGAGAAACTATCAAAATGGATTGCATGGCACCTAAATGGACCAATTCTGACAGCTAAACATGCTCTTGAAGCTACCGGGCTTTTGCAAGATGAAGAACTTGAAGTTCTTATGGTGCCAATCATAAGGAATAATGACCCTTGGTTAACGGAAACAGCAATCAGGGCATGTCGACATCTAGGGATAATAGATGTGTCCTTGCGGGACGCACTGCTAAAGCATCTTGAGCAAAGCACTCTATCAGATCTTATCTTGCAAAAAGATGAGTTGAGTTTTTCTTTTACTTTATCGCAGGCTTTCAAGCCTATAAACCGGTTTTTAAGGATGAAATTGGTCGTTGAGAAATTTCATATTATCGTCCATCTTTTACTTTTAATTAGATTTCCGATATCTTACATAGTTCTGTATTTTATTGTTATTATTAACGGTGGAAAGTTAAAATTAGTTAAGAATGCTAAATTTATTAAACAAGACAAACTTCCAACACGATTTTTTGGCTACTTGGTTCTTGTAACAACTTTTTTTACGCCAATATTTTATCCCAGTGCCGCCGATTCTAAAGAGCAACTGGATTATTTTATGAGATATTTTATATTTTTTCTTCTCTTATTTGGGCCGTATCATATTATCTCTTTGTTTGGGTTAAATATATCATTAAGGCAAATTGGAAATATTGGAATTTACGAAATTGACTTTCTATCAGATAATCACTTCCTTTCGCCCACATTAAAGTTTGATAAGAGCCTGATTAAGAAAGCAATTGTAGTGCTGCCAATACTATCATTGCTTTCGTTTGGAATGGTCGGAATTCTTTTTTTATTTGATTTTATTGGGTTGGCTGATTTTTTCGACTTGTTTTTCAACAAAATATCATATTATTGGGATATATTTCTGTGTAAACTAAGACTTATACAGCTTCCATCAATTCCTAACTCTCAATACATATTTTTTGGGTTTTTAATTTTTAGTTCGCTGTATATTTTATACATTTGCGCAAAAGAATTTATTATTCCTCAATGCAAAGTTATATCAAATTTCTTGATCGCTTCAAGACAATTGCGCAAAATCGAAATATCCTCATCCCTAACACGTCCAGATATTCTCCATTTATTACTTTCGATAAATAGTACTCACAGGATGAAACTTATAAAAAAAATACATGATAAAACAATTTCTGTGACCGGGATATGGCCTTCGATGGATGAATTATCAAAAGAAGAACGCAGTGAACTATCCAAATTAGATGAAAAGTGGATTCGATTAGCTTAAAAGAGCAAGGATGAAGGGGAAGGAACTAATCATTCTCCATACGTTCTTGAAAAAGGCACAGAAGACACCGAACAAAGAATTGAAGCTGGCGAGACGTCGGCTAAGGGAGGTAAAATCATGAGTTGCCCGACTTTCGATGATTTTAAAAAGAGGGCCCTGGAGAACCCCGAAGTCAAGGAAGCCTACGATGAACTGGCACCTGAGTTCGAGCTTCGCAGGAAACTGATTGCGTGAAGGGGTCAGACCTACACATCTGACAAACTGATGCTTGAAGGATTCAAAAAAATGAAGCTAACCGGAAGCAAAATGGAAGAGGATTTTAGGGAAGAGCTAATAAAATCTCACCAACATCATTTTGCATCTAAACCCTGCTCAAAGATAAAGGAAGTTCTCGAGCAAAACGGACACCCAACTTCAAGAGCATATATTTTACATTGGACCCCTGATCAAGATGGAGACTTCATTACAGTTCTCATTAATGGTGAATATGTAGTAACCACTGAAATAGACCACAATGATTTTTCGGTGACTTCAAGTGTTGACCGATATGAGTTGAAGGATTATCTCAAGGGCTTGAGCCGAATGAATCAAGTTCGTCTATTAGTTGCTAAGGACCTTTCAAATAATTCTAATGAAAAGGAAAAGGGACCTCGTCTTGACACCTGACACAGCCCCTTCCATCCTCATTTTCAATCCCCATCACCCCGCCTGCAACACCTGAAACATTTCCCTCTGCTCACACCGTGACGCCCCTTTACGGATCTTTGCCAACGCCTCCGGTGGGATATCCACCGCACTCGGTGACAACGTATGTGAAAACGCCAGGTCCATGACGAAGGTATGGCCGCACAGGGTGTTGGTGCATGAGCAGTAGAGCTGCTTGAACTCGTCGGAGATCTGGGTGCTGGACTGAATGGTGGCGGCCTGGCCGCATCGATTGCATTTGATTCGCATGGCTTAATTCCTTTCAGCCTTAATTTATGGTGCATAATCAGGTTCGTCAAAGGCTATCCGCAGGTTGCC
This sequence comes from Desulfoluna spongiiphila, assembly GCF_900101345.1. GTDB lineage: Bacteria > Desulfobacterota > Desulfobacteria > Desulfobacterales > Desulfolunaceae > Desulfoluna > Desulfoluna spongiiphila. The sequence goes on along the minus strand of NZ_FMUX01000009.1, from coordinate 220,594 downwards.
GGTCAAATGGTCGTTGATCTGGACGAGGATGTTTCGGATGGGGACGATCTCGTTTTTTTCATAGACGATATCGGCCTTGGCGATGTCTCCGAACCCGCCCCGGGCTTCTGCCGGGACGATGCTGGCCAGAGCAGGGGGGATGCGGTGGGCGGCGATGATGTCGTCTCGGGAGATGTTTTTGATCTTTTCCAGGTCGTCCTTGGTGGAAAAATCCCCTACGGGGATGATCTGAAAATCTTTTTCCCTGCCGTTGGGCACGTGGAGGTAGAGGTTGCGGAAGTTGCCCAGCTTCTTGGTGGACTTCACGGCGTCCCGGATGGCGTTCTGCTCCTTGTCGCCCAGGGTGGCGGCGGACGAATAGAAGATGTACCCGGCGTGGGCCCCGTTGAGATAGTAGCGTCGCCGGAACAGGGTAGCGTCTTCGTTTAAGAGCATGGACTGGATGGCCCCCAGGTAGGAGGGGAGCCCGTAGATGGTCTGGGCCACGTCGTAGTTCTTCACGTGGATCACCTCCCCGGGCTGGAAGTCCGTGCGGCTACCGTCCACGTTGAGCATGCAGTACTGGCCTGGCTCCTTCATCCTTCGCATGTTGATGGCGGGCAGGTGCACCAGGGCGATGACCTCTCCCATCCAGTTGGTGACCTTCTGGAAGTAGGCGTTCAAAAAGGTGACGTAGTCCGTGACAAAGGGGAGCATCTGCAGCATGGGCACCGCGGCCGATCCCTTGAAGGCCCGCATGATCATGTTGGTTTTGAACTCCAGCAGGGGGCCGTGGTAGGCGTTGGCCCCGCGAAGCCGGGCCAGGCCTGCCAGGGACACGGGCGGGCTGTAGTAGCTGCCGTTGTCCAGGAGCCAGACGCCCACGTAGTCTTGAAGCTGGCTTGCCAGAATGGGGGTCGGCTCTCCGAAGTTGAAGGCCTCGGCGGTGCCGCCCTGGTCGTTCATGTGGTTCTTTCCTTGTTTGTTTCTCTTTTTTCCCATGGGTGTTGCCTCCGGATTATAAAACTTCCACGCAAGCGCCTTGCGCCTGGTCGTGGCTGATGGGTTCGTTGACAAGGGCGTGCATGATGGACCAGGCCACGTCGGCATGGCCGGTGGTGTCCGTGCGGTTGGCGGAGTAGGTCACCTGGCCGTTGGGGGTGTAGGTCTGCCTGATGGTGAGGAAGGCGTGGGCGATGGTGGTCTCCTGGGCATCCCATTGAATACGGTTTGAGGTGATGATCTCCTGGGCCTTCAGGACCATGCGGGTCTTGCTGCCTACGGAGTAGTGGATGGGGGTGGCCTGGGGGTAGAAGGTCTTCACCGTGTCGAACACGCCCATGCCCGGGCCGGTGACATCGATGCCCATGTAGGTGAAGTTGTACATAGCGCAGAGCTTCTTGATCTCGGCGGCCTGCCAGGTGAACGACTTGTTGACCCACTTGAACCGCTTGATCACCCGGAACGTGCCGCCGGGCGTGAGCGGCGGCACGACAATGACAAAGCTGGCGTCGTCCCGGTGGCGTGAGGGATCGTACCCGCCCCAGACCGGATAGTTCCCCATGGGGCGCAGGTCGGTGAAGTCGATGTCTTTCCACTCGGAGACATCGGCGGCGCACTCCTCCAGATCGGCGAAGCGGAACACCCCGAAGGTGTCGTCCATGAACTGGCAGCCGAAGAGGTTGGCGAACTCGGACGGGGAGTATTCCAGCTCCAGCTCTTTTCGGTCGAAGAGGTCACACCCGCCGGCTTCGGCATCGTCCAGGGTGATGATCTTGCGCCAGGCGTTGTCCGGACAGAGGATGCCGGACTGCATCTCCTTGAAGCCCGGGAACTCCACCCGCTTTTTCTTGAAACGCTGGTTGTACCGGTCCCCGGTCCAGAGGTCGTAGGCGTCGTGGGTGACGGCGGACGGGGTGGAGAAAATGGTTTTCCTCCACTTCTTGTGCGTGGCCATGCCCGAGGCCACCTTGTAGAGCTCGTTGAACTTCTGGATCCAGAAGAACTCGTCAATGTAGATGTTGCCGGTGTAGCTCTGGGCGGACTTGGAGTTGTTGGAGAGAAAGTGCAGCTCCGCCGGGCCTTTTTCTGTGTGCAGCACAATGGGGTTGCCCTTGAGTTCGATGTCGAAATGCTGCTGGGCAATGGCCACGATGTACCGCCGGAACACCTCGGCCTGGGCCCGGGTGGCCGAGAGAAAGATCTGGTTCCGGCCCGTGAGTACGGCGTCTTCAAAGGCCTCCTGGGCGAAGTACCAGGTGGCCCCGATTTGCCGGGACTTTAAGAGCATGCGGAACCGGTGGTGCCGGGCTTCCCGAAGCTCCATCTGATACCGGAAGTAGTACTTGTGCATCTTGACTTTGAAGTCATCTTCCTTGATGCCCGTGACGTCGTTTTTCTTTCTGCCCCGCTTGCGCTTCCCGCCGGAGCCTTCCCCTTTCTTTTTCCCTTCTGACCCTTCCCCGGGTTGTCCCTTTCCTTCCATGAGCATGCGGCTGTGCCGAAGCTTCACCAGGCTTTCCACCAGGCTGTTCATTTCGGTCAGTTCCAGCTTGGTTTTTTCATCCCGCTCGGAGAGGAGGGCCAGGCGCCTGCCCATGGCCTCCTCTACGCTTTCGGTGGAGAGAAGATCATCCCACTGCCCCTTGGTGCGCCAGTCGTAGACCGTGCGCAAGGGGGCGTTGACGATGGTGGCTATCTCCTTGGGGGTGTGGTGGCGAAGGTAGAGGCGCTTGGCCGCGTCTTTTATTTCCTGTGTGTAAAGGCTCATGCCGTGAGCATACCAGCCCGAACCCAAAGCCCGATTTACTTCCATTCCGATAACGCCAAAATCGGAATTGGTTTCGTGTACAGTCCTTTTCCCGCCACCTATGTTGGGGGTGTTGATGACTTGAAACCCATGAGAACCGCCCCTGCAACCAAGGAAAAAAAATGCCTTCCTCCCTTGTGACTGATTGGAAATGTGTCGCCACCTCCGGCCCCACCGTGGACGGTCGGGTGCTTCAGCCCCAGTGGTTTACCGACATGGCCGAGACCTACAGCCCCGCCACCTACACCGCCAAGATCTGGATCGACCACATGCGCTACGCCGCCTATGGATCGGTGCGGGAGCTGAAGGCCGAAGAGGTGGACGGCGTGGTGAAGCTTTACGCCAAGATCTCCCCGAGCCGGTCCCTGCTTCAGATGAACCAGGTGTGGGAGGAGTACCTCCATTTTTCCATTGAGGTGACGGAAGACTTTGCGGCCACGGGCAAAACCTACCTGACGGGCCTGGCCATGACCGATTCCCCCGCGTCCCTGGGCACCGATGAGATGCGGTTTTCCAAGCTGCAGGGCCGGGAGTTCACCGCCCGGTATGCCGGGGAGGAGGTGCCGGATCTGAGCAAAGAGTTTATGGGCGACGAAGACCGCTTCATGACCACCTTTTTTAAGAAGCTTGCCCATTTTTTTACAGACGAAAACCACGACGAAGAGACGGGAGACGACCCCATGAACAAAGAGCAATTCGAAGCCGTCAAGGGCACCCTTGAGGCAACCCAGCAGACCGTGGAAACCATGGCCGGCAACATGCAGACCTTTATGGAGACATTCAAGACGCCCCCGGCCGGAGACGGAAAAGGAGAAGGCGGCGAAGGGGAGGGCGGGGGCAGCGAAGGAAGCGAGACCCCGGCAGCCGCAGGCGAGGCCCAGTACACCGAGCTGAAGACGAGCGTGGACACCATGGTGAAGGCCTTCAACACCATGACCGAGCGCATGGAACAGCGCGTGCCCGGCACCCATTTTCGGGAAAACCCCAACCCTGCGGGGGAGCAGGATAACCTCTGGTAGGCACTTTTTCCGAACACCCTTTTATATTTTTGAGGAGCACCAACGATGAACAATTTTGCCTTGAAGGCATTCAATGAGATGTGCGGCCGCTTGGCCAAGCAGTATGGCATCCCCACCGTGGAAAAAGCTTTTACGGTGGAGCCCACCATAGAGCAGAAACTCCAGGATGCCATTGTGGAAAAGTCCACATTCCTTCCCAAGATCAACGTCTTTACAGTTGATGAGCTGGAAGGCCAGAACATCCTGGGCTGCGCCGCAGGACCCGTTTCAGGCCGTATCGATACTTCTATTGAAGGCAATGAGCGTACGCCTCGTGACCTTCTTGGGCTGGGGCAGCGCAAGTACAGGCTGAACAAAACCAACTCCGACGTTTACATGACGTATGCCACCATGGACGCCTGGGCCAAGTTTCCGGATTTGGCGGAACGTTACACCCGCTACGTTCAGGAGCGTATCGCCAACGATCGCGAGGTCATTGGCTGGTATGGCACCAACTCCGCCGACACGACCGACCTGGATGCCAACTCCATGCTCCAGGACGTGAACAAGGGGTGGATGCAGTACGTCAAAGAAACGGTCCCTGCCAATATTCTTACCACCGGAGAAAAGCAGGCCGGGGAGATTCGTATCGGAATGGACGGGGACTTTGTAAACCTCGACCATGCCGTCGTGGAACTCACCGAAGGTATTCCTCCCTACCTTCGCCGGGATTTGATTGTCCTCGTGGGCTCCGAGCTGGTGGCACGCGAAAAAACTTTACTTGCAGTTGCCAACGGGCAGACGCCTTCAGAAAAGCTCCTTTCTTCCTCGGCGTTCTCTATTTTCGGCGGCCTTCCCTGGGAGACACCTTCCAGTTTTCCGGAACGTGGTCTGGTCATCACCAGCTATGAAAACCTTTCCATCTATGTGCAGTCCGGCTCCTGGCGTCGCCAGATCAAGGAGAAGCCCGAGAAGGATCGCGTGGAGGATTACAACAGCCGGAACGAGGGCTACGTGGTCGAAACGCCCGAAAAATTCGTTGCCGTGGACTTCTCCAAAGTGAAGCTGCCCAACGGCTCCGACGGCTGGGCGTAAGGGAGGATTCCATGTCTTTGATGAAACGCTTTCAAGAGAAGAAAAAAGAAGATCCCGGCTACGGGGAAGGGGCGTCGTCCTTTGCTGTTCTGGGGACCATGCCCACCACGGCCATCGCCAAGCAGCAGACGTTGACCGGGTTTGAAAAGGAGCTGGAGGACGACCTGGCCAAGCTCAAGCTGATCCGGAGCCGGAAGCAGAAAGAGGCCGAGAAGGCCGCGCACCTGGTGCCCAAGTACCTGCCCGTGGTGGAGACCTTGAAGGCCTCGGGCTCCGATCACCCCCTGCTGGGCCAGATCCTGGTGTGGCTCTTTGACATCGCCGATATCCACGGGGCCATGGCCCTGGCCTTGTATTGCATCGAGCACGGCGTGCCCATGCCGGAGCGATTCCGCCGGGACCTGCCCATCTACCTTTGCGACACCATCACCGAGTGGGCCGAAGGCGAGCAGGACGCCGGGCGATCCGTGGAGCCCTACTTCGGCCAGGTGTGCGAGCTGGCCGAAGGCTGGGACATTCCTGACGAGGTGAGCGCCAAGATGCTTAAGCTGAAAGGCCTGGTGGCCATGGACCTGGAGTCCTGGAGCGAGGCCATAACCCATTTTGAACGTGCCGAGGAGTACGGCGCCAAGGTGAAAACCGTGCTGGGCAAAGCACGGAAGAAGCTGGAGAGCGCCAAGCCCGCCGAGGAGAAGCCAGCCGAACCGGCTGAGGCCTCCGGGGCGGAAGCTTCCGGCACCGAATAGAGCTCCCACACCACCGGCCGATCCCGCCGGGCCGTGCGTCCACACTATGTGAAACGCCTTGGCCCAGGCGGGGGCCGGTCCAAACCCAAAAAGGAAACTTTATGCCTGGTTTTACCGGAATTTCAAATCAGATCGACCCCACCGCTGTTGTGAAAAATGCTCCCTTTTGGCCCGATATTAATCTGGCCGAGTTTCAGGCCGCGTATCGTTTGCCCCCCGATTACAGCGATGGGCTTTTGAAGGATCGGCTGAGCCTTGCCATGTTGTGGGCCAACGGTGAGCTGAAAGGGTTTCAGCACGAACAGCAGCAGACCGGAGTGCAAACGCTTGACGAGGTCCCCGTGGACGATGGCGAGAGACTGGGCGGCGTTCACCCCAAGGTGATGCATTACACCCGTGCTGTCTGTTGCCACGCCAAGGCTCTTTTGCTCGCAGATTACGCCACATTGCACCGAAGAAATGATGCCCAGGCAGACACCATGGAATCCCCTGAAGCTGCCGACCGTTGGCGTAGTGAATCCTTTGCAGCCCTTTCCCAAATTCGCGAGTCGCTGAGCATTATGGTGGAGGCCCTTTAGGAGGACAGATGAAAAAGCTCTCAGCCCTTACAAGCCACATGCTGACCCTCTCCGGCATCACCCGGGATCAGGTCGAGGCCTTCACCGATCAGGGGAGATTGATCTCTGACGGAAAAGATCTGGGCTACGGCCTTCAGGTGGGCCGCTTTAAATACGACGCGGTGATTTCCATCGACCGGTGCCGAGCGGAGATCGCCGAGCAGCTTCTCTCCAGCCTGTTGATCTGGCTGGATGCCAACGATCCTGAACGGGATGTCCTGGAACTGGCCGAACCCGACGTGGACGTTACGCCCCTGGATGACCAGACCGTTGGGGTGGAGATCGTGGTGGCTTTTGATGAGCCCCTGGTCATCGTCCCCGACCCGGAAGGGCCCCTTGCGTATGAGGGCGAGCAGTGGCGGGTGGGTGACGCCGGGGTGACCGTGGCTGAGACGTTGGCGGGGATTGAAACGGTATGACGGACGTTAAAGTCAATGAAGACAAACGGGCCACCTTGAGGCTTCTGGACCAGTTGGATGTGCTGAGCATGAAGCCCCGCGAGCGAAAGCGGGTAATCAGGAGCATGATGGGCCAGACCCGGACCAAGTCCCGGCGCAACACTGCATCTCAGAAGACCATCACGGGGCAAAAGTTCACGCCTCGAACCAAACGCTCCAAGTCCCGACGCCGCATGCTCATGGGGTTGACGAAGCAGCTGAGCACCAAGCTCAAGAATGATCACAGGGGCGTTGTGGGGTGGTCGCATCACGTCCCTGCCGCCATTGCAAAAACGCACCAGGATGGGGCGACCGTTGAATGCAACTCCATAGAAAATAAGATGCATACCGGGCATTCGCCCTCTTATTTCAGAAAGCCATTGACGATCAAGCAAGCCCGGGCCCTGAAACGATATGGTTTCAGGCGACGGATCGCCCGAAAGCATGGCAAGGCCGTGTGGCGACGGGCCACAACCCGGTGGATTAAGGACAACGTCACCCTTGGCCAGGCCGGACTGATTCAGAACGCTTTGGTGCACAACGGTGAAACCAGAAAGCCAAACAGGTGGAAGGTGAAAGTTCCTGCCCGACCGTTCCTCGGCGCTACCCAGGAGGACGCCGACGCCTACCTTACCGAAATGGCTGAAACCGCCTTACAACGCATTAGAAAAGCATAGGGCAACCGTCATAAGGAGACCTTCATATGTCACTTGGAACGATTCAGATTAACCGGCTCAACCTCATGCAGGGCCCCCTGCCCGAGATCGAGCGCCATTTCCTGTTTATAGGGGAGGGCACCGTCAACCAGGGCAAGGTGCTTTCCGTGAGCAACGCCACGGACCTGGACGAAGCCCTGGGGGCCAACGCCTCCAACCTGAAGACCCAGGTGGAGGCCGCCATGGTCAACGCCGGGCAGAACTGGGGGGCAAGCGTTTTGCCCATCGCCGCCGACGGGTCCTGGGCCGATGCCGTGGACTACGCCATGGAGGTGACGAGCTGCGAGGCCATCGTCATCACCGATCCCGTGAGCGAAAAGACCGACATTGAGGTCATGTTTACTAAAGCGAAATCCATCCTGGCCACCTACATGCGGCCCGTTTTCTTCATGGCCAGAGTGCGGGGCTGTGGTGCGGACGAGGGCTGGGCCGATTACATCGCGGCCATTGAGCCCATCACCGACGGGGTGGCCGCCGACCAGGTGTGCGTGGTGCCTGCCCTGTGGGGACCGGACCAGGGAACCCTTGCGGGCCGTCTGTGCAATCGGGCCGTCACCGTGGCGGACACGCCCATGCGGGTGGCCACCGGTCCCCTCATCGGGACCTTTGGCGAGAGGCCCACGGACAAGGACGGGGTGATGCTCTCCATGGCCCACCTGAAGGCCCTGGACGCGAATCGGTTCTCTGTCCCCCAGTGGTACCCGGATTACCCCGGGGTGTACTGGGGCGACTGCAACATGCTGGACGTACCCGGGGGCGACTTCCAGGTTGTGGAGAACCTGCGGGTGATCCAGAAAGCGATGCGCCAGGTGTACCCGCTGACCGTGGCGAGGATCGGGGACAGGCGCCTGAACTCCACGCCGGAGTCGATTGCCGAGAACTCCAATTATTTTATGCGGCCCCTGATGAAAATGTCCCTGGGATCGCGCATCGGCAAGACGATTTTTCCCGGGGAGATCCACCCCCCGGCCCGGGACGCCATCACCATCCAGTGGGTGGATAAGAACACCGTGCGCATCTACATGAAGGCGCGGCCCTACAACTGCCCCAAGGACATCACCGTGAACCTGATGCTGGATCTCAGCACCAACGCATAGGAGTGACCCATGAAGCGAATCAGCAACAGCAGTTTTTCATTTAGCCTGGGGGATTTTCGCCTTCGGGCGGAGAAGGCCTCCCTCTCCATTGAAGACGGGCGGAAGTCCGTGCAGGACGGGGGCGTGCCCAACGGGTGGGTGCCCGGGGCGGTGAGCGCCTCCGGAGACATCGAGCTGGACGCCACGGCCATGGCCATCATGGCGGAAGAGGCGGCGGCCAAGGGCTCCTGGCAGGGCATCGAGCCCGTGGACCTTCAGTTCTACGCCAAGGGGACCAAGGAGGAGGAGAACGTGGAGGCCTTCGGGTGCCTTCTGAACCTCAAGGACATCATGGACTACGACCCCACCAGCGACAAAAAGGCCACCGTCAAAATCGGCTTTGAGGTGACGAGCCCCAACTTTGTGAAGATCAACGGCATACCCTACCTCGATCCGGCCAGGGTGGAAGGGCTCACCGACTGATGGACATATTGGACCGCGCACAGATCCTTGAATCCCGCGAGCGCAACGCTGCCGTGGCCAGCGCCCGGGCCGCGCTTCCCACGGGGCCGGGCCTTGCGATCTGCGCGCATTGCGACGAACCGATCCCGGAAGGGCGCAGGCAGGCCATGCCCGGCTGCACCCTGTGTCTGGATTGTCAGGAAGCATTGGAGACCATGTGATGGAAGCAACACGAGGCATTCGCAACAACAACCCCGGCAACATCCGCCACGGCGACAACTGGGACGGCCTGGCCAAGGTGCAGCCTGACCCCGCCTTCTGCCTGTTCAAAACCCCGGAGTACGGCATCCGGGCCATGGCAAGGGTGTTGACCAACTACCAGCGCCGCCACGGCATCAAGACCGTGCGGGGCATCATCACCCGGTGGGCGCCTCCCAAGGAGAACGACACCGCCGCCTACGTGGACCATGTGGCCCAGGTGGTGGGCGTGGACCCGGACGAGCCCCTGGTGGTGACCGAGGTCTTGCCCCGGCTGATCCCGGTGATCATCAAACACGAAAACGGCCAGATGCCCTACAGCGACGACCAGATCGCCACGGGGATCCGCATGGCCACCACCTGAAAAGGAGACGCCCCATGTTTTTGACCGCCATTGCAAGTTCCGCTTCCCACATCCTCGGCCGCATGGCCCTGGCCGTTGCCAGCGAAAAGATCCTCACCCGCCTGGTTATCCTGGGCCTGAAGAAGCTGGCTAAACAGACCACCAACACGGTGGATGACGAGCTGGTGGGGATGGTGGCCACGGAGCTTTCCAACCGCAACCTGCCTGAAGCCGAAGAGGTGTAATTCCCATGGTTAGCGAGACCTTTGAGTTCATAGCTCGTTATGTGTGGCCTGCGGTGCTGGCCTGGAACGTTTACCTGTTTCGATGCCTGGACTCAATCCGTTCTCGCGAATCCAATGAAAAATTGGCGCTGGTAGAGTTCAAGCTGTTTGTCGCGGAAAACTACACCAGCAAGCAGGACTTACAGGAGATCTTCAGCCGATTCGAACAGCGATTTATGGAACGGCTGGAGCTGTCAGAGAAAATTCATAAATAACGTAAGGAGAACGACCCATGAGCAAAAAAATTACCCTGACCATCGACGGCACCGCCATTGATTTCGACGTCACCCCCGCCCACCATGAGCGCCTGATCAACGAGATGCAGCCCAACGAAAAGGTGGAGCCCACCCATAACTTCTTGGTGCGCTGTGTCGCCCCCGAGAGCAAAGAGGCCCTGAAGCCCTTCCTGGAGAACCCCACCCACGTGATGGCCATCGGCACCCACCTGATCAACAAGGTGGTGCCCGCCATCGAGGTGGCGGTGGGGGAGTAGAACGGATTGCCGCCGGGATAGAGAACTCCGCTCTGTCCCAGATGACGGCCTTCTCCCACAAGTGGTTCCCGGGGCGTGAGGTGACGCCCAGGGCCATGGGGGAGGCGCTCTTCCTGGAAAAGGACTATTGGGAAAAACAGCGAATGGCCACTGCCGCAGGCGTGGCCATGGCGTTCAACGGAAGGTGATGCATGGCAAGCCAGCTTCAAAAACTGATGTTCACCATCGACCTGATGGACAAGGTGACCGGCCCGGCGGGAAAAATCAAAAATTCCCTGGAAGGGGTGACGGACACCTTCAGCAAGGTGGCGGGCGGGGCCGCCGGGGTGGCCGCAGCCGGCTACGCGGTGTCGGCCCTGACCGCGCCGGCCAATGAGTTCAACATGGCCATCGGCGAGGTGCGAAGCCTGGACGTTGCCCAGGACTCCCTGGACATGCTGGCGGACAAGGCCATCGCTTTCTCCGTGAAGTACGGGGAATCGGCAAAGGACTTTGTGTCGTCGTCTTACGACATCCAGTCGGCCATTGCCGGGCTCTCCGGAGAGGAGCTTTCCTCCTTCACCAACGCTTCCAACATCCTTGCCAAGGGGACGAAATCCGACGCCGCAACCATCACCGATTACATGGGCACCATGTACGGGATCTTCGCCGACTCCGCCAACGCCATGGGCAAGGCGGACTGGGTGGAGCAGCTCACCGGGCAGACGGCCACGGCGGTGCAGATGTTCAAGACCACGGGTTCAAAAATGGCAGATGGATTTAGCGGGCTGGGGGCCGCCGCAACCACCATGGGCGTCTCGTTAAATGAGCAGATGGCCATCATGGGTAACCTGCAAGCCACCATGTCCGGCGGGGAGTCTGCTACGAAATACGCCGCTTTTATCGGCGGAGCTGTCCAAGCGCAGGAAAAGTTGGGGCTCTCCTTTTTCAACTCCGCAGGCAAGATGCGACCCATGACCACCATCCTCGAATCGCTTCAAGGAAAGATCGGTGACTTAGGCACGGACGCTCAGTTTGCCATCTTAAAAGACGCCTTTGGGTCGGAGCAGGCCGTGGACTTGATCAACCTGCTGATGCCCAAAGTGGAAAAACTCGGGGGCGATATTTCGGCCCTGGGTAAGGTGAAGGGCATGGAAAAAGCCATGACCATGGCCGATGCCATGGTGGATCCCTTTCAACGGTTGAGCCAGGGGACTCAGGCCCTTCGCATCGGCCTGGGCCAGGCCCTGTTGCCCGTGCTGATCCCCGTGGTGGAGACCATGGCCCAAGGGGCGGGGACCATGTATCGGTGGACCCAGGAGCACCCGATCTTTACCCGGGTTATCGGTATTGCGGCGATAGGTGTGACGGCTCTTTCTGCGGCTGTGGCAGCCTTTGTCGTTGTTGGCGGTGTGGCCACCATGGCGACCAGGGGCTACTCGAATGCGACGACCATCGCGACCTGGACCAAAAAGCTATTTACCAAAGAGTCGGTGATAGGGCGTATCGCGATGTTCGGCTGGACCATTGCAACCAAAACCGGCGCTTTGGTGATGGGGCTTTTTACCAAGCAGTCCATCCTCGGCAAGGCCGCCATGCTGGGGTGGAATGTCATTACCAAGGTCGCCGCCGGCGGGATGGCCCTCTGGAATGCGGTGATGGGAACAGGGACCGTGTCCATGTTTGGATTGAACGCCGCCATGTGGGCAAACCCGGTGCTGCTGATTGTCGGGGGCGTCGTGCTTCTCACCGGGGCCATTGCCGCCGCCATCTACTACTGGGACGACCTGAAGGCCGCCTTCATGGACTCATCCTGGGGCAAGGCCATCATGGGGGGCATCGATTGGGTGATGGGGGGCTTTGCCAAGCTGGGGGATGCCTGGGATTGGGTGAAAGGAAAATTCTCCTGGATACCCGGGGTGGGGGACGAGCCCGTGGCCGAAGCGCCGAAGACGTCGCCTTCCCTGGAGGCGCCCAGGCAGGCGGCGGTGCCGGCGGGGGGCGTGTCTCAATCCATTGCCACGGCCGTCTCCAGCACCAGCACAACCTCGTCTCAGACCGTGCATGTGGGGAAGATCGTCACATCCAGGCCCATCAACGCACAGGAGGTCACCAGCCAGCTGGTGATGGCATCGTAAATGGCAATGTATCTTGACCTGTTGATTGAAGACGACGACCTGGTTTTGGACGCCGGGGGCAACCCGGTCACCATCACGGACCGGGACGTCATCGCCCAGGACCTGGTCCACATGATCCGGGAAGAGGGCTTTTTACCGCCTCTGGTGGGCAACCGCAACCGGGGGCTGGTGGATCGCACCAAGATGATGATCACCCTGGCCGTGGATAACGATGTGCGCATCGTGCCGGGCTCCGCCGCCATCGATGAGGTGAAACCCGGGGAATTCTATCTGAGGGCCGAGACCATGGACTTTGGCCCCATCGGCTTTTCACTGGAGGTGTGATGACGGACGTATACGAGCAGATGCTGGTGGACGCGGGGATCCCCGTCTCCCAGGAGGCCATGGAAACCGAGTGGCGGGCCATCAACGCCGAGGAGGAGGTGGGTATCGCCAACGACTCGGAGTGGGCCCCCTTCTGGCGGCTGATCACGGCCATCGCCACCAAACCGGCCATGTGGCTGGTGCAGCTCCTGGCAACCCAGGTGCTTCCCAACTTCTTCCTGAAGGACGCCACCGGGGCCTGGCTGGAGCTGCTGGCCTGGGCCGTGGACCTGGAGAGAAAAAAAGCCGCGACCACCCGGGGTTTTCTCCTTTTTACCCGGGAGGCCGCGGACGGGGAGGTGACGGTGGAGGCCGGGATCCTGGTGGCCACGCCGCCCATCAACAAGAAAATCTACCGGGTGCGCACCACGCAAGAGGTGATCATCGCAGACGGGGTGATCTCGGCCCAGGTGCCGGTGGAGGCGGAGATCCCCGGCACGGCCCACAACCTTGGGCCGGGGTATTTCACCGTGCTGCCGGAGCCTGTCTCCGGGATTGCCTCCGTCACCAACGAAGCGGAGTGGATCACCATCGCCGGGGCCGATGCCGAGTCCGACGACTCTCTCCGGCTGCGGTGCCGCAATCAGTTCTCCGCCGTGGGCCAGTACCACCACGACGCCGCATACCGGGCGGATATCTCCCTGTTTGCCGGTATCCAGCCCGACTTCGTCTGGTTCGAACACGACGCCCCCAGGGGCCCGGGGAGCGCCAACGCCTTCGTGATGATCGACTCCGGCCAGCCGTCCCAGTCCTTTGTGGACGGCATCAACACCTACATCCGGGACCAGGGCCACCACGGCCATGGGGACGATATGCTGTGCTTCCCCATGCCGGAGAAACCCGGGGAATTGGTGGTGACCGTGTACCACGACGGGGTTCTCTCCGGAGAGAGAATCGCCGCCCTGAATCAGGCCGTGTCGGACCGGGTGCGGTTCGCCTTTCGCGAGAACCAGGATTTTTCCAAAATTACCCGGACCATGCCCTTTTCCCGGTTCTCCTTTTCCACCCTGGCCTATGAGCTCCACCAGCAGCTTCCGGACCTCAAATCCGTCTCTTTCAGCCTGGGGGACATCGTGAGCGCCATGGAGATCCCCACGATCTCCTCCCTCACCATCAACACGGAGGTGGCCTGATGACCGAGCTACCCGCCTTTGACCTGCCTGTCTGGATGAACAAGGGCCAGGTGGCCAAGCTGGCCGCCGCCGCCCACCGCTGGTTCACCCGCCTGGGCGAGTGGGCCCTCTGGCCCCTGAAGCAACTGGACCCCATGACCTGCCGTGAGGCCGTGCTGGAGCTCATCGCCTGGCAACGCGACATCACCCGCTTCAAGGGCGAGCCCCTGGACCTCTTCCGCCTGCGCGTCCGATACGCCTACGCCAACGCCCGGGACGCCGGAAGCGTGGAGGGCTTTAAACAGATTTTCGAGCGCCTGGGCGTGGGCTACGTGGAGCTGGAAGAGCGCATGCCGGGCCGCGACTGGGACGTGGTGGCCATCCGCCTTTCCGACAACCAGCTGGCCCAAAACGAAAGCCTTCTTTCAACCCTGATCCAACACTACGGCAGAACCTGCCGTCGCTACGAATGGAAGATCATCACCACCATCCCCATGGAGATCCAGGTGGTGGAATTTTCGAACGATCACCTGACCGAAACAGCCATATTGGAGGAACCATGAGCAGTGCAATCACCGCCCTGGGCCAGACACGCATCAACCAGCTACGGGGCGAGGAGAACCCCCTCGTCATCGATCGCATGGTGCTTGCCCTGGTCCCCGGCCTGGACCCATCCCAACCCGTGGACCGCAACCAGCAGATGCCAGACCCGGCCCACGTGGTTCATACCTATCAGATCCCGGCGGAGTTCAAGGGCTACGTGAATCCGGACCAGGTGGTTTACTCCATGATCCTGGGCTCCGATGTGGGGGATTTTTCGTTTAACTGGATCGGGACGGTGGAGGCCGTCACGGGGAATGTGATCTCTGTGACCACAACACCGGAGACGCCCAAGCGAAAAACGGATCTGGCGAGTAATACCACGGGCAATAATATTACCCGCAACGTGATGATGCAGTTTCAGGATGCGCAGGCACTCACTGGTGTGAGTATTTCGGCGGAGACGTGGCAGTTTGATTATCGGGCTGATCTGGAGGCTCTTAAAAAAAAGGTTGTGGAGAAGGACGACCAGGGGAATGTGGCCATTGCAGGCAACGTAAGTATTGGGGATACGAGGGTGTCATTCCACGAGCCGGGAGACGATATCAATTTGTCATACGTGCCCACGAATGCCGAGATGACCCGGCGCAGGATGCTGGAGCGCAACGGTGCCAGTTTGTTGCGGGCCGATTACCCGGAGCTTTTCGAGAAAATATCGACCATGTACGGAGCGATCGATGGAGATCATTTCAGTTTGCCGGATGACCGGGGCCTTTTTGAGCGTATTTGGGATCATGGGGCTGGTATTGACCCTGATACAGCAGGTAGGACAGATAGAGGTGATGGCACAAAAGGAGATAATGTCGGTACAGGTCAAGGTGCTATATTCGAAGACCATCGACATTATATCACCAATAGTCTTGGGTCAGGTGGAACAAACAGTGGGATGGTCTATGGTGCTGGAGCTGTAGCCAATTTAGGTGTGCTCACAGTCGGCAATGGAAATATCGGTCAACCATGGTTTGCAGGGTCAGTATGGGGGACATCGGGCGGATCAGAAACCAGGCCTATAAATAGATATAAGTGGGGAGGTATTTTTTACTAATGGTTATACTATACAATGCCCACCACATGACAGGTGAATATTTACAAGGACGGAATTCTGCAGCCAGGCAAAATCCAATGTGGAGACCGGAAACTCATAATACCGATGAATGCTGGTTGTACAATCCGCAGACGTCATCCCTGCAACCGCCTCCTGAAACAGGCGATCATGAAGTAGCGGTCCTGGAAAATGGCTTGTGGGTTGTAAAACCAGATCACCGCAAAGAGGTCTATTTTGACACGGCGACACAAACGCGTCATGAAATCAATGATATCGGAATTGAGCTAGATCCTGCATGGACGGAAAAGGAACCGCTGTCGAACTCCAAATGGAACGGGACGGATTGGGCGGTTGATTTTGCTTTGTGGCTGGAGAGTGTGGTGAGACCCCAGCGGGATTCAAAACTGACCGCATGTGATTACAGGATGATGCCGGACTTTCCAATGGATGCTGAAAAAAAAACAGAGTGGGAATTCTATCGGCAGGCGCTGCGCGATCTGCCGAGCCAGCTGGCCGAAGTGGTCAATCCAATCCCCTGGCCATTGGCACCGGCGCAATAGCGATAGGGATTACGTGGCTGAACCATATTGTAAAAAGGTGTTTGGATTATGATGCAACTGGATGATTTCAAAGTGCCGGGTAAGAACCTGGTGGTGAAGGGGAACCTGGAGTTTCGCACGGAGGATATCGCCGGCGAGACATCGGGGACCGATGCTGTGGAGAAGGGGACAAAGCCCAAGATCCTGCGGGTGTCGCTTCAGATCCCCTTTACCCAGGCCGCGGACCTGGGGGGATTGATTCAGACCGCCGAGACCATAAACAAAGAGGGCGCCCGGAAGGTTTGGACCATCACGCACCCCACGGCCAATGCCGTGGGGATCCGCCAGGTGCAGTTTGCCGAGCATGTGAACTGGGAGGAGGCAGGGGGGCTTCAGATGTGGAAAGTCTCCTTTACCCTTCGGGAGTGCAAGAGCAACCCGGAGCGGGTGGAGGTGCGCAAGCCGGTTAAGCTTCAGTCCTCATGGAGGAACGGGCGCGGGGCGGATTCTTTTGATGCTGTTTTGGAAAACGCGGAGGCCTTGACGTGAAGCTGGAAAAGATAGTGATGGTGGCCGGGGAACCGGTGCCCCTGGTTCGGGAGCACGTGAGCCTGGATATCTCCACGCCGGGCCGGGCCGACTTCACGGTGATCAGCGACAAGCCCCTTTCAGGCATCGTGGAGATGGCCATGGGCGATGCCCGGAAGGACCCGGTGGCGTTTTTCACCGGGTTTGTGGTTCGAAGCCACACGGTGGACGCCAGGCAGCAGCGCCTTTTTTGCCGGGAGCTCTCGGCGGTGTTGTGGGGCTCCTTGCCCGTGTCGATCCGGAACGCCTCCTTGCGGGACGTGCTGGGCGTCTACGCCCGGAAAACCGGGCTCTCCTTCGTGGTTCCGGAGGCGGCTTATGCGGACACCCCGTGCCCTGCTTTCCAGACCATCGCCAACGGCATCCATGGCCTGGATTCCATGGGCGCTGTGTTTGCCATTCCCAACTACATCTGGCAGCAGCAGGGCGATGGCCAGGTCTTCGTGGGCGCCTGGGAGGACAGCCGGTGGGCGAACAAGCCCTTCACCGTGCCGGAGACCTTCTTCCAGGACGTCCAGCTGGACGGTACCAAGACCCTTCAAGCCGTCCCCGGCCTGCGGCCCGGGGTGCAGATGAACGGGCAGTACATCACAAGCCTGCAACTCAAAGAACACTTTATGGTGGTGACATGCGCGAAGCGATTAGACGCATAGTGCTCCGGATGTTCCCGGAGCTCTCCGGAGGCTATCACCTGGACCGGTACGCCCGGGTGGTGAAGATCTCCGACCCGCCCGTGGCCGGGGCGACCTGTGATCGGTTCCGGCCCTACTGGGCGGCGGACATCGAGATCCTGACCCCCGAGGGCGAGCCCGCCCCGAACTTCCCCCGATTCGAAGCCGTGCCCCTTCCTGTGCCGGCAGCAGGGCCCGACGCCGGGCTTTTTCTTTGGCCCCGTCCCGGAACCATCGTCACCGTGCGGTGGGTCGAGGGCCGCCCCGATCACCCGGTGATCCAGCACGTCTACACCATGGGGATCTCCATGCCAGGGGTGCCGGATGGCTCCGGACTCTGGCAACAGCGCCTGGGTGTTCACCAGCTCCACGATGCCGCAGGCAACTGGGAGCGGAAAACAGACCAGGACATCCTGGACGCCGCCCGGAACATCGAGGAGGTGGCCACGGCCCTGCGCAAGCTTCAGGCCCAGACCGTGGACGATACCGCAAGCGGGCCCCGCACCGAATCATCCGGGGAGAAGACGGTCACCGTCTCCGGCACCCATGCCGAGACCGTGGGCGGATCCTCCACCGA
Source organism: Desulfoluna spongiiphila (assembly GCF_900101345.1). Lineage (GTDB taxonomy): Bacteria > Desulfobacterota > Desulfobacteria > Desulfobacterales > Desulfolunaceae > Desulfoluna > Desulfoluna spongiiphila. The sequence goes on along the minus strand of NZ_FMUX01000009.1, from coordinate 202,669 downwards.
AACCGTCACCGGCCCCAAGGCCATCAATGCCGCCGCCGTGACCCTGGCCGCCCCGGCCATCACCATCGGGGCCCCGGGTGGTGTCTCTCTCCTGCCCACCCTGACCAGCGCCCTGGGCGCCATCAAGGATGCCTTGGCCGCCCTGGCCAGCCACACCCACCCCGGGGTGGGCCAGTCTTCTGCAGCCGGCACGGTGGCAGCCAAGGCCACCACCGTGGGCGTTGCAAAATCCGACATCGACTCCATCCAGGGCTAAAACGCAAACCGGCGGCTGACTCAGCCGCCGACACCACTCCTTCCACCACACCCCGAATCCGTGATCCCCCAATAACAACGGGCTTCTCAGCCCACGGCACAGGCAAAATCCCTGTGCCGTTTTTTTAGCGCCGGCGGGAAACTGCCCAAAGCCCCGTCATCCGGGAAAAATCCCAGACCCGGGAAAAATTTCACTCCTCCACACCTCACCTGCGACAGTTTTGGAGCGTTTTTTTGCAATTAAGGGGTGGGTGCAACAGGTGTGGTAAAGCCTTTTGATACTGGGGTTCCGATGGTTTTGGCGGGTTGCACAGTTTGCAAGGGTTTGCAGTCGATGGCGAACAGATGGCGGGGGAGTGGTGACGGGCGAAATGAAGGAAAGTCTATGAACCCAGACACCACTAAGCTCTTTTACGGAGACGATTCCGGGGGTTGCATAAAAACCGTTATCAAAGAGGAAGCTTGCGATTCAGTTTTGAACGGTTAATAATCCATACCCCCCCCCAGTTTTACTGTGGGGGGTGCCTGTTGCCCAATCCGAGTTTAGCAACATAGTAGGTTTTTTGCTTGCGATAGGTTCTTGTAATTTTTCATTAGAACGTCCTTCCTAAGCTGTCCCTTCAGAGCCCTTGGAAAGAAAGTTTACATTGCTTGATCAGCAGAGCTTATGGGGATTGCACCAGCAGAGATGGTGGTTAAATATAATTATACAATAATTTTATCATGCGTTCCCACGGTGTTGCGCTGTTCTCATACTGTGTCGAACTATGTAACTTAATTTTTGTACGTTCCTAATTAAATGCTCTCCAAGTGCTCTGTATTTCTTTTGCTGTGTTTCAGTGAAGTGATAAGACAAACGAGCAAATAGTAAACATACAGTAGATAATATGAGCCCCGATACCCATTGATTGGAAGTACAATTGAACGATTTGACCATTACTGAATAATAAAAAAATATAATTGGAAGATGAAAAGCATACAATGAATAACTAAATTCCGCCATAAACCGATTGAATTTACAGATATATCTTTTTCCAATGCTTTCAATATCAAAAATCAATATTGCGCCCAAATATGTAGCCAATGTAAAGTCTCTCCAGAACTCGTTTAATTGAAATACATTTTTATAAACAACAAAATGGTTTAAAATCAAAAAACCAGCCAGGAACAGTGTTAGATTTAAATAAGATATTTTTATATTAATTTTTTTAGATATATAAAATGCAAACACACCAATTAACCATATAAAATAGTAGCTGGTCATTTTAAATCCAACCGCCAATAAAATACCAGACACACATAAAAAAAACTGTTTGTTGTTTTTAAATATATCATGCCTAAATGATATCAATCCGAACAAAATGTAATAAACAAACTCGTACCCAATAGACCATAAAGCCGGGTTTGTCCCCATTTGAATTCTAAATCCCTGAATTCCTTGTAAACATATAAGATTTGCGAACAATCTTATTCCCCAACGATCCTGAGGGACATATTCAGGGTTCAAATAATCGGGGCTATATTTTGCGCCTATAAAATCAAGAAGCAAGGTAAACAATATTGCAATCAATAAAACCGAGTAAATCCTTGACCATCTATCTAAAAAGTAATCTTTTATATTATAACTCTTTGTGGCTTTCTTTACAGAGACAGAATAAGCTACAAGATATCCGCTTAATACAAAAAAAATCATTACAGCAGAATGTGCATGAGATGCGATATAAGTATAGATGCTTGAAATGCCTTCCTGATTGTCAGGATGTAGAAGCCTTTTAAACATGCAACAGTGGCCAATGACAACAACCAGGGCAGAAATCCATCTTAAAAAATTAAAAAAATCAGACTTACCATGAGAGAGTTCCATTATATATCCTTCAGGTCAGTAACTAATATTTCACAATTGAGAAGTGCGATATATAAGGCATTCTATCATTGATTTCAAGCGTAGAAATTATTAATAATTAATTGTTACTCGACATGGTATATTAACTATAGCAGCGATCTCAGGCGTTTATATATTATTTGTTATGTATGGTTGGCCTTAGCTCAAATTGTAAATATATGGCTATATTATGGTGGTTTGATGCCTTTGAAATATTGGTGCGGTCGCCATATTCAAGTTTTATGCAGTAATTTTTTTCGTTAGAAATATCATAGGCCCTACATAAAGTTATTGATGGCGTCGTATTCTGTCCGATATTTAAATTTATGCATCACTCTGAATATAAAGGATTTTGAAGAGATATCTATATCGGGTGTGCTTCGGTTTAATTGGTAGAATGGAGAAAACAAAAAAATGCGACCTGTACGGGTTCGCAATTACAGAGCAGCATGTAAGGGTTCGGGCAAAAAATAATTGTGAAATTAAATGCTGTCGGACAATCAATGCTGATGCCTATCCGCATGTTGTTCATGACGCTTGTTCCTCTACTGCCTTGCGGCACATGTATGGTCAGTTAATAAACAAGCGAGGGGTGGGGGTGTTGGTATTGAGAGGTGGGTTGACTATCTGTTGATAAGATAGTCATGGTTGGTTCGTCAGTGCAGAGATGACTCCGTTTCGATTCTCACAGCTTTCACAGTTATGGGGGATGCTCACATCCTCAAGATCCTTGTTCGGAACCAGGGGAATTCATGACCCAAAAACCTGCAGATATGCCACGAGGAAAGGCAGGTCATAAACCTTTTCGCCCATTTCTTTGGGCTCTTTTTTTTACAGTTTTATTACAGTTGGGTACAACTACCTGATAATACAACTTTGTTAAAGAGACTTAAAATCCCTCGGACGTAAGTCTGTACGAGTTCGATTCTCGTTCCGGGTACCATAAAAAGAATTATGTTTTTAAGGTTTTATGAAGGGCCTCTCGATCAAGTCGAGAGGCCCTTTTTTTGCCTAAATGGTCTGGGGTGGGACTCAAAATGTTTGTCATACAGCCTTTTCCGTACAGCTCCCGTATAGTTTCGGGGGGCTGTGGATTTGGGCAAGCAGGCCTTCGCCCTGTATAGCAAGGCCATAACCCTTTTAGACATGAGGAGAGATGAGTGATGCAGCAGATGATTGAGCACGGCGATGTGATTAAGGACCGGGCATTTCAGGGTGACCATCTCGGCACCTTGAGGCTGGGCGTATGTGGCCAGGCGGCCATGGTCATCCTGGCCGGAGGGCATCATGGCAGTTCAGAAGGCGGTGGCGGTGGCTCAGCTTCAGGCCGTGGGTAATAACGTAAAATAGGCCCCTTGGAGTTTGGGTCATAAGGGATAGAGGAGCATATGGAAATTGTATGGAGTGTACTGACACGGGCGATGGCGCAACTGTAGACCATGCCCCGCAATCTCAAAGAGGGGCGGTCGTTTATTATTATCTCCCCGTCAGATTTGAATGAGAGGCTTGCCAAATAGTAAAAGGTAATTTGTGTTTATGAAAGTATACTATCCCCGGCAATTGCCGGGGCTTTTTCGTTTTGACTCAATTCTTGTTGATGAAAAGTTAAGATTATGCATATGGTGCTTTGTTGAGTGTGGTTTGGCAGGGCAAGGAATGTGGATTCCTAAGGAACTTGTTGGGTTCTGTGTCCTTATTGCTACGGTTGTTGAGGTTGTGAATTGTTTTAAAAGGAGGGAATGATGGGCGCACTGGTGTTGAAGAAATTTCACCTGAACAATGAGGCTAAAAACGGCGAAGATTGCTTGCATGTTATCGGTCGTCAGGGTGGTGTTGTGGCCTTCTTGTTATCTTTGATGAAGATTGATCCTACCACTGAAATCAAATGCAATGACGAAAGGGTTGAAGTCACTCAGTCCAGTTTCTTCGGAAGGCAAACCATCAACATTCCATTGGTTGCTATGACCGGAGTGATCGGAGGCTTTCAAAAGCCCAAGGCATTATTTTTTGCCATCATTGCTGTTTTGTTCGGTGGCGTTTCTTTGTCTGTGGAAGCTGGTGCGGGTGCGGCCATTGCCTCACTGGTTATTGCTGCAGTACTTGCCGCAATATACGTGCTGAAGCAAGAGATGGCGCTGAATGTCCAGAACGGCGGCGACACCTTATGGGGATTGTCGTTTAAGCGCAGTGTTATCGAAAATGTTACCGTTGATATCGATAAGGTAAATGAAGCCGTTTATTTGATAAACAAAAACGTTTTGGCATCCAGTAAAAGTTAACAGAATAAAGGTGTTGGGGTCAGGCCTTACGTTCGCCGGATGTGTCGGTCAGATTCCCCCTTTTTGTACATCGTAATAAGTGTTGAATTAGCAAAAACCCCGTTGCCTTTGAAGGCAGCGGGGTTTTTTATTTCATTATCCAACCTGTTGTATGGCCGGTCCCATGCCCTTTCAAAAATTCATTCAGTCTGCCGAAATAGGTGAAGGAGAACCGCACGACGGTACCACCAAGAGATCTGTTATAGTTTCTCAAAGTACAGTACGTATTCATCATTTTCATCGGGGTTTACCAGGGCACATTGTCCTGAATGGGAATCGGCATAAATCATTGCAGACCCGAGGAGGTCGTTGGATGAGTTTGCGTCCCACTCCCACAGGTCAACTCTCAGCTTATCTTTTACGTCATAGACAAGGTTTATGGCTTTTGTGTCGCCTTGTTCAATGTTTTCACCGTGTGAGCCGCCCCAGACTTTCTTTTTTAATTTGCCATTGTCGACCTGAACATTCAGGTAGACATCGTCATCTGATTGTCCTGAACCGCTGGTTTGCTTACATTCAAGGCGAGTTAACTTGAATAGAGACATAGTGATTCTCCTTGTTTGAAATTCCGGGTTCAAAAATATGACGTCGTCGTAACCCAATCGGGTACCACCCCCCTTATGTTTTGAAGGTCTGTTACGCTCAGGACCAGACGGATCGCCGTCGGCCTGGCTTGAAATGCACTGTTTGCCGATAAGCTTTTAATTTCTTGGTGATAAACACAGGTATATAATCGATGGCGGGGGATTCCAGGCTGTGCAAATAGAATGAGTATCGGAATGAAATATCGCCACACAGTGTGATGCAGGCAGGGAAGGAACGAACACAATTTGGCTTATCCATAAAGGGTCATATCAGTATGCTTATCATTAAAAAATTAGATTAATTTAAATTGAAAATCAATACAATTCGTCATTCAAATCGTCCTTTGCATTAGCCCGGATATTTCACGAATCGAGTGCACCCATCTTCTGCGTTATCAGAGCTTTGAGGTAAACCACTACCCCCCTGTGTCAGGATAGTTGTCACCTCTGAGTTGTCACCAAATTGATTTTTGGGGGTGTTGAAGGTTGACATGCAATATTCACAAATGTTCAAAGACAAAATGATCCGAAGGATGACCGGAACGAACGCTATCTCGGCTGGCGCATTATCACGTGAGGTCGATGTTGCCCAAAGCACACTCTCAAAATGGCTTAGAGAAGCTGTAAATAGCTCAAAGAACAAAGGGATAAAATTGGAAACTCCCCCTCGCAAAAAACGTCGTCCACAGGACTTGAGCCCAGAAGAAAAATTCAAGCTTATTGTTGAAGCCGAGAAGCTCGATCCCGAGGAACTCGGGGCTTTTCTGCGGAAAAAAGGCCTGCATGAAACCCATCTCGAGCAGTGGCGTATACAGATGCTTGAGTCTTTTCATAAGGGTCCTTCCAAGCCCTCAAAAATGAAGATCAAGACCGGAGATGCCAAAAAAATCAAGGCTCTTGAAAAAGAGCTGAGGCGAAAAGACAAAGCCCTTGCCGAAACAGCCGCTTTGTTGGTTCTTAAAAAAAAGTCCATCAAATTTGGGGGGACGAGGACGACAGCATAACCAAGAAGAACGACGACTAATTCTGGCCTTGATCAATGAGGCTGTGGCCAATGGTGCCCGGCTTAAAAGAGCGGCAAAAACCATTGGTCTCAGCGCCCGAACCCTTATCCGATGGAAGCATCAAGGTGGCGGTGACGATCATCGCAACGGCCCGATGCGGGAACCAGCGAACAAGCTCACCCTCCAAGAAAAGCGACAAATCATAGATGTTGCAACAAGCAAGGATTTTAGTGATCTGTCGCCCAAGCAGATCGTTCCCTTATTAGCTGATCGAGGAAAATATATCGCCTCTGAGACCACATTTTACAGGGTCCTCAGAGAACACGATATGGTCCATCATCGTGAACCATCAAAACCTGCGAACCAGGTACGTCCCAAGGAATTTGTGGCGACTGGCCCATGCCAAGTCTGGAGCTGGGATATCACGTATATGCCGTCTCAGACCCGCGGAATGTTCTTTTATCTTTACATGGTTATTGATGTTTGGAGTCGTAAAATTATTACCGCACGTGTCCATGAAAGTGAAAGCATGGAGCTTAGTGCACGCCTCATCCGCCAAAGTTGTATGGCCTATGGGATCCAACCAGATACCTTGGTACTCCATTCAGACAACGGCGGCCCGATGAAGGGAATAACAATGCTGGCCACATTACAGCAACTTGGCGTTATGCCATCATTCTCAAGGCCCGGTGTCAGCGATGACAATCCGTACTCTGAATCGCTGTTTCGGACGATGAAATATCGCCCCGGCTATCCTGTAAAGCCCTTTGAATCGCTGGAACATGCACAAAAATGGGTAGACGATTTTACGGCGTGGTATAACACGGAGCACCTTCACAGTGCCATTCGTTATGTCACCCCCGATGACCGTCATTATGGCCGCCAAGAGGCGATCCTTGCCGCACGAAACGAGGTCTACTTGAAGGCTAAAAACAGAACGCCAGAAAGGTGGCCTATCAAGACACGTAACTGGGAACCTATCGGTGAGGTTAAGCTCAACCCTGCAAAAGCCAAAAAACCGCTCGAAAAGGGCTGTGACAAGCTCGCTGCTTAAATGTCATTTTGGGTGACAACTATCTTGACACCTACCGCTACATCTGCAGCTCTGATGACTTGAGTCTGGGTGCACTCGGCTCGCCCGAAGGGTGAAGAAACCGAGTATAAAATGGTGAATTACATTTTGTATTTTTGAAACGATTAAAACTTGTCTCAGTAATATTCTGTAATGACATTGTTATTGTTGTGGTCTGATTGTTTTCTCATGACATATCCGGGTTAGAGCGTTTCGTCTGTGGGTTGATGCAATGCTGCTGAGGCACGATGGTTCGGAACGTTTGAGAACACGGGGCGGAGGGGATGGCAACGGCAGGAGCTTATTACCCGGCCTTTTCTTCTCTCTTAAAATGATTTATCACCAGATATCAATATGATACTATGCCTTCATGGCTGCGTGGCGTGTGCCCGGTGAAAAGGCGTATGCCCGTCCTCTCAGGCCCATGGGTATCCGTTGCCCCTTACAGCCATACCATTCATGGTTATACCGTGTGATCGCCTCCGGTTCACTCGGGCATGCTTACCATATTTTTTTCGCACTAAAAAACGCTTCCCGCTTACTGCGCTCCCGCTGAGGAGGCGAGGCCTCCTGAATCTCTTCTACCCCTCATCCACTGGGATGCACACGTTATGGATCGACAACAGTCGGCATGGACCGCAAGAACTGTTCGCCTAACTTCTGAGAAGGTTGAATTTATGACGCTCTGTTGAATGAAGCGTAGCGTAAAAATAGATGGCCATCGACGCTTCGACTGTTTTTTCCAAATGATAATGCGGGATGTGTCAACCACCCAATATATGTTTGCAACCAACAGCCCGAAAGGAGAAGGCCCATGAGCGAAGCCAGCAAGTGCCCGGTGACGGGTAAAACAGGCAGCCCCGCTGCAGGCAGAGGTACGTCCAACAAGGATTGGTGGCCCAATCAGCTGAACCTGAAAATGCTTCATCAAAACTCTCACATGGTCAACCCCATGGGCGAAGCGTTCAACTACGCCGAGGCGTTTAAGGCACTGGACCTTCCGGCCGTGAAGAAGGATCTGTACGCCCTGATGACCGACTCCAAGCCGTGGTGGCCCGCGGATTACGGCCATTATGGCGGGCTTTTCATCCGCATGGCCTGGCACAGTGCAGGCACCTACCGGACAGGTGACGGCCGTGGCGGAGCAGGAACCGGCAATCAGCGCCTGGCACCGGTGAACAGCTGGCCGGACAACGTGAATCTGGACAAGGCCCGGCGTTTGCTCTGGCCTGTCAAGCAGAAGTACGGCAGTAAGATTTCCTGGGCGGACCTCATGATTCTTGCTGGGAACTGCGCACTTGAGTCCATGGGGTTCAAGACCTTCGGTTTCGGCGGAGGGCGCGAGGATGTGTGGGAGCCTGAGGAGGACATTTACTGGGGGACCGAGACCGAGTGGCTCGGCGATACCCGCTACAGCGGTGAGCGGGATTTGGATAACCCCCTTGCCGCCGTGCAGATGGGCTTGATCTACGTCAATCCCGAAGGGCCCAACGGGGAGCCCAACGCGGTGGCCTCCGGCCATGACGTGCGCGAGACCTTTGCGCGCATGGCCATGAACGATGAGGAGACCGTCGCCCTTGTGGCGGGCGGTCACACCTTCGGTAAGTGCCACGGCGCGGGCAGCCCGACCCATGTGGGGCCGGAACCCGAGGGCGCGGACATCGAAGAACAGGGCCTCGGCTGGAAGAGCCGGTTCAAGAGCGGGCACGGTGACGACACCATCAGCAGTGGCATTGAGGGTGCGTGGACCCCAAAACCGACCCAGTGGGATATGGGGTATTTCGACATGCTTTTCGGGTATGACTGGAATCTGGTCAAAAGCCCTGCCGGTGCCTGGCAGTGGGTCCCGGCCAATCCCGATGAAGAGGACCTGGCCCCAGCAGCCCATGATGCCTCGAAGCGTGTGACGACCATCATGACAACAGCCGACCTTTCCCTTCGCATGGACCCTGTCTATGAGCCCATTGCCCGGCGGTTCCACAAGGATCCGGATGCCTTTGCCGACGCCTTTGCCAGGGCCTGGTTCAAGTTGACACACCGGGATATGGGGCCCCGTTCCCGCTATCTGGGGGCGGAGGTCCCTGCAGAGGAGCTCATCTGGCAAGACCCGGTACCCCACGCGGATCATGAGATCATGGACGCCCGGGATATTGAGGCCCTCAAAGGAAAGATTCTTGCCTCGGGCCTGTCGGTCTCCGAATTGGTGGCAACCGCCTGGGCCTCTGCGTCTACGTTTCGAGGTTCTGACAAACGCGGAGGGGCCAACGGTGCCCGGATTCGCCTGGCACCGCAAAAGGATTGGGCGGTCAACGAGCCCATTCAGCTGAGACGCGTGCTGCAAGCCCTTGAAGGCATACAACAAGGGTTTGCCCAGTCTGGAGGTAAGACGGTTTCCCTGGCTGATATCATTGTGCTGGGGGGCTGCGTCGGTATCGAGGAGGCGGCCCGGAAGGCCGGTCACGATATCACCGTTCCCTTTTCCCCGGGACGAACCGACGCCTCACAGGAGCAAACCGATGTGGCTTCGTTTTCGGTGCTCGAACCCACATCGGACGGATTCCGCAACTATCTAAAAGGCAGGTTCTCCGTACGGTCGGAAGAATTGCTGGTGGATCGGGCCCAACTGCTTACGCTCACCGCTCCTGAAATGACGGTGCTCATGGGCGGCCTCAGGGTGCTGGGGGCCAACGTGGACAAATCCCGGCACGGCGTTCTTACCAATCGCCCGGAGGTTCTTACCAACGATTTTTTCGTAAACCTTTTGGACATGGGGATCGAGTGGAAGCCAACCTCCGAAGACGCCGATGTGTTCGAGGGGGTTGATCGGGCAAGCGGTGATCTCAAGTGGATCGGTACCCGCGTGGACCTCGTCTTCGGCTCCAACTCCCAGCTTCGTGCCATTTCCGAGGTTTACGGGTGCGGGGACTCCCAGGAGAGGTTTCTGAACGATTTTGTTGCGGCGTGGGACAAGGTCATGAATTTGGATCGGTTTGATCTTGTCTGAGTGTTAGGGCCCAGTCTTAAAATAAATGCACAGCTCAGCCATGAATGCTGCAGCGCTTTACCCCGAGAAGTGAGGGGGAAAGAGCTGCGGCAGACAGCTTTTAAGGTTGCTCAGGTTCAGGTGGGTAGCAGCCGTTGCCGCACACAGGAAAGGCGTTGCCTGATGGTCATTTTTCTCTTCATTGCGGGCTTATCCCGGATATTTCATGGGGCGAGCAGAAAACAGTGAGTTGTATTTTATTTGTTTGAAATATCAGGGTTTTTTCAGGTAAACCAACTGTAATAATGCGTTATCGCAGTTGGTTTGTCCGTTTCTTATGAAATGTTCGGGTTATGGAGATGTTTACAGGCCTAAACCCACAACCGGCTGCACCTGCTTTTCCTTGGCCCATGCTGTCATCACATACACTTTTGCGGGAGAATATCCATGAAAAGACGTGTGTTTCGATACTTCGTGGTGTTTGTTTCTATGTGTGCATTGCTTTTTTCAAGTGCACTGGTTGCTGCCGAAGAGCAGCGCAGAAGGGAAAACGCCAGTAACCCCCTTGCAAAGGTCAAGAACACCGACCTCAGGTGGCAGTATCTGGATCTGGACAGCGGGCACGTGAATGATTTCTCCATCGACGGCGCGTTCATGGCCCATGAAAAGGTGAAGATCAAGTACGAACTCCATTACTGGGAGACCAATGTGACCGGCAGCAGCGAGAAAGATTTTGAATCTGCCTTGGTCAAGGGTATTTTTTTCCCTTCGGAGGGTGTCTGGGGCAATGTGAAGTATCGTTTAGCGCTGGGTTTTGACTGGATCGTGGACCTGGGCGATCTGGACAAGGGCATTGGTACGGGGTCCGACCAGATCGGGCCGTTCGGGGGCGTTGCGTTGGGATTTGAGGGGGGAACGATGTTGATTCCCCTGGTGCAACAGTATCTGAGTTACAGTGGTGAAGACGTGAACACAACGGCATTTCGCGTGATCACATTGAAGCCTTTGCCCAAACAGATGTGGATCAAGCTCGATGCCAAGGTTCCCGTTGACTGGGAGAATGATGAAGCCATTCCGGCCAATGCAGAATTGCAGCTGGGCAAGCATATCAATAAAAATATTGCTCTGTATCTGGATGGCCTTGTGGGGATCGGCGGCGACAAGCCCTATGACTGGGGTGTTGGTACAGGGCTGCGGTTCAAGTATTGAAGGGCATCTCCGCATTGATTCCCGACATTTGATGCAGGTATTCAAAAGAAACCCGCAGTCCGTCATCAAGGAGCGCAGGCTGAGGTAGATCCAGTTGTCCGGGAAAAAATGCCTTACGTTGTTCACGTGGCTTCCTCGCGTGGTTTACGGACACGCCATTCTATCTGATTGCAATGACAGGTCTAATTTTAAATGCCTTCGATAGGCAAAGGGGGAGAAATACAATTTGTCTGGCTCGTGGGGGTGTGGTAAGGGTTTAAGCATGAGTGCATTGCTTCGATGCACAACGAGCCTTATGGAATGGTTAATAAATGAAGTAAGGGAAACAAGCCAAACCTGTCGCGAGGCGGGGACGGAAAGCCACGGGTCTTGATCCATCAAGACGGCCGGGTTGCCCCGGGAGGACAACGGTTCATCCTTGACGGGATGGGCCTTTTTTTGTGGCTGTCCATGAAGACGCAGGTGTGTTTTTTCCGCGCGGTGGTTTTGTTTCAAGGGCTTCTGGCCCTTTTCCCTTCGTGGGTGTTTCTTTTGCAGAAGGGGATGCGTATGTGTCCGCAGTTTGGTTTTTCAATACCCGTGGTTTTTTTCAGGCCTCGGCACATCAGGGCCCTGTCCTGTATGATGGCTGTATGCTTTCTGGTTCTCTCCTTTACGGTTTCGGGTGAGGCCTCCGTCTCCAATGGGGGAGATGCGCCACGTGCTGCCTGGGAGCCATTTAAAAAGACAGGCATGTCGTCTGTGGGCCGGAACATTGGGCGCAACCTCGCGCCGGTTGCGGCCGATTTGGACGGAGACGGCGTGGACGAGCTGTATGTGGGGGCTTATGGGAAGCGCATGATTGCCCTTGCATCAACGGCTTCGGGCTATTCCTCTTCCGGTATTGCCAGGAATCCCCTTGATGCGGTCACCATGTCCTATGAGAGCGACACCCCTTGTGTGGCCCTTGCTGATATCGATAACGACGGGGACGCTGACGCTGTCTGGTTTGATTTTCGTTCCATAGACAATCGTATCTCGCCGGTCTACCTGAACCAGATGGTCTGCTTGAAAAACCAGGGCACCTCCATGGTTCCTGATTTCCAGATGGTGCCGGACGAAGAAAACCCCTTTGCCGGTATTTCGTCCGAGTGGCAGGGGACTCCCGCTTTTGGGGATTTTGACGGAGACGGCGACCTCGACCTCCTTTTTGGGGATCGGTCCGGGACCTTTCGCTATTGCCGGAACCTCCTTGTTGAAGAAGGGAGTTCCTACTACGCCGAAATGATGGGGAGCTTGAATCCTTTTTACAGGATTGATGTGGGTGACAACTCCAGTCCCGCGGTTTTGGATCTGGATGGAGACGGCGATCTGGATGTGGTGTCCGGGGAGATTCGAGGGGGCCTTCGCTGGATAGAAAACACCACACCTGCCGGTGGTGCCCTGGCCTTTGAACTCAGAGAAGCCGCAGATGGCCCCTTCGCCTCTCTGGCTGTTGGCGTCGCCTCCATGCCCGCCGTTCTGGACGTGGACGGAGATACAGATCCAGATATCGTGGTGGGAAACAGCCAGGGCCGTTTGACGTTTCTGGCAAATCCGCGCCTTCAGCCCAAGCCGTCCCCGCGCGTGAACCGTCTTGCTGATGCCGTACCTCAATCCCCGTCCGTACCGTCTCGCTCTATGGACAGAGTGGAAGAGTCCGCAGATTTGTCCGACGCCATGCTGGCCCTGAAAACATTGGCCGGAGCCATTGTGGACGCTTTGGGGCCGAAAGCTGCGGAAGGGGCAGGTGGCGTATCGGAAAACCGGTGATGCTGAACGCTGGTTGCGGATGTTTTTCCCGGGTTTGTCCAGGCTGGAAAGTGACACCCCCAAAAGGATCAGGGGGAACACCTCAACACGACCGTGACTCCGGTACCGAGACCCGCTCACCGCCGCAGTTGTTTTATCCACTTACCGCCTGAGATCTTCGGAACCCGGTTTGCCGCGGCGCCATCTCTTTCCCGTTTTTTGCTCTGCTACCCATTATCAGCAGAAAAACCCGCACACCCCCAACCTGTCGACCATTTCCTTTATCAACGTGTTTCGAACGATATGGTTTCACCTCTTTCTCTTGTCAAACGGGTGAGAGGTGTATATTTTTGAGTATATGCTCATAACAAGGGGCAGCCAATGGCTTCCCTTGTTTGGTCGCGCTTTATTGGGGAAGTCGGTGTGAAGCGGGTTTTTACGTATTCACCATAAGGGTTCCGGCCCCATGCACGAACCATGAGAGAAAACCGCTGGGCCGGGGCGCTTTGTACGTGCCTTATATAACCGGCACGTTGTGCTCATCGTGAGTTGGGCATGCTTTCATGCGAATCGCATTCGTAGAATTGTAACGATTAAGGCATCACCATGAACTTACCACAATCCACAGATCCCATGACCTCCGCCATTTTAGAGAGCATCTCCGACGGTGTGTTTACCGTGGATGAAGCGTGGCGGATTACCAGTTTCAATCGCGCCGCAGAAGAGATTACCGGCGTGGATCGCGAGGAGGCCTTGGGGCGGCCCTGCTGTGAGGTACTGCGGGCGAGTCTCTGCCAGTCGGCCTGCCCGTTAAGGCAGACCATGGAGAAGGGCAAATCGCTACTGGATATTCCTGCGTGGTTTGTGGATGCCGACGGGGAACGGGTCCCGGTGCGGCTCTCGACAGCCATATTGCGTGACGCCGGTGGCAAGGTCCTGGGAGCTGCGGAAACCTTCCGGGATCTTCGGGAGTCGGTGGGCACAGATCGGATTCGGGAAGCCATGCGGCGATTTGGCGATCTCACCAGCCGAAGCCCGAAAATGCAGGAAATTTTCGCCATGCTCCCCAAGGTGGCCGCCAGTCGGAGCACGGTGCTCATCACCGGCGAATCGGGCACGGGCAAGGAAGTTCTGGCCCGTGCCATTCACAGTGCGGGGCCAAGGGCAGCAGCCCCTTTTGTTGCCCTCAACTGCGCGGCATTTCCCGATACCTTGATTGAGAACGAACTCTTCGGCCATGAGAAGGGGGCCTTTACCGGCGCGGATCGGAGGCGGGAGGGGCGTATCAGCCAAGCCGGGGGCGGCACCCTGTTCCTTGATGAGATCGGAGATGTCTCATCGGCTTTTCAGGTCAGGTTGTTGAGGCTTCTGCAAGAACGAACCTACGAGCCGCTAGGGACGGGGCGAACCGAAAGCACCAATGCCCGGTTCCTTGCCGCCACCCATCAGGATTTGCCTGCGCTGGTTCGCAAAGGGCGATTTCGGGAGGACCTGTTGTGGCGGCTGGACGTGATTCGGATCCATCTGCCCCCGTTGCGGGAAAGAAAAGAAGATATTCCCGATTTGGCCATTCGGTTTGCCAGGCGCTTCGGTCGCCTTGCAGGGCATGAAGAGGTGCGAATTCACCCTGTGGCCATGGAACGGCTTCTGGCCCACGATTGGCCCGGAAATGTGCGGGAACTTGAAAACCGTATAGAACGGGCCGTGGTACTGGCCGGGAGTGATGAAATTTTGCCTGAATACCTGATGGAGACCCCGGGTGTGTCGGGCACAAAACCAAAAGGGCTTGTGTCCGGACGGGATGCCGCGGAGGTCCGAATGATTCGCGACGCCCTTTCACGTACGGACGGCAATCGCACCGCAGCCGCCAAGATTCTTGGTATCCATCGCAGCACGTTGATCCGGAAGCTGGCGAGGTATGGGGAAGAAGGACACGGGTGATAAAAAAGGTAAGAGGGACAGGAGGGCAAAATCGACATGGCGAAATGTACCAGTTTGTAACCATGCCCCATGATGATAACCAGCCTTACGTGTCGCAGGAATGCGTCACTTGCAACAGGGACTGTCGCAGCAGTGCAACAGGTAAAGACCATGCCGGTCGAGGAAAGGTCTGCTTTATGGTGCAATATATCAGCGTGTTAACGGAAGTCTCATGTCTTGGCATCGTTCATGCATTTTCTCCGGGTATGAAAGGAGGTCTGCGATGATAATCGCTCTCTGCGTATGGCAGAATCGGATTGCGCCGGTGTTTGACGTGGGAACCACCCTGCTCCTTGTGGAACTGGATGAAGACCGTGTCATGCGCCGGACCATGGAGAGGGTCCCGGAGGATCCGGCAGGAAAGATTCACTGGCTGGTGACAGCCGGGGTATCAGAGCTGATCTGCGGGGCTGTCTCAAGGCCGGTCCGGATGATGCTGGAGGCAGGGGGGATTGTGACCCACGATTTTCTCGCAGGCGATGCGGACACCCTCATTGGGGTACGCCTCGACACCGGAACGGTACCGGAACATTTTCGGATGCCGGGTTGCGGCAGGAGGCGACGCAGGAGGGACGGACGCGGAAAAGGACAACATCAATGCAAAGGAGGACGCCATGCCTCGAGGTAATGGAACAGGACCCATGGGACAAGGACCGCAAACCGGCTGGGGAACCGGCCCTTGCTCACGTAACAATCAAGTGGACCCGCAGACGGGAGGAGGGGCCGGATTCGGTGGCCCCGGTGCTCAAGGGGGACGCGGTCAGGGCGGTCGTGGCCAGGGTGGTCGCGGCGGTTGCGGACGCGGTGGCGGGGGAGGGCGATGCCGAGGTGGCATGGGAGCCGGCTTTGGCCGCAACCCGATGCCTGAGGCACCCCAACAGACCCCTTCTGACGAATCCTAACCTGGCAATGCATCAGGAAGAGCCTGCTTCCTGGTGTGTGGAACAACCGCCATGGTAAGGTGAGTGTTTTTACATGGCCTTGGATTTTCTGGCAGTTTGCAGCGGCACCAAGAAACGAAGGGAAGGGCGCATGCTGTTTCATTCACATGTAAATCCCTTCATCTGGTTCTCAGGAGACGGGAGCGATCGTTAAACAAAGGTCGTTCCCGCTTTTTTTCAGGGGATCTTTTGAAGGGGGCTCTCTACTTCCATCTCTTCTTCCTGAATGGCACGATTGGATGGGAATTTCACCACGATTCTCGTGCCGGATCCCTCCCGGGAGTGAAGGGTCAGGCTTCCGCTGAGGAGGTTGACCCTTTCCTCCATGCTCTTCAGGCCCATCCGCTTTTCTTTGAGGGCAGACACCATTCTCTCCTCCGGGTCAAATCCGCAGCCGTTGTCTTCAATTCGAAGGATCAGGTCGGGGTGGGAGCCCAAGAGGCGAACCTTGATAAGGGTAGCCTCGGCATGTTTGGCTGCATTGTTCAACGCTTCCTGGATAATCCGGAACAGGTTAATTTTCGTGTCGGTGTCAAGTTGGATTCTTTCAAGCCCTGCCGTGTAAAGATCGACTTTTATCTCTGTTTTTAAAGTGAATTCTACGCAGTACTGGTCGATGGTTTTTACAAGCCCGATGTCCGTCAGACCCGGTGGCCTTAGATCATAGACAAGGTCTCGGATTGAGGCGATGGTTTTTTTCAGGATATCTGAAAACTTTTTGTTTCGTTTTCTCACTTCCCACGGGATGTCCCTGTGGTCCTCAAAAAGGGTATCGCTTCGGATGATGAGGGACGCCAGGTCCTGGGCCACATTGTCGTGGAGGTCCCTGGCGATTCGCCGCCGCTCGTTTTCCTGGGCCTTGATAAGCTCCTGTGTGAGAAGGTGAATCTGCTCTTGGGCCAGCTTTATGCCCGTGATATCGCGTGAGTAAAGAGCCAGACGATCCACTTTTTTATCTGCGTTGAAAACAGGGTAAATGGTGTTCTGGAAATACTGGCCGTCTAACTGTGTTTCAAACAGGGCCGGTTTTCCAGTCATAAGAACCCCTTTGAGGTGTGTGGTGGTTCGGTCCACAACAGGCGGCGGGAAAAAATCTGCCAGCCTGGCACCTTTCAAGGAGGTTTGGTTTCGTTTTAGAAAAGTAGTAAACGCGTGGTTGACAGAGATGATGGTGCCGTCGGATTGAATCAATAGAGCGAGATCACTGGTGGCGTTTAGAAGAGCCCTGGCAACCTCCTCGCTTTCCCGCAGGGCCACTTGAGCTATTGTCCTGTCACGGAAGAGTTCGTCGATATCCGACTTGATAAGCGCAATGGCATCGTAAACCGATTTAAAAGGGTGCTCATCACTTTTTGTTTCTGCCAGTTCCTCACTGCCTTCAACTTCCCAGTTTATGTTGCCAAGAAAACAATTCAGTTCATCCGCATAGTGCTTGACTGAATTCCTGCGACGTATTTTTTTTGGAATAAATCCTGATTTGACAAAAGATTTATTCTCTTTATTTTTTTGGACACTGTCCATGGCTTCTTCAAAGTTTTCGGAAAAAACAAATGAGAATGGACTGTTGTAGACTGCTACGCTTAGTCCTGCACGAAGCAAGCGATTTGCACCATATACAACCACCTGGCAGAGTTCAGGGTATTTTTCGATCCATTCCGCGAACAGTCGGGAATGTTTCTTTCTTGCTTTCAGAGAAGATCCCCTAAGTTCCTTGATATCATTCACAATGTAATAAGGGTGCCCTGAGAGGCCGCAGCTTTTGAGAATTTGTTCCTGAAGATCGTAAACGGGTTTGACATGTTCAGCACTGAGGTACCCTTTTGAGATTTTGTGAATGATGTTGTCGTTAATCAGTTCATAACGCACTGAGTAACCGTAGAATTCTGCTTCCCAATCATCTCGGGTAAAACGTTTCAGTGAAATGGTGTCTTTTTTATTTTTTTGAAGGAATGGAAGCCCCGAAATAAGTATTTGTTTTAATTTTTGTTTCCTCGTGATTTGGTCGGCAGCATCTGGGATGCGAAAGGTCTCAAGGGGATTTTTTTTATCTGTTGTGTCGGGAAATGTCTGAGCTCTCCAAGCTGCTTGCTTGACAGCCGCTGAATAGCTTTTTTCAACAGTCAACCCAAATTTAATAATTCTAAACTGTCTGGTGAGGTTGGCTGCAAGCATCATGATAGGAGATGGAGAGCAAAGTATAAATGTTTTAAGTTGTCTAAGATTGTTTAAGTAATTTATATAGTATTTTCTGGCTTCTTTTGTGACTCCGGTAACACCTGTAAAATCTCCAATATAGAAAAGCTCTTTTTCTTTTGGTAAATATTTGTGAATGATACTTTTCGTGAAATCCGTCGACTCGGCAACAACATCGAGCGATGAGAATCCGTTTATTTTGACAAATAAAATGCAATCCCCGATAATTCTTAATGAAAATAAGTAATCTTTTCCGAAGATTATTTCAGTCCATTCAGGGCAAGTGTATGTTGTTAATCCTGTGTGCGGGCAAATTGATTTTGTCAGATTAAACTCTAACTCTTTATCATGTTTCGACATAATATTTCGTAACCATTCGTTGAGTTCATCCAGATTTATTATAGTGAAAGGCTCCGAGCAAAATCAAAACCGGTTCTACCGCCACACACGGAGTTTTTCATGAATATTCTGGGGTATAAAATTGCCGTGCGGGTTATTATTCAGGTGTAAATTTATAGGTTGGCATCCCAAGTTTGAAGTTGTCTGGATATTACTCTGTTAATAACGCTCTATAAAGGGTTGGCAATATCATGTCCTGCAGGAGGACAGTAATTTTTATATTTATGAGTATTCGTTCTGTCAGTCAAGTTTTTCTTGTGTAATTGTTATTGTCTTAGGCATTATGCGATACTGCGAGTCTGTCCAATGATAATGGGTTGATCCAAATTTTAGCATACTTACCTGTAATAATGTGGCTTTGGACTGCAGGGCTGATTATGATTCACCCCAGGGCGGTTACGTGACAACATGCCTCCTGCAAAGGACAGAAGGCCATTTGCAGGAGGGTTTAGGATATATGGTTAGATTGTATTTAAAAAACGATCGATATATTCAGCAACTTCTTCCGGCTTTTCAAACTGAACGGCATGGGCCGTATCTATAAATTCCAAGGTGTTTGAACTCGAGCCAGAGAATTGATGCCCTAAGACTTCAATGGTTTTTTTGTTGTCAACAATGCGGTCTTGATCTGCCAGAATTGCAAGTGTTGGACATGTATTGGCCTTGATTGCAAATACCGAGAGTTCTTGTATTTCATCCATGATGTTTGCCGATTTAAGTGTGATTTTTGTTGTTTTGAGATCGTCAGTGTCAATGTAGTCCAACCAGGCTTCATCTAAGGTAAAATCAGCAGGTTCCATTGGTATGATTATGCACGCTCGGTTTCGTTCAGGTTTGAGGTCAAATTCAGAGATCATCTCCATCATTACATGCTCGGAGATAGAGATCACTGAACGAAATCTTTCGTTCCAAAAGAACCCGGGGGTCAAAAGAACCAGGCTGTCCGCTTTTTTGTCGAGCCTTGTTGCTGCCACGGATGCGTATTGTGCTCCCTGACACCAACCCGCCAGGTGGACCCGCTCAAAACAGGTCTGTAGATACTCTACATGCCGGACCACATCATCGATGACCTGGTGCATAGTCCCGAGGTCGCCTCGATTTGGATTGAGGCCGCATCCCCTGCGATCAGCTGCCATCACGGTTATGTTATCGCGGCGATTTCGTAACGATTCTGCTAGGGGGGCTTGCCAGCCCGAGTGGCTCATTCCACCATGGAGGATGAGTATGACATCCTCCCCTTTGTCTTCTCCCCAGACCCGGTAGTGGATTGGGTAATCGTCTGGCATGGTAAGGGTGGCGATCTTTGGGGCCCCATCATCAGGCTGGACCGGCATCCGACATTTCATACCTAACCCCGTACCCCATGTTTCGGGGGTGACGCACTCAAGGCCACGAATTGTCTTAAGAAAGTATGGGGATTGTAAGTTCAGGGAACCCTCACGGCTGAACGTCAGCATAGGAAAAGTCGGCTCAAGGTCAAGCAAGTAGGAGCCGAAGGCTCCTTCGTGGGCGATAAGGGATTCCCCTGCCATGGCGGCGGCGACAAGGCCACACCGGGTTAGAAGGGAGGTCTCGCCAACGTGGCACCCGATGATGATATCCCAGCCCATGGATTTCAACGTATTTATAAGAGACTGGGCCCGGAGAAGCCCTCCTACACGGGAAATTTTGATGTTGGCGATAAATCGTCCGGGACGATCGCGAAACTTCTCAAGGTCCTGGGTCGTGCACAGGCTTTCGTCCAGAATCACAGGAAGGCCGGTCTCAACGGAAAAGTTGCTTAACGCTTCGGCATGTCCAGCTTTCAAAGGCTCTTCAACTGCAAAGAAATTGCCCTTGAGGTTTCTGATGAAGGCAACGGCTTCTGTGAGGTCTTCCTGCCATAGGTTGTTCGCGTCCAGTCGTATCCTTACGTTTTTTGCACGGTGGTCATTTGCAAGGATTTCAAGATTTATAAGTTTTTCCTGGTCTTTGGCAAATTCCCCACAGAGCTTTACTTTGAAATCCGTCATGCCTTTGACGAAATACAAGTCGGCCTGTCCCTTGAACTTCCAAGGCTTTTCGTTGCCCAAAACTGCTGAGTACCTGCTGCTTCGTCTGGCTTCAGGAAGGTCAAGGAGTGCCTCAATTGAGATGGACTGCTCCCTTGCAAACAGGTCAAGAAGAGCAGTTTCTACTGCACACCAAGCAGAAGGGTACGTATCTATAAGGCATTTGTTCTCTTCGACCCATCGGATCAGTTTGTTGAGATTGGTTATGGGGCATGGCTCACTGCAGAAAATTTTGTTAACCCAGGACAGGCTCGATGTCAGGTCATCACCGGCCACGTAAGCTCGTGGACATCCCTCACCGTAACCCGTAAGATTTCCTTTACATGCCTGTACCCAGATGCTTTCGCCGTTTTTTCGTGACGCACTGGCATGGCGCACTGTCGTTTTTAGGGGGATTTCAAGTGTAGTCGCTTGAATACGGATACAATCACATTGTTTCTGCTTTTTCATGGTCGACTTGTTCCTTATATTATTTAAATAATAGAGTATTTGATTCTGTTCGTGGCCCATGCGTTGGGGCTTTCATGCCTGTCTTTTTGCGTTGCCTGTCGGTTCAGTTAGTTTTACGCGATAGATTGGAACTATCATCAAGGTGCTGCATGAAATCATCAAGAAAGTGGGTGTTTAGAATCCACAAGTGATACCGCTTTTGAAAATGAAACCCCGTGTTTTTAACCCAGTCAACCGGGTGGATAAGGACCGGCGTTCGGTGTGTCGAAAAATGTTCGCTTAATTGATCTAATGCCCTTGTAAGTATTTGTTTATTCATTATGTCGGGCCGAATGATGCAGGTCTTGATACAGTTGGATAGTTCTGACATATTCAGAGCGACATCGGAGGTGTTGACGATAAATAGAGCTACCGTGAGGTCGTTATGGCGAATGGCCCAGATCTGTTGCTCCTTTTTTAAACCTGCCTTTTGATATCTCTCGCTGAGAACTTCGAATGGAGCTTGCCGTTCATAAAGATTTAATGCATCTATTAGCATGCCGCCTGATGTCGCATCGTAGCATGTTTCCAGTGCGACCAGATCTGTTTCGCATGCACCCTCAAGTACCCACCCGTCGGGAAATTTGGCATCTCCTATTTTTTCGGCTCTATAGTAAACGTATGCGAACAAGTCTGAAGAGCATATTTTTGGATCTTTTTTTTTTTCGGTGAATCCACTGAAAAAGTAATTGGGAAAATGATTTTCAGGCCTGAAATAACAGAGTAGATACTTGAAACTATTTGGGTCGAGGTTATGAGACGCCATGACATAGTTACCCATTTGTTTGAGGACACCCAGCCCAACCCTTATGGATGCTCCCCTGAGAGCGGCGTGGTGGTGAACAAGCCAAGCCCTTTCTGCATATCGTAGCATGGAAATGTGCCCCATGGTCCTTCCCTTTTCTTGGTAAGCCATATGGCAAGTAACGTTTGATGGGGTCGAATAGAGCGTTTCGTAGGTTTTTTTTATTTTATCTTTGTTTTCTAAAAACAGTCTGTATTTATTTTTATAAATGAATCCTGTTTCAAAGAAAAACCGCCACATATCATCTTCTTCTATCGAGTTACAAACACGAATATCTCTGTTCTCGGATTTGTGCACAATGGTTTGTAGTTTTCGGTGATTTTCAGATGACATGTTTAGAATTGAAATATGACAATATTCAATCTTGTCTCCCCTTTTATTCTTTATTGTACTGCATCTCGTTACCTGAGCAGTTAATTGTAGTGTGTAAAGGTCTCCGAGAGTAATTGATGCATCCATCAGTTTCATACCTGGAATAAGTGGTATCATTTCATGATGCAAGGTTAATTTCATATCAATTGCTGACAGAGACTCAATGACGACAGTGCATTTGGTTCCGGTCAAGGGGTGAAGAAAAACAAAATCAGGTGCCGGAATCATTTCAAATGCCTTTTTACCAAAGCGTTGCCTTTCGCGGTTGGTGGGTATGGATTCTATCGGTTCTAAGTGTAGTATGACGCTATCGCGATGGGATTCCTGTTTGACCACCCGGGCCTTGGTCTCAAAAAGTCGGTTTTTTTCTTTTAGGAAGGTCAGGTTCAGTTCCGCCTTCGGTGAGGTTGCCATGAAATAATGGGAACTCAGTGGAGAGAGTTGGACCTCAATGACATCGGGCTCAATTGACGTCAAGCTTCCTTTGAAAGCGATTCCTTGTTGCTGGAAGTGAACCCTGATATTTCGCAGAGCCCCCTGGATGCGACGGCCAGTTTCGGGAAGGTTGACGCTCAATCCCTTTGAATTCATGGCTCTGAGTTGGGGGATTGCATGGATTTCGCCGGGACCGTCGGGGATGATGAGTCGGGTTAAATCAGTGCTGCGCAGGTTGTCGGGCAGGGGCTTTAAAAAGCGAAAGGTGGGGTAGTCGCTCAATACAGGCATGGGAAATGCCTCGATTTCCATTGACGGATTACCGTGTACGCTTTGGAACACCAGGATGACGTTTTTTTCTTTGAAGTTGATGTGGTTAAGAGCATTGATCAGGTGTTTTCGGCCAACTTCTTTTCCTTTCGTAAGGAACGCTGAGTCTTGGGGTTCGGGGCGTGACGGTTGGCAGATTTTCAGTGCAGCTTGCGATGCGGTCATGGTACGTTCTCCTTTTTCATGAATCGACCCCAACGCGATGTACGCATTCGCTTTGGTACGGTTTCCGATTGTAAAACACCCCGTAAACAGGCCAGCCGGTAATGCAAGGTTTTGAATTGCCGTAGTTGAGTTTCCGTATGTCTCTTCACGCCGCTCATGTAATGACGCTGGGAGGGGAAGCTTAAACTGCTCCATGCTTCGGTCGAGTTTTTACGTCCGGACGTGTCCACCACGTTGGGAATGGGTAAAAAAATAGTTTTTAGAACAATCCCGAAAGCAGTATTCGGAAAATCGAAATCAGGTTGAGTTCGAAACGATGGATGTGTTGACGATCGTTTTTCAGGTGTGATGATGATAGCCGGCAGCGGGGGGGAGAAGGGGCCGGGTATCATTGAGTCGTTCAGGGGCAGGTGTTGCTTTTGTTGGCAATGGGCCGTTCTATCGACGTGGTGAGACGGCAACACCCTTTGCCTTGCACAGTTGTTTCTTTCCATATCACTTGGCTCCCGGGGTATTTTTTCCCCAGGCACTGCATGCGCAACCCTGCCGTCGCAGGTGGCTCACCTTGCCCCTGCGGCATCATTTTTTTCCGTCTTGTTAGGTGTTTTCCCTGATGGGAATCAGTTGAGGGTAATGTTTCCTTCTGCCGGAGCCGGGGGTATCATCCGATTATCAATCTGAGCGACACGGGCTCTCAAGGCGAGTTCATGTATGGCTATATACAGTAAAGTTAGAAAAGTATATCCCTGATTGAATATGAGATGCAACCTGCTTTCCTTGGGGCAGGGTTTTGTTGTGGGGAGGGTTTTTCTGGGTCCTGTTGTTGCAATTTTGAAGACAGTGATTTAGAATTATTCAACTTCCTGCCTTCGAGAAAGGACCCTCCCATGAAATCTCCGCTAAAAATTGCCGTCATCGGTGCCGGTGTCTCAGGGATTACGACAGCCTGTCTTTTGCAAGATCATCACGAGGTTACCCTCTATGAGAAGAACGGGTATATCGGAGGGCACACCCATACGGTGGTTATTGACCGGGGGCCCGATGAGGGAACTCCCGTCGATACAGGCTTTATCGTGATGAATAACAGGACATATCCCCTGTTTACCCGATTGCTTTCCCGCCTTGGAGTGCCCCTTGTGGAAACGGACATGTCCTTCAGTTACACCTGCCGACGTACCGGTCTGGAGTACGCCTCCACCAACCTCAACACCCTCTTTGCCCAGCGGGAGAACATCTTTCGGCCTGCGTTCTGGCGTTTTTTACTGGGCGTGCGGTCATTGATGCAGCGCATGCGTATGGATTTGGCCGAAGGGCGGCTCGCCGGGATTACGTTGGGAGAATACATGACGCGTGAAGGGGTAAAACGTGAGGTGACAGATCGATTTGTCCTTCCCATGGCCGCGGCAATCTGGTCGGCCCCGGATGCCAAGATGGCCGCTTTTCCCATGGAAACCTTTGCGAGGTTTTATGAAAATCACGGGTTGTTGACCTTGACGGAGCACCCACAGTGGTCGGTGGTGTCCGGGGGCAGCCACAGCTATGTGAAGGCTTTTTTGAATGGTTTCAGCGGAAGGGTGGTGGAAGGGACGCCCGTGACGGGCATTCAGCGGACGGAGGACGGGGTGCTTGTTAAAACGGAAGGAGGGCATCCGGAACCCTTTGACCGGGTGGTGGTGGCCGCCCATGCGGATGAAGCACTGAAGATGCTCGAAGATCCGTCCCGGGAAGAGACGCGGCTTCTGTCTCCATGGCGCTACTCCGCCAACCGGGTGGTCCTTCACACCGATGCATCCCTGCTTCCTTCACAACCCAGGGCCAGGGCGTCCTGGAACTATATCCGAGATGAAGCCACCGGGGATGGGGAGCCCATCACCGTGACCTATTTTATGAACCGGCTGCAGCACCTGAAGACCCGGCATACCTGGTGCGTCACCCTTAATCCCGCATGGGAGATCCCTGCCCCGTCCGTCCACAGGGAGCTGATCTACGATCATCCGCTGTTTACCTTTGAATCCGTGGCCACACAGGAGGGGCTCAAGGGGTTGAACGGTAAAGGGCATACCTATTTCTGCGGGAGTTATTTCGGCTACGGTTTCCACGAGGATGCTGTCCGTTCCGCCGTGGATGTGGCCGCTGCCTTGGGGGGGACGCTGTGAATTCCGCCATCATCAAGGGATACGTTGAGCATGCACGCCTGAGACCGGTGGAACATCGGTTCCGGTTTCCTGTGTACCTTTACTGTTTTGACCTGGATGAGCTGGAGGATCTGGATCGCCGCCTGCCCTTGTTCGGGTACAATCGTTTTCGACCGGTTTCCCTGTATGACAGGCGATATCTGCATGACGAGCCCGGGAGCGTAAAGGAGAAGTTGTTTCGGTTTCTCAAAGACAGGGGCTGCCATGACAAGGTGCGGCATGTCATGCTCATCACGTCGCCGAGTTATTTCAATCGTGTGTTCAACCCCGTCAGTTTTTATTATTGCCTTGCAGAAGACCGCTCCCCTGTGTGCACCGTTGCCGAGGTCAACAACACCTTTGGCGACAGGCACCTGTATCTGCTGACCAGGAGCGAAGAGGTCGCCACCGAATCAAGGAATCCCGGCTCAGGGTTCCCCATTGTATACACCGCCCCCAAGGATTTTCATGTCTCTCCCTTCAACAACATGGAGGGAACGTATCGGTTTTATATCTCGGCCCCTGAAGGAAAGCTGTCTATTCGGATTTACCTGATTCGTGGTGGGGAGACGGTTTTGAAGGCCTCTCTCCAGGGAGAGAGCATGCCCTTGACACCGAAAAACCAGCTGTTGACACTTGTGAGATACCCTGTGGTACCGTGGAAAACCGTTCCCCGTATTCTCGGACAAGCCCTGCGCCTGTTTGTGGTCAAGGGGCTGACGTTTTTCGATCGGCCAGCCCCGAAAAGCCCCATGACCATCCGCCACAGGGGCGGGTCCCTGATGGAGCGTCTTTGCAAAAAACAGGTGATGGGGTTGCTTCACCGCATCACCAACGGGTGCGTGACGGTGCGGTTCCCGGGGCCTTCGAAAAGCAATTCACCCGTCGTGCAGAAGGTTTTTGGTGATGCCTCGGCTTCCCTTCAGGCAAATCTGGTGATCACCGATCCCAGGTTTTATTCCCGTGTGGTCTTCGGAAGTGACATCGGTTTCGGGGAGAGTTTCATGGAGGGATTGTGGACAAGTGACAATCCTTCCGATTTGATACGGATTCTTATCCGCAATATGGATACGGCAACGGATTCTCAGCTGCCCCTTGCCTGGCTGGCCCATGGGGTGGGGCGCTTTATGGACAGGGCCCGCCACAACACCTTGACGGGCAGTCGGAGGAATATCCGGCAACACTACGATTTGAGCAATGATTTTTTTGCCCTGTTTCTGGACGAGACCATGACGTACTCGGCGGCACTCCATGGGGGTGATCCACAGGAGAGCCTGGAGACGGCCCAGAAGGCCAAATTACACCACCTCATCGACAAGGCTCAGATTTCAAAGGACCATCATATACTGGAGATTGGGTTTGGGTGGGGTTCCTTTGCCGTGGAGGCGGCAAGGCGCACCGGATGTCGGGTGACGGGTATCACCCTGTCCGAAGCCCAGCATGCCTTTGCACTGCAACGGGTGAAGGAGGCGGGACTGGAAGATCGCGTTACACTGCTCATCAAGGATTACAGGCAGATGTCCGGCAGGTTTGACAGGATTGTTTCCATTGAGATGCTGGAGGCCGTAGGGCACAAGTACCTTGAGACGTTTTTCAGGCAGTGCGACAGGCTTTTAACGCCCGAGGGGCGTGTGGTGCTGCAGGTGATTACCGTACCGGACCAGCGGTATGAGGCGTACCGGACCCACGAGGACTGGATTCAGCGTCATGTGTTCCCCGGGGGCCACCTGCCTTCCCTGTCTGTGCTCAGCAAGGCCATGACCCGATCGTCGCAGTTTATCGTGGAGCACCTTGAAAACATCGGGCCCCATTACGCCCGAACCCTCAAGGCCTGGCGCGAACGCTTTCTGGTCAATGCCGACAAGCTCGCCGTGCTGGGGTTCGATGAGGTGTTCAAACGCAAGTGGCTTTTCTATCTTGCCTGCTGTGAAGCCCAGTTTGCCGAACGGTCCCTGGCCAACCTTCAGCTGGTGCTCAATCGCCCGGGAGGTGCGGGCACGGGGTAGGCGTGGTTGTAAAACCGCACAAATAAAAAAGCCTCCGGCAGTTTTGCCGGAGGCTTTTTTATTACGGAGTCGTTGTACCCTTAAAAGGCATCAGTTCTCGGACGCTTTTTTTCTTTTAAGCCGGGTTACCCCCAGGAGGCCTACTCCAAGGCCGAGGAGAACAGCGGTGGCCGGTTCGGGAACCGGGGCCGTTGTCGGTGAAGGTGCTGCTTCCAGGGTGACCGTGGCAAAGATGTCGGCGTCGCCTTCGCTCCAGCAGGGGCCGTGGGGGCCTGTCCACATGGAGCTTGAGAATGTGGCGTCGCTTAGTTCGATGGCGAATCGCCCCCCATCCCCGAAGCCCACATACACAGGGTCATCCCAGATGACCTGCCAGCCTTGATTGAACTCGAATTTTCCCGAAAACCCAGTGGATTCTCCGGAAATATCCTGGGTTATGTCCGGCATGTCAAAGTCCAGGTACGCCGTTACCTCCATGGGTTTGAGGTCGTCCTCATTGATCCAGCTCTCGTCGGTTCCCATCCGTGCAAATTTGAATGTAAAGGAGTCTCCTACATCCAGTAAAAACGCCTGGGATGAAACCGATTGGTATATGTCCGTCCACATGGACAGGCCTTGAGTTGTTTTTGTGACGTCAATGGATGACTCTCCTCCCATTTCGAAGGTGTAGGGCGTTGCGTACGCTGAGCCGCAGGCAATCAAGAGCGCAGCGATGAAACATAAAATCCGGATCGGTCTGTTCATGGGGGTATGGCTCCTTTATTTGACCATGGGGTAAGGGGGGGAGTGAGCGTGCGCATAAGCACGCTCAGGCTGTTTTTGACGTGATGGCAAAGGCAGCGTGTCTTGCTGCCTTTTGCCGCTGAACGGGTTTTAGCCCGGATATTTCATGAGTCGAGTGCGCTCGTCTCGCCCGAAGGGTGAGACGATCAGAAAACCATGGGTTACATTTTGTATTTTTGAAATATCTGGATTTTTCGCAGTAACTATTCGTAATGAAATAGTATTGCCTTGGAATGGTCATTCTCTCCTGAAATATCCGGGGTAGTTGTCTGTCATTGTTACTTTTGACGACTTGGTAGCAAACGCTGAAGGCCTCCCTTATTGATTATAGGAGGCCTTGTCTTTGGTTCGAGTTTACTTAATCCGCAAAATATATGCCATGTCAGGTGGTTGAAATATGTCTATGATTAGGATTGATTAGCGTGGGGATGGGGTTAGGGGTTGTGTAATTGTCTACACAATATGGTGGGTAATGGAATGGATTGTGTAACGCATTGCGCAGTGCGTATGTGCTTCTCGCCTTTTCGACAACGGAAAAGAGCAGGGCGGTTGATCGTCAGTTTTGATTTCGGCTGCCCACATTCAAAACGATGCGGCGTTTCTAACCCGGACGTTTTACGAGTCGAGTGCCCCCATTTTCAAGGCATCAGAGCTGCAGATGATGTGGCTTACCTCAACGCTCTGATAACGCAGAAAATGGATGCACCCGGCTCGCCCGAAGGGTGAGGGGATCGAACCGAAAACCGTGGATTACATTTTGTGTTTTGAAAATGTCCGGGTTAGATCTCTTTTTGTATCAAGGCCTGAAAGGCCTCCCGAACCTTTGCCGTGCCGAGGCCGGGGGTACCGTCTCCGATGCTGCGGCCGTCGATGGTGGTGACGGGGATCATTTCGGCGGCGGTTCCGGTGAGGAAGCACTCATCGGCGGTGTAGAGATCGTATTGGGTGGTGGGGGTTGCCCTGGTCTCCATGCCGATGCCTTCCGCCGCTTCGATGACGGCATCCCGGGTGATGCCCTTGAGGGCTCCCTGATCGGATGCGGGGGTAAAGAGAACGCCGTCACGGAGGTAGAAAATATTGTCCCCGGTGCACTCGGCCACTTTGCCTTCCCGGTTGAGGAGGATGGCTTCGAGGCATCCGGCCTGCTGGGCCTCCAGCTTGGCCATGATGTTGTTGAGGTAGTTCAGGGATTTGATTCTCGGGTCCACAGCATCCGGGCTGTTTCGTCTGGTGGAGGCGGTGATTACCTTGATGCCTTTGGTGTAGTGCTCTTCGGGGTAGAGGCTGATGTCATCCACGATGACAATGACCGATGCCGTGCTGCAGGTGGCAGGGTTGATACCGAGGTCGCCCATCCCCCGTGTGATGACGAGGCGGATGTACCCGTCGGTTTTGTTGTTTTTGGCCACCGCCTCGCAGAGGAGGGTCGCCATCTCCTCTTCTTCCATGGGGATGGTGAGCAGGATGGCACGGGCGCTGTCGTACAGCCTTCGTACGTGCTCTTTCAGTCTGAAAATTGTTCCGCCGTAGATGCGGATGCCTTCGAAGACCCCGTCTCCGTAAAGCAGCCCATGGTCAAAGACCGAGATTTTTGCGTCCTCTTTGCCAACCCAGTTGCCGTCAATGTATATCTGCATGGAAGTCTCCTTGGTTTTTGATTGGGTCTGTTAAAGGGTAGCGGAAACCAGCTTTCAAGGTTGCTCACCTTGCCGCCGGAGGCATCGCTTTTGTATCGTTCCTTACGTCAAGTCGTCGTCGTTAAAGATATCCCGCAGGTGGTGATAGCGGTCTCCGAAGGTGCTGTGGAGTTTTTCGTCAAAGCGATGGACGATCTTCATGATGTAGATGTCGTGCTTGATGTAGTCCTCGGCCAGGGTGATGAATCCCTGGTTGAGGCTCCACGCCCCCTCCACGCGGTTGGTGTTGGTGATGGTGGCCACAATGGCCGCCGTGGCGTCTGTCACCAGCACAAACCCCCGCCCCCCTTTCTCTTCAAAGAGGGTGTCCTCGATGGGGTGTTCGAAGATGCGGCCCGCCGCTGTTTTAATCTCTCCGAAGTGAACGGTGGCAATGCGGACTCCACGGGCTTCGGCCTGGGACAGGGCGGGTTCCAGGGTGCCCGCTTCGTCGGGCCAGGTGGAGAGCAACAGGCTTTCACTGGCCCCTTCGATCATCCGCTCGGCCTTGTCGATGAGAAAGTCGTACTCTGTGATGTTCCAGATGAAGGAGACATCATCGACCTTGACCGGGAGCTGCTTGAGGCCCTCTTCAAGGGAGTCGAAGGTCCGGTGGAAAAAGCGGCGCCTGCTCTCCACGAACTCCTCGGGCGGTGTGCCCACGTATTTTTTCTTGCGTCCTTCGCCTTCCACAAAGACAACGCGTTTTTCAACAAGGCGCCCCAGGATCTCATAGATCTTGGAAGACGGAATACCTGATGCCTGGGAAAGTTCGTACGCTGAGGCCGGTTGCACGGACAAGAGATGCACGTAAGCTTTGGCTTCGTACTCGGAAAATCCCAGGGCTGTGATTTGTGGGATAATATTGTTAACTACCATGGTAGTTAATATGAACCCGACGGAATTTTCTGTCAACGCAAAAGTTGTGGGACGGCTGGTGTGCCGGGGCATGACGCAGTTATAAGAAGCGATTCAGTTCAACTCAGTTTCCGGCGACGTTGCCGGGAGCAACCGTTTGCTCGATTTTATAGCGCCGGGTTTAATAAAGAGGCTTTCATCGTTCGCCTTGAATGACGCTGGGGGGGATCGATTCGTCCGCGATCTTTACAAAAACCGAAAAAAGATCGACCGAAACGGAGCGCCGCACTCCGGTGCGGCTTTCTAGTCCGCACAGGAGTGCGGCGCTCCAGCAGGCAAGGAGGGCACCTTGACCCCCTGAGACAGCTGCCTGCTTACAAAACAAAAAAGGCAGACCGTTTTACGGATCCGCCTCTCAGTGTTTTTTCTTTTGTGCAGCCGTGGGGCTCACACTTGGTCAAACCAGTCATTGGTGCTTTTGGGAAGGACCCATTTGTTCTTGGCCTTCATCACCACAAAGGATTCGCAGGACTCGATATCCCCCAGGGCGGGAAGGTCCTTGGTCATGAACTCATACAGCGCGGGCATTTCCGGCACCACCACCTCAATGAAAATGTCAAACCGTCCTGTGACCACCATGGCCGAGTGGACCTGTTTGAGCTTGGAGATCTGTTCCAGCCTCTCTTCCAGTTTGGTGCCGTCGACGATCTTAAAGGCCACAATGGCCATGATGAGGTCTTCGGTTTTGAAAATATCGATGAGCCCGGCGATTTTGAGCACCCCGGAGTTGAGCATGCGCTTCATCCGCGAGTAAAGGGTGGGCGGGGTGACGCCCAGGTGCTCCACCAGCTTGTTTACCGGCATGCGGCCGTCGATGCTGAGCTGTTTGATCAGGGTACGATCCGTGGCGTCGAGTTGTGATTTCATGGTCAGTCCTTTGTGCGGAAATCAAGGGTTTCCACCGGTTAATATGTTTTCAGCTGCGTCGTGTGCGGCGCATAGGGGCCGTATTATTGGCCCATCATATCAGAATGGATTTCACCTCGAAATGCCAAATTAGGGGTTCTCTGTGAGGGAAGAAGTACTACGTCACAGGGGAGGTGCTGCTGGGTAAAGGAGCAGGGCGATCATCGTTGCAAATGAACAACGCTGGTGCACAAGGGGTTTGGGTGAATAAACCGCTAACTGCCCGGCTTGTGCCTTCGATGGTTGGACGACCCACAGAGTCCAGGATACGTATGAGAAAAAGTCAAAAGCATGCCTCCGGCGGCAAGGTGTGCCACCTTGAAAGCAGGTTACCCCCGGGCTTTGCCCCTCGTTCCTCGGGTCAAATCCCGGCGGTGTTCTGGTAAGCGACGGCTTCCACCAACCTGAAGCAGAATCTACTGCAAAACAAACACGTTTGAATGCACCGATTCAGGTCGTTTGACCTGTTTGGCAAACTTTTCAAAAGTTCGGCCCCCGGCAGGTCCGCCGGAGGCACATGTGACGACCCATACCCTGATTTTATCCCAGCACCCGGATCCCGATCTGAAGA
Source organism: Desulfoluna spongiiphila (assembly GCF_900101345.1). Taxonomy (GTDB): domain Bacteria; phylum Desulfobacterota; class Desulfobacteria; order Desulfobacterales; family Desulfolunaceae; genus Desulfoluna; species Desulfoluna spongiiphila. The sequence continues at coordinate 170,398 of NZ_FMUX01000009.1, read as the reverse complement.
ACAAGGCCTGCCATGATGCCTGCAGCCACGTCATCCATGACCACACCGGCGCCGCCGGGCAGGACCTTTTCCAGGGTGCGGACGGGGACGGGTTTGAGGATATCGAAGAATCGGAAGAGAAGAAAACCGGCCAGGGCCACTTTCCATGTGAGGGTAACCCCTGCAAAGGTAACGAACATGCCTGCAAACTCGTCGATGACCACGCAGGAGGGGTCTTTTTCCCCCAGGAGTTTCACGGCTTCTTCGGCCACCACCACAGAGATGATCACAAGGGCGGTGACGAGGAGGAACGAAAAGGGCGTACCAAAGGCAAGGCCGGAGAGCCAGATGAGGGCGCAGAAGGGCAGGGCGGCGGCGCTGCCGAAGGTTCCGGGGGAGAAGGGGGCTTTGCCGGAGCCGAAGCCCGTGGCAAGTAAGAGAATGTGCTTGTCAGAGAGCCGCATCATGTCAGTCCTTTTGTGATGGTTGTATAACCTGTTTCGTGCAACTGTTCCGTTGCCTTTGGCGGGGCGCTTTTTAAAGATCTTCCGCCTGCGCGTTTATTCGTCTGGTTTCGTTTACCCAGACGTCATAACCCTCGTGACGGTAAGAACGCTACGGCGCCACAGGCCGTAAAAACTTCTCGATTGCACCGCCTTCTGCGGCTCAGCCCCTTAGGCGGGGGGCCGCAGAAGGCGGTTCATGTCTGTTAAATGTGAAGCACTCGGCTTGTCGACAACGTTCTATAAGACATAATCGTTTGCAAGGCCTGTTTGTCAAACTTTTTAAAAGTTTGGCCCCCGGCAGGGCCGCCGGAGGCATCGTTTAGCCCAGCAGGGCCTGTGCGGCACCAGAGGCTTCGGTGTAGATCTCAGCCAGGGAGCATCCCTTTTGTTCGGCCAGGGCTTTGCATGCCTCGTATTCCGGGGTGATCCGACGTGAACCACCCGGGAGCGTCACCTCTTTGGCGGCCACTTCCCCGGAGGGGCAGGCCAGGGTGATGGCCTTTCGGGTCAGGGTGGTGCGGCTGAGGCGCTGCCAGCGGATCCCGATGGTGGTGGTCTCGGAAAGGATCTTTTCCGTGAGGTGTTTTCGGTCCTCTTCCCGGCAGAGGCAGGAAAGCTGGCTGGCGGGCCGGTTTTTTTTCATCTGGATGGGGGTGAACCAGACATCCAGTGCCCCGGCATGTAGCAGGGTTTCCATGGCATGGCCGAGGATCTCCGGGCTCATGTCATCGATGTTGCAGGAGAGCTCCACCACGGTGTCGGCCGATTCGGACGTCTCGCAGAGCACCATGCGCACAAGGTTGGGGAGGCCCTTGGTCTCACGTTTTCCCGCTCCGTAGCCCACGGCAGCCATCACCCGCTCGGGCATGGGGCCAAAGTGGTCTGTCAGCTCGGCGGCCAGGGCCGCGCCCGTGGGGGTGAGGACCTCGCATCCGGCATCGTTTCCGTAGACAGGAATCCCTTTGAGGATCTCCAGGGTGGCCGGGGCCGGTACGGGCAGCTCGCCGTGGGCGCAGGTCACTGTGCCGCTTCCCAGGGGCAGGGGAGAGCAGGAGACCGTTGTCACGGCCAGGTAATCCAGGGCCAGGATCACGCCCACGATGTCTGCTACGGCGTCGATGCCCCCCACTTCGTGGAAGTGAACGGTGTCGATGTCGCATCCATGGATTTTGGCTTCGGCCACGGCAATGCGGTGGAACACGCAAAGGGCCCGCTCCTTTACCGCGCCCTTTAAAGGAGACCCCTGGATGAGGTGCCGGATTTTTCGGTAATCCAGGGCGTGATGATGGTGATGGTCCCCGTGGTGGTGGGCATGGCTGTGATCGTGCACGGTGACGTTCACGGCGTGGATGCCTCGTTTGAGAACCTGTTCACAGGTGATGTCGAACCGGTCCTCAAGGAGCGGGGTGAGCTGCTCCTTGAGCCAGTCCACCGGCACCCCCAGGTCCATGAGGGCGCCCAGGGCCATATCTCCGCTGAGGCCGGAAAAACAGTCCATGTGGAGGTGCATGATCAGGCTCCCTGCTTGGCGTGGTTGCCGAGAATGGTGCAGAGAAGCTCGGCGCATGCGGTCATGTCTGCGAGGGTGATGGATTCGTTGACGGTGTGGACATCGGTCATGCCCGTGCCCAGGACCCCTGCGGTGATCCCTTTACCGAAGAAGACGTTGGCATCGGAGCCCCCGCCTACACGCTGGGTGACGATGGTGCGGCCCAGGGCCTTGCCCGCTTCCTGGGCCAGGGCGACCACGGCGTGGTCGTGGGGCACGCTGGTGCCGGGGAAATCTTCGTTCACATCGATTTCAAAGCGGGGAAGGGTCTCGTCGTCGCCTCCGCCTGCATGGACAACGGCCTCACGGAAGGCGGTGTGGATGCTCTCCACGATGGCATCGAGCTTTTCTTTGCTGTGGCTTCGGGCTTCACCGGTGATTTCCACACGGTCCGGCACGATGTTGGTGGCAGAGCCCCCTTCGATTTTTCCGATGTTGCAGGTGGTCTCCGAGTCGATGCGGCCGCAGGTGATGCGGGTGATGGCGTCTGATGCCACGGCAATGGCGCTGACTCCCTTTTCAGGTTCCATCCCGGCGTGGGCGGATACTCCGTGGACCGTAACCGTGTAATGCACGGCAAAGGGGGCGTTGGTCACCACGGCCTCGGTGTCCTTGGAATCCAGGATGTACCCCATGTCCGATTTTAGCTTCTTGGTGTCGAAATGCTTGGCCCCCAGGAGCCCGATCTCTTCGCAGACGGTAAAGACAATTTCAACGGGGGGGCAGGGCAGGTTTTTTTCGGTGAGGGTTTCCATCACTTCCAGGATAATGGCAAGGGCGCTCTTGTCGTCCCCTCCCAGAACCGTATCCCCGGCGCTTCGAAATACCCCGTCTTCAAGGACCACCTGGATGCCCTCACCGGGAACCACGGTGTCCATGTGGCCGCTGAGCAGCATGGGAGCCGCGTCCACGGTGCCGGAAAACCGGGCGAAGAGGTTGCCGGTCTGGCTTCCGCACCCGGCGTGGGCGTCGTCAAAGGAGACCTCGGCACCCAGGGCCTTGAGCTCCTCTGCCAGCATATCGGCCATGGCTTTTTCACTGCGTGAGGGGCTGTCGGTTTCGGCAAAGCGGATAAATCGTTCGGTCAATCGGTCTGTATTGATCATGGATGTCATGCTCCCATGTGGTAGGTTTTGTGTCACAGAAAAAGAGCCTGTGTCGGCGAGGGTTGCAACGTCGTCGGGCTTTCGAACTGTCTGGGTAAGGCGGGCTGTCATGATGGGTACAAAGCATCCTGTCGGGTCGGGCCCTTCAGCTCCCTTAACAATATCCCTCGACATTACCCGATGGGCGGCCGCGTTTCAACGGGAAAAAAGCCCGGCAGGGCCCTTGAAAAACGTTGACAACGTCACCATATTGCGGGTAAGGTCTCGCACGAAAACACACACTGAAACGCATGGAAGCACGCAGCGTTCTGGTGATGCTCCCGGACTTCAAATCCGGTGTGGGGCGTTAACACCGTCCCGGGTGGGTTCGATTCCCATGTGCTTCCGCCATATATCTAATGTTTTCAGGCTGTTACAAACTGAAATACAGCTCAGAAACAGCTCAAAAACTGCACAAAAAAGGGCACCAAATCGGTGCCCTTTTTGCGTTGATTGGATACTTTTTATCCATCCTTAATTACTGATATTCGAACCACTTTTCCCTCCATCAATTCTTTTTTCCGTGCGATGGTAGTATGTGCATATTGCTCGGTTGACCTCAGATCAGCATGCCCCAGAACAGTCCGCACATCCGTCAGGGATAGACCATGTTCATTGAGTAGCTGGCATGCCCTGCTGTGGCGTGTACCATCATACAGCGGGATATCTTCCCCCGCCTTTGCGCATGCAGCCTTCCAGATTCTCGTCAGAACACCATGTGTATAACGTTTCCCCTCGGACCGGGAGAGCCGGTTGGTGAACATGTATTTTGATATGATGGGTGAGTGGAGGGCTTGGTCGAGGTAGGGCCGGTATGCGTCGACCATGGGGGTAACATATTCTGTGGTGGTCTTGGTTGATTTCACGACCCTGTTAGCCGACACCGAACGGCACACATAAAAGACACCGTCTTGGTAATCCTCCCGGTGGAGGGCGATGGCCTCGGCGTTTCGGCGGGCGTGCATCTGCATCCACCTGAATATCGGCTGGTGCGCCTCTGGGATATGCTCCATCACCACGGCCTGGCGGTCTTCCGGCAACCATTTGATGGTCTTTTTCTGGATTCTGTAGTCCCGACGTTTAGGGAATGGCGGTATGGCAGGGATTTCGCCGTCTCTCCAGGCATAGTCCAGGCAGGTGTGGAGACAGGTCATGATGTTGAATTTCATTTTTCCCGATAACGGATCGCCGGAAATTGATTTCAGGCCGTTGAGCAGCTGCTTGAGGGTGGACAGCCTGACCTCATGAAGGGACAGGTCGGACTGGGCGAAGAATGGTGCCAGGTGATTTTTGATGTAGCTCATATACCCTTTGGTCGTGGCCCGCGACCAGTTTGGCCGCTCAACTTCATGCCATTTATAAAGGTACTCCACGACCGGCGAGGTTTTATTTGCGTATAACCGGATATCAAACTGTCCCCTCTCCACCTCTCCCTGCATGATGGCCAGGGCTTTCTTCGCCTGTTTTCTCGTGTAAAATTTTTCCCCGCGCCGGTCTCGGTATATATTGGTCTGTTTTTTGGCTAATGGATCGTACCAGCGAATAAAGACGCTGCCGTCCCCGCCCTTGTGCACACTCCCTGACATATATTCACCTCCCCGTAACCGGTATGGGTTACGTGAATATAATATCATATGTCTGGGTGTGCAGGCCAATCTGTGGACTTCCTCTTTCAATCAAGCCCCGCCCCGTATCACGGGGCAGGGCGCATGAATCATTTGGTCGTGGTGATACTTCTTTAAGAAATCAGTGGATCGCATGTGTCCGGTATACATCCATTCGATCTTGGGCATACATCATAAGCTCCTTCATGATCGAAACGATGATATCGACGTCCTCAGGGGGCTTGTCACTGCTCAGCAGCGAAGCCAGGTAGTCGATACAGGCAAGGCTGGAAGACAGGTCGCTGTGCATCCTCTCAAAAACCATACGTGAAACGGTTCGGGGTTCTTCGTTTGTCGAATCCATGGTTCACCTCACGATTTTGTTTTTTTTGTGCTGCTACACCCACGCCTCGAATACATCTACTGCGAGCTTCCGAACCGGCATTAACCGCTCCCTTTCGTTCCGCGCATGTTTGTCACAGTACAGATCGATTTTGCAGAGGTCGGGGATAAAAGGGAATCGGTCAATGATAGAGGAGGCGACGGTCAGCTCCTGGGTTCGTAACTCCGGTGGCATCTCATCGCCCAGCACGGCATTGATTGCGGCGAGTTTTTTTTCGGAAAGTGATTGCCCCTTTTCCATACGGCAGATCAGGCCTGCAGACGAATCACGGGTACGCCCCGGGAAAGCCTGCCGGCCCAGCTCGACAGCTGTCATTTTGAGACGCTTCCGCCGGGCCCGGATTGAAGCACCGATTTTTTCTCCCTGCTGTTTACGGCTGGGGGGGGCGGGGCCCGTAATTTCATACACCTTGCGGGTGTACGGAGGGATCACGGGCAACAGTTTTTTCGGCGTCCCAATTTTGACCCCGAATTTTCGGGCGACCACCAGGCTTGCCCGCGGACCCAGCCCGATCTCTGCGCACGCCTCCTCGGCCGCTCGAATCACTGCCATGGGATCGAGGCTCATGGGCGGATAATTATCGGCTACGGCGTAGCGACCGGTTTTTCGGATTTGGGGAAGGACCTCGTGGGTGATCCACCGTTTAAAGGCTTTGGCTTCGGGCTTGCGGGATTTGAGGATGAGGGTATAAAGGCCGGGTTCGTTGATGACTGTTTTTTCGGGGTTTCCCGGAGTACCGTCCATAATATGGACGCTATTTTTTTCGTCATCGTCGAGGAGAGCTAAGGAACTTCGTGCATTTTTAATTTCCAGCACGTCACAAGCATCTTTTGCGACCCACCAGGGTTCACCGTTGATGATCACGACCCTGACACCGTGAACGCCAAATTGAAACTGAGAGACAGGTGGGGAGGGGGTTAGGCTTGAATCTTGTTTCTTGTGCATGATGTCCTCCAAAAACAAAAATGCGCCAAGATGTGCTGAAAACCTAAATAGGTTATTCCCGGTCCTCACGGATACCGGCATCTTGACGCAAATCGGGTTTTTAGATGCGACAACAAAAAAAGCGCTTAACGTCCGCTTTGACGTACTTAGGTTTTCAGCATCTTTAGAATACCAGCAGCCCCTTGATATTTCAACGGTTTTTTTTATCGCGCCTGTCATTTTGTTGTGGTATCCTATTGATTATCCAATTAAAAATATTAAATCAGAAAGCCGGTCATACTGCCGCTTGTGGTTAACCCTTTAAATACACACGGAGGACCTATGCCAAGCGAATTGGCCAAAAGAATATTGCAGGTTAAAGGTGCCCAATTTTCCGAGGAAGAGATGAAATCTTTACCAGACGGAAAAGGGTGGGGTTGGCTTTATAATAACGATACATATATGCCCAAATCACGGTTAAAAGAAATCTGCTTTACCGGCTTTTCAATTAAAGAAAAGTACGCCCTTGAAGAGCGGGCCGTTTCTGTTGGTTTTAACCCTGTCCGATCTGTAACGAAACATCTCAAGTATTTGTGTGTGGGCCCCAATGCAGGACCCGTAAAGCTTCAAAAGGCCAAAGAGAGAAACGTCAAAATCATTACTGTTGATGAATTTGAGGGTATTGTTAAATATAGAAATAAAAATTAATCGTAAAAAGGGTGGTATGCTATGATTAAAATTTATGGCCCAATGAAATTGGCTTCCCCGACACAATTACCAAGTCAAGCTGACCCTCCTCCAGAAACATCCCGTAAATCTTCTGAAGCCCTTTTCTGGTAACCCTCGTGGTGGGGAATAGCCGGATCCCCCTGCTGGTCTCCTTCGTCACATCTTCCATTTTGAACCAGCCCTGGTTGATGTATCTCTGGTAGGGCTCGGTTCCACCCGGCATGATGATTCCCCACTCCCTGAGTTTTTTATAGAGGTTAACCCTGCCGACATCCTTAATGTTCATCAACTTCGCGGCTTGGTTCATGCTCATGGTGTCGGGGGCGTTGGCCACCCAGTCGTAATAGATCACTTTGGGACGAGCCTTCCGGTTCTCATTTTCGAGTTTTTCGGCGTGGGTGATGGCTTTTTGCTCAGCCTCTTTGGCATCGGCCCAAGCACGGGCAGCATCTACAGGGTTGGAGAAGTCCGGGAGTGCGGGTGTAAGGCTTTTCACCCGCTCCTCCATGGCGTTAAAGGCGGCCATGTAGTCGAGTTTAAAGTTGAGAGCCTTCTCTCCCGTAAAGCCCATGGCCAGGAGGGTGAAAGCCTCGCGGTCAAGGTGGTAGAATAAGCGTTTTACCTCGCCGCCAATAGCGTTTTTCTTTATGATTTCAACGCCCTCAATTTTGAGGAGCCCTGATTTTGTTTTCTCTTGGACCGATTTGCTGGCAAGCAAAGTCTCAATTGCGCGAGTGACGTTGTCGTGCCTCTTTCCAAATTTCTCTGCAATTTTTAAAGATGTTGTTACCGGCTTATCGTTATTGAGCGTGACTAATTCCATCTTATTCGTCCTTATAAGGTCACTCTGAGAAAACGGCCTCATCTCAACACAAACCGCCCAATCGACCGAGCATATGTTGTATGGGAGGCATCGCCCTTATTCGTGGGTGAAATATTCGGCGATCATGTCCCAGGGCCAACGCTTGAAGTGGGGGTATTGTTTTTCAGCTTTGTAGAACCACTCTACCATCGAAAAATTGCACACTTCGACCGACATCGTGCTTCGCCAATAGGTACGGGCGTTCGTCCATCGTACATCTCGCTTTCTTCTCCTCACCCCTCCATCTCCATTACCTTGAAATCCACAACCCAAACCAAGGGGTTGCTTTCCCATTCGTAGCCGCGTTTCTGGTTGATACCATTCCAAAGCCACTTGAAAGCCCACCTGGGGTCTGCGTAGATTTGGCGTGGGCCGTACCCACCATTTTTCCAGCGGTTGTCATAGACACCGACAAGGGTGGGCTCCAACCCTTCAGAGATGGCGTCTTTTGTGGAAATATCCTGAAGGTATTGTATCCGTATCCCTGTCAGTTCCAGAGTGAGCCGAGAGAACTCTTTGTTCATATGAATTGATGGCTTCCACTGGAACGCCCCCTCGTCGTCGCCCGTGTCAGCGAAATAGATTGGCGTGCCAGGCGAAGGGCAACCACAGAAGGGGCCTGCGCATATACAGTTATCAGGCTCCCAAAGCCGGAATCGCTCCCGGATCCATAATCGTTCACCCACCTGTCCATACGGGCAAGGGTAGGGCTGCAGGCGTTCAGTTTTTCCGGGGCGCGTCAGGTACCCGTTGGCATGGAGCTCAAAGGGCGGCTTGACGATTCTGCGTGTCTGCGTCTTTCGTCCATTAAGGATGGCTCTGACCATGGCAGGGCCGAAGAGGATAGGTCGTTCTTTCATTGGTTTTTCTCCAGCCTTGCGTCTTCCCGGTATCCATGCGGTGCCGGATCCCCAAACAAGAGGGAGAGGCGTTCATCACTCCAATAGTCTTCGCTTTCGCCGTAATCTTTGGCCTGGAGTTCAGCTACAGTTTTTAGTTCGGTGTCAGCACCGAGACTTTCTGAGCACATGAACTGACCTTGCCAGCAGCAAGCCCGGCCACATTCGGTGCACACTTCGATCAATTTGTTCTTAAAATCAGGCATCGATTCGTTCCTTATAAAAAATGATACGCTGCATCCTTTATTAATGGGGCGCTTGAGCGTTTTCCGCTAGACGATCGTTCAGAGATTGAGGCAGTGCCCGCCAACGGCCTTCCACTTTTTGCGGTAATCATCCATGGTGGAAAGCCCCTCCCGCTCATGGTCCAGAAACAGACCATTGACGGTTTTCAGGAACACCCACCATGCACCGCTTTTAGATATCCCGTACCGCTTCCCGGCGGCGCTGGTCGAATAGCCTCAGAGGAGTGCACGGGTGATCTTGATTCGCATGTTGCGCGAGAGGGCTTGGTGCGCCGGTCGGCTTGTCATCGTCACCCTCCTAAAAATACAGCTCGCTCCACTCTTCCCAGGGGTCCGTCTCCTCGTCCTCTTCGGGCTTGGGTTCTTCATTCCACATCGTTTCTATCTCCAATCATGGCTGGCAGCTTGGTGCTCGGCAGCAGTTTTCTCCCAACGGCAACATGGGCTTTGAGTACCAGGTCGCCGTTTGCAATGATCTCCTTGGCGAGTGTCGAGACGGCATTGGACCGGACAATCTCCCTGTCCAGGTCCTTGCCTTTGAGTCCGTTGTCACTCAGCCGATCAAGCTGTCTAAACAGGTGGTCGTTCAAATCTGTGAGTTTATTTTTCATTTTCCTTCTTTCTTTTATAAGTGGCATGGAGCAGCTTGGCTGTGGTCGTCACCAGGGGCTTGAGTTCCGACTCAACCCGGGAAAATCCCATCTTGTTGCGAATGGCGTTGACCGCCTTATTGATCAACTCAAGGTTTTCGATGACGATGTTTGAACGGTCGCCGTCGATGAATTGCACGTTGTGACCGGGTGGTACGGGGCCGTGGTGATGTTCCCAGAGAAGAACGTGCTTTGGTCTCCACCATGGCATGCCGGTTTTGGGGTTGATCTCTGCCGTTTTGACAATGGTATAGCCGTCCTTTGAATCGATCCGTTCTGAGCCGATGGGGCGCCTGCTCTTTGGAATGATGCCCGCCTTGAATGAGCCTGAGTTCGGACGAGAAACGCCTTGACCTTTGGTCCCGTCGTTCCATGGCCGCTGCCCCTTCTTGAATGTCGTGTCCCGCCCTGTATGAAACCCGCGGTTGCTTATGAAGGATGAGACCTGTGTCGGCGTGAAAGACGTGCCGAAGTTTTCGTTTACAAGATCGGCAAGCTCAGCGTTTGTATAGTCGGAGCAATGCGTACGGATGAATTCGCCCTGTTCCAGGGTGAAGGTGCGGAGCTTGCCGACAGGCGGCCATGGTTTCCGGGGCGCTTTTCCCTTACCGGACATCACCCATCCCCTGGATGACATTCCTGTGTTTGCGGTCTTTCAGCTTTTTCTGATTGAGCACGGCAACCTCGTGCAACGAAAAGCCGATGGCATTGGCCAGTTTTTCGAGTTTCAGAAGAAGGCCGGTGAGCTGCGAGTGGGTGGGTGCCATACGAAAAATACAGACATCGGCCACAATGTCGGCGGCGAGCTCTTCCAGTTCAGAAACCGAATCGATACGCGGGTGGTACAGCTCGGCCCGCAATGAGATGTCCTCTGTGTCGATGCCTTTAAAAGCGCCCCACATGGCGACATACCACAACACGTCTCCGATCTCCTTGGCGGCCAGGTGCTTGGCGGTGTCGAATTGGATGTCACCCCTTACGAGGCGTTTGAATTGACCGCAGATCTCACCAGCCTCATTAAGAAGGCCGGGGCGGAGGTAGGCGCCTGAAAAACACAGGGGCAGGCATGTGGCGGCTGCAGCCGATTGATAATCTATAAATTTCATTGGATTGGTGCTCCGTTACTTATGATAAAAATGATGATCCCGATAACAAAGCACGCCAGCCAGCCGATAACCTCTATATCCATTTTGTGCTGTTCCATGGGTCACCCCCATTTTGATATAGCCGCCAGGATCACCAGGGCCGTTAGAATTCCATCGCCTATGGTGAAGGCCGTAATGGTGAGAGCGGCGGTTACGATTTTGAGTGTGTTCATTTTGCCCGCCATGCCCCGATCATCTCCACCAGAGGGTTGCGAGCAGGGCCGGCTTCCTGGCCGGCGGTTTTTTCCTTGGTCCGCATACCGAAATAGGAGCGCAGGAGCAGGGTGGGGGTTCCGAGGATTGTGAGGACCAGTGCGCTTGAATTGGCAAGAACCATAAGGGTTTCGGTGTTGTTGCGGAGGACGGCCACGGCCCAGATGGAAACCATGGTGATAATGGCAAAGGCCACGACCTTTGCCATCATGATGGCGACCTGGGGCCGGGTGGAGGCCCGGGCGATGTCCGCTTTTGCCATGGCCTCCTGGGTGCGTCCATGTGTCTCGATCTCGGCAATCTCCACGTCATACTCACGGCTGAGGAGCTGGGCGCGTTGTTCAGGGGGCAGGGCGCCGACGGCGGTTTGGATGTCGTTGCCCGTGGCATTTTTGCCGAGTTGTTTGTCGTCGGGCAGGAAGGCGTTGACGGCATCGAGGAACAGGCCGCCACCGGGGACCACTTCACGGACAAGACTGGATCCGACTTTGGTAATGATGGATTTGAGGTTCATATCTCATCCTCAAGGAGTAGGGTGTAGGTGAACGAGTTGCCGAAAGAGGCTGCGGCCATCTCGCAGAGCTTCATAAAAAACATGAAGTGTGTGGGGTCTTGGATTACCTGGCACCCGGCGCTCCACTTGTCCACACGGCTGCTGAGGAGGTGAAAACTGGCTCGGTGGATGTTGCAGCCGAAATGGCCGGTTTCTTTGTAAACGTCAGGGCCCGTATCCAGGACTCTGTCTCTATCGGCATCCCTCCAGACAGTAAGCTCACCGGTTTGCTGGAGGGCAGGGTAGTCGTGATGGGTGCCAATACTGTAAGCGCTCCGGTATTGGCCCGGCACGATGATGGCTGTGCCTCTCACGTTCATGGGGTTTTTGCGCCAGAACAGTCCGGGGTCGGTGGTGGCCGGGAAGGCGAAAAAAATCCATCGGTCCCTGAGCTTGTAGAAGATGCTGAGAAAATCATTGAAGGTGTTGGCCGTCATGTCGTTTGAGCGGATACCCACGATGTTGAGATCGTAGCCGGCGGGGTTCTCAAAAATAACGTCTCCACGGTTCTTCACCGCTTCTGAAATTGTGATTGGGTTGAGAAGTTTGGGGTTCATCTTGCCTCACATGCTTTCTGTGTCATTTCCACGGCAATTACCCGCCTTTCTGCAGGCCCTGCCTTGCACCACCGATAAAAGGTTTTACATCCCGGGCCGAACGGGCACCCCGTGCACACCGGCCAATCTCCTCCCCATATCGAACAGTACTGACAGTGTGTCTGTGGGCGTCGGCCGGTCTCGGCCGTGCAATTCCAGCGTTCTGCCTCAGCGAGGTGGGCCTGTTCGATGCGGTTGGGTCTCTCAGCCATGCCCCTTGCCTAAATTCACCATCTGCCCGGGGGCATCGGAATTCTTTCTGCTGCAGACTCTGCAGAGGAAGTGGCCGTCCTTTTCGCGATATCCGCAACCTGTACACAGCTTGTCATAGTCACGCACAAGTGCCTTGGTGACGTTGATGCCGATGCTCGTGAGGTACTCTTTGACTTGATCATCGCTGATGACGCCGCCGTAGACGTTGATGAGCCGCGTGATGGTGTAGGCTGCGCGGCCTTCAAGGGCCAGTTTACGGATGCCATCGCGTGCGGTGGTCGCTTCGGGTGCAAACTCCCGGACTGCCGCGAGGTTTATTGGTGTATCGATCCTTTCAATTTTTCTTTTTGTCATGTGCTTTGATCTCTGACGATTAGTGTGTGGCGGGCCGGGACCTGACACCCGACCCGCCGGGACCATCCATGTGGGTTACGCAGTGGGGGCCCTGATGTCAGGGTGCGTAGGGCTCGTAATGGGATGAAAGATCATGATTGAGATCACCTCCTTTGGGTTTGGTGGTGGGTGGTCGTCGTTGATCCACGATGCGGTCAGCTGTAATGATGAGAGATGCGAATCCTCTGATTTCGTGGACCATGCCGCAGCGGCAGGTGACGTTGGCAATGTGCCTGTTGGGCTCGGTTGGCAGGCAAACCGCCTTTTCAATCACCCGCACGCCATCCACGGGTGTGTCGCCGATGTTTAATTGGGGCGTTATGTCGCGCCCGCAGATACAGGTGACTGAGTCCATGGTTATCGCCTCGCTTTTTGGTCCGGGCATTCGCAGCCGATGGCCACATGGGTACGGCTTGTCGGGATCAGGACCGCGGAGCCGCCCGAAGGGCTTACAAAAACAGGGCATCCGCAAACATTGAGGGCCCGGTGATTTTGCGGCATGGACCGTATTGCCGCCTTGTAGTGTTCGATGCTGTTGGACTTGAGGGTGATTTCGAAAACGCGTTGGGATGTCATGGTCTGCCTCCTTGATACGGTTTTTATGAGGGCAGGCGGCGAGAGGGGGATGGGGGGGGATGAAGAGAAGTGATGCCCTTGATTTATGATCAAGGGTGACATGCTATTGACATGTGGTCAACATAAAAATAACATAAATTTGCTTTAAATGTCGTAAGGCATTTAATTAAAACAAAAAAAAGCCCGCTTTTTTTAAAAGCGGGCTTTTTGCGTTTGGAATGTGGGGTCTGTCTTATTTGCTGATAATCTTATCAATCTGGTCCTTGATATGTCCAAGAACCATTTTTTCCATTACGGTATCATCCATTCTTTGGGCAAGGCCCAGAGCATCGACAAACTCCTCGATCCCCGGCACAGCTTTGTACAGGGGATGGATATCGGTATGTCTGGATTTATCAAGCGGGAGGATGTTTATAAAATCAGTTTTGGACAATTCGAGATAGTTGAGAATCTTTTCAAGTTCGTTTTCTTTAAGTCTTTTTCGTCTGCCGGCTTCAAGATTTTTTATTAGGCTCGCACCCGCGTTGTCTGTGGGGCGGCCGAGAGCCATTCCCAGGGCAGCCATGGTCATGTGGCGCGACTCCCTGATGGACTTGATGCGGGCGCCAATTTCTTCAAGCGACAATTCATCTAAGATATTAACCATTTATCAGCTCCCTGATTAAAATGTCGAAATTTGTGGTTGACATCTAATCAACCCAGTGTCAAGTTTTGTCAAAGGACACCTTGAAAAGGAACATTATGCATAAGCGAAAGAAAAAACAGACGATTAAAGATCTGGCCGAAAAGAAGGGCATCACTTACACAGACTTGGGCGCCACATTCACTCCGATAAAAGACAAATCTACAATCTCCCGCTGGAACACTAAGAGCCGCCGTGTTGCTTTTTCAGATGCCAATCATTTGGCTAAAACATTCGGTGTCGATATCAATGATCTGGATATAATTTAATACAGGGTTGACATCTTGTCAACTGAGTCTATGTGAATCGGCATGTGTTTTGGTCTGTCGAAACGGCTCTTTTTAAACCAGATCGCTTCAGAAGCAGGAGGAGACATGGGTTTGAAAATGTGCCTGGTGGGTCAAAAAAATTCTATCGGGGCGCTTGGTCGCGTCCCCGACAGGTTCACCAGCCATGATTGAAATCGCCCTCCAGTACCGAAACGGCATCTATGCGCCGGCCACCCTGGCCGAACAGGACAAGGCCGCTGCGGCCCACAAACCGAACCAGATTATCCGAGGCAAGCTCACAGAATGCCGGAGCGCCCGAAGCCTCCGCCAACTCCGCCTGTATTGGGGCTCCTGTAACACCGTCGCTGAAAACGCATTTGATCCGAAGCTGAGCAGCAAAGAGGCTGTGGACTGGCATACCCGGGTACAGCTCCGGTTTGTGGATCCCGACCGTGTGGCGGTGATCGGCGAAAAAATCATCATCCAGGTTCGTTCCATTGCATTTGAAAAGCTGAAACACCCCGAGATGATGACGTTCATGGATCGCGCCCTTGGCGTTCACGCCGGTTGGCTGGGCGTTAACAAAAACGAGCTCATAAGGGAGCTCCAGCGCAGGGGCTATGGCTAAGAACAAAGTCGATTGGACCGGCTTTGCCTGTCCCAAGACCCCCTTTTACCGATCTGCAGCGTGCCGGGAATGGTTCCGAAACCTCCCTTGCCACCTCTGCGGGGCAAAGGCTGAGCATCACCACGAAACGTTAAGCGGGAAAGGGACAAGCATCAAGGGCCCCGATGACGAAGCTGTGCCGCTCTGCCCTGAATGCCACTTGCTGCGTCATGCCCCCGGTATGGGCCGGGAAACATTCTGGGAAACCTATGGGGAAAACTGGAGGGAGGTTGTCCATGAGTACAAAAGACGGTGGTGGGACTCTCCACCCCCGTGAACACCAAAGGAGATGAGTCATGCTTTCGTGTACATGCAATGACTGGGACGGTGACGGCCCCGCTTGGTATTGGCCAGATGATTTCACCGTGATGCCGTGGGTGGTGAGACGCAAGCCCTGCCAATCATGCGGCCTACTGATTGACATTGGTTCGGTCTGTATTTCGTTTATCCGCTTCAGGCCTCCCGAATCCGATATCGAGGAACGCATTGAGGGGGAAGAGGTGCCGCTTGCAACACATTACCTGTGCGAAGCCTGCGGTGAGATCTTTTTCAATCTGAATGCAGCCGGGTATTGCGTCGGTCCCTATGACGACCTTCAAGACGACCTCGAAGAATACCAGGAGATAACTGGCTTTAAGTCAGAGGAGCCCATGGAAAATAGCATCCAACATCAGACCAAGTACAACTACACAATCTGCCCGGTGTGCGGGGTTTACACAATGCCGAAACACGTCTCTACGGCCCCTGACAAAGTTGTCCGCAAATGGATTTGTGCAAACCCTGCTTGTGGTGAGGTGCGCACAGAGGTTGAGGGGAGGTAAATGCGAGCACGGAATATAAAGCCGGGTTTTTTTTGTAACGAGGAGTTGGCCGAATGCTCATTCCCTGCACGGATATTGTTTGCAGGGCTGTGGTGCTTAGCGGACAGAGAGGGGTACCTCGAAGACCGCCCGAAGAAAATCAAGATCCAAATCTTTCCGGCTGATTCTGTGGATTGTGAGGCTCTTCTGTGCGAGCTGAGCGCCGCGAAACTCATAGCGCGCTATTCGGGTGATGATGGGAAATACATTTGGATCCCCAGTTTTCGATCCCATCAGAACCCCCACAGGCGCGAGAAACCCTCAAAAATCCCGCCACATCCTGAAGATGCCGAGAAAAGGACGGAACCGGAAGGGGAAAATACAGAACAAGGTCCGTCCACGGATAGTCCCGGGCACGACCAAGGGCAGGCCAAGGACGGTCCCGGGTATGACCAAGGACAGGCCAAGGACGGTCCCGGGTATGACCAAGGACAGACCAAGGACGGTCCCGGGTCTGGCCAAGGACAGGCCAAGGGCAGTCCCGAGCACGACCAAGGACAGGCTCGGGGCGAACCCAGGCCTAACCGAGCCCGGCTGAATCCTGATACCGGAATCCTGAATCCTGAATCCGGATTCAAGAAAGATACCGGCAATTCTTCCGAATCACCTGCCGACCCGTTGGAGACTTTTTCTGTTGAGATTGTCGAATTCGTCAAGGGGTTCGATTCTCACATCCTGGCTAAGTACGGAAAGTCCGCACCGAAGGCTACGGCGTCCCACGTGTTGAAATCATGTGACGCTGTAGACAGGCTCATCAGAACCGACGGTTTTACACTCGAAGAGATCAAGCAGTCCGTGTGGTGGGCATGCAGGGACGACTTTTGGGGGCCCAACGCCAAGTCACTTGCCGCATTGCGGAAAAAGGGTGAGGACGGCACGACAAAGTTTCAAAAAATCTATACCGCGTCCAGGGCGGGGCCAAGGACATCCGGTGCTCCCAGGGGATCAATGTTCGACACTTTGGTAAACGAAGCATGCGACGAGTTGGAGGAAGGCTATGAAGCCACACGAGGCAGCTGCGGCAATAAAGACGGGGTTTAAGTACTTCACCCTGAACGGCTTAAGAGGCCGACCGAATATCGAGAAACGGGAAGACTTTGAGAGAATGGTTTCCGTTTGGGCTGAAAACCTCACCGAGGTGCCCGTGGGTGTATTCATCGCCGCCTGCAAATCCCTGTCATGTGAGCTGACATTTTACCCGGCGTTTGCCGAGGTTCGACAGCGCTGCTTGGATCTCATGCACGGCAAGCCCCAGCAGGCCCTGGAGGTCTGGTCAGAGATCAAGCGCAAGATGTCGGCGGTATCTCACCCCTACGCAAATCCTGAGGACCGGGATGCGGTCCTTGCAAGTATCACTTGTCCCATCGCCAGGGAAACGGCTGGAAAGTTCGACTGGAAGGCGTTTGGCCTCTCAGATGAATCCGACGAATCTTACCACAAGGGGCAGTTCGAGAAGCTTTTCAACTCTGTGCGGGATCGCGTTGGGATCAAAAAAGAGGTGGTGAGGTTGGGGGTTGCGGCCCCGGCCTCGGTGCGTGGATTGGTTGGTAAGGTGTCGGAGCAGATCTCGGAGGAAGGGGGCGCTGCATGAAAAGACAACAATACGATCTCAATTTTCGAAATGAGCTCATTGTTGACAATTTCGCTGGTGGTGGATGTGCTGGCCGACCATTACGAGGGGCGTGGGAAGATGGAGCCGGAGGAGGCTGTGGAGAACGCTCAGGACGTCATTGTGGTGATTGCCCATCACCTGGGGGCGCAATGTTTACCTGCCTATGGATGACCGGTTGAAGATGGCCATACAGGATGCGAGCATTTACCGGGTATTTGATGGGCGCAACCATCGGGAGCTATCTCGGAGAACCGGGATGACTACGGCTCAGATTTAAAATATCATCGGCAAGGAGCGCACGTTGCGGGAGAATCAAAAGCAGTCAAAACTTCCATGGGAGGTAACATAGAAATAAAAGATATGCCCTGGGTACATCGTTTCTTGATTTTTCACCTCAAATGATGTAATAAAACAAGAAACCATAACCCTTAACCCCCAGAGCTGATAAGGACATTCTACATTGTTAAACAATACCATGATTCCGAATACCGCAGAGCACCGCTCTGTATTAGAAAGTTTAAGCCTTAAGCAAGAACTGTTGATGGATGTTGGGCTTAAAATCTTGACCGCTTATCGATCAACTACAGAAAACGACGCTAAGACCGCTGCAGGAAGTCAAGCATACTATGCAGCTGTAAGATCTGTCCGAGAGGAGTTGAGACCGTATGGATGGGAAAAACGTTGTGACGCACACATTGAATTGGTATTTAACAAGGCCCTAAATGTTCAAATTATGGTTTCAAGTGGCGATAAAAACACTGGAAATGAAAGAGGGCAGCAACCTAAAACCAGGAATCCAAAAGGCGGGGAAACAGAAATAATCGTCAAACAGAACAACGAGCTATATTTGTTTCCTGATTGGGAACCTCAAAAAGAAAATCACGATACTGAAAAAGTCCCGACTTGGGTACTTCTTCATCATGTCGACAACAAACTTGGAGAAATAAGGATGGAGTTATCCTTTCCAGATGGTATAGACAGCAACTCACAAAAAATTGGGAAGTGGAAGAAAAGGATACTTCTTCCTGCGTTGAAATTCGAGCCGACCCCTGATGATTTTACGCCTGACTTTGGCCCCGAGGTTGAGTTTGATATAGAATGGAAAAAATAAAACCGATGGTAGAAATAGAATTATTCAATGAAAATAGGCTCACATATGCACGTAAGTATCGGGCCTTAACGATAAAAGCATTAAGTGAAAAAATAGGTGTTTCATCTCGGACCTTATCCAGTATTGAAAATGGACACAAAAAAGACGACACAATCAGACCAACATTAGAAGCACTTCAAAAGTGTCTAAATTTTCCCGAAGCGTTTTTTTTTCAGGAGGATATGCCTTCGCTTGAGAAGGATACTGTCAGTTTCAGGTCTCTTGCGAGAATGACTGCAACTGTTCGGGATAAATGTCTGTGTGCGGGTCAACTCGCATTAGAGTTTATGGGCTATGTTAACTTTAGGATACAACTTCCAAAGGTCGATTTGCCCGATTTAGGTAATGATACAGCTGAGGCCGCCGCAGCTATCATCCGAAATGAATGGGGCATTGGAGAAAAGCCTATTAGAAATATGGTTCACCAGATGGAGTCTAAAGGCATCAGAGTTTTTTCATTATATGACCGATCCACAGATATAGATGCCTTTTCTTTTTGGAAGGATGAGGAACCATATGTTTTTTTAAACATGAACAAATCTGTTGAACGAGGACGCTTTGATGCTGCCCATGAATTAGGTCATCTTGTTATGCACAAGCACGGTGGTCCCAAGGGTAAAGAGGCTGAAATGCAAGCAAACAGTTTTGCATCAGCATTGTTAATGTCGGAAGGTACGGTGAAGGCTAATACAAGCTCATTCATGAATTTAGAAGATATCATCAAAGCGAAGCGATACTGGTTGGTCTCTGCGGCAGCTTTAGTAAGACGCATGAAAGATTTATCAATATTAACTGAGTGGCAATATAGAACTTTGAATATCGATTTATCAAAACATGGGTGCTTGAAAAGAGAGCCAAACCCCTTAGAACAAAGAGAATCATCCAAGCTGCTCCCAATGATTTTTAAACTTTTGAAAGATGATGGAATAACAAAATACCATATTGCAAAGGGGCTTCGGGTATCTGCAAAAGAGATCGATGCCTTAATGTTTGGACTTACCATGACAGGCGTTGAGGGTGGGAAACCCGTGGAGCCCAATCCACCAGAAAGTTTCAAGCAGCCCCCGCACTTAAAAATTGTATAATTAGGAAACGATAAACCTTCTGCCATTCTATAAGTCCCATTCCCATCCAAAAGGCTTTTTCAGTTGCGACCCACTGAAAAAGCCTTTTTCATAACAGCCCTTCTTACACCGTCAAAACCCTTGAAACCCCACCCTGGAATTGCCCTGGCGTCGAGCCGGTCCGGGCCTATGTGATGCGGGTTACCTCCGAGAGGCACCTCAAGTACAGCCACTGAGCCGTTGAGATGACAGCCAGTCAAATAATTTGACATAACAGTCAAATAATAGTTGACCGATAATTGGCATTATGTCACGATGATTGTGCATGGTAATTCTCCTGATCGGCGGCCCGGGGTTTATCCCCTCACCTCCCTCGCTTGGCTCGGGCCGCCACCCACAAACAAGAGGGCCGTAATGACCCAACCCGAAACTCAGCAGAAGCAGAGCATCAAATTTTTTGTAGCGATCTTTACAGCTATCATTACGGCCCTCTTTATTTCCATCCTCGGTTACAACTCCTGGCTTACACAACGCAGTCTCTCCACTACGGTCTCCCAGCCCATCGAACACCTCACCTCTCAAATCCAAACACTCACCACATCGGTACAGAATCTCAACGACAAACTCACACGGCTGGAGCTCAGGACCACCACGCGTCTGATTGCAGTGGAGAAGGACGTGGCTGATACCCGCGAGGACATGACCGAACTCAAGGGCCGGGTGATGAGGCTGGAGGAAACGATGTGATGACCCAGCATGACCAAAGATGGCAAGCCTATCGCAAGACGTATCTACACCTAAACCCACTCTGTGTTCGCTGTCAGAGCATGGGCACGATGAGCCCGGCGGTTGAGGTGGTCCACATCACGCCGGTTGTCGGTGGGCAGGATGATCCCCTGTTCTGGCGACGGTCGAATCATCAAGGGCTTTGTGAGTCGTGTTGTGCGCGGAAGGCGGCGAAGGAGGAGGGAGCACCATGAAACGAAGAAATCAGAGAAGACGGTCAACGCAACGGATGTTGGTGAATCTGGATCGGGATAGAGGGCTTGACTTGAGCCTCTTCGATTGGCGGTTGCGCGTTGTGAGTGGCGCAGGTGAGGCAACCAAGGGGGTCATGCAAGTCACTGGGGAAGATCAGTCAAAGCGCAGGTTTTCGTGGGATGTGGGGAAATTCCAGCGGAAAAAATGTCACAGCAGAATACGTGCCAAGAACAAAAAAAATGATTTGAGTAATGGGTTTCGGATTTTGGGCGGAAAATGAGCACAAAGCCACTGAAAGCCCTGGCAATAGGGGCTCTCAGCGTTTTGGGTCCTTATAAAAAATAATTATATATACGGGTAGGCAAGGCTCGATTTGTCTCCAGTTTCAGGCCCAAAAAAGTTGTTTTGTTTGAGAGGTAATCGGTGGCGAAAAGCACGTACATAGGAGTTGTCCAATTCGCGGAGCAAATCGGCATGACCCCCGAGTATGTCCGCCGACTCATCAAAACCGGAAAAATTACAAAAAGCTCATTGAAAACAAGCGGTAAACGAAAACTGATTCATCCTGAAAAAGCTCGGACTGACCTTGCAAATAATGTTTCACACGTCAACAAAAAGAGCCAGAAAACAAAACAAAACAAACCAAAAAACAAAACACAAAAACGGAACACCAAAAAAGCCGAAACAGAACAAACCGACGCATCCAGTGGGAAAGAGGTTTATCGCATTATCGATTTGGCTGAATTCGGGGGGCTAAACCTAACCGAGGCGCAAACAATACACGAGCAGTACAAGGCCGCTCTCAAGAAACTGGATTATGAAAAGCGAGAACGCGAGTTGCTGCCCGCAGATGAGGTTAGAAAGATTTGGTCGGAAAGCATAACAGCAGCGCGGTCAAAAATATTGAGCTTGAAAGGAAAGATAGGGCCGCTACTCAAGGAATTTATCGGAGATAGCAAGAATTTCAATACCCTCATGTCCGAAGTGGAGCAAATTGAATTTGAGGTACTAAAGGACTTGCAAAGAGGTGAAGTACAGTGAGCGCGTCCTACAGGTATTCCGAGAGGTAAACGATATATGGCGGCCCCCCACCAAGCTCTCGCTGTCGGAATGGGCGAATCAAAAAGCCTACTTGTCGCCAGAGTCGAGCGCGGAAATAGGGCGCTGGAAATCTTACCCGTACCAAATCGGAATACTCGACGCCTTCACCGACCCGACAATAGAGCAGCTTACGGTCATGAAGTCCGCCCGAATCGGCTACACCAAGATGGTGAATTGGGACACGGGCTATCACATCGAGCAGGAACCATGCTCACAGTTAATTGTCCAACCGACCGTGGAAGATGCCGGGGGATACTCCAAAGACGAGATCACCCCAATGTTGAGAGACACACCTTGCCTGCAGGGCAAGGTGGCAGATGAAAAAACCAGGGACAGCTCAAACACAATATTGAAAAAGTCTTACCCTGGCGGGGCGCTCCATCTGACTGGGGCAAACAGCCCCAGGGGATTCCGGCGAATCACCGTAAAAAGGGTCAAGTTCGATGAAGTGGATGGGTACCCGCCGGCCGCCGGGAAAGAAGGGGACCAGATCAAGCTTGGAAGCAAGCGGTCCGAAACCTTCTGGGATCGAAAGATCATCCTGGGGAGCACGCCAACAATCAAAGGCGCCTCTCGGGTAGAGGCAAATTTTGAAAAGTCAGATAAGCGGTATCGGTTCTTGCCCTGTCCTTTTTGCGGTGGGTTTCAAACACTGAAATGGAAAGGGATCGTGTGGCCCAAGGGTGAGCCGGAAAAGGCACAATATAAGTGTGAGTTCTGTGAAAAATTGATCCCCCACTCCATGAAGCGGCAAATGGATGAAAAGGGTGAGTGGAGAGCGACCGCCCCCTTTAACGGACATGCAGGGTTCCATATTTGGGCCGGGTATTCTTACAGCCCAAATTCAACCTGGGGGAAGCTTGCGAAAGAGTTCCTTGATGCAAAGGATGATCCGGAGCTTCTCAAAACGTTCGTGAATACGGTTTTAGGGGAAACCTGGGAAGAAGGCGGCGACCGTCCTGAATGGACCGTACTTGCCGCAAGGTGCGAGCCTTATAAGGCCATGACCGTTCCAACCGGGGGCATGCTGGTCACCGCAGGGGTGGATACGCAGGACAATCGTCTAGCTGTTGTGGTTCGAGCCTGGGGCAAAGAGGAAGAAAACTGGCTTGTCTATCATAACGAGCTCTACGGCGACCCAGACTTACCGGAAGTATGGGACCAGCTTGATGAAATCCTGAATTATGACTTTCGCCACGAATCAGGAGCAGATCTCAAGATCGTTTCTATGTCCATCGACACCGGGGGCCACAAGGACGAGGCGGTCAAACGATACTGCCGGAAAAGAGCGGCGCAGGGTGTGGTCGCTATTAAGGGGGCCAACACAAAAAACAAGCCGATTGTAAACCCCCCGAGCCTCCAGGATGTGGATTACAAGGGGAAGAAGATTGAAAGAGGGGTGCAACTCTGGCCGGTTGGCACAGACACAGCGAAAGGCATCATTTACAGCCGTCTGAACAACAAGATAGATCCGGGAAAAGAGGCGCAACCAGGCTACTACCATTTTCCGGTGGGTACATCGGATGAGTATTTCGAGCAGCTCACGGCTGAAAAACTCATCACCAAGTTTAACAAGGGGTTCCCCATAAAAGAGTGGATCAAGACCCGAGAGAGAAACGAAGCCATCGACTGCGAGGTCTACTGTTATCACGCAGCACTCAGGGCCGGGGTAAACAGGATTGATTTTGATCGGTTGAAAGAACAGCTCCAGAACAGAGGCGGCAACCCGGAGCCTCAGCAATCAAAGCCGCGGCAAAGACAGGTAATCCGCAGCAAATGGATGAGTTAGCAATGGCGTACACACAAGACGATTTAAGCGCAGTGCAAACAGCCATTATCAGCTTGGCGACAGGGAAAAGGGTGGTGCGGGTCATGCTCTCCAGCGGCAAAACGATTGAGTACGACACCGCGGGGCTGAAGGATTTAAAAACGCTGCGGTCAGAAATTCAAGCGGAGCTCAATGCGGCGGCCGGGAAGCGGCGGTTTTTCCGAACAGTAACAAGCAAGGGGTTGTGATGATTCTCGATCGTACAGGGATACCGTATGCCAGGAGTGGGGCTTTTGAGGGGGCAAGTCAGTCACCTCGCATGTCGTCGTTTATGGCCCCGACCATCGGCCCGAATACGGCCGTGGGTAACTCCCTGGCATCCCTTCGGGGGCGCTCTCGGCAGGCGATCCGGAACAACCCTCTCGCCAAGGGAGGGCAGGGGACATTCACCAGCAACATGGTGGGGTCCGGCATCACTCCAAGGTTTCAATTCAAAGATCCGGATTTGAAAGAGCAGGTTCAAGAGTTATGGCTCGACTCTGTGCCCGAGTTCGATTTTGACGGCAATGCCGATTTCTACGGTCTCCAGGCGGTCGCGTCAAACGCTCTATTCTCTGACGGTGAGGTCCTGGCCCTCTTCCGCCCCCGCAACTCCTATGCTGATTTGGCCGTGCCGTTCCAAGTCCAACTCCTTGAGGCTGACCACCTGGATGTTGCATACAGCACGACCCTGCCAAACGGCAACAAGATCCGCATGGGGATTGAATTCAGCCGGACCGGGCAGCGTGTGGCGTACCATCTGCATAAAGACCACCCCGGCGAGTATTTCATGAATGATAATTCTGCGGTGCGGACGAGGATCCCCGCGAAAAATATCTGCCATATTTTCGATCCAATGAGGCCCGGGCAACAAAGGGGCTTACCGGGGATGGCGTCTATACTCGCCAAGCTCCATGAGATTGACCAGTGTGTCGATGCCGAGCTTGTTCGCCGGAAAACAACGGCCATGTTCGGCGGTTTTATCACGCAGATAAACGAATACAACGCGGATGATCCCAACCCGCTGGGGTTTAGCCAAGGGGCAGGCAACGGAGTTGACGTTGTGGCTCTGGAACCCGGCACATTCCCGGTTTTGTTGCCCGGTCAGACAGTGACACTTTCACAGCCCCGAGACGTTAGTGGCAATTACGTGGCCTGGATGAAACAGCAACTCATGGATGTGGCCACGGGCATGGGCATCACCTACGACCAACTCACCGGCGATCTCGCTGATGTCAATTATTCCTCTATCCGGGCAGGCCTTCTTGAGTTTCGCCGGAGGATTATTCAGTTGCAGAACAAGACCCTGATTTTTCAGTTTTGCAGACCGGTTATCCAGCGCTGGCTCACCACCGCAATTGTGGCGGGGGCGCTTTCCATCCCTGACTATTTGCAAAACAAGCGCCGATATTGGCGGGGTATTCACTGGCAGCCTCAGCCGTGGAAATGGATTGACCCCGACAAAGATATGAAGGGCGAAATCAGGGAGATGCGGGCCGGGCTTAAAACATACGGGATGGCTTTGGCGGACCGTGGTCTTGATGTCGAATCAATATTTAACGAATGGGCCGAAGAGCTCTCAATAATCGATAAGCTCAGACTGATTTTTGACACTGACCCCCGCAATACAGCAGGAACGGGTGTTTTGCAGCCCGAGCAAGGAGAGGGTGATGAGAATTAACGTACTTGACAGGCCATGGTTGATGTCGGAAGGCGCCTTGCGATCCGTAGTTGAGATTATCCCAACACCCGAAATGCTGGCGACGAAGAGGGCGCAGCGACTTGAGCGAACATGGACCGCCACCCTTCGCGGAAATGTGGCAATTGTCGCAATCTCAGGGACCATCGCCAGATACGACTCTTTTTATAATTACATCACCGGTGGCACAGCCACAGAGGACCTTGCCGTAGACATCCCAGCGGCAGACCAAAACCCTGATGTCAAAGCAATCATCTTAGATGTCGGCTCCCATGGAGGCGAGGCCACGGGAATTAATGAGATGGCGGAAATCATCCGGAACTTAAAAACCCCCGTGGTGGCGTATGTCGGCGGTATGGCGGCCTCGGCGGCGTATTGGCTGGCCTCGGCGGCGGACGAAATCGTGGTGGATGCAACGGCTGAACTCGGCTCTATCGGGGCGGTGTTTGGATACCGGAAGGGCAAGGAGCAGACCATTGAGATTGTCTCCACGGTCAGCCCCAAAAAGAGGCTCGACCCCGAATCCAAGGAGGGGCGGGAAGAGATCCTGACAAGGGCTGATGCCCTGGCGGACATATTCATTTCACAGGTCGCAAAATACAGGGGGGTTACAGCAGAAAAAGTAAAAAAAGATTTTGGGCAGGGCGGCATGCTCATCGCCCAGGCGGCAATCGATGCCGGCATGGCTGACCGGATTGGCAGCCTTGAGGGCCTGATCGCAGAACTGCAGGCAAAGCATAAATCGACACACGGAGGGTCTATGGGACTCAGGGAAGAGTTGCAGGCACTGGTTGCCGGCAAAGATGAAACCGAAATCAAGACGGCCTTGGCGGCCATGGGCTATCTCCCCGCAGCCGAAAAGGGTGTCGGTGAGGTCGACGTGGCGAAAATCAAGGAAGACGCAACGGCGGCAGGGGTAGAGCAGGGCAAGGCCGAGGCGCTGGAAAACACCAAGCTTGTCATGGAAAAATGCCAGCTTGCAGGCGTCACCAGCGCCAAGTTTACGGCCGAAATGTTGGCGCTCACTCCCGAAGAGGCCGGGGCAAAGATCCTTGACGCCCAGGCGGATGGAGCCAACGCGGCAGAAATCTTTTCAACCGTTAACCCCATGAGCGATGGCGGTGAAAACCCGCTCGTTGCTGATGCCAAAAAAAGGGCGGAGGCGTAAATGACAGCTTTCACAGAACCGAACAACCTCAAGGATTTTCTGGTCTGGGAGCAGGAGCGTGGGTATTCCCGCGAAGAGGTAACCCTGACCGGCACAGCGGTTAAGCTCGCCCAGGTCGTTGGCAAGGTGACTGCAAGCGGCAAGCACGCCGCCTTTAACCAGGACGGATCTGATGGCACGGAGACTGCCGCCGGTATCGCTATTGCCAATTACGACGCATCCGCGGCCGATGTCCGCGGCGTGGTTATCGCTCGTGATGCGATCATCACGGCCAGTAACCTTGTGTGGCCTGCTGACATCGACGCAGGCGAGATCGCCGCAGCACTCGCCACCCTGAAAACCCTCGGAATCATTGTACGGGAGGAATCATAATATGCTGAACCCCTGGGAAAACGATGCCTTTTCCATGGCATCCCTGACGGATGCGATCAACATCATCCCCAACAACTACGGCAAAATCGGTGCGATGAACCTCATGCCCGTCAAAGGCGTGAGAACCCGCACCATCATGGTCGAGGAAAAAAACGGTGTCCTCAACCTGATCACCTCCAAGCCCCCCGGGTCTCCCGGCGCACAGAACGAGACAGGCAAGAGAAAGGTACGGTCTTTTGTTATTCCGCACCTGCCCCTTGATGACACCCTGCTGCCGGATGAGTACGAAGGGGTACGGGCCTTTGGCACCGAAAACGAGCTTGCCCCCTACGTTGCCATCATGAACGACAAGCTCCAGACCATGAAAAACAAGCACGCGATTACCCTGGAGCACCTTCGCATGGGCGCGCTGAAAGGCGTCATCTTGGACGGCGATGGGTCCACGCTGTACGACCTCTACTCCGAGTTTGAGATCACCCAGAAAATCGTGCCCTTTACCCTTGGTTCATCGACCACCAAGGTCAGGACCAAATGCCTGGCTGTCTCCCGTCACATCGAGGCAAGCCTTATGGGCGAGACGATGTCCGGGGTCAGGGTTGAGTGTTCGGAGGGCTTTTTTGACAGCCTGATCGAGCAGGACAATGTGAAGGCTGCCTATGCGAACTATGCCGAGGCAGAAGACCGGCTGGGCGGTGATCCGAGAAAGGGGTTTAAATTCGGCGGACTCGTTTTTTCCGAATACATCGGGAACGCCCCCGATGCCGATGGCGTCAGCCGGAAATTCATCGCCGACGGCGAGGCCCACGCATACCCCACCGGGACCATGAGCACCTTCTCAACCTACGTTGCCCCTGCCGATTTCGTGGAGACGGCCAATACCATCGGCCTGCCGTTCTACGCGAAACAGGAGCCCAGGAAATTCAACCGTGGCGTTGATCTCCATACGCAGAGCAACCCTCTGCCCCTGTGCAAGCGCCCCGGTATTCTCGTGAAGCTGACGGCGGCGTAACCATGGCACTCGATGATGTATTCGATCAGGCGGCGGCCGATATGTGGGCAATTGTCGGGAGCGAGGCTATGTTTCGCCCCGTCGGCGGCACACCGGTCCCCTGCCTGATCGAAGTCGAGCGCGACGTTGAGCTGCAGCCTGATTCTTACGAGGCAACGGTGATCGAGCGCGGCATCACAGTCGAGGCCATGGTGGTTGAGGTTGGGGAGCCCAAGCGCGGGGATGTGTTTGAGGCGGGCGGTATGAGTTATACCGTGCGCAAAATCGTGGAAAACGACGGCCAATTTGTAAAGGTGGTGGTTAATGAAAATCACTATTGATCAGGGTGATATGGCAGGGCTCCAGACCGCAATGTCCGGGATAAAAAACGGCACAGAGCGTGTCCTGACTCAGGCCATCAATGCAACCGTCAAGACCATGAAAACCCAGACTCGCATGAGGATCGGCAATGAACTAAATCTCACGGCCGCTCGGATATCCAAGGACCTGACTACCAAAAAGGCGTCGTTCGGCCACCTTTCGGGGGCCGTCATCGCAAGGGGGCGGCCGGTCGGTTTGGTAAGCTTCGGCGCGAAAAAATACGGGGGCGGGCGAGGCAAGGGCATTGCCGTGAAAGTGAAGCGCAGCGGCAGCAGGGCCAAACTGAAACATGCCTTTATCCTTGACGGGATGAGGGGGAATACACCTGGCAGCCGTGGAAACCGGCAGGTGTTTTTTCGGCAAATGAAAGGCGGGAAAAGGGTGGCACGGTACCAGGTCAGAACGCTCCACGGGCCCAGAATCGAAGATATTTTCGCGTCTGATAAAGTCCGAAAGCCACTTGAAACCCAGGCCGCGCATCTCCTTGCCCGAAACATCGACAAGGGGATTGCAGATACCCTTCGGAGGTTCGGGTGATGGAGACAATCAGGGAGCAGGTAATTTCGGCAATCATCGCCCGGGTGGAATCCATCCGGACTGCGAATGGCTACAACACCGAATGCGGCCAGGAAGTCAAGCGGGCGGCAAAAGACCTTGAGCCCGGGGACCTCCCGGCGGTTGTTGTGTGGCCCCAACCCGAGGAGGTGGAACGCAGGTCAGGGCGGAATATCTGCACCACCCAGGTCAAGGTCGAAACCTACATGGCATTTGGTTCGGTCAACCCGTCTATGGCTCAGGAACAGATGCTCGGTGACTTGGTCAAATGCGTAACGGGCCCGGGGGAACCCGTCACCACCCTTGCTGATGACCTTTTTTATAAAGAAGGCGGGCCGGCTGGGCAACCGGAGGCAGGCGAAAAAATCACGGCAGTAGTGGCAACCTTTGAGGTCAAATACTCATACAAAATCGGCAACCCTTACGAGCAATAAGGATAGATCATGGCAAATGACAATGCGGTAATTTATTACGAGGCAAGCCAGACGGCTGTCACTATGGCCGCCCTGATGGACTCAGGCGATCATAAATTTTTTGAATCAGCGGGCGAGCTCTGGTCGAATGCGTCCGGCGCCGAGGCCGTGGTAAGGCCGGACGGTGTCGCCTCAGGCGGCGCAATCACCCCCGGTGCGGCGGATCAGGTAGCCGTTGCCGCCCTGACATGCTACCAGGGCGGGGCGCTCCGGATTATCTCGGCAGTTGAGGCCCTGGACGTGGCCCGGCCCACTCTCGCAAACGCAAAATACTCAATCGTGATTGATGGCAGCCAGGCCGTCACGGCCATCAAAGGCACCGAATCTGCCTCGGCCGTTTCCGATGTGCGCGGTGCGGAAGGCGGGCCTCCCTTGATCCCGGTTGGTCAGATCGAAATCGGCCAAATCCACATCACATCGGCAGATAGCGGCGTCTATACCGCCTCTGAGATCAAACAGATCGTTGGTGTTCATATGGAGCGGTTCGATTTCCCTACCTGGACCGAAAAGCGAATGAATGTCGTCAACAACGTTGCTGGAGCGGCAGGGGTGGAGTTTACCGCGGCCCTCCCGCCAATTCACACGGGCGGAGTTTCGAAGACGGTGTACGCCTCCTATTTCGAGCCTGATTTTGCCGAGGTCCCGGACTCATCCGATTTTACCCCGCCCGAGACGACCCACAGCACCAGCTCGACGCAGATCTACGGCAAGACCCTGGGCGCCGCTTCCTCTACCCTGGGCCAGGGGTCTTTCACTGCGTATCTCAAGGACGGCGTCACAGATGCGCTTTTGTCCAAAAAGAACGAGAACATCTTTTTCAAGTTCAAGCCTGACCGCCTGAAAACCCCTTACATCCTGTGCCAGGGGAAGCTCGGCGTGGCCCGGTCTTTTCCGGCCGGGGACAACATCACGGCGGCTTGCACCGTGTCCGCCACTGAGGGCGCAGTTGAGGTTACCAGTTAAAATCCAGTGCGGGGGATAAGTCCCGGCAGCAACCGAGACTGAACCACAGGAATCCAGCACCTGTTTTCCCCTGCCTTTATTCGCTGGCCTCGAGCTGGAGGGCTTATGAGTTTCGATGTAAAAAAGTTCAAAAAAACCAAGTTTCAAACCCGAACAGAAGACGTTCCCGTGAAAGACCTGTCTGCCTATTTTGAGGAGGGAGAAAACCCCGTGTGGGTGGTGCGGGGATTGACCGGCCAGGAGCTCGGCCAAACCAAAGAGGCAGCGGCCAGAAACAAGAATTTTGCCGCGATCCTTGAGGCGATAGAGGCATCGACTAAGAACGAGAAGGTGCAGGGGCTCAAGAAGGCC
Source organism: Desulfoluna spongiiphila (assembly GCF_900101345.1). Lineage (GTDB taxonomy): Bacteria > Desulfobacterota > Desulfobacteria > Desulfobacterales > Desulfolunaceae > Desulfoluna > Desulfoluna spongiiphila. The sequence goes on along the minus strand of NZ_FMUX01000009.1, from coordinate 140,071 downwards.
CTCGGTGTCGATGAGGTCCCCCAGAACATAGCGGAAAGGATCGAACAGCTTGTTCTCGGGAGTGTTGAACCGGCATGCGATACCGACCTTGCCCTGATGCTCTGTGAGCGTTTCCCCGTGGAGTTCTACACCCTGACCAACAAAATCCTTGAGCTGACCGGAAAGGGCATGGAGCCGGGAAAGCCCAAAGGCTCTGGAGCGATGGAAGCATCAGGGCAAGCTTAGCAATATGCAAAGTCAGCGGTCGGTTTATGTATGAGGCCCGGCCGGATATCTTCCCTCAGGGGTATTTGACGGACACCGAGTTAAACCTTTGGGATCTGTACTACAAGACGCTCAAATAGGAACGTAAATGGCCGATTTGACTCGCACAGTGGCGGTTTTGTTTAACGCCGAAAACAACGTCTCCAAGGAAATCGACAAGATCTCTGATGATCTCGACGCTGCCGGTAAGGGGATGCAAGATTTTGGCGAGCCGTTTGTGAATGCTACTAAGCAGGTTATGGCTCTCAATGCGGCTATCGCTGGGATTGCTATCGCTGGAGTAAAGGCAAGTAGCGACATAGAGACGCAGACCAAGCGTATGACCGCATCCCTGGGGCTCCCAGCGGAAGAGGCTGAAAAGTTTGCAGGAATAGCAAAAGAGGTCTATTCCGCAGGTTTTGGCGAAGAACTTGTTGACACCTTTGACGCGGTGACGCTTGCACAAAAGCGGTTTGGTGATAACGCAGAGGTAGATGTCGGTAAAGTTGTTAAGCAAGCTATGAAAATCTCCTCCGTGTTTGGTGTCGACATCGATCAGTCCATGGCAGCGGCAAAAACCTTGATGGAGAACTTTGGGCTTTCATCTGAGGAGGCGTTTGGGTTTGTTGCCAAGGGTTTCCAAGAGGGTCTTGATAACGCTGGGGACTTCACTGAAACGATAAATGAGTACTCAACTCAATTTGCTAACGGTGAAATGAGCGCAGCTGAGTTTTTCTCTGTCATAAAAACCGGCTTCTCGGAGGGGATGCTCGGGACTGATAAGGCCGCAGACGCGTTCAAAGAATTCCGTGTTCGGATACAAGATGGCAGTAAGTTGACAGCAGAATCCCTTGCCTCAATCGGGATTGATAATGAGGCGCTACAGGAAAATTTGAACTCCGGCAAGGTGACTGTTGCGGACGCCTTCAACCTTGTTATTCAGAAACTGAATGAAACAACCGATGCCTCAACGGTTATGCAGGCTGGCGTTGGGTTGATCGGGACACAGTTTGAAGATCTTGGTACAGATGCGGTCCTATCGATAGACACCACTATCGTTAAATTGGAGGATTTTAAAAAGTCGTTATTGGCGGTCGATCCCGAATCTTTTGAGGTCAAGATGGTTTCCGCGTGGCGAACTGTCTCAAGTAGTTTTGGCGATTTAGAAATGTGGGAGGCCGCAAAAGAAAAGATATCGAATCTTTTTACAGATATTGCGGAGGTAGCGCCAGAAGCACTCAATAACGTGGATTTTTCGGGCTTGATGGGTAGCGTTAATGAACTTTGGGGAGCTCTCGGGGATGTGCTCGCCAATAATGATTTTGACCTAACGACATTGGAGGGGTTGGAGAACGCTATCCAGTTCGTTGTTGATAGTTTTCAGAGTGTCGTTGATGTCACGGAGGGTATTGTTACAACCTTTTCTCCTATCGTCGGCATAATAGTTGATGTGGTTGAGGAGTTCAACGGCCTCAGCAGTGAAACGAAAACCGGCCTTGGGTACATTCTCGGGATAGGAACAGCAATCGGTGCGATAGGCGGGGGCGTTTCAGCAGTGAGTGGCGTCGTCAAAAGCTTTGGTGTTCTCTCCAGCGTTGCGATCGGTTTGCCTGGCAAGATAGCCCCAGCAATCTCGAGTGTAAAGGGTCTGAGCGCTGCCTTCTACGCCTCCCCCGCCGCCATGGTGGTCGCGGCAGGGGCGATTGGGGTCTATACGGGTAATATCCTGAGAGACCTGTTTCCTGTCCTTGATGAAGCCGCGTATAAAATCATTGAGTTTTCCGACAAGCTGTTTAACTGGACCGGTACCCAGGCCCCAGAGATGGACATTGATACAGCAAAAGCCCTTGCCAAAATAGCTGAGACTGAGCGCGCCATTGCAAAACTTGACAAGGAGATTGCGGAGAGCGACCGGCAGCTTGAAATCCTCGCAAAAATAGAGGCCGATCCATTCAGTGGTGAGGATTTTGCGGAGCAAATAGGCCCTGTATCCCTCCAGGCCCAGATTGACCATGAAGAGCTCACCGCCGAACTCGCGGAGAGTGGCGTCCTCGTCCTGGCCACAGATGTCGACCCTACCGGGGCAATAGAAGCCGTCGAGGTTGTTATGGAACAAGTCGGTGAAAAGGCCGACGGCTCTCCGATCATGATGGTTGTGGATGCTGATGCTTCAAAAGCCAGCGAAAAACTGAAAGAAATTGACGAGGCCGTTCCAACTGAAAAACAAATTGAAATCCAGCTCCAGGGGGATATCGACGAGAGGCTTGCTATCATAAAAGGCGAGTTTGAATTGATGCAGTCAGAGGTGGAGTGGCAGGCCAAGCTTGACATCGCCGAGGCTGAGGCTTCCGCGAAGGTTATGGAGGCGGCATTTGCGTCAATAAATGTGGGCATCGAAAGTACGGGTGGCCTTATCGCCAGCTTATTTGAAAGCATGGGGGACGGGGCATCTCAATTGGACCAGTGGGACATCGAAAGACAGATCGAAAAAGAAAATGAGCTCAGGAAGCAGTCCTTTGATTTACAGAAGAAATTAACAGAGTCACAGATCGAATATAATGAAGCGAAGACAAAGGCCCTGCAGGATGGCGATGTTTCACTGACAGTCCACGCCGAGGGGCTTACCCCTGCCCTTGAAATGATCTTTCACGAAATCTTAAAAATGGCACAGCTCGAAGCGAACGCTGAAGGGGTTGAGATGATCCTCGGAGGTTAGACAATGATCAGCATAACCCACATAATCGCCGGCAGTGATCCTCCCTTTGTCGTGGAGGAGTTGCCCTCGTCAAGCCACGGGACCCTCAACTCCAGGGTGTCGCGTGTCGCTACCCTGGACGGTGGCAGCGTTATGGTAAATTCAGGTGTTTCCGAATCGGACCGTACAATCACAATCGAGGCGGAAATCACGGAGGCTCAGGGCATAGCACTGGAGGCAATGAGAGCTCGCAGCCCATTGGTCAACATGTCTACCAGGAATGGGTTCTATTACGGGGCCATTGATGGCATATCGTATGATAACGGTGTCCTGAAGCTGACGTTTTTGGTCAGAGCTAAATCAGTATAGGGGGGCGCTATGACCGTTCATACAGCTAAAACTGTGGTCCTTGATATTGCGAACAACTATGGCGGGGACTGGGTAGAGTTGAGAAGTGTCGATTTTTACCTGAATGGAGAACTGATACCAATCGGTATAGAGGGCATTCGCTTCTGTGGTGCGAGTGACTATTACGAAGACAATTTACCAGAATGCGCGTTCATCACTTCTCTGCCGAAGGTTAGCTGGAGCGAAGAGGCAGGGTTCGCTACCGACTATGCGGTTGAAAATATCCGTTTAGTATGCACCTTTATGAACCCCATTGAATTTGACCAAATAGTCATAAATAACGGCCATTATGAGGGCTATGGTACTATTTTCGGAGTTAGGGATGTAAAAATCTATACTGCTTTAGTCGCCTTTGATCATGACTCTGATCTTGTGTATGGGGAACCCATCACTGACTCGAAACTAATTTTCGATGGCACATTCCGGGAGCATGTTGAAGGTGATGTCGAAGACCCGGAAACACTCATATTGTTGGGCGACTCCACAGATAGCGGCCCTGACATTCCAATAGCACTGGCGCAGGCATTTTATGCTTGCACGATAACAGGGACCGAAAACAACCTCTCTGATCTCGTCGTCCCCATATCTTCCTTTCGGTCCAGGCGGAGGTCCGGATCTCCTTCATACCTCCAAGTCGTGGTGCCGGGCCTTGACCGATACGATGACATCGTGTTGCGGCCTGCCGGGGATGTGGTGATCAACATGACATACAGCATGGGGGAGGTCATCATTTCACAAGGGGAAATAGCCCGCGTCAATATGGGCACCGTGAATTATCAAAAGAGCTCTCAAAGTGGATCTATTACATTGTCGGGGTCCAAACAGACCACCTACACCTCAGGCAAAACAGTTCCCTTGTCCAACGTCACCTGGTCCTCCTTCAATTCAGGCACTCTGCGTGTGGGGTTGGCTGTGCCTGATTTAGACCTTAACCCCGGGGATACGGTTGCCGTCGGCGGGCTGTCATTTACCGCTGAGTTGATCACCACGACGGTCAGCATCAGTGCAAACGGGACCATCACAAGCGGTATGGAAATATCGGGGCTGTAAGGGAGTGTCATGGCAGTAACAACAACGTTGTCAAACCATTATAAGTATATGCTTCTTACTAACGCTATCGATATGGATAATGACCTTTTCAAGGTTATATTGATGGTCGATACCTTCGTCTTTGACCCTGACAGCCATGCCACTCTTGCTGACGTTACAGCTTCACAACTTGCCACCGGGAACGGCTATACGCAAAATACAGCGACCTTGACTAAAACCGCACCTGTTATCGAAGACGATGCACAGGATCTTGCGACGATTGCTTGGGATGACGTTCAATGGACCGCCACAGGTGGCATTATCGGGCCTTTTAAGTCCGCAATTATCTATGATGACACAACGGTGGATAAAACCGTATTCGGACATATTGACCTCGGCGCACCAATTCAGGTGGCTGACGGTAATATAGTTATATTAAGAGGCCTTTCGTTAGAAATATAGGAGGGAGGGTCAGTCTTGCCTATAGCTAAAACAGTCGCGTTAGATTTTGCGAACAACCATGGGAATTCCTTTTATATGGGGATAAGGTCCGTCGATTTTTATAAGGACGGGGCTTTATTACCATTAACTGAATCAGACTATGTCGCCTATGCCACATCCACTGCTTCTACCGGGGGGCGTTACCCGAAATATGCTTTCGATACCAGCCTTTCGAAGGTCAGCGTGTCAACACATACCTCATGGGCAAGCAACTCCAATACATACCAAGCCACAAACCAAAGGCTTTTATGCGTCTTTAACAACGATATCGATTTTAATGAAATCAAGATAAATAATTACCATTATAGCGGCGTAGATACCAACATAGGGGTCGCAGACACAAAGATTTATTACGCAACGACAGCACTCACATCGAGCGACACGACATATGGGGCGAATTTAGATGTCCTTACACTGATTTATGATGGGCAAATTTTAGAGCACCCGGAAACTGACACTGTATCGAATCAAGAACTTACGCTCATCTCTGATGATGGGACCATTACTTTTAATGTCCCTGTCTTTACGCTCGCAATGGCTTTGACAGTTCACATAAAGGCCGGGGCGGTTTTTGACGACCTGCGTTTTACTCTCAACCCTAAAATAACGGCCTTCGTACATGATATTGAGGCATGGCTTGCATTTATCCGGTCCCAGAATGTGGCCCAGGTGCTTTATTTTTGCACTATTACAGGGGCAAAAAACGGCCTTTCTGACCTCGTTGTGCCGATATCATCATTCCAATCAAGGCGAAAATCAGGGGACCCTTCATACCTTCAGGTGGTCGTGCCTGGCGTTGGTTTTTTTGAGGAGATATCGGCAAGGCTTGCCGGCGATATAGTGCTGGCAATGGCCTATAAATTAGATGGGGTCATTGTTTTCGAGGAGCCCATAGCCCGTGTCAGCCTTGATAGCATCGATTACTACAAAGGCGGCAAAAGCCAGTCTGTTACGTTATCCGGCAGCCAGAAATCCACATATTTATCGGCAAAAGCCGTCGTTCTTAATCATGCAGTTTTATCGTCTGTCATATCGGGAAAAAATAGGATCAGGACCGCTGTGCCTGACCTTTATCTTAACCCCGGCGATACCGTGAATGCGGCTGGACAGTCCTTTGTTGCTGGTACCATAACCACAACAGTGAGCATGAGCGCGACCGGTCGAGTTGCAAGCGCCATGGAAGTGTCGGAGGTCTAATGGGTAAAGCCACAATCATATCCGGCGGCGAGGATGGCCTCTATGAAGCTGATATCGTCTACAACCTCGACCGTATAAAGGCCAGAATAGTCCAGCTCAAGGCCCAGATAGAAGAGCTGCAAACCGAGATTGAAAAGCTTGAGCTCACAGAGGACAAAACCGGGATGCCGCTTTTGAAAATACAGATGGCGGCACTTCAAAAAGTAGTCGCCATGCTTGAAGCTATCCCTGAGACAAAGCGGGTTTCCGTGTGGGCTGCGGATTTGAATGAGGAACTGAGCGGCATAGTGGGCACCGTCGAAGTGCCGGACGATCCGGCGAGGGGCGTCAATATTTTCCCAGGGGGGGTGAATGGTGACCAGGCTGATTATGACGCTGAACGGGACGGGATTATAAACCCGATCATGAATATGGGGCCGGCTTCAGCCTTTTTCCTCCGGGCCATCATGCCGGGGATCCAGAAACATAAGCCTCGGTTTCGGTATGGGACAATCACAGCCATAAGCGGCGATGAATGTAGTGTGAACCTTGAGGGCGCCCCCGATGTAAACCAGCAGAGCGTGAACCAGACCGCAACGTTATCAGGTGTCGACATCGAGTATCTGTTCTGTAATGGGGGAGCCTTTAAATTGGGCGATGAGGTTCTGATTATGTTCGAGAGGACCTGGGGCACACCAAAGGTGGTGGGGTTCAAAGACAACCCCAAACCGTGCCCTCCGAAACTCTACATGTCGATAGGCGATGTTGCCGGTGTGTGGGATTTGGCTACGGATGATTGGGCCATCATACATGATGAAGTGGGTGATGTTATTCCGATGCCGAGCACCGTTACTGATTTATCGGGCTGGCTGCAAAATGCTGTATCGCCTCCCAGCGTGAACGACGCTTTCCATTCTGTTCCTATAAATGACTATGAGGACGGCCCTGTATATTTCCCTGAGCAAACAGCATGCAACTGTAACGGTACTGAGTATGTAAACGAGACGCGTTTTACACAAGGCTCTGGCCCGAGTGATCCCCCTGACCCGGATGTGGGGGATTATTATTGGCATAGCGGGAGCACCACCAGTAGCGGAACTTTTTACGGTGGAGCCACAATCTTTGGGGCAAGTCTCAATACAGGTGGGGTCTGTTTGAATGGCGCGTCACCCATGTCATCTGGAGGGATATGCGCAATAAAAAGAGAGTATAATGCCAATACGGTGTCTTCGTTCCTCTGCCTTAAAGAGGGGGGGATACAGTATAATATCTGGGAGTCATCGGCTACCACTGTCTGCACACTTATTTGTCCTCTTGGGTCGGGTACACCCATGGCGCATGGTTTTTTTGATGACACCATGAAATATGTCCAGGAAGGGGACGCATTGTCATTTCATTTTGATCCCGATTTTGTGACGAGGAAGAACATAGACGCTGTATGCAACGCGGCTGTAATAAACACAGATAGGGCCGTTTGCCAGGTATACACCTCCCGGATGAATAGAAAAAAAGGTGAAGGTGCATTTAAGTTGCGCGCCACTATAGGAGCTGACTGGACTCGCGATGGGGACTCTGTGTGGGAGGTTATGATCGCGGCAGAAGCACAGGAGGACCCCCTTATCGAAACAGGCTATGCCCTGCAGGAGGCACCGCGGAATCAGGCGCTTGAGGCAATGGTGCAAGGGTATTTGAATGAGCATAAGCCTGAGTCTGTTGAGATCACTACAGTTTTTAAGTTGTAGCGACCCAATAGATCACAATCCACCTATAAGGAGGCTCGATTTTTACGTATGTGAACCAGAAAGATGGACCTCTTTGATCAAAACGCTTACACATGAGATTAATGAAGTCATAGGTTTAAATTGAAAATATAACACTGGGGAGATGCCGCCGCCGAGCTACGCGAGGGAACCATGCGTAGCGTTGGCAGTCGGGCATACTTGATTTGCTAATTACATTTAGTCTTTAAGCCATTTGTACAAACCATATGCTGCTCCTGCAACTGCAAGAGGTGCTGCACAAGTTACTGCAATTCCGGTAGCCATGCCACCACCAACAACACCACCAACTGTGGCAAGGCCAGACGTAATGCCAGCTGCTGAAAGGCCTCCAACTGCGCCAACGGTTGAAACGGTTGCTACCGAACCGGCAATTCCTGCTCCTGCACCGACACCGGCAGCTATTTTTTCATCTGTCTCAATTTCATCACTTGTTAATGTAGCAGCAATTGCCCCCGCAGCAAGAACGGGTGCTGCAGCGACACCAATGCCCGCTGCCATCCCGCCGCCAACAACACCTCCAACTGCAGCTAAACCAGATGTCATCCCAGCGGCTGACAATCCACCGACAGAACCCATTGTTGAAACAGCTGTCAAAGAAGCTGCTGTTCCAGCGGCACCTGCAGCAGTTGTACTTGCTGCGACCTTTAATTTGTCGTCACTCACAACACTCTCCAATAATTTATTATTACCAAAAAAAGCCATTGACGCTGAGGTGGAAGGCCACCGAGCTACGCGAAGGAGCTTGGAGCGGTAAGTAGTCTCTACCACCGATTTGTGTACGCCCGGCATGAACGTAATCTTATGAGGTGACCCGTAAGTTTAACCGAGAAGTCCTCTGTGCGCGAACCATGCAGACCAAATAACAGTTTAGCATAAGCACTATCTTGAGACAATGGGGGCATGATGACGTTCCGCTTGTAGGATATGTAGCGGTTCGGAATCACGTGCGTTAGCGAGAGCGACCGAAGAGAGTTTTCACTCTGTAGCAAACCTAAGATCCGACGAGTAAATCCGCAGGAACGAAGGTTTGATCCGTATTTATACGGGCCCGAAGGGCGAAGAACAGGGTGTTCCAAGTCACCAACATACAAGGCCAAGTCTCTGGATGAGTCAGCACAACATGACGAAGTCCAGTTTTCAAAGAAATATGATAAATGCAGCGGTTGTGTAAAGAAAGATTACGTTCGTACATTCCTCAAGAGGTTACTGAAAAGAGTCCGGGGAAGCCCGTTCGACTTTCCGGCGGGATGGCAGCGCTGATTGTGGCAACACATGCAGTGATCGAACAGGAATCAACAGAGGTCATAGTAGGTGTAGGAATACGTCATTGACAGAGTGACGTTTGGAAACGAGCCCCGAGGTAATCGCTGGAGGACTCACCCTGCCGAAAGACCGAACATGAAGAACAACGGCGCAACCTTGTGCTCTGTTGCTACAATAAATCCGACAGGAGGAGTATGGAACAGGCGCGGCGTGGGTTACGTGCCCTTGAAGGGTTAAAAGTGGAAACCGTCATCTTGGTATAAGATTCGCTTTTAACACTTTGTTATGGCTACGGCCTGGATATATTTGTGAACCGCCCGGTGCGGACCCGCATGCCGGGTGGTGTGGGGGCTGGGGGTGAGAAACCCCCGGCTACCCGATTATGGTAATAAGCCTTTAATATAGCCGAAGATATCAAGGCCTTTTTTGATTCTTTGCCAAGATTTTTTATTGTCTTGGTTGAATGAAAGCGCTGCAAATAATCCTTCAGGATTATTAAGGTTTTCCTTTTTGATACGATTGATAGCAATACACGATGATTCTAATTCTTTTCGAATTGAACTATATGCTGCATCTATACTACTGTCCTCAAGAGCAACTTCAATCTTTAAATACTCTTCTTCAACCTTTGTAAATAGTAACAGCATAGGGAGTGTTTGCGTATCTTTTAGATCAAAAACTTTTAGTAGTTTTGTATTTTCTGAGGGTTCTCTCCAGAGAGGAACCATCATCCCCATAGTTCCTGAAGGAAAAGAAGGATACTGATATTTACCTTTTTGAGGTCTTACCGAAAAAACACAGAATCGATCACCGGTTAATTCATTAAATGAGAGCCAATAATCATCATCTCGTAAGACTTTTTTAATATTTGGATGTTCATCAGTATATAGCATCACGCCAAACAAGTGAGCTATACCATCCTTTGCCTTGTATTCTTCCAATAGTGAGTTGAACGAATCCAACTTTGTCCTCCATTATAATCCATAACGCGTGGCTATACCGACCCAAAAAGCTGATAGGGGCAGCGGTTGAAGTAACAAAAGACGTGGCCAGCTTTTTGGGTTCGGCCATGAGCCAATTGTTATGTTTTTTCCTGTAAGCTTGTTTTGATAATGTGAATAATTTCAAAACTCCACTTTAGATATGGTTTGTTACCATATCGTGAATCGGTACTTAGAAACTGAATTGATAAATCTTTGCCCTTTTGAGTAGCTTCCCAAGCACCATCAAGCCTTGTTTGAAAGCCCATTTCTGAAAGTATTTTATTAACCTTAATACCAGACAGTTCTGGGTCAAAATTTATACCAATATCAGAAATTAAGAGATACTCTGGTTGAAGTTGATTTATTTTAGCCGTTTCGGAAGAGAATGTATTTTCTCTCCCACTAAGTATAGTCCACATTTCACCGTCTGTGCATTTTGCATGAAGCCCCCCACTACGGTCAAAATAATATGGAATATCACTTTTGATGAAGCGATCTTCTATTACTTGAGGCCCACTCTCAATAACCCGATAGTATCTTCGCCATTTTTGGGGTGTGAAGTGGCACCATCCAGTATTTTTATCGAAACCACTCATAGTTCAATTCTCAACTAATTTGTGAAGGAAACATAACGAGCCTGTAGAATAACCCCTTTTTCAGGAATGCCTCTCCAGGCTGATTTTAAAGTATAGTTTTCAGCCGACAACACAATTCAGCCAACGAAAATACTCACGCCATATCTGAACTTTATGTGACCCCGCTTGGCGGGGTAGGACCATATTTTGCTGCCATCAAGTGCCACTGATGGCTTCTCAAACCGCATCCTCTTGCTCAACACCAAGCATATCGAGCCAGCTTCCCTATGTTGTGAATCATGGCAAAGAGTTTCCATTGCGTATCGACCTTGTCCCATCCTCTCAGGGTAAACCGATTCAGCCCGAGGGTGCTCCTGATGTTGCCGAAGACCGGTTCTATGGTGCCCATACGCCTGCTGTACCAGAATCTGCCTTTGGGTGTGTCAAAACGCTTAATCATACGATTTATTGGCGGGAAGAAGGGGTCGCGTCTTGACATTGGACATTCTGTCAAATCCCTTCCGGTTTAGCACTATATGCCACAGCAGGCCCCATTATCAGGTTTGTAGGGCTCTTGCCTTATAACCAGATCGGCCTCAAGCCACCGACTAATAAACCGAATGAGTAGGGGTTGTGTCAAATGTCAAGACGCGACCCCTTTCCCCTTATTTTTTCGTTCCAAATGCTTTTTTAAATGTGTCCATATCTAATGCAATCTTTTCATCTAATGAGATAAGGTATAACTGTTCAATTGCATTTGCTCTGCTATCATCGCTCGTAGATTGATTGAATTTTAGGTTTGAAATTAATGTTTTGTTTATTTCATAAGGTTGGTAATTTCTGAGTTTTTCTATTCGTTTTGTTAATTCATTGTATAATTTATCTTGCGTTGAAGGATCGAAAGAATCAAGCCCACCAGAACCAATGCAGCCATATAGTTTTATATGTTCGATTTTTTCTATAATATCTGTGAGCTTGGATAATTGTATTCCCATAAATAATGAACTTAGTATGTTCACTATAGCCTCACTTTTTGAGTATTTTATTAAAATTCTGTAAGATATAACATTCGAAAATTCAGCTAACACCGCGCTTTACCCGACGGGCGCGGAAGCGTTATAGTGTTTGAAATATGCCGACCGCCAAAGCAAGAAACCACCCGAAAAACTGCACTTGCGCCCGGTCGGCGTGCAAGCGTTTGTTATATTTCTGTTTCAGCTAATAGTTTGTGATTGTTTGAAAAATGCTCTAATTTTGATATTTCAGCCATACCTTGATATGTATATTCGATCAACATAGCTGAAGTTAATAGAGCTGATTTGAACAAATTAACAAAGAAATCAAATAATGGTCTTAAGAAGTGAATAATTTTTTCTATCGATTCAATTGTTGATTTGATTAAAGAGCTTACCTTTGAATATTTGATTTCTGAATACCCGAGACCAAAAACAACAAGTAGTTTTAGAAATGGGGGTATCTCTTTAAAAAGTTCAGTGCCTGCTCTTAATGCGTATAAAGTGGCCTGAGCTGATTGTATTGAAAAATCGATAATCTTCTTCCACAATAATGCAATTAACTCTTTTCCAATTTCAAAAATCATAGGTAGAACATCGTGAATAATGACAATAGATAATTCGCCTTTGTTTAGCTTGGTAACGACTTCACCAACACCAGCCAATGACCAAGTTTGAATTTCTTCAATTTCTGTTAAGTCTTTGTCACAAGTGACTATTCCATGTTTTGGTTGTGAAAGGTTTAGTGCCAAAAAAGGAACATCTTTAGGGTCTCTTTCTCCTAATTCAGCATTTGCCTTCAATAAAGCATTTTTTGTGAAATTGTCATTTATTATGATTTTGTTTAGAAGTGAATTCGCATAGTTTTTGGCTTCTGCAATATCAATATTTCGTGTCTTTTTTTCTCTGGGGAATTTTTTTTCAATTTTTTCAAAAATTTCTAATTTCAACTGCTTTGGAGCATAAAGAAGTAAATCTGGGTTTCCAAATAGTTTTTCGATAAAACATTGCCCAGTAAGCATTTTTGCTCTTACTTGTTGAAAAATGATATTTGTATCAACTACCAACTTCATTGATAAATTCGATTGTTGAAACAGGTTTGGAAAGTTTGAAGCCCTTAGTTTAATCCACTCCTTAAGACCATTTGGAATATCATGTACAAAGTTTGTAAAAAATTCTTCGAATTGAGTAGATGTTAACTGATTCAAGTTTTCACCGATATGTTGGTTTAATGTTGGAAATATAACGCGTGGCTATGCCGACCCAAAAAGCTGATAGGTGCGGCGGTTGAAGGAATGAAAGACATGGCCAGCTTTTTGGGGTCGGCCATAAGCCAATTGTTTATACCCTTAATTTAATACGTTCGTTTGCATCAACCTTATTTGAAAGCTCTTTTAGCCTTTTATTTGGAAAGGATAAGAGTTCCTTACCAAATCCTTTTCTATGATAATATTTTGATGCAATAACCTCACCAGGACCATTAAAGATTTCTTCGTAATCACCATTTCGATGGATTTTAATACCGAGATAATAATCAGGTACTTTTTTAAAAGTTAAAGAATCTTTAAATGTTGCTTTGATTTGAACTTTTTTGCCACAAGGGGTCTCGCCGTCATAGTCTACAGCTAAGCCTTTGTAGAGGTCTATTTCATAGTCACTTTGTACGATTGCTTCTCCAATATCACCTACAAGCCGCCCATCGATTGTAAATTCTTTATGGGGAAAGGCATCTTTAAGTTGGTTTATGCCTGAGAATATTTTTGTGAGGGCATCTTCGATCGTCTCTTTAGAAGGCATTGCTTGTCCTTAGGGGTATAACGTACGCTTCAGCCGCGCGAGGTACGAGCGTCGGCTGGAATCGATGGTGTACGCCCGGCATGGACGTAATCTTATGAGGTGACCCGGAAGTTTAAGCGGGAAGTCCTCTGTGCGTGAATCCTACCGACCAAACAATGGTTTAGCATAAGCATTATCCTAAGACAAGGGCGGCATCGCGAGTTTCCGTTTGGAGGAGTCTACGGCAAATCTATGAGCCAACGAACAGAAACAGCATACAAGGCCAAGTCTCCGGATGAGTCAGCACAACATGACGAAGTCCAGGATTCGAAGAGATATGGTAAATGCTGCGGTTGTGTAAAGAAAGATTACGTTCTTACACCCCTCAAGGGGGTACTGAAAAGAGTCCGGGGAGGTCTGTTCGACTTTGCGGCCGTATGGCAGCGCTGATTGTGGCAACACAGGCAGTGATCGAACAGGAATCAGCAGAGGTCATAGTAGGTGTAGGAATACGTCATTGACGGAGTGACGTTTGGAAACGAGCCGCGAGACACCGCGAGGTAATCGCTGGAGGACTCACCCTGCCGAAGGACCGAACATGAAGAACAACGGCGCAACCATGTGCTCTGTTGCTACAATAAATCCGACAGGAGGAGTATGGAACAGAGAAGGGGGTCGCGTCTTGACATTGGACATTCTGTCAAATCCCTTCTGGTTTAGCACTATATGACACAGCAGGTCCCATTATCTGGTTTGTAGGGCTCTTGCCCTATAACCAGATTGGCCTCAAGCCACCGACTAATAAATTGAATGAGTAGGTGTTGTGTCAAATGTCAAGACGCGACCCCTTTCCCGAGCATTGTTCATATGGGCTTTTATATTTATTCCCCCACCAACTAAAATATGGGCGAATAAAGAACTGATCACCGTATTTAATGTATATTTGTCGAGCTGTGTAAAAACTCATTTCTCCAGAATTAATATCCCAGGTTTTTGCTAATGCACCTACAGATGCATTGATTTTACCTTTAGTCTCTAATTTCCAAACTTCATCTTGCGCATCAACAGCAACCGGTAAAATTACAAGAATCGTAATCAATATAATAATCAACTGTTTCAAAATGAAAATCCTTGTAACGGGCTATGCCGACCCAAAAAGCTGATAAGAGCAACGGTTGAAGTTATGAAAAACGTGGCCAGCTTTTTGGGGTCGGTCATAAGCCAATTGTTGGGTCAGTAATTTTATACAGTATATTCATCCTCGGGGTATTCAGGAGCTGGCATCATTTGGTCATTGTCAAATCTGTTACGAATACAATCTGGACAAATGGGATAATTTGAATCTCCAACAAATAAAATATCACAATCGATACACCTTAGATAACCATTAAAATTGGAACCGCACGATAGACAAATTGAACAATCGAGTTCTTCTGCAAATACGACACTATTTTCACCACATTCTGGGCACTCTGAAATATCATCAACCAGTTCATCGAATGACAAGAAGGCCTCACAATAAAGTTCTAAAAACTCATTAAGTTCGTATTTTTTTCGGCAGAAGAGGCAATCTCGATTTGTGTCGGGAAAGACGATAGCTTGCTGCCAACAATCTGGGCATCTTAGTGTATTTTTATGCTTCTTTAATTCATGACCAATACGGTTTAAACGTGTAGTAACAAATTTTTCCAGTTTGTTAATTTTATCCCTAATTTCAGAGAATTTATATTCTAAATCTGAACCTTGTGAATAGAGATTTGAATCCACCAAAAAATCATAAATAAAGCTATATGTATCCACAAGAATGGCCTTTGCTTGATCTTGGTTTACACTGCTTCCAATATGAATAATTTTGTTTCGTGCCTTTTTTAACCTACTAATTATTTTTTTATTTTTTTCATCAACTTTGAATTTACAGATGTTGTCGATTCGTTCAATTGCTTCATCAATGTTGATCGATTTAAAATCCCCAGATTCGAATTTTGTTTTAATCAAATCCTTCGAATTTTCAACTACCAAAGACCAATGTTCATCGATAAGTCGAGCCTTTAGCATTAACTCAACAGCTGAAGCCAAATGAATGATTGAGAACTGAAGCTCTGAAGAATTACACTGGGTTTTGCTTAAATAGTCAACAGATGACTCAAGAAAATTAAGAGACATTTTTAATGTTTTGTTTTTCATGATTTAATTTCCTTGCACTGCAACCTTATTTTTTGCGTCAATATATCCCAATTGACCCAACGCCGCAAATAACCGGCTGGCGGATAATCACGAAAACGGTTGAAAAGTTAATAATTCTTGTGAAACCAGTATGTTCCAGGAAACGCCACTGTAAGCCAGTCCGAGTTAATTTGCCTTGTTATGTGTTTTTTGGAACTACAGTAGCCACAAAAAATGTACTTTCAAAAAATGCAAGAAGCCAAAAAGAAGTAAGTGTATTGTCGCAGTATGAACGCCAAAACGAGAAAATTTCTTTTGAGCCAATGTAATAATATGGTGTATTAAGTAATTTTTTTATATTTTCATCTAAACTGTTTCTGGATTCCAATCGTAGCATATTCAAACCAGAAACTGAAAAAACGTTTATTTGATGTGTATTTGGCAAACGAGAACCAGACTCGTGGGAAATAATTCCTGCTACTGTTCTTTCTACAACCTTGTCTAAGCGTGATAAATCGACATTGTATTTATGTTTGTACCCGGAAAAAATACCTGTTGGTGAGTATGTTTCTGTCAAGAATTGGCGGTTTAACCAGTCTTTTTTAAAGCCTTTAGATTTTCCTCGCTTTAAACCTCTCAATATGGCTTCATACAAGGGCGTCACTTCAGGTTTGGATGGATTCTCATCTTTCATTACAACATTCAACCTGAAGTATTCATCATCTTGAGTGGTTTTACTGTGACAACCTGAACAACAAGGAACAGTAATCAAGTTGTTAGGACGGGGTTTTCGAAAAATGTTTTTTGGAGGTATGTGGTCTTTGGTTATTTCAGACTGGTCAAAATAATTACCACAATATATGCACTGTACCTGTTTATTATTGTTTTGTTTCATTGTCAGATTGTCTCTTATTCACATAACGAGCCTGTAGAATAACCCCTTTTTCAGGAATGCCTCTCCAGGCTGATTTTAAAGTAAAGTTTTCAGCCGACAACACAATTCAGCCAACGAAAATACTCACGCCATATCTGAACTTTATGTAACCCCGCCTTGCGGGGCAGGACCATATTTTACTGCGATTAAGTGTTCACTGAGAGCTTCTCAGCCAGCATCCTCTTGCTCAGCACCAAGCATATCGAGCCAGCTTCCCTATGTTGTGAACCATGGCAAAGAGTTTCCATTGCGTATCGACCTTGCCCCGTCCTCTCAGGGTAAACCGATTCAGCCCGAGGGTGCCTCTGATGTTACCGAAGACCGGTTCAATGGTGCCCATACGTCTGCTGTACCAGAATCTGCCTTTGGGTGTGTCAAAACGCTTAATCATACGACTTATAGGCGTATCCATCTGACGCATGGTGTTGGTGAAGACGGTTACATGCCTGTGTTCGACTTTTTTCCCGCGAATGCACTTGGCTCGAAGCTCACAGACCCTGCAATCCGTTTTCTTTGCCGCGTATGTGATTCCTTTAAGACCTTTCTGGTCTTTAAAGTTGCTGTTTTCGACATAGAGTTCATTTCCGGCCGGGCAGATTAGCTTTTTCTTTTCAGGGTCGTATACAAACTCACTGGCCTTGAAATACTTTGCCTTTTTGACGGTTTTCCGCTTATCAATCGGCCTTTTGTGTCTGTCTGCTGTGGCAAAATTGGGATCTCGTTTTCGGAACTGGTTGTCCGGGATGTATGCTTTAATTTTTTCTTCTTCGATCCATTCGAGCCCATCGGATGAATGAAAGCCGGTATCTGCCGTGATGATTGTATCCTCGAGGGCATCGGCATCTCCCTCAGCCAGGTTCATCGTGTCTCGTGCACCATCAATCATATCCTTTAAAAACAAGTGCTCTGTTGATGAGCCATAGGCCTCAGCATGGATAATGACCTGTTTTTTTTCATCTGCGACAGCAATGCCGGTATAGCCCTGAATTACACCATGTGACGTGGCCATCTTAGCGCTTTCATTATCCGTTAGGTTACTTTGGATAGGCTTGCCACGAACTCCGATTTTTTCTTCTCCCTCGTCCAGCCAAGCCTGAATCTTTTTCGCTTTCTTCTTCAGGTTTTTGACGGCTTTTTTCTCTTTTGACGTCATATCAGACCCTTCGTCACCACCTTTGTCCTGGGCCTGGTGCTTTTTAAGGATCAACTGAATAGATTTTTCGATCTTTGCCTTTTTACGGATGAAATCCTTACGGGTTCCGCTCCACTCTTTAGAGGCGTTTGAGCTGATCTTACAGCCGTCAATGGCAAACATCTTTTTGCCGATCAAACTTTCCATGGAACAGATTGCAACCACTCGGGTCAAAAGCACAGAAATCTCATCCCCATAAGAAGAAACGAACTTGGCAATGGTTGTAAAATGGGGCCGGGTATCACCGGCCAAGGCAATAAACGTCACATGACACTCGCAACAAGATGCAATCCTGCGGCTGGATATAATCCCCAGAGAATAAGCATACAAAATGACTTTTAAAAGAACGGCAGGATTGTAGGCCGGAGCCCCCGTCTTGTCGTTGCTGAAATGCTTGTCAAAGATCGAAAGGTCAAGTTCGTTATCCACCAAATGATCAATGGCATGAACGAACGTGCCGGGAATGATTTGCTCGTCGAACCGGACTGGAATAAACATCGACTGGGCTTGAGAATAACTTTTGTATCGAGCCATACTCACCTCGCTGTTTTATTTGAAGAGAGCATAGCAAACATTAAGCTGTAAATACAGCTTGATATCTTGAAATTTTACTTATTCTACAGGCTCAACGTTACGCTCAGGGGCGTCAAAAAGTGAAGCGAGGAACGAGCGTAGCTTTTTGGCGTCCCTTGCAGCGTGTAGTTACACTTTACCAGTTTACTTTATCCCATTCTTTAAATGTATCGTCATACTGCTTGATAAAAATATCTTCATCTTCAGTAAGTGGTAAATTTGAAGAAAAACAAATTTGAAAAACTTGAAAAGAAGACCAAATACTCGAACGGAAAAAGTGTGTGAGCTCATACAATTTTGTTTCAAAAGTTATGCTACCATATTCAACTTTTGAGATATTAATACCTGAATCGGTATTGAACTGTGTGACTTCACGTATTGATGAATAAGTCGGGTGAGTCCATTTTGACTTCGATTGATAAAGTTCATTCATTAAATCTTGATGATCCTGCATGTCGATTTCACTCAGAAGGTTAGACATGTACCGAGAAATAGCCTTTCGGCATACCAAATGTTGTGGAGCTCGGTTATGACGGAACCATTTGTGAAGATGAGTTTTCCCTTCTTCTGAATTATACGAAATCATGAAGTAAGTAGCCAAATCAAGAGATTCATCAATCTCTCTTATAACGGAACCTCCATACCAATACCCATGCTCTATGTTTAAGCACCCCATTTTTAGGCAAGATATAACCTTTGAAAATAACAAATAGGCGGCTATTATGCATGATTCGTGGTGGTGGTTATTGGCTCTTTCGAGACAGTTTTTATGCAAAGTCTCGAGATCAGAAATATAACCTTCATATATTTTTAATAGTCGTATACGCTCAGCTTTTAAATATTCTTTCCGCTTACCAACTTCTTTTTTCCGTAAGATATTTTCACTTTCTAATGATTTGCGCTTTGCATATTCGTATTCAGTTTTTCTGCTTAGCAATTCCAGATAACGTGAAGATACCTTTTGTCTTTGTCTGTGATCAATCTTTATTTCCGGCTGTTCCATCGACAGCCATTCTTCCACATCTGAGTCTATCAATCCCAAATTAAATGCGATTTCTTTAATGGCTATATATGATTCTTTAGGTTTCTTTCTTTGTTTCATGGATAGTAGTTCCAAAAGGAGTGTAACGCATGCTTCACCCGACGGGTGCCGAAGCACGACAGAGTTTGATATTTGACGACCATCGGGCGACGAAGTCGACCGAAAAAACCGCACTTGCACCCGATCGGGTGCAAGCAATTGTTATTTTGTTGCCACTTCAACAATGCCGTGGCGTATTTCAGGAGGAACACCTTTACTGCCGTAATTGTAACACTCAAGACATAGGGTTCCCTTCTCTATGAATATTATAAACCCAACTTCAATACCTTGATACTTGCCAGTTACAATCGGTTTATCACAAACTATTCGATCTAAAGGCAGGTCTTTGTGATATATATCAAGATAGTAACCAGCCCCAGTGAATTTGCACTCTATTCTTTTGGGATGGTTGAGCGCATTATACAAAATGGAGTTTGGCAATGCTTCATTGCATAGCAAACCGATTACATTCCTTTCATAATCAGCAATTTTCAATCTATCACCTATACAAAATAACGCATGCTTCACCCGACGGGTGCCGAAGCACGACAGTGTTTGATATTTGAAAACCTACGCTCAATGAAGACGACCGAAAAAACCGCACTTGCACCCGGTCGGCGTGCAAGCAATTGTTGGGCGCAGAACCTATTGAATTATATCAATAATTCGACCCGACACAGTCCTTAGTGGGCCTTGAGCTTTGGGATTATCTTTTTTTATGCCTTCAATCATAGAGTTAATTTTTGAGATATGCCCTTCAAGTATTGCTGTGTCACGTGTTTCCCAATATTCGCCTTCATCAAAAATAACCAATTCTTGAAAGTGAGGACGAATAGACTCAAAAAGTTTGATGATCTGTATATGAACACCTGCACCAGCAAATTGTGTTTTAACGTAGTCCTGCATGAATAAATCTTCACCAAACTGAATATAGATAGGTTCACAGTTTTCAGAAATATCTATAACAACGCCTGTGACTTTGCCCTTATAATCTACATTTTGTTCATTGATGACACGTTCAAGAATAGTTTCTGTTGCAGAAGCATCCCTTATAACCCAATTGTTCTTTTGGGAAAATTTTGAAGCTTCAGTAAGTATCTGAGTTACAGAGTTTTGAGACTTAGCAGTGCCTTCAAAGTGAATTGTAACGCCAGCCAAAACAGTGCTGGGTACAGCAAAAGCTAATAAAATAATGATTGAAAAGAGTTTCAACATGATGAATTCCTATCGCCCAACAATTATTAGTGGACATTTTTGTCCCATAACACCCTCTCAGGGGGAAATATGGACATTATTGTCTAATATTCTATCATTCTCTGGGAATATGGGACCATCCTGTCCCGTATTCCATTTATTGGGAACCGATCTGTCCCATAATACCTTCTCACAGGGATAAACCGACAGCCTTGTCCCATAATCCACCCCATGTCGGAATACAGGACGAATCTGTCGCATATTCTTATATTTCTTGCATTTTTAGACAGCCTTGCATAATGTCGTTGGTGTTTGATTTCATTAACATTGTTACCCTTGGGTTCACACATCATTCTCTCGGGCATTCAGCTGTATGCTCAACCCAAAGGCGACTGTCCGTTTATCGCCATACTGACAAATTCTTACTCTTTGAATTGAACAATTGCAAGGAGGTATTTGTGAGCCCTGCTCCCCAGACCAGGCTGCTTGACAAAGTGCGTGACAAAATTCGTCTGAAGCACTACTCCATTCGGACAGAAGAGGCCTATACAAGCTGGATTAAACGGTACATTCTCTTCCACGGCAAGAGGCACCCGAAGGACATGGGCAAAAACGAGATCGAGGCATACCTGACCCATCTCGCAACAAGACGGAACGTTGCTGCCTCGACGCAGAACCAGGCATTCAGCGCCTTACTTTTTCTCTACAATGAGGTGCTTGAAATCGATATTGATGGTGAGATCAAGGCTTTTCGGGCCAAAAAACCGGTGCGCCTGCCCACCGTGATGACTGTGGATGAAACCCAAAGGGTACTGGCTGCCATGACCGGCCAATACCTGATCATGGCGCAACTGCTGTACGGTGGCGGATTGAGGGCCATTGAGTGCCTGAGGCTTCGGGTTAAAGATGTTGATTCCGGTCTCAACCAGATTGTCGTTCGCGATGGCAAAGGGCAGAAAGACCGCATCACCATTTTCCCGGACGTCGCAAAGGAAAAACTCAGAGAGCATCTGGCTCAGAGAAAAGCGCTTCATGAATCAGACCTCGCCGATGATGTCGGCAGTGTCTACCTGCCCAACGCCCTGGCCATAAAGTACAAAAACGCAGACAAAGAATGGGGCTGGCAATACGTCTTTCCATCGTCGGGTCTATCTGTTGATCCGCGGTCAGGGATCAGGCGCCGCCACCATCTCCATGAAAAGACGTTGAACCGGGCCGTTTATAAAGCCCGAAAACTCGCCGGGATCATCAAGCCGGTGACTTGTCATACCTTCCGCCACTCCTTTGCCACGCATCTCCTTGAGGCAGGCTACGACATCCGAACCATTCAGGACCTCCTGGGCCACAAGGACGTCAGCACCACCATGATCTACACCCACGTCCTCAACAAAGGAGGATTGGCCGTCCGAAGCCCGCTGGATATCCATGCACAAAACCCAAAAAGCCAATGAGTGGTTAATCGTGATTGGTGAATAGCGGAAAGCACCTCCACTACGGGCAATGATATCCGCCTATGTCGAAAACAGGATATCGGGCTGCCTGTATTTCGGGGGTTATGACCGGCGGCGGTTGATCAATGATGGGCACGCTTCGCGCTTTGCCCATCCCACCAGACAAAAAACTCGCTTTCGAGATGGCTCACCTCGCCACCGGAGGCATCCCTATTACCAGCTATTTCCTATCCTCTATCCCCTCCATGCCATGGACAAGGGGATCCACAGCATTGCCTCTCCGTTGGATATTGTGATGGAAAAAATTGAGGGAGAACGACCTGACATGGCAATTGGTGGACGAGGAAATAAAGTGATTCCCTTAACCCGGATATTTCACGAGTTGAATGCACCCATATTCGCGGAAATACATAGTCTTACAGTGATTCGCCTGAATACCGCTGGGCTTTGACCCGGGGAACGAGGGGCAAAATCCCAGCGGTAACCTGCTTTCAAGGTGGCACACCTTGCCGCCGGAGGCATTTCTTTTTAGCCTACTTTCGCTCCACCGCCGTCATGTCCACGGTTTTCGGGTAGGTTTCGGCGCCGAGGATTTCCAGGGCGTCCAGGTCCACGGGGGTGGACGAGGGGGTGAGCCAGGAACCACTCTTTTTAAGGATGTCGATGGCTTTGTCCCAGGGGTAGGTGATGACAAGGGTGTCGCCTGCGCCGTTGACGCTCAGGCGTGAGGGGTAGCGGGTCAGCACTTTGCCGCCGAGCCACACCTGACCGCCCAGGGGCATGGTTTCAAAGGCGGAGAGGATGTACTTGCCGTCGGTGATGTCGGCCATGTCCGTGCCGAGCCCTGCCACGGAGGCGATGACCATGTAGCAGGTGTTGCCCACCATGCAGGCGTCGGCGATGCCGTAGAGCTGGAGGGGGTCCAGGAGGTCGCCCACGGTGCTGCTGAGGTTACCGGCTACCCAGGTAATGAAGTCATCGTAGATAAAATCCACGGTGCTGTGGATAAAGGGGTCGGGATCACCGGCCAGGATCTTTCTGACGTTCAGCACGGAGCAGACTCCGCCGAGGTTGGTGGTTCCGGGAAGGTACACCCCGGAAGAGGTGATGTAGACCACGCTGAAATCCTCTGCAAAGAGGACCTTGACCTTGCCGTGGTAGGCGAACTCCTCGTCGTCGTCTCCTGCGATGGGCGGCAGGGGAACGAGGCCCTCGTCGGTTGCCTCAAAGGGGTAGATCTTGTCGGAGACCCCGATAAGAAGCTTGCCGTTTGACGAGACGCCGAAGCCGTAGTTGTAATCCCAGTGGTCGGCGTTCATGGTCAGGTCTTCCCCGAGGAAGGTGCCGTCAAAGCTCACGGCCCGGATGCGGACATCCTGGATCTCGTCTCCTTTGACCATGGCATAGAGTTCGTCTTTTACGGGGTTGACCGCCAGTTTCTGGCCGATGCGGTAATAATCGGCCCAGAAACGCTTCAGGGAGAGGCTTGCGAGGCGATTCAGGGATGCCGTGTCGTAAATCTCCACCTCGCAGCTGGTGAAGGCAGAGTTGCGCGTGCCCACCACAAGCTTTGAGCCGTCCCCGGAAAGGACCATGTCCCAGATATGACGAACCTGGAGGGTGTGGGATTCAATGGCCAGCTCCGATACGGTTTTGGAGTCTGCGTCCACCACGCTGATGACGTCGTTTCCCGTGCGGCGCTGGGCGATAAAGACCTTCTTTTCATCTGCAGAGCGCACCGAGACCACGGCACAGCCCGGTGTGTCGATGACCACAGGGGCCACCTCGTCGGGATCGTTGGTATTAAGGAGAAGGGTTTGCCCTTCGGTGCCCCCGAGGGGCAGGTTGGTGGTGGAGATGACGGCGGTGTCTTCGCGACATCCTGCAAGAACTGCCGTGGTACAAAGCAATAAGGCCAAGAACCATGAATGTTTTTTCATCATACCTCCTGATATGGATAAACAATCTGCTCGTGGCCACCCGATGCAAGCGTGGCATCTTCGATACCATAACGACGATACATTTAATTAACGATGTTTACCACAAAACTGACTCACGGGTCAATTTCTTTCGCACCCAAAACAACTGGTAAACCACTTAATTTACAGGGAGTTTGATCGCGTCAGGGTTGTCGAGGGAAGGGATTGCAGGAGGGGCATCTGTCTGGCGGCTCGCACATGCTGGGGACAGGATTGTTCTGCCCATGGACGGGCCACGGGCGAAACAATGCCTGAAAACAAAAAGGAAAAAACGCATCAGGGGCGTCTTGGGGCCTGAGCCCTACCGCCTCCTTTTAGGCTTTCCGGCCTTGGAGCCCTGGGGTGGCCGCGACCCGGACCGGGGATTCTTTTTCCCCTGGGAGTCGTTTCCTTTGCCGGAGCCTGCTCGGGCTTTCGCCTTGGTTTTCGCTGCCGCCTTTTTACCGGAACCGCCGGACTTTGCTTTGCGGGTTCGGGACTCCAGCTTTGCAGTTTTTCGCTTTTCCACGATCTCTTTTAAGTCTTTGTCCACTTTATTGCCGCCGCCGGTGCTGCCCGGACGGAAGAGAACGAAATCCGGCACTTCATGGCCCTGGGTGTAGCCGTCCACGTGCGCCACGGGGAGTTTGCTCTTTAACAGCTTTTCGATGGCGTCAAGATGGGGCATCTCCTCTGCCCCCACCAGGGAGATGGCCATGCCTTTCTCTCCGGCGCGACCCGTTCGACCGATGCGGTGGACGTAATCCTCGGGAACCTTGGGCATGTCGTAGTTGACCACATAGGGCAACCCGCTGATATCAAGGCCCCTGGCCGCCACGTCCGTTGCCACGAGGACCTGGATGCCCCCCTCCTTGAACTCGCCCAGGGTCCGGTTTCGAACGGACTGGCTCATGTTGCCGTGGAGAGCGGCCGACGGGATCCCGCGCTCGTTGAGTTTTTCCCTGAGCTTGTTGGCCCCGTGTTTGGTTCGGCAGAAGACCAGCCCCCGGGACCAGCGCCCCCGGGTAATGAGATGGACCAGAAGGGCCCTTTTGTTGGACTTGTCCACCATGTGAACCTGCTGGTCCACGGCCTCTGCCGCCGCCTTTTCCGGCGAGACCTCGATCTGCGCAGGCGCCTCAAGCATCCGGGCGGCAAGGTCCCGGATCTCCGGCGTGTAGGTGGCGGAGAAGAGCATGGTACGGCGCTCTTCAGGCAGCAGTTGCAGAATCTCGGAGATCTCCTGGCTGAACCCCAGGTCCAGCATGCGGTCCGCCTCGTCAAAGACGAGGAACTCAATGTCGCCGAGCTTCAGGTGGCGCTGGATGGCCAGGTCCAGCAAGCGCCCCGGCGTGGCCACCAGGATGTCCACACCGCGCTTGAGACGGGTGATCTGGGGATGGATGCCCACCCCGCCGTACACCACAGTGCACCGCAGGGAGACCCGCCTGGCATAGCCTTTGATGCACTCCCCCACCTGAAGGGCCAGCTCCCGCGTGGGGGCCAGGACCAGGGCGCGGGGATGCCTGCCGTAGCCTTTTTTCCGGCTGAGGATTTCCACCAGGGGCAGGGCAAAGGCGTCGGTCTTTCCCGTGCCTGTCTGGGCCCGGGCAAGGATATCCTGCCCCTCAAGGATCACGGGCACGGCCCGCTCCTGGATGGGGGTGGGCTCGGCATATCCTTTGTCTTTTAAAGCCTTCAAAAGTTCGGCCCGAAGGCCCAGTCGGTCAAATGACATCTATTTTAGATCCTAAATTTAAAGAGTAACCATTTCGTTTATGCCTCCGGCGGCCCTGCCGGGGGCTAAACTTTTGCCTGATTTTATAACGACAGGTTTAACAAACAGGTCTTAAGAGCATATTTTACGTTTTGCCGACACAAATACGGATGTGATTTGGCCCGAGGTACGAGGGACAAAGTGCATCCGTAACCAGCTTTCAAGGTGGCACACCTTGCCGCCGGAGGCTGTTTTTTTGAGCTGAATAGTTACCATTTGTTTTAACATTCTTCTCAAACCCGCTTTTATCACGGAAGGCACCCATCCAGATAGGCCTTTATCTCTGCGGCGTCTTCCATACCGAGACAGTCCGCCAGGGCCTTTTCCGCGTCCGCGGCCCGAACGGACCGGATGAACCGCTTGGCTTCGGGAATGGCCGAGGGCACCATGCTGATCTGCCGGGCTCCCATGCCGATAAAAAGAAAAATGCTCTCCTTCACCGCCGCGGCCTCCCCGCAGATGCAGAGATTTTTCCCGAACTGGTTGCAAACCGTGACGATGCGATCCACGGTGGCTACCACCGCCGGGTGCAGGGCGTTGAAGTGAACGGCCACCTTTTTGTTGTTCCGATCCACGGCCAGCAGGTACTGCATGAGGTCGTTGGTGCCTATGTTCACATAATCCGCATAGCGGAGCAGCCGGTCCAGGATGGGCACCGCAGCCGGAACCTCCACCATGATGCCCAGCTTGATCTCCCGGTCGTAGGCGATGCCTGCACGGTCCAGGTTCTCCTTCTCTTCGGCCACCAGGGCCGTCACCCGCCGGATCTCGTCCACGCTGGTGATCATGGGAAAAAGGATCCGGGTGTTGCCGAAGGCCGAGGCCCGCAGAATCGACCGGATCTGCACCCTGAACACATCTTCCAGATCCAGGCTGAGGCGGATGGATCGCCAGCCCAGAAAGGGATTGTCCTCCTTGGGGTAGTCCAGGTAGGAGAGAAACTTGTCCCCACCCACGTCAAAGGTGCGGATGGTGACCGAACGCCCCTCGGACTTTTCGATAACCCGCCGGTACAGGGCCACCTGCTCCTCTTCCGAGGGAAAGGAGGTGCGCAGCAGGAAAGGGAACTCCGTGCGGTACAACCCGATGAGGTCCGCGCCGTACTGCCTGGCCAGCATCATGTCCGACAGCAGGCCGATGTTGGCCCCCAGGTCCACGGTAACGCCGTCGGCAGTTTCGGCCGGAAGCCCGCGCAGGCCTTCGAGTTTTTTGCGGGCCAGCCTCCCCTGCTCCTGCCGTCGGGTGTATTCGTCCCGGATCTCAGGAGAAGGATTGGCATACACAAAACCGGAGACCCCGTCAACAATGAGGTAATCCCCTGCCCTCACATGGTCGAGGAGCCCCTCCACCCCGATGACGATGGGAATCTCCAGGGACCGCGCCATGATCACCGTGTGGGAGGTACGTCCCCCCTTGGCAAGGACAATGCCTTTTAGATGGGGCTGACGAATGGCCAGCAGGTCCACCGGTGAGATGTCCGAGGCAACGATGATGGTGTCCCTGGCAAAGGCCTGGCCCCCATCCCCGCCCATGCCCACGAGGTTTGCCAGCACCCGCCGCCCGATATCCAGGATATCTGCGGACCGCTCGCTCAAATACGGGTCGTCCATGGACTTGAACATCTTCGCGTAGGCAGTGATCACCTGCTTCAGGGCATATTCCGCGCTGACCTTGCCGCCAATTTTCTCCACGATCTTTTTTTTCAGGGAGGGGTCCGCCAGGAACATGAGGTGGGCATCGATGATGGCCTTGTCCTGATCGGAGAGCCCCCGGGCGTGGCCGGCCACGTCACGGATCTGGACTTCGGCCGCCTCAAAGGCCTGGTTCAGGCGGTTGACCTCAGCCGATGCATCGGCCACCTTCATCCGATGGACCTGATTGAAATCCATGGTCTCAAAGGTGAAGTGGGCATGGCCTGACCCCACACGATCCGACACCGGCTCCCCCCTAAGGTGAGAAAGGGCGACGTCCTCTTCGGGCTCATCGGCCTCACCGGGATGCGAAGGCCTGGTGGCCTCCCCCCTCTTCCGCTCTTCGGACAAGATGGTATAGGCCACGGTGGCGGCGAGCTGACCTGCGATGTTCTGGAACACCGGGATGTCGTCCCTTTGGATCCCCTCTTCGGCCAGGGTCTGCACCACAAGGGCTCCGAGAACCTTCCGGTGGTAGATCAGGGGCACACCGAGGTACGTCTTGTACACCTCCTCGCCGCTTCCCTCGTAGTACTTGTACCGGGGATGGGCCGAGGGGTTCACGATGAAGACCGGGGCCATGGTCTCGATGACCATGCCGGTGAGCCCTTCGTTGACATCCATCTCGATCATCCCCACGGACTCACTGCTCAGCCCCACCGTGGCCTTCAGGTGCAGGCTGTTGCCGTAAGGGTTGTAGGCATACACCGAGCAGACCTCCGTGGCAAAGCGCCCGGCAATCATCCCCACGATGCGGTCCAGGGACTGCTCGGGGTTCTCGGAGTCGGTCATGGTCTCAAGTATCTCTTCTAGAATATCTCGTTGCTCGTCCTTCATTAAAAGCGCCTCCGGCGGGTCGTTTTTTGAAAAAAGCTCCGCAAAAACGTTCCTGTTGCATCCCCTTGGGCCAAATCATAGCCGCCTTTAAAACAAAATTCATGCATGGTGTTTTTATTCAGACCTGTTTGCTAAACCTGTTTTTATAAAATCAGGCAAAAGTTTAGCCCCCGGCAGGACCGCCGGAGGCTATTTTGAGCTGAATAGGAATGTACGACCTACCCGTCAATATTGGGAAGCGTCGTGAACTCCCCTTTGTAGTTACGGAGCGTGTACTCCCTGTCATTTTTCTCAACATAGCTGTAATCGGGCATCAGCATGATCTTTCCGATGCGCGTGGCCACGACATACATGGGCTGGGCCAGACCCGAGGTATGGCCCCGAATCGCGTCGCGAATCAGTTCGGCACCTTTTTCCACCGGTGTGCGGAAATGATCGTTCCCCGGTGCCGGTTCGCAGTAGAACAGGTAATACGGCCTGATGCGAACGGATATAAGCCTCTGGTGAAGCGCCTGAAAGGTGTCCGTGTCATCGTTTATGCCCTTCAGCAACACAGCCTGGTTGCCGACGTTGACCCCGCAACTGATAAGATCATAGACCGCCCTTGCGGTTTCTTCGGTGATCTCCTTGGGGTGGTTGCACTGGGTGTTGATCCAGATGGGGAGCCGGTGGTACCCGGAGAGCACCCTCTTCAACCCCGGCGTGATGCGTTGCGGAAGCACGATGGGGGTGCGCGTGCCGAACCGGATCATCTCCACATGGGGAATCTCACGCAAGCTGGCGATGAGGTATGCGATCTTGTCGTCGGAGAGCACAAAGGGATCGCCCCCGGTCACCAGAACGTCCCGGATTTCCGGATGTTCACGGATCCACCGCAACCCTTCCTCGACATCAAAGCGCAGCTGCAGGTCCCGCACCACCACAACCTCTTTACGAAAGCAATGGCGGCAATACATCGCGCAGACATCCGTGACCAGAAAGGCAATGCGATCATGGTACTGGCGGGCGATGCAGTCGGGACGGACGTCATCGGTCAGACGGTTTTCTTTCCACTCCAGGTAGTTGTCCACCCCGTATCGATTCACCTTTTCCTGCACGGAAGGGATCACCTGGCGGCGAATGGGGCAGTTCGGATCTTCAGGGTCCATGAGGGACGCAAAATAGGGCGTCGTGCCCCATCGCATGTTCCTCTTGACGGCCTCTTCAATCCCTTTTCTCTCCCCGGAAGAGACTCGCACAAATGTCTCAAGGGCTTCCACGGTGTTGACATGGGTCGCCAGTTGCCTCACCCACTCTTCCATTGTGTCGTTCATGCCGCCTCCCTTCCGTTTGGGGTATCCATAAAGACTCAGCAAAATGAGCCACCTTGAAAGGCTTGACCATGTTCGATAATCAGGAAAAAGTTCGTGTACGTTTATAGCACTGGGAGTCTCCGTCCCGTCTGCTCCGCATCAAAAACAGTAAGAAAAAATCCCGCAGCAATCGGGGGAAGGATTATGGGTGCACTCGACTCGTGAAATATCCGGGTTCGGCAGGGCCGTGTTTTGAGTATACCAAAAATCGCAGACAATAACAGATTCACGATCCAGTTGGCACAACGCCTTGCGACCCTGCAGGATGCCAACCTTTTGAAACGTTTGATAAACAAAGCCTGAAAAAACAGGGTGGCGGCCCAACGCTGTCGGTATATGTTAAAGGAGAGACAAACAAGCCTCAGCCCCATCCATTTAATCTATCAAGACGAGTACTTACCCACCACAAGGCATTCAAATCGCATTGAACACCCGGTATATCTATGATATAAAAAGAGCCGTACTTGCTTTAATCTATACCCAGATAGTCATCACAGAATCCCCGTTCAAAACAAGATCAGCGCATCCATTGCGCCTGACCGACAATGCCTCAGGAAGCGGTGGCCTCTCCATCGCCCACAGTTTTTCTCATACAGATACGGAACATTACCACCCACAGCCATGGAAGGATCACGTCATGAGCGTCCGAGCCTCCATCCTTGAGTTGAAATCCCTGATGTCACAGGCCATTATAGGCCAGGAGACCATCGTAGAGCGCCTTATATTAGGGCTCCTGGCAAACGGCAATCTCCTCGTGGAGGGTTTGCCGGGCCTTGCCAAAACCCGGGCCGTCAAAGCCCTGGCCGCCAATCTGGAGGCGGGCATGAACCGCATCCAGTTCGTGCCGGACCTGTTGCCCTCGGATGTTACGGGGACCGAGGTCTACCACACCGCGGAGGGCCGTGGAGAGTTCCAGTTCCAGGCTGGCCCCATCTTCAACAACATCATCCTGGCCGATGAAATCAACCGGGCCCCGGCCAAGGTCCAGGCAGCACTCCTGGAAGCCATGGAAGAGCGCCAGGTCACGGTGGCCGGAACCACCCACAAGCTTCCCGACCTCTTCATGGTCATGGCCACCCAGAACCCCATCGAACAGGAAGGGACCTACCCCCTTCCCGAAGCCCAGATGGACCGGTTCCTGATGCATGTGATGATCAGCTACCCTGATAAAACCTCGGAAACGGAGATTATCCGGCTGGTGAGGGATGAGGCCGCCTCTTCCAACGGGAATAAGGCCGAGACAAAGACCATCCCCCAGGAGGTGATCTTCGACGCCCGAAAGGAGATCGACGCCCTCCACACCGCAGAGGCCGTGGAAGCCTACATCGTGGACCTCATCTCCGCCACCCGCCAGCCGGAACGGTACGAGGGTGAGCTGAAAAAATGGATCCAGGTCGGCGCCAGCCCCAGGGGTTCCATCGGCCTGGACAAGTGCTCCCGCGCCCACGCCTGGCTCGCGGGCAACGACCACGTCACCCCCGATGATGTCCGCGCCGTGGTCCACGATGTCCTTCGCCACCGCATCATGCTCAGCTATGAAGCCAACGCCGACGGGATCAGCGCCGATGAGGTGATCTCCGAGATCGTAAAAACCGTGGCGGTGGCGTGAAAAGGGGAACCCCATGAGCCGACCCGACGAACACCCCGGCGTCTATGTGCGCATGAGCGACCTGATCCGCTTGAAGCACAAAGCGCGGGGGTTCAGCTTTTTACCGAAGCAGCCGGTACACAGCCTGCTCACGGGCAGGCATGCCTCGCGCCTCAGGGGACGCGGCCTCGATTTTGAAGAGATCCGGGGCTATCTCCCCGGAGACGACATCCGCAGCATCGACTGGAAGGTCACGGCCCGCACCCGAAAGCCCCACACCCGTGTCTATTCCGAGGAACGGGAACGCCCGGTGCTGATTGTGGTGGACCAGCGACTCAGCATGTTCTTCGGCACACAGCTCAACATGAAATCGGTCACCGCCGCCGAAACAGCGGCCCTTGCCGCCTGGCGGGTCCTGAGCTCCGGGGACAGGGTGGGGGCGGTGGTCTTCAACGATGAAACCACCTGGAACATCCGGCCCCACCGAAGCGCCAAAACCGTCATGGAGATCCTCAACCGCATCGTCGAACAAAACCACGCCCTGAGGGTGGACGGCCGCATCGTCCCGAACCCCGGCGCACTGGACCGGGCCCTCCGGAAAACGGCCCACCTCGCCCGGAACAACACCCTCATCTGCATCATCAGCGATTTTTCAGGGTATACCGACGACACCTGCCGATACATCAAGCTCATGGGCCGCCACAACGATATAATCCTCGGCCTGATCCATGACCCGACGGCAAAGGAAGCGGTAAACGCCGGTACCCTGGTGATCAGCGACGGCGTGCGCCAGGCATCCCTGGACAGCAGCGATGAGGCCAAACGGAACCGCGTACGCGAGGTGTTCAATGAGCGGTTGCACCTCCTCTCGGATGAATTGACCCGATACGGGGTCCCGGTGCTGCCCATCCACACCGCAAGGGGGGCGGCCGAACAGATCCGCGAAGCCCTGGGGGACCGTTGACCGCCACACGAAAAAAGCCGCACTGGAGTGCGGCGCTCCATAAAAGAAGCCTCCGGCGGCAAGGTGTGCCACCTTGAAAGCAGATTGCGAATGCGTTTTGCCCCTCGTTCCTCGGGTCAAATCACATCCGCCGGTGTGAAAATATCGAAATTGTTACGGCGAAACCTGGAAAGGCTGACCAAAGACCTGTTTGTCAAACGTTTTAAAAATTTGGCCGCCGGAGGCTTTTTTAAGCTGTTATACCAAGCCCGACGGCATCGGCCCACGAGCCCCCCACACCCAACATGGACACTGACTCATGACAGACCCCACCAGCCTGGAGAACCTCCACGACATCATCCCCATGGCGCCCCAGCCCCTCTGGCCTCCGGCCCCGGGGTGGTATGTGGTTGCCTGGGTCACTGCCGCAGCCGCGGTCTGGCTCTGCGTCACCGCCACCCTCCGGTGGAGAAAAAACAGGTACCGGCGGGAGGCCCTGGCCGAGTTGGACCTGATAACGCGGGGCGACAACACGGCCTGGGAGAACCTTACGCTCCTTCCGGCCCTGGTAAAACGAACCGCCCTGGCGGCCTACGGCAGAAAGGCCGTGGCCTCCCTTACCAGCGACAACTGGCTGGCCTTTCTGGACCGAAGCCTCCCCACGTCGGACTTTACCGAGGGTGCCGGACGCCTTCTGGTTGATATCCCGTACCAGCCAAACGAATCCCTGGCCTCACGTGACCCGGCCGAGGCAAAAGCCCTGGTTCGCCTGGTCGAAACCTGGATAAAAAAGCACAATGCGGAAGCGATGCCTCCAGCGGCAAGGTGAGCCACCTTGAAAGCTGGTTGCCGCCGCGCTTTAACCCTCGCTCCTCGGGTTAAATCACAGCGGCATTTATGCGTGCCGTCTATATTTATTTTTTGCACGAGCCCTACCCGGCACGACGGCTATGGCTGGATGCACTCTGTGCACCGGCACCATAAACGGATAATCGAAGTCCTCGTGTCCATGAAGGCATCCGGTCATCACACGGCGTCGTTCTGGTGCACGGAGTGCACCCTACATGCCCTATGTTGCTCCGACATCATTCTGGCTGAGCTGCCGGGGCTGAAGGGAATGTACCCGGAGAGTTTTTGATCCAGCTTTTTTCAAAAAGCTGGCCGCCGGAGGCATCTTTGCTCAGCCCAAACCATGGACGACACGCTTTTCGTTTTTTCTCTGGGCCTCTGTGGTTCACCCAAGGTTAGCCGGAGAAGGCAACAAACCACCCAAGGACAGGAAACCCCATGCTCCAATTCCACTACCCCATCGTCTTTGCCCTGCTCCCCCTGCCCTTTCTCCTGAAACGCTTTTTGCCCGCGTACAGCCAGCGGGAGCGGGGAATCAGGATCCCGTTTTTTGATGAACTGGTGAAAAAAACCGGGCTCACGCCCTCGTCCGGGGCTGTGGTCCATGGGCAGTCCCTGCTGCACAAGTCCCTGGTCTTCTGTGCGTGGGCTTTCCTGGTTGCTGCCCTGGCGCGGCCCCAGTGGGTGGAAGAGGCCGTCACCAAAACCGTTCCCTCAAGGGACCTGCTCCTTGCCGTGGATCTTTCGGGATCCATGGAGACCACCGACTTCAAAAACAGGGAGGGAAACGTGGTGGACCGCCTCACCGCAGTGAAGGAGGTGCTCCACGAGTTCCTTGAAAAGCGCGAAGGGGACCGGGTGGGACTGATCTTCTTCGGATCCGCGGCCTTTATCCAGGCCCCGTTCACCGAAGACCTGGAAACCTGCCGGGTCCTTCTCGACGAAGCCCAGGTCCGCATGGCAGGGCCCCAAACCATGCTGGGCGACGCCATCGGCCTTGCCATCACCCAGTTTGAGCGCAGCGACATGAAAGAGCGGGTGCTCATCATCTTAACCGACGGCAACGACACGGGCAGCCTGGTTCCCCCGGACAAAGCCGCAGGCATCGCCAAAGACAACGGGGTAACCATCCACACCGTCGCCGTGGGCGATCCCCGGGCGGCGGGGGAAGAAAAACTCGACGAGGCCACCCTCAAGGCCGTGGCCGCAACCACCGGGGGCACGTTTTTCCATGCCGATGACCGGGACGGGCTCTCTGCCGTATACAAGCGCCTGGATGAGATGAGCACCCGCGATCTGGAGACCATCAGCCACCGCCCCCGGCTGGACCTCTTCCAATGGCCCCTGGGAGTAGTGCTCATCGTGAGCTTTCTCTACCACGCAGCTTCGGCACTGGCATCCCGTGCCGCCCGATCCCGGCGCCCGCAGCCCCACCCCCAACATACGGTACGGACATGACACACATCCTGAACACCTTCCATTTCCTCAGGCCCTTCTGGCTCCTGGCCCTTTTCCCGGCGCTGGGCCTTGCACTCCTGATCCTCAGGCGGCAGGATGCCAGATCCCCCTATGAAGGCGTCATCGCCGCGCATCTCCTCACCCACCTGATGACCGGCGAGGACGCGAAAAACCGAGTACGCCCCGCCGGGCTGCTCATTGCCTTCTGGTTCCTTGCCACCTTTGCCATGGCCGGACCGTCATGGAAAAAAGCACCCTCCCCCTTCACCGAAGACACCTCGGCCCTGGTCATCGCCGTCAAGGTCACCCCCTCCATGACCGCCGAGGACATCCAGCCCTCAAGGCTTGATCGGGCGTCCCACAAAATCGGGGACCTTCTGGCCCTGAGGCCCGGATCGCGGACAGCCCTGGTGGCCTACGCCGGAAGCGCCCACCTGGTCATGCCCCTGACCCGGGATGCCGCCATCATCACCACCTTTTCCGGTGAGCTCTCCCCGGAGATCATGCCCGAAGAGGGGGATCAGGCGGCCGCAGCCCTTGCCCTTGCCGCCGCGCAACTTGAAAAAAACGGACAACCCGGCTCCATCCTCCTCATTGCCGACGCCGTGAATCCGGGGCAGCTCAAGGCCTTGAAAGCCCATCGCGCCGAACACCGGTTCCCGGTGCATATCCTTGCCGTTGCCGCAGACAAAGGGGTCCCCGTTCCCCCGGACAGTCCCCCCGCCCCTCCCCTGGATTCGAAGATGATGAAACAGGCGGCAGACGCCGTGGGCGGCAGCCTCACCATCATCAGCCCGGACGACCGGGATATCAACGCGCTGAACCGACGCATCGAGAGCACCCCCGTGGACACCGGCCCTGCCGAGGAAGGCGAGTTGTGGCAGGACAGCGGCTACTGGCTGGTGCCCCTCCTTGCCCTGCTCAGCCTCATGTGGTTCAGGCCGGGTTGGCGCGTGAGGTGGAGGTAACATGGCCCAATGTGCCTCCGGCGGCCCTGCCGGGGGCCAACCTTTTAAAAAGGTTGCCAAACAGGTTTTAAAAAAAAGGCAGTCTGATCTGAATCAAGGGCGAATGTGATTTTCCCTGAGGAACGAAGGGGAAAGCGCATTCGCAACCTGCTTTCAAGGTGGCACACCTTGCCGCCGGAGGCTTTCTTCCTTACATTTTAACCATAAAAGGGCCCATGCCATGACAGCAAAAAAAACAGCCTTGCTCGTCGTCTCCTCCGTCACGGTGCTGCTGGCCCTCCTTGCCCTGCGCGGGACCGGCGGCTCCTTTATCGGGCTCTGGCTAACACTCGACCAGCAGGGCCGCCTGCTGATGTCCCGGGGAGAGTACAAACAAGCCGCCGAGCGGTTCCGCGAGCCCATGGGCCGGGGTGAGGCGTATTTCCGCGACGGCCAGTTCAAGGAAGCGGCGGCGGCCTTCGGGCAGGTTCCTTCCGAAGAAGGCCTGTTCAACCGGGGCAACGCCCTGCTGATGGCCGGGAAATATGACGCGGCCATCGCAAGTTACGACGGGGCCCTGCTCGCCCGGCCCGACTGGAAGAAGGCCAAAACCAACAAAGCCATCGCCATGGCCCGCCGGGACAGCCTCGCTCCCCCCGAAGGGGACCAGGGAGGCATCGGCGGCGACCAGCTTGGCGCCGACGACATCGTGTTCAGCGACCGTGTGGAAAAGTCCGGTGGAGGCCGGGAAGAGACAGTGGAAGGCAGCGCCCAGATGTCGGACAAAGAGCTGAGGGCCATCTGGCTCAGACGGGTTCAGACGCGGCCCGCCGACTTTTTGCGGGCCAAGTTTTCCTATCAGAACAGCGTGGAAGGATCTTAAAAATCAAAGCGTCTGGAGCGCCGCACTCCGGTGCGGCAAACGCATCGGTCCACGAAAAAAGCCGTACAGGAGTGCGGCGCTCCAAATATGATGCCACGCGAGAGAAAACAGATGAAAAGCCATGCCCGTTGTGGTCATCGCAGGCTGAGGCATAAACCTCCGACGGCAAAGGAATCCCAAAGCACTTGGAGCGCCGCACTCCGGTGCGGCAAACGCATCGGTCCACGGAAAAAGCCGCACAGGAGTGCGGCGCTCCAAATACGATGCCACGCGAGAGAAAACAAATGAAAAGTCATGCCCGTTTTGGTCAACGCAGGCTGAGGTAAAAATCTCCGACGGTAAAGGAATCCCAAAGCGTCTGGAGCGCCGCACTCCAGTGCGGCAAACGCATCGGCTCACGAAAAAAGCCGCACAGGAGTGCGGCGCTCCAAATATGATGCCACGCGAAAGAAAACAGATGAAAAGCCATGCCCGTTTTGGTCAACGCAGGCTGAGGTAAAAATCTCCGACGGTAAAGGAATCCCAAAGCGTCTGGAGCGCCGCACTCCAGTGCGGCAAACGCATCGGCTCACGAAAAAAGCCGCACAGGAGTGCGGCGCTCCAAATATGATGCCACGCGAAAGAAAACAGATGAAAAGCCATGCCCGTTTTGGTCAACGCAGGCTGAGGTAAAAACCTCCCACGGTAAAGGAATCCCAAAGCACCTAGAGCGCCGCACTCCAGTGCGGCAAACGCATCGGCTCACGGAAAAAGCCGCACAGGAGTGCGGCGCTCCAAATACGATGCCACGCGAGAGAAAACAGATGAAAAGCCATGCCCGTTTTGGTCAACGCAGGCTGAGGCATAAACCTCCGACAGCAAAGGAATCCCAATGCGTCTGGAGCGCCGCACTCCGGTGCGGCAAACGCATCGGCTCACGAAAAAAGCCGCACAGGAGTGCGGCGCTCCATAAGAGGCGCCCCATGTCCACCCCCCAAAGAAAAGAAACCATCATGCCCGCTGCCACGCCAAACACGCCCCTGGTGATCCCACCGAAACTCCGCATCCGGCGTTTTTGCCTGCTGCTCTTAGGGATGGCCCTTCTCCTGCCACTCCGTGTCGGTGCTGAAGCCCCTTCAGAAAAAATCCGGGTCACCTTTACCCCGGAGGGCACGGTTCGGGTGGGGCAAAGGGTTACCCTGGCCATCGAACTCATGACCACCGCCCGGTTTTCAGGGTCGCCGGAGTTTGACCTGCCGGAGATACCGGGAGTCATCGCCATGAAGCTGGGAACCTTCGGTGTCAACAGCACGGAAACCATAGACGGCATCACCTACAGCGTCCAGGGGCATGAATTCGCCCTCTTTGCACAGCGGCCCGGCAAACGCACCATCGAGCCGTTTAACGTGCGCTTTTTTCCCACAGGGCCCGGAGCAGCCCCTCCCCGAGACGTCACCTTGAAAACAGAAGCCCTGACCCTCGACGCCACCATGCCCCCGGGTGCCGAAGGGTTAAACGCCCTCATCTGCACCGAAGCCCTTGAGGTGACCGAAACATGGGA
Source organism: Desulfoluna spongiiphila (assembly GCF_900101345.1). GTDB lineage: Bacteria > Desulfobacterota > Desulfobacteria > Desulfobacterales > Desulfolunaceae > Desulfoluna > Desulfoluna spongiiphila. The sequence goes on along the minus strand of NZ_FMUX01000009.1, from coordinate 102,217 downwards.
CCCGGCCATAGAAGACGCCAAGGTGGGGGATGCCTTTACGCGCCGCATCACCATGCGCGCCGAAGACGTCCCGGGCATGGCCTTCCCACCCCTTCCGGTTCCCGACATACGCGCCGTGGGAATCTACCCGAAGGAGCCCCTCGTCAACGACAAAACCGACCGGGGGGACTTTACCGGGGAGAGGACGGAAACCATCACCTATGTGTGCGAAGCCAAGGGAACCGTCACCTTTCCCGAGGTGGTAATCCACTGGTGGGACCTGAGTAATGAGGAACTCAAAACTGAAACCCTCCCTGCGGTAACCCTCAAGGTCAAAGCCAACCCGAAGCTCATGACGGGGACGGATTCCCCCTCGTCCTTTTCGCCCCGCAGTCGGGCCGTGCCGTGGCTCCTTTTCCTGGGCACCGGCCTTGCACTGTGCCTTGGGGCTGGCGTCAGGTACCGGGCGTCGTTCAGCTGCTTGATCGCCCCATGGAAAGAGGCCGGAAAAAACCCGGAGAAGACCTGTTTCAAGCAGATACAAACCGCCTGCCAAGCCAAGGACCCCATGGCAGCCTACGCCGGCCTCCTGAAGTGGCTGGACACCATCCATACCGGCGCCTCCCCCGCCACCCTGGCCTGGCTGAGTAAAGAGACCCAAAACCCGGCTCTCTCCAAAGAGGCAGACCGCCTGCAGTCGCGGCTTTTCCAAGGACCCGAAAAAGATCCCTCTCCCTGGGACGCAGGGGCCTTCTTCCGGGCCCTCTCAACATCCCGGCGGCACCTGTTGAAAAGAATAAAACCGGGGCGCATAAAAAACGGGTTGCCGTCGTTGAATCCGTCCTGACGATCGCACAGAAAAAAACATGCCTTCCGGCGGCGAGGTGAGCCACCTCGAAAGCAAATTGCGAATGCGCTTTATTCAAGTCATGGTGAGGGCATCGTGCTAAATAGCTGTTTGTCAAACGTTTCAAAAGTTTGGCCGCCGGAGGCAAAACAGACCAAGCGAGGAACTATTGGGCTTGCTTTTCTAAAAAAATCTTGTAGTATTTCAAGTGCGATAAGCAACCTCACACGTTTTACTCATCTCCCCTGCTGCCTGCCGAGTCCCGCGCAGAGACATCATTCGACTTGTCCCGGCCCCTGTACGCGGGTACCGGCGACCCATCACGACACGTCAACCCCGACACCGGAAAAGCGATGGCTGAGGCTAAAACTGTTTTCACCCGACTTCGACGATCCATTTCCTATCCCCCCGTGCGCCCGGGAACCGAAAAGAAAAGGGCCTGGGCGGCCTATGAAAACCTTATCCTGCATATTCATCCGAGAAAAGTCCCCCTGGCGTCCCTTACGTTTACCCTCACCTGGGGCCTGGGAGGCATGTGCGCGGTGCTGTTCTTCCTCCTTGCCGCAAGCGGGATGCTGCTGCTCTTTGTCTACGAGCCCTTCCCGGAAAAAGCCTATCAGTCCGTCCTGACGTTGCAAAACGAGGTCCTTTTCGGGCAATTGGTCCGGAACCTCCATTACTGGAGCGCCAATTTCCTTATCCTGGCAGCCTTCCTTCACCTGCTGCGGGTCTTCTACACCGGGGCCTTTCACTCCGTGAGGCAGTTCAACTGGGTCATCGGCGTGTTCCTCTTTACCGGGATCATCCTCTCCAATTTTACCGGGTACCTGCTCCCCTGGGACCAGTTGTCTTACTGGGCCGTCACCATCTCCACGGGCATGACCGAGTACATCCCCCTTGTGGGCGGCTGGATCCAGACCACCCTTCAGGGAAGCGACGATACCGGCTCCCACACCCTCATGATCTTTTTTACCCTCCACACCACGGTGCTGCCCGGTGCCATGGTGACCCTGATGGCGTACCACTTCTGGCGCATACGAAAAGCCGGAGGCGTGGTGCTCCCCCCCTCACACGGCCAGACCGGGCAGCCGCCCATGGTGGACACCCTCCCCAATCTTGCCGTCCGGGAGGCGGTGACAGCCCTTATTCTCCTGGCCGTGCTCCTCATCGTCTCGGTGGCATTCAACGCCCCCCTGGGGGAGATGGCCAACCCTGGCCTCAGCCCGAACCCGGCCAAGGCCCCCTGGTACTTCATGGGGTTCCAGGAGCTGCTCCTGCATGTTCACCCCTCCTTTGCCGTGTGTTTCATCCCCGCAGCCCTTTTCCTGCTTTGCCTCATCCTGCCCTATTTTCGCTACGATCACCCCTCCGGTGACCATGAGCCCCCCAGCGGGATCTGGTTTGTGTCGACCAGGGGAAAAAGGGCGGGCATTATCGCCGCCATCACCGCAGGGCTCTTCGTGCCTGCAGCCATCGTCATAAACGAATATGCACCGGGCTTTTCCGGGTGGTTCCCCGGCCTGCCCCCCATCGTCACCGACGGCATTGTGCCCACGGGCATGGCGTGCGCAGCCATCGCCGTTTTTTACCGGCTCATCAAAACGCGCGTGGCCTCCGTGAATACCGAAACAACCCTGGCGCTCTTTACCCTGGCCGTTGTCTCATTTGCCCTTCTCACCCTCACCGGTGTCTGGTTCAGGGGGGAGGGCATGGGGCTTGCCCAGCCATTTTGGTCACTGATCTCAGGAGATTAAAAACACCAATGACCACACACACAACCCACACCGCAGGCGATCAGGAGCCCCCGCCCCGAAGGAGTTTCCTTAAAACCATCTGGGCCTTTCTGGGAGTTATCGCCGCCGGAGAATTCCTCTGGATCGTCTCCGGGTTCTTAAAGCCCGGCAAAAAAACGTCACAGACGGCCCTGCCGGAGACATTGATTGAGGCAGGAAAACTGGAGGACTTCCCCATCGGATCCGTCACCGCCTTTGTCCGGGGCCGGTTCTACCTCTCCCGGCTGGAGGACGGCGGCGTCCTTGCCATCTCCCGCAAGTGCACCCACCTGGGATGCACCGTGCCCTGGGACGACGAGGAAAAAAAATTTATCTGCCCCTGCCATGCCTCGGCCTTTGATATGGCAGGGGATGTCATCAGCCCTCCGGCGCCGCGGCCCCTGGACATTCACCCCGTATCCATTGAAAACGGCGTAATCACCGTCAACACGAGCCGGACCATCCGGCGCAACACCCTGGACGCGTCCCAGATCGCCTATGCCTGAAGACAAAACCATGCCCTCGGACCTCACACAAAACCGCCATGAGCGACAGCGCTGGATCACAGCCGGTGTCATCGCCACGCTGGTCATCGTCGTGTGTGTCCCGCTGTACGTTCTCAAGACAGAGTACCTGCGCAGGACACATCCGCAGGCGCTCCCTGCCTCCCCCACCTTTGTGGGCAGGCAGGCCTGCATCAGCTGCCACAAACCCGAGTATGACAAATGGCTCAACTCAGACCACGACCAGGCCATGGACGTGGCCACCGACGCCACGGTACTCGGTGATTTTGATAACGCCGTGTTTACTCAAAACGGCATCACCACCCGATTCTACAGGACCGACGACTCCTTTTTCGTCAACACCCGGGGACCGGACGGCAAAAACGGGGATTTCCAGGTCACCCATACCTTCGGGGTCTATCCCCTCCAGCAATACCTGGTTCCTTTCCCGGGGGGGCGGTTCCAGTGCCTTACCATTGCCTGGGACGTGGATAAAAAACAGTGGTACGCCCTTCCCAACCACACGGACGACTCCGACGACTGGCTTCACTGGACCAAGGCAGCCCAGAACTGGAACGGGATGTGCGCGGAGTGCCACTCCACCCACCTGCGCAAGGGCTACGACCACCAGACCGATACCTTCAACACGACCTGGACTGAAATCGATGTAAGCTGTGAGGCGTGCCACGGGCCGGGTTCCGCCCATGTGGCCTGGGCTGAAAAGCCCGACATGGCCCGGGAAAAGACAGAAAACTACCACCTGATGGTGGACACACGGGATATCACCCCCGAGGCACAGCTCGCCATCTGTGCCCGATGCCACTCCCGGCGCGCCTCCTTTGCGGATTTCGATCACCGGGACGACAACATCATGGACTGCATCATCCCCACCCTCTTAAACGACGGGTTGTACCATCCCGACGGGCAGATCCTGGATGAGGTCTACGTCTACGGCTCCTTTACCCAGAGCAAAATGTACCAGAGGGACGTCAAGTGCAGCGATTGCCACGACGTGCACAGCCTGAAGCGAAAAAGCGAGGGCAACGACCTGTGCCTCCAGTGCCACCGCAAAGATATCTACGACACATCCGACCACCACTTTCACAAAGCCACGGACAAGGGAAAACCCAGCAAAGGGGACGACTGCACCAGCTGCCACATGCCCGAAACCCCGTACATGGGCATCGACATGCGTGCCGACCACAGCATCAGGATCCCCAGGCCCGATTTGAGCCTTGCGCTCCAGACGCCCAACGCCTGCAACGCCTCAGGCTGCCACGGAGACAAAACAACGCAGTGGTCCGCCGACTGGACCAAAACATGGTACGGCCTGAGAAAAAGGGCCCACTACGGAACCGTCTTTGCCATGGCGCGTGCAGGCAATCCCGATGCAAAAGACGAACTGATCCGGCTCTCCCGGGACCAGCTGGGGCCACCGGTGGTCAGGGCAACGGCCCTTTCTTTGCTGCAGCGGTTTATGGACGATAAAGTCATCGACGTGCTGGAGGAGTCCCTTTCGGACAACGAAGCCCTGATTCGGCACACAGGGATCGCCACCCTGAACCTCACGGGCCACGAACAAACCACCCGTCTCATCACGCCCCTTCTCTATGATCCGGTAAAAGCCGTGCGCATCCAGGCGGCCCTGAGCCTGGCACCGGTGTATAAGGAACAGCTTAGCGACAACCAGAAAATCGTCTTCCATTCGGCCATCCGCGAATACCGCGAAGCCATGGAATATGCCTCGGATTTTGCATCGGGGCGATTCAATCTGGGGATCATGTACGATGCCCTGGGCGACACAGGTCAGGCCATCGCCCAGTACCGGGAAGCCATCCGCATCGACGCACAGTTTTACCCGGCCAAGAACAACCTGGCCATGCTCTACAACCGAACCGGCAACAACAAGGGGGCCGTTGCGCTGTTTCAAGGCATCTTGAAGGACCACCCGGAGCGTTACGACATGGCCTACTCCCTGGGTCTTTTGCTTGCCGAAGAGAAGCAATACGCGGAGGCGGCGGTGTATCTGAGACAAGCGGCCCGGGGCCTGCCGGAACGGTCCCGCATCCACTACAACCTGGGCCTGCTGCTGCAACACCTGGGTAAACACGCGGAAGCCGAAGCCTCCCTGCTCACGGCCCTGTCCATCGAGCCGGACCATGCGGATTACCTCCTCGCCCTGGCGGACCACCTGATAAAAAACGGACGGTATGACGACGCCGCCCTGGTGGCCCGGGCCATGATCGAGAAACACCCGGACAACCAGACCGGCTACGAGCTGTTGCGCTACATCCGGCACATGAAAGAAAGGCCCCAGGCAGGCCGGGGCTGAACCCCGGGGTCACGACGCCTTACCGCCTGTGACAGCCTCACTGTATCCCCGCTGTCATCAGGCAGAAGGTCCCTCTGCTGCCTTGCAGGCACGCGCACCCAACCCGTGAAATTACCGGGTTAAATATCGCATCCCGTCTCAAAACACGTGTTTACCGTTGAAAAAACAATTTGAAAAAGATATTATTTTACATCTTTACCCGCCTGTCCCTTTTCTTACAAGCAAACGCTTCATACGTAACAGCCACATCAACATGTCGCCTTACCGCCAGCGATTCATGTATCAAAAACCGTTGTACCCATGTCCTAACATAATTAAGGAGCAGACTATGAGAACAGGCAAATTGATGGTCGCGATTATCGCCACGTCCATTGCGATGATCGTAGCTGCGGGTCCTGCTGCGGCTGCAGACAAACCGAATATCCTTGTCATCATGAGTGACGATGTGGGGGTCCACAACGTCAGCGCTTACAGCAGGGGCCTTGTGGGGTTCATGACCCCGAACCTCGACCGGCTTGCCCACGAAGGGATGATGTTCACGGACTATTATGCGGAGCAAAGCTGTACCGCCGGGCGATCCGCCTTCATCACCGGGCAGAGTCCCGTGCGTACGGGGCTCAGCAAGGTGGGACTCCCCGGTGCCGACCTCGGGCTCCGCGCAGAGGACCCCACCCTGGCAGAACTTTTAAAGCCCCACGGCTACATGACCGGTCAGTTCGGGAAAAACCACCTGGGCGACAAGGATGAATTCCTTCCCACGGCCCACGGCTTCGATGAGTTCTTCGGCAACCTTTACCACCTCAACGCCGAAGAGGAGCCCGAGCATGAGGATTACCCGAAGAATCCGGAATTCCGCAAGAAGTTCGGCCCCAGGGGCGTCATCAAATCCACGGCAGACGGCAAGATCGAAGACACCGGCCCCCTGACCCGCAAGCGCATGGAAACCGTGGATGGAGAATTCCTCGCGGCCACCAAAGACTTCATCGGCCGGGCCAAGAAAGCCAAAAAGCCCTTCTTTGCCTGGTTCAACCCCAGCCGCATGCACTTTTACACCCACCTGAAAAAAGAGAGCGCAGGGGTTACGGGCCTGGGCATTTATGCCGACGGCATGGTGGAACACGACAAAATGGTGGGAGAGCTCCTGGACTTCCTGAAAGCCCAGGGCCTGGAAGAGAACACCATCGTTGTCTACACAACGGACAACGGGCCCCACTACAACGAGTGGCCTGACGGCGGCATCTCCCCCTTCCGCGGTGAGAAAAACACCAACTGGGAGGGCGGCTACAGGGTTCCGGCCATGGTGAGATGGCCCGGAAAAATTCCGGCGGCAACCGTCTCCAACGAAATCATGTCCATGCAGGACTGGGTCCCCACCCTCATGGCAGCCGTAGGCGACGACAAGATAACGGAAAAACTGCTCAAAGGGCACAAAGCCGCGGGTAAAAAGTTCAAGGTCCACTTGGACGGATTCAACTTTCTGCCCCACATCACCGGCAAAGAAAAAGAGGGCCCCAGAAAGGATTTCTTTTACTTCAACGACGACGCCGAGCTTGTGGGCCTTCGCTATGCCCAGTGGAAGATTGTCTTCGCCGAGCAGCGGGCGAAAAAAATAGACGTATGGCAGGAGCCCTTTATCTGGCTCCGCGCCCCCAAGATCTTCAACCTCCGAAGCGACCCCTATGAGCGGGCCGATACGGACTCAAACAACTACGGCCGCTGGTATGTGGAGCATGTGTTCCTCCTGACCCCTGCCCAGCACGTGGTGGGCAAATTCATCGCCACCCTGAAAGACTATCCCCCACGCCAGAAACCCGCAAAATTCAATGTGGACGCCGTGATGGAGACCCTCTACAAAGCGGGCGGCTAAGGGAGAGCGAAACCCCATCTCCCCCGGTATAACAAAAAAAAGCCCCTGTCACCGATGACAGGGGCTTTTTTTAAATTCGCACAGCAATATCCCCACGGCTTACGCGGGTTTTTGAAGCAGCAACAGCTCCTGCACCTCCGTAAGGGATAGGGGCCGGGCGTCAAGATCCACATCGGGGTGCTCCGCCATCTGCTTTGCCAGCGCCGCGTCAAAGGGCATGCTGTAATTCCCGAAGGCCCACTCGAAGAGCTCATCCGGGCCCTCGAACACCCACCTGCTTTCAAATGATTCGCAGCGACGGACCACCCAGTCACTCTCTTTGATGGCCTGGCGCACCGCCTCTTTTTCCCGGTCTTCGTTGTGAAGCAGCGTGAAGATCTGCCCCATGCCCCCATCGTTCAACGGCTCCAGCACAAGCAAGGAGCCTCCGTCCCGGAGCACCCGCCACGCCTCCTTGAGGGCCAGCCGGCTGTCCTGGTGGTGAAGCGAGAGGCTGAAAAGGATGATGTCAAAGGAGGCGTCCTGGAACCCAAGGGCCTCCCCGGAGCCCACGGCAACCTCCGCGCCCTGAACCTTGCGTCTGGCCAGCGCCACCCTCTTCTCATCCGGGTCAATGGCTGTAAGGGCCGTGGTCTCCCTTGCCAGCCATTCGGTCAGACGGCCGTCCCCGCACCCGATTTCAAGGATGTCCTTGCCTGCCAGATCCATGAACGCCAGGATCCGTTCACGTGTTTTTTCCTCGCTGTTCTGCTCCATGGTGTCCTTTGTTTTTACGCGGAGAGCCGTCCAACGGCCTGGTTGAGGGCATCGGCCATGTCAAGGACCTCCCGGGCGCTGTCCATGACCCGGCGGCTGTTCTCCAGGTTGCCCCGGGTCTGGGTGGCGGCCCGTTCGATGCGGACCAGGATGGTTTCACTCGCCTGGTTGCTCTCCGCTGCCTTGGCGGTGATATCGGTCATGCCGGCACTCATCTCGCCCACGTTGAGATCGATCTCACGGGTGGAGGCCGACTGCTCTTCGATGGCGGCGGCCACGCCGTTGACGATGGTGCTGATATCCCCGATGACCTCGGAGATGGCCGCAATCTGCCGGGTGGAATCGGTGGTGGCGTCCTGGATCCCCTTGACCTGGCCCCGGATACCGCTGGTTGCCTCGGCGGTCTGGTGGGCAAGGGCCTTGATCTCATTGGCCACCACGGCAAACCCCTTGCCCGCTTCACCGGCACGGGCCGCCTCAATGGTGGCGTTGAGCGCCAGCAGGTTGGTCTGCTCTGAGATCTCGGTGATCACCTCGGTGATCTTGCCGATCTCCCGGGCTGCTTCATCGAGGCGCTTGATCTCCCCTGAGGCCTCTTCTGAACGGCTGACGCCCTGGGAGGAGATCTCCATGGCCCGGGCGGACTGCCCGGCAATTTCCGTCACGGCCCTGGACATCTCTTCCATGGATGCGGAGGTGACCTCCATGTTGTGGGAGGCCTGCTCCACGGCAGCCGAAATGGCCGCTGTGTTCTCACGCATGGACGAGGCATCCGACTCCACCCCGCCGATCTCGGTGGTGGTCTCTTCCGAGGCCCCGACCATCTCTTCGGAGATGTCCCGGAGTCCTTCCGAGGTACCGGTCAGCTCCCCTGCTTTTTCCCTCAGCTCGTGGACCAGCATGGAGATATCGGCGGCCCGCTCCTCCAGCAGCACGGAGTTTTCCATGTTCAACCGGTAGGAGGCGTTGGTCTTCTTGCCCACCCCCATCATGCCGAGTATGTAAACCAGAAACACAACACCGATGGCCCACTCTGCGTTCAACGCAGCCCAGAAAATGGTGGGCACCAGCAGACAGGCCACGTACCCCATCAGGAGTTTAAGCTCCGGTGCAAGGGAGATGACGCACCCCCCCACAAGGCCGCAGGTCATCACCATGGCATACACGCTATAGGCCGAGGTCACCCCGTACCAGCCGATGACCAGCACGTTCAAACCGCCCCAGAGAAGACCGGACACAAGGCTTGTGACAAGGAGAAACCGATTCCAGAACAGGGGATTGTCCTGATAGGCTGCCACCACCCGCCGGGCAGCCGCAACCCGCACAATGCTCATCACAACGATGACCGCGGTAAAAAGCCCGGTCACCAGAGTGTGCTCCTTCAGCATGGGTGTCACTGCCAGCAGGATGCAAAATACCACAAAAAAGGCCACCACCGAGGGTGCGGAAAATCCGTAGAGATCCAGATATTTCTTCGCATTGACCTGTGCGTTGCGTTCCCGTTCATTATTTTCCACAGCCATGTTCGTCCTCCCTTTTACTGACTTACCTGCACGGCGACCACCAACGCCCACCGCCTTTACTTACCAACAAGGGAACTCCGTCAACAGTCGGAACCGCCTCCCTACAAAAGCTTTTCATGAAATGATGTGCTCTATCATTAATACTTTTGCACAGAATAGTTAAACATTTTTTAACCAAAATTAAACATTGCGACACGCCATAAAACAGCAATCCGCCCCCCAAGCATGCGGATTTAAATAGTTTGTATACACACAATAAACATCAAAACGAAAGCCCACCGCAGGCCTATCTCACACGAAAAACACCGCCACAGGTTGCAATTCACACCAAAAAATTAGTTCGTACATCAACCATATTGACAAAGTCCCCCCACTTCCGATAGCCTTTAAAACAGTGCTACGTTTCCAGATTACCCAGCACCCTGATGTAATAGCCCGGCTCCCCCGGAAGGTGAAAAAATCAAGCAGAAAGCCGTGGGTTGCATGTTCCATATGAACCATCTGAATGTCGCACGCCAACCGATTGCAATACCGGACCATGACGTTAAACAAGTGGTTTTTTCAGCAATATACCCGGGCCAGGGACAATTCAGAGAAACGATGCCGGGCATCGCCTTGACGGCTGCAAAACAAACCTTGATATGCGAGGAGACCCCATGCCGGATTCCGTGTACAGAAAGCTCCAGGAACACTTAAACCAACTCCCCATGGGATTTCCTCCCACCGAAAGCGGCGTGGACATCGCCCTTTTAAAAAAGATGTACGAACCCGAAGAGGCCGAACTGACCCTGGCCCTCACCCCCGCCCCCCAGCGGGCAGATCAGATGGCCGAAAAAATGGGGATGGATCCCGGGAGCTGCAAAGCAAAGCTGGACCGCATGGGAAAGCGGGGCCTTCTCATCACCACCACCGTGAACGATGAACGCCACTACGTTTTGGCCCCCTATATCGTGGGAACCTACGAGTACCAGATCAACCGCCTGGACAAAGAGTACACCGACCTGCACAACCAATACATGATGGAGGCCATGGGCCTGGAGGTATTCGGCGGCAAGACCTCCCTTTTCCGAATCGTGCCCGTTGAAAAAAGCGTCGAGTCCGTCCAGGAGATCCTCCCCCACGACGTGGTAAAGACCAAAATCATGGAAGCGGACCGCATCGCCCTCACCGACTGCCTCTGCCGTCTGAAATCCAAGGCCGAGGGCCGGGGCTGCGACCACCCCGTCCGAACCTGCCTCTCCCTCAACCGATGCGCGGACTTCTTCATCGAAAACGATCTTCGTGCCGAAGAGATCACCAAAGAAGAGGCCCTGGCCATCATGGATATGGCCGACCGTGAGGGCCTTGTCACCCAGACCCAGAACTCGGCAGGGGACCTGGACTATATCTGCAACTGCTGCAAGTGCAGCTGCGGTATCATGGCCACCGTGGTGCACCTGGGCCTTCACAACCAGCTCACCAAGGCCACCTACATCAACACCCCGGACCTGGACGCATGCACCGGGTGCGGCACCTGCCTTGACCGCTGCATGTTCAAGGCCATCCGCATCATCGACGGCAAGGCCTCCATCCACCCGAACAAATGCATGGGCTGCGGACTCTGTACCACCACCTGCCCCGAAGGCGCTGCAAAGCTTACCAAGCGGTCCCCGGACCAGATGCCCGACGTCCCGGAAAGCGTCCAGGCCATGTACGATCGTATCCAGGCTGAAAAGGGCCGCCCCCAGGCCTTCCACTCCTTTACGGAGATCCAGAAAACGGGAATCGCGGATTAAACGCATCAACAAACCGTGAGGCGGGCAAAAGACGGCGCCGCCTCCACGGCAAAACGGCCCACACTCTCGAACCCCCCGTTTTCAGAGCCACTTCGACGGCCTGACAACGGGGGGTTCAGCATGAAAAGGCCGACACTCCCCCCGAGCATGCCCTCAAGTCCCCCACCCACAGCCACGGTCACCACGCCCTCCCCTTCTCCTCAAAAAAAAACATCAGAATAGTTGACACCGTCAACCTACATGCATATAGTTGACTATATCAACAAAACAGCCCCAGAAAAATTGGGCATGCTTTCGTTCTGATCTATCGATTATTCTTTATACACGATAGACAGGCCTTGCCCGAGGACGGGCAAAAATTTCAACCTATTAGTTGACAGCATCAATCAAAAGAAGGGATTTCCCATGAACTCATTATCTAAGGCCCTCGGGTATTTCGCCTTTATCACCGCCGAACTGACGGTTCTCTTCCTGGGGATCAGCACCATCGTGGCCCTGGTCCTCATGTACATCCCCCATGAAAAACTCCGGTCGTGGCTCTCACGACGCGGCGTTCTGGGCAATGTCATCGCAGCCATGGTGGGTTCCCTGACCCCCTTTTGCGCCTGCTCCACCATCCCCATGACCCTGGGCATGCTCAACGCCGGGGCGCCCTTCGGGCCGGTGATGTCCTTTGTCATCGCCTCGCCCCTGCTCAACCCAATTATCCTGGCCATGGTGGCGGCCATGATGGGCCTTAAGGCCAGCATCATCTACTTTACCGTCACCTTTGCCGCATCCGTTGTGTTCGGGGTGATCCTGGAAAAAACCGGCGGAGCGGCCCATGTCCGGCATGTTCGCCTGAAAAACAGCATGGCCTCCGGCGGCCAGGAGGTCCCCCCCACCTTCGGGGGCAAGCTGAAGGCCTCGTTTCTCTCGGCGTGGTCTGATTTTAGAGGGGTGCTGGTCTACCTCCTCGTGGGTGTGGGCATCGGGGCCGCCATTTACGGCTACCTTCCACAGGAATTCGTGGCCAGGCTGGCAGGGCCCGAGAACCCCTTTGCCATCCCCGTGGCAGCCGTCATCGGAATCCCGCTGTACATCCGTGCCGAGACCGCCATCCCCATCGGCCTTGCCCTTTCCCAGAAAGGCATGAGCATGGGGGCCGTCATCGCCCTGATCATCGGCGGTGCCGGCATGGCCATCCCGGAGATGAGCATGCTGGCAAGCATCTTCCGCAAGCGACTGGTGGCTTCCATTGTGGTGGTCATCTTCGCCACGGCGGTCATCGGCGGGTACGTCTTCAACCTGATGCCCGCATAACCGACAACACCCCTGCCCGTGCCCCTGGCACGCGCCGGGCCGTAAAAGGCAACCCAACCATCCATAAAAAGGAGAAAAACCATGACCAAGGATAAAAAAAGAGGATTTTTCGGAAAACTTCTGGGCGGAAAAAAATCGGAGAGCTGCTGCACCATGGAGCTCGAAGAGATCTCCGGCACCGAGCCGGGCCCCGCAGAAAAAGCTGAGGAGAAACAGCCTGAGAACAAGGAGAAGAAAAACCCCTGTTGCGGATGCGGGTGCTGAGCCATTGGCCCCATTTCAGGTTCGAACAGCCCACTGACCACAAAAAAAGCCTCCGGCGATCCTGCCGGAGGCCAACCCTTGAACACCATTTCGCATGGACCCAACCAGGACGAAACGCATGAATCGATTGGACCAGACCATCAAGAGCATGGATCTTCATTTCTTTGCAACCGGCCAGCACGGCATAACGCTTGCCATGGCCGCAGACTGCCTTGCCACCCCCGAACAGTGCCTGTTTCTCGACGTGCGCACAGATGAAGAGAGACTCTACGCCCGATTCGGGGATGCCCTTCATATCCCCCTGGAGCAGCTTCCCGACCGCATCGACGAGGTGCCCCGTGACAAAACCGTTGTCGTCTTCTGCACCTCGGTGGTGCGGGCCAGCATGGCTGCTTTTTACCTGAAAGCCGAAGGCATCGCGTCCGCCCGGACCCTGCTGGCAAACTCAGAAGAAATGATGCGGCTTTTTACCCCCGCAGAAATCCTTCGACGGGCAGAGACCACCGGCACACACACCCAACCCTGCAGCATGTAACGAGGCGCTTTATGGATAACTTGAAAGACTACTTCAGAGAGATGGACTTCGAAGCCTTCGGCACCGGAGGATTTGCAACCGCCCCCACCGCCCTTCCCGGGCTGATCAAAAACAGGGCATTTTTACTGGACCTGCGCACCCGCGAAGAAGCAGACGGGTTTTCGCTGCCCGTTGCCGTTCACATCCCTTTGCACGAGCTGCCGGACCGGCTCGATGAAATCCCCGGGGACATTCCGGTGGTTCTTTTTGCGGGCGAGCCCTGGCGGCCAAGCGTTGCCATGGCCTATCTCATTGCCAAAGGCTTTGATCAGGTCTCCATGATTCCCCAGGGGTTGCCCGAAATGGCAAAAATGCTCAAACCCGGCCCCCTGCATGCCGCGGGCGTACACCAGACCACCGAGACCAGGCCCCAGTGCGGATGCCGTCCATGCTGCTGATAACCGTTGCAGGCCTTGCCTTTGGGCTCAGCTTCTTTTTTGCCCTTGGCGGGGTGGGCAGTGCGGTGGCCCTGGTCCCGGCGCTGATGGCCGTTGGCGTTCCCGCAGGTGCCGCTCGACCCGTGGCGCTGCTGGTCAACGTGGCGAGCCTGGGCGGGGCCACCGTCCACAACCTTCGAAGCGGACAGCTCAAACCCGGCCCCTGGTGGCCGCTGATTGCATGTTCCCTTCCGGCCGCGCCCATGGGCGCCTGGTTGTCTTCACAGATTCCTCAGCTCATCCTCCAGGGGCTGTTCGCGTGTTTCATGATCCTGTCCGGGCTGGTCATTATCCGGCCCACCGGACAATCCCCGGATACGACACGAGACGCATGCCCGCCTGTGGAAAGCGCCTTGCTGGAATCGGTGTCGGGACTCATCTCGGGCATGCTGGGCGTGGGGGGCGGCGGGGTCATCGTACCCGCCCTCCACGGCATGGGGTTCCGCGCTCAACAGATCGCCATGGTGACGGCCCTTGCCGTGCCCTTCTCATCGCTGACCGGATTCATGGCGTATACGGCCATGGGGTCCCTCTCCCTTGAGACATGCGCGGCGGCTTCGGTTTCCGCCCTTGCCGGAGGAATGCTCGGCACCCGGGCCATGCACCGGATTGACCAGCGGAGAATCCGGATGATCCTGGCCTTGTCCCTCATGGCCTCGGGCCTGCGAATGCTATGGAAACTCGCGGGGTAACCCGCTCATTGAAACCATGTATTTACCGACCCGACCTTTAAGGGCCGGATCAATCTCATACCGGAACGACCGGTTTCAAGAGGGCATGGAGGCGTATCGCTACGGTGAGCGTGTTGCAAGCGAGCTGAATTCCGAAAAATAACCGAGCCTGCGTCCACAACTCCATTTATCAAAGCGCGTCAGACCACCAAAACAATGTTGCCGGGCCGGGGAAAATCCCTCGCCCCGGCAACAGCACCAAAAAAGGCACCGGACGAAAACGGCCGATGCCTCACATGATCACCATATAATCCCTTGTGGCTATTTGTTCGTGGCGCTTATAAAACTCTCCAGGGCCGTCAAAATGATCTGCCGCATGGGCTCATCGATTTTTTCCACGATCTCGTCCATCCTGGCATGGGCATTCCTGTTGATCTCATCCAGGGCATCCCGCCCCTTGGCCGTGGGGCTGACGCAGCAAACCCGCCCATCCGCCTCACTCCGTCGCCGCTCGGCGAGCCCCTTTTTCTCCAGCCTGTCCACCACCCGGGTGGCACCGCTCTTGGTAAACCCAAGCTTCTGCGCAATGCCCTGCATGGAGCAGTCGCATTCCAGGGAAATCTCCTTCAACGCCCGGATGTCCGCATAGGACATACCGTGGCAGCAGCTGTTGTCCTGAACATGGATGCCGAACCGCCACACGATGTCATCGATATAGCCTACAAACCGGTCTGTGTTTTCCGCCATGGTCTTGCCCTCTCATTTAATTGACTACATCAACCAATAAGACAGATTCCCCTGCGCTGTCAACCCTCGCGATAGACAAGCTCGACATCCTCTACATATGCAGCCCTGGTGCCTCGACTATGGAGGCACTCGACTCGTGAACTCTCTATGTTAGGGCTCACGCAAAAATAAATGTACGAACCCCATAAAAAAGCCGCTGTGCTTTGACCCGGGGCACGAGGGTTAAAGCGCTGCGGAAACCCGCTTTCAAGATGGCACACCTTGCCGCCAGAGGCAGCCAAGTTCAAACTGCCTCCGGCGGCCCTGCCGGGAGCTAAACTTTTAAAAAGTTTAATAAACAGGCTTTAAAGAGCAAATTCAGACCAATCAAAATCAAAAGCGCATTCGCAGCCTGCTTTCGAGGTGGCACACCTCGCCGCCGGAGGCATTGATTTTATTTCTGCAACCTTACTCTGTCAGCTCCCCTTTCAGGCTGGCCTGCATGAGATCCCGGATCTCTGCGGTGTCCGAACGGGTGCTGAAGAGAAAAAACATTTTGGCCAGAGCCGCCTCCGGGGTCATGTCAAACCCGCTGATGACACCGGCCTCCAGAAGGCCCGAGCCCGTGGCATAGGCCCCCATCATGACGCGGCCTTTCAGGCACTGGGTGCAGTTGACGATGACCACCCCCCGGTCCGTGGCCTCTTTAAGGACCGCCATGAGTTCTGGATCGTTGTCCGGGGCGTTGCCCACCCCGTAGGTTTCCAGGACCAGGCCCTTGATGGGCGGGGCCAGGAGGTTTTTCACCACCGCAGCCGAGATCCCGGGAAACAGGCGAAGCACCGCCACCGGAGACTGATAAAGCCGCTGCACCCGCAAGGGGTCATGGCCGTCCGGCTTCGGGAGCAGCAGATGCCGCTTGATCTCGATATCAATGCCCGTGGTGCCCAGGGGCGGGAAATTGGGGGAATCAAAGGCGTCAAAGCCTCCGGCGTTCCACTTGGTGGTGCGGTTGCCGCGAAACAGGCGGTTGTCGAAGAAGAGGCACACCTCGTGGATATCCTCCCGGCCCGCCAGCAACATGGCCGTGATAAGGTTCTCCCGGGAGTCGTTCCTCACCTCGCACAAGGGGATCTGGCCACCGGTTAAAATCACCGGTTTTTGGAGCCCCTCCAGCATAAACGGCAAGGCCGAGGCCGTGTAGGCCATGGTGTCGGTGCCGTGGATCACCAGAAACCCATCGTAGTCGTCGTGGTGGGCCGCAATGTCCTCTGCGATGTCGAACCAGGCCGCAGGGCTCATGCTCGACGAGTCCAGGGGCGGATCGTACTCATGGATATGGTACTCCGGCATGGAGGGGCTCCTGAGCACGGCCATCTTCGCCATCTGATCCTTCAGGAATCCCGGAGACGGCTCGTAGCCCCTGGCCCCCGGCTTCATCCCGATGGTCCCGCCGGTGTCGGCAATGTAAATTTTCTTTTTCATGTGGTCCTAATCTATGGTCAACGAACGAGAGAGAATAAAACGCCTTCTTCGGATCAAATCACATCCGCCTTTCAAACAAACGTCGGCCTTGATCGGCATTTGTACATCAGCCCCTTGTCCCCTGGAGCGCCGCACTCCTGTGCGGCACGGGTAACGACAGACTAAAAATCCGCACCGGAGTGCGGCGCTCCGTTTCGGTCGATCTTTCTCGTTTTTTGGAGGTCGCGGCCCAAGCACCATTCACGACAAACGATAAAGACCTGTTTGTTAGACCCATCTTTTTAAGATCAGGCATAACCCAATCAATCTGTCTCGCCCATCCGGTTGCTGTAGGCCCGGGCCAGGCCGCCCTCGGCGGTTTCGCGGTAGGGGCTGGGAAGGTCATGGCCTGTTTCCCGCATGACGCGCACGACCTCGTCAAAGGAGATAAAATGTGACCCGTCGGAAAAAAGGGCGTAATCGGCGCAGTTCATGGCCCGGGTGGCCGCAAAGGCATTTCGTTCGATGCAGGGGATCTGCACCAGGCCAGCCACGGGGTCGCAGGTGAGGCCCAGGTGGTGTTCGAGGCCCATCTCGGCGGCGTACTCCACCTGCAAAACGGTGCCCCCGAGGATCTGGGCGGCGGCTCCGGCGGCCATGGCGCAGGCGGTGCCCACCTCTCCCTGGCACCCCACCTCGGCACCGGAGATGGAGGCGTTGAATTTGATGAGGTTTCCGATGAGCCCGGCAGTGGCAAGGGCCCTTAGGAAAATAATCTCGTCGGCCTTCACCACCTCCATCAGATAGCGGACCACGGCCGGAAGGACCCCGCAGGCCCCGCAGGTGGGGGCGGTGACAATGGTGCCGCCCGCGGCGTTCTCTTCGGAGACAGCCAGGGCGTACGCGCTGATCTTGCCTGTGCGCCGGAAATGGTCGCCGCTCATGACGGCTTTCTGGTGAAAGGTCCAGGCTTTTCGGGTGAGTCCCAGCACGCCGGGGAGCACCCCTTCGGTTGCAAGGCCATGGTCGAGGGCTCCCATCATGTCCTGGAGTTTTTCCCGCAGGAAGTCCCAGATGTCTTCCCCTTCGCAGGCCTCCACATACTGCCAGAAGGGAATCCCCTCTTTCCGGCAGTGGGCGAGGATCGCCTCCATGGTGGTTAGATCGTAGGTATGGGAGCTGGCAGGGGGCATCCCGGTCTCGCTGATGGCACCGCCGCCGGTGCTGTAGACCAGCCACTCGGCCTCGGTGCTCCCCGCTTTGTCCAGGGCTTCGAAGAGCATGCCGTTGGGATGGCCGGGAAGGAGCTCTTCAGGGCGCCAGATAATCTCCACCGAACCCGGGGCCAACCCTTCGGTCACCGCCACATCGGTCAGGTGCCCCTTGCCCGTTGCGGCCAGGCTGGCAAACAGGGTCACCCGAAACGAAGCGGCCTCCGGATGGTCCCCGGCAAAGACCTCGGCGGCAAGCCTGGGTCCCATGGTATGACTGCTGGAGGGTCCGACCCCTGTTCTGTATAACTCTCGAAGCGATTCCATGCCCTGTCTCCTTTCCTTGCGTCCCGCGATTCGTGCACACTCACCATCAAACAAACAATGCCGCCGGGTAGCCCTCGACGGCATTGAGTATCTTACACCGCGAATCGATAACCGGACAAGGCCGGGATCGTTGGGTGCACACTTTTTTTCCACAGGAGGCCCCTGAAAGGGCCCCCTTTAAGAGGTACAGAGATAGAGCGGGATGCTATTTGAGGTTTCGCAGGGCAATGCCGATGCAGAAGCAGGCGCCTCCCCAGGTAACCCCCAGCCCGAAGACCATCATCAAAACGGCTGATGTTTCCATATCGCTACTCCTTTCGACCCAGCAAGTCGCATTTGCTTAAAACAATGGCAAGAACAGGAAGAACCGCAACCACGGCCCAGCCATAGGCCCCCAGAGCGCTTGAGGGGTACCCTTCATAAGGCGTGGTGATATCACCAACGCATTTCATCACCATCATGTAGGCCACCACAAAGGTGGTAAAAAACTTGAGGCAAAAGCTCCACCACTGCCCCACGAGGAAGTCGGAGGTGCGGTTGACATGCTCCCTGATGGACTCCAGGTCGAAGAACCAGGAGAGAAGCACCACTTCGATCAGACCACCGAGGAGAACGGCGTAGGTGTTGATGAAGTGGTCGACGATATCAAGGACATAGAGGCCGGCCCCGGTGGCGTAAACAAGGCTCACGACAAAGCCGAGCCCGCAGAACAGGGTGGTGGCTGCCTTGCGGCTGATCTTGAAGCCTTCCAGGATCCCTGCGATACAGGCCTCACAGATGGAGATCATGGAGCTTACCCCGGCAAAGAGCAGGGAGAGAAAGAAGAGCACACCGATAAAGCTGGCCCCGGGCATGAAGTTAATGGCCTGGGGAATGGTGACAAAGGCCAGGCCCACGCCGGAGGAGACCACGTCCTGAATGGGAACACCCTTCTGGGCGGCCATGTAGCCCAGGACGGAAAAGATCATGATCCCTGCGAGCATGGAGAAGCCGCAGTTGATAAAGGCGGTCATGAAGGCGTTGTTGTTGATGTCGGACTCCCCGGACAGGTAGCTGGAGTAGGTGATCATGATCCCGAAGCCGATGCTCAGGGAGAAGAAGACCTGTCCAAAGGCAGCCGCCCAGACCTTGATGTTTCCAAGGGCGGAAAAATCAGGTTTAAAAAGCCAGCTCAGGCCATCCACCGCGCCGGGCATGGTCACCGCTCGGGCCATGATGAGGATCACCATGACAAACAGGGCGGGCATAAAGAACTTATTGGCCGTTTCGATGCCCTTTTTAACGCCGCAAATCAGCACGCCCCAGCAGGTAAGCCAGACCATGGCCAGGGGGGCCAGGATCTGCCACTGGATGCCGCCCATGGAAAAGGGGCCGTCGGACAGGTGCAGGTACTCCTTGAAGAAGAAGGCGCTGGTGTCCTCGCCCCAACCGAGGTTGAAGGAGAGGGTAAAATAAGAGAAGGACCAGGCAATGATCACCACGTAATAACTGGCAATGACAAAACAGACGAGAAGCTGCCACCAGCCGATCCACCCCCATCTCTTGTTGAGGGAGCGGAAGGTCACCGGGGTGGCCCCGGCGTGTCTCTGCCCCACCCCGAACTCAAGGATCAGCAGAGGAATACCGGCCGTAAAGACCGCCACAAAGTAAGGGATCAGGAAGGCACCGCCCCCGTTTTCGTACACCATGTAAGGGAAACGCCAGATGTTCCCCATGCCGATGGCGGATCCAACCGCCGCCAGGATAAACCCCAAACGGGTCCCCCATTGATCTCGCTGTTTCATGCAACCTCTTTTCCGTCGTGGATATCGATTGTGTATCGTCAAACAAAAAGCCCGCCCTGTCGAATCCACGGCACATCTTTCAGATCCAGACTTTCAATATCCCCCCGCCCAAACTTTAAAAGTGTAAAAAAGGGGACTCAGAAATTTGACGATATACCTAATTCACCGACGGATGTCAATCGCCAAGCCAAACCCGGAAAGCCTTCAACCACGGCCAACCCCGCGACTGTCAACCCAATCGGCAAAATTGGTTGACCGTACGCCTTGACTGTCTTTCCCGATGCTGATAAGGTGTCTTTTTTCTAAAATTACGGCAATCATCTGAAATATATAGAAGTTATCGAGGTGAACGACAGTGAACAGGATTATCTCCACCCAGCCGCGCGTCTCCGCGCTCCTTCCCCTGGGCCTCTTTCTTGCCATTTTTGTGGGAAGCGGGCTCTATTTCCAAAGCGTGGGCACCAGCTTCGCTTTCTACCAGGTGGCAGCTCCGGTGGCAGCCCTGCCCGCCATTATCCTGTCGGTTCTCCTCTCCAGGCAGAGCCTTACGGAGACCGTTGAACGCTTTTTAAAAGGCGCCGGTCACAGCAACATCATGGCCATGTGCATGATCTACCTGCTGGCCGGAGGTTTCAGCGCCGTGGCCAAGGCAACCGGTGGTGTGGATGCGGTGGTGGCGGTGGCCATTTCGGTGATTCCTGCATCTTTTCTCCTGCCCGGCCTTTTTGTGGTGGGCGCCCTGATCTCCACGGCCATGGGAACCTCCATGGGCACCATCGCGGCCCTGGCCCCCATTGCCCTGGGTGTTGCCGGTGAAGCGGGCCTCTCCATCGCCCTGACCGCAGGGGCCGTCACGGGCGGTGCCATGTTCGGGGACAACCTCTCCATCATCTCCGACACCACCATCGCGGCCACCCGGACCCAGGGGTGCGAGATGAAGGACAAGTTCCGGGTCAACGTGGCCGTGGCCGTTCCGGCAGCCGTCTTCACCATCGTGCTGCTCCTCTTCCAGGCCAAGGGGACCACCGTGGCCGAGGCCAAGGACGCCTCCTTCCTCCTGGCCCTGCCCTACGCCGCCATCCTGGTGATGGCCGTCTCCGGCATCAACGTCTTTGCCGTGCTCTTTTCAGGCATCATCCTGGCGGGCCTTGCCGGGTTCATGACCACCCCGGATTTTACCCTCCTCACCTTTGCCAAGGAGATCTACAACGGGTTCACCGGCATGCAGGAGATCTTCATCCTCTCCATCTTCATCGGTGGCTTAGGGGAACTCATGAAGGCCCAGGGCGGCCTGCTGGCCCTTGAACGGGTGGTCTCCAACGCCATCCGAAACGTGGCCTCCGGCAAAGGCGGCACCGCCATCGCCGAGATGGGCATCGGGATCCTTGTCTTTCTCACCAACCTCTGCACAGCCAACAACACCGTGGCCATCCTCGTCACCGGCAGCGTGGCCAAAAACATCGCCGAGGCCAACGGTGTGGAGCCCAAGCGGGCCGCAGGCACCCTGGACATCTTCGCCTGCATCTGCCAGGGCCTGATCCCCTGGGGCGCCCAGATCCTTTTGGCCGCCTCCATCTTCAAGATCTCCCCCCTTGCCGTGGTGGGCAACGTCCACTACTGCATGGTGCTCTTTATCTGCACCATGGTGTCCCTTTTCATCCCCAGAAAAGCGGGCGTTCCCGCAGACGCATAAAGACAGCACATCCACGTTTTAAACCAAAAGCCCCCGGCAGAATGCTCTGCCGGGGGCTTTTTTGGTTTGGATGGTTCCCAAAGGGGGATGGGATGCTGTCATAATATCGCGTAATTTCATGTAATGAATCGCTTGCGGTGCGCACGGCGCGCCCTACGGGACACCGACCGGCCTCGCGGGCTTTATAGGGTGCGGCTCCCGCACCGTTTTCGCTACGCGGGCCACCGGGTTTCGGGACATTCTACCGCCCTCTGCAAACCCACCGGCGTTGATTCGGTGGCACCACAAAACAAAACCCCGATGCGCTGGGGGCGCGTCGGGGTCGATTGCAAAAGCAGAACGGTATGTTGTCATAAAATCGGGCGGTTTCGGATAATGGATCACCTTCGGTGCGCACGGCGCACCCTATAACCTATGACCTATGACCTAATTCACCTAATCACCTGCTTTCCCTTTAATAAATGGCCATGGTGGTCTCGGCATCAAAGATATGCAACTGATTGAGGTTGGCCTCCACGCGGACGGCATCTCCCGGGGCCACGACCCTGCGGCCGTCGCATTTTGCAAGGACCCTGGCACCGCCCAGGTCCACGTGGACGTGGGTCTCGTTGCCCAGGGGTTCAACCACGTCCACCACACCGGGAAGTTTCCAGTCTTCGGGGAAGCGGCCCTCTCCGCTTTCAAGGGTCAGGTCCTCGGCACGGATGCCCACAACCACCTCCTGTCCCGGGGCGATCTCTACACCCTCTTTATCGGGGACGGGCAGGCTGACCTCCCCTTCAAACTCCAGGGAAAGGCCCCCTTTAACGCCTTTGACCACGGCGGGGACAAGGTTCATGGGAGGGCTCCCGATAAAGCCTGCCACAAAGGTATTCACCGGTTTTTCAAAAAGCTCCAGGGGTTTTCCCTGCTGGACGATGTGCCCGTCTTTCATCACCACGATGCGGTCCCCCAGGGTCATGGCTTCCACCTGGTCGTGGGTCACGTAGATGATGGTGGCGTCCACGCGGCGGTGGAGCTTTTTCATCTCGATGCGCATCTGGGTCCTGAGCTTGGCGTCCAGGTTGGAGAGGGGCTCGTCAAAAAGAAAAATATCGGGTCTGCGGACAATGGCGCGGCCCATGGCGACCCTCTGGCGCTGGCCGCCGGAGAGCTGGGAGGGCTTGCGGTAAAGGAACTCTTCAAGGCCCAGGATGGCCGCTGCCTCTTCCACGCGGCGCTTGATCTCCTCCTTGGGCCGTTTTTTGATCTTCAGGCCGAAGGACATGTTGTCAAAGACGTTCATGTGGGGGTAAAGGGCATAGTTCTGGAACACCATGGCCACGCCCCGGTCTTTGGGGGCCAGCTCGTTGATCACCTTGTCTCCGATGGTCATGGTGCCGTCCGAGATCTCCTCAAGGCCGGCGATCATGCGCAGGGTGGTGGACTTGCCGCACCCCGAGGGACCCACGAAGACCACGAACTCTTTGTCCTTGATATCGAGGTTGATGCCGTGCACCACCTCGGTCTTGCCATACCGTTTCACCACATCGTTTATCTGAAGCCGAGCCATATCCTGTCCTGTTTTGTCAGCACCCCGTACGGGCCGGGGTTTCTTGTCGCCCTCACCGCTTGTGGCCTGCGTCTTCGATCTCGGCCTGCGATGCCATGGGGAAAGGAGATCCCGCATCTCTATCCAAGGGGTATTAGCAGGAATGCCGCAAATGAAACAATAAAAAAATCACGCGCTCTGCCCCGATCCCTCCGCCGGTTGCCGCTTCAGCGGCCTGAGGCCCTGGTCCCACGAAAAAACGGGCAGGCGGCCGAAAAATCCGGGGCACCAAAACAAGGGATCGGATTTTAAAATCAATCCCCGCCGCCGCCACCCGTCCCCTGCGGTATCCGGGCCCCTCAGGGACTGATTATGCCTTGACGCCCCCCCGAAATCGCCATAGGCTGTCCTCGTCATAACCAGTAGCGGTTACAATCAATCAGGTGTTATTTGGAATGATCCACGATGAGGAGGAGAAGAGATGGTTCTTCGAAAATGGTTTGCAACGATCACTGCGGCGCTGATACTTGCCCCGGCAGCAGCCATGGCCAAACCCGTCACCATACAGTGGTGGCATGCCATGAGGTCTGCTCGCGGCGAGGTGGCCAACGAAATCATCAAGCGGTTCAATGAATCCCAGGACCAGTACCAGGTCGTGGGCAGCTTCAAGGGGAACTACGATGAAACCTTAAACGCCGGGATTGCCGCCTTCAGGGCAAAAAAACAGCCCCACATCATGCAGGTTTTTGAAGTGGGCACCCAGACCATGATGCTCTCCGGCGTGGTCTACCCCGTCTTTGAACTGATGAAGGACACCGGCTACGACATCGACTGGTCCCGGTATCTCCAGCCCATCCTCTCCTACTACATGAACGCCGACGGCAACCTGGTCTCCATGCCCTTCAACTCGTCGACCCCTGTGATGTACTACAACAAAGAGCTCTTCAAAAAAGCGGGCATCGACACCGTCCCCGTCACCTGGGACGACATGGGCGTGGCCACGGGCAAGCTCCGTGCCGCAGGCGTCAAGGCCGGGATGGTCACCGCCTGGCAGTCCTGGGTCCAGGTGGAGAACTACAGCGCCATCCACAACATCCCCTTTGCCACCAAATCCAACGGCTATGAAGGCCTTGACGTACAGCTCACCATCAACAACCCCCAGATGGTCAAGCACGTCACCCGCCTCCGGGACTGGGCCAAAGACGGCCGATTTGTCTACTCCGGTCAGAAGTACCAGGGCCCCAAGGCCGAGTTCCTTGCCCAGAAAGCCGGGATCTACATGGACTCCATCAGCGGCATCGCCAAGCTGAAGAAAGCGGCCCAGTTTGAGTGGGGCGTTGCTCCCCTTCCCGTGGAAGCCGACATGCAGGCACCCCAGAACAGCATCATCGGCGGGGCCTCCCTCTGGGTGCTCAAAGGGCACACACCGGAAGAGTACAAGGCCACGGCCGCCTTCCTGAAGTTCATCTCCACCAACGAGATCCAGGAGTACTGGCACAAGCAGACCGGCTATTTCCCCGCCACCATCGACGCCTATGAAAGCCTCAAGGCCAAGGGTTACTACAAGGCCGATCCCAAGCAGGAAGTGGGCATCAAGCAGCTCAAGCGACGGGATCCCACCAAAATCTCCCGGGGCCTGCGCCTCGGCAGCTTCACCCAGATCCGAAACATCATCAACGAAGAGCTGGAGCTGGTCTGGAACGGCAACAAAACGCCCCAGGAAGCCCTGGACACGGCCGTTAAACGCGCCAACATCAAGTTGAAATCCTTTGCCAAAACCTACAAAAGACGTTCATAACCGTGTCAGCGGTTTAACAGGCTGCCACGCCGGACCCGGCCTCCATGCCGGGTCCGGCTCGTTCATCCGTTGACGTTTTACAAAAAAAGCCACAGGCCCCATGCAAAAACGATCGGTTTTCAAATCAAAATACCTGCCCTACGTGCTGATCCTTCCACAGGTTCTGGTCACGTTGACTTTTTTTTACTGGCCCGCCGCCCAGGGATTGATCCAATCCTTCCTCCTGAGCGATCCCTTCGGCCAGTCCAGCACTTTCGTGTGGTTCGAGAACTTTGTGGCGATCTTTACCGATCCCCTCTATCTCAAGTCCATCGGCATCACCATCGTCTTCAGCCTTACCACCGCCTTTGTCTCCATCTCCCTGGGGATGATCATCGCCACCCTGGCCAACCGGGCCACGCGGTGCAAGGCGCTGATCCGGACGATGCTGATCTGGCCCTACGCCGTGGCTCCGGCCATCTCTGGCGTCCTCTGGCTCTTTCTGCTGCACCCCTCCTTCGGGGTGGTTGCCCTGGCCCTCAAAAAATGGTTCGGGTTCAACTGGAACCCGGTGTTAAACGGCAACGACGCCCTTGCCATGGTGATCATCGCCAGCGCCTGGAAAGAGATCAGCTACAACTTTGTCTTTTTCATGGCCGGGCTCCAGGCCATTCCCCATTCGCTCATTGAAGCGGCATCCATGGACGGGGCCTCCCCTTTCCGGCGTTTTTTTGCCATCACCCTGCCCCTGTTGTCACCCACCCTCTTTTTTCTTACCGTCATGAACATCATCTACGCCTTTTTCGAGACCTTCGGGGTCATCCATGCGGTCACCCAAGGGGGACCGGGGGGCGCCACCAACACCCTGGTCTACAAGGTGTACCAGGACGGCTTTGTGGGGCTGGACCTGGGCTCGTCCGCAGCCCAGTCCGTGATTCTGATGATCCTCATCGTCGGGGTCACCGTGTTTCAGTTCAAATTCATCGAAAAAAGAGTTCAATACGCGGGGTAAAGGCACATCATGGTTGAAAAGACACCCATACTTGATTTTCTGACCTACGTTTTTCTGATCCTGGGCATTATCATCGTCGGCTTTCCCATTCTCTATGCGGGCATCGCCGCCTCCCTGCCCCTGGAAAAGGTCTCCCTGGTGCCCATGCCCCTGGTACCCGGCGATCAATTCCTCGTCAACATGAAGCTGGCCTGGACCCGGGGGGACCTGGCCACCCAGCTCATCAACTCCTTTATCATGGCCTCGGGCATCACCTTCGGCAAAATCACCGTCTCCATGCTGGGGGCGTTTTCCATCGTCTATTTTGACTACCGGTTTCGCACCGTGGCCTTTGTGACGGTCTTTTGCACCCTGATGCTGCCGGTGGAGGTGCGCATCCTGCCCACCTACGAGATGGCCGCCAACGTATTCGGGCCCCTGCAGCCCCTCTGGGACCTGCTGCACCTCAACATCGTGGTCAGCTGGTTTGCCGGGCACGATGTGGAGGTCTCCCTCAACTGGAGTCTTCTGGACAGCCACACGGGCCTGATCCTGCCCCTGGTGGCCTCGGCCACCTGCACCTTTCTCTTTCGCCAGTTTTTTCTCACCGTGCCGGAAGAGCTCTGCGAAGCCGCCAAGATGGACGGGGCATCGCCCATGACCTTTTTTCGCAAGGTCCTTTTCCCCCTGTCCAAGACCAACATCGCCGCCCTGGTGGTCATCGAGTTTGTCTACGGCTGGAACCAGTACCTCTGGCCCCTGCTCATCACCACCAACCCCAAGATGCAGACGGCGGTCATCGGCCTGCAGAACCTCATCCCCCTGGCCGACGACCTCCCCGAGTGGAACATCGCCCTTGCAGGGGCCCTCATCGTCATGCTGCCGCCCATCGTGGTGGTCCTGGCCATGCAGAACTGGTTCGTCAAGGGCCTGGTGGACTCGGAAAAATAGGCACGGCCCAACGCACAGACACCAAGGGCGCGGCACCCCATGTGCCGCGCCCTTCTTCTTTTTATCACGCAAGACAAAGGCGACACCCATGATCACCCTTCCCTTTCATACCAATCGCTATTTCATCTTACGCCACGGCCACAGCACGGCCAATGAAAAGGGCCTTATTGTCAGCAGCCCTGAACACGGCATCGGCAACTGGGGCCTCTCGGAGACAGGCAAAGAGGAGGTGACCCGGTCCATGACCCGAGCCGCCGACGAGGGGCTCTTCAACCCCATGATCAAGCCGGTGGTGGTCTGCTCCCCTTTTCTGCGCGCGTTAGAGACCGCCTCCATCGCCGCAAAAATCCTCAAGGCGGAGCGGTTTCCCGACAGCAATTTGCGGGAGCGATTTTTCGGGGAGTTTGATTTGAAGGAGAGCGCGCTGTACGAAAAGGGCTGGACGCAGGACGAAACAAACCCTGACCACACCGAGTTCGGCGTGGAGAGCGTCAACGCCGTTGCCGCCCGCATGGTCGAGGTGATAAAGCGCACCGGGCAACGCTACAACGAGAAGGACATCATCCTGGTTACCCATGGGGACCCGGGCCAGATCCTCCAGTGCGTCTTCGACGGCATCGACCCGGCAAAACATCGCAGCATCGAGCCCTTGCAGACCGCTGAACTCCGCGCCATCCCCAGCAGGTAAAGGCTCAAACAATAAAATAAATATACGCGTCACACATGAATACCGCTGTGATTTAACCCGAGGACCGAGGGGTAAAGCGCAGCGGTAACCTGCTTTCAAGGTGGCTCACCTTGACGCCGGGGCCCGTTATGACCCGGCAGCCCCCGGTTCCTTTACATAGATGGTGTAGGTGTAGGGTATCTCGGCGGGATAATCCTGGGAAAAAACCGGTGCAAAGGTATCGGGGATCTCCGGCATGCGGATGTCCCCTTCGGGCTCTGCGTGGATGTGGGAAATGTGCAGGGTGTCGGCAAAGGGCAAGGTCTCTTTAAAAATTTCGCCGCCTCCGGCCACCATGAGCCGCCGCCCGTCTCTGCAGCCCGCCTCAAAGGCCTCCTCAAGGGAGGTGCAGACCGTGCATCCCGGCGCCTCGTAGGCAGGATTCCGGGTCAGGACAATGATGTGCCTGCCCGGCAGGGGCCGCCCGATGGACTCCCAGGTCTTGCGCCCCATGAGCACGCTGTGGTGATAGCTCACCGCCTTGAACAGGGAAAGCTCCCCTTCGATATGCCACGGAATATCGGCACCGTTGCCGATAATCCCATTGTCCGCCACCGCAACGACAATTGAAATCTTCATCCTCACTATCCCTTCATCACCCACATGGGCCGAACCACCCGTCACCTCTCGGTGTCCGGGTCAAAGCAGAAAAACGAGCCGTATCCCCCATATACCACTTGCCCGTGGCACGTGTCGAGGGGTGAAGGACGGCTATTTGATGATCTGTATCCCCATGGTGTGCATCCTGGCCATGCGCCGCTGCCCCTTGTTCCCCCGCGTCACGGACAGCACCCGGTTCACCAGCTCCAGCAGCTCCCGGCACAGGGGCCGAAACGAATGGATGGAGCAGGTCGACGGATCGAGCAGGGTACCGTAACGATGCAGGAGGGTGGTGCCTTTCACCCCCTCGATCAACTCCTCGATGGACTCCACCACATCTTCGGCAACATCCTGATAGAGATCAATATCCACCACATCGTAGAGAATCGAGACGAGCGTCTCCTGAAGATGCTCGAAGTCGCGGCGTTTTACGGCTGCCAGTTCCAGTGTTCGGTAGTACCGTGTTTTCACCTGTCTTCCGACGCTATCGGATAAAATATCCATATTATCGTAAACCTCATAGGAAACCATAGCGGATTAAGCCCCACTACAGCAGACGCACAATATTGTGATATTGTTCCAACTTACAACACGATAGAGCCCTATCCCGAATATTTCATAAGAAAACGACCAAGCCATATCAATAAGACGCCATTACAGTCGGTTACGGTTGGAATGTATCTATATTCATCTGTAAGCCACTTTTAACCAAAGTGTCCCCCGTATGCGTTGACACCAGTGCGGGCGCGCCCAGAAACAATGGGGTAGCTTGACGGTCATGCGGAGTCAGCGGGGATTCGTCAGAGACAGAAACGCGATAAAAGGGGATGATTAAAGGATAACACAAGAGCTGGTATAAAACCAAGGACATACGATTTTGAGACAATGGAAAGCAGGTACTCAGGGTCATCGATCCCGGGCGTCAAAACGTGGCCACCGGCCTTGCCAATGGAGCCCTGCCCTCGCGGCTTTTGTGGTATCGCCGACCCGGTTTGGCACGCGCGGGCCCTGGCGGCCACCGCTATGGGTAAGGTCTGGGGTGTTGGCAGGCGGTACGAAAAATTCCTGAAGGTTCGGGAGGCAACATGACCCTGGACCTTGTCAGGGCGATACGCGGCATGATCCAAGATGAGCTGGCCGGGGTATCCTGCTATCCCCTGGAAAGGAACTGGCGTCTCCCGGACGTTTTCCAGAGGGATTGATGACCTTCAGGATCTCCATGGAGCCCTCTCCTCCTATGGCGAATGGGTTGCAAAAAAGATAGGTAAAAATGGGCTTCGGGCGGGCGTGATGAATGTCTATGCGGTGAGCAACAGATTCCACAAGACTGATTTCTGTCACAACAAAACCACCTTTCGGTTTCCGGTGCCAACCTCAGGCAGCCCGGAAATGATCAAGGGGCCCCTTCCTCCTGCATGGTCCACATTCTTAATATCTGCTGCCCAGACCTTTTACATCCTCCCTTGCAATTATGCGCGTCAAAGAGTAAAAATTTAACCCTGTGATGATAAATAGCTGAAATATAGTCAGCCAAGTAATAATCAGGGTTTGCCGGTTTTGGGGGGTTATGACTTTTGAGTGAAACACTGGTTATTTCAAAACACAGAACAGCATGGCACGATGTCCGAAAAACCATGAATTATGGGGATAATCATTATTCTCTGGAGAAATAACCATGATGAGTTTTGCTCGAAAACTAAGACTCTGTACGAAAGTTGCTCTTGGTAAGGAACTACTTATAAAATACGACGTAATTTGCAAGAAAGAAAGGTTCGGTTCAGATTATGGCGGCTGGGATATAGTTACTGCAAATCTGAATTCTAACTCAGTTGTTTACTCATTTGGCGTTGGAGAGGATGCATCATTCGACACAGCGCTTATTGAAAAATACAATCTCACTGTCCATGCTTTTGACCCAACACCAAAGTCAATTGATTGGGTGAAGAGACAAGATTTTTCGGATAAATTTGCCATGTATAATTATGGAATAGCGGCATTTGATGGCAATGTTTCTTTTAATCCCCCAGAGAATCCTGAACATGTTTCCCACACCATTCTTGATAGGCCATCAACAAGTACTGAAGCAATAACGGTTCCGGTAAAAAAACTCAGTACTATAATGCAAGAGTTAGGTCATTCTCACATAGACATCCTTAAAATGGATATCGAAGGTGCAGAATACAACGTTATAAAAGATATCTGCAAATCAGATATTCGGCCGGTGCAACTTTTGGTGGAATTTCATCATAGATTTGAAGGTGTTGGCATAAAAGAAACCAAGAAATCGATAAATATCATCAGATCAATGGGATATCAGCTGTTTTCTGTTTCCGCTACAAATGAGGAATACTGCTTCATTCAAAGTACCTGCTAATCGCGTACGAAAGTGAAGGGATCAGACCTATCACATTTGGCAAAAATGAAATCCCCATATTATTTGTGGGTTACACGATTTACCAATCAGCCTAAAGGCCTGTAGGGTCTGGCCCATACCCATAATATATTTTCTTCCCGTCAACCATCCACTGCACTCCTCACCAGCCAAACCCATCCACTCAAAGCCACGACCACCGAAAATCCAAGCTGCAACCCGATTTGTGGCGCCCCTGTGGGCGCACGAAGCTACAGGCCCTGTGACCTAAAACCAAAAGCAGGAGGGGGCGCCGTTTTATGGGTCGATGGGTTGTCGATGGCAGGCTGAAACAAGGCCGGGAAAAAACTCTGGACTAAAGCTGGCCCTCTCCCCCGCCGAGATGATAACAAAGGGAACCGAACCGACAACCGCAGGCATTGGAAAAAAAAGACATGGCCGAAGAGCAGAACGAAACCACAGACAGCCCCAAACCAAAGAAACTGAAAAAAATCCTCTTTTTGGCTGCCGGAGTGCTGCTCCTTGCGGGGCTCGGCGCAGGGGGCTGGTTCGGGTACACCACCTTTTTCCAATCCGATTACCCCAAGGAAAAACTGGCCTACGTGGACCTTGATAAAACCGTCCTCAAGTTCACCTGGACACAGATGCCTGAGGTCTACCGCCACATGGTCAACGCCAACGCGGAGATGGCCCTCATGAAAAATGAGATCGATCGGATCAGGACGGTGGGCAAATCGTACCCCAGACAGAAAAAAATCGTGGCGTCGGAGATCAAGCGGTGGGAAAAAAACGTAAGGAAGCTTTCCGGACAGCTCAAGAGGTTCCAGGGCCAGGTGGAGGCCCTTTACGTCACCTTCCGGGTGAACCCTCAGAAGGGTCGCACTGACATCTTTGAAAAGAGCCCGGACCTTGCCGCATCCCTTCAGGATGCCGTGTCCGGTGCAAGGAGCCAGACGGATCCCGTGAGGTTGTCCAGGATTCCTCTGGAAGGAATCAAAGGGATCATCGCAAAGGTTAAAAGCCGGTTTCTTTAGCCCCGGTACGTCAGAGAAAGCGATGGGTCCAAAGCAACAATTTATAATTTCAGATGGTTGAAAAGAGAGATGGGGCAGCCATCTTCTGCGTTATCAGAACGCTGGGACGAGCCACGGCATCTGCAGCCCCCATGCCTTGCATAGGCAATCACTCCACTCTCGGGCTGCCCGGGCAATGCCCCTTCAGGAATCCCCCTTCTCCTCGGAATCTTTTCTGGGAGGGTGAAAAAAAGGAAAGGGAGAGGCCTTGGCCAGATCGTCCACCGATCGCCTTGCCATCTCCGTAAACTCAGAGCTGAAATGGAGCACCTTCTTGAACTGGTTGTCGAAGGCTTTCCGCTGTTTGACATAGCTGTCGATGGTCTGGGACAGGTGCAGGTCGAAAAAGTCGCCCATCATGTTGTCGCCGTACCGGAGCATCAGGTGCAGAAGGTGAACGGGCAGAAAGAACTTCTTGTTTTTTGCCTCCTCTACGAGGATCTGGGTGAGAATGTAGGCCGTCACATCATCCCCGGAACAGGCCTCCAGCACCTTCACGTCCCGTCCGCTGCGGATGATTTCAGCGAGTTGTTCCAGGGTAATGTAGGTACTCTCACTTGTGTTGTAGAGGCGCCTGTTGCTGTACTTTTTCACCACCACGGTCTCTTCAGCCATTGTCTCTCCCGTTGGGTTATCAGTCGATAAGTAGGGAGGCCCCCGAATTAGCGGACCTTTTTGTACTATATGCCAGCCCACCGGGGAATGCAATTGACATCCTTAGCCTGTTTCCTTTATTGATTAACCCGGAGATTTCGTGAGAAAACAACCAGAGCAAATCAATAGGCGCCCATTCCAGCTGGCTGCTCGAAACTATTTAGACATTTCAAAAATGCAAAATGCAATTCACCGTTTTCTGCTCGATTCCCTCACCCTCCGGGCGAGCCGAGTGCGCTCATCTTCCGCGTTATCAGAGCGTTGAGGTAAACCACGGCTCTGCATCTCCGAGGCCTTGAATATGGGTACACTCGACTCATGACATATCCGGGACAGAGGGTGTTTGAGAAAAATTACTTCGTTTGTTTTTAATAATTATGTTTTTTCCTATCGTAGAATCCTATATAGTGAATCACAACCGCCACTGATCCCGTCCTTATAAAGCGGTTCGGCACCAACACCCCAGTGCCGCAATGACGGTACCCCCCCAAAAGGCAGACAACGTGTCGGGTACCTGGAAGAATCGGTCAACCCAGAGATAACGAACCAAAGACGATAAAACCTACCTGCAGAACATGACACCAAAGTCAGTACATTCGAAACCGGTACAGGAGAACCCGACCATGGCGAAATCTGTCCTGAAACAACTCAAAGAACATGAACGCGAAGTCAGACGACAACTGATCATCAACGCGGCCAAAACCCTCTTCAGCCAAAAATCATTCCACGAAATCGGTATGAGAGACATTGCCAACGAAGCCGGGATCTCTGTTGCCTCCCTCTATCAGTACTTTCCCAGCCAGGATGATCTGTTCGTGGAGATCCTCACCAACGACATCAACAAGATTAAATCGCGCCTTTGGGAAAGCCGTCGCGAGCTTGGCGATATGGCCATCGACATCGTCAACTTCCTTGTGGACAACGAAGATATCTTCCAGATGATGAGCCACTTTATGATCAAGGGCGAAAAAAACCCGGAGACCCTTCGCAAGTTCAACGTCATCCAGGTCCTCTTCCTCGACATGCTGGACAGGGCCCTGGCCCGGGCCGGAGAAGCCCACCCGGTGAGCTACTACTCCCACGCCTTCTTTGCCTCCCTTTTCGGCAACGTCATCACCTTCCGAAACTATCCGTCGAGCGATGCCTCCTCCCACCGTGAAAGCCTGTACCACGTGGCGCGAATCACCGCCAAAGCCTTCCATGACACCCTGGTCACCGATGAAAGCGAGGAAACCCCTTGAGCAACCTTGGAAATTCGACCGTCACGGACTAAAACTACTTTTATTGAAATAAACATTGTTATATAGTTGATTTTCTTCACAGCTTCCGTATCAACCCCATCGGACAAGGAGAAAATCCGTGAACATACGCCTCACCCTGTTCATCGCTGCCATCGTCTGTCTCCATACCTCAACCGCCTTTGGGATCTGGAACTACGAACGTCCGGCCGACTCCACACCGGCCCTCATGGGCTGCTGGTCCGATGGGACCACCTCCTACGCAGTGGGGTTCAATGGGGCGGCCTTTTGCCACGAAGGGGGCACCTGGAAAGACATCAGCGACGACACCCTTGCCGATGCGGCCCTCTTCGCCGTTCACGGCACCGCATCAGGAGACGTCTATGCCTCAGGCTTCCGGTTTGGCGCCCCCCGCTTTGATTCCGACAACGACGGCCAGATCAATGCCGACGACGACTCGAGCCGCTACGGCGTGATCTTTCGCTACAACGGATCAGGCTGGGAAGAACTCAACACGCTGTTCGGGCCCGAATCACAATTCTTTGCGTCCTCATTTACCGGTCTCTGGACGGATGAAAACGGTGTCGTCTATGTGGCCGGAGGTAAAAAACGGTCGTTCTACGACAACTCGCCGGTGGGCATCCTGCTCGCCTACGACGGCGCTTCGTTCTCCCCCCTTGTCGGTGCGTCCTACCAGTGGCCCAACATGAACACCATCTGGGGTTCCGAGTCCAGCGCGTATGTCTCCTGTGCCGCAGGACTTGTGGTTAAGGTGGACACCCATTCCCGTGTGGCCACGCCTCTTAAAACTGCTGGTAGCGGCGTAAACTTCCGCGGTGTATGGAAAAAGCCGGGCGGCACCCTCTATGCTGTGGCCGAGGCCACGTACGGATACATCTTACGGTACGACGAAACCGATGGCTGGCAGGACATGGCCATTGACAAAGATGAGCGCCCTCCCCTCCTTTGTATTGCCGGAAACGATGAACTCCTCGTGGCCGCCGGGGAATACGGGAAGGCCTACTACCTGGACACCGACGTGAACATATGGAAGGAGATGCTCACGGGCACACAGAACCACATCAACGGCCTCAGCGTCCCAACGGACGGCTTTCTGGCCGCCACCTACCTCGCAACAGATTCCACGACCACCCCCACGGGCGCCCTGTACCGCATGACGGAAAAGGATCCCAACACCGCCTACATCCTCGCGGACCAGCCGACGGGCATCAGCGCTGACGACCCACCCTCCCATGAGGTTATCCTCTACGACTTTGCCCTGGGGGACATCTGGAAACGCGAATGGGTCTTCAACAATGGCATAAACGCCCCCGTTCCGTCCTACGGCATCCTTTACTCCAGCACGCCCGAAGGTGCCAACACCGCCCTGGAAATCACCGGTGAAGGTGGAGAAGAGAGCAACAGGGAGCTTCGCATCTATCCCTGCTCCGGGTGTACGCCCCATGTGGATGTATCGGAAGACGTCATCCGCGTAACCATTCGCTCCGGGATCACCACCCAAAACCAGATCAAAACCCTTCTGGAAGAGAGCCACGCCGTCTCGTATGTCTACCCCCGCCACGGCACCAGCCCCTGGGTGGTCTCGACGAAGGGATTCGACAGCGCCCTGCTCAAAGGGGGACGCAACGACGAGGACATCTACATCAACGAGGAGACCTCGGGAGACACCTATTACCTTGCCGTCCACCGATTCAAAGGGTATGGAACCTGGGAGCCTAAGCTCACCGTGTACCGGGAAAATGTCGCCTACCTGAACGGCATGATCAAAATTATCGGACACCGTACGACAGGCACAGGCACCACCGTTGAAATCATTGACGCCGGAGACGACCCCGCGTCGGAGTCTGCAAAGGGCCTGCTCGGCGGCCTCATCGACATCACCGCACCTCCCGGGGAAAAGGGAAACATTGAAATAAAGCTCATAAGCCCATCCTCCACGGATGAGGTAACCTCCACCCTCTCTCCCCTGGGCAATAAGCTCTCTGTCCACATCCGTAACGGCATCACCACCATCCAGGCCATCATCGACCACCTCAACACCTTAAACGACACCATCGCGTCAGCCTCTTTTAAAGCGGACAGCAGCCTCACCGAAGACAGCGCAGCCCCATGGATGGAGATCTACGGCTCAACCGTTACCCTGGAAGGGGGAACGAACCATGCCGTATGGGCCTACAACGAGGACAGCAACACGGTCACCCTCACCATGGACAGTGGCATCACCACCACCACGGACATCGCCAAGGCCCTTTCCGATGTAAAAACAGACCCGGAAGATAACGAGACCCGGGTGTTTCGAAAAGTCAAAGACCTTATTCCGTACACCACATGGGACACAGAGAAATTCACCAACACGGTCACCCTCACCGGCATCGCCACGGAACCCGCCAAAACCACCGTCCGCGTATTTAATGAGGACGTGCTGGATTTTAATCACACCCCAAACGAGGCAAAGCTCTCGGCAACAGTCACCTTCACGGATCAATCCGAGGCGGTCCTTGATATCATCAGATGGCAATGGGACGTCTTCCGGCCCCTGGATGAGGGCTACGAGACCAAAGCCAGCGTCACCACCGAGACCGGCACCGCCGAGGTGACCATCTCGGATCTCGGGACATACAACATCGGCCTGAGGGCCACCCTCAAAGACGGCTCGACCCTTACCATGGTAAAGGATGATGCCCTCAAGATAACAGGGAAACATGCCGGAGACTCCAGCCTGGACGGCGCCAACGGCTGCTTCATCGGCGCGGTCTCCCCGTGGTGAGAAAAGTATTCACCCCCCAAACGTCAAAAGGCACCCCCGGAAGTTCTCCGATGGGTGCCTTTTTTTGTCGGTATTGGGATCCCGTCAACACATATGACGTACCTGAAGAATTCGCCTGCGGCTACGCCGTGACATGAGGGACAAAAACATCCGCAGCCAAATTAAAGATGCCTCCGGCGGCCCTGCCGGGGCCAAACGTTTAAAAAGTTTGACAAACAGATCTTGCTCAATTTCACGGAAACCTTCGCGGAAGCTCTCACCCTGAGGAACGAAGGGGGTGGGCTTCCGCAACCTGGGGGCCAGAGGGGATCATCCCCTGGCCGCCGGATGCAGGCTTTTCCTGCCCACTTCAACCATAGAAGGCAGTTTTTCCACCCTACTGTCGCACAAGACGACGGTTGGAAAACGCCGTGGGCGCACTGCTCCGGCACGGGTTGATGTCCAGCCCTCCCCGTCGGGTAAACCGCCCCACCACCGTAAGCGCCGCAGGGGCCAGGCGATCCATGATATCCGTGTACAGGGTCTCCACACAGTTCTCGTGGTAGCCGGTGTGGGTCCGAAAGGAGACGAGATAGGCAAAAAGCGCGGCCTCGTCGATCTTCTTCCCGGAGTAGGTGATCTCCACCGTGGCCCAGTCAGGCTGACCGGTCACCGGGCAGTTGGTGCGCAGGATATGGGAACACAGGGTCTCATCCGTCACGTCCCCGTCCCCGTGGGCCAGAAGGGAGGCGTCCACCTCGTAGACATAGGAGTCCGCTTCATGGTGGTCGATGCAACGGCCCGTTGCCCGATGGGCCTTGAAGGCCTCGGTGTCGTCGCATCCGAACAGCAAGACCGCCACCTCCGCCTCCGCAACCCGGGAGAGATCGGCAACCATGGCCTCTTTCACCTTTTCCGGGCTCTCAAACCGACTCATATTAAACGAGTTCAAGTAGAGCTTCAGGGACTTGGACTCCACGATGCAGCGGCTCGTGGCCGGAAACCTGATTTCAGCCACCGCAGAGGCGGGTTTTCCCTTGCCGTCCAGCCAGGAGAGTTCCCAGGCCGTCCAGATGTCCTCCCCGCAAAAGGGGAGCGCCTTTCCGTCCAGCCCCAGGGCCCCGCGGCCCAGGGACCGTTCCACCGGAAACAGCTGGGACGGGTCGTAGGCAAAGGTGTATCCGATTTTCTTCCCCAAGGGGTTTTCCGTTCTCATACAAACTCCCAATTATGGACAGAATAAGCCTCCGGCGGCCCTGCCGGGGGCTAAACTTTTGCCTGATCATATAAAGGCGGGTTTAACAAACAGGCATCAAGAATCGTTCTTGGCCAAATGTCATCTTAAAGGCGGATGCGATTTGACCCGAGGAACGAGGGACAAAGCGCATCCGCAACCTGCTTTCAAGGTGGCACACCTTGCCGCCGGAGGCATCTTTTTCAGCTATACCAGGTACGTGGTCGGATCGAGGCCTTCGTCGAAGCGCAGGGCGTACTTGCGTTCGTCGCAGGCGCCGCAGGTGCCGCAGTGGGCGCTGCCGCCTTTGTAGCAGGTCCAGGTGGCGGCAAAATCCACGCCCAGGGTGCGGCCCAGATCGCCGATTTCCCGCTTGTCCATCCGGGCAAAGGGAAAGGCGATGGCCACCTGACCGTCGGTGCCGAGGTGAATGGCCTTGCCAAGGGCCTCGTTGAATTCGGGACGGCAGTCCGGGTAGATGACGTGGTCACCGGCGTGAGAAGCCAGGACCACCTGGCGTGCGCCCACGGATTCGGCGTAACCGGCGGCGATGGAGAGCATGATGCCGTT
The DNA here is from genome assembly GCF_900101345.1 of Desulfoluna spongiiphila. Taxonomy (GTDB): domain Bacteria; phylum Desulfobacterota; class Desulfobacteria; order Desulfobacterales; family Desulfolunaceae; genus Desulfoluna; species Desulfoluna spongiiphila. The sequence continues at coordinate 63,926 of NZ_FMUX01000009.1, read as the reverse complement.
TCTGAAGGGGACCACGGTGCTCTTCATGTTCTCGGCGTCGTAGGCACCGTCGGGCACCGCGTCACCGGATTGCAGGAGGCTTGAATCAAAGAGCTCGTTGATGAAGGGGAGCGGCACCAGGGTGTGGGGCACCCCCAGGTGATCGCACATGGCCTTGGCCATGGGAAGCTCGCTGGCGTTGTGCTTGGATCCGTAGTCAAAGCTGATGGCTACGCAATTCTGGCCTTTGGCGACGCAATCGGCCAGGAGCACGGCGGAGTCCATGCCGCCGGAGAGGACCACAACGGTTTCATACATGGGTCAGATTCCTTTTTTGGTATCAAAGGCGAGGATGTGAAGGCGGCTTGCCATGCGGTAGCCCATCTTGACGCAGTGGTCCCAGACCACGGGCATGTTCTCGATCTGGTCGTCTCGGGTCATGCCCAGGGGCATGAGCCACACCCGCTCTTTTTCAAGGGCATGGTCCGCCACAAAGGCGTCAATAACAGGGAGGGTCTCTTCACTGGCAACGAACTTGAGGTGCCCGGCGCGGGCAACGCTTTTTCGGTCCACATGCCAGGAGCCGTCCAGGTACTTCGGCGAGAGGATCACCTCCCCCCTGATGCCTTCGGGCACAGGCACCTTGCCCGAGGTCTCGTACTGCACGGCGATGCCCCTTTCAGCCAGGGCGGTGTCCAGCTCGCAAAGGCCCGCGTCCCACTGGCGCAGGGGTTCGCCCCCGGTGATGACCACAAAACGGTGCCCGCTGTCTTTCACCGCGTCCAAGAGGTTCTCTACGGAGACCTCGGTGCCGTCCTCCCAGGCGCCCTTGGTATCGCACCAGGGGCACAAGGGGGCCACGCACCCTGCCAGCCGGATGAAAAAAGCGGGCCGCCCGGTATGGGGACCTTCTCCCTGGAGGGAGGCAAACATTTCATGAAGATTCAGCATAGAGTCCATCCCGAAAAAATCAGGCCGTCACGGTTGCCCAGGAGTCCGGGGTTTCGTAGAGCCGCACCTCTTTCAAGGTCAGGCCCTCGAATTCAGAAGCCCTCGACAGGGTCTTGAAGATATAAAGCACCATGTTCTCGGCTGTCACCGGCAGGTTCTCGTACTCGGGAAGCTCGTTTAAGTTGGCGTGGTCGTAGCGGTCCACGATCCGCTCTTTCACCAGGCGTTTGAGCTCGGTGAAATTCAGGATCATCCCCGACTCATCAAGGGGGCCTGCAACCGTGACCCGAAGGGTGTAGGTGTGGCCATGGAAAGCCGCGCACTTGCCGTAAAGGGCCTTGTTCTCTTCTTCGGAAAAATCGTGACGGCAAAGCCTGTGGGCTGCGTCAAATCGGAACTCTTTGGTAATGGAAAGCATGAGCTACCTTCTTCACTGGGACTGCGACACATGCAGATAGGAGCCCGGCAAACCATCTTGTATCAAGAAAGGATTACGCGAAGGGGCCACAACCGGCTGCGCGGTCAGTGAGGGAGAATTTATTGTGCGGGATGCCTCTCGTCCGCATGGACCTTAAAAAAAGCCCCATCCATAAAAACCACCATGGCCCGGCCACGGCAGATGAAGTCTTCACTATACAACAACGCGCTTTTGTATCACAGCCCGGGCCCATTGGAAACGGGAAAAAGCCAAAACGCATGCCTTCTATGGTTAAAGTGGGTGGAAAAAAGCTTGCCTCCGACGGCGAGGTGAGCCACCTCGAAAGCAGATTGCGAATGCGCTTTCCCCTTCGTTCCTCAGGGAAAATCACATTCGCCTATGGTTCAGATTAAGATCAGGCAAACGTTTGGCCCTCGTGCCTCGGGTCAAAGCACAACGGCGTTCAAAATGCACCACGACCATAGCTCAAACACCCAAACCCTATAACCTGCTTTTCCTATGGCCCATCTCCCCTATGACCTGTTCTTTCGCTCCCAGACCCTGACGATATCAAACATGGAGGCAGAGCCTGGGAACGAACGCCCAGGCCTTATGACCTATAACCTAATCTTTCCTATGACCTGGTTTCCCTATCATCCGTTTTCCCTATCACCTACTTTTACCTTTCTTCTCAACAGATCCAACGCCTTGAACGCAAAAATCCGCTTGTTCTGGTGGCGGTCTTTTAAGGGTGAGACAAACCGGTGGGTCTCGGTGCCCCCTTCCGTGGAGATGCCGATCCAGACGGTGCCCACGGGTTTTTCATCGGTGCCGCCGGTGGGCCCGGCGATGCCGCTGGTGGCAATGCCGATGTCGGCGCCGGAGACCCGCCGCGCCCCCTGGGCCATCTCCCCAACGGTCTCACCGCTCACCGCCCCGCAAGCCTCCAGGGTCTCGGCAGAGACGCCCAGTACCGCCTCCTTGGCGCTGTTGGCGTAGGTGACGGCCGAAAGCAAAAACCAGTCGGAGCTCCCCGGCACATCGGTAAGCAGGTTTCCGATAAGACCACCGGTGCAGCTCTCGGCCACGGCAAGGCTCTGCCCGGCCCCGCACAGGGCGGTGGCCACGGCCTCGGCCATGGAGTCACCGGCCTCCGAGACCACATACCCTTCCAGGCGCTTTAAAGCCTCCGCCGAAGCGGCCTCCTGCCGTTTCGCCACCCCGGCATCCTCCTGGGCAAAGGCCCAGATCTTCACCTCGATGACGGGAAAGGAGGCCCGATAGCCCACATGCACACCGGGAAACCCCGACTCAATGCCTGCAATCCGCTCCCCCACCACGGACTCGGGGAGGCCAAAAGTGGTGATGGCGGTTTTTACCAGGCGGCTCCCCCGGGGTTGCAGACCCACAATGGCCGGAACCACGGACTCGTTCATGAGAAAGCGCATCTCACGGGGCACGCCGGGCAAAAACCAGAACCGGGTGCCGGAAAGCTCCAGGCAAAACGCCGGGGCCGTGCCCACGGGGTTGGGGATACAGGTGGCCCCCTTCGGGAGGCGCGCCTGCTTGAGGTTTGACGCAGGGACAGCCACATGGCGACCTTTAAAGTATGCGGCAACGGAAGCTGCAGCCACGGGGTCCTCCACCAGGGGAACCCCGGCCGATTCCGCAGCGGCACGGGTGGTAAGGTCGTCTTCGGTAGGCCCCAGCCCCCCGGTCACCACCGCCACCTCGCACTCACCCGCCACACGGGAGAAGACCTCTTTAAGGGAAACCAGGTTATCCCCCACCGAAAGATGGCGCACCACCTCCACGCCCAGCTCGCACAGCCGCTCCGAAATCCAGGACGCGTGGCTGTCCACCACCTCTCCTTTGAGTATCTCCTCACCGGTCGTAATCACCATCGCTCTCATCCGCAACCTCTCCTTTCGCCCTGCCGTCCGGGGCTCGCCCCTGTCCGAAAGGGCCACCCGCGCCTGTCCGCAGGCATCATGATCATACACATTCAAGGCGCCGTCTCCTTCAGAAGGGCACCCCGATCACTCTATGCCAACCGGCGCGGCGACGCAAACACCAATAACCGCCCCCGGGTTCCCCCACCGGGCATAAGGGGCCCTATCCTTCGATTTCGGTTGGTCATCCCCCCGTTTTATGGTAAATTGCCCCTCGTTGGTTGATTCTGATTTGCATATTTTACCGAACGTTCAATATCTTACCTTTGGACGCTGGATGTGACGTCAGGTGACCCCGACTGCTTTACCGGGTCGGCCCAACCCCCCGTTGGGCCGACCCGGTAGAGCGCACACAACGCGCCACAGGTTGACCATCCGCAGGTCGCATCCCCTCGCGTGGACTTTGCCTCTAATGTGGAGAACCGCTTCCATGCCGTTTCCCCGCATGTTGCGCAAGCCCCCCTGGCTTTCGAACACGACGGAGATCTTTACCGGTGACGCCAAAAATAATCAGGCTGTCATTAACGGAAACAAACGCTTGCAAAGTGTTCCAAAAGGTGGACTCCGTGTCCGTATTTTCGCACTATCCCGAGCCTTTTTAGAGAGTTACCGGAAGTTCATTGGAAAATTGTTGCTTGTTTCGACAACATGAAGTATGAGACTATTTTCCCTTGCGGCGTCGTCAAAACGCCCCGGACAATCGTGTTAAGGTTCCGTTCCCAATGCAAAAATATGATTGATACGGCACGTCGTGCCTTTACATGTATAGTGTTGCGTTACCAGTAATCAAGGAAATAGGCGTATGGCAAAGAGTCTTTACATCAGCACAACCAACGCCAGGAGCGGAAAGTCAACCATCGTTCTTGGTATCATGCAGCTTCTCTTGAGGGATCTGCAAAACGTTGGCTTTTTCAGGCCCATCATCAACCCCGTAGACGGGGAGCGAGACTACGATACCGATCTGGTCCTCTCCCACTTCTATCTCGGCATGAGATACGAAGACACCTACGCGATGACCCTGGACGAAGCCAAAAAACTTGTAAATGCCGGCAAACAGAACCAGATGATCGAGATCATTCTCAACAAGTACAAGCAGCTTGAAGAGAAGTACGATTTCGTTCTCTGCGAAGGCATCGATTTCGTGGTGGGCAACGAAGCGTTCACCTTCGACATCAACGCCGTGGTTGCCGCCAACATGGGCTGTCCCGCCCTGGTGGTCACCAACGCGCACAACGCCACCATCGATGAGATTGTGAGCCTCAACCACCTGGCCATGGAAGATCTCGAGGACAAGGGAGTTGACATCCTCGGCATCATGGTCAACCGGGCAGAGGCCTCCCAGACCGAGGTGATCCTTGAGACCCTCCAGAAAGACATCAAGGTGGAGAACTGCTCCTTCCACGTGATCCCGGAAGACAGCAACCTCATGAAGCCCACGGTGGCTGACCTGCAGAAATGGCTGGGCGCCGATGTGATCTACGGCAAAAAAGCCATGGACAAGATGATCGACGGCTACGTCATCGCCGCCATGCAGATCAACAACTTCCTGAACTACATCAAGGAAGACAGCCTCGTGGTCACCGCAGGGGACCGGACGGACATCATCCTGAGCGCCATGGCGTCCCGTCTCTCCAATGCCTACCCCAACATCTCCGGCATCCTCCTCACCGGCGGCATCGCCCCGTCCGAGAGCATCCAGAGACTGGTGGAAGGCTGGGAAGGGATCCCCGTTCCGATCCTTCTCGTCAACGACCCCACGTACCCCACCATGCGAAACTTGAACCACGTGCACGCACGGCTCGAGTCCAACAACCCCAAAAAGATCGCGTCCGCCCTGGGTCTCTTTGAAGCCCATGTGGACACCCAGGAGATGCGCAGAAAACTCATCGAGCGCAAATCCGTCAACGTCACGCCCCAGATGTTCGAGTACAACCTCATCCAGAAGGCCAAGAAGAACAAGCAGCACATCGTTCTTCCCGAAGGCACCGGTGAGCGTATCTTAAATGCCTGCGACATTCTTTTGCGTCGCGACGTCTGTGAAGTGACCCTCCTCGGCAAAGAGTCCGAAATCCAGGCCAAGATCTCCAAGCTCGGCCTCGACCTTGCCGGCGCCCACATTGTTGAGCCTGCCAAGAGCCCCCTGTACGAAGAGTACGTCGCGGAGTTCTATGAGATGCGCAAAAACAAGAAGGGCATGAACCAGGACGTTGCCCGTGACCTCATCAGCGACGTCACGTACTTCGCCACCATGATGGTACACAAAGGCCACGCCGACGGCATGGTCTCCGGCTCCGTCAACACCACGGCCCACACCATCAAGCCCGCATTCCAGATCATCAAAACCAGGCCCGACGCCTCCATCGTCTCGTCCATCTTCCTGATGTGCCTGAAGGATCGTGTCCTGGCCTTTGGTGACTGTGCGGTCAACCCCACCCCCAATGCAGAACAACTCGCTGAAGTCGCCATTGGCTCCGCCCAGACCGCCGAAATTTTCGGCGTGGATCCCCGGGTAGCCATGCTCTCCTACTCAACCGGGTCTTCCGGCAAAGGTGCCGAAGTGGAGAAAGTGATTGAAGCGACCCGCATCGCGAAGGAGCGTTGCCCCGATCTGCTTCTCGAAGGTCCCATTCAGTACGATGCCGCCATCGATCCCTCGGTGGCGCGAACCAAACTGCCCGACAGCAAAGTTGCAGGTCAGGCTACGGTCTTCATCTTCCCTGATCTCAACACCGGGAACAACACCTATAAAGCGGTACAACGCTCCTCCGATCAGGTGGTTGCCATCGGCCCCGTCCTTCAGGGCCTCAACAAACCGGTCAACGACCTGTCCCGAGGCTGCACCGTACCCGACATCGTCAACACCGTGGCCATCACCGCCGTTCAGGCGCAGGCGGCCAAAGGTCTGGTTTAGGTTACAGGACCGGCACACCATGCACGATAAAGGACGGCCCCACAGGGAGACACATATCCCGGGGCGGTCCTTCCTTCGCACGGTCCGCAGCTCAAGGAGTGACCGCAGGAGCCTCTGTAACGGCCCCGGAAGCGGTCATTCCGATCAACGACTTACTTCGGTTACAAGGTAAATTTTATCATGAAAGTATTGGTTATTAATGCTGGCAGCTCATCCCTCAAGTACCAGCTTCTCGACATGGAAAATGAAGCCGTTATGGCAAACGGCATTGTAGAACGTATCGGCGAAACCGTGGGCAAGCTCACCCACAAGGCCTTCCCCGACACCGACAACGAGAAAAAGGTCGTCAAGGAAGAAGAGATCAAGGACCACAAGATCGGCATGCACATGGTGCTGGACCTCATCACCGGTTCCGAAGCCGGCGTGATCTCCGACCCCAAAGAGATCGATGCCATCGGCCATCGCGTGGTCCAGGGCGGCGAAGCCTTCACCAGCGCCTGCGTGGTTGACGGTCCCGTCAAGGTTGCCATTGCGGACAACAACCCCCTGGCACCCCTGCACAACCCCGCCAACCTCATGGGTATCGAAGTGGCTGAAGAGCTCTTCCCCGGCACCCCCAACGTAGCGGTATTCGACACCGAGTTCCACTCCACCATGCCCAAGGAAGCCTTCCTCTACGCCCTGCCCTACGACTACTACAAAGAGCTGCGCATCCGTCGTTACGGTTTCCACGGCACCTCCCACAAGTATGTCTCCCGCAAAGTGGCTGAATGCATGGGTAAAAAGGCCGACGAGATCAACGTCATCACCGTGCACCTCGGCAACGGCTGCTCCATGGCCGCTGTGGAAAAAGGCAAGTGCCAGGACACCTCCATGGGCATGACCCCCCTTGCAGGCGTCATGATGGGCACCCGAAGCGGCGACATCGACCCCGCCATCGTAGCCTACATCGCTGAGAACAAAGGCATGAGCGCCACCGAGGTGGACTCCGTGCTCAACAAGCAGAGCGGCCTGAAAGGCGTTTGCGGCCTCAACGACATGCGCGACATTCACTCTGCCGTTGAAAACGGCGACGAAATGGCCAAGCTGGCTCTCGACATGTTCGCCTACGACGTCAAAAAATACATCGGTGCCTACACCGCCGTCCTCGGCAGCATCGACGCCATCGTCTTCACCGCCGGTATCGGCGAGAACGACGACATCACACGTGCCCTCATCTGCGAGAACCTCTCCGGCCTCGGCATCGACATGGACTTCGACAAAAACAACGGTCGCAAGGGCGAGCCCACTGCGGTTCACACCGACGCCTCCAAGGTTCAGGTCTGGGTCATCCCCACCAACGAAGAGCTCCAGATTGCCCAGGAAGCTGTAGAACTGCTCAAGTAAGTTTTCGGTTTTCCCGCTATGATTGAAAAAAAGGCTCGAAAGGACCCCTCGTCCCGCCGGGCCTTTTTTTTTCCAGCCCCCGGTCTCCCTTGCCCCGAGGAGGAACTGCGGGGTTGACGCAAAAAAGACGTTGGCATACATACAGATCAATTTGTAAGATAGAGGTGCCCGGTCAAAGGGGATGTTCCCCTTAACGCACCGCACTGTTTTAAGCCAGATTCGTTCACCGACGAACGCAGACACACCGATGGGAGGAAACACGTTGAAAGAGCTCTATGTGGTCCTGTTTGAAGGAAAAGTCAGGGAACGTGAGAGCAAGCGGGAGGTCAAAAGCCGGCTCATGGACTGTTTCAACATGGGCCAGGCAGGCATTGACCGTCTCTTCTCCGGGCAGCGCGTCATCGTCTTTCGGAGCGAAGACAGAACCAAGACCGATGCCTTTGCCAAACGGTTTGCCGAGACCGGAGCCCTCTGCCGCATTGAGGTGGATTTCCAGGAAGAGGCTGAAAGGCAGGCATGGGACGCCGGAGCGGCCAGCCAGCCCGAAGAAGACACCCGGACCCAGGATGCCCACTGGGAGGCCGACGACAGCGCTTCGTCCGAGGACGAGTCCCCCCTGCTGCCCCTGTGGCAGGCCTATGCCGGACCCCGCGGGGAGTGGTACGCGGAAAAGTTCAAACTCTTTTCCAGGAAAGGGCGCACCGCCTTTGTTCCCTCCTGGAACTGGGGAGCCTTTCTCTTCGGCATCGTCTGGCTCATCTACCGTAAAATGTACGGCCTGGCCCTTCTCTTTTTCGGTATCTCCGCAGCCGGCATCGTCATTCCCGGGGGCAGCCTGGCCGTCTCCTTCTTTTTCGGCGCCTTTGCCAACTTCCTCTATTTTCTCCACGTCAAAAAGAGGGTCGACGCCATCATCGCAGCCAGCGACCAGATCGACCCCAACCAGGCCTTGGAAACCTCCGGGGGCGTCAACCCCATCCCCAAGGTCCTGGCCCTGTTTCTCATCATGATGGGGATCATGGCCTTTATTGGGTCCTATCTCTTTGATCTAAACGGGCTCGCCCCCCACATCCAATAGCGCCGCCATGCCCCTTTGCACCCCGGCAATGCGCCGGGGTGCCCCCACTTCTTCCTTGACATCAAAAAGAAAAATCCCCTAGTCTGAAGGCATCACCCCGAAGCGCCCCTTAGACACCGTCCCTGCCATCCTCCTCCACTCTCCGTCGCACCGCCATGGACACGACGCCCCTGAACCCTGACAGGGCCCGGGTGAAACGGTGGCTGGCACATCAGCGGCATCGCCCCATACCCACACCTTCGGAACCCTTCCCCATGTCCCTGTGGAGACGCGATGCACCCATTGGATGGCATTGCCTTATATCTTTTCATGACAAGGAGGTCAGCATGGCCGCTCAGCACGTGGCAGACAGACGGGACATCGACTTTGTGTTGTTTGACCAGTTTCATGCGGAGTCGCTGACAGAGCACGCGATGTACGCCGACTTCAACCGCAAGACCTTCGACATGGTGATCAGCGAGGCACGCAAGTTCGCCCTCAAGGAGCTTCTGCCCACCTACGCCACGGGGGACCGGCAGGGGGTTCAGTTCGACCGGGGCACGGTGACGCCCCCTGAGTGCTTCCGGCGCCCCTTTGACCTGTTCTGCCAGGGGGAGTGGCTCGCCCTCTCCGAGGAGCCGGAGCTGGGGGGACAGGGGCTCCCCTTTATCATCAGCCACGCCGCCGGTGAGTACCTCATCGGGACCAACTTTGCCTTTTCCAGCTACGCCATGCTGGGCCACGGGGCAGGCAAGATGATCGAGCATTACGGCACCGAGGAGCAGAAAAAGCTGTTCATCAAAAAACTCTATTCCGGCACCTGGACCGGCACCATGCTCCTCACCGAACCGGATGCGGGCTCCGACGTGGGGGCCCTCACCACCTCGGCCCGCCGCAACGACGACGGCACCTGGTCCCTTTACGGCACCAAGGCCTTCATCACCTCCGGGGACCACGACCTCACCGAGAACATCATCCACCCGGTGCTCGCCCGCATCGAAGGGGCCCCTGCCGGGACCAAGGGCATCTCCATCTTCCTGGTTCCCAAGATATGGGTCAACGAGGATGGCTCCCTGGGAGAACCCAACGACATCGTCTGCACCGGCATTGAAGAAAAAATGGGACTCCACGGAAGCGCCACCTGCAGCATGGCCTTGGGGAGCAAGGGCGCCTGCCGGGGCCTTCTTCTGGGGGAGGAGAACAAGGGGATGCGCATCATGTTCACCATGATGAATGAAGCCAGGCTCGGCGTGGGCATCCAGGCCTTCTCCCACGCATCGGCCGCCTATCTCCTGGCCCTGGAGTACGCCCGGACCCGCAAGCAGGGCCGGGCCATCGAAGAAGCCCTGGACCCCACCGCACCGTCCGTGCCCATCATCGACCACCCGGATGTCCGGCGCATGCTCCTTGAGATGAAATGCTGCGTGGACGGCATGCGAAGCTTTGCCTACTACATCGCCCTTCTCATGGACCACCACAGGGTAAGCGATGCCCCGGACGTGCAGGAACTCTCCGACGACCTCGTGGGCCTTTTAACCCCCGTCCTCAAGGCCTACAACGGCATCAAAGGCTATGAGGTCTGCATCAAGGCCATCCAGGTCTTCGGCGGGGCCGGCTACCTCCGGGACTACACCGTGGAACAGATCGCCCGGGACTGCAAAATCGCTTCCATCTACGAAGGCACCGACGGCATCCAGGCCATGGACCTTCTCGCCCGAAAACTCGGCATGAAAAAAGGCCAGGTCTTCATGGAGCTCCTGAACCGCATGAACCAAACCATCGAAGACGCCGCCGGACTGGCGGCCACACAACCCCTCACAGACAATGCGTCCAAAGCCGTCAACCGCCTGGGCGACTGCGCCATGGCCATGGGAAAAACCCTCCTTGGGGGCAACCTCCGCACGGCCTTTGCCCACTCCCTTCCCTTTCTGGAGGTCATGGGCGATGCCGTCATGGCCTGGATGCTCCTCTGGCGCGCGGCCACGGCGGCCAGAAAGCTGGAAACAGGGGCCCCGAAAAAAGAGATCCCCTACCTCAACGGCCAGATCAAAGGGGCCGAGTTCTTCTTTGCCAACCTTTTGCCCGTCACCTTCGGCAAGATGGACGCCCTCATGGCCCTGGGAGACGCTGCCGTCACCATAGAAGACAAAGGCTTTGGGGGATAAGGGACCTGAAAAAAACAAAAGCGATGCCTCCGGCGGCGAGGTGTGCCACCTCGAAAGCTGGTTGCGAATGCGCTTTCCCCTTCGTTCCTCAGGGAAAATCACATTCACTGTTGATTCTGAATAACTAAGTCTGTTTTCGAATTCTGTTTATTAAACTTTTTTAGAAACTTAGCCCCCGGCAGGGCCACCGGAGGCAGCTTTAACTTGGCTGCCTCCGGCGGCGAGGGTGGCCAAGCCGCGTCAGGTAAAAAACACCTTGAAGGCAGGTTGCGGATGCGCTTCAAACAAACGTGGCCCTGGTCATCGTTTGGACCATCGGCGTATTGACATCATCCCCCGAATACCCTTGTCCCCTGGAGCGCCGCACTCCTGTGCGGCACGGGTAACGACGGACTGAAATGCCGCACCGGAGTGCGGCGCTCCGTTTCGGTCGATCTTTCGCGGCTGTTTTGAAGGTCGCTGATAGGCCGCCTGGGCATACGCTGAATTGTTATCACGGTTGTCCTGATTCATAGAAACTCTCACAAAACCCTTCCCCCACGTTCACCACAGAAGGCTCTTTCGTTGTGGTGAGCCCATCGGCTACGCTTTCCTTTTTTCCATTTCCTGCAATCAATTCCTGTGACAGGTTATCATTTTGTCTGCTATGGTTTAATCACTACCACAATAAAAGAGGAAAACGCCTATTGCCAGTCGTCAGACACGTCTCAAGCCAGGCCCGGAGCCGAAAGGGATCAGATGATTACCACCCGAACCAGTGCAGCCCAGGAGCGCATCATACTAGTCATCATTGCTGTGGGAACATTTCTTATTTCAAGTCAACTTGACTTATTTGAGCAAATTGTGAATCTTACCCACACCTATGAAACCTATGAACTCGATGAGCTGATCATGGTTTGCATGGTTCTGGTGTTCTGCCAGGCCATTCTCCTGCACAGAAGGTGGGCCAGCCTGAAACAGGCCAAGCGATGCCTTGAAAACCAAAACCACGAGCTGCAGGAAGCCCTGGCAGAGATCAGGCAACTCAAAGGGATCATCCCCATCTGCGCCTCCTGCAAGAAAATTCGCGACGACCAGGGCTACTGGCACCAGGTGGAAGCCTACCTCAGCGCCCACTCCGAAGCACGGTTCAGCCACGGCATCTGCCCGGCGTGCATGGACACGCTCTGCCATGAAATTGAGAACACCAAACCGTAACCACCCCGCCCCCCCGGCTCGGGTTGCCCTTGCCGCCAGCGTCCCTTCATCTCCAAGGATTGACTTAAGTACAGCTTTCGATTATTAACCTTTTTCATAGAATTCAGGCCGCCCGCCGGGCGGCTTGCCACGTTTTTCAAGCAGGTATGTGTCACTATGAATGTTGCAACACACGACGAGGAGCTCGGCGTCTCCCCGGCGATTAAAACATCCCTCGCCCAGGGGCTCCTGGCCATCTGGCCCATCTGCGTCGGGTACATCCCCCTGGGACTTGCCATGGGGGTCCTGGGGGAAAAAGCGGGGCTCACCCCCATCCAGGTCTGTTTCATGTCCCTGTGCGTCTTTGCAGGCAGCGGGCAGTTCATCGCGGTCTCCATGATCACGGCAGGGGCCTCCATCCCCGCCATCGTCCTGACCACCTTCATCGTCAACCTTCGTCACCTTCTCATGAGCTCATCCCTTGCCGTCCACTACCAGGGAGCCTGCCGGAAGAAGATCACCATGCTCAGCTACGGCATCGTCGACGAAACCTTCGCCGTCAACTTAAACCAGCTCAAAAACGGGCCCTGGGGCATCGACAAGGCCATTGTGGCCAGTTACGCAGCCTTCTTCTCCTGGGTGGCCAGCACCACCATGGGCTGCTTCTTCGGACGTTTCATCCCGGAGAACGCCTTCGGTCTCAACTACGCCTTGACGGCCATGTTCATTACCCTTCTTATCTACCAGCTCAACGGCCCCATTTTCACACTCACCGCCGTCATCGCAGGTGCCGTGGCCGTGGGGCTCTCCCTTGTCATGCCCGGCAACGCCTACATCATCATCGCGACCCTTTTCGCGGCCACAGCAGGTGTGATCATCAAAAAATGGAGGCGCCCCCATGGAAACCAGTAACTTTGTCCTTCTTGTCCTCGGCATGGGACTTGTCTCCTTTATTCCCCGCTGGGTGCCCCTCTTCTTCCTCTCCAAGCGACAGCTCCCTTCCCTGCTCATTGAGTGGCTGGAGCTGATCCCTGTGGCCATCTTAAGTGCCCTTCTCGTTCCGGCCCTGGTCACCACAGGCACGCCCAGGGTCTTTAACCCTGTCTCCATCGAGATGATGGTGGCCGTGCCCACCTTCATCTTTGCCTGGTACACGAAATCATTGGGGGGAACCCTGGTGGTGGGAATGCTTCTCTACTGGGGTGCAGGATTGGTACTGTAGGCACGGGTATCAAGACCGACCGTCAAACGGAGCAGGAAAGGCACTGCCGTACCAGATTCTCACTGCTCATGTGGTTGCAGGAAATGTACCCCACAAGGCCCTTTTTCCCGAAAAGGGCCCGCGTGATCTCACCCGGGGTGCGTCCCGCCGCATGCATCCCGCGAACCTCTTCGATGAGCGCCAGATAATACGCCAACTTTTTTTCCAGCATCCCGTGGCCGTTTTCCACAACCCCCTTGTGGGCACAGAAGAGGGTCTCAAAATCATACCCAAGGATGGTTTTCAGGCTCTTTAAATGTCCGGTCAGGTCTTCATCGGCCCTGAACATCTTCACTTTTGGGGCCAGAAAGAGGTCACCGGTAAAAAGCCACTTCCTGTCCGGCTCCAGAAAACAGACATGGTCCGGGGAGTGCCCCGGTGTATGGATGGGCACAAGGGTGTGGCCGCAAGGTGTGGCCACGGCCTCCCCCAGGGGCTCCGGCGACACGGCAGGGGTGCTCCCCCAGAAGACCTTCTGGTACATCCGGATGGGAAAGCCCTCACGTAAAAGTTCCAGGCCCAAAGGGTGCGCGAACACCGGGGCACCGGTCATCCGGGAGAGAAAGGCCGCGTTGCCGCTGTGGTCCTCGTGGTGATGGGTGAGAAGGATCTGACGCACCGACCTCCCCTCGAAATAACGGGCCACGGATTTCCGGTCGTTGGGCGGCCCTGTGTCGATGACCGTCTCGCCCACGCAGAAAATATGGACCGTTGAGTTGTCTGCCAGGTTGTATTTGCCGACCTTTACGCCGGTCACGGAGTCATGGGTAAATGTGCGGATAACAGTCATGAATCACCTCGTTTCAACGGCTGCATGGATGGTTCAAAGAAATCGTTGTCATTGGGAAAGGCGTGGTCCATCAAGTCCTGCCTGCTGCCTGCGACCAGCCTGAAAAGAAGGACGGAAGGCACCATGACAGCGTGGATATAGACCAGCGAAAGGATCAGCCGGATCGGCCCGGGTTCAGGCTCCTTCCTCACACGGCTGGGAGATAATACCATCTCTATGGCGCCGGACGGGCAGACGGCCGCGCAATGGCCACACCCAAGACAGGTATCAAGATCAACCCATACACCGCCCCCGGTTATCGAAAGCGCCCCAACGGGGCAGGCAGCAGCACAGGAGGAACAGTCCGTGCAGGCCTCCCCACCCCAGACAGGAAGATAGGGCCCGGAGTTATAGATCGGCACCCCGTAATCATACCGCATCTTCATGGCGATGCAGCAGCAGGTGCAGCACATGCAGATGTTGTTCTGATACGGCTGAATGCAGGATTCCAGGGAGAGGACCAGTCCCTTTTCATAGGCGTTTCGAAGAATCGCAAGGGCATCGCCCTTGGAGAGCCCTGCCTCGCCTTTCATCTCTTTTCGCAGGGCGGCCGTATGGTTGATGCGCATGCAGGTATAAATCGGGGCATCGCACCTGTTGTCCTCCGCAATGACGCGGCAGGGACAGGGATCCACGTACAGATCGGTTGCCGTCTCAATGACGGCCTCCATCTCCTTCAGGGGAAAGACCAGGGAATTGGTGTGGAGGTAGCGATAGTAGAGGTGAAGCCCTTTTTTGACAAACCGGCCCACCACGGGCAACCGCGCCAGGGTCCCGGTGAAATGGTAAAACCGGATGGCATCCATGGTACCGGGCAGGTACCTTTTCAGGAGGTTGGTTCGGATCCTGCCGGTATGATCAACAATGTCCAGCGCTTCGGATGTGTGGAGTCGTCGGCTTGATGTCATCTGATATCCCCGATAAGAGGCCCGGTACGAATGGATGAAAAGGCCGCCCCTTTTCGAAAATCCGCTGCCATTGCATCGCGCCCGTTATTAGTTTTGATACAAACAAAATCATCGACCCGAAGCCACGCCGTCAGCTCCGCTTCAGGTTACGTTCGATCTTATCCATGAGGAGGAACAGGATATCCCGCTCTTCACGGCTCATATCCTGAAAGAGCTTCTCCTTGAGCCCGGCGGAAATCCGGGCCATGCTCTCCATGTGCGTTGCCGCCGTCTCCGTCAGGGTCACCCGGACCTTTCGCCCATCGTCCGGGTCCGGCTCTTTTTGCACATACCCTTTCTTTTCAAGCTGATGGATAATGGTAGAGACCGTAGACTTGTCCTTATACGAGTGCGCGGCAATGTCCTTGACAGCCACAGGCCCTTTGGTGTGGACAATGTAAAGGATGTCGCCGAAGGACGGGGGCAGGTCCTTCACCCCGGCCCTGGCCATCTCCTCTTCCAGAAAAGAAAACGCGAGCTTGCGGATAACACTGAGCTTGTAGACAAAATGTGAATCTGACATATTCATATTTTGTTTTGTACCAAACCAATTCCATACCGTCAACGAAAGACAGTCCGGTGCGTGCCCACCGGGTTGAACGCCGTGACGCAACGTGGCCAACCCGCCACATATCGTGCACCCCATTCCGCGCCGCACAATTCCCCCACAATTCAAATACATTACGAACCACACACGCTTACCCCGGCACAAAAGGCCACCCGCCATGTGGCGATTTATTCACATGGCCTGTCCCCGCCCAACCGGCCCAAGGCCCGGCAACCCGGCATGTTTCGCCCTGACGGCCCGGTGGAATACAATTTGCTATACATATCAAACGTCGTTTGCGATATGTTACATAGTTCCACTGCCCGAGACTCACCGACGGCCCCGTGCCTGCCCCTGATGCAGCTGTCCTGCCCCACGCCGGAAACAAGGCCCGTTTGCTCACCCTCCTTGCCTTTTCGGCAGCACAGCGGCCACAGCCCGCAACCGTCGGCGGTACCCGACACACACACCGACCACGCGTTCACGATCTTTTCAACCCTACGGCAAGGGATTCCATCATGATCACATCCGTTGATGTCAGCAAGAATGACCTGATGAGGGAGTTGGGAAAGATGAACCGGTTTATCAAGATCCTCAGCCGGTGCAAAAAAGCCTTTATCCATGAAAAGGATGAAAAAAACCTGTTGAATGAAATCTGCCGGATCATCGTGGAGGTGGGCAGCTTTCCCTTCGTGTGGATCGGCTTTGCCCAGGCCGGGGCAAAAAAAACGATCCTGCCCGTGGCCACCTGTGGCTATGAGGAGGGCTACCTCCGGGCCATTGCCCCCACCTGGGGTGAGAGCGCCGACAACCCGTCCCCCATGGACACGGCCATCCGCTCCGGCACGGTCTGCACCATCCCGGATATCCGGGCAACGGACACGGCCTCCACCTGGCAGTACGAGGCGATCCTGCGGGGATTCGGCTCCGTTGTGGCCTTCCCCCTGATCTCCGACGGCAACACCCTGGGGGCCATCTCCATCTATGCAGGCGACGCCCACGCCTTTGACCCGGAAAAGGTGGACCTCCTGCGGGAGCTGGCCAACGACATCACCTGCGGGGTCCTCAACCTGAGATCCCAGCTCGAAGGCAGTCATATCAAGGGGATGCTCAAGGAGACGGAGGCAAAATACAGCGGCGTCCTCGAAAACACGGGCACCGGGACCATCCTCATCGAAACCGACGGCATGATCTCCTTTGCCAACGCCACCTTTGAAACCTACAGCGGCTATAGCGCAGAGGAGCTCATCGACCGGATGAAGTGGTCGGATGTCATCCACGCAGACGACCGCCCCAGGCTCTCCCGCTACCACGTCTGGCGCCGAACCGAGCCGGGACGTGCCCCGGATGTCTACGAGTGCAAGATGATCACAAAAACCCGGACGGTGAAAAACATGCTGATGAAGGTGGGCATGGTCAAGGGGACCCAGATCAGCATCGCCTCTTTCATGGACATCACCCACGCCAAGCTGGCCGAGGATCGCCTCAAGCAGCGGGAATCCCAGCTCCGGGCCATCATCGAAAACTTCGACGGGATGATCTACATCCGGGACATGGACCACCGCATCGAGTTCATGAACACCCCCCTCATCGAGTTCCTCGGCGGTGACGCCATTGGAAAACGGTGCCACAGCGTCATCTACGGATTGAACACCCCCTGCCCCTGGTGCCGAAGCCGCTCCCTGCTCAAAGGCGACCCCATCAAAAAGGTCCTTAAATGCCCCAAAAACGACAGGTGGTACGACTCTGTCATCTCCCCCATCCACGGCTCCGACGGTTCGGTGTCCCGCATCCAGGCCATCATCCGGGACATCACCGAACAGAAAATGGCGGAAGAGGCCCTGCTTGAACGGGAAAAGGGCCTGCGCCAGGAGAACCTCCGCCTCAAATCCACCATGAAGGACCGCTATAAATTCGGCGATATCGTGGGCAAAAGCCAGGCCATGCAGACCGTCTACGAGCTCATCCTCAAGTCGGCCGCCAGCGATGACCACATCATCATCTACGGGGAGTCCGGCACGGGAAAGGAACTCGTGGCAAAGGCCATCCACGATGCCAGCGGCCGCTCCGCCCAGAATTTTGTGCCCGTCAACTGCGGCGCCATCAACGAAAACATCATCGAAAGCGAATTTTTCGGTCACAAAAAAGGGGCCTTCACCGGCGCGGACCGGGACCACGAGGGTTTCCTGGACAAAGCCGACGGCGGCACGCTCTTTCTGGATGAGATCGGAGAGATCGGGCTCAACATGCAGGTCAAGCTCCTGCGCGCCATTGACGGGGGCGGGTTCACCCCGGTGGGGAGCAACGAGGTCAAAAAGCCCGATATCCGCATTGTCTCAGCCACCAACCGCAACCTTGTGGAACACGTTAAAAATAATAGGATGCGGGAGGACTTCTTCTACCGAATCCATGTGATCCCCATCTACCTGAAACCCCTGCGGGAACGAAAAGAGGACCTCCCCCTTCTCATCGAACATTTTCTCAAGCGCTTCTGCCCCACCACCAAGGTCCCGCCGGTCACGGGAAAATTCCTGGAGGCCATCACCCATTACGACTGGCCCGGAAACGTCCGGGAACTCCAGAACGCCCTGCGCCGGTTCATCTCCCTTAAAGAACTCAACTTCAGCTCCGGCATCACCCCGGCCTTCAGCCCCCTGGACCAGGCCCCGACCGGCGCCCCCGATGAATTCACGGACCTGAAAACGGTCATGAACACCTTTGAAAAGCAGGTCCTCACCGACATCCTCCAGAAATGCCACTGGCACCGGGAACGCGCCGCTGCCATGCTGAAAATCCACCGCAAAACCCTCTTTGGAAAGATGAAAAAATACGACCTCATGGTCTGATCCCACCTGCCTTGCGTTGCCGCCCCACACGGCGGCAACGCAAGGCTTCCTCCCCCACACACACCAAAGAAAATGCCTTCTATGGTTAAAGTGCATGGAAAAGCCTGCCTCCGGCGGCGAGGTGTGCCACCTCGAAAGCAGGTTGCGAATGCGCTTTCCCCTTCGTTCCTCAGGGAAATCACATTCGCCTTTGATTTTGATTGGCCTGAATCTGTTTTTTAAAGCCTGTTTAGTAAACCCGCTTTTTATAAATCAGGCAAAAGTTTAGCCCCCGACAGGGCCGCCGGAGGCATCTTTAACTTGGCTGCCTCCGGTGGCAAGGTGTACCACCTTGAAAGCAGCTTGCGAATGCGCTTTCCCCCTCGTTCCTCGGGGAAAATCACATCCACATTTGAATCACCCTTTTTCGCCTGCGCATTCGGACACCCGTCACCCCATATCGCCCGCCCACCCGCCACGACTCAAACCTTTTTTATTTTAAGCTCTTACCTAAAAATAAATAGCCATGTGCGTGGTGTTTGCGCCCCGGAACGCAATGGATACCCTCCGCCCCACACAACGCGTAATGGTCAATTAATTCAGAATGTTAAAAAGCAAACCCTTTCCATTGGCACGGGTCCTGCTCTTTGTCACAGGCCAGCGGACCACAGGCGCCTCCCACCCATGGGGGCCGAATCCCGGTACGGTCCGGCACCAACCCCAAACCCGAAACAGGAGCGAGGCATGTCAGATTTTGTCCAGACACTGGAAGTCAAGAGAGCAGACGTCTACAGGGAAGCCCCCATTGCCGAATTCGGCCAGCGGAAACCCGAGTTCAAAGGCATGGGAAAAAAGGTGGGCAACCGGTTCAAAAACCACCGGGACGTCGTGATTGTGGAGGCGTGCAGGACCCCTTACGGCGTCATCGGCGGCCAGCTGAAGCAGTACGATGCCCCGGAGCTCGGGGCCATGGCCATCAAAGAGGTGATGAGGCGCATGGACGGTAAGATCACGCCGGAAGAGATCGACTACGTCATCATGGGCCAGGTGGTTCCGGCAGGCTGCGGCCAGGTTCCCGGACGGCAGGCAACGATCCTGGCCGGGCTTCCCGAGTCGGTGCCCTCCATCACCGTCAACAAGGTCTGTTCATCGGGCATTAAAACCATCGACCTGGCCTCCCAGATGATTCAGCTCGGACGGGCCGACATCTGCATCGCCGGCGGCCAGGAGAGCATGAGCAACTGCCCCTATGCCCTCCCCAACATGCGGTTCGGGCAGCGCATGGGCCTTCCCAGCGGCGAAACCAGGGACCTCATGGTCTATGACGGCCTGTGGGACGCCTTCTACAACCGGCACATGGCCATCCACGGGTCGGAAACCACCGACGAGTTTGGCTTCACCCGGGAAGACAACGACGAATGGGCCCTTCACTCCCAGACGTCTGCCGTGGCCGCCATGGAAGCCGGTAAGCTCGACGACGAGATCTTCCCTGTGGCCTACCGCAACGGCAAAAAAGCCGATGTGATGACCAAAGATCAGGGCCCGCGCCCCACAACCACCCTGGAAGGCCTGGCCAAGCTGCCCCCGGTCTTCGGCCACACAAGCACCGTCACCGGTAAACCCGGCAGCGTCACTGCCGGCAACGCCCCCGGAGTCAACGACGGGGGAGACGTCTGCCTTCTCATGAGCCGGGAAAAAGCCGACAAGCTTGGGCTAAAGCCCCTCTTCTCCATCGTGGACTACGCAGAAGTCTCCCAGCCCACCAAAGACATCGCAACGGTCCCCGGCCTCTCCATCAAAAAGGTCCTGGAACAAAACGAGCTCACCTGCGCGGACGTGGACCTCATCGAAATCAACGAGGCCTTTGCCGCCGTTGCCCTGGTCAGCGCCCGGTCCATCCTGGGCCTCTCCAAAGAGGAGATGAAGAGAAAAGTCAACGTCAACGGCAGCGCCATCGCCTACGGCCACCCCATCGGGGCCACCGGGGCCCGCATCGTCATGACCCTGGCCTACGAGCTTCGGCGCCGGGGCGGCGGCATCGGCGTCTGCGGGATCTGCTCCGGTCACGCCCAGGGCGATGCCATGCTGATCCGTGTTGAGCCGTGACATCAACTACAAATACACAACGGAGGTTTTTCCCATGGAAATCAAAAAAATCATGGTGATCGGTGCAGGTCAGATGGGTGGCGGTATTGCCCAGGTCGCCGCCCAGGCGGGTTTTGACACCGTTCAATACGATATGCAGATGGAGTTGGTGGACAAGGGCATGGCGGTCATGGACAAAAACCTGTCCCGCAGCGTGGCCAAGGGCAAGATGACGGAAGAGGAAAAAAATGCGGTGTTAGGCCGGATCACGTGCTCCACCAGCCTTGAAGATGCCGCGGACTGCGACCTTATCATCGAAGCCATCGTCGAAAACATGGAGATCAAGGCTGCGGTGTTCCGGGAACTTGATCGCATCGCCCCGCCCCATGCCATCCTGGCCACCAACACCTCTTCGCTGCCCATCACCCAGATCGCGGCATGCACAAGCCGCCCGGAAAAGGTCATCGGCATGCACTTCATGAACCCGGTGCCCGTGATGAAGCTCGTTGAGGTCATCCGGGGCATTGCCACCACCGATGAGGTCTGCGGAACCATCCTTGAGGCCTCGGAAAAAATGGGCAAGGTCCCCGTGGAGTGCAAGGACGTGCCGGGGTTCGTGTCCAACCGGGTCCTCCAGGTGATGATCAACGAAGCCCTCTGGGAACTCTACGAGGGCGTGGCAACAGCCGAGGGCATCGACAACATCATGAAGCTGGGAATGAACCACCCCATGGGGCCCCTGGCCCTGGCCGATCTCATCGGCCTGGACACCATCCAGTCCATCCTCGGCGTGCTTCAGGAGGGCTACGGGGATCCGAAGTACCGCCCCTCGCCCCTTTTGAATCAGTACGTCAACGCAGGCTGGCTGGGACGGAAAACCGGCAAGGGCATCTACGACTACGCCGATTGACCCGAAACCTGACCCTCGCCCCCCACGGACAAAAATGGCCGCCTGCCCCGGCAGGCCGCCACACACTCAGCAAAAGGAGTCACCATGGGATTTCAAATCAGCAAAGAACAGCAGATGATCCAGCAGATGGCAAGGGAGTTCGCCCGAAAGGAGCTGGCGGAAAAAGCCGCGGACAGGGACAAAAACCATGAGTACCCCGCAGACAGCCTCAAAAAAATGGGGGAGTTGGGACTCCTGGGCATGCTTGTCTCGGAGACATACGGGGGAGAAGACATGGGCACCGTGGCCTACTCCCTTGCCCTGAGCGAAATCGCATACGCCTGCGCGTCCACGGCCGTCATCATGTCCGTGCACAACTCCATCTGCTGCGGAAGCCTTGAGCGCTTCGGCACCGAAGAGCAGAAAGAGACCTTCCTCCGGCCCATGGCCGCCGGAGAGATCATCGGGGCCTTTGCCCTCACCGAGCCGGAAGCCGGTTCCGACCCCCAGTCCATGGCCTGCACCGCAGAGAAGGACGGGAACCATTACCTCATCAACGGCACCAAACGCTTTATCACCAGCGGAAAAAACGGCGGGGTCACCATTCTTTTGGCCCGCACCGCCCCCACGGGCAGCAAAGGGATCACCGCCTTTCTCATCACCCCGGACTTGCCCGGCTTTGAGGTGGGACGCGTCGAGGACAAGATGGGCCAGTGCGCCTCGGACACCGTGGACCTGAACTTCACCAACTGCCGCGTGCCCGCATCCAGGATGCTGGGCAAGGAGGGGGAAGGGTTCCTCGTGGCCATGTCCGGCCTCGACGCCGGTCGCATCGGCATCGCCTCGTTGGCCCTTGGCATCGGCACCGCAGCCCTGGACGAAGCCAAAAAGTACGCCAGAAAGCGGGAACAGTTCGGAAAGCCCATTTCCGAGTTCCAGGGAATCCGGTGGATGCTGGCCGACATGGCCATGGATGTGGAGGCGGCAAGGCTCCTGGTCTTAAACGCCGCCGCCACAAAGGAACGGGGCGAAAACTGCACGGCCCAGGCCTCCATGGCCAAGTGCTACGCCTCGGAGATGGCCCAGC
The DNA here is from genome assembly GCF_900101345.1 of Desulfoluna spongiiphila. Taxonomy (GTDB): domain Bacteria; phylum Desulfobacterota; class Desulfobacteria; order Desulfobacterales; family Desulfolunaceae; genus Desulfoluna; species Desulfoluna spongiiphila. The sequence continues at coordinate 41,461 of NZ_FMUX01000009.1, read as the reverse complement.
GCGTCACCGGCCAGGGCATCCAGATCCATGGCGGTTACGGCTACACCAAGGAGTACCCGGTGGAACGCTTCTACCGGGATGCACGCATCACCACCATTTACGAGGGCACCAATCAGGTGCAGCGCATCGTCATCGCCAACGACCTGATGAAGGACCAGAAGAAAAAGAGAAAAAACAAAACCGCGGCATGACCCCAGGGCGACGGCCTCGGTAAACGGGCACCCCACCTGCTCTTTGTGCCCCTCGGGCGGGGCCGCAACACCATCACGCAGTTCATCGCAAGGAGAGTACCATGGGTAAACCACAACACACCGGTTTAACCGAAGCCATCGGTCTGATCCACGACGGCGACATGCTGACCTTCAGCGGATTCACCATCTGGCGCCGCCCCATGGCGGCGATCTATGAACTCATCCGACAGAAAAAAAAGGACCTGCACCTGGTGGAGGTCAACGGCGGCACCCACAGCGACCTGCTCATCGGCGCGGGGTGCGTCAAGGTCTGGGAATCCTGCTGGATCGGCCATGAGCTCTACGGCAAGATCGGGGCGAACCTCGCCCGCAAGGCCGAGGCCGGGGAGGTGGTCATCGAAGACTACTCCCATGTCCAGATCCTGGCCCGCATGGTGGCCGGTTCCATGGGCCTTCCCTATCTTCCCACCTACGCCAGCCTGGGCACCGACATGCTCAACCCCGCCTACGACCACCTTGGCCAGATGGGGTTAAGGGACGGCTCCCACGCAAAAATACCCAAGCTGAAATCACAAATCGTGGACGACCCCTTCTACGACAGCCAGCTTCTCCATGTGCCGGCCTGCAACCCGGACTGGTGCATTGCCCACGTGCAGATGGTCGGGGAGGAAGGCACCGTCAGGATCGAAGGGCAGACCTACTCCGACGCCGAAGCCATCAAGGCATCGGACAAGGTGATTGTCATCGCCGAGCAGGTGGTCACCGAAGAGTATATCCGCAGGGACCCCACCAGAAACCTCGTCCCCGGCCATCAGGTCCACTACATTGTGGAGCTTCCCTGGGCGGGTCACCCCACGGGGTGCTACGGCCAGTATGAGACCGACGGGGAATTCATCCGGGATTTCTTCAACACCACCCGCACCCAGGAAGGTCTGGACAACTGGGTGGACGAGTGGGTCATGGGCGTGGACGACTTCGACGCCTACCTCCAGAAAATAGGCGTCCAGCGGCTGAAAACACTGAAGGCCAACCCGGCCTTCGGATACTCCACAAGGGTAAAAAGGGGAACGCGATCATGACACGTCCCAACTACGTCAAACAAGGCGAGTTCAAACCCATGGACCTTCTCACCGTGGCAGCCGCCCGGGAGGTCAAAGACGGGGACATCGTCTTTGCCGGAACCGGCCTGCCCATGCTGGCCATCATGCTCGCCCAGCACAACGCCTCTCCCAACGCGGTGTGCATCTATGAAGCCGGCAGCGTCGACGGCCGCCCCATCTCACTGCCCACCTCGGTGGGTGATGCCCGGTGCAGTTACCAGGCCGCCATCTCCTCGGGCCTTTCCGATGTGTTCAACCAGCTCCAGCGCGGCGTGGTGGACCTGGCCTTCCTGGGCGGGGCCGAAGTGGACCGGTACGGCAATGTCAACACCACCGGCATGGGGACCTACGGTATGGTGCCGGAGAAACGGCTCACCGGCAGTGGCGGGAACTCCGACATCAACGGCCTGGCCCGCAAAACGGTCTTTATCATGCCCCAGGAGAAAAGGCGGTTCAAAGAGCGCATCGATTACATCACCTCACCGGGCTGGCGCATCCCCAAATGGCCCTCCGGAGAGATGGTGCCCAAAAAAGAGGTCTACAACCGGGCCTTCCGGGGAGGGCCGTCGGCGGTCATCTCCAACATGGGGGTCTTTCGATTCGATGAAAACGGCGAAATCTACCTGGACACCTACCACCCCGGCACCACGCCGGAAGCGGTGAAGGAGCACTGCAGCCTGGACCTGAACCTCTCACGGGTAAGCGGAGAAACCGAGCTGCCCACCTACGAAGAGCTGGAGCTGCTCTACAACGTCATCGACCCGGAGGGGATTTTCCTCCAATAGGCCATCAACAAAGCCGGGTGCCCCGAGCCGGAGCGCCCGGACACCTTGAAAAACACCCTGGCCCGGATATTTCTTGAGAAAACGATCACTCCAGAAATATAAATGTCATTACAGCTTGTCAGCGAGAGAAGTTGAGATATTTCAAAAATGTATAGTGTACCTATCTTCTGCATTATCAGAGCCTTGAATATGGGGACACTCGACTCGTGAAATATCCGGGCTGGCTCCCCCACGGATTATTGCAGAATCCCCGCCTGTGCCTGAGGCCGCCTTTCCGAACAAATCACGCGCACAAAAAACAACATTCAAGCCTTGTGATAAACACAAGAAAAAGCTACATTTTCATCAACTATCCATAAACAATATTTCGCCGATATCACCCCTTCTCAGGTACCGTCACGAAGCGTATCCCTCGATCCATCTCAAAGCCCCAACCCATCTCCCTCACCCACCCGATGATGTCCCCCCGGAGAGATCCCTTACGCCGTTTTTCATCCACATCAGCAAGGGCTCCGGCACAGCGCCGAGACGCAGTAAAAGTGCCATGCCCCCACACGTAACCCTGGCCCCCGGACCAGGCAACCCCTTAAGGAGAATACCATGCCCTCAAAAACCAACACCCCCCTGGCGACCTCCGTGGACGTCACCAACCAGAGTGACGACTGGACCCTGTTTGAGGTCACCGTCACCAACACCCTGACCACAGCCCTTGACGCCGAGACCTGCACCCTTGAGGTAGAAGCCGATGAAGCCGTCATCGCGACGTTTAAATCGGCCTGGGTCACCTTGGAGATGGAGGCCATCCCCTCCGTATCCGGGACCACCCTCACCATCACCCTCCAGGCCGAGGATGCTCCCGTGTTCATTGACCCCGGTGATACCTTTGTCATCGGCTTTGATTTCGAGACAGGGGATCTCACCGCCGACGACCTCACCTGCACCGCCTGGGTCGATGAAGGCCAGGGAGAGGTCCCGGGCATGGACACCCCCTCCACACGGGGCGCCCTCTCCGTGGGAACCGACGGTCGCCTCAAGGGTGAAGACGACCTGGACATACAGCTTCTGGGCATCAGCTCCCACGGCTACACCTGGTACGGAGACTTTCTCAACCCGCACACCATGGGTCAGATCCCCTCGGTCTTCAACGGTAACCTCGTGCGCGTTGCCATGTACACGGCAACAGATGACAACATGGGCTACCTCGACTTCACGGACGGGGGACAGGACAACCTGCGAGATGAGATCAAAGCCCGGGTGCAGGAAGCCATTGACGCGGACCTGTACGTCATCATCGACTGGCACCTCCTCTACGACTTTACCTATGGGTTCCAGCCCTTTCCGTCCCGGGACTTTTCCGGCACCGTGGAGATGGGACCCGAGGAGTGGAAAAGCCATGCCATCGACTTTTTCCAGGACATGGCGGAGACCTATCAGGACACCCCCAACGTGCTGTTTGAAATCTGCAACGAGCCGAACTACTCCACACCGGAAAACTCACCGGAGAGCCCCTTGTACACCTGGGAGGACATGAAGGAGACCGCAGAGGAGATCATCTCCGCCATTCGGGACACCGGGGCGCAAAACGTCATCCTCGTGGGGACCCCCGAGTGGTGCCAGCGCCTGGACCAGGTCATCGAGGCTCCCATTAGCGGTCAGGACAACATCATGTACGCCCTGCATTTTTACGCCAAGGAGCACCTGCCCGAGCCCGGCCAGCACGTCTTCAACATGTTCCTTGCCGCCATGGCCGAAGGACTGCCGGTGTTTGTAACGGAATTCGGGACCACCATGGCAAGCGGAAACGGCGGGGTAAGCCAGGGGGACACCGAGGGCTGGCTCAGCGCCCTGAACGACAACATGGTGAGCTATGCCAACTGGAGCCTCAGCAACAAGGCGGAGGACTCTGCGGCCCTTGCCACCACCGCCGAGGCAGACACCTGGGGAGAAGACGACCTCTCCACCTCGGGGGAGACCATCGCAGGACTTTTTAAAGACAAACCTTCCGGAAGCAAGCTGATGCAGGCAGTGTAAAACGGAAAGGCCCCTGCCGACCGGCAGGGGCCTTGGTGTGTAAGCAGTGAAGGGGACATGTCGGTGGGGTTGCCAAGGAACAGAGGAACAATCACACACGAAGCGGGGCTCACCGCCGCTTGCCGGCAGGCATGGTAAGGCCGTGTTTTTTGAGTTTTCTCACCACACTGGACTGATCGATGCCCAGATATTCCCCCACCTCCCGGGTGGTCCGATGCATGGAAGCTGCCTGCCTGAGGAGCTCTTTCTCGTAGGCATCCATCTTTCCCTTCAGGTCTTTCTGGGAATCGCCGGAAGGATTCAGGCCCTTGAGGCCAGACGGGGAGGATTCCAAAAAGTCGCACTCGCCAAGGACAACGATCTGACGGGCGATGTTCTTGAGTTCCCGCACATTTCCAGGGAACGGGTAATCGTAAAGCTGGTCCAGGAGCCCCCGGGAGGGATAACGGCACAGCCGGTATTGGCGGTTGTATCGCTCGATGTAGTGATCCAGGAGCCCTGCGATGTCTTCGGGACGCTGCCGCAGGGAGGGGATGGTCAGGGAAAACCCGTTGAGGCGATAGTAGAGGTCCTCGCGAAAACGCCCCTGCTTTACCGAGGCTTTGAGATCACAGTTGGTGGCGGCCACCACCGTGCAGTCCACCTTCTGGACCCGGGTGCTGCCCAGGCGCGTCACCTCAAAATCGTCCAGGTACTTGAGCAGCTTGGCCTGCAGGGGAAGGGGCAGGGTCCCGATCTCGTCCAGGAACAGGGTCCCCCCGTTGGCCGCTTCAAAGAGCCCCTCCTTACCCTGGGTCCTGGCGCTGGTAAAGGCCCCGCCATCGTACCCGAAGAGTTCGGATTCCAGAAGGTTTTCGGGCACGGCGGCACAGTTCAGCTGAACAAAGGGATGATCCTTGCGCCTGCTCTTCTCGTGGATCAACCGGGCAAGGAGCCCTTTGCCGGTGCCCGACTCTCCCAGGACCAGAAGGCGTGAGACCCCGGCATCGGCGAGCTTGAAGCTCCGCTCCAGCAGTCGGCGGTACAGGGGGCTTTTGGCAACCACCTCATAGCGTCCCATGGACACCACCCCGGGATCGCCAAAGGCCTCGCCGAAGCCGGACCGGATCCGGCTCACCTCCGAACGAACCGCTTCGTCGTCAAGGTGGGAGATCTCCTTCTCTTTGACGACAATACGGACAATCTCCCCCCGGTCGTTGACATACGGAGTCCCGGTGTTGATGGTACGTACCCCCGTGCGCAGGGACGCCGCCTGGGTCACTCCCCGGCACCGGCTGCGAAAGATATCATGGGCCACGGATCGATCGTAGAGACCGTCCTGGATCAGCTCGATATAGCACCTGCCGATGAGGGACTCGGCAGTGATGCCGCCGAACTCCTCTGCTTTTTTGTTCACGGCAATCACCCGCCCAAAAGCATCCCAGATCCAGATCCCGTCCGAAGACGAGTGCAATATGTCCTCCATCATCACCATCCCTGCATGCAGCGGGGCAAGACTCCCCCAAGCCCGGCCCATCAAAGAGAAAAACGCGCGTAACCACATCCGCACGACGGGCAATCATATCTACTTCTATCCGTGGAGTCAATCACCGCAGACCCACCTGAAAGCGACCAGACCAGTCGACACAACGCCCTGATTTACTATACATATTCAGGGAGAAGCACAATCCTCAAAGAAGCTGCTCGGGCAGCCCTTAATTCTTGACAAAAAGCATCAAGAATTACGTTCCCTCCCCTGCCACAATGCCTCGCTCCCCAATGCATCCATGCATTGTACCGGCGCCCCCACAGCGCATATGCCCTTTCACAACAAGTCCTTATGATTTGATGCAGCTTTGCATTTTCAACCACAACCCACATAAACCACTGTAAAACCAATCTGTTATCGACACGTTAATGCATGATTGCATCACGGTTCCCTGACAAGTCCCGCCGCCCCAGCCACAAACCCACTGATTACCTTCATCATTTTTTTTTATCGTCCAATGGCATGCCCCTTGCTGTAGAGCGACCTGACATAAATTATTTTTGGGATTTCCATCAATCACACGATTGAGCCAGACCATAAGGAGTGGAGACACATGCTGAACAGATTTCAAACACTGAGCGATTCCGGAAAAGAAAAAATTCACGCGGCCTGCATGGAGGTGCTGGGAAAAACAGGGGTGGTATTCGAAGACGACGAGGCCCTTGCCATATTCAAAGCCAACGACTTTTCCGTGGAAGGAAACAAGGTGTTCTTCCGCGAAGAGCAGGTGATGAAGGCCCTTGAAACCGCCCCGTCTGAGTTCCTCATTCGCGCAAGGGACCCCGAAAAAACTGTTCGCATCGGCGGGGATCATTTCGTGTTGAGCCCGGGCTGGGGCGCGCCCTTCATGATTGACGCCGACGGCACCCGGCGTTCGGCCACCATGGAGGATGCGGACAACTGCCTGAAGCTGGCCCAGAGCTCCCCCTACATCGACATGGCGGCAAGCGGCATGGTCTGCCCCCCCGACCTCAACCCCAAAACAGCCTCCGCAGAGCTCCTGGCCTCCACCTTCATCCATTCGGACAAGCCCTTGACCGGCAACCCGTGCAGTCGGGAAAACGCCGTGGAGCTTCTGGAGATGGCCTCCATCGTGTGGGGGAGCCGTGAAGAAGTGATGAAAAGCCCTGTGGCCATCACCTCCATCAACCCCACCTCCCCCCTGATCTTCGGCCCCGAGGCCGCCGGGAGCGTCATTGAGCTGGCCCGCGGGGGCCAGGCCCTTCTCATCTCCAGCATGGTGATGGCAGGCCTCAGCGGCCCCATCACCCTGGCCGGCACAGCCGTGCTGGAGATGGCCGAAAGCCTGGCGGGCGTCGTCCTGGCCCAGCTGGTGCGCCCCGGCACCCCGTGCGTGTGCGGGGGCACCTCCTGCGGAGCGGACCTTCGCCTCTGCAGCGCCACCATCGGCAGCCCCGAGCTCCTTAAGATGATGAACATCGCCACGGAGATGGCCCGGTACTACGGGCTCCCCTGCCGATACGGGGGCGGGCTCACCGATGCCCATGCCCCGGACGCCCAGGCAGGCATGGAGTCGGCCCTCACCATGGCCCTGAGCCTGGCTGCGGGCACCCACTACATGCACCAGGCCTGCGGCATCCTTGGCGCTTACACCGCCATGAGCCTGGAGAAATTCGTCATGGATGAAGAGCTCGCAGGTGCTCTTCGCAGGGCCTTGCAGCCCGTGGAGATCACCGATGAGACCCTGGCCCTGGACACCATCACCCGGTTGGGGGCAGGGAGCAGCTTCCTCATGGAGCCCACCACCGCCATGCGCTGCCGCACGGAGTTCTTCCTTCCCACCCTGGCCTATCGCAACAACTACACGAAATGGGAAGCAGCGGGAAAACCGCAGCTTACCGATACCGCCAGGCTCCACGTCCGCGAGCGTCTCAGCGCCTACACCAAACCGGACATGGACCCGGCCATTGAAAAAGACCTGATGGCATATATCGACGCCAGGCGGGCGTCGTCAAGCACCGCAGCCTGAGGGCCAACCCAATCAGGACCCACTCAATCCACGGCCGCTCTCCTTGCCCGGAGCGCAAAGCGGCCGTATATTCCAACCACGTCGACAGGAGATTGTATGTTTCAAGAAGGAAGCAAGGAGAAACACGGAGTGTTAAAACGCTATTTCGGTGAGGAACTGGACACCACCATTTTTTACTTTATCATCACACTCACCGTGCCCTTTGTGGTGCTGGGGGCTTTCTGGCCGGAGCTCCTGGCGAGCCTGTGCAGCACAGCCGTGGGCGTTGTCTTTAAAGTGTTCCAGTCCACCTACCTGCTGGGCGTCACAGGGATCCTGGTCTTCTGTCTGGCCCTTGCCTTCTCGCCCTTTGGAAAGGTCACCCTCGGAAAACAGGGGGAAAAAGCCGAATTTTCAACCTTCAGCTGGTTCTCCATGCTCTTTTCCGCCGGCATGGGAATCGGCCTTATTTTCTGGTCCGTGGCAGAGCCCCTGATCCACATGGCCGCCCCCCCCACCGGTGAAGCAAACACCTTCGAGGCGGCTCGCCTGGGCCTTGAGCTTTACTTTTTCCACTGGGGTTTCCACGCCTGGGCGGTCTATGCCATCGTCGCCCTGACCATGGCCTATTTTCAGTTCAGAAAAGGCGAAGGCGCCCTCTTCTCAAGTTGCCTGATTCCTGTCATCGGACGAAAGCACGCCAACGGCACCGTCGGCCGCCTCGTGGACACCTTCGCAGCCTGGGCCACCATTTTCGGCGTGGTCACGGGCCTCGGCATGGGCGGCATGCAGATGGCCAGCGGCATCAGCAGCCTCATGGGCATCCCCGGAGGGGCCAACCTCACCACGGCCCTCATCCTCATCGTGACCTTTGCCTATATCGTCACGGCCGTCACCGGGGTCTCCAAGGGGATCAAGTTCGTGGCCAACCTCTGCGTGCTGTTCATGATCGCCCTGATGTTCTTTTTTGCCCTCTTCGGACCCACCGGCTACATCCTCAAGACCCTGTGGATGGGCCTCTCCGACTACATGACCGACCTGCCCAGGCTCTCTTTTGCCACCACCCTTTTCGACAACGACACCTGGACACGCAACTGGACCGTCTTCTTCTGGGCCTTCTGGATCGCCTGGGCACCCTTTGTGGGGGCCTTCATCGCCCGCATCTCAAGGGGCCGGACCATCAGGGAGTTTATCCTCGGGGTGATCATCCTGCCGCCCCTCTTCTCCTTTATCTTCTCAGCGGCCCTGGGCGGCACCACCATGCACCTGGAGTTTGTCCAGCACCTCAACGTCAGTGAGCCCATCAACAAAGACTTTGCCATGGCGCTGTTCGTCACCCTCAAGCACCTGCCCTTCTTCCACTTCATGACCGGGCTCTCTTTGGTGCTGATCTTCTTTTTTCTCATCACCTCGTGCAACTCGGCCACCTACGTGGCGGCACGCTTTGTCACCTGCGGCCGTGACGTGGCCGACCCCAAGGCAAACAACCGCCTGACCATCACCTTCGGGACGATCCTGGGCCTTCTCACCGTGGTGTTCAACTACTCCGGCGGCCTCAAAGGCCTTCAGACCGCAACCATCCTGGGCTCCGTCCCCTTTTTCATCGTCATGTGCCTGGGCATCGTCGCCCTGATCAAAGACCTTATCCAAAACGAACGCACCCAAAAAGCATCCATGGGCGCGTCCGCTCAACCCGAATAATCAAAACCAGACGGCGGGACAAACCAACCACGTGTCCCGCCACCGCATATTGCAACAAAAGGAGTGATAACAACCATGTCAATTGAAAATATATTCCAGGCCGTCATCGGGCTCAATGCAGACCAGGTGGTAAGTGAGGTAAAGACAGAACTTGCCGCCGGTACAGATGTCAATGCCATCTTAAACGACGGGCTCATCAAAGCGATGGATTTTGTCGGGGAGCGTTTCTCCGCCGGCGAAACCTTTGTCCCGGAGATGCTCATGTCTGCCCACGCCATGAAAACCGGGGTGGAGCTGCTGAAGCCTCACCTCACCGGCGATGCACAAAAAAAGGTGGGCACCATTGTCATCGGTACCGTTGACGGGGACCTTCATGACATCGGGAAAAACCTGGTGTGCATCATGCTGGAAGGGGCCGGATTCAACGTGGTCGATCTCGGTGTCGATGTGAAAAAGGAAACCTTTGTGGAGATGGCCAAAGAGCACAACGCCGACATCATCGGCCTCTCCACCCTTCTCACCACCACCATGTGCATGGTGGAAGATACCATCGCGGCCATCAAAGAAGCCGGCATCCGTGACTCTGTAAAAATCCTTGTGGGTGGGGCTCCCCTGAGCCGGGAGTATGCCGACAGCATTGGGGCAGATGCCTTCGCTGCCGATGCCGGTTCCGCAGGAAAGGTTGCCCGCGACCTGGTTCTTCACTAACCCGCCACGTTTATTCAGGACAGAATCTCATGAACAGCAAATCTCTTATACTAAACGCCCTCAAACACAAAGAGGTTCCCCGTACCCCCTGGGTACCATACACCGGCGCCCAGATCGCAAACCTTAAAGGGTACGCCGCCGATGACATGTTCAAGGACGTGGACAAACTCGTGGAGTGCCTCCTTGAGGCGGTGGCACAGTATGCCCCGGACGGCCTCCCCGTCATGTTTGACCTGCAGGTTGAAGCCGAAATCCTGGGATGCGATCTCAAGTGGTACCCCAACACGCCTCCCACGGTGTGCACCCACCCCCTTGCCGACGACTTCACCATCCCCACCAGGCGCCTCACCAGGGAAGACGGACGCATCCCCATCATCATGGAAGCCACCCGGCGCCTGAAAGAGGCAAAGCCCGACATTGCCCTCTACGGCCTGGTCTGTGGTCCGTTCACCCTTGCTTCCCACCTTCGCGGCACCAACATCTTCATGGACATGTACGGTCAGCCCGAAAAGGTCAAAGAGCTCATCACCTTCTGCGAAGAGGTCGTCAGCGAGTACGCGGGATACCTTATAGAAGCGGGATGCGATGTCATCGGTGCCGTGGATCCCCTGGTCTCCCAGATTTCACCGGCCTCCTTTGACCAGTTCCTGGGCGAGCCCTTCACCGCCTTCTTTGACAAGCTCAAGGCACAGAACATGCCCTCCACCTTCTTTGTCTGCGGTGACGCCACGAAAAACATCCCGGCCATGTGCCTTACCGGACCCGACGCCATTGCCATCGACGAAAACGTGGACATCGTGGAAGCCAAGAAGGTCACCGACGAACACGGGGTCCTCATCTCCGGCAACCTCCAGCTCACCATCACCATGCTCTTCGGCACCCAGCAGGACAACCAGAAGGCCGCCATCGACCTGATGGATGCCCTGGGCACCAAGGACTTCATCCTGGCCCCCGGTTGCGACGTGCCCTTTAACGTGCCCCCTGAAAACATCGTGGGCATCGGCATGGCCGTCCAGAACAAAGAAGCCACGAAAAAAGTCCTTGAGACCTACGTGAAAAAGGATGAGCTCCCCGACATAGAGCTGCCCGATTACGAGAGCCTGGACCACGTCCTCATCGAAGTGATCACCATCGACTCCCAGACCTGCGCCGCCTGCGGCTACATGGTCGCCTCGGCCAACGCCGCCGCCGCCCCCTTCGGCCACAAGGTCAAGGTGGTGGAGCGCTCCATCATGTACCCGGAAAACGTCGCCTTCATGGGCAGGATAGGCCTTGCAAATGCCCCGGCCATGCTGATCAACGGCGAGATCAAACATGTCTCCCTGATCCCCGCCGGCGACACCCTTACGTCAGAAATCAAGGCCGCCATGACGTAAGGGGCTGCGCAAAAATAAAACAGACAAAAAGCGATGCCTTCTGTGGTTAAAAATCGGATTAACCACAGGGTCAAAAGGACTCAGAAAAAGAACAAAAGCAATGCCTCCGGCGGCGAGGTGTGCCACCTCGAAAGCAAACTGCGAATGCGTTTTCCCCTTCGTTCCTCAGGGAAAATCACATTCGCCTTTGATTCAGATTAAACTGAATCTGCTTTTAAAACCTGTTTGTTAAACCCGTCGTTTTAAGATCAGGCAAAAGGTTAGCCCCCGACAGGGCCGCCGGAGGCATCTTTAATTTGGCTGCCTTCTATGGTTAAAGTTGGGTAGAAAAAGCTTGCCTCCGGCGGCGAGGTGAGCCACCTCGAAAGCAGGTTGCGAATGCGATTTCCCCTTCATCCCTCAGGGAAAATCACATTCGCCTATGGTTCAGATTAAACTGAATCTGTTTTTTTAACCTGTTTATCAAACTTTTCAAAAGTTTGGCCCCCGGCAGGGCCGCCGGAGGCATCTTTAACTTGGCTGCCTCCGGCGGTAAAGTGAACCACACTGGAAGCAGGTTGCCGCAACGTTTTACCCCTGGTTGGTGATCCCCGACGCACCCGTACCATGAAAAAACAGGCCATTCGATAATTCGAATGGCCTGTTTTTATGAGCCTGATCAGGGTACCACCGGCAAGCCGCCCTGTGGCAGCATCTCCCAAGGGTTGCTTGTCTCCCCTTTAAAACCTCATCTCATACCCGAGCTTGTAGGTCCGGCCCAGGTCGTAATACTCGTAGTTCTTTTTCTTGCCGGGGGTGTTGTCCCCCCAGGTCACCACGGTCTCGTCGAACATGTTGTCCACGCCAAAGGTCAGGTACCCCTTCCAGCATGCCAGCTTCCCTGCAAAGTTTACCGGGTTGTAGCTGGGCAGGTCTCTCTCCCGCTCCCGTAAGATATCGATATTCAGGTTCAGCACCAGAGGCTCGGTGATATAGGATGCTCCCACGGAGGTCTGGAACTCGGGCGCGGCCTGGTACTCTTCGCCGTCGGTGTCTTCAGCCGTTGTATCGGCCAGGTAACCTGCCATGTCCAACGAGACGGCATCCAGAAACGAGGCTTGGTTCACAAAGGGATAAAACGAGGTTTCCCACTCCACCCCCGTGGACTCGTAGTCGCCCGCGTTGAACTTTGTGGTATCCTTGCCGACGGTCATGGTCTCGATCTTGTCTTCGTAGGTCATGTGAAAGCCCGCCAGCCTCACCCTCATGTAGTCGTTGTCGTACTTCACCCCGCCTTCATAGGTCCAGCCGCTCTCGGGGTCGAGGTCCGGATTGCCCGTGAGGGCATCCCCCTTGTAGTACAAATCGTTGAAGGTGGGAGCCTTAAAGGCCTTTCCGGCGTTGGCAAAAAAGTTCAAGCCGGGGGAGACCCGGTAGGTCACCCCTGCCGAGGGCAGAAAGATATCGTAGTCCTTGTTGTCGCAGTCCCCGTAAATCAACTGCTCCCGGAACCCCAGGACCACGGTAAGGGATTCAAAAAAATCCCTTTTGGCTTGCACAAAAACAGAAACATCGTCCCTGTGGTGCCTGCCGTACTTCTCGTCGTAGTCGGCGCCCCGGTAGACATAATCCGCCCCGGTGGTGAGTTCCACACCACCCAGACTGGCCCGGTAATCGCCCTGCACCCCGTAGTTGTAGTTTTTGTTGCTCTCGTCGGTGAGCCCTTTGCTTGTACGTTCCTCCCGGTCCAGCTGGTCAAGGTAGCCGAAGGCCTTGAGCTTGACGTGCTCCTTTTCGAACCGGAGGTCGGCAAAGTGCTTGACGTGCTCCTGATCCGTCTCCTTGTCCACGACCCCCGTATCCTTATTTTTCGTATACCCGGTGGTACTGATGCTCCCAAGGTAGTCAAAATGGAGGCCATCGGCCAGGGTGGCGTTGAGGTTCAGGCCACCGCTGTCCACGGCGTCCCGTGCGTAGGAGTAACCGATACTTTTGGTTGAGTTGGGGTAGGTCGCCTGAGAGATCTTGTCCACGGCGTCCAGGTGGGCGTAGGAGACGCCGACGTTTACCCGGGGGCTGCTGACCTCGGCGCTTGCCGTGCGATGCCCGTGGGACCCGGCTTCGACAGCCACGGATGCCCGAGTGGATTTGGCATTCTTCTTGGTAATGATGTTCACCACGCAGGCCATGGCATCGGCCCCGTACAAGGTAGAAGCCGCCCCTTTCATCACCTCCACCCGCTCGATCTGCTCTAAGGGAATCATGTCCAGGTCGTACCCCTGACCGGCGGCACCCTGAACCGGACAGCCGTTGACCAGGATCAGGGTGCCCTTGGAGACCCCCCTGGCGGTGATCTCACTGTTCATGCCACCGAAGGAGACCCCCTGGGGTCCGAAGGATTTGTAGGAGAACCCCCCTTTTCTTCTCAGGGCCTGGGCCAGGTTATCCGCCCCTGTCTCCATAAGCTCTTCCGATGAATACATGGTCACAAACCGCGGGGTCTCTTTTTCCCCGGTGGGAAACCGCTCGGCGGTGACCACAACTTCATTCAGCGACTCTCCTGCGGCTGTGCCTGCGGACACAACCCCTGCGGAGCATAAAACAATGGCTGCCACACCTGTACAGGCCAGGTGCTTCACATGACGTTTCAACATTCCTCGTTCCTCACATCCCTTGAAAATTAAACCGGCATGCATGGGGAAACGAGGCGGGCATACCCATCCGGCCCCCACACATAGAGGGAAACCGGGCCATCCGCCCCGTCTCCCCAACGCTCATGGCCGCAGCTCCGACCATGAATGATCCACGTACCGTGCGGGTCTTTTCTTCCCTTCGCTACCGCGCCGGGAAACAAAAAAACCCACACAGATCAACGCCTGTGTGGGATACCGTTTTCATTCCACAATGCTATTTTTCACCCTTTACCACGAATGAAAAATCAACCTAATTATTCAGGTAAGTCTTCTGACTCCCGGATCAGCCTACTTGCCGCGCCTTCCCGTCAAATATCAACAGTGGCTTGCGTGCGGCGTTCGTCCCCGGTTACAGCGGCGGGCCCGTTCCTGAGTTGCACAGGATTCCTTGTTATGCTGGCCATAAACCGGCCGGCACCTGAATATCTTTATGTATGAAATGACTGTTTGCCATTTCTTCGAATGGAAAAAAAAGTAACTCACCACCGGAGAGATGTCAAAGAAATTGTGAAGTACAAAGGAAAGCAAATCATGTATGCCAGTTCAGCAAACCGTCACCGTCGGCTCATCACGCCCTGACACCGCCTCTGACCAAAACGTTCACAATGACAAATGCACGCGCCTTCTATCTCTTTGACATCATACACAAGACAGCCAGAGGGTTCACCAATACACCGCAACACGCCCTATCCCCCCGAGTTAACACGCAAAGGAAAGCACGGCCAGCGCCCTTGACAAGGTTACTTCTAAAACACAGCAATACCAGCCGAAACGAATTCCTTCTTTCCCTCTTTTTTCTGTTTGACTATCCATATCGGTTGAGGTAATAGCTCTCCTGATTTTTATAAGAAATTGTATGAAATATTGTTTATAATCCAGGAAAGGACACATCTGCTTCAGGCCGGGAAGGCTGGAAAGACACTTATAAAACGGTAAATGGCAACCTGCACGACTTGCCATACAACCAAAGGCCTTCCGTTTGAATCGTTACGGTTCATAACGCCTCACTACCCAACCCGGGGAGACAAAAAACACACCAGACCGAATCCCGACAGTTCCCGTCGGGCAAAGGCCTCACCTCATATGAGCGTGTTTCGGTTTTTCCACCCCTAACTATTTTCCAGACCCAAATACATGTTTTACCCAACCCGTCGCTGACTTGAGTGCTGACGGGCACCTTGATCTGCGGACTCGTGCGGGTGCACGCCATGGGGCTTGAGTTACGGATAATTCTTTATCCATAGAACACCTTTTGATTAGGAGAAACACACCCGATGAACACCCTGAAAAAAATGACCCTTCAAGCCAAACTCATCCTGGGATTTACCATGGTCCTGGCCCTGCTGGCGGCCACCACGCTGCTGGGCATCGTCAAGTTAAACGGCGCATCCAAGGGATTTGAAAGCTACCGGGAAATGGCCCGCAACGCCAACCTGTCCGGCCGTATCCAGGCCAATATGCTCATGACGCGCATGAACGTCAAAGAGTTCCTCATCTCCGGAAATGAAACCAACCGGGAAGAATTTTCAGGGTACTACGATAAGATGGCGGCACTCCTGGGGCGGGCATCCGGCGAAATCAACCACCCTGAGCATGCCGCAAAAATGAGGGACATCGAAGCCTCTGTTGTCCGTTACAACGAAGCCTTTACCAGGGTGGTGGACCTTCAAAAACAGGAAACAGATCTCATCAACGACGTCCTGAACCCCACGGGCACCGGTATGGAAACACTGCTGGCGGGCATCCTCGAATCGGCCAGGCGAGACAACAATACGGATGCGGCCTATGAAGCAGGGGTTGCCATGGAACATATGCTCATCGGCCGAGTGTACAGAACGGGCTTTTTCGTCAGCAGTGACCGTGCCGATGCCGACCGGGTGATCTCCGAGTTCGAGCTGATGCAAAAAGCCCTGAATCACCTCGCTGAAGAGGGCAGCAACTATGCGGCCCCGCTCTCCAAAATCAAGGCGGAAAAAGACCGTTACCTCCAAGGATTCGACCAGGCCCTCTCCCTTCGCGATACCCGAAACCAAATCATCACCGACACCCTGGACCGCATCGGCCCCGAGGTGGCTCGCCTCATCGATGAGATCAAGCTCGACATCAAGGGGGTTCAGGATGAAATCGGCCCCCGCCTGAAGGCCTCCAACCACCGGGGTATCGTCCTGATTATCTGCATCAGCCTGGGCGCCCTGCTTACAGGTGCCCTCATTGTCATCTTCCTTACCCGCAGCGTCTTAAGGCAACTGGGCTGCGACCCGGCTGAAATGGCGGAGGTGGCCCGCAACATTGCCGGCGGCAACTTCCTGATCTCCTTTACATACGACAGGAACAACGCGCTCCACGGTGTCTACAAGGACATGGAGACCATGGCGATCAAACTCCGGGAGACCTTCACCAACATCCATTCCGGGGTAAACACCCTCACCGCCTCCACCGCTGAACTCGACACCGTGTCGACTCAGATGGTGTCCGGATCAGCTGAGACCTCAGGCAAATCGAACACAGTGGCTGCAGCCGCAGAAGAGATGAGCACCAACATGAACTCGGTGTCGGCGGCCACGGAGCAGTCGGCCACCAACATCAACATGGTGGCTGCCGCACTGGAAGAGATGACCGCGACCATCAACGAGATTGGCATCAACACCGCCACAGCCCGCGGGATCAACGATGAAGCGGTGGTCCTGTCCCGCAAGGCGTCCACCAAGGTAGACACCCTGGGAAAATCGGCACATGAGATCGGTCAGGTCACCGAAGCCATCAAGGAGATCTCCGAGCAGACCAACCTCCTTGCCCTGAACGCGACCATCGAAGCCGCACGGGCCGGGGAAGCGGGAAAAGGGTTTTCCGTGGTGGCAAGCGAAATCAAAGAACTGGCTGTCCAGACCTCCGAAGCAACCCTGGAGATCAAGACCCGCATCGACGGAATACAGGGCGCAACCCAGGACGCCATTGTGGAAATCCAGGGCATTTCAGACGTCATCACCCAGTTAAATGAACTGGTCACCACCATTGCCTCGGCCATTGAGGAGCAATCCGTCACAAGCAAGGAGATCGCCGACAACATTGCCCAGGCTTCCAGGGGAAATCAGGACATCACCGAAAGCATCGCCCAGAGCGCCGTTGTCGCAGGGGAGATCACCCATGATATCAACCAGGTGGACCAGGCAGCAGGCGTCATGTCAACCAACAGCGCCCAGGTCAGCGACAACGTTGAAAAGCTGAAAAACCTGTCCGAACAGCTCAAGCAGATGGTGGACGTCGTCCGATTCTGATGACCAGGTAAAAGATAGAGGGGAGGATAGGGCCGGGCCCTGCCTCCCCTTTGACCTCAGCTGCCAACCATCACAAAATACCGAAAAAGAATAGACACTTCCAACCCAAACACGGTACAAAAGACAAGCTGTCAAACCAGTCCCACCTGCACAACACAGCGGCCCATCCATCACCAAAATGCCACACAGTGCCCATGCTCTCCCCCATGCTCCCCATGGACGTGGTCGGCCCACACAGCCCCACCACCGCCATCATCCATGAAACCATGCCTTGAGGGCTGAAGGAGGATTATGAAAACCCACTGGCTGATTTTTCTGGTTCTGCTTCTCACATGCCCGGCCATGGCCACGGAAACCATCACAGACAAAGGTGAGGCCGAACCGCCCGCCGCACCCCCTGCGGCCCATGACACCAAACAGATCAAAGAGACCTTTGAATCCCAAACGGCAAAGCCCTTCAAACTCATCGGGGAAACCGTCATGCCCGGCACCATGAAGACCCTCAAGTGGTTCTCGGTTCAGGCTCCGGGCGGCGTAACGGTGGGAACGCCCGTCATTGTCATCAACGGAACAAAACCGGGGCCTGTCCTGGCCCTGACCGCCGCCATCCATGGCGACGAACTCAACGGCATCGAAATAATCCGCCAGGTGGTCCACGACATTGACCCGAAAAAACTCAAAGGGGTGGTGGTGGGGGTCCCCATCGTCAACCTGGAAGGGTTCTGGCGGCGAGACCGCTACATCGGCGACCGGAGGGACCTCAACCGCTATTTTCCCGGCAACCCCAAGGGCTCCTACCCCAGCCGTGTGGCCCACGCCCTGTTTACGGACATCATCAACCCGTGCGACATGCTCATCGACATCCACACCGGCTCCTTCTTCCGGGAAAACCTGCCCCAGCTCCGTGCCGACCTCTCCGTGGACCAGGTGGCCGACATAGCCAAAAGTTTTGGTGAATTGACAGCCCTTCAAAACACAGCCCCGGAGGGGAGCCTCCGCAGTGCCGCAACCGCTTCGGGCATCCCCGCAGTGGTCATGGAAATCGGCGGCCCCTTGAGCCTGGAGCCCGACAAGGTGACCACCGGCGTCAAAAGCATACGCACCTTTTTAAAAAACGTGGGCATGGTGGAAAAATTAAAACTCCTGCCCACCCCCCAGCCCGTCTTTTACGGCAGCGAGTGGGTCCGTGCCGAAGCAGGTGGCATCCTCATGAACAAAGTCAAACTCGGCGCATCCGTTAAAAAAGGAGACCTGCTGGCCGAAATCATCGACCCGGTCACCAACGACGTGCACCAGACCCTGTCCCCCCTCAACGGCACCATCCTGGGACGCGCCCAGAACCAGTTTGTCAGCCCGGGCTTTGCCATCTTCCGGGTCGGCATCCGGCACACCCCGGAAGAACTGAAAGAACAAAACCAGAAAAAAACGGCCGGCGCTACGGAATAAAAGGATAAAACGGGAAAGACTCAAAAATGCCTCCGGCGGCGAGGTGAGCCACCTCGAAAGCGCAAGGGCATGAACGACGCAGGCATCTCCTCAAGCCCTCTAAGGCTCGGCGGCTTGTACCGATATGATATGGAGGGGCACTTTCCGCGGGGCTTATTAACGCAGGTCCGCAGCGAGCCGAAAGCCGGTAAGCTTATTGCCGCCGGAACTTCCAACACGACGGGCAGAGCGACAGTATGTTTTTCCTTGAGACCAATTGCCCCCCCGAACACAATGCACACTCCCGCCTGTAACAATCCCATCATCTGGGAATCTTTTCGGAGCTGCTCCTAGATGATCCTGCCAAGCGTCCGCAACCCACTCTGCGACATTTCCGTGCATATCGTGGAGCCCCCACGCATTAGGAGTATTGAAACTTCCTACGACAACGGTCCCATTCCCCATGAATGAATCAAAATTGAAACGGGCCTGACTCTCGGTAATCTCATACCCATCTCCTATGGCATAGGGGGTGCTTGTGCCTGCACGAGCAGCATATTCCCATTCCGCCTCGGTAGGAAGCCTATATCTTAATGCTTGGCTCTCATCTTCGTTCAGCTTGTCGATAAATTCTTGCACCGCAGGCCAAGAAACCGATTCAACGGGCGAATCGAAACAATCTACAAAAAATGGCATCCCCGGAAAAGGTCTATGTTCTGATGTAAAATTCGAGGGGTTCGTTCCCATTACATCTTTCCATTGCTGCTGGGTCACCTCTGTCGTCATCATGTAAAAATCGTGGGTAAACGTTACGCGATGGAGATCCTCATTGTCTATAAGACCAGGTCCGGAGTCAGGCGACCCCATCCAAAACGAACCTGCAGGCAATTTAGCGAAATCAACGTCACCACGTCCAACAGGAGCAGACATATTATCTATTGGCCCATCCAGCAGGAAAGAGGATACCGGAGCACAGCTGTCGCTACACCAATCCCCATCCAAAGCCACCAACACAAAGTAATAGGTTTTTCCTTTTTCGAGGCCCTCAACCGCATACGATTCCCCCATGATATTCGAGCACTTATCACCACTAAGTATAGCATCGACAGTCCGGGATTCAGACCAGTAAATCGTATAGCTATCCGCATCGACCACTGTATTCCAATAAAGCGTCACGCCATCATCGTCTGGGGCAATATTCTGAACTGCGCGCAGCCCCTGCGGCGTTGGAAGCATTCCCTTGTCACAATGTTCAGAAACCATATCACTCATACAGCTTGTATCTTCACCATCAACTGCACTAATTCGAAAAGAATATTCCATGTTACGGATCGCACCTTCATAAATCCACTGAGTATTTTCTCCACCAATCGACACCGTGTTGTCCCAATTCAAACTGTTCTCATCACGCCAAGCAAGGATATAGCTCTGGGCGCCCGGAACAGAATCCCAGGTGATGGTGAGTTCGCCCTCACCTTTTATTACCTCGACGTTTCTCGGAGTTTCCAACAGTTCCATCTTTGCAAAAACAACTCCTGAAGGCTCACTGGATCGGGTACCGTCTTCCGCCACAACCACATAATAGATTTTTTTTCCACGCACAGGTCTGTTATGGGCCCAAGAAGTATTCTTGATATCCGTTACTTCGATCAATTCGCTTTTCGGATCCGGTTCAGGGCTTAAAGACCAATAAACCGTATAATGGGTTGCTTCATTGACAGCCTCCCAGCTGAGCACAACAGACGACTCACCCGAAGTTGCCGTCACCCGCTTGGGCTGCAAAAGAACAGAGGGTTTATCCCGCGCCTCATCACCACTTGGTATGCCCCTGCCATCCCCAGATGAACTTCCCCCGCCACACCCGACCATGCCCAAAACCAACACCAAAAGCACCGGCAGCCAATACCAACGATACTTAGCCCTGCTATTCACCTTCATTTCCTTCACCATTACCCCTTCATATCTCATAGAATACAGCCTGGGTTGATCGCCTTCTGCTGCATCGCAGCCCACTGACGCAAATTGTTCGGTTGAGCACAAACAAGAGCGCATGTGGACCCTCGGGCCGATAATTAACCACCCAGATTTACTAAACAAGCAACCAAGACTTATTTGTCAAACGCTTCAAAAGGTTGGCCCCCGGCAGGGCCGCCGGAGGCATTCTTCCCTCAAAAATTCACCTGAACGCTCACCCATCCGCTCTGCTGAGTAACCTCCTCCTCGATTCGGCCGGTGTAGCCCAGAGCAAGGGAGGTCTCGCCCTTTGTGATCCCAGCGCTCAATTGAGCACCGAAGCAGGGATCGTTCTGCCGGTCGGCAAGGGTTGCCCGGTGGTCTGCAAGGGCCATGCTTCCGGTCATGGTGCCGCCGGTTAAGACCTGCTCGGCGAAAAGACGGAGCCGGGGGTGAATGTCGGTGTCCCCCTTTTTAAAGCGGCCTCTCCAATCGAGGGCTGCCTCCCCATGGAGTTCATGCTCATGGAGCCCCCCGTAACGTGTGCCCATCCAGCCCATGTGGTCGGTGGTAAAGGTATCCTGGTGCACCCACTCATGCCGCAGGGCGATTTCAGGGGAAAGAACTGAATTTGCAATTGGATAAAAGGCGTAACTCCCCGCCAGCCGGGTGATGAGGCCCTGGTTTTTGTAATCGGCCTCTTCCAGGTTCCGGGGATCCTTGTCTTCAAAATCGTGGGTGGAATAAAAAAAGGTGGAAGAAAGGCGAAGGGAAGCCCTGGAGGTGAACCGGTGGAAACCCTGCACCCCGATGGCGGCATGGGTCATGCGGGTTTCCCTGTCCTGAAACCGTGCAGGATCAAAATCCTGTTGCCCGCGCCCGAGGACAAAATGCACACCAGCCAGGGTGTCCCGACCCCAGGCGCGTGTCCCACCCCCGCAGACCCCGCGGTCCTCGGCCTCATACACGTCCTCATCAGCCCGAATGGCAAAGGGCGTCAAAAACAAGGTGCGTCCTTCGGTGCCACGGCCCTCTCCGGGCCCGCCTTCGGCCATGTTCCTGGAAGCCTGCTTCAACGCAGCGTTCATCAAAGCCTCATCCGCCATGGTGATGCATTGGGTCATTACGCGTGTTGTCTGCTGCAGGGCTTTCATGGCGGGGTTGAACGCGGGGGCGTAGCGAAGCAGCACAGCTTCGTTGTTGTTGACGCTGACCAGGGCGATATCCTCAGGGAACGCCCCGTCCAGGCGGGCAAATCTGTGCGTTTCGCCGGCAACGGCCCCATCGATGCGGTAGGGCGTCTCAAAGGGGGTATCCTCATCAATGCTTACATAGAGGGTGGCATCTGTAAGATCAAAGAAACCGGTGGCAGAGTGGCCCCAGACCCCTTGAAGGACATGGGAGTCGTGAGCCAGGTGAACCCCGTAACCCTTGACGGCCAACCGGCCGTCAGCGGCATACACAGCATAGGCATTGGCATCCCCCGCTTCGGACCATGCAAGGACATCAATGGTTCCCGTGGAGTAGAGCTCCGCATCCCCTGTGGAGACAATGCCATAGGCGTTGGCCGTACCTCGGGAACGGGCCGAAACGGAAATTGTGCCGGTATTGACGAGTCGGCTTCCGGTGCTGCCCACCAACCCGTACGCACCGCCCAGAGGGCTGTCGCCCGCATCGCCACCGTCGGCTGTCACCACCACCTCCCCCATGTTGACCACTGCCGCCCCTGTGCCGCCCCAAAGACCCATGGCCTGAGCTCGGACTGTGCCCGCAGCAGATGGGGTCCCTGCGGTCCCGGGATCTTCAAGGCGATCCCCATGCGCCGTGGCGGCGATGCCCCCTGTATTGATCACCACCGAGCCGGACTTGCCATGCACCCCGCAGGCGCTGACATCCGCCCCCATGGGTGAGGTGTTGGTCGCAAGCCGCATGCCGCCGGTTGCTGTGGCGGAAATCTGGCCGGTGTTCACGCCGACGCTGTCCACATCACAATACATCCCGTAGGCCAGGGATCGGGTCCTGTATGTGGCATCCAGGCCGGCAGCATGCCCCCCAAGGCCGGATGAGACCGATATCCTCCCACGATTCAAGGCCAGGCAGTCTGTCCCAGCAGAATCCGACGGTGCAGGGGCACTTGAAAAGGCAAGCTGCCCCGACCGGGTTGCCCACATGCCGCAGGAGAGGGCCACCAGGTCGGCCCCCACCTCAGCATACCGGCCGTCCGTCGACAAACGGACCGCCTCGCCGGTAGTCCCGGCGTCAATGGACCCGTTATTCAAAGCGATGCCACCGTTTAAAAGACTCATGCCAAAGGATTTGGAAACAGAATCCACACGGCCCACTGCTTCCATGGCGGGATACGCTGCCCTCAGGGTGACTGCGGCGCTGTTTTCAACAAGAAGTTCATCACCTCCCACGCAGATCCCCGATGCGTACACGACCCCTTCGCTGGTCCCCGCACCGAAGAGCGGAACGCCCTTTTTATCAACGGCAATGTCCTCATCATGGAGAAACACGCGACCGGCATACGACTCATGCAAGGCTCCCAGCTCGCCATCCGACGGCACAAAAACGGACCACACCCTTGGAAGCAGCGGGTCACTGCCTGCATGGTGCTCCGAGGCACTTCCCGGGGTGCAAAAAAGGCAGAGACACAACGCAGCGACAAGACCCAACGCAAACCGATTCGACAAACGGCCACCTCTTCGTAAAAAATTCATTACAACAAATTAAATCAAGTCAAAAACTGACGTTGTATTTCAAAGAGAACTTACCATGTCAATGAAATACTAACTATTTTTTAGATAAATATTACACCCGCGTTTTTAAATACCTAATTATCAAAGATTTATATCGTAAAAATCTAAATTTTAACCAAATTTTGGCAGAATTTTGGCAAACTTTTAACAAACTGAGCATTAAAATAAACATTACTTCAACCCCAAAAGAAACGTTGCTATGCACTATCATATTTGCTATCACCTCTTTTTTTATGAAGTTAAAATTTACTAAGAAATAATTTTAAAAAATAGCAAGTCACATCATACCGGCCACTGCCATGTGACCGCTGACATGCAATCAACCACCAAAAGAAGGTCACCCATGAAAAAGTGTTTCGAAAACCTGTTGTTGTCGTTTTGTGTCATCTGTGTACTCTCCCCCTGTTGCGCCATGGCAAAAGTATCCATAGGCGTCGGAGGATCCAACCTGCACGAAAACATCGATACCGGATCAAACGGCATCGATTTCGACGAGAGCGTGGGATTTAATGTCAAGCTGGGGTACCGGATAAGCGATTCCCTTGAAGCGGAAATCGACTATCTCTACATCGACGGGTTTGACGGCAGCGTCGCCGGCATCGAGGCCTTCGAGCTGGACGGCTATGCGATTACCGCCAACGCAAAGTGGTACCCGAGTGAAGGGAAGGTTCAACCCTATTGCCTGGTGGGAGCCGGGGTTGCAGACCTCACAGCCAGTGTGGACTTTCAGGACATCCAAAACTCGGAGTCGGATTGGGGTGCGGTGTTCCGTGCGGGAGCCGGGGTGGACGCCTACGTGTCTGAAAGCGTCCTATTCTTCGGGGAGATCTCTTACTACCTCACATGCGGTGACATCGACGACAACGACTTCATGCCCATGACCCTGGGCGTCAAGCGACTATTCTAATAAACCCTTCGACCGCGAAGGACGTGAAAAGATATGGGCGCACTCGACCCGTAAAATATCCGGGTTAAGGCCCAGCCGTTCTTTTTTTGGTGTCCTTCGTGGTCATACGCCCCGCCACAGATCAACGCATCGTCATCCGTGGTCGCGCATCCATTCCCCCTCGTACACCCTGCCTTACGATTCAAAAAAAGCAGTAAAACCCTTCACACCCATCCCCACGGCCCTGTGTGGCATACCCGTGAGTATAAAACCGCCCGGCGAGGCCCCACGTTTGACACCGTAAAAACGTCTTAACAATCTTGACTTACGTACGAAATCATGTATTTCTCGTTATATTTTCATCCAGAAATCAAGCTTCGACGGCCTGTAGAAATCATCAGGTCAACGCATAGGAAGATTCTGAATATTTCCAAACAATGATAACAACTCAAATCGACATGAAGTTTACACCACCGGAGGATCCATGAAAATTGACGCTCACTACTACGGCATCCTGGCTTTCTGCAGGGCCTGCGGCTTTACAAAAGATGCGGCAGGCACCATCGCCTATGCCTCCCAGTATGTCGACGATGCCAAAATCAACCACATGGTCCTGGCCAAAAAGCCGAAGGGTGTGGAGCCGGAAACCATCGACGGCAAACCGGCCTTTTTCAACATGGCCACCTGCCACTCCTACGCCCAACTTGACACCTACAACTACGATTCCATGACCGGAAACACCTGCGCCTTTCACTTCGTGCCGGGATGCGAAGGGAAAAACTTTACCCGAAAGCTCCGTTGCAAAAAGAAGTCACCCATCATCGAGTCGATCCTTCAAAAAGCCAAGGAGGAGAACGACCTGGTGAAATTGGGCATGGTCCTTCACGCCTATGCCGACACCTTCTCCCATGCAGGGTTCTCAGGACTCTTGAGCAAGGTCAACAGCATCGAAAACCTTACCGCCACGGCCAAAGCCCCCCTTGTTCCACGGCACGTCTTCAAAAAATGGGTGATGCAGTTGCAGAAGAGCAGGCTCGGTGAGACCCTGGACCGGGCGCTCCATGCCGTGGCCCCTGCCTACGGTCACGGACGGGCCTTGAGCTTCCCGGACGTGCCCCACCTCACCTGGAGCTACCACTACGACTTCAGCGACAATTTTTCATCCCAGTTCACCATCTCCGAGGTGATAAACCCCAACCGGTTCAAAGAGGCCTTTACCAGCATCCACGGGCATCTCACGGACTACCTTGAAAGGCACCCCGAATACAAAGACCCCGATGCCGGGCCCAGGGACACCACCCCCCTGTTCAACACCCTCCTTGCCGAGGTACACAGCGACAGAAAAAGGATCAAAAACTGGCAACAAACCATGGTCAAACTGAACCTTCTGGACGCCGCAGACAAAGAGCTTCACTACGACCATTTTCTCTGGCTCAAGGATGCCTTCTCCAATTTCACGAAAAAAACCTATGACAAACGAAAGGTCGAAGGAGCCCTTGCCGGCCCTGATTTTGCTACGAGCCGCTGGTATCAATTTTACCAGGCGGTACACTGGTACAAAGGGCATTTTTTCAGGCTGGCTGAAGAAAACGGGGTAACCATCCCCAGGTAAGGCTGCGGCAATAAAATAAAAAGATGCCTCCGGCGGCGAGGTGTGCCACCTCGAAAGCAGGTTGCGAATGCGCTTTCCCCTTCGTTCCTCAGGGAAAATCACATTCGCTTTTGATTTTGATTGGCCTGAATTTGCTTTTTAATGCCTGTTTATTAAACCCGTCGTTATAAAATCAGGCAGAAGTTTAGCCCCCGGCGGGGCCGCCGGAGGCATCTTTAACCTGGCTGCATCCGGCGGCAAGGTGAGGTTACCGCCGGCACCCCACTGTATGGCTATTTATGTTCACCAGTCCAAGGACCATGGCTCGAACCCGACGCGCCAACAAAACGCCCTGAGAAAAAACGTTTCGGTTGCACAAACCGATCCGGGGTGTTATCGTCCCCACCGTTTTTGCCGGGAGGGTTTTATGGGGCAGGGGTTTTCCCCTTATCCTTTAGTCTCCTGGCACAGGTGGCTTGCCGCAAGGCAAGACGAAATCACGTGACCATGCACACTCTGCACGTCAGAGCAACAGATCACATACAGGAACAGGAAATGAACGATTCGGAAGGCGGCAGTCAGCCCGCTCCTGAAAAGACCACAACATGTATCCGACCGCTCTGCGATCCCTCCCCAAAAGCACACCCCGTCACGCCCATCGCGTAACCCGGTGAGCCTTTCTTTATGGTGACGCGCGCGGCGCGGACACCATCAGGGAGGTTTACCATGAAAAACCCGCTCCTCGTCCCTGAGCTGCGAGATTACCTTGAATCCGACAATCACGAGGCCCTTGGCCTCTTCCTCGACAGCGGACACCCCCGCGTCATCGCCGAATTTCTGTCGGCCCTCACCCCGACGGAGGCCTGGCAGGTCCTTGGCACGGGACCGCTCTCCCTTGCCGCGGAGATCTTCTCCGAAATGGACGAATGGTTTCAGGCGGACGTTGCCGAGATCCTGAGCCGCCGCGAGCTGGCCCAGCTGGTGACGGAGATGTCCCCCGACGACCGGGTGGACCTTCTCGCCCGGATCCCGGAGAACAGGCGGCTGCGCATCCTCTCGGCCCTGGCAGTGGCCGAGCGGGAAGACATCCGAAAGCTTTCCTCCTACCACGAAGGGAGCGCCGGGTCCGTCATGACCTCGGATTACGCCACCCTCTCCCCGGACCTCACGGCGGCCGATGCCATTGACAAGCTCCGCAGGGAAGCCCCGGACAAAGAGACCATCTACTATGCCTATGTGGTGGATGAAGGGCGCAGGCTCATCGGCTTTGCATCCCTGAAGGACCTGATCCTGGCCCCAGCCCATGAGCTGGTGGAAGAGATCATGAACGAAGGCGTCATCTCCGTCCGAGTCACGGACGATCAGGAGTTTGCCGCGCGCCAGATCCAGAAGTACGGGCTCATCGCCCTGCCGGTGATCAACGGCGGCGATGCCCTGGTGGGCATCATCACCCACGACGACGCCATCGACATCATCACCCGGGAACACACCGAGGACCTGGAAAAGTTCATGGCCATTCAGGGCAGCCACGACGCCGCCTCCTACCTGCGCACTCCGGCCCTGACGCATTTTAAAAACCGTGTCCTCTGGGTGGTGGGCCTGGCGGCAGCAGGCCTCGTCTCGGGAGGCATCCTCCATCACTTTGAGGCCACCTTGAGCCACCTGCTGATCCTGGCCCTTTACATGCCCATGCTGGCCGATACCGGCGGCAACACGGGCAGCCAGTCCGCCACCGTGGTGATACGGGCCCTGGCCCTCAATGAAATTTCGGCCAAGGATATGCTGCAGGTTTTAGGCAAAGAGCTCAAGATCGCCCTGATGCTGGCAGCCGTCCTGGCCTGTGTGGCCTGGATCAAGGTCCAGCTCCTCTCCGGAGGCAGCCCCATTCCGGGAGGCTTTACCCTGCCCCAGGTGGGAGGGGCCATCGTCCTGGCCCTGGCCATCCAGGTGATCACCTCCACCCTCGTGGGCGCCCTCCTCCCCATGGGAGCGGCCAGGCTCCGCCTCGACCCGGCGGTGGTAGCCAGCCCGGCCCTCACCACGGTGGTGGATATCACGGGGCTCTTTATCTATTTTACCTGTGCGCGGTTGATATTGGGGGTGTGAGGGAGGACATGGGGAAAACAGCTATGGGCAAATCAGGCCATAGGTAGTGAAAAACAACGTTTTCCCTATGACCTATGACCTGTAACCTATGACCTGCCTCCCGTCTCCCTTGCCTCATGCAGGGCTTCATGATACGCTCCGCATCTTTGAAAATAACGCATCATCCCGGCATGATCGGTGGGCGGCCCTGCCTTTCGTCCTGGCTTTCTGATACACTAAAAACGGACCCTTTCCATGATCCATTTAACCAACATCACCCGGCAGCACGGCAACCACATCCTCTTTGACCGGGCGAGTCTCCAGATCCTTTCCGGCTCCCGAACGGGCCTGGTGGGTCCCAACGGGGCAGGTAAATCCACCATTTTTCGCCTGATTACAGGGGAGGAGGAGCCCGACGGGGGAGAGATCTCCATCGGGAAAAAGACCACCATCGGCTACTTCTCCCAGAGCACCGGGGAGATGTCCGGACGCACGGCCATCGAAGAAGTCATGGCAGCTGCCGGGAACATCTCCGAGCTTGCCGCGTCCATCGCCCAGATGGAGGAGGCCATGGCCACCCCCATGGACGACGACGACATGGCCGCCCTGCTGGAACGCTACGGAAATGCCGCGGAAGAATTTGAAAACCGGGGAGGTTACGATCTGGAACCCCGTGCCCAGGCCATCCTCACGGGGCTCGGTATCGGGCCGTCGGACCACCACCGTCCGGTGGAGGCCTTCAGCGGGGGCTGGAAGATGCGCATCGCCCTGGCAGGGATCCTTCTCATCAACCCGGATGTGCTGCTTTTAGACGAACCCACCAACCATTTGGACGTGGAGTCCATTGTCTGGCTTGAAAACTGGCTGATTGCAGAGTTCAAAGGGGCCCTTCTCATGACCTGCCACGATCAGGAGTTCATGAACCGGGTGGTGAAACGCACCGTGGAAGTGGCCAATCGCACCCTGACCACCTACGGGGGCAACTACGACTTTTACCTGAAGGAACGGGAGATCAGACGCGAGCAGCTCATGGCAAGCTACCGCCGCCAGCAGGAGATGCTGGCCAAGGAAGAAGAGTTCATCGCCCGGTTTGCAGCCCGTGTCTCCCATGCCGCCCAGGTGCAGTCCCGTATCAAGAAGCTGGAGAAAATCGAACGCATAGAACTCCCGGCCGAGCAGCGCAGCATGAAGTTTGAGTTTGCAGAGCCCCCGCGCTCCGGGGACGATGTGGTGGCCATGGAGAGTCTGGGCAAGGTGTGGCCCGCCGACGACGGATCTGAAAAGTCGGTCTTCGGTGGCATCTCGGGCATGGTGCGCAGAGGGGACAAAATCGCCGTGGTGGGTGTCAACGGGGCCGGCAAATCCACCTTTTTAAAGGTCATGGCAGGCCAGACCCAGGCCACCGCAGGCAGCCTCACCATCGGGGCCAGTGTCCACGCCGGTTACTTCAGCCAGCACGCCATGGACATCCTCGACCCGAAAAAAAGCGTCTTCGATACCGTTCAGGATGCCCTGCCCACCGCAGGCATCGGAACCATCCGCAACCTCTGCGCCGCCTTTCTCTTCTCCGGGGACGACGTGGACAAGAGAATCGACATGCTCTCCGGCGGTGAAAAAAGCCGGGTGGTCCTTGCCACCCTTCTGGCGCGCCCTTTGAACCTGCTGATCCTGGATGAGCCCACCAACCACCTGGACATCCAGTCCCGGGAGGTCCTCCTTTCCGCCCTCAAGGCCTTCAAGGGCACCGTCGTCCTCGTAAGCCACGACCGCCACTTCCTGCGGGCCCTGGTCAGCCGGGTCTTTGCCATCGACCACGGCGAGATGATCCCCTACGAAGGCGACTACGACTATTACCTGAGCAAGTCCGACAGGTAGAAAAAAAATGCCTCCGGCGGGTCGCTTTTTGAAAAAAGCGCCGCAAAAACGTTCCGGTTGCAATGACGTAGCCCCCTGGCCCGCCGGGCGGCTATGCGGTTGCCAAAATGCCCCCAAAAAAACGGCAGAGACGGGCATTTTCTCTAAGACCTGTTTGTCAAACTTTTCAAAAGTTTGGTCTCCGGCAGGGCCGCCGGAGGCTTGACGCTTTCCCCCACTCAGAGGTAACCCCATGGCCAAAGTAAGCTGGAAACCCGGCACCATGATCTACCCCCTTCCCGCCGTAATGGTCAGCTGCGGTGAGACGGAAGAGGAGCACAACATCATCACCATCGCCTGGACCGGAACCATCTGCACTGACCCGCCCATGTGCTACATCTCGGTACGGCCCAACCGCCACTCCTATGACATTTTAAAACGCACCGGCGAGTACGTCATCAACGTCACCACCGAAGAGCTGGCAAAGGCCACGGACTGGTGCGGGGTCCGATCCGGAAAAAAATTCAACAAATTTAAAGAGATGGGACTCACCCCCGGCAAAGCGGAAAAGGTAAATGCCCCCATCATCTCCGAGGCCCCCTTGCACATCGAATGCCGGGTCAAAGAGATCGTTCCCCTTGGCTCCCACGACATGTTCATCAGCGAGGTGGTCAACGTCATGGCCGACACCCGCTACCTGGACGAGGAGACCGGGGCCTTTCACCTCGACCAGTCCAACCCCATCTGCTACTCCCACGGCCAGTACCACGGCCTGGGAAGAAAGCTTGGAAAATTCGGGTTTTCCGTGGAAAAAAAGAAAAAAAAGATGAGCACCCCTGTGCACCAGGCCAAAAAGAGCGGCGCAACGCCGAAGGGGCGTAAGCTCAGAAAACGTGTGGGGAAAGCGGGGAAGAAGGGCTAAGGGCTAAGGGCTAAGGGCTAAGGGCTAAGGGCTAAGGGCTAAGGGAAAATAGCCCTGGGGAGCTTTCGGGGCAACAAAAAATCAAAACTATTCAGCTTATGCCTCCGGCGGCCCTGCCGGGGGCTAAACGTTCAAGAAGTTTAACAAACAGGTCTAAAAAAAACGGCTTGAATGAATGTGGTTTTAAAGGCGGATGTGCTTTGACCCGAGGGACGAGGGGCAAAGCGCATCCGCAACCTGCTTTCAAGGTGGCACACCTTGCCGCCGGAGGCTGCTTTTGGATCTGAATAGTAACACCGACAAAAAACAAGGCCGCCGCGTGCCCCGTCAGGGGTACTCGGTGGCCTTGTTTTATTTATCGCAGGTGACTGTATTTCTCTTTATCAGGCACTGACCCGCTCACGGACCGTGCCTTCGGCTTTCCTCGGGTACTTCAGGTAGGGAATGATCTGCCGGTTCTTGTTGCCCCCGGTGCCGTCGTAGGTGACGCAGACCACGGGCACGCCGGTGACGGCCTCAATGGTTTCAGTCATGGCCTCGGTGACAAGGGAGGCGCAGCAGAACGCAGGGCTCGTCTGGACGAAGAGGCCCACATCCGGGTAGTGTTTCTTGATGTAGTGGACCTTCAAGATGTTGTCCATGGACTCCCCGGTGTTCTCCATGGAGAGGTTGTACCGGGCCAGGATCTTTTCAGGGTCATCACCGTAGGTATGGCGCACGTCGGGAAGCACCCGCTCAAAGTGCCTTAAATACCGCCGCTCCAGGGTGTTCATGGCCGCCAGCAGGGGTTTGTACGAGATAACGTTCATGTATTTCCCTTCGGCAAACCACTTCTTGAAGTATTTTTCAGCGATCATCTTGGCGTATTCGTTGTAGGGAGTGGTAATGGCCTCGCCCCCATGCGCTTCGATCACCCGGATCAAGTCCTGGTTCATCACCTTGTTGTCCCGCACGTACAGGTCCCCGAAGATAGCCACCTTGATGCGCTCTTCCGCCCGGGTCTCGATACCGGCAAAAAGCTCCGTCACCTGAATGACGGCGCTCTCTTTGGTGCGGTACCCGGCCATGGCGTCGCAGAGGATCTCCATGGACCGCTCGGCCACCCTGTCCGTGGTTCCCGGCACCACCTCGTAGGGCCGGACCCTGCAGATCATCTTTCGAAGGAGCCCCCCGAACAGATAGGCAAAATACGTGGTGACTCCGGCACGGATGGAGATATCGATAAAGGAGAGTTCCCCCACAAAAACCCCTGCCTTTTCCATGCCGCCGCCATGGGCCTTGAGATGACTCTTGATAAAGTGGGGGTAGAGCTTGATGTTGCAGGCCAGCTCCGAGTGGGACATCCAGAGCACGGTGTTGGCCGGATCCAGATGGTTCTCCTCCATGCACTCGATGAAGCCCTGGGCGATGGCGTTCACCGGAATGCACTGACCCGTGTTGAATTTTAAACTTTTTTGAATGGTTGTCGGGGTCTCCTGGATGAGGTAGGTGGTGTAGCCTTCCCGCTTCAGGTTCTCGGCCAGGAGCCTGCAGGTGATGGCATCCCAGTTGGGGATCACCACGTTCTTGTTGCGCACCTCCCTGGTGAGCTCCGGGTTTACCATGGAGTAGTCGCCCGTCGCCTTTTTTCCGGCCTGGTTGTAATGGTTTCGAAATGATCGAATGGCCGCCTCGATGCGGGTTTCGTATCCCACGCTGGAGTCGTGTTCGTCGAGCTCCAGAATCAGGTACGGCTTGTTGTTGGCCTCCATCACCTTTTTAAAGGCATCGATGATAAACGAGTCCGGGGCGCACTTAAACGAGGTGATGAACACCGGATAGAGCCCGGGGATTCCTGCGGCCGTTTCCGCTGCCTCCAGGATTTTTGCCGCGTAGTTCCAGTGCAGCTCATCGAGCATGGGCCGGATCTTGGCCGGGTCTCCCTTGGGCAACATGTCCTGGTAAAAGGACTTTACCCCCCGTTCGGCAAGGATCTCGGGGATCCGGTTGTTGGCGTGGGAGGAGAGCACCGTGTAGGGCCGCCCGAGAAGCACGGCCGAAAGGTTTTCCTTCGGTGCGAACTCTTTTTCATAGAGCCCTTTCAGCTTTTTCTCCGCGGTCTGCATGAACTCGCTGGCCCTGTTGTAGGCCGTGGAGACCTCAAAAAAGCTGATGGGCTTTTTCGTCACCTGCTTCATCATGCGGTAGAGCTGATACCGGGTATGGACCCCGGAGTAGATATACTTCAGGGTGGGGGTGAGCAGCTGGGCCTTTCCCCCCAGGGCCGAGGCCGAGAGCACCGCCGGTGAAAACTGGGTGTAGTAACAGTACTGGCGCCTGCCCCCCTTTTCCGGGTTCTTGTTTTCGATGTAGTAGGGCAGGAAAATAAAATCCGCTTTGTCCACGAGGTGGGAGACATGGCCGTGAAGGGCCGTCATGGGCGCGCAGAATTCGGCGCCGGTGAGGTTCTTGCCCTCCTTCACCGCCGATTTAAACCCTTCGCTGGTCACCGTCCTGATGGACAGAAGGGAAAAAAACCGTTTCCAGAACGGGAGGTCTTCACGCAGGTGCAGGGCCGCCGGAATCCCCACCACCTCGGCGTGCCGATACGAGGTCGGCGTCTCCTGGCGAAGGAGTTTCCGGCGCGCCTTGAGCAGGTCAAACCCCGCCGTGTTGCTGCTCACAAAGGAGGTGGACTCGTAGTCGCGTCCGCAGAGAAAGCCATACGCCACCTTCTCCCCGGCCACATCGGCCACGGAGATCTTGCACCGGTTGTTGCAGAGGCTGCACACCTCGGAGGTCACGGCAATATGCTGGCGGTGGAGCCCGGTCCCCCTGAAGGTGGTGGTTGGTGCCCCTTCGTCCAGAAGGGTCAGGGCCGTTCCCAGGGCCCCTGTGAGGTGGCAGAACCTGGAAACCAGGATCTTCTTGTTCAGGCGCTGCTCAAAGGCCGCCACCAGGGCCTTGTTCTTGGCCGTGGCCCCTTGGAAAAAGACCACGTCCCCGATGCGCCCTTCGTCCGCCACCTTGATCAGGTAGTTTTCCCGCACCGAGTGCAGGGCCGATGCCAGCACCTCGTCCACGGAAAAACCGCAGGCCAGGTAGTGGTTGATGTCCCGCTCCATAAAGACCGTGCAGCGATCGCTGCTCATGGGGGCCCGCACCCCCAGGGTCCGCCGGGAATACGACCGCACATCACAGCCCAGCTTCAGGGCCTGCTCTTCAATGAAACTGCCGGTGCCCGCGGCGCAGACGTTGTTCATCACCGAAGAGGTCACCATCCCGTTTTTCAAGGTGGTAAACTTGGCGTCCTGGCCCCCGATCTCGATGATGGTGTCCACATCGGGGTTCAGTTCGCAGGCAGCCCGGGCGTGGGCGGTGATCTCGTCTAAGGCAAGGTCCGCCCCCACGATGCGGCCGATGAACTTCCGGCCCGAGCCCGTGGTACCGGCCCCCTTCCAGGCAAAGGCAACCCCGAGCCTTTCTTCCACCTCTTCCACCGCTTCAAAAATGCCGGAAACAGCGTCCACGGGACGCCCCGAGGTGCGGGTGTAAAACCCGGCAATAACCCGCTTTGCCTCGTCCACCACCACCGCCTTGGTGCTGGTGGAGCCGATGTCGATGCCCAGGGTCACGGGAAGCACGCTCTCCTGTGGCGTCTCATAGACATCCACCTCCACGAAGCTCTTCAGGCCGTCGTGATCAAAGGGCAGATCGTAGCTTGAGACACTGGCGAAATCCGGGTACTCCGACAGATGGAGTTCCAGGGGCGGGTAGTGGTACTCCTTGGTGAAGGTTTCGTCCTGAAGGATGCCTTCAGGAATGGGAACCGGCACCGCATCGGATGCCATGGCCCCCTCGCCCAGAAACTCCAGGGCCACGCCCACGGCACCGTAATACAAGGCCATCTCATCGGTGACAAAGGGTACCCCGGCAATGGTCTCCAGGTGGCCGGACACCGCCCGGTTCAGGGCCACGCCCCCCACAAAAAGCACGGGGTCCCGCTGCTCCCGCGAGGCAAACACGGTATCGGCAATGTTTTTGGCCAGGCCGTGGCAGAGGCCGTCACAGATCTCGGGCAGGGAGTAGCCTTCCTGCTGGGCGTGGATGAGGTCGGTTTTGGCAAACACGGCACACCGGGATGCGATCTCAGGGTAATCCCCGTTGCTCTCTTCGGCGATACGGGAGAGCTCCTCAATACCGGAGAGGTTGAGCCGACCCGCCTGCTGGTCAAGAAAACTCCCCGTACCGGCGGCGCAGGAAGTATTGGCACGGGTGTCCACGTAATTGCCCTCATCGTCAAAGCGGATGAGGGCAAACTGCTCGCCCCCCACGGACAGCACGTTCCGGACCTCGGGGTGGAGGTGCTTTACCGCATGAATCAGGCTGATACGACCGTCGTAACGACGGGACGCCTTGATCAGCGACGGGGTGGTATCCGTGGCGGCCACCGCTCCGATGCGGCTCTGGGAAAAGCTCCCGAGAAGAGTCTCAACGGCGGATTTCATCTCGCCTTTGTGCTGCAGGCTCACCTTCTTCACGATCTGCCTGTCGGGGGTCATCTCAACGGCGGTGGCCGATACGGAGCCGATATCCAGTCCAAGAATATTCAGTGTCATATGCGTGGTCCCTAACGTGAATGGTTCGTTATGTTCCAACGGGCGAGGGAAAGCTCAGGGCTCGGGCAGACACTCCGTGCACCGCTGAAGGGCAGGGCGCTCTCCCCGCTGGCACTGTGCAGCTCAAACGCGGCGGGAGACTGAAAACCCTGCATGGAATCAAGGAATTGTTCATGTGTGGTCGTGTGTGAGCCCTTGGGCCTTTTTGCCGTTGGCATCGAAGACCGCATGCCTGGGGCGGCAGTGGATGCCCCGTGTGAAGGGCTCAATCAGGTAGAGTATCAATACGTACCACTTTTAGAATACGTATTCTACACACCGACACGTATCTACACAAGCACTTACTACGCCCACACGTCCTCGAATCGCAGATCCACAACGTCCCAAACCATATTATTTAAACATGTTATAAACAATTTTTTCCTCCCAGTGTTAAAACCGCGCCGCCCTTTCAAAGGAATCGGTCCTGTGACACCCCCCGGACGAAATCGCCTTGGGACCGCCCGGAGGGCTCGCCCGCACACCTTCGGTGCTCTAAAGGAAAATGCAGTGATGACGTGTACTGCAAGGTTGATTTATGAAGAATTTACCAGTAATATAAAGACATTCGTTTATCAACCCGTCATCATCCACTCTGAAAGATCCCATACCCGTTGCCCGCAGAAACGCAACAGACGTCGCCCTTTTCGGCAACGTCAACATCACGCCCTTTGTACGTCACATGCCGGCCCCTGCTCACTGCCCGGACCCTTTGCTCTCCAGACCGCTCCCGCTTGCGTAAAAGGGCCTTACAAAGAGAATCACACCGGTGCTTTTCAAAAAAGGCCGAACGGCCACCCACCGACCGGACCACCCCTGTCATAGGCTTTCACCAGGGCTATATGCCTGTTGTGTAAAGCAAAGGGCGGAGCTATAGTAAAAGGCCACGGAGCCTCGGACAACCGCCCTTACACCCATCAGACCGCCACACGAAAATGAGACGCGATGCCTGGAACGGGACAGCCCATCAAAGAGAAACACCTTGACGTCACAAGCGACCTGAGCGTCCTTTCGGACGTGCGCCACTTTCTCAGGGAGGTCTTCGCCGGCATCGCCGACGATCCCGTGGATCGCATGGAGCTGGCCGCCAACGAGGTGGCGGCCAACATCATCAAGCATGCGTACAAGGGAAACAACGGACACCGCATCGTCATCCGGGCGACGGTGTCACCGGACCGCATCTGCGTCCATTTCTTTGACCACGGAGCCCCCTTTGATCCGGCCCATGTCCCGCCCCCCCTCTTCGACGGATCCCAGGAAGGGGGATTCGGGCTCTTTATCGTCTCCGAGGTGGTGGATGAGTTTCACTATCTCCCGAGCGGGGAAGGAAACCACACCAACCTCTGCATCTTTCTGCCATGACCCCTCGCCCCCGGCCACAGGCAAAGGTCGCCGCCTTGCTGCTTTTGATGATTCTCTGGGCCCCGGTGTGCCTCCGGGCCGACGCCCCGCTGCCCCTTTCCGAACAGGAAATCCTTGAGGCCGTCGGCATGCCCGAAGGGACCTTCCTGGGC
This sequence comes from Desulfoluna spongiiphila, assembly GCF_900101345.1. Classification (GTDB taxonomy): domain Bacteria; phylum Desulfobacterota; class Desulfobacteria; order Desulfobacterales; family Desulfolunaceae; genus Desulfoluna; species Desulfoluna spongiiphila. The sequence continues at coordinate 4,499 of NZ_FMUX01000009.1, read as the reverse complement.
CATGCCTCCGAAGAGCAGGCCCGGAAGCTTGCCGCCCTTTTATGCAACCATCACAACAGCGCCATGGAGCACCTGGCGGATATAAAAGACGCCCAAAAAATCCCGGAGACCAAACGCCTCATCCGGGAGAACCTCATCGTGGCCGAACGCATCCTGAACCTCATGGAAAAAACAGCAACACGCCAGGGCACCGGGGAGCTCACCCTTTTTTATGACACCGGCGCCGATACGTTTGCCGAAGACAGCCTCCAGCATCGGCGCCTGGTGCGCTTCCTCGATTTCCTGGCGCGGGAGAGCAAGGGGCGGCCCCTCCTGTTCATCAGCATCGGCAGCGCTTCGGCTCCGGGCACCGAAAAAGAGAACCTGGCGCTCTCTGCCAGGCGGGCCCACTTCCCCCGGCGCTTTATCGAACACTACCTTGTCAACACCCCCCACGGCTTTTACGAAATCTACGGCACGGGGGAGGCCGCCAGCCCTGAAAATGGGCCCGACGAGCGCCACAGGCGTCACCAGCACACCCGCCTCATCGCCTTTTACGCCAAGAAGGCCCCCCAGCCAGTGGTGGCAACCGGCCCCAAGGCCCAGCCGGACATCCCGGACGCGCAAGGCCCCGCGGAGGTTCCTTCAGAGGCCAAGGCCTCCAGGGGGCCTGAACCGGCCGGTCAACACACAGGCCCCCTGCCCGGCATGGGCTTTGCCTGGATCCCCCCGGGGACCTTCACCATGGGAAGTCCCAGAAACGAGCCGGGACGCGACTCCGATGAGACGCCCCACCAGGTCACGCTGAGCCGGGGATATTACATGCAGGTCACGGAGGTGACCCAGGGACAGTGGGACACCCTCATGGAGACCAACCCCTCCTACTACAAGGAGTGTGGAGCCGACTGCCCGGTCAACCGTGTCTGCTGGACGGATGTCATGGAGTTTGTCCGGAGGCTCAACGCCATGGAAGATGCGGAAGGCTTTTTCCGGCTCCCCACGGAAGCAGAGTGGGAATACGCCTGCCGGGCGGGAAGCCAGGAGGCGTTCTCCAACGGCCCCCTGCTGGAGCTTGCCTGCGCCTACGACACCAACCTGGACCGCATGGGCTGGTATATCGGCAACTCCAATACGCGTCTCCAAGAAGTGGGGCAAAAAGCCAAGAACAGCTGGGGCCTCTACGACATGCACGGCAACATCTGGGAGTGGTGCCTGGACTGGGAGGGACCATACGGAGACCAGCCCCGCACCGACCCCTCAGGGCCGCCAACGGGCGATTTCAAGATCATCCGGGGCGGAAGCTGGAGCAGCGACGACCGGGACTGCCGGTCGGCCAACCGCCTCTTCGTCACCGAATGCAACCGCAACGCCGGCATCGGATTTCGGCTGGTGATGGAAAAATAAGAGACACCTCTACACAAACCAAAAGAAGGGCCCCCATGAAAATCCATTCCGAACCCATCAATGACATTGTCGTGGTGGACATCCTGGCCGACTCCCTGGACGCCGGGAACACCCGTGAATTCAGGGAAGCCATCACCCCCCTGATCACCCCCGGATCCACCCTTGTCCTCAACCTGGAGACCGTCCGGTTCCTTGACAGCTCGGGCTGCGGTTCCATCCTCTCCTGCCTGCGCCAGCTCAACGCCAACGAGGGGGACTTAAAGGTGTGCGGCCTCCAGAAAACCGTGCGAGCCGTCTTCGAACTGGTACGCATCCACCGGATCATCGACATCTTTGAAAACCGCGACGAAGCCATCAGGCAGGCGTGACCCCATGCAAGCCCCCCTGGACATCGACGGCCGGCGCACCGAACTCATCGAAGAGCTCTACGGCCTCTACGGGAAAGGGACCCTTCGCATGCGCCTGCGCTTTTTCCGGAAAAAGTACGCCTGGGTTGCCATCACAGGAGGGGCCTGGGCCATCAAGCGCAGCTTCGATATCCTGGCATCCCTTGCCGCCCTGCTCCTGCTCTCTCCCCTCTTCCTGGTGGTTGCCGCAGGCATCTGGTTCACGGACAGGGGCCCGGTTCTTTACTGGCAAAAACGGGTGGGAAAATGGGGCCGGGAGTTTCCCTTCCCCAAATTCCGCTCCATGATGGTGGGCGCAGACACCGTCAAGGATGCGATCTTAGAGCAAAGCGACCACGAGGAGAGCATCACCTTTAAAATGAAAAAAGACCCCAGGGTTACCGGCATCGGCAGGGTCATCCGGAAGCTCAGCATCGATGAACTTCCCCAGCTCTGGTGCGTCCTCAAAGGAGAGATGTCCCTTGTGGGCCCCAGGCCCCCGTTGCCCCGGGAAGTCGCCCTCTACACCCTTGCCGACCGGCGACGCCTGGATGTCACCCCGGGCCTGACCAGCATCTGGGCCGTGAGCGGCCGGGGGGACATCCCCTTTGAACGCCAGGTGGAACTCGACCTTCAGTACATCGAGAGCCGAAGCATCAGAACCGACCTGAAGATCCTTCTGAAAACCATCCCCGCGGTCCTTTTCGGAAGGGGGGCGTATTGAAATGAAAGTCCTCCTTCTGGCAACAAGGGGTGTGGACCAGGCCCCCGTGCTCTCGGAGCGGCTGGGCGCGTCCATGCTGCCGCTTCTCGACCGGCCCTTCCTCCAGCATGGGGTGGAGTGCCTGGTGCGGTGGGGGGCCACCGAGATAGACTTTATCCTGTGCCACCTGCCGGAAAAGGTGGAGGCGTTTTTCGGCACCGGGGAGCGATGGGGGTGCCGGTTCCGGTACCATCTCGTACGGGACCCCGAGCGCCCCTTCCGCCCCCTGGCCAATGCCCTGGCCTCCCACAGGGAGACCCCCCTGGTCCTGGCCGACGGTGAGGTCCTCCCCCTGGTGGAGAACCTGGGCATGTCCGTTGACTCGTCCCGGCTCCTCATGGAGGACAACGGCTCCGGAGAGACGCGCTGGTCCGGGTGGGCGGTGATTTCTTCCGGCCATTGCCCGGCGGTGGAAGCCACAGCCGATGCCACCGACCTTGAGGCGGCCCTGATCAACGCAGGGGCCATGGAAGAGGAGCTCCCGGCAACCCTGACGGTCCGGGACCCCACCACCCTCCTGCACGCCACACGCACCATCCTGGACCGGGGTGTGCCACACCTCATGCACACGGCCCGGGAGGTAGAAGAAAAAATCTGGCTCTCCCGGGACGTGGGGATCCACCCCACGGCACGCATCACCCCGCCGGTCTACCTGGATGAAGGGTGCCGCATCGGGAAACTGGCGGACATCGGCCCCTACGCGGTGCTGGGAAAGGGCTGCGTGGTGGATGAAAAGACGTGTATCCGGGATTCCGTGGTCCTTCCCATGAGCTACATCGGAAAGGACCTCTCCCTGGAGGGCTCCGTGGTGGACAAAAACTGCCTGGTCAACACCTCCATCGGCTCGGAGCTTACCGTCACCGATGCCTTTATCATCGGCAACCTGGCTGAAAACGAACTCCGGCACCGCCTTGCAAGGCTGGGGTCCCGAATAACGGGCGTCTTCCTGCTGGTGGTCTTCTCTCCCCTTCTCATCACCACCCTCAGCGCCCTCTCCCTGTTCAGGAAAGGCCCCTGCCTTCCGCACCTCAACGTGGTCAGCCTGCCCACCCTTGCCGATGAAACCCACTGGCACACCTTTGCCTTTGCCACCTGCGAAGCCAAAGGACCCGATCCGGCCACCTGGGAAGCCCGGTGGTGGCATTTTTTCCTTGTCTTTCTCCCCGGCCTCATCCATGTGGTCCGGGGCCGGATGCGGCTTGTGGGCCTGGGGCCCCGCACCACCGACGCCATCCGGTCCCTGCCCGAGGACTGGCGGCATATCACCCTCACGGGCAAAGGGGGCCTCATCACCGAGGCCATGCTCCACTTCGGGCCCCGCCCCGGTGAAGACGAACTCTACGCCGCCGAAACGGTCTACACCGTCTCCTCCGGCCCCCTCTACGACGCAAAGCTCCTGCTCAAATACGCAGGCCAGCTCCTGGGCGTCATCCCGCGCCCCGGAAAGCCCTGAACCTCTCCACCCTGCCGACCTTCCCTCTTCCCCGTTCTCTATTCCCTGCTCCCTGCGCACTATTCCATCTGTAACTATTCAGAGCCTGAAAAAGCCTCCGGCGGCAAGGTGTGCCACCTTGAAAGCTGGTTACGCATGAGCTTTTAGGGCGACGCAAATTCCCTATTCACTATTTACCTATTACCTAGAGGTTGCTGAATAATATCTATTCCACTGAAAACAGATACGAAACGTGATATGTTTTGTGCCTGAACTGCAATGATAACAGGCTGGTTTTTGAAAAAGCCTTGCACTTTGAGGTTAAAAATTTATGTACAGGCACAATGAGAAGCAACTTGTTTTAGAATTTGAGCTACCTTTTGGCGGCAGATTGTCCCCAGACAACCGCTGGGTAAAATTGGGTCACCTGATTCCCTGGGATGAATTTGAAAATGAGTACCATGGAAAGCTAACTCAATCCGGTCAAGGCCCCCCAGCAATATCAGCACGAATGGCTCTTGCTACGCTCATCATT
>NZ_FMUX01000040.1 GCF_900101345.1 Desulfoluna spongiiphila | reverse complement strand
TTTTATACCATCATCTATTTCAGTACCAAAGTCGTGAGCAGCATGAATATCGTGTACATCAAAAAAACGATGTATTGATGTCTCATCTATAAATCTTTTTAATGAAACAGCTGTGTTTACAGCCCATGAATCATATTTTGTGTGACTTAAAAACAATTTCAATGCAGAAATATCACCTGAAGTAGTGCCACCCTTCATAAATGCAAATCGAATAATTTCATGTGTAACTGATATAAAAAACGAAATGTCAAAATATTTCTTATCAAAATCCATTAATCTTACAAAATTAAGTCTTTCAAATTTTCCACCTATATTAAATCCGCATTGTTCTATCGCGACAGGTACAATGTGATAGGGCGAAGTAAAAAAAGTTTTATAATAGTCCCGCCACTTTTTTCTTCCCGTTATACTTTTACTGGAAAAACAAAAAACAAGAGTCTTTTCAGACTTAGATTCAATCGCGGATGGTATTTCATCGATAACTGATGTTCTGAAAAATACAGGAAGATTCATACTGCGAGAAAACGGTTTACTTGTGTCTCTCTGAAAACGTTCATAGCAAAAATTCACCAATGGCTTCACAATACTTGCATCGTCTGGATGCCAAACAAAATAGACCGCTATAGGCTGCTTGAACTCGATCATTTTTGAAGGGTTCGCAACAAAAGCCACAGAGCACCCCTTAGATTTGAATAAATTAAATAGTTAAATACATATACAAATTTATGAGCTCTTTTGAACTAATACCATATATCATATTGCACGGCCCCAACCTCCCTATTTGCCGTTATACCTTTTGAACGTACCTCGAAATTGAGCAGGATCTGCAACAAAACCTTTACTATATCTACAAGTTAATATACGTATAATTCTCTGAGCATCTAATTCATCAACAGTACGATATGCTGGACCTTTTTTACAAAAAGCATTAACCATACCACTCGGTATATCCATAGCTTCTTTACCTAAATAATAAAAATGATCGGATACAAGAACAGAATCACTATTATTAGTATCTCTTTCAAGATTATAAATATTGGTTGTTCCATCTTTTAAGCTATGATGTGAATCATCTTGAAGCCACTGTATGGCTCCATCTTGAGTGATAGAAGAATGATAAATATTATCACCATACATTTTCTTGAGGCTACCATTCATCACAGGTTTTTTATACTGATAGATGGGATCACTATAATAGCTATTGAAATCTGTCTTTCCGGTGACTTCCATTGCAAATACTAACTTAGGTGAACGATTTCCTGCAACAGAAGTTGTCCCAAAGACCCAATCTCCGACTACTGCAAATTTCCGGATTTGTGGTTTACAGGTTGCTAATGTGCACTCACGCCCAAAAGGATTAGGGGCAAATCCATAGTCCCTCGTTATTACATAGGAATAATAAGTAGGCATTAACAGGTGCTCCTTTCTATACTATACTTACTTTTCCAAGGCTTACCATCTGTACTGACAAAATCATTACAATTTCCATTTATAGCATCGATAATCTTACCTGAATTCCATCCAACTAAAGCATCGCCATACTTTTGAAAGTTCTCTGGTATATCGGAATCTTTTGCACCTTGTATAAATACTCCGATAATTGGTTTTCCATGTTTATTTGCCTGCTCAATTTCCCAATCAACCCATTTTCTTTTATGTGTCTCTGGGCCGATCAATACTACAGTTGAACCAGCCCACCGTATGCCATTACGCAAAAGGCCCTCGATATATTTAGGATTCTTGGCATCATTCGGTTTAGTACTATCAATAGAACTATTTCGTAATATACAACCATTACTTTTAAGCATTTTTTTAAGTGACTGAACACTATCATCATCTTTCCCAAAATGGCTGATAAAAACATTTTTCATCTCATTTGAACTCATTTATATGCTCCTCTATTCAAATAACTTATTTAAAGTAGGATTAACATATTTGTTACTGTTCTTTGTGTGATAGTTATATAGTACAGCTGACCAATCATTGAAAAAATCATCTTCAAAGTCTATGCGTTCGTAAACACGCTTTTCTCTGAAATCTCTTTCCCACCCACTTAAGGCATCTATATTATGGATAAAACTGTCATACGAGTTAAAACTTTTATTATATTCAAATGGTATATCTTCATACTCAGACTCGGCTATATCTCGAAGTTTACATCTAAACAGATCGTAATAATGCATATTATTTACTACATGATAATATGAACCAATTTCCAGCTTTAAAATTGCAGAAACATACTCCTGCATAAACGTAAAATTGAAGATATTTACCCCTGTTGCACCCCAAATAAAATCATTTGAACGCATATGGACATGAAGATCTAACTTACCATCCACGTTCTTGATGAAATGCAAGGATCTTGTACATGGAAAATCCTTTGTTTGTTTTATACAGCGTCCAGTAAAACAATCTTTAACAGGGTCTCCAAGAGATATAATAGCTTGCCTTGTATTAGAATCTTTCTCAAAACACTCAACAATAAAGCGTAGCTGATCGACATCTAGTTGATTTGGTATTTTTTGATAGGGATATTTGATTTTATAATCTTCAATAGAATTATTGCAATGACGTATACGAGGCCCATAGCCACCACGTAGTGTGACCATATCATCGGAAAACTTTTCCATTCGAGGAAGGTAGTAACCAACCATATCAAGATTATTGTAACCACCAGCAATCCACAATGATTCAGCATAAGGCAAATATTTATTCGATTTTCGTGCAGCAATTGTCACTAATCGACATGTTGGTTCAAATATTTTTATCATTATAGGTTCAGGCAGCTCATAGCATTTCTGCCCTCGAGTTTTTCTCTCTCTTCCCTCGCGCAGGAGAAGGCCCGACATCTTTACCAACATTTCATTTATGCCTTTATATTCAACAGCATGCATGAAAGCACTCCTCTGCTAATCTAAAGTTAAATTCCACTTAGGAGGAAACAAGAAATCTATTTCATCTGATTTTCGTTTAAATTTCTGTTTAATTCGCTTGTTTCCGACTATAAGATCTGGCATTTTTACTCGTAGATATTTATCAGTTTCACAATAACAATTCTGCAAGTCGATTAATGTTGGCGCTCGTCCATAAAGATTTTTAAAACTATAACCATACTTTTCACGAAAAAACTCCATATTATCAGCTGTATATTTAATCACGTCTTCATAACTATATTTACCAATATCAATAAAACATTTTTTAATTCCTCTTATAGCGCCTATACCAGCCATAACAAAAGAATTTTCATCAAAATTTATTATTTCAGTATAGTTAAGATCGATTGCGTATTGATAAGCTAAAAAAGGACCAATGAAGGTACAATTGATCAAAATTTCGTAAAGCTCTGACAATGATCTACTATTCAAAATTCTATCAACAATCTCATCATTCATTATTTCTGTTTTTAACATATGTAACCATTTTTCATGTTTATATATAAAACCAGAAGAGTATGTTGAATGAGTTCCTGTCATTAAGTACGCAGCACTAAAAATTGGTTGCTTTTTTATTCTCTCTTCAAGTAATAATGAAATATATTTTTCATCAAAATTATCGAACTTAATTGTACCAAGTCGATTTTCAAGATACTGCCAAGTGTCAATCCTATTAAATATTTTAAACAGCAAGACCCTTAATATCTGATCTTTTGGGATAAATTTATCTTTATCACTGTATATAACATTTTTAACGAGATATTGGCTTACCCTGTCACACACTCTATAAACATTTGTAAACTTGTATTCTGATAAAATTGAATCATTAGTCAAACTTGACATAAAGTGATTCTTTTTATTATTTCTTTCCCAAAAAATATTCATTCTTTCTTGCATAAAATATAAATACCATTTAAAAGCTTCCTCTCGTATTCTCAACATAAACATTCCACCTTATAACTTTAATTATATCTAACCCCGTAGATATATAAAAACCGCCTTTACGAAATGATTATATTTCCAATCAGCATATTATCTTCTATGCTGGCTACAAATATTAAAATGAACTGCAATTTAAAAACCTCAGCTGCAATTTGTCATAATATAAATATTTAATGGTGAGTTTTTCAGACAAACTTGGGCTGATTTTTTTTTATGGTTTACATTTAAAGGTTCGACCAATAAAGACTCAAATAAAAGCCAGAAAATACTGATAAAAGAACACTCAAAGCATGCATTACCTATCAGGTGCAACTAATACATAAAGCAACAAGACTAAAAAACTCACCTCATCTAATTAAGAATTATACGCTTATCAACACATCCGCTCAATCTAAAAAAATTAATTTATCCGCTTCTCATCAGAACGTTACTCTATAGGGCTTCGATTGGCCGACCGAGCTCATTTGGGCTTTTGGTCTTTTTGCCTTATTGATGAGGCAAAATCCCACCCGACCCATTAATTGTTCAGGGTTTGTGGCGTGCCAAATGACGAGTGAAATATAACCCGATTAGTCCAAAAATCGAATCATTGACAATGAGAACCAAAAGGGATTCAGACAGACATATATGGATTTTCTGAAACAGAAAGACCTCAACACTTGAGAGGTTCCTTCTCGTCACCCAGATTTGGCTGCGCGGCTAAAAAGATATTTAGAGCCAGAACCAAATGCACCACAAGAACGTCCATGATTCGAGCTCACACACCTACACGTACTTGATAAGGGCAATGACACACCACACCCAGTGAAGCTTTTCAGTGCTGATTTCCGCCGGAGAACGATCACCCACAACAATCTGGCGCCCCCCTCCTTTATCGACAGGTCAATACCGAGGCCAATCCTGAAACGGCCACGGCTTCTGATCCGTGTTGTAGGTCAGAAAATCGACAATCTGAGACAGGTAAACCCCCAGGTTTTTCCCGAACCGCATGATTTTGTCATTGGGGCTGCGGGTCACCAGGCTGCAGATCAACTGGAACAGGGCAAGGACCACAACGATGGTCAGGACGACCCGTGATGCGATCCAGAACGCCAGCATGAACAGAGCCCGAATACCCTGGGCTACGCGGCTGCTGTCACTGTCTGATTTTGTTTCCATGGAGTTCTCCTTTGATTGGTATTCCGTGCTTATTGTTAGAAGTTACAGACACCCTCTTCAAAATCTACGATGGCGGCATGTTTTGACGCGTTCCAGATCACATCCAGATACTCTTTTTTAAAGTCGGCGGCGGCTTTGCTGTCTTCGACGATGAAGCCAAAGTCCTGCAATGTGGCGGGGTACAGGTTTTTTGAACCGATGTAGAAGGCGGCGTCGTCCACGCAGATGACTTTGGCGTGGTTTGCGATGCCCCTTCCATTTGCCCAGGTGTCGACATTGTCTGCGATGCGTATGGGGGCAAGCTGCAGGCTGTGGCAGATAATCTCCTCGGCGGTGGTTTGATCCACATCTGCCCGGGCCCGGACTTTCCGAATCAGGATGTCGGTGATGTCGGTCATCTGATCCATGTTTGAATAGGGAGCGGCCAGGCTCTGCTTGGCTCCGGGGGAGCTGACAATGATTTTTACGGGGATCTCCCGGATCAGCTTGTCGGCAAGTATATCAAACAAACGGGCATCGTAACAGGAGTTGGACACCGGGGGCGCACACACGGCAAGCAAATCCTGCTGGGAGATGAAGACGCTTTCCGTGGCGCTTGCGATCAGGGCCCGCAGGCCTGCTTCCTCGGGGTTTGCGACGCTGTATTCCGCGTCATTGTTTACGTAATCGGTGTGGAGCCTGGAGCAGGTCGCTTTGCTGTCATTGGCAGGCTCAAGGCCACCTGCCGTGCCGCCGGGAACATCCATGCCAAACCCCAGGCCGCCCAAGGCCAGGACAGGGGCGTCCCCTTCGGCCTGTGAGGCGGAGACCTCGTGGGGTGTGGGAAACCGAGTTATGGAGTTAAATCCTTCTCCTTTGACAACCTCCACGTAGAAAAGGCGTGACCACCAGTCCTGGCTCCAGGTCTCGGCAAAATCCCACAGCAGGTCGGCAAAGGTGTGGGCCGATTCGGCGGCCGGGCCCGTTAAACGCATGCTGACATCGCTCACCGGGTTCGGGCCGCCTGCATAGGCACCTTCCCAGAGGTTGTGGCCACCGGTGATGACTGTTTTGCCGTCCACGGCGACCATTTTGGCGTGATTCCAGGAGTAGAGCCAGCTGGTCTCCACACCGGCCACGATGATGCGGGCGTTGTTCGCAGACGGCCCCAGATCCGCTTTTAAGCGCTCCATGTAGTTGGAGGCGGTTTCGGTCAAGCCCGTATCCACACTTCCCATGACAGGGGGTGTGCCCCCCAGGATGCGAATGGTGATGTCCGGGTTGTGGGTAAGGGCCTCTTTGAGGCCGCTTACGATGGCTTCCTGGAACATGCCGTCCGGGTAGGTGACCAGGGTGGTGATATCCACCCATTCCAGGGCTGCCGCGATATCGCTGCGGATGGCATCGGCAAGCCTCTGGGCACCGGTGGCGCTGGAGCAATCCCCCTGCCCCCAGCAGTCGGGAGACTGCAGCAGCCAATGGCTGCCGTTTACGCCATGCCCGGCAATGAGGTTGCCGTCTGTGCGCTTCCAGACCGTGCCTTCCGAACCGGGGGCAAGCTGCCGAAGCTGGGCTTCCACGGCATCAAGGTGCGGTGTCTCCGCACACGCGGCGGACACAAGAAAATGAGAAAGAAGCAAAATCGCGAGAAGTGATAACCGGAAACACCTGGGAAAAGATCTGGCCATGGTACGTCGAACCCCCGTTAAGAATACTTGAATTCAAGGAATTGCCTGTCTTTAAATACTATCGTTTCAATCAAACAGGGATAATTTATTATTCTAACCATGTCAACATAAGAAAATACGAGAAAAAGGGTGGAGCATTGGCCATTGCCCCACCCTTTTTCATGGTGTCTTGATTTGTCATTCAGCGTCACGGGGCCGAGCCCGGCAATGCAACGTCCATCCCGGCCCCCTTCGCTTTTACTGCATCATGCCAGGAGCTACTTCACATCTTTTACCGCAAGGGTGATCTTATGGATTTCTCCGGTAAAACGGGTCTCTTCGCGCCCGATGCCGATATCTTCGGCCACCGGTGTCTGGTTGTCGAGGCCGACGTCAGCCGTTTCATCGGCGGAGAATATCAAGGGCTGGGTCTTTTCGATGCGGCCATTGGCCACGGCCTTTCCGTTGACGGAGAGAGTCGCCTTGCCGCCCTTGCCGAGCCCGCCGCCGTCGTAGACGAAATCCAGTAGAATTGTGGCTTCTCCCTCGGGGATTGCCTTTTTGGATTCCACGGTATATCGCTCAAGCCCCAAAAAGTTATAGGTGTAGATTGGCTTGCCGTCTTTCATGTAAAGGGACCAGCCTCCGAAGCGTCCCCCCTGGGCAAGGATCACACCATTTGCTCCGCCTTTGGGGATGGCAACCTTGGCCGTGATTGTCTTGGAGCGGTTCTTCACATTCATGAAGGTGTTCTCCAGCATACCGTCCATTCCGGGGTAGAGCGTCAGTGTCGTCCGGTCGCCCAGGATATCCGGTCGGCCTGCAATGGCAGGGTTCATTCGCTCAATCACCCGGTCATCGATGGGCAGGGCATTGTATTTTTCAGCCTCTTTCATGAACAGTGCCTCCAGTTCGGCAACCTTCTTCGGGTATTTGTCCGCCAGGTTCTTCGCAAGGCTGAAGTCCCTTTGAACGTTGAACAGCTCCCAGGTGTCCGACTCCAGGGGAGGCATATTCACGGCCATCCAGGGGGCACGGTGAATCGTCCGCGCGAACCAGCCTTCATGGTAGATCGCCCTGTTGCCGAACATCTCGAAGTACTGGGTGGTATGCCGCTCTTTGGCGCCTGCATCATTGAACGAGTACAGCATGCTCGTGCCTTCCATGGGCGTTTGAGGTGTACCGTTTACGCTCTTGGGCTCGGGAAGTCCGGCCGCTTCCAGAATGGTCGGCGCAATGTCGATGACGTGGGAAAACTGGCGGCGTAATCCGCCCTTCTCCTTGATGCCGTTCGGCCAGTGGACGGTCATGCCGTTGCGGGTGCCACCGAAGTCCGAGGCCACCTGCTTCGTCCACATAAAGGGTGAATCAAAGGCAACGGCCCACCCGGCTGCCATGTGCGGGAAGGTCTGCGGGCCGCCCCACTCGTCGATGAGCGGGAGCAGGTCTTCAACCTTCTCCGTGACGTTGTTGAAGTAGGTCATTTCGTTGTACATGCCCACAAAACCGCCCTCGGCGCTCGTGCCGTTGTCACCGGCAATGTAGAAGATCAACGTGTTGTCCATCTCGTCGATTTCTTCGATGGCAGCAATGAGGCGACCCACTTCGTGGTCGGTCTGCTCCAGGAACCCGGCAAACACCTCTGCCTGACGGGTGAACAGGCGCTTCTCGTCGTCGGTGAGGTCATCCCAGTCTTTGATGTCCTTGGGTTTGGGGGGTAATTTGGTGTTGGAAGGAATTATCCCCATCTTTTTCTGGCGGGCCATGGTTTTTTCGCGAATTTTGTCCCAGCCCTCGTCGAACTTGCCCTTGTACTTTTTGATCCACTCCTTGGGAACATGGTGCGGTGCGTGAACCGCGCCGGTGGCAAAGTAGATGAGGAAGGGCTTGTCCGGGGTCATGGACTGCTGGGCCTTTACCCACTGGATGGCCTGGTTGGTCATGTCAACCGTGAAGTGGTAATTCTCCGTCTTCGGCGGCGTCACCTTGATGACCCCATCGTAGATCAGCGGATACCACTGATCGGTCTCGCCTCCGATGAACCCGTAGAACTTGTCAAACCCCTGATGGGTGGGCCAGCGGTCAAAGGGGCCGGAGACGCTTGTCTCCCAGGCAGCGGTTTCATGCCACTTCCCAAAGGCGCCGGTACTGTACCCGTTGAGGCGAAGCATCTCAGCCAGCGGCGCAACGCTGTTGGGCACCTGCCCGGTGTTCCCGGGAAACCCTGTTGAGGACTCCATGATGGACCCGGTGTTGGCGGTGTGATGGTTGCGCCCGGTTTTGAGGGCATTTCTCGTCGGCGAGCAGAGGGCCGTGGTATGGAAGTTGTTGTAGGTGATGCCCTGCGCGGCGAGCATGTCCAAGGTCGGTGTCTGAATGGGGCCGCCGAAGGTGCTGGGGCCACCGAAGCCTATGTCGTCAATGAGCACGATGACGATGTTGGGGGCTTTCTTGGGGGCCTTGACCTCAAACAAAGGCGGTGTTTCCACGTTACGCACATCGAGTTCGCTGTAGGTTGGCCTTTCCGGTTCTTGGATCGGCAGGACCGTACGGTCAAGGGCCTCCCGCGCTGAAGCCTGCGTGGTCAAGCCGGCAAACAGTGTCAAGGTCATACAGAGTATGGTGATAACCGAATATCTCATGAACTGTCCTCCTGTGTTTGTAGCGTGTCAACGTCGTGGCGGGAATGCCGGTTCCCACACACAGATCCGAAGCAAGGATTCCCTCACCCGAATCCTCGATTGCGCTTGCAATCAGCCAAGAAGAGCCATGCCTGACGATTGGCATGGTGCGCCCGGACACCTCTGCGGGGTCGCGATTGCGGAAAATTGAGCGCCTCGAAACATGAAAAAGCCTGCAAGGCGATGCTGAGTGATAGAGAGACTTGGTATGGCTGGATATTGAATGTGCGAGGGACGTGGCCCGGTTTTTCGAAGAGAGCTTATGGGGGAGGGGCCGAAGAGGACAGAGTTGAGGGTCTCACCGATGATGAAACACCGAATATAATGACAGATTTTGACGAAAAATCAAACAGTTCCTGGGTCAGTCAGAACGCCGACCACCTAAAAATAAAAGCGGAGGGACGATTCTCCTTTGGTTCTGCAAAGGATGATTCCGCCCCTCCCCTTTTTGGTTCCCCTTTCATGCACGGTGCATGAAGGGCATGCCGACATGGCCTTTCCGCCACCTGCCTTTATGATGTTCAGCACCCCTTTCAGGCCTTTGGCTCCTGCTGGGTGGCGCAGTGGATGCTCCCGCCCCCGCTGGCGATGCCGTCAATGGAGATCTGTTCAATGCGATGATGGGGAAACGCCTTTGCTATTTTTTTCCTGGCCACGCGGTCGGCTTTTTTGTCCCCGAACTTCTGCATGATAATCGCACCATTGCACGCGTAGTATCCCACGTAACCTGCGGCAAAGCTCTCTGTTCCGTACCTCGTATTGATATCCCACGGTGTATCAAGAATAATCATTTCAAATGGGTTGCCGTCGGCATCGGTGGAGGATTTGAGGATGTGGATGTTTTCCCGTGTGACCCGATAGTCATAGGAGGCTTTGTCTGAATCGCGACTCACCACCAGCACACCGGGCCTTGCAAAACGGGCATAAAAATCGGTGTGACCGTCCGTGATATCTCTGCCTTTAATGCCCTTGAGCCATATGATTTTTCTCAGCCCAAGCACCTTTTTTAACTCGTCTTCAACTTCTTTTTTGCTTTTGCCCGGATTCCGGTTGTCGTTGAGGATGCAGCTCTCTGTCATGATGGCGGTGCCTTTGCCGTCCACTTCGAAACAGCCCCCCTCCATCACCATGCTGGACCGGACAATGCTCACCCCCGCCTTTTTTGCTACAAAGTCAGCGACCTTTGCGTCACGTTCATAGTCCTGATCTTCTCCCCAGCCGTTAAAGTTGAAATTAACGGCAGATTTTTGCCCCTTCCCGTTCACCACAAAGATGGGCCCTGTATCGCGTATCCACAGATCATTCATATCGAATTCGATCAGCTCGATGGGGTAGTTGTGATCATTGGGGCCGCCAATAAGCTCTTTTGCTCTGCCCATGTCTTGCTTCCTCACAAGCATGGAGACCGGTTCATATGTGGCGATGGTCTTGGCGATGGTTGCCAGGTTGCGCTGAACCTCGGGGATCTGCTTTCTTGACCAGATGTCCCGGCTGGCGATAAAGGCCAACCAGGTCCGCGTGTGGGGCTCCCCCTCTTCGGGCATATACCAGCCCTTGAAATCCATGGCGTTGGAGGTCTTGATTTGAAATGTCGGGAGGAACAGGCTTCCTCCGGCGATCATCGTCCATTTGATAAAGTTACGTCGTGATAACATGATGTTTTTCCCTTGTGTGTTTCCGTGACCATTCAGGTCGGCTTTGCTTCAGGCGGCCTTGAATGAAAGCGTTTTGGATTTATGCCCCCTTTGCAATCCGTCATGATTTTTCAACGGGATAACAGACCCTGGTTACATACTCGTGCTCCGAAACGGCTGATTCCGTTGAGCGAAGAAACACCTCGTAAGGGCTGCCGGATTGTTTGTAGTCCGACTGCTCGATCCATGTTTCGATGGCATGCCAGGCAAACCCGATGTCGTCATACCGTCCTGTGTGAAGGGTCGTGACCACGGTGTGGGAGGGGAAGACAGCCAACTGGTGCTCCGGACACGGGTTGCTGCCCGATGGTTGCGGCTCCCCCGTTTTGTTCCTGATCGGGACGAACACCTCCACGTCCACGGCATTCCGGTCGTGATCTTCGCCATGGTACACAGCGCCTGACAGGTTGTACGGAAACAGCCCCCTGTTTTCGGCGTCCTCGTGCAGGTTTTCAACGGTTTCGTCCATCTCGTCTTCGGCCATGACGGCTCGCTTGCGAATGACATACCGCTCCGGCTCCACCCCGGTATACATGCCGTATGCCTCAGCCTGGACCATCCTGCCCAGCAGATCATCCCCCTGGCTGAGAAGCTGCTCCATCTCATCGATGATCGAGCTCCCTTCCCTGAGGAGCTGATCCGACGTCCGGATCTGCATACGCAGCATGCCTCGGAAATACTCCGGGTCATGGTTTTCAAGGAGCCCCTTTATCTGCTCTAAGGAAAATCCGAAGCGCTTCAGCCGAATGATCTCCATGGCATCTTGAAACTGGGCCTCTGCGTAATACCGGTACCCTGTCTCCTCATCCACATGCTGCGGCTGCAACAAGCCAATGCTGTCGTAATGCCTGAGCATTCGGGGGGATAATTTGGTCTGCTTTGAAAAATGGCTTATTTTGTACATAGACGGCAGCTCCCCCAGAGAGTATTCGTTTGTTTCAAGCCCCGGCCATGGCGACTATCCAGGTAAACATGATAGATTGTCCCATAATGACCGGGCCATCTGCGTTTAATGACACCCTAAAGGTTCACACCATGTCAAGGTCAAGGAGAAACTCATATGGCATCAGATATAAAGTTTGTTGAATTCATAGTTGATCAGATCGAAAACCCGGGATTGGTCCGCTATAGAAAAATGTTTGGGGAGTACGCGATATATTGCAACGACAAAGTCGTTGCACTGGTCTGCAATGACCAGTTGTTTGTGAAACCCACCCAAACGGGCAGAGCGTTCATAGGTGATGTGGTTGAAGCCCCGGCCTATCCCGGAGCAAAACCCTCTTTTCTAATTGAAGACCAACTTGAAGACAGAGACTGGCTGAGTGAATTGGTTGCGTTGACAGAAAAAGAGCTGCCCAAACCCAAGCCAAAGAAGAAAAAGGCAAAAAAATAGAACCGGAAAGGGGTCGCGCGCCTTGATAAATGACGCGGTTTTCCTTCGGACGCGCACTGGGCGGCTAACGAAGAGCCCCTGCCCCACCTTTAGCCGGGCATATGTCTCCAAATGAAAGGAGCACCCCCCACAAGAATGCCGCTGTGATGTAATCCGCCCGGTGCCCCGCCTGCACCCGTGCCCATATGGTACCACGTGTTCCGTGCCAATGACTACGACGCGACAACAAGGGTTAAAGCGCGGGTGCAACCAGCGTTCAAGGTGCTTTGCCTGAGTGACTCCACCACCCTTGCTGCCGTAGGCAATGGTTGACTTGCGCACCGGCCAGGTTATATGAATGGTTCCGATTTTTCTTTTTTTGTTATGAAAAAAGACGCCTGAACCATGCGAGGGAACCTCGCGTTGCACCCGGAATGAAGGAGAGACAAGATGAAGTGGACTGGAAAAGCCTGTATCGCCGTCCTGGCAACCCTGTTGACCGTCACCACGGCTGCAGTGGCCAGCGATACCCTCCCCGACCTCAAAGGAAGAAAGGTCGCAGCCGTCACCGGCAACGACTACACGCCCCTGAACTTTGTGGACCCGGCAACCGGCAAGGCCGTGGGGTGGGAATACGATGCGGTCAATGAGATCGGGCGCCGCCTCAACTGCGAGATCCAGTGGGATGTCTGCACCTGGGACACCATGATCTCCGCCATCCGGGAGGGCCAGTTCGATGTGGGCATGGACGGCATCACCATCAACGAAAAGCGCAAAAAGCAGGTGGACTTCTCCGAGCCCTACATGGTCACCCAGCAGTTCATGCTGGTGCGCGCCGATGAAGACCGTTTTGTAGACGAGAAGGAGTTTGCTGCGGACAAGAAACTCCTCATCGGCTCCCAGGCAGGCACGACCAACTTCTACGTGGGTGTCTACAGCGTCCTGGACGGCAACGAAGCCAACCCCCGCATCAAGCTGTTTGAAAACTTCGGCGCCGCGGTTCAGGCCATGCTGGCCGGGGATGTGGATATGGTCCTCATGGATGCTGCCTCCAGCCGAGGCTACATGGGCGCCATGCCCGGCAAGCTGAAAATGGTGGGCGGCCCCCTGGGCACCGAAGAGTTCGGGTTCATCTTTACCCAGGGCTCCGATCTTGTCGATCCCTTCAACCAGGCCATCGAGTCCATGAAAAAAGACGGCTTTCTGGACAGGCTCAACACCAAGTGGTTCTACGAGTACAACAAGTAGCTCGCCTTGATGCAGCGGCCCTTCATCCCATGGGATGAAGGGCCGTCTGACGTACAGACCACTCTTCCCTGTTTTTCGGAGCCCCCATGAAAGCTGCACATCGGCGTTTCCCCCTTTTTTCGTCCATCCCCTCGTGGCTTCTGGCCACCCTGTTTCTCGGCTGTATCGCCACCTGGCACATGGTGCGGAGCGAATCCTACGGGGTCATCTTCTCCGCCCTCACCCGGGGCCTTTACACCACCCTCTATGTCTCCCTCATCGCCTATGCGGCAGCCACGGCCCTGGGCCTCCTCTTCGGGCTCATGCGCATCTCCTCCAACCGGGTGATCCGTGAAGTGGCAACCTTTTACATAGAGATCGTCCGCGGCATCCCCATGCTGATCATTCTCTACTACATCGCCTTTGTGGGGGCCCCTTCCCTGGTGAAAGGCCTCAACTGGGTCGCCTCGCCCCTCATCGAAGCGGGCCTCTTTGATAAGATCAGCGTCCGGGACATCAGCTTTGTTGTTCGGGCCATCCTCGCCCTCACCCTGGGCTACAGCGCCTTTATCGCAGAAATCTTCCGGGCGGGCATCGAGTCCATCCCCTCCGGTCAGATGGAAGCGGCCATTGCCTCGGGCATGAGCCGACGGCAGGCCATGCAGCATGTCATCCTCCCCCAGGCCATCCGAACGGTGCTCCCTCCCCTGGCCAACGACTTTGTGGCCATGATCAAGGATTCCGCCCTGGTCTCCGCCCTGGGTGTCCAGGACATCACCCAGTTGGGGAAGGTCTACTCCGCCTCCACGTTTCAGTTCTTCGAAACCTACAACGTGGTGGCCCTCCTCTACCTCGCCCTCACCCTCTCGCTGACCTTAGGCGTCCGCGTCCTCGAAAAAAGGCTGGACACCTCACGGTGACGAAAAAAACTGACGTTACATAGAGGAATAAAAAAAGGGTTGGGCCATTGAAAAATGGCACAACCCTTATTCGTCCATGCATGGACCTTCTGACGGGACGCTCCGGCCCACCGGAATCATTTTGAGTCGAGGACTTTATTCCACGCTGCAATGTGCTCTTTTTGCTGGTCAAGCAGGGCGCGTGTGTCGCCTGAAATGGTCACCTTGATGATGCGATCCCCGCGGTTGATCTTGTTCACCACCTCCTGATCTTTGTCGCTCACCACATGGCCGAACACGGAGTGCCTTTTATCGAGCCAGGGGGTTGCCACGTGGGTGATGAAAAACTGACTTCCGTTGGTGTTGGGGCCTGAGTTTGCCATGGAGAGGGTGCCGGGGCCGCTGTGACGAAGATCAGGATGAAATTCGTCCTGGAACCGGTAACCGGGGTTGCCGCGCCCTGTGCCCTGGGGGCAACCGCCCTGGATCATGAAGTTGTCGATGACGCGATGAAAGATCAGGCCGTCGTAGAAGCCGCGGTTGGTAAGGTTCACAAAGTTGGCCACGGTGACGGGGGCTTTGTCGGCATAAAGGGTCAGGTTGATCACGCCTTTGCTGGTCTCCATGGCGGCCCTGATCTCTCCGGGCTTGTTGGTCCCAGTGGCTGTTTCTGCACCAAAGACCAGTGAACTTGCAGAGAGAAGCACAACCAGGCTGAGTAAAAATGATGTATAGATTTTCATTGTTTCTCCTGAAATTTCTTTATGTTTCCTGAAATGAAATACGTGACGTTTTTCTTGAGTGCCACCGGCAGGTACCATAGCCCGGATATTTCATAAAAGGCAACCTCCCCCAAGCAATAACCGGGATTGCTTGGGGTATCGTGAAAACTGGGTTATTCAAAAAAGTAGTAACTAGGGGTTGCTGAACAATTTTGCGCGATTAATTTCAGGACATGGGGTTAGTCAGCTGCAGATGCAAAACGTGACACTCTAAACGGCCACCACCGAATTGGCTCTTTGAAAAACAGGCACAACAAAATGGCTTTCAGCCATTTTTCAAGATTCATAACTAAAAAGCATAGTGAGATGGCAGTTTCACTGGTCTTTGCTAATTTTGTCATGACACGGCCAAGACAGTATCGTCTCTTTGCTTGTCCAAATTTTCCTTCAATGGGGATTCGATCTATTTCGTCTTGTCGGGCCTGAAGAGACTTTTTGATTAGTTCTGCCTCAGTTTCTG
>NZ_FMUX01000001.1:726953-728457 GCF_900101345.1 Desulfoluna spongiiphila | reverse complement strand
AGGCCGGTGAAGACGGCATTGAGGCATACGTCAAGAAAGTCAGGGAAGGAAAAGCCACGGCTGAATCCATCGCCAAGGTGATGGACAACACCACCGTGGGGGCCATGAAGGGTTTGGGCTCTGCTGCGGAGGGCCTTGCCATTGTCTTCGGCAATACCCTGACTCCGGTGATCACTGCCACGGCCCATGGCCTTGCCTTTGTTACGCGGGGCCTGACGGCAGCAGCCGAAAAGTTCCCCAACCTCACCAAGGTGGTGGGAATCCTCACCGGCGGGACCATTGCTTTGACCACCGCAGCTGTGGCGGGTGGCTACGCCTGGACCTTTGTCAGCAGCGGCCTGCTCCAGGCTAAGAAAATGTATCAGCTGGTGAATCTTTGCATGTCGGCTTCAACGATTAAAACCGTGGCCCTTTCAGCTGCTCAGAAGGCAGCAGCCATCGGCACCTATGCCATGACAGCAGCACAATGGGCCTTGAACGTGGCTCTGAACGCCAACCCCATCGGGTTGATTGTCGGCGGTGTGGCCATCCTGGTGGGGCTTGGTGCTGTTCTTTACAAGAAGTTCGAACCGTTCCAGAAGCTGGTGGACTCCATATGGGGAAAGATCAAGAAATTCATGAAAATCGGAGGCCGCTTTTTTGGCTTCGGGAGTGATGAAGACACTGAAACAGCAGAAAAGGCGGCAAAGGTGGGCAATGTCGCCGGGAACATTCCCACGCCCCCGGATAATGTGGTGCCTTTCCCTGAGAGACAGAGCCAGGGCGTGGCCCCTGTGAAATTTCCAGAGGTTTCCCCGGCGGCCATGAACAGTTCCAGCACCGCTATTGAGTACAAACCCCAGATTAATATCACGGCCAACGGCTCCAACGTTGCCGAAGTCAAGGCGGCGGCGGATCAGAGCATGATGGAGAGCGAAGAGCGAGTCCGGAAGGTTATGACGGATATTCACCACGACGACAGGAGGCGCGCGTTTGCCTGATTCATACACCACACGGCAGGGCGACATGTGGGATGCCATCGCCCTGACCCGCATGGGAAGCGAGATGCACATGGCCCGGCTGATTGCGGTCAACCCGGAGCACCGGGAGACCGTGGTCTTCAGCGCAGGGATTGAGCTGGTGATCCCGGACACGGAAAAGAGAACCGAAACCGTTTTACCCCCCTGGAAAGCATGATGAGAAAAGCACGACTGAACCTGAATTTTGAAGGCAAGGACATCTCAAAAGAGATCTCACCTTATTTAAAGAACATGACCTATTCCGATTTTTCATCGGGCAAGGCGGATGATCTTCAGGTCACCCTGGAGGACACTGCCGGGCTTTGGTCCGGAGACTGGTTTCCTGAGAAGGGCTCCCGGGTAAAGGCGGAGATTGAGTGCTCGGCATGGGGCGACCTGGGGGGTCTTTCACTTTCCTGCGGATCCTTTCAGGTGGATGACATCACATCAAGCGGGCCTCCTGCCATCGTGACCATGAAGGCCATCAGCTCCATGACTTCCACGGC
>NZ_FMUX01000001.1:492580-726943 GCF_900101345.1 Desulfoluna spongiiphila | reverse complement strand
TGAATCCCTTCTGGCCCGGAAATACGCCGAAGCGAAAGGAGCCAAGTAATCATGACATACAGACACGGTGTTTACGCATCGCAGATGCCCACGTCCATCACGCCGCCCCGGAGGGTTTCTGCCTCATTGCCGGTGGTGGTGGGCACGGCCCCTGTGCACCTGGCCAAGGGCGGGGCAGGGCCGGTGAACAAGGTGACCATGGCCTATACCTATTCAGAGGCCGTTGAGCTGCTGGGCTATTCCGACGCCTGGGAGAAGTACACGCTTTGCGAGTTCATCTACTCCCACTTTGCCCTGTTCGCCCTGGCCCCCATTGTCTTCATCAACGTCTTTGACCCGGCGGTTCACAAGGCTGATGTGGCCGAAGGCGCGGCCACCTTTGCCGATGACGAGATCAAGCTGGACCACGGGGACCTCCTGGGGCCGGTGGTGGTGACCTCTTCGGACAAGTCCACCACCTACGTGGAGGACACGGACTATGAGGTGGACCGGGTTGCCGGGGTGATCCGGCGCATGGCCACCGGATCCATCACGGCGGGGGATACCATCAACCGAACCTACACCTATGCGGATCCGTCCAAGGTGACGGCGGCGGATATCGTGGGCGGGGTGGATTCTGAGACCGGGGCCCTCACCGGCCTGGAGCTGGTGAACGAGGTGTTCCCCAAGTATCGCCTGGTGCCCGGGCTCATCGTTGCCCCGGGCTGGTCTTCGGCCTCCACGGTGTCGGCGGTGATGACGGCCAAGGCCAAAACCATCAACGGGCTGTTCTCCTGCAAGGCGATTATCGACATCGATGACGCCACCGTGACCCGGTACAGCGACGCCCCGGAGTACAAGAACCAGAACAACCTCACCGATCCGGCCCAGGTGGTCTGCTGGCCCAGGGTGAAGCTGGGCACGAAGACCTTTCACATGTCCACCCAGCTTGCCGGGCTCATGGCCAGGGTGGATGCGGACAACGAGGACATCCCCTACGCCTCGCCCTCCAACCACAACTTTCAGATGGACGCCATGGTGGCAAACGGAAACGAGGTGTGGCTTCAGCCGGAGCAGGCGAATTATTTGAACGGCAACGGCATCGTGACGGCCCTGAATTTTATCGGTGGGTGGAAGTGCTGGGGCAACCGGACGGCCTGCTACCCGGCCAACACCGATCCCAAGGACTCTTGGGTTTCAGTAAGCCGGATGTTCACCTGGGTGGGCAACACCCTGATCCTGAGCCATTGGTCCAGGGTAGACGCCCCGGCAAAGCGGCGGCTCATTGAGACCATCCGGGATTCTGCCCAGATGTGGCTGGACGGGCTGGTGTCCCGGCAGTTTCTCCTGGGCGCGCGGGTGGAGTTCCAGGCCGATGAAAACGCGGTGACGGACATGATGGACGGGATTTCCCGGTTCCATGTCTACATGACGCCCCCGTCACCCGCCCGGGAGATCGACTTCATCCAGGAGTACGACCCGGCCTACTTCTCAACCCTTTTTGCATAATTTTCGCTTAACAGGTTTTCGGATGTCTACGCGTAGACATCCTTAAAACCACACAGGAGTGCGCGCATGAATACCCCTGAAGTATTGACCAACTTTCGCCTCTACTACGGCGGCGCCAAGGACATGATGGGCGTGGTGGACGTCACCGTGCCGGACATCGAGCCCCTGAACGCCTCCCTTAAAGGGGCCGGTATCCTGGGTGAGATCTCGGTTCCCATCCTCGGGCACATCGGGGCCATGGCCATGACCATCAACTTTCGGACCATCAGCCAGGACGTGAACCTCTTCAACATGCCCGTTCCCCACGTGGTGGACCTGCGCGGGGCCATGCAGGTCCAAGACACGGCAAGCGGCGTGCGAAAGGTGATGCCCGTGCGGATCTCCGGCCAGGGATCCACCAAAAAGACCAGCTTCGGCAAGTTTGCCGTGGGGGAGGGCAACGACTCCAGCGTGGAGCTGGAACTCACCCGCTTTAACCTCATGATCGACGGGATGGAAAGCATCCTCATCGACAAACTCAACAACCTTTACACGGTGAACGGCGTGGACTGTCTGTCCGATGTGAACAAGGCCTTGGGGCTGTAACGATCAAACCGATGTCTACGCGTAGACATTTTTGAAAAAGGGAAAACAAGATGGAAATCAAACTGAAAAAAGCGATCACCTTTGAAGGCAAAGAGATCAAAACAATCAACCTGGACCTGGAGGGGCTCACGGGTGAGGACATGGCGCAGGCGGAGAGGGAGTACTTTGCCACCGGCGGCCATCCTGTGGTGCCTCTTCTGACCAGCTCCGGGTTTTGCGCGGTGCTGGCAAGTCGCGCCACCGACCTTCCCTTTGAGGCGATTCGGGCACTGCCCATCAAGGACTGCCACCGGGTTGTCTCCGAGACCCAGGCTTTTTTGCTCGATACGGAGAGCTGACCTCCAGGCAAGTGAAGAAACTCTGCTTTGACATGGCAAGGGTATCCCACACCGGCGTTGATTTTT
The DNA here is from genome assembly GCF_900101345.1 of Desulfoluna spongiiphila. GTDB lineage: Bacteria > Desulfobacterota > Desulfobacteria > Desulfobacterales > Desulfolunaceae > Desulfoluna > Desulfoluna spongiiphila. The sequence continues at coordinate 724,466 of NZ_FMUX01000001.1, read as the reverse complement.
ATTACCGGATGCCCCTGCCGCAACTCTCCGAGTGGTTAACCGTAATGAATGAGGCTGCAAGCGCATGACCGCAAAAGTATACACCCTGGGCTTTAAACTGGACGGTGCCATGACCCCGAAATTTTCCGGGGCCATGATGAACGCATCCAAAACAGTGGGCATGCTCGGCAAGCAGATCTCCTCCCTTGAAAAAAGCCGGGAGAAGTCCAACCGTTTTACCTCCCTGAAAAAAGAAATCAGGGAGACGGAACGGCAGTTCTTTGAAGCCCAGGAGGAGAGCAAGGAGCTTGCCGCGCAGCTGGCCGCCACGGCCAAGCCCACCAAAAAGTTAAAAAGCCAGTTTGACGCGGTAAACCGTAAGGCCAAAAAGCTGAAAACATCCCTGGGCAATCAGAGGGCTTCCCTTTCTGAGTTGCGGCGGGAGATGACCTCTGCCGGGATCAAGACGGCCCAGCTGGTGAAACACAATCAGAAACTGGCTCAGTCCATCGATACTGCGCGTCATAAGCAGGAGAAGCTTCAGAAGGTGATGATGAAGCAGAAGGCCCTGCAGGACAAACGCGCTGGGATGCAGGGCAAGCTGTTTGACGCGGCAGCCATTGGAACGGCGGTGGCGTTTCCGACCATGATCTCGGCCCGGTTTGAGCAGAGCATGGCGGAGGTGAAGGCCCTCACCGGAGCCACGGGGAAAGACTTCGAGGCCCTGACGGCATCGGCCCGGAAGCTGGGCTCCACCACCTCCTTTTCGGCCAGTGAAGCGGCCCAGGGGATGAAGTACCTGGGCATGGCGGGGTTCAGCACCACGCAAATCGTTTCCGCTATGCCGGGCGTGCTCAACATGGCCAAGGCCGGGGCAGTGGAGCTGGGCATGGCTTCGGACATCGCCTCGGACATCATGTCCGGTTTCGGCTTGGAGGCAACGGACATGGGCCGCGTCTCCGACGTGCTCACCCGAACCTTTACCAGCTCCAACACCTCCCTGGAGATGCTCGGGGAGACCATGAAGTACGTTGCCCCCATTGCCTCCAAGGCGGGGATGTCCCTGGAGGAGACCTCGGCCATGGCCGGGCTGCTGGGTAACGTGGGGATCAAGGCGAGCATGGCAGGCACCACGCTGAAGGGCATGGTGCTGGGTATTGCATCGCCGTCTGCAGAAGCATCCGAAGCCCTGGCAAAGCTTGGGGTCAGCACAGCCGATGCCGAGGGAAACATCCGGCCCATGACGGATATTCTCGGGGATCTCTCCAAGGCCACCAAGGGCATGGGCAACGCTGAAAAGCTGGACGTGGTGAAGACCATTTTCGGTAAGGTGTCGGCGGCGGGCATCACGGAGCTGCTCTCAAAGGCCGGTGAAGACGGCATTGAGGCATACGTCAAGAAAGTCAGGGAAGGAAAAGCCACGGCTGAATCCATCGCCAAGGTGATGGACAACACCACCATCGGGGCCCTGAAGGGGCTTGGTTCGGCTGCGGAGGGCCTTGCCATTGTCTTCGGCAATACCCTGACCCCGGTGATCACAGCCACGGCCCATGGCCTTGCCTTTGTGACGCGGGGCCTGACGGCAGCGGCGGAGAGGTTTCCCACCGTCACAAAGGTGGTGGGACTCCTCACGGGCGGGACCATTGCGTTGACCACCGCAGCTGTGGCGGGCGGATATGCCTGGACCTTTGTCAGCAGTGGCCTCCTCCAGGCAAAGAAAATGTACGAGCTGGTGAATCTGAGCATGAGCGCGGCAACCTTGAAAACCGTTGTGCTCTCCCGTGCTCAGAAGGTGGCGGCCATCGGCACCCGTATGATGACGGTCGCGCAATGGGCCTTTAACGTGGCCATGTCCGCCAACCCCATCGGTATTGCGGTAATGAGTGTTGCGGCCCTGGCTGCCGGGGCCGTGGCTCTTTATCGGAATTTTGAGCCCTTCACCAACCTGGTGGACAACACGTGGAAGCTGTTGAAGTCCTTCGGCGGTGGTGTCTGGGCTGGCCTGCAAGAGGGGCTTGAGCCCGTCATCGAGGCCGTACGCGAAATGAAGACAGCTGTGGGAGAGGCCTTCGGGGCTATCGGGGCGGCTTTTGCTCCGATCCGGGAGGCCCTGAGCTCAGCCTTCGGGGCCATTGGCGAGGCCTTTGCCCCGATTCGGGAGGCCCTGGGCTCAGTCTTCGGACCCATCGTCAAATGGTTCAAGGAGTTGATCGGTCCCATCGACGAAGGCGGCAAGGCCATGGGCGCCTTTGCGACGGTGGGCAAGGTGGTGGGCAAAGCCCTTGGCTTTGTGATGAAGACGGTTTTATTGCCCTTCCTTGCAACGCTGAAGGCCATCACCTTTGCGGCAAAGATGGTGGGCAAAGTGGTGAGTTTTTTTACCGGAGGAGACAAGGATAAGTCCGTTGCTCAGCCCGATGCAGCAACAAAAGCTAAAGTCGCGGAGTTGTCTCCTATCCTTGCCAACTCAAGGGGCCAAGCACAGCAACTTTCCCGTACGGCCAATGCCGAAGTCATAAAGCTTCAGACGGCCCGGGAGGCCGGAAGCCGTCAGGGCTTGTCCGAATTGAAACCCATGCCGACGCCTGCTGCCACCAACATCGAATACAAACCCACCATTCAAATTGCGGCGCATGGCTCCGACGTTGCGGGGTTCAAAGCTGCGGCGGACCAAGCTCTCATGGAGAGCCAAGACCAATTCCGAAAAACCCAGGCACAGGTTTATCACGACGACAGGAGGCGCGCTTTTGCCTGATTCATACACCACACGGCAGGGCGACATGTGGGATGCCATCGCCCTGACCCGCATGGGAAGCGAGATGCACATGGCCCGACTGATTGCGGCCAACCCGGAGCACCGGGAGACCGTGGTCTTCAGCGCCGGGATTGAGCTGGTGATCCCGGACACGGAAAAGAAAGCCGAAACCGTTTTACCCCCCTGGAAATTATGATGAGACAAGCACGACTGAACCTGACCTTTGAAGGCAAGGACATCTCGAAAGAGATCTCACCTTATTTAAAGAGCATGACCTACACCGATTTTGCATCGGGAAAGGCCGATGATCTTCAGATCACCCTGGAGGACACCGGCGGGCTTTGGTCCGGAGACTGGTTTCCGGAGAAGGGCTCCCGGGTAAAGGCGGAGATTGAGTGCTCGGCATGGGGCGACCTGGGGGATCTTTCTCTTTCCTGCGGATCCTTTCAGGTGGATGACATCACATCAAGCGGGCCTCCTGCCATCGTGACCATGAAGGCCATCAGCTCCATGACTTCCACGGCCATCAAGAACGAGTTGAAGGAACGGGTGTGGGAAGCCATCACCCTGGAGCAGCTGGCAGGGGGCATCGCGGCAGAGCACGGGCTCTCCCTTTTTTTCAGCGCCGACCAGGACGCACCGTATGAGCGGGTGACCCAGAGCAAGGAGAGTGATCTTGCTCTTTTGGCAAGGCTCTGCCGGGCGCGTGGGCTCAATCTGAAGATGGCCGAGGAGAAGCTGGTTCTCTATGAGGGGAAAACCTTTGAAGCCAAGGCTCCGGTGTTCACCTTGAAAAAGGGGGCCTCCGAGATTCTGACCTGGTCGTTCAATACCAAGTCCCACAACATCTATCGGGCATGCACGGTGCAGTTTTTTGACCCGACAAAAAAGAGGTTGGTGGAGCACACCTTCACCCCGGAGAACAGCCCGAAGACCGGTCAGACCCTGGTGGTGAACAGCCGGGTGGAGTCCATCGCCGAAGCCCAGACCCAGGCCGTGGCCGAACTCCGGAGCGCGAACAAGGAGGAGGTGAAGGCAAGCTTCTCCCTGGTGGGCAATCCCCGGGCCCTGGCCGGGCTCAATGTGCGGGTGGAGGGGTTCGGCATTTTTGACGGGATCTATTTTATCGACGAGGCCAAGCACTCCCTGGGATCCGGATACAAGACAAACGCAACCCTGAGAAAGGTGCTGGGGTACTGATGATCGAGATCGAAAAACGCTTGAAGGCCCTGGAGGAGAAGGTGAACAGCATGGTCCAGGTGGGCACGGTGACCGAAGTGGTGGGCGGATCCGTGAAGGTGGAGGTCCATGGCCACCCCACCCACAAGCTGCCGGTTCTCTTTCCAAGGACCCAGACGGATAAGTTCTTTGCCATGCCCGACGTGGGGGAAGAGGTGGCTTGTATCTTCCTTCCCATTGGCCTGGAACAGGGCTTTGTCCTGGGGGCGATCTACTCCGACGTGGACGCGCCACCTGCAGACGGATCCCACCTGACCCATGTGACCTTTGGGGATGGCTCCGTCATGGCCTACGACAGAAAAACGCACAGCCTGGACATCACGGTGAAGGGCGGGGAAGTGACGGTAAAAGCCGATAAAGTGACCCTGGATTGCGGCGGGGAGCTGGGCGGGGTGATCACGGACAAGTCCATTTGCAAGTTCGACGGCAAGCCCCATGTGGACGCATCAACAACAGTTATTGCGAGCAAATAATCATGGCAACAAGCGCAGCAGCCCTCGTGGCAGACATTATCAAGGAACTCAAAGTGGAAGGGTTCGCAACGGGCAACGAGTTTGCCCAGACAGAAAAAATGGCAGCGGCCCTGGGCCGGGCCGTCTACAAACACATGACCCTTCTGGACGACACCTCCGGAAGCCCGGCATCCAAAGGACACAGATAAATGGACGTGGGGACTTTCGGAGAGATTGTTTTTGAAACCAACCGCACGCGGATCCGCACCTTCGACGAGTTCAAGCGCTCATCCAAGGCGCGGTTTGCCGAACATGCCGTCACCGGGAAAAAGCCTGTCCTGGAGTTTCTTGGCCCGGGCCTGGACGAGGTGTCGCTTCAGATGATGTTTGCCGAAAGCCTGGGTGTCTCGCCTTCAGGTGAGATCGATGCCGTTCGCAAGGTGCTGGCCTCCGGAGAGGCAAAGAACCTGGTTGTGGGCGGGTACAACTTCGGGCGGTTTGCCACCACCTCCATGGAAGAGGATTGGCAGAAATTCGACGGCAAAGGGCGGCTCCTGGTTGCGGCGGTCTCTATCAAGCTAAAGGAGTTTGCGTAAATGGAATTGAATGTGACGGGGCAGCTGGACCGTGTGGTGATCGGAGCAACGGGCATCGATGCCATAGTGCAGCAGGTGCAGATTGTGTGCGCCACCCGGGTGGGGACTCTTCCCCTGGACAGGGCCTTCGGAGCACAGGCGGATTACCTGGACACGCCGCTTCCGGTGGCCAAGGCCAAAGCATCGGCAGCCGTGATCCAGGGGATTGAGACCTATGTTCCCGGGGTGGATGTTCTCTCCGTCTCCTGGGTGGCCGATGCCGAAAAGGCCCGGGCCGGGACACTGATCCCCGTGGTGAGGATTAAAATCAATGAGCCTTAAGAACCTTCCGGACATCCAATTTGTGGAAGCTGATGCCGAGAAAACCATCAGCAATATTTTAACCGTGCACGAGGGCATCACAGGCAAATCCCTGGCCCCTGCGGATCCGGAGCGCCTCTTCCTCATGGGCCTGGCCTCCATCATCGTGCAGCAGCGGGAGCTTATCAACCACGCGGGGAAGATGAACCTCCTGGCTTACAGCGAAGGCGATCACCTGGATCACCTGGGGGCCTTTACGGAGACGGAGCGGCTGGACTCCTCTGCCGCCGGAACCCTATGCCGGTTTTCCATTGCCGAGGCCCTGGGGTTTGTGGTGGCCATCAACAAAGGGACCCGCGTCTCTCCGGACGGCACGCTCTTTTTCAAGACGGAGAGCTATGCCGAGGTGGCCATGGGAGACACCTTTGTTGACGTGCCCGTAACCTGCATGGCCACGGGCACTGTGGGCAACGGCTACGTGCCGGGGCAGATCAACCAGGTTGTGGATCCGGTCCCCTATGTGGTGAGCGTTTCCAACACCATCACATCCACGGGCGGTGCCGACAAAGAAGGCAACGAGCCTTACAGGGAACGGATCCACAACGCCCCGGACAAGTACTCGGTTGCAGGTCCCGAAGGGGCCTACATCTACTGGGCCAAGTCGGCCCACCAGGAGATCGCCGACGTGGCCGTGGTCTCACCTGCAGACGCCACCGTCCAGGTGGTGGTGCTCCTCTCCGGAGGCAGGCTTCCGGATGAAACCATTTTGCAAACCGTGGCCGATGCCGTGACGCCGAAGAACCGAAGGCCCTTGACGGATAGGGTGTCCGTCATTGCTCCGGTGCCGGTGGGCTTCGACATCGATGCCGACTATTTTATTTCCGGAGAGAACCAGGAGGCCATTTCAGAAATTCAAAGCCGGGTGAGCAAGGCCATTGCCGACTACACAGCCTGGCAATGCGAAAAGCTGGGCCGTGACATCAACCCCGACGAACTGGTTTTCCGCTTAAAGAGTGCCGGCGCAAAACGCGTGGTGCTGCGGTCTCCCTCATTTCAAAAGCTGGCCACCACCCAGGTGGCCCAGGCAGGCACTCAAACCCTGAACTACGCGGGGGTGGAAGATGAGTAAGCGCCTGCCCGACATTACCTTTGCGGACATCCTCCCCGCGTCTATCTCCGGAGACGAAAGCATCCGGGCAGCCGCCAGCGCCATCGATGACGACCTGAAACAGATCAACCAGGCCATCGACTCCTTATATATATACAGCCGGTGGGACGAGCTGGAGGAGCCCCTCCTCACCCACCTGGCCTGGCAGTTCAAGGTGGACTTCTGGGACGACAGCCTGACCCTTGAAAAAAAGAGGGCCCTTGTCCGGAACTCCGTTGCCCGGCATCGACAAAAAGGAACCCCGGCCGCCATCGAGGGCGCCATCGCCGACGTGCTCGGCGGCGGCACCGTGGAAGAGTGGTGGACCTACGACGGCCAGCCTTACCACTTCCGGGTACGCGTGGAAGTCACCGACCAGGGCGTCACCGATCAGGCCTACGCCTGGGCAGATCAGCTCATCGAAGCCTACAAGAACGTCCGCTCCAAGCTCGATGCCGTGATCACATACCTGACAGGGCAGGGCACAATCCACATGGCCATGGCCGGACAATACGCCGAAACCGTCTCTGTCTTCCCCTGGCAACCCGAAAGCCTGGAAGAGTCCGGGCCCGTCTACTTTGGCCTGGGAACCCAGATGATCGAAACCACCTGTATCTATCCTTAAGAAAAGGAAACACCAATGGCAGAATCCTACTTCACAACCTTAACCAACACCGGCAAGGCGATGTTCGCCAACTCGCCGGTCCTGGGTACGCCCGTGAGCTTCTCCACCCTGGCCGTGGGTGATGGCAATGGATCCTATGCGGGCCTAGAGCTGGCAGCCATGCTTCAGCGGACCACGTTGATCAACGAAGTGTGGCGCGGAAGTATCAACCATATCTCTGTGGATGAAACCAACAGCAACTGGCTGGTGGTGGAGGCCTTCATTCCATCCGATGTGGGAGACTTCGACATCCGGGAGGTGGGCCTCTTCGACCCGGACGGCAACCTGATTGCCATCGGCAAGTATCCCCACACGTACAAACCCAAGATTATCCAGGGGGCGTCCAAGGATCTTTACGTGAAAATGATCCTGGAGGTTTCGGATAGTGCTGCTGTGGAGCTGAAGGTGGATCCGGCGGTGGTGCTGGCGACCAGGCAACATGTGGCGGATGAGTTGGAGGCGTATCCGGAGATGGTAAGGAAGGACGAAGATGGTAACGTCACTATTTCAGGACAGGGCTGCATGGGGTCGAAGCATATTCTTACCGAAGTTGGGGATATTGTCGTTCTTCCATTTGAAGCCACTGAGGCACAGTTGGTCGACAGAAGGCTTATGGAGTGCAACGGAGCCTCCGTTTCTCGAACGACTTACTCAAATCTTTTCGCTGCTATTGGATTGATGTATGGGACTGTCGATGATTCTCATTTTAATCTTCCGGATTTTAGGGGCGTATTTTTGAGGGGCTGGGATAATGGTGCCGGTATAGATCCCGATTCGGCGGCAAGGACTAATCGGGGAGATGGGAAGACAGGTGCTGTGCTCGGCACACAGCAAATGGACCAAAATAAAAGTCATGTGCATGGCAACAAAGGCGGCTATTCTAATGCTTCAGGGTATGCAAATTTTAATCTACTATATGTAGGTGGAGAAAACGAAAGAGGCAGTAATGATTCAACCCTCCCTGATGGTGGAAATGAAGCAAGGCCGAAAAACATTTCTGTTATGTATTGCATACGATATTAAAGGATGAATCAATGAAAATATACAGCTATAGTCCCATAACAGGAGAATACCTCAGATCCCTTGACGCTCGAAAATCACCACTTGATGATAGTTTCTTGATTCCAGCTCATACTACGATACACTCGCCGCCTGATTTCGATGAGAATGAGGTTGCCGTTTTCGGTGGGGATACATGGATATTGAAGCCAGATTATCGAAATAAGGCTTATTACGATACAGTAACACGGGCTTGTTATGAAATAACTGAGATAGGTGTAAAACCAGATGCTACTTGGACCGATAAGGACCCCGTTGCGTATTCTTCATGGAATGGCAACGAGTGGGAAGTGGATTTAAGTATTTGGCTGGATACTGTGGTAAGGGCGCAACGGGACGAAAAGCTATTAGCATGCGACTATACCATGATGCCGGATTATCCGATTGATCAAAACAAGCGGGGGGAGTGGGAAACATACAGAATGCAGTTGAGGGATCTTCCTGCGACGTTGACCGCAGTGACCGATTCGATTCCGTGGCCTCCAGCTCCTGATTAAAGTTGGGGAGGGGCGTCATTTAAGAAGTGAGTGGTGTGTAATTACAAGGTACAAGGAACGAATCCAGAAAGCCCTGTTAATCAGGGCTTTTTTAATATTTTGTTTTTAAAGTTAAATCCGTGTAGAAACAATGATAGTACTTCAAAAGTAGTCAAGGCATTCTTTGCTTGCACCGATAAGAATTGGTGTTGTTTGATTAAGGAATTATTTCTGATGATAAAAGTAGATGCATGAATTCTGATGTTTGGAGGTTTGCAGTGTTTCGAAATGTTATAGGTGTGTTGGTTCTAATCTTTTGTGCTGCTTGTGTTTCTTCGGCTCCGGCACCACTCAACTTGGCTTCATATGAAGGAGAAAAACCATTATATCCGGCAGTGCTTAAAGCCTTCTATTCGAATAAAGCTCCATTAGAGGAGATCGATGTCTATAACGACTATTTCAGGTCTGGCTATATTTATAGGTATGATTTATTGATAAAAAATCGTTTTAAACTAAAAGTTGAGTTGGTTAATAATACTGTTGATGTTCAAATCATCGGGCTTCAGTTCCTGAAGTCAGGAACAGAAAAATGGAAAGACCATACGGTAACTCTTGGGTTTGATCAGGAAGGATTTTGCAATACCATTTCACATGCAATTACAACGACGTTGAATGATCCTAATGAATACAACTCAGTTAAACGAGAGCTGTTAGAATATTTGCCATTTAACTATTGCGTACTTAAAGATCTTACTGATGCTGGAAGGGTAAAGTGGCTTAAGGAAAATATGGAAGGGCGTATTTATGATTTGGATTTTAATATGGTAAATGTCACTGACAATACCGCTCCGGAGAATATGAGATACTATACGGAGGGTGATCCAAGGTATACAGCCTATCTTGATTGGAACTCAGATAACGTTTTGTCTGGGTTTTCAATATCTATGCAAACTAATGATGAAAAATTTGCACTTATGAAAAAAGGAAGTTCCGTGAAAACGAAGGCTGTTTTGTTATCTGGACGGAATAGTCAATTTACGGATCGGATTTTGTTACGCTTGAAAGAAATTACTCCATAAAGCTTGAAAGGCACAATTTGAATTGTGGAAGTTTTTGTGGAAGTTCTTGCAAAAGGAGAGCCTATTTACAGGGCTCTCCGACGCTATGAAATGATACAGATGAAAGACGGTATTTTAAGTATGATTCTGATTTTACAGGAGGATTGGTTTAACTCGGGATCTGGGTTCGATTCCCGCCGCCTCCACCAATTTCTCTTATAAAAAAATCAAATGTTTGAAGAATTAAACTTCCGAAATTGTTGATCAGTTTCGGGGATGTTGATCAACGTTGATCAACCGGTTTCAAAGGGATCACCTTCCCCTCTTTCCCACGCTTCTCTTCGATGATTTTCGTCATCTCAAACGCCGAATTATTCTGTATCTGGCAGTAGCGATCAAAGGCTTTGCTCGTGGTATGGCCAGGGGCCTTTCGTATGCCGTGTCCCGCCGTACAGGTCAACCCCTTCCACCCCGATAGCCTCGTACGCCTTCCCCCACCACTTGGATAAATCCTCTGCCCGAATACATCTTCTGCGTTTGATAAATGCGGCCTCCGATAACCGCCAGCACTTCCCTTTCGGGCATGGTACATAGAGGGCGAACGTTAATGAGACCTGAACGAAAAGAAGGGAAACAAACCATGACCACCATATTTGCACCAGGCTGCGCACTGGCCATTGAAAATCCTTGGGCGGCGGAACGCATCGTGGCCCTGCTGGATGAGCACATGGGGCCCATCCAACGGCTTGATACCTGCTGCAGGAATTCTACGGAACTGCAGCCCGGCACCACCGTGATAAATGTCTGTGCGGGATGCGACAAACGCTACAGGGAAAATTACCCTGACTGCACCACGGTGTCTCTTTGGGAGATCCTTGATAAGGAGGAGTTCTGGGATTTCCCGGACCACAAGGGCGCATCCATGTCTGTGCTGGATCCGTGTCCCGTGCGGACCGAAAGCAGGGTGCATGATGCCGTTCGATCCCTGCTTGTGAAGATGAACATAGAGGTCAGGGAAGCAGAGAAGATCAGGAACAAAAGCATCTGCTGCGGGGACAGTGCCTGGGGCGTGTTGCCAACAGATAAGATTATCCGGAAAATGAAACAGAGGGCGGATCAGATGCCTGAAGAAGAGGTCGTGGTCTACTGTGTCTCGTGCATCAAATCCATACACAATGGCGGAAAGATACCGCGCCATTTGGTGGATTTGCTTTTCGGCAACCCCACAACCATAGGCACGTGCGATCCCGATCTGTGGCACGGTGAGCTGGAAGCCTATGTGAACGCCCACTGAGTAGGTACGTTCCCTGCATAGGACTTTTTCCAACACAACAAAGCCCATGACGCCGAGCGCCTATGGGCTTTTTGTTTTTTGATTGTCTGGCCGTTGATTGGTTGCGGTATCGGATAACGTCCAGAAAGAAGACGTCTATTGGCGGTTCACCCTGTTTGGCGTGCATGGCTTTCACAGGCGCGGAAGACGGTGGCCCGAATGCATGGCGGAGGAGTCCTGTGATCATGCCAGCATCAGCGTAGCTACCCACCGCTTGCTCATGGCTGAGGCAGGTGCGGGGTGCTTTTTTGTTTGTTTAATTTCAGTTTTGGGTGCTGGTTCGTATTAAGCCGCAGGCTCAGCTTCAGCCGCGGGCTCAGCTTCAGCGGCGGGCTCAGCGTCAGCCGCGGGCTCTGCATCAGCTGCGGGCTCTGCATCAGCTGCGGGCTCAGCATCAGCCGCAGGCTCAGCTTCAGCCGCAGGCTCTGCTTCAGCTGCAGGCGCTGCTTCAGTCGCTGGTTCCATTTTAGGTGCTGGGGCTGGTTCTGCCATGCCTGCTTCGTAGGCATCTTTGTCAACTTCGATCACCTCAGAGTTCTGTATGATGATCTCTTTTCCACTGGCCGTGTCTTTGAACTCGATGGCACCGTTGCTTTTCTTGTTGATTTTTTCAGTGTAGTAGACTTTGTCGCTTGAAGGATCTGTTACTTGGTAATAGGTGCCGCAGGCCGCCAGTGAAACCATCATAATCAAGGTCAGGATTAAAGCAGAAACGTTGATCTTCATGTTAGCTCTCCTTTTTTAGATTCGAGATTACTTCAAATTTGTAAAGGACCATGGGTTTGAGTTTCGGCCATACGGCATAACGTCTTCCCAATGTTGCCGGGACGATTTTTTTGTTCATTTTTTTGTGAATTACGAGAGCGCTTTTCATCAGAAGAGGCAGTAAGTCTCTATTTGCCCGGGATGGTCTGATTTTCATAACACGAGAAAGCCATACTGGAATTGGGAAACGATCATACCGCATTGCATTGGCATGGCTTCATACGTTCAGGCAGCGATGATCTGTCTTGAATGGTCGAAGCAGATGAAAGGCGCATGGATGGTGAAAGCTTCGGAAGAAGAGGGCGATGAGCTTAAAAATTATAACCGTTCAAGTTCACGGTGCGGCCGATCTGAAATGGATTTTTCAGGATACGCGATCTGACGTTCTAACAGGGGCTCAATCTATGGTGGTGCCAGGCGTTAAGCCCTTCGCTCGGTATTCATAATGGGAAACCCTAAAGCCCATAAAAAAGAGATGTTATCGTTAATAATCAGCCCAATTGGATGCAAAGTCAATCATTTTAATTTGTCATACGTGGCATACGAAAAATGACGAAAGGAAAAACACATTTGGTATTGAGGGCGGGCCTCAGCAACCCCGTGAGCCACCCTGACAAACGGGCCCTCTTCATCATCCAGACGCATTCCAGATAAGAATAAAGGCAACCTCTCTTTTGGTCGATGATATCAATCAAGGGCTGGCGCATGCATTGGCGGTTGCCGCCCCTTTGAAATTTAACTATTGAGTGGTCTGTTGAGATGTTGCGCCCTGAACCGGATTGATGGATGCGTTGTGGATAATATACTGGATTATTGCGCCCGGCTGCTGAGCGGTTTGATGACGCTGCTTGCTGCCCCCAATTATACCGCCATCTTCAAGGGTGGCCTCGCCGTCCTGTCTGATGCAGGGCCGTGGCAGCTCCTGGGGCTGTTTCTGCTTGCTTCCATCGTGATGGTATGGCGGCTCAATGCCTTTGAGAAGCGCGGCTTTGAGGGCACTGCCATCGGGACCATGGTGATGCCGTACTGCTCGGGGTTTTCCAACCTCGCCTTTGCCTATGTGATGGGAACCACGGGCGGAGATGCGGCCATGGTCCTTGAAAACTGCATCGTGAACAACGTCACCAACCTGACGGTGCTGTTGGGCATTCCCGCCCTGCTGTGGGGCCTGACCCTTACGGGGACAAAGGAAGACCGCTCCGCAGAAAAGCTTGATTACCTCTCCTTGCTCCTTACCCTCATTGCCATGGTGTTTTTTACGTGCGTGACCTGGGCCCTGGGCCGGGACGGGGTCCTGAACCAGGGGGACGGCCTGGTGCTCATGGGTCTGTTCCTCTTCTGGCAGGTGTTTCAGGTCTTTGATGTGATGAAGACCAACGTCCAGAAACACAGGGCCGTGAGCCTCTGGGTCGTGGTGGATATCCTGCTGGTAGGCGGGGCGGCCTGGGGCACCTATGTCAGCATCGAAGGGCTGGTGGCCTGGGTTTCGGCCGGGGGCGGGGGGATTATTTCCACAAGCCAGATCGGTATTTTAAGCGGCCTGCTCATGGTGGTCCCCAACGGGATTCTTGCCTTTTATTATGCGGCAGTGGATCGCTCCGACATCGCCTACTCGTCCCAGATCGGGGACGGCCATATCTGCATTCCCATGTGCATAGGCATTTTCGCGTTTTTCTCTCCCATCCGAATCCCCGATTCCTTTGAAACCGGGGCCTTCACCATCATGGCGGCGGGTGCCGTCCATTTCTTTTTTGTCGGGGTCATGAAGCGTCTTCCCCGGGGCGCAGGGGCCCTGCTTGCCGCAAGCTACGGCTATTTTATTTATAAGGGTATCCTGGGCTGAGTGAACACGGCATGCCTCCGGCGGGTCGCTTTTTTGAAAAAAAGCTCCGCAAAAAACTTTCCAAATGAACAAATCAAACTGTCCAAATTGATTCTGCGAAGCCCGGAAGAATTGACTTGAAACCTGTTTGTCAAACTTTTCAGTAACTATTCAGCTTATGCCTCCGGCGGCCCTGCCGCGACCTTCAAAACAACCGCAAAAGATCGACCGGAACGGAGCGCCGCACTCCGGTGCGGCTTTTTGGTCCATCGTTACCCGTGCCGCACTGGAGTGCGGCGCTCCAGGGGACAAGGGTATTCGGGGGGGGGGGGGGGGACGTAAATACGCCGATGCTCTAAACGATGATCAGGGCCGCGTTTGTTTGAAGGGCGAATGTGATTTTCCCTGAGGAATCCGCCTACGCCCATGTCAATGCGTCACCATTCGACCAACGTCAATGGGCTACGGCGCGACAAGCGAAGGGGAAAGTGCATTCGCAACCTGCTTTCAAGGTGGCACACCTTGCCGCCGGAGGCTTCTTTTTGGTTTTTCTCTGAGCCCACTTGACCCATGTGAATGCAACCCTACGCGGTTTCCACGCACGCTTCGTCCAGGGCATGACTCCAGAGGGTGGCTCTGTTTCTGCCATCGTGTTTGGAGCGATAGAGGGCACGGTCGGCCCGGCTGATCCATTCCAGGGCATCGCAGGGGGAGTCGTCCGCCCGGTTTTCTGCCACGCCGAAGGAGAGGGTGATGTGAAGGGAGTCGCCGGGGATGGGTTTTCCGGCCTGGTCCACCTTGGGGAAGGCGTGGGTTTCGATTTTTTTCCGGATGCGTTCGATCATGGAGAGGGCTTCGGGGCCCGTGGTTTCATCCAGGACCAGCAGGAACTCTTCCCCACCGTAGCGCCCTGCCACGTCAAAGTGTTTTCTCATGGAGGTGGAGAGGAGCTCGCCGACCTCCTTGATGACCATGTCTCCCTGGATGTGGCCGTGGGTGTCGTTCACGGCCTTGAAGTGGTCGATGTCGCAGAGGGCCACGGAGGCAATGGCCTTTGGCTTTCGGGCAAAGCGGTTGCGGATGCGGGTGGCTTCCTCTTTGATGCGACGGCTGTTGCAAAGGCCAGTGAGGCTGTCGTAGACGGCGAGTTTTTCAAGCTGGGCCTTGATGAGGATGGTGCTCAGGAAGTTGCACATGATCTCGCAGACGCTGGCCTCGTAATCCCTCACCCTGGACTCCTGGCCGCAGTAATCGCCGCCGAAGAGGTAGCCGCCGCCTAAGCTCTCCGGGAGGTAGACAAACCCCATCATGTCGCACCCTTCGTTGGGCACGTTGATGCAGGAGACCTTGCGGGAGGAGAAGGCCTTGATCTCGTTGATGTAGATCCCATCCGTTCGAGTCAGATCCAGGATGAGCTTTTTCCCTTCCTTCAGGTCCTCACGGTAGCCCTGGGGATCGAACACGCGTGCCACTTCCAGAATCAGCCAGTTGTCCACCACGTTGCAGACTTCGTAAAGGACACTCACGTCAAAGGACATGGCCTTTTTCATGATCGTCAGGGGCATGGTGAAGCAGGCGTCCCCTTCGGTGCCCGGGTCCATGCCGGTGAGAAAGGAGCTCAAGGAGCCCAGCTGGTTGAGAATGTGTTTGGCGTCTGTTTCGGCCTTGTCCATATCGCTGCGGGTCATTGCGCCCTCCTTTGCCCGTTGGTCAAGTATGATCAGAAGGGTCACTATCGCAAGTTTAGGCCCAACACGCCAGATTTATGTGCTGTCTGTTTCTGGTGGCATGGAAGAATGGGAGGTGCCGGTTTACCCGGGCGTTGGCATGGGCAGAGGAAAGCCGGGCCCTGGGGCCCGGCTCGGGTGAGGCCATGGCAATCGGTTAGTTGTCGTACCAGATGGTCTTGGTGGCCATGTACTGCTCAAGGGCTTCAAAGCCTTTGTCGCGGCCGCCGAAGCCGGACATTTTGTAGCCGCCGAAGGGGGTGCCGATGTCTCCTTCGGAGAAGCAGTTCACGGAGACGGTGCCCGCCTTGATACGCTGGGATACGCGGTGGGCGCGGCGAATGTCCGAGGTGTAGATGGAGGAGGCCAGGCCGTATTGGGTGGCGTTGGCCAGCTCGATGGCTTCTTCTTCGGTTTTAAAGGTGGTGACGGCAAGGACCGGGCCGAACACCTCGTCGTTAAAGAGGGACATCTCCGGGGTGACGTTGTCGAAGATGGTGGGTTCGATGCACTTGCCCGCACCGGCATCCACGGCCTTGCCGCCGTAGATGAGGGTGGCTCCCTCTTTTTTGGAGGCCTCGATGTGGGCCAGCACCTTACGGAAGTGTCCCTCTTCGATCATGGGGCCCATGAACACGGACATGTCCGCGGGGTCGCCGATTTTCCATTCGGGCAGCTTGGCGACGATGGCTTTGATCACCTCGTCTTTGATGCTCTCCTGCACCAGAAGGCGGGAGCCGCAGCTGCAGTTTTCGCCCATGTTGTAGAAGGCGGCGTCCAGGATCTGGTCCACCATCTCGTCCACGGGGTAGGTGTCTTCGAAGATCACCTGGGGGCTTTTGCCGCCGCACTCCAGGACGATCTCCTTGAGGTTGCTGTCCGCGGAGTAGTGGAGGAAGTAGCGTCCCACCTCGGTGGAGCCGGTGAAGGAGACCACGTCCACCTCGTTGTGGAGGCCCAGGGGCTTGCCCGTGGCTTCGCCGAGGCCGGTGACCAGCAGCAGGGCGCCTTCGGGGATCCCGGCCTGGTGGGCCAGCTGCACCATGCGATAGGTGCTCAGGGACGTCTGCTCAGCGGGCTTGACGATGATGGAGTTGCCTGCGGCAAGGGCCGGGGCCACTTTCCAGGCAAAGATGGTGGCAGGAAAGTTCCAGGGCAGCACCGCGCCCACAACGCCCATGGGCTCTTTAACAACCATGCCGAGGTTGTTGCCGGGGGAGGGGGATACCTTGCCGAAGACCTTGTCGGCTGCTTCGGCAAACCAGGAGATGGTGTAGCTGGTGTCGGGCAGGTCAAAGCCGATGCACTCCTTGAGGGGCTTGCCCACGTCTTTGCACTCCAGGGCGGCCAGCTCTTCGGCGTGCTCGTCGATGAGCCGCGCCCACTTCTGGATCACCAGCTTGCGGTCGTAGGGGGACATGCGGGACCAGGTGCCCTTTTCAAAGGTGTCCCGGGCCACGGTCACGGCTTCGTTGACCACTTCAGCGTCGCAGAATTCCACATGGCCGATGACGCTGTTGTCAAAGGGGTTCAAGGTGGGCGTCATGGTTCCCTGGGCGCTTTTCCTGTTGGGGATGATGGCCCTGGCTTCAAGGGTTCCGTTTTTTGCCTGTGCAAAGATATCCTCTTTGGATAACGGTTTGGCGTAGGTCATATTTTTTTCTCCGTTTAACTGCATGTGTGTCAATAGACATGATTCAAGTGCCTCCGGCGGGTCGCTTTTTGAAAACCTTCCGCCTACGCGCCAATCTGACGACTATTAAGTTTGGCTTCGCTAATCCAGCCGTCATAATCATCGGAAAGGCAAGGGCGCTACGGCGCGACAAGCCGCAAAAACTTTCCGGTTGCATTCCCTTCTGGGACCCAGAAGGGAATGGCGATTCGTTTCGTAAAAAAACTTTCATTATGGCAACGGATCGCGAATAGTTCGAAATCGCCCGGAAAACCTGTTTGTCAAACTTTTCAAAAGTTTGGCCCCCGGCAGGGCCGCCGGAGGCAGAACATGCCTTAATTATTTAAGTAAATATTACGACTGGCACGGGGGCGTGACGCCCCCTGCGCAGGACTGCTTTCCGCGATAGACCATGGCCAGGCCGCCCACCGAGGTCTCCCGGTAGAGGGCGGGCAGGTCGTGGCCCGTGAGTTTCATGACGGAGAGCACCTCGTCAAAGGAGATGAGGTGGGAGCCGTCGGACAAAATGGACATATGGGCAACGGACAGGGCCCGTGTGGCCGCGCAGGCGTTGCGCTCGATGCAGGGGATCTGCACCAGGCCGTCCACGGGGTCGCAGGTGAGCCCCAGGTGATGCTCAAGGCCCATCTCTGCTGCGTACTCGATCTGGCGCAGGGAGCCTCCCAAAAGCTGGCAGGCCGCCGCAGCCGCCATGGCACAGGCCGAGCCTACCTCGCCCTGGCAGCCAACCTCCGCGCCGGAGATGGAGGCGTTGCCCTTGATGACGTTTCCGAACACCCCGGCCGTGGCCAGGGCCTGGACCATGTCTGCATCGGAGTGTCCCTGCTTTTGCTGCAGGTAATAGAGAACACCGGGCATCACCCCGCAGGAGCCGCAGGTGGGGGCGGTGACCACGGTGCCGCCGCCTGCGTTTTCTTCTGATACGGCCAGGGCATAGGCGGTGATGAGGCCGGTCTCCTGCATGGCATCCCCGGCAGAGCGGGTGCGCTGGTACACGGTCCAGGATTTGCGGCCCAGGCCGATGGAGCCGGGCAGCACGCCCCGGGCGGTGAGCCCTTTTTCCACGGCGGCTTTCATGGCCTGCCACACCGCGGCCAGGTGATCAAAGGCGGCGGCGTCTTCGTGGCTCTGAACGTATTCCCAATAGGTGATGCCCCGCCCATGGCAATGGTCCATGATCTCCCCGAGGGTTTTGTGGGGATACACGGGCTCTTCTTTCAGCGTCATCTCGCCGGGGGTTCGGATGCTGCCCCCGCCCACACTGAAGAAGATTTGCTCACCAAGCAGCTCCTTCCCGTGGGACAAGGCTTCAAACTTCATCCCGTTGGGGTGCTGGGGCAGGCTGTGGTCCGGCTGCCAGGAGACGTCCAGGCGGTCCCGGCCGAACACCTCGTAGAGGGCCTGGTCGGTGAGGTGACCTTTGCCGGTGGCGGCCAGGCTGCCGTACAGGGTGACCCGGAAGCGGCTGGCCGAAGGATACCGGGAGGCAAACTGCTCAGCGGCAAACCTGGGGCCCATGGTGTGGCTCGACGACGGGCCGAGGCCGATGCGGTACAGTGCGCTTAAGCTCTCCATTCATCCTCACCGAAAAGACCGGGCAAAGGCCACGATGTCGTTGATCAGCACGTCGGGTTCCTCCAGGGAGGCAAAATGGCCGCCGTGGGAAAAGGCGGTCCAGCGCTGAATGTTGTAGAGGCGCTCGGCGTAGGAGCGGGGGGGCCAGGGAAAGCTCTCGGCCGGGAACATGGCCGCGGCCGTGGGAACCTCCACCCTGGGTCGCTCTTTGGTGCCCAGGATGCGTCCTCCCTCTTCCCTTCGTCCGTAGTAGATCCAGGTGGAGGTGTTGAAGGTCTTGGTCACAAGGTAGACCATGATGTTGGTGAGCATGCCGTCTTTGGTGTGTGCGCTCTCCACGTTGTCGCCGTCGATGTCCGACCAGGCGTGGAATTTTTCCACGATCCAGGCGGCCACGCCCACGGGGCTGTCCATCATGGCATAGCTCAGGGTCTGGGGCTTGGTGGCCTGCTGGGTCCGGTAGCCGTTTTGCAGGACCACCCTGGGCAGGGTCTCGCAGGATCTGGCCCAGGCTTCCTCTTCCGGGGTCTGGGGGCCGTCAATGTGCCTCATGGTGGGGAAGTTGATGTGGATGGCCCGGCAGTGATCCGCGTGATCGTAGCCCAGCCAGCTGGAGATGGCGCTGCCCCAGTCCGCGCCGTGGGCGTAGTAAGAGTCGTAGCCCAGCACATCGGTGACCAGGCTGTTGAGGACCCCGGCCATGGCGCGGGGACCAAAGGGGCGGGGAGGGCGGCCGGAAAACCCGAACCCGGGCAGGGAGGGCACGATGACGTCAAAGGCGTCTTCCACGCGTCCGCCGAACCGCTCGGGGTGGGCCAGCTTTTCAATGATGTCCAGGCTCTCCACAAAGGAGCCCGGCCATCCGTGGCTGATGAGCAGGGGCATGGGGTTGTCCCCGCTTCCCTTTTCAAAGATGTAGTGCATCTCGATGCCGTCGACCTCGGCCTTGAAGTGGTCGAAGGCGTTCATCTTCTGCTCATGGGCTCGCCAGTCGTAGCTCTCAAGCCAGTAGGCGCAAAGCTCTTTCATGTAGTCCAGGTTGGTTCCATGGTCCCACCCTTCGTCCTGGGTCATGTCCTGCCATGGAAAGTCGGCGACCCGTCGGCGAATCTGTTCAAGGGTTTGTTCCGGAATATCAATTGTAAAAGGCGTAACCATAAAACATGTCCTTTGCAGCCATGTTGGCCTTGGGAAAAAAAGACGGACCAACATGGTGTTTACTATTTATATATATTGGGTTGTGTGAGCGCGCAGGCCGACGGGTGGCCGGCCCGTCACCATGCGCAACACAAGGCGGTATGCCGAAACCAGGGCACGCCGCCTGGAACGTGCGGTAAGAAAGCTGCTACCACGCGCGTTTTTGCACAAACTTGAAGAAGAACAGGGCAATGGGCATCATCACAATGTAGGCAATGAAAATGGGCAGCATGATGGACCCTTCCGTGGGAATAAAGGGCAGGTTCAGGTACACCAGCTGGATCAGGGGCAGGATGAACACGTTCATCACGGCCAGCTCCACGGCGGCGGGGGATTTGAAATCCGGGTCCACGATGCGGAGCAGCAGGATGCCGGAGGCCACGGTTCCGGTGTAGCACCCCAGGATGGCCAGGCCCCGCTCAAATCCGTACTCGGGCATGCGGCGGGCAAACCAGAGGATGAGGATGTAGGTCACAAGGGCGGCCACGGCAACGGTGGTAAGGAACGGCACGATGATGGCCTGGATGTCGCTCATGGAGATGCCCATGAACACGGCACAGATCATGTAGTCGATGGTGCTGCTGGTGACGCCGCGGACCGTGGCGTTGTCCAGGACATGGAGGCGGTCGATCTTTTCAAGCACCTTGCGGGTGACAAGACCCGCGATCATCCCCCAGGTATACAGGAGGCCGAAGCCCAGGCCGTTCACGCCCTTGGGCATGTTGATGGACCAGGTCAGGGCAAACACGTAGCCCACGCCGTAAAGGGCCGCCATGACGGCAAGGTGGAAGGCCAGGTTGTCGATGTTGGCCGGGTGGGTGGTGGTTCGGGTGCACTCGGTGGCCTCGCCTTTGCCCATCATGCCGGTAAGAAGGCTCGCGGGAAGGGTTTTGGAGCTTTTGTCCGCAACCCATCCGTTTTTGATGCCCCGGTTGGCCAGGGGAATGCCGAGGCAGATGGCACAGAGGAATCCCATGGCACCGAAGGCAAGGCCAACGCTGCTGGCACCCTGAACCCCGTAGGTGCTCTCCCAGATGGTGCCGAAGGCCTGGGCCGCGCCCGGAGACTGGGAAAAACCGGAGCCCACCAGGTAGCCGAAGCCGGTGAAGAACTCGCCGCCGGTGATCATCCTGGCGAACTCAAAGATCGATTTGCCGGTGACGCCCTGTACGGCATAAACCAGGCAATACATAAAGGCCATCCAGAGGGCCCCGTTCTGCAGCCACGTGGACTTGCCGCGGGCCACTTTTTTGTCCTGCTGCAGCAGGCCGATTCCCACAAAGCCAAAGGCAAACAGGTGGAAGACCATTACCCCGAAGACCTTGGGTGGAATGGTCATCCAGCCTTCGGGCGTGGGCATCCCGATGAGCCCGGTGTTCAAAAGGACAAATCCGATGACGCCGCCGATAAGGGACGACGGGATCAATCGATTTTGTAAAAACGGAATGTTGTTACGTAAAAAAGCACCACCAACAAGCAGAATACTGATCCAGATAAAGGCGCCCACGTACGGGTAGAATGTCGCTGACAAAAAGACCTCCTCTCGGTCCAAAGGGATGCTTTTCTTTGACCCGATAAAAAATAAATTCCCCTGTGTTACACAAAGGTGCGTCGGTGCACGCTTCGGGTAACATTCTGCAAACCAACGCCCCGGAATAAGAGCAACAAGGATGCCAACTCGCTGGAAAATAAGGGAGGCAGGTCTAATCAGTTTAATTTACGTTGGTTATGAATCCTGATCATGGAATCTGTCGGCCCTGCCGGGCGCCCGCTTTTTGCGGTGATTTGTGCAGGATTGCCCGCATGATTTCATAAACTGATATGATTTAAAAGGGTTGGATGATTGTGCAGAATTGCACGGTGTGCAGAACTGCACAAGGCCTGGGGGGCGGGGATTTATTTTTTTCCCGAGGTGGCCCGGGATCGTTTTTATCGCTCTGTCCGAAGGCCGTGGAACCTCCCATGGGAAGCTGACGTGTGGAAGGGCAGGTGGCCAAGCCGGTATGCGTCATGTGGGGGCCGTCAGGGCCAATCCGGCTGGGTGCCTGCTGTCAATCTTCCCTTGAAGTTCTGTGACAGCTTCTATACTCATCAATGGTAACACCCTCGACATTTCAAATGCGTCGTGGTAACTCCTTTTAAATTCAGATGATTGGTGGATCGGTCTGCTTCCTGACAGGACGGCGGCAGAAAACAGCAGGCACATGAACCGGTGTGAGGGGGGGCTCTCTGTTTCAGATGGCAGGGTTCCCGGTTTCAGGCTCCGTAACCCCAAATGAAGCATGGACGGCAATGAGCGATACAACATACGAAGTTCCCTATTTTCAGGAAAAATACGGCCACCTCTTCAGTGAGATGGATGCGATTTTAAACGTGCTCCACGAAGGGGTCTGCATCAGCAATGCCGACGGGGTGATCCTCAAGATGAACCCCATGTACGAGCGGCTGTGCGGTTTGCCCCCGGAGGCTCTCCTCGGGAAAAAGGTGAGCTTTCTGAACAGCAAGGAGGGGGTGTTTGACGAGGCCGAACCCCATGCGGACCGTGTGGAGCAGAAAAAAGGGATCTTCATGGGGGCCGTGAGCCCGGTTATTTTGAAGTCCAAGCGCCCGGCAAGTTCGGTTCAGCAGACCAGCGGCGGACGGAAAAACCTCCTCCACGGCTACCCCGTCCTCAATGCCGACGGGGAGGTGGAGCTGGTGGTGACTTTTATCCGGGACATCAGCCACCTGACCCTGTTCAAGGAGCAGATCGAGTACCACAAACACATCTTCCAGACCTTCTGGAGCAACGTCCAGCATGGTGCCCGGGAGGTGACGGCACCGGACGCCGTTGTGGTGGAAAGCCCGGCCATGAAACAGGTGATGTCCCAGGCCCGCAAAGTGGCCGCCACCGATGCCACGGTGCTCATTCTCGGGGACACCGGGGTGGGCAAAGGCGAGGTGGCACGGTACATCCACGGCCAGAGCGACCGCTCCGGCAGCACCTTCTTCTGCGCGGACTGCACCAGTATCCCGGAGAACCTTATTGAGTCTGAGCTGTTCGGCTACGCCCGGGGCGCGTTTTCCGGGGCAAGGCGTGAGGGCAAGCCCGGCTACTTTGACATTGCGGCAGGCGGCACCATTTTTTTAGACGAGATCGGCGAATTGTCCCTGAACGTGCAGGCAAAGCTGCTTCGGGTTCTCCAGGATCAGGAGATCATGCAGGTGGGGAGCCTGAAACCCAAAAAGATCGACACCCGGATTATTGCGGCCACCAACGTGAATCTGGAAGAGGCCGTGGCAAAGGGCACCTTTCGCCAGGACCTCTACTACCGCCTCCAGGTGAGCGTCCTGGACATTCCGCCCCTTAAAGAGAGGCGCGAAGACATCGAGCCCCTGGCCCGGTATTTCCTTGAGCGCTATAATCTGAAGTATCGCAAGCAATTCTATTTTTCCGACGACGTGGTGCCCGTGCTGTTGCGCCATGGCTGGGCGGGCAACGTCCGGGAGCTGCAGAACATGATCCAGGGCATCGTGATCACCCTGGATAAAAATGTCATCGAGCCCGAGGATTTTCCGAGGCTCCTGCCAAAGGGTGCAGCCCATGCCTCCGAATCCTACGTGCCGGTGAAAGGGCAGGGGGGCAAGTCCCTCAAGGAGATCATGGTCGAGATTGAGTACGACATCCTTAAGAAAGCCATGGAGACCTGTCACTCCACGGAAAAGGTGGCGGAGATGTTCCGGGTGAACCGCACCACCGTGTCCCGCAAACTCAAGGCCGGAAAGAAACAGGGGCCGACGGATTCCTGACCCGGATCGTTCACGAGTCGGGTGCGCTTCTATGCAAGGCATCAGAACGCTTTTGCGGCGCTTTTTTCAAAAAGCGACCCGCCGCATACTGAATGTATGTTACCCGAGCCTCGCCCCAAAGCCCTTGTCGACACCTTACGGGCGTTCGTCCTCCATGCCGGCGTCTGCCTTGATTATCTCCCAGCCGTCATCCACCACACAGCTCGGAGCTTCCATCTAGGGCCGTTCCCCTCCGTCGGCCCGGCGCGATCGCCCCTTTCCTCCACGGCTCACACGGGTGTTCCCCCATGGCGGGCCCTTCCGTTTTATTTTGGTTATCCGTAGAATTTGAATTGAAAACGGACAGGGATTGGCGTAGGCAACCCCAAAGGGGGTGCTGAATACGCCGCCCTGTGTACCGTCGCTGAAAAAGGGGTGAAGCCCGAGCCCCAAGGAAGACCGTGTTTCCTCCGCAACTCCCCGGCCTGCGCATGGCTCCCGCCCCTTTTTGTGTTAATCCCCCAGACCTCGTGTGGAGTGATCATGGACAGTTCAAACCGACTTTACTTTATGGATAACTTAAGGAGCCTCACCATCATCCTGGTGGTGGCCCTTCATACATCCCTTTGCTACATGGCCTTTGCCCCGGAGTGGTGGTATGTGCTGGACCCCGAGCGCAGCCTTTTCTTTACCGCCGTGGTCCTCGTGCTGGATGTCTTTATCATGCCCGTCATGTTCTATATTTCGGGGTATTTTCTCTTTGCCTCCCTCAGAAAGCACGGCACCGGGCGCTTCCTTAAGGGCAAATCCATGCGCATCGCCCTGCCCTGGGTGGTGGGGGTGCTTGTCCTGGCCCCGCCCCTTGCCTACATGATCTACTTTTCGCGCCAGATTCCCGTCTCCTACCTCGACTTTTTCACCCATGATTTCTGGGGAAAAGCCTATCAGCAGGCCCACTACTGGTTTATCGGGGTGCTCATGGGGTTTGTCCTGGTGACCACGGCCCTGGCGTCGGCCTTTCCCTCCCTTGTGAAAAAGCCCGGCCAGCAGAAAGCGCCCGGCCCTCTGTTCCATGTGGGCTTTGTGGCCCTTGCTTCCCTTATTTTCCTCGGAGCTTCCCTTGCCTTCCCCCTGGACAGCTGGATTCACCCCGGGTACGTGTTCGTGTTCCAGCCCGTGCGCATCGGCGGCCTGTTTCTTTTTTTTCTCCTGGGCATCTACTGCGAGCAAAGCGGCTGGTTCACCCCGGGCGGCTATGAACCCAAGGCCCTTCCCTGGGGTGTTCTCGCACTGATCTCCGGGGCCCTGTATCTGTACATGAAGCTCATCTTTCCGGAGCCGAAGCTCACCACCCTGCTTCTCAAAGCCACCAACGCCGCACTGTTCAATATCTTCTGCTACACCTGCATCATCTGGCTCCTGGCCCTGTGCAAAACCTGTTTCAACCAGACCGGGCCCCTGCGCAAGCACTTCTCAGACAACTCCTACGGCAGCTACTATGTGCATCAGTTCTTTGTGTTCGGCGTCTCCTACGGCCTCACAAAGGTTCAGCTGCCTGTTTTCCTGAAATTCTCGCTGACCTTCACCCTGGCCGTTACCCTCTCCTGGGCAACCTCGTCCCTGATGCGCAGCAGCGCCGCCATGCGCCGGGTTTTTTAAACCCAACTGCAATGAAATATCCGGACCAGGGCCGTGCCCCGGCACCCGAGGCCCCCCACACCTCGGTGCCGGTTCATTGCCGCAGGGCCGGGGGCTCCTCCATTCGGCGGGGCCCCCGGCCTTCCGACATCTTCTCCTGTTCCTCCCTGTAAATCGCCACAATCCGATCGATCTTTTCATACTGCCGGGCCAGCAGATCCTCGGCAATGGTCCGCACGCCCCATCGCTTGAAATCCACCTGAAGCCCGTTCCCACCCGGAGCCTCGGCCCCGTCCAGCTCCACAAGAAAAGCCCCCACCGATGTCAAAAGCCGGTGAATGTCCTTGATGGCGTCACACAACTCCACAATCTCCGACCCCGAGAAAATCCCGGGGATGGGTTGGGTCTCGGATATCGTCATGATGGACTCCTTATTTTTGTGAATGGCGAATGGCAAAGGGTGAAAGGTGAATAGTGAATAGTGAATAGAAAAAACAGGTTGCCATGGTGTCCGAAGCGCCGTGGCCCGTAGGGTGCGTTCCACGCACCAGAACCGAAGCGTGGCGTTCCTCGACGGCCTGCCAAAAGCGGAAGCGTTTGGGACACGATTATCTATCCCCCTATGACCTATCACCTGCAATCGCGTCCTACGCACTGTTGTCTATTCACTTTTCACATACAGAGGATTTTTTTCAGAGCGCACCCATGCTTCAAAAAGAGCACAGGCCCGCTCTGAAAAGGGGAAAGGGAAGACGTGCCTCCGGTGAAACCGGGACGAGGAGAATGGCGTATCGCTTTATATACCAGGGCTGCTGGAGCACGCGCAGAAATCCGAAGGAGCGTCTTCCCGGTCGTTAATCAGGGACGCACGCGTGCATGGGCCATTTGGCACAGCAATAGCGTTTGTAAAGGGGGTGTAGCGTACTGGGGATTAAGGAAAAATCGTCTTGAAAAGGATCTGGGGGTGGTGTAAAAAACCGCTTAGCCATGATGACCTCTCTCGAAGGTTGTTGTGGTTAGGCCTGGCAGGATGTTGGTAGCATCCTGTCGGGTCGCATCATGTATCGATAATAACTAGTTATCAGCTCCCACCATAATTTCATCATTTTAGCCTGTCAAGATTTTTATCTGAAAAATTCAGTTGTTACTCATTTTGAAGGATGTGGAATGATGCCGTGGGGTGTGTGCCGCCAAACGGCTCAAGATGAAAAACATGTGATCGCACCACCCCAGTGGGGATGGCGACAATGGCAAGGAGGCTTTTATGAAGACATCCCTACTCTCGATGGTTTTCGCTTTCATGGCACTCCTCATGTCATCCTATGCCTTTGCATCGGAAAACCCCTTTGAAAATTACAGGTACGATCCGTTTCAATTTCCGTACAAGGAATATTATTACACTGCGGATGTGGTGCCATTAACCCCGACTTCGAAGGCATCCGGGGTTCCTTTGGATTTGTTTGGCTTGTCCGCAGCCCTTCCTGCAAAATACATGGGGGAACTCGACAGAAAATCCAACACCCAGATTCAGGTGCGCTCCGAGCATGGGCTGGTGATCTTGCGGTATGAAGAGGACGACATGATGGGCTGTAGAAATGAAAAAGCAAGGGCAGGTAACCTTGATTTTTGTTCGGCCTTTAAGTCCACGCGTGAGTTTTACCAGAAGCTCTTTACATTGACCCCAGACAATGCCGGTACCCCTGTTAAACGAGGGGATCTGTGGGTTCTGCATGAGAAGGGGGTCTTTTTTGAGCACGCCGAGAAAATACGTATTTATGAAGGCCAGGAGATCACGGGGTATGCAAAGGCGTTTACCACTCCTGAATGGAAGATCCGGCAGGAGGTTGTCATTTTTCATGATCAGATTCCCAAGAAGGGCTACATTGTCATGGCGACGACCATTGACGATGACAGCATGGTCACCGCACTTCTTTCAAGCCTGAAGCCGATGTCCGGCGAAAAGTAAACCGTTGCGAATCTTAAAAATCCGAGGTTGCCCGAGAAACCGTTAAAGCGTAGGGTGCGGCTCCCGCATCGGTTGCTCGGGTACACCTGCATCGTGGCATACCCGGCCTACCCCCCGATTCTCTTCGGGCGAATTGAGGTCTCACCCGTTTGGATGGAACAACCATCAAAAATAACAGAATCGCCTTCTGCGATTTATCTGTATGGATCTGAACTCAGCCCCCTATGCCTCCGCACCAACCCCACATCCGGCAGAAATCGTCTCGGCAACCGAATCTCCTTTCCCTCCGATTCCATCAAGAACCGATAGCCTGCATCGTCGGTTACCTCTCGGTATTCCTTCAACCTTGGAGAAACCATCACCTTAAAATCGTCAGACAGGGAAATGAGATGTCGATCAAAGGCTTTGTCGTGAAGGGCGTTGAGGCAGAGACCGTTGGATGGATTGAGCCTGTTTTTTTTGTCTTGGGCCCAGGGTACGATGTGGCTTGCCACAAGAAGGTCCGGGACAGATAGTCCGGTGATGCAGCATCGGTTGTCGTAGGTGGAGAGGATCATGTGACGGAAGAACTGTTGGTTTACCCTTGTTTTGACGAGACGAAGGGCGTCATCGCCCACGTGGTTTTCCGGATAGATGTCATTGCCGTCCGCATCGTGTAATGGCTCCTTTTTAAGGGCGGCCATTTGTGACTCGCTTTCATAGGCCATCTCTTCCCAGTTGTTGAAAAACTCTGTCCAGACGTCCCGGTCCAGCTTGCTTGTGTGGGCTGCCCCTTTTCGATCAAGGGTCGGGTCGATGCTGGCAAAGTTGGCGAGTTTGTAACTGACGGAGCCCGGCGTTCGGCCCAAGAGAGTTGCCAACTCGATGAGTTTTGGGTTTCGGATGTGGATGGTCCCGAAGGGGATTTTGCAATAAAGGTTGATGGCCAGGATGAGTTCATTCCGTGTCCAGGGTTGAGATTTCCGATGGGATGACGAGACAGTTGTCATTGCCCTTCCTTTTCCATGGTGACTTGCAAAAATTTTTATGGGCTGGCTGGCTTGCTCGTTTGATTTGCTGGCAAGACGGCTATGGTCGAAATAAATATTTGTATCCTGATATTGGAGAGAATTACAAAAGAAAATAGTGGCGAGAAAAGATTGGCCTTTTCTTTGAATAGAAAAAGCCCTCAGAAGAAAAATAGCGCTGACACTTTGACAACGACAATGGTTCAAGTAAAGTAAACCAGACGACACATGGATTTACCCATCACGTCCGATACATCGGAGGCAAACCGCTTTGTAGGTGGCTCACCTTGCCATCGGAAGCCTTGCTTTTTTATTGTGCATAACATCCCTGGTGCCCATGCTCTCTTACTGGAAACATAAACTCACCAAACTCCGCACCGACAAAAACCCCAAACGTTGGGACGCCCTCACGACCCATCAGGCTCCCCACAAGCCTATCCTCCTTCTTGCCATCATGGACCTCATGGAAGCCGGGCGTATTACGGAGAATCGCATCGAGCCTTCCCTGGAGCTGGTTGATGCCTTTACCGGTTACTGGCGCAAGCTGTTTCCTGTCGGGAAAACATCGACCATGGCGTATCCCTTTCCACGTCTTCAAACGGACGGGGTTTTGGCTCTAATCCCTCTGCAGGGGATTACCCAGCCCATTCCGCCTGGTAAAATTCATTCCCTTCATAAGCTGCAGAGTTGCTACAGCCACGCCTGCCTTGATGATAACCTCTATGTGCTGATGCAGGGCGCGGAGAGCCGTGAAATTCTGAGAACGGATCTGATTTCCCATTACTTTGCCGAGGTTATCCGGGCGGAGATCCAAGGGGAGTCAAGGGTTAACAGGCTTTCTGCACAATACACACATTACCTGTTAGACAAAGGGACCCTTACCCCGGATGAGATCAAAGAGGTGACCGTTACGCGCATCGTGAGGGACCGTGGGTTTCGGGGGGCCCTTCTCCCCGAGTACGACCACCGGTGCGCCATCTGCAAGGTGAGGGTTCGGACGCCGGAAGAGCACCACGTGGTGGATGCGGCCCACATCGTTCCCTTTGCCGAGACACGCAACAACAACCTCACAAATGGACTTTCCCTGTGCAAGCTTTGCCACTGGGCCTTTGACGAGGGAATGCTGGGGATTGACAAGAACCACAAAATTCTTGTTTCCAGCCACATGAGGGCGGCGGGAAATTCCGCGGCTCATCTTATCGGCCTTGAGCATCGCCCCATTGTGGAGCCGGTGCATGCGTTGTACACGCCTGGGGGAGAGAATTTGGCGTGGCATCGGAGAGAGGTGTTTGTGAGGTGAGACAGGTAAGGCAGGTAAATAGGCAATAGGGGATAGGTAATAGAAGACGGTGGGGTGATGGGAATGGAGAGTTGCTTTTGGGATTTTGGGGCCGTTCCGGCGTATGAATGCCGCACGGGAGTGCGGCGCTCCATGGGGGCTCTTTGTGCCGGGCTGTGGGCGCGGGCAAGGAAGCCAACCGGAAGCCTTTGAGCTCACAGAAAAAAACAGGGTATGCAAACAGACCCTGCCGGTGTACGCCCGCCCTTAGCCCTTAGCCCTTAGCCCTTAGCCCTTAGCCTTCCCCCTTAATTTATATTCAACGCCGCCCGCAATTTGGCGTAGGCCTCTTCGCGAACCGACCTGTTGCTTGAAAACCCGACGCTGATTCTGGGGAAGTCGAAGTCTTTGGTGTTGAGGTGGATGAGGTACTTCATGTGGTTTCCCGTGGAAAAGTCTTCCCATTCGATGCTTGAGACGTCGTGGAAATCAAGGACTTTGCCTTTGCCGATTCTTCCGGCGAAGACTTTGCTGTTGGTTTTGTCGATGGCAATGCCGTTCTCGCCGTAGCTTGCCACGTATTCGGGGATGATGTTCATTGAGATGGCGTGCTTTCTGAAACAGTCCTTTTCCCGTTTGCCGTCCCAGATCAGGTAGGCAAGGGAGGCGATGACGGAGACGAGGATGGGAATCCACCAGTTCTGGCTTGCTGAGTAGGATACCTGGGCGAGGATCATGGCTGTGGCCTTGAAGCTTGCCACGGCAACAAGGGGCAGGATGACAAACACTTTAAACAGAGTTTTGAGGAGGAACATATTTTTCCTTACGTTGGTTATGAATGAGCCCCGCCACGCGAGGGAAACAACAGCATGTCCGGGGGTGGAAGGCCCCTGGAAGGGAACAGATACCCGTGAAAGGGAAGCTGTGTCAAGGCAGTTGTTGCCCTGCCGGAAAAGAAGCGCTGTCAAGGCCTGTGGCGTGTGAAATACCGCACAACTTCGAGGGTTTTTTTGAAAAAAGGCAGGGCGGCTTGAGAAGGAAAAACACCTGGGCAAGGCCCGGGCAATGTCGTGAAAAAAGAGAGAAATGTACGGACGGTTCCCGGATGCGTCCGTGTGGGTGCGTTTGACTTTTCAGGAAAAAGGAGTAGGGATAGAGTCGGGCCCTTGGGGTCAGGGGCCGTGACAGCCATCTCAAATCAAGGAGTTCGCCTTATGCCAAATGATTCAGTCGAAACAACGATGCCGTCCAGCACCCCGGGTGTGGATTTGTTTGTGGCCATCAACCGGATTGACGCCCCCAGGGCCGTGGTGGTCATTGTCCACGGGCTTGCAGAGCACCTGGGCCGGTACGACATGGTCGCCCGGGAGCTCAACGAGGCGGAATGCACGGTCTACCGTTTCGACAACCAGGGGCACGGGCGTTCCGGGGGTGAGCGGGGCTACCTGGACGATTTCCAGTCGTTTATCGACGACGCGGACATTCTCGTTGAAAAAGCGAGAGATGAAAACCCGGGGCTTCCCGTGTTTATGCTGGGGCACAGCATGGGCGGATTTATCACGGCGGGTTATGGGGTGAAGTACCCGGGCAAGCTGAAAGGCCAAGTGCTCTCCGGCGCGGCGGTGACCCTGCTGCCCTTGTTTGAGGCCTTCAAGGAGATCGATTTTGATCAGGAGCCCCGTGTGAAGGTCCCCAACGCCCTGTCGGATCTTATCTGCCGGGACAAGGCCGTGGTGCAGGCCTACGACGACGACCCCCTGGTCCTCAAGGAGACCTGTCAGAAATTGTTGGGGGAGGTGTTTATCAACGGGGCCAACTGGCTGGTGGGAAGGCTCTCCGAGTATGCGTACCCCTGCCTGATTCTGCACGGTGAAGGCGATCAGATTGTCACCCCCGAGGCCTCAAGCTACATGGCTGAGCACATCGCCTCAACGGACAAGGCCCTTAAAATGTACCCTGGATTTTACCATGAGATTTTAAACGAGACCGGCCGTGACGAGGTGATGGCGGACATCACGGGATGGCTCTGGGCCCGCCTCGGGTAAGGCCCGGGGACGCAGGCATGTCGCATGGGGCTCCGCCGGGTCCGTCCGATTGATAAAACAGGACGCCCCCTGCAGCGATAGAGCGTACCAAAGGCCCACGGGATACATATCCGGCGGGCCTTTTTTATGGACAATGGGGAAATATCGGGCAGGTTCGTGCCGGGACGGCACAGGTGACAAGGTGAGGGCGGGTTACAGGTTTTTTACATAGCCCACATCCAACTCCAGATTTTTGCCGTTTCTGGCGGTGGTGTTGGCAAGGGCGTCGCAGCGCTCGTTTTCCGGGTGGCCGGCGTGGCCCTTTACCCACTGGAAGCGGACGGCAAGGGGGGCGCAGAGGTCGAGGAGTTTGGCCCAGAGGTCGGTGTTGACGGCGGGTTTGCCGTCGGATTTTTTCCATCCGCGCTGGCGCCATCCTTCGGCCCAGCCTTTGGAGATGCCGTTGACCACATAGGAAGAGTCGGTGGTGACGATCAGCGGGCGCTTGGTGGCCCCGACATGCTCCAGGGCTTTGATGCAGCCCATGAGCTCCATGCGGTTGTTGGTGGTGTACCCGTAGCCGCCTTTGAGTTCGGTGCGGTTTTTGCCGTCGACGATCACCACGCCGTAGCCGCCCGGTCCGGGGTTGCCGATGGCGCCGCCGTCACTGAAGATGTGCAGGGTTTTTCCGTCGCCTTTGGGTTTGGGGGGCGCCGTCTTTTTTACAGGCGCATCCTTGGGCTTGCACCGCTTGCGCACCACGGTGTTGTAGGAGGGTTTTTTGCACCAGCTTTCGGCCTCTTCCCGGGTTGTGAAGCTTTTATACATGGCCCCTTCAAATCCCGAAACCTGGGACTGAGCGTCAGGCCAGTTGGTGTAAATGCCGGGCACACGGCCTACTGCGACGGCATAAAATTTCATTGATGCCACGTGATCATCCTTTCGTCGCAACGAATCAGGCGACGGTGGGTTTTTTTAGAATTCATTGGCCGGTACGGCCTGTGTCTGGCAGGGATTTCTGCCGAGGAAGAAGGTTGCTCCGAGAAGAGCGCCCCTCCCTTTTATCCCCCTTGGACTCAGATGTCCAGAAAATGGTGCGTGTTTTTCAGGCGCAACGCGGAATCAGAAAAAGGGTTCCCTGAGGGCTGTGTTTTGTGCCCTCCGCACAACGGGTTTTGCCCGGTGATGGAATTCTACTTGACGGCTTTACCGGTTTTCGCCTATTTTGGGCCCGTCGAGCCAATGTAGCTCAGTTGGCAGAGCAGCTCACTCGTAATGAGCAGGCCCGCAGTTCGAATCTGCGCATTGGCTCCACAACACAGCATCTTCAAAGCCCGCTGGTCCCGAGAACGGATCATCGGGCTTTTTTTATGGTGGCAACGCGAAGATTCAGGGTTTTCAGCTCTTGGATCGCAGGGACCGGAAGAGGCACAGGGACAGCAGGGAAACGACAGACCAGGGGGGCCGTGGCCGGAGCGTTTGGACGCGGACGGCTCGGGCCCCGGCGCAGCGCGCTGCACCGGCGGTGATGCCGCGTCCCGTGCGGGATTGGCTGCATCGGTTGACAGGGCAAGTTTTGAACGATATCACATTGTAAGCTTTTTCTGCCGGTTTGGGAAAACAAATCATGGCGGCCTGTTGTACGCCGGATGCGGTGAGGTCCTGCCGATGCCATGATCCCAGGGCTCTTGTGCCCTGCCGGTGCGATATTCCTGTTCACCTTCGCTGTTGCCCGGAGGCACCCCATGCTCATCGTTCCCTTGACCGGAAAGCTGAACCTCAAGAACCTGCCGGTGGTTACCATCTCCCTGATCGTGGTGAACTGTGCGATCTTTTTTCTCTCCAACGACGCCGAACAGAAAACCTATCTGGCGGCCATGGACTACTATGTGGAGTCGGGCCTCTATGAGACCGAGGTGACGGCCTACCGGGACTACCTGGGCTCCTATGAAGGGGAGCGTATCGTGTGCAGAAACGCCGTGGACCCGGATTCCCAGGCTTTTCTCTCCTGCTACCACCTCATGCACGATGACGACAGGTTCCAGAAGGAGCTCACCGCCAACCGGATCATCACCCCGGGGATGGACGGCTACACGCAGTGGCGCCTGGACCGGGACCTCTTTGAAGCGGACCGGGACAAGATGATCTCCCGAAGGTGGGGCCTGATCCCGGACAAGCCCAGGGTGCTCCCGTTTGTGACCTATATGTTTCTCCACGGAAGCCTCTCCCACCTTGTGGGCAACATGATCTTTCTCTGGCTGGTGGGGTGCGCCCTGGAACTGGGCATCGGCAGGCTGGCCTACGGGGTTGGCTACGGCATCACCGGGGTGTGTTCGGCGCTTCTCTACGTTCTGGTGTACAGCTCAAGCAACTCCCAGCTGGTGGGGGCCTCCGGGGCCATCGCCGGGCTCATGGGGGCGTTTTCCCTTCTCTTTGCCGGGCGCAGGATCCGGGTCTTCTATTCCCTGGGGTTCTATTTCAACACGGTGCGCGCCCATGCCTGGCTTCTGTTCCCCGTGTGGGTGGCCAGCGAGGTGGGGCAGCTGGTTTTCGGAGAGGTGGATCATGTGGCCTACATGGCCCACATCGGAGGGCTCCTGTCCGGCGGGCTCTGTGGTCTTTTCTTCACCCGGGTGCTGAAACAGCAGGTGCAGGATGTGTTTGACGTGCCGCCGGAGGAGGATCGCGTTACCCTGCTGATGGACGAGGCCCTGGCCTGCATGGACCGGCTGGACGTGGCCGGGGCGAAACAGGCCCTTGAAACCGTGCTCTCTTTGGAACCCGGGCATCCCAAGGCCCTGGACCAGCTCTACACCCTTGCCCGGAACACCCCCAACGCCCCCTCCTACCACCGGGATACGGTGACGGTGCTCACCGCCATGCTCCGCCACGGCGGCCAGCCCGACTCCGTGCTCGCCACCTATGACGACTACGTCAAACGGGCCCCTTCGGTGAAGCTTCCCCCCTCCCTTTACCTCGCCCTTGCCGGGTTTTTCCCCGACCATGGCCGGGAGGCTGAAGCCGACCGGTTCCTCATGATGCTCACCCGAAAAGTCCCCACCCTTGCGGGCCTTCCCGAGGCCCTTCTCCGCCACGCCACCTACTTTAAACGAGTAGGAAACGACGCAGGCTGCAGGCGGATCCTTGCGGTGCTCAGGTCGCATTTCCCCGATTCTCCCGAAGCCGCTCTGGTTCAGCGGACCATGGGGGACCTGGCTACGTAGTAGAAGTGCATATGGAGCGCCGCACTCCGGTGCGGCTTTTTTTTGTGCATTTTAACCGTAGAAATTGGTTTTTTACATCACCGAAAGGTAGTTCCGGACCTGGGGGGCGATCTCGTGCTCCGGGAATTTTTTGAGGATGCCGTGAAGAAGTTTGAACGCCTTGTCGTGCTGGTGGAGGCGGTCATTTAAGATGCGGGCGGCCCGGAACCAGATGGCGGGGATCAGGGGGTCATCCGGGTGGTTGCGGATGGCCTTTTGAAGGATGGCGATGGCCTGTTCCGGGGAGACCCTGTCGCTGGTCCACATGCCGATGTGGTAGAGGATGTGGGCGGACGGGGCAAAGGCAGGATCGCTCTCCATGCAGTCGGCATAGGCAGTGAGGGCTTCCCCTTTTTTCCCTTGGGCGATGAGTTCTGCCAGATGGGTGTGGCCGTGGGCCGCCATATCCTCCGTGTGGCCCAGCATCTTGAGCAGGGCAAAGTACTTTTCCGAAAGCTCCGGCGTGGGCAGCTTCCCCTCCTTTTGTTTGAGATCCCCAAGGTATGCAAGGGCGTCTTCCAGCTGGCCTTCCCGCAGGAGGAAGGTGACCTTTTTGAGGTGCGGGTCCTCTGCGGGTTCCGCCTTGCCGGGTTTGACCGGTTTCGGGGCCGCCGTGAAATTCTCCTGCTCCACGTGGTACCCGATGGCTTCGTGGTACTGGAGGGTGACGTAGCCCATGAGGTGGTAGGAGACCAGGGTGTAGTACCCGCTGATGACGCAGGTGAGAAAGCCCAAGGTGTTGGGGGAGACATGGGGGACCAGGTGGCTGACGAGAAGGGCCGGGGCGCCCCATAGTATGGCCAGGAGCCCGAACATGCCCAGGTAGCCTTTGCCGATTCGGGTCGCCAACCGGATAAAGGCGTTGGGGTTGACGGCATGGAACACCCGGTTGGAGGTGACCAGCAGGATGATGATGGCCGGAGCGCAGAGGATGAGCAGAAAAAGCAGGGCGTAGGCGATGGTTTGTCCCAGGGTGGCGAGGACCAGCGCGAAGGGAAAAGCCAGGACAAAGACCACCAGGGTTTGTTTCATGACGATGATGATGCTGCCGCCTAAGGGAATGTCACCCATGGGGGGCGGTGACAGGTCTCCCCGGCTCGTGGTGACCAGGGTGAGGTAGGCGTACCGGAGGATCAGGGCGTAGCTCACCAGGCTGACCAGACCCCCTGGGATGCTGTCCCCGGGAAAAAAGAGGTGAAGGCAGCCCAGGATACCCAGGAAGAAAAGGATCTGCGGGGTCAAAGGGTAGAGAAAAAAGTGGGGCAGCCTCTCCCAATAGGGCACGATGGCGTTTTGGGCACCCACCCAGTCCATCTCCCGGTTGCATCTCGGGCAGAGGTGGCTCTGGTGGTCCACGGTGTAGGTGCGATAGGTGCTGGTCTTTACACAGGCGTTGCAGAAGTCGCCGTTGCAAAATGGGCAGCTCCAGTGGGCGGGTTCCTGGGGGTGGTGGAGGCAATAGGTGGTCATGGGCCCTTGCTCGGATGTCGGTTGATGGTCCGGTTTGCGATCGGTTCTTTTGGATTGCGTCAACTGATATTGGTCATAGCACAGGTGTTTGTGGCGGGTAAACACTGCTCGAAATCAAGGGGAAGGGGAGGGGGTAGAGGGGACAGGAAGAAAGGGGCGCTGCCGGGAGGAGGGACAGCGCCCCTTTTATCGCTTATCTACGGACGGTGCTGATGGTGCAAGCCTTGGACGAAAGGCTCGGATCAGGCGACATTCCTGGATTCGACGGTTCGTCTGTAATGGACAATGTCTTCCACGGTGAGAACCGGGAACCCGTGTTTTTTTCCGAAGTCCACCAGGTCGGGCAGACGGGCCATGGTGCCGTCTTCCTTGGTCAGCTCACACAGGACCCCCGTGGGCTTGAGACCGGCCAGGCGGCAGAGGTCCACGGTGGCTTCGGTGTGGCCCCCGCGCTCCAGGACGCCCCCTTTTCTGGCCTTCAGGGGGAAGACGTGGCCCGGTCGGTTCAAATCATCGGGATGGGCGCCGTCAGCGATGGCCGCTTTGATGGTGGTGACGCGGTCTTTGGCGGAAACGCCGGTGGTGACCCCTACGGCGGCTTCGATGGTGAGGGTAAAGGCGGTGCCGTACTGGGAGCTGTTGGCCGGGACCATCTGGGGCAGGTCCAGCTGGTAGGTCATCTCCGGGGTAAGGCAGAGACAGACAATGCCTGAGCACTCCCGGATCATCAACGCCATCTGGGCATCGGTGATGGTTTCGGCGGAAAAGATCAGGTCGCCTTCGTTCTCGCGGTCTTCGTCATCCGCTACCAGGATGCCGTTGCCGTTTCGAAGGGCCTCAAGGGCCTTTTCCACACGCTCAATGGGGTTGCCGAATTGTTCGAGAAGATTCTGATTCATGGAAAAACCTCCAAATGATGTTTAACCCGACTCCTAAGGGCACACATGCGATCAGACACAGAAGCCACGCATTAGGGTCGAGGATTTCCAGAATCAGGGCTAACGGAAGGGGTGTGGGCGAAAGGACCATCCTTTGCCGCACGCGTTGAGAGGCATCACGAAACAGGGGATGCATCGCGAAAAAGGCGCGCATGCATGCCCCGTATGGGACAACCTATCCTCTTCCATCCGGACTTTAACCGTCGGCTCCGGAATCACACCGGATCTGCTGACCTCATTTTCGGTTATTTACCGAAAAGAGCGCTCGCGGGCTTGCCGTAGAGGCTTACCGCCGGTGGGGAATTTCACCCCGCCCTGAGAATAAGGTGAGGCTATTAAACGCCTCATCGCCCCCTTTGTCAATGGGTATTCTGATGCGCAGGTTGCCAAATCCGTTGAAAAAATATATACTTGTTACGTATATCCCATTGAAAAAAGAATCCTTTTCCATCTGCCGGGGCGGTGTGCCGCCTTGCTCTCCGTTCCCTCCGACACCTGCGTCCAGCCCTTTCGGGCGATGCTCCTGCGATCCATGCGTGTGACACGTCTCTTCTTCCCCCTTACATGCCCATCCCGGGCCTTGTGCCCGCTTTGAACCTGATGCGTTTGGCAGACGTCCGGACCCGATGCGCCACGGGTCCGTCCCAGACTTTCGGGGCCATGACCCCGGACCCTTATCCGAACTTACCTTACGATCCCCTTGGACGGGATGAATTGGAGGACAACCATGAACCACGACATGCAGGAGACCTTGAGCAAACTTATCGGTGGAAAGGCCGAAAGCCTTGTGCACCATGCCGATGCCTTTCTGGACTTCTGGTCCGTCCTTGAAAAAGAAGACCAGCAGGAGGCCTTGAAGGATCTCATGACCCGGTATCGGCTTCCCGCCTACAAGACCGGCGATCCCATCAATGGAGGCGGACTGTCCCAGGAGCGGATCAAGGAGCTCACCGACAAGGTGGGGACCATGGTGGACGCCACCTTGACCTGCATCATCTCCAACCGCATGGAGCCCGACATGGCCGCCGAAGAGGTCCGGAGGCTGCTGGAGGGCCGTGAGGACAAGGACGAGCAGGTCTTCTGCCTGGCCGGGATCCTCTCCTCCAACGTGATCCCCTACGCCGTGGTGCCGGAGTTCAAAACCCAGCTCTCCAATGAGCTGTACCAGGAGCTGTTGAAAGAACTCTCCGAAGGGGTGTCCAGGATCCGCATCGCCTCCGGGGTCTCCAAGAACGCCGCGGAAATGGCGGACCTGGTGCTTTCGGTGGTGGATCAGGAGATGGAGTGGGAGAAGAAGGTGGCACTTTTGGCGTACTTTATCGTGCTTCGGGAGCGCACGGTGATGGCGGGCAAGGGAAGCCGCTCGGGGAATTCGAAAAAAGAGACCATGATGTAAGGGGAACAGCCGCCCCGGGGACACAACCCTGCCTTGGATCACGCCTTTGGCCCGGGGCGGCCTGCCTGTTTTTGCCTTCTTTAATGATGCCTCCGGCGGCCCTGCCGGGGGCCAAACTTTTGAAAAGTTTGACAAACAGGTTTTGCTCAATTTAACAGAAACCTTCGCGGAAGCCCTCACCCTGAGGAACGAAGGGGGAGGGCTTTCGCAACCTGGGGTCCAGGGGATCATCCTCTGGCCGCCGGAGGCGGTTCTCCCTGCCCACTTTAACCATAGAAGGCATGCTTTTGGGTTTTTCTCTTACCACACCCAGGACCAGAGGACGGAGATGCTTCCGTCCTTGAAGCTGCCGGTGTCCTCGGGGGATTCGTTCCAGGGGTACCGGTTGCCCGAGTAGTTGTTGTACTGGATGGAGACGGTGCCGGGGTGCCAGTCAAAGTAGCCGAACCCGTAGGTGTAATCGGGGTCCCAGGGTTGCTGCTGGTCGGGGCGGGGGTAGTAATAGCAGGTGATGGTGGCGTACCACCACTTGTAGATGGTGTATTTGAGGGTAAGGGAGAGGCTCTGTTTCCAGCTTTTCTCTTCGCCGGAGGCCAGATCCGAGTAGGTGGGGGTGAGGTTGTAGTTGATGCCGCCCCCGAGCCCGCCGGTGGGGTGGACGATAAAGAGCTCTTCGATGCTGCGGGGGACGGGGAATTTCCAGCCAAGGGAGTAGGTGCCGCTTGAAAAGTCGGTGACCTTCTCCCCTTTTTCTTTGTCCGGGTTGATGCGGTTGCCGCCGTAGTTGGCGTAGGTGAGGCTGAAGGTGTAGGGGTGCCAGTCGTCGTAGCCGAAGGCGTATGAAAAATCCGGGTCCCAGGGGGCGCGGCAGTCCGGGCACCAGGGGTTGCTTTCGTCAAAATTCAGGTACCCGTTGAAGGTGACCGAGGCAAACCAGTAGCTGATGGGGTTGTACTTGAAGGTGGCCGACACCGTGGCCTTTCGAAATCCTGTTTCGGTCTGGGTGCCGTCCGGGCCCCGGGACTCCTCCACGGTGTCCGCCAGGGGGTAATTGAAGGCGAGGCTGCCGCTGAACCCGGAAAAGAGGTTGTTCCACTCCGAATCGTGCTCTTTTTCCATGAGGTCGCTTAAGGGCATGGAAAAGGAACTCAAGGCAGCGTGGTAGATCTCCTGGGCCGTTTCTCCCCGGCAGGGGGCGTGGGTCAGCAGGAGACTGAGAAGGACCATGGCCCCCATTGCCCATCGGGAAAACAGGCTACACAAACTCAACTCCCAGCATGGTGACGTCGTCGCCCAACGGCTCATCCTCCCCGAAGTTCATCATGTCTTCGTGGGTCCGGGTGAGCAGCTCATCGATGGGAAGGTCTTTGTGGGCGTCCAGGGTCTGCTGAAGGCGCAGGTCCCCGTAGAATTCTCCCAGGAGGTTTCGGGATTCGGTCATGCCGTCGGTGTAGAGGATGAGCTTGTTGCCGGGGCGGATCCTGATGGTCTCCTCTTCAAAGGGGATGATACCCCCCATGCCCACGATGGTCCCCCCTTCGGTGAGAAGGGTCGGAGGGCCGTCCGGGTGGAGCAGGATGGGGGCCGGATGGGCGGCGTTGCTGTAGGTCACGTGGCCCGTCTTGAAGTTGATGATGAGGTAGACCGCCGTGAAGTACTTGTCGAAGCGCTCCATGGGGTACTCTTCGTCCAGGGCCTGGAGGACCTCGGAGGGGGAGGTGAGGCTGTAGCGGGGCGGATCGTCCTGCTTTTTCTTGACCAGCATCCCGCTCTGGGCGTTGAGACGCTGGGACACGGAGACGGTCACCAGGGCCGAAGGGACCCCGTGCCCGCTGACGTCCAGGATGTAGAGCCCCATGTGGTCCTCGTCCAGACGAAAGATGTTGAAGATGTCTCCGCCGATGCTCTGGCAGGGGAAAAACTTCCAGGAAAATTTGAGCTCCTTGACGTTGGGTGCGGACTGGGGGAGGAGGCTTTCCTGGATTCCGGCCGCTGCCTTCAGGTCATTTTCCAGCTCGTGCTGGGAGGCCAGGA
The DNA here is from genome assembly GCF_900101345.1 of Desulfoluna spongiiphila. GTDB lineage: Bacteria > Desulfobacterota > Desulfobacteria > Desulfobacterales > Desulfolunaceae > Desulfoluna > Desulfoluna spongiiphila. The sequence goes on along the minus strand of NZ_FMUX01000001.1, from coordinate 683,846 downwards.
GCTTCCGGTTGAGGGCGGCGAGCTGTCGCTGGGACTGGGAGAAGTGCAGAATGATGGTTTTAAGTACCCGGTTGTTCAGGTCGTGGTCCTTTTTCTCCGTACGGTAGCGCACGGCCGCCTTGTAAACGTTGTAGGCCATGTCACGTTTCAGCTTAAATCCTTTGAGTTCCGGAAAGCCCAGCTCTTCAATATTCATCTGGCGTCTCCTTCGTCTGTGATGATCCTGTCGATCCCCACCCCTTTCAGATCCATAAGCCTGGCTCCGATGGCCCGGAAATCCTGTTCCACGGGGATGACGCTGCCGTGCTGGGGGGCCACCATGCCTGCCGGTGTCTTCAGGATCTGCTGTATGGCGTGGCGCAGGGCCTTGCCCGAGGGCATGATCATCTGGTGGAAGGTGAGGATGTCCACGATGGGGCAGTAGGTCCTGCTCTGGGGGCACGCATCAAGTTTTTCACAGGTCCTGCAGGCGTCATCGATGCCGATGAAGAGGTCCCATTGCCGCCCGTAACTGCCGAAGAGATCGCTGGTGAAGGCCACGCCGCTCAATTCGTCGAAGGTGATGAAGCTGCCGGCGCTGTGGGCATAAGGGGTGCGGATGAATTCCAGGACGCGCCCGGATTTGAAGGTGAATCGGTCGTTGAACTCCGCGATGTCCACAAGGCTTGCCGAGGGCCCGTAGTGGCGGATGAAGAAGTTGTTCTCCAGGGCGGACATGATGCGCAGGTCATCCCGTTCGATGATGTCCTCGTAATCGGAGACGCTGCCGCAGAGATCCGGGTCGTAGTGGTGGTAGATGAGCCCCCGGATGGACGAGGGGTCGGTGCCGGTTTTAAGGATCTTTGTCATGACCGTGGGAAAATCGGGGCGACTTCCCCCGTCGATGACCACGGCTTCGTCACCGTCCACGATGAGGTAGGGGTTGCAGTGGAGCCCGGTCTCCTCATCGTAAAAACCCACCCAGTAAATATCTTCGGCAATCTTGATGGGGTCGTCGTAGTTGAGGTTGAGGTTGAGGGTGTTGATCATGGTAAGACTCCTTCGGTTAAAAATGGGGTGGCTCCTCGCTTCAGGTAGAGCATCGCCTCCAAAATGACGGCGTTGGTGTTGATATTTCGGGAGGTGTTGATGGTTCCGTCGGGGTAGACCCCTGCATAGAAACCGTAACGGGGGTGTTTCAAGCCGATGACGGCCTGGCGAAGGGCTGTTGCGTAGGCGTCGTCGAACAGGGCGCTCCAGCCAAGCGCCGCCTTGGTGGAGAGGGAGAAGAAGGCGTCTGCCGGGGTGCCGTCGTGGGTGACGCAGGCCCAGGGGGTGCCCTCGTAATAGAGGTTGGTGTAGACAAACCAGGGATCCTTGCTCACGGCGTCTTCGTTCACCGCCGTCACCTCTTCGCTCTTCAGCCATCGCCTTCGCTGGATGTCGTAGACGTCGCGGGTGAGGTCCGTGAAGGTGCCGTTGATGTGGCCCAGCTCCATGGCGGTCATGACAAAGGGGTCGCTGGTGAAAAAAGCATTGTTCCGGGTGTCGAAGAGAACCTCCCGCTGCAAAATGGTGACCGAGTCCGTCTCCTTGTAATCCAGGGCCTGGCGCACATCCTGGCCGAAGAGGGCAACCCCGGAGGCCGCGTACTGCTCGTAACCCAGGCGACCTTCCTGCCTGAGCCACTCTTTTTCTCCGTTAAAAAGAACGCCGTTGAGCTCCCGGTACTGAACCAGTCGGTCAAAGGTCCAGCGATCCACCACCTTGTCCACCAGGGGGGCAAAATCCGGGTACCAGGCAGCGGTGATTTTGAGCCAGATGAGGAGCCGCCCGATGTCCAGGGCCGACCACCCGCTGCCGACGCTGCTGGGCCTGCTGCTGAGGTCCGTCATCTCCCCGGTCTTTGTGAGGTACTCCCGGTTGGGGAGTTCGTGGTTGTAGAGCTCCATCACCTGGAGGGTCTCCAGGAACCGGGTGATCTTCTTTTTCCCCTCGGTGGGGGAGATGAGGTTGAGCTTCATGGCGCAGGCGTAAGCGGCCAGGTTGCTCCCAAGGTCCCAGAGGGTGGCGTAGGGGTAGTTGTGGACCGAGTTCACCAGGCCGGTGTTGGTCTGGTAATTTTCTACGAAATAGCGCCAGGCCGTGCGTGATATTTCCACGTCTTCGGCGGTGAACGTACCGGTTTCCCGGATGTTGCCCCGGGTGGTGAGGGGCATGGGCGCGGCCGTGGGCACGGCGGTTTTTGCGGTGGCCCCGGGGATGTCACCGGCGGTGGGGGCGGCAAGGGGCTCCTCCATGACGGGGGGAGGGGGAGGCGGCGGAGGGCTTGCCTGAACCGGTTTTACCTGGAGGGTGGGAACCATTCCCTTGCCGGGAAGGCCGGCATTCTGGGGGGCCGCCTCAACGTCGGCGGGCAGCCCGCTGTGCCGGGCCCCTTTTCTCTGGGCCGGAGCCTGGGCCTCCTGAACGGCCAGTGACGGGGGCCTGGGAAAGTAGTTTCGGGTGACGTGGATCTCCGGCTCTTCATCCACGACCTCCCGTACCCGGAGTCCCCCCGGCGGGCCGTTGTAGGTCAAAAGGCCCAGGGTCTCCACCATCTCAAGGAGGCGCTGCTGGGGATCGTTTCCGGACAGGGGGAGGCTGCCCGTGAGGCCTGCCTTCAGCCGGGTGTCGATGGTATGGGCCTCCAGGCGCAGGGCTTCCTGCTCGGCCTCCCAGGAGGTGTTGCCCTCCAGGAAATAGCGCACCGCAGCGGACCAGGTAACGTAGGCCCTGGCGTTGTCGGCCCGTTCAAAGGCGATGGTGGCGCACAGGTTGAAACAGGCGGCTTTGCGAAGGGACCCTTCTCCTCTGGATTGCTTGAGGATCGTCTCTCCGTCTGCCACCCAGGTCTGGGCGGCCCGCTCCCAGGCACCCTCTTTGGCATGGCGGAACCCGTCTTCATACGGGGCCGGATCGGACAGGGGGCCGGAGGAGGCATGCCCGGCCCACAGGAGCAGACACAGCGCAAGGGCCCACGGGCGCAGGTATCTCCTGTCGGATTTTCTATTCCGACGGGGCGCTCCGTGGGGGCTGGGGCTGTTTACGGGACGCATGCTTTTCGCTCCAGGGGCAGGCATTTGCCCTCCTCGTTGAAGGGGTTTTCCACGTTCAGGTCATAATAGGGCCTTGGAAACTCGGTGTTGGGATCGACGCAGGCCGAGAGCTTGCCCTCGGCCTTGTAGTGCAGGGTCTCCAGCACCGCGGCGTTGGTGCCGGAGGTGATGAGTTTCATGTGGCTCCCCGTGTTTTCCATGCGGCCTTCGTACCAGCCTTTCTCCGGGTTGTTGAGGCAGTGGAGCAGCTCCATGAGCCGGTCGGTGTAAGGTGTCTCCCAGAGGCCCCACATGGCGAAGGCGGCCCGGGTGGAGACCAGGGCCTGGTCTTTGTGGTAGGTGCCGCTGTCCGAGATGACGTTCCACGGGTACCCGGCAGCATAGATGGCGTCGTAGACAAAATAGGGGGGCCCTGCCACCTGGTGGTCGGTTCGTGCGGTGAAGACATGGTCGTTTTCGAACCGTGCCTCCTGGACCCGGTAGATGGCGTCGGCAATGTCCGCCATCTCGGAGTCGCTGTGGACGCTGTCCCATCCCTGCCTCTGGTCCGTGCGGTCCCAGTTGAACTCCAGGCCGTCCAGGAGGTACCCCATGCTCAGCACCGGGGCGTAGGTCCCGGTTTCCCGGACGTCCCGGCTGTCGTAGGGGAACTCGATGCCGTACAGGGTGGCCTTTTCATAAGGCTCGATGCGGGAGGCCTGGTCCGTGGAGAACCCCCAGAGCTGATAGCCCCTGGCAGCATACTCTTCGTAGCCCAGGCGTCCTTCCTGAAAGGTTTCGATGGCGTTGTGCACCTTGAGCCCCCCGAAAAGGGTCCCGCAGTTGTCCACCACCCGGCAGAAGGTCCAGCGGAGCACCGCTTTGTCGATGTACTCCGAGTAGATGGGGTAGCGGCATTTGACGATGTAGAGCCAGGAGAGGAGCCTTCCCAGGTCCATGGCCGACCACCCGATCTCCCCCGGTTGGTTGGTGTAGTCCACCATGGCCCCGGTCTGGGTGTTGTACACCTTGTTGGGGAGCTCCCCGAAGCTGAGGGGCATGGTGTTGAAAAAGTGAACGAGGCGGCTGAGCCGTTCGTCGAACTCACACGGTGTGATGATGTCAAGCTCCCGGGCCGACACCATGGCCCCCAGGTAGTCCGCTGTGTGCCACATGGTGGTGGCGGGGTAGCGGTCCACGGAGTTGACGAGTCCTGTTTTGGGGTTGTGGTTGTTTTCAAAGTACCGCCAGGCGATCTCTGCCCAGGTCTTCTCCTGCTCTGTGAGCTCTCCGTGGCGTCCCTGGTGGAACAAGGGCGAATTTGACGTTGCCGTCACTCCCTTGTCCACCCCCCGGACGATGACCCCGCAGCCCGTCATGGCACCCGGTGCGAGCAGGAGCACAAGGAGGCTGAAAAGGAGCGGTCCGGTCAGGGGCTTTGGAGCCATGGGGTCTCCGGTCATGGGTCAGGGCGTTTTGTCTTTGACAAAGGGGCCGCAGCTTTCCCGGTGGCCGGGGTAACACTTGTCGGACCCTGAAAATTCGTTAGCGATGGATTTCTCCCATTTGCTCGGGTGGTCCCCGAATTTTAAGAGCTTGCCCTGATCCTTGTGGAGCAGGGTCTCCAGGATGATGCCGTTGTTGTTGGCGGTGAAGGTGTTGATGAGGCCGCCGGTGACTTCGTAGCGCCCTTCGTAAAAGCCTTTTTCCGGATCGTAGAGCCCGGAGACGGCGTCATAGAGCAGGTCGGTGTAGGGGGTCTCCCAGAGGCTCCAGAGGCCGAAGGCCCCTTTGAGGGCGATGGCGGAAAACTGGGGCACGTAGGCCCCGTCCTCGGTGATGGTGTTCCAGGTGTAGCCGTCGGTGTAGATGGTGTCGTAGACAAAGTACGGGGGGCCGTCGAGCTGATGCTCGGTGCGGGCCGTAAGGATACCTTTCATGCGGTATCGGGCCTCCTGGACCTGGTAGATCCGCTGGGCAAAATCTTCGGAGACGGCATCGGAGTGGGAGCGGTCGTTTGTGTCCCTGTCGGAGACAAGGTCCCAGTTGAGTTCGATGCCGTCTAAGACATAGCTCTCGCAGACCACGTAGTTGTGGGCCACCAGCTCCCGGGGGTCCCGGGTGTCGTAGGGGACGTTGACATCGAACATGAGGATGTAGGCAAAGGGCTCGGCCTTGGACGCCCGCGTGGTGTCAAACCCCCAGAGCTGGAACCCCTTGGCCGCGTACTCTTCATAGCCCAGGCGCCCTTCCTGGAGGTACTGGGGCTGCCCGTCCTTGAGGATCGCTCCGTACATGGTGCCGCAGCGGTCCAGGACCCGGCAGAAGTTCCAGCGCAGGATAAAGCTGTCGATGGCGTTGCCGTGTTCGGGGTAGCGCTCCTTGATGATGCGCAGCCAGATGAGCAGGCGGCCGAGGTCCAGGGCCGAATACCCGATCTCCCCGGGCTGGTTGGCGTAGTTCACCATCTGGGCTGTTTGGGTGTTGTACGCCTTGTTGGGAAGCTCTCCCCGGAAAAAAGCCATCTCGTTGAAGGTCTTCAAGATGGCGGTAAGCCGCATGTTGAGTTCGTTCTTATCGATGAGGCCCAGCTCATGGGCGGCCACAAGGCCCCCTAAGTAGGAGCCGGTGTCCCACATGGTGGTGGAGGGGTAGGCGTTGACGGCGTTTACCAGGCCGGTCCCCGGGTTGTAGTTGTTTTCAAAGTATGTCCAGGCCACCTTGGCCAGGGCCATCTCCTCCTCGGTGAGGGGGCCGTTGCGCCCTACATGCCGCGGGCTGTTTTTGGGGGGCGCGGGTTTTTTGTCGATGGCGATGGCCTCGATGCGGTCCTCCTCCTGGTCGTCGTAGGAGGGGATGAACCGGTACCCGTCCGGGGAGCACGCACCGAGGGTGAGGCCAAGGATAAGAAGGAGCAGCCAGATCGCCGCGCCGGGGGACGCCAGGCGTCGGGCGGGGGTCGGTGTTGTCATGGGGTCTCTCCTTCGGGGTGGAGGCGGACGGTGCGGTGCGGCCCGGGCTTTCCGGCGTCCACCGGGCCATGGATGGCCACAAGCTGTCCCGCGTGTTTTCGGCAGAGGCTCTCAAGGACAATGGCGTTGGTGTTGCAGGTGATGGCTCGGTTGGGGACTCCTTGCTTCTCATACAACCCGGAGAACCATCCTTTTTCCGGGTTGTTGAGACCTTCCACGGCGGCCATGAGCAGGCGGGTGTAGTCGGTGTCGTAGATGCAGTGCCAGCCGAAGGCCGCCTTGGTGCTGAGGCTTTTGAAGGCAGAGGCGTCTTTGCCGTCTTCGGTGATGCAGTTCCAGATTTCGCCGTCGGTGAAGACCGTGTTGTAGACGAACCAGGGGGCGGTGTCGATGTTGTCCTCACTCACCGCCGTCAAGGTGCCCGTTTCAAGGTACCTGCGCTCCTGGGCCTTGAAGACCCGGTAGGCGAATTCCCGGGAGGTTTCGTCCCAGCCGTACTCCAGGGCATCCAGGATAAAGGGCTCGCTGACCACGTAGTTGTGGGCATGGTAGATCTCGGGATCCCGGCTGTCGTGGGGCACCTGAATCCCAAAGACATCCACAAAGGACAGAAACTCCGTGTAGGAGAGGGCCCGGCTCACATCCAGGCCCATGAGGGCCAGGGATTTGGCCGCGTACTGCTCGTAGCCCACGCGTCCCTCCTGGAGGAAGATGGTTTGGTCGTTGTCGTCTAAGGCCGCCCCGTAGAGGCTCCCCTTCCGGATAAGGGCCTGGAAGTCCCAGGCCGAAAGGATGGCGGCCACGCGCGGGGTGTGCCGCGGGTAGTTCCAGATCAGGATGTTCATGGGGGTGAGCAGGCGCCCAATGTCGATGGCCGACCAGCCGATGCCCCGCTGGGTGGGCTGGTTGTCGTAATCCACCATGGCGCCGGTGACGGTGTTGTACGACTTGTTGGGGAGCGTTCCTTCAAACAGGGGCAGCTTTTCCATGGTCTCAAGGAGGGTGCCCATGCGGTCGTGGAAGGGGGCTTCCCCTAAAATACCCAGTCGGTGGGCCGAGATGAGGGCCATCATGTAGGAGGCGGTGTCCCAGAGGGTGGTGGCGGTGTAGCCGTCCACGGAGTTGACGAGGCCGTTTTCCTGGAGGTTGTTTTCAAAGTAGGTCCAGGCGATGCGGGCCCAGGCCATTTCCGTCTCGGACAGGGGAGAGGGCTGGCCCATGGCCAGGTCCGCGGTCTCTTCGATGACGATGGCCGGGACCGGGGTTTGCTTGAATTCCGCCCGTTCCAGGGCGATGACCGTGCCGAAGGCGGCAACGAGTCCCAGGAGAAAGACGATGTGGCTTCGTGCCCTGAGCAGGCCTTGGGTAAAGGTCATGACGTCTCTCCTTCATCCGTAGGGTCGGGTTTCCAGAAGGCGGCGGCCACGATGCCCCACATGGCCAGGATGTTGTTGGCGGCCCAGAAGGCGTTGGTCAGAAGGCCGTTGACGTTGGTGAACCGGCCCATCCAGGCCATGACGGCCGCGTAGGCCAGCCCTGAGGCGGTGAGGACCATCACCAGGATCTGGGGGATCACGAGGTGGGCGAAGTTGCCCTCCTGCCGGGTTTTGGGGGTCACGGGAAAGGAGATCTTTTTCCCTCGGAGGACGGTGACCAGGGCCCGGAAGTTGATGGGGAAAAACGAGAGATAGAACGATTGCCCGGACCAGGCCGCCACCCCCCAGGTCCCCACCATGGTGGCCAGGGTGTTTAAAAAGAGGAAGGGGAGCACGTGCTTGTAGAAGTCCATGGAGTAGGCCGCCACCGGGGCGATGCCCGTGAAGAGATAGATGATGGGGGCCGCAAGGAAGACCACGTTCCAGATGCATCCCAAATAGGACCAGAAGGTGGAGGCGTACATGAGCCTCTGGGGAAAGCTCATGCCCTTTTTGAACAGGGGGTTGTCGTTTAAGGCGACGTCGATGGTACCCCCGGCGTACTTGAAGCGCTGGACAGCCCAGCTCACAAGGTCCTGGGTGGAGAGCATCTTGGACTCCACCGGGGGGTGGAACACCGATTTCCACTCCCGGTCCGGGTCCGAGTGGAGGACAATGGAGGTGTACATGTCTTCGGAGACGTGGAACTTGTACGGCGTGAGTTCGGTCTCAAGGGCCAGCTCCCGCTGCATGGCCTCGGTGAGGTCCGATTTCAGGGAGAGATCCTTGATGTCCCGGGTGATTTTTCCGATGAAACGGTCCATGGCCGAGGAGTAAGACTTCAGCGCCGCCTCCATGACGGCTTCCCGCCGGTGGATGGAGCCCGCCCCGCAGCAGAAGGAGGCGTTGGCCCAGTTCCTTCGCCGCTGGATGACATCGTAAAACATCTGGGGGCTGTTGCAAAAAGGGTCTTCCCCCATCCGCACCGGGCCGACGAGTTTTTCGATGCCCCGGCCAAGGAGATGGCCCGGGGTGCCCAGCCGTTTCTTCAGCACCTGGGGAAGGGGGGTACCGGGGGGCAGCTCAAAAAACCACTGGGGGGTCTGGACCCAGGCCACGTCGGGGTCCCGGAAGTAGCCCAGGGTGCGTTTGAGCAGGGTGGGAAAAGGCCGGGTGTCCGCGTCGCAGATGACGATAAAGTCCCCGAAGGTCTGCTCCATGGCGTTTCGCATGTTGCCCGCCTTGAACCCGACGTTGGAGTCCCGGGTGATGTAGTTGACCCCTTCTTCCCGGGCCACCTCGGCCATGGCTTCGCGCTTGCCGTCGTCCAGCACGTGGATGGTCAGGTCAATGGGGTGGGGGTAGCCCATGGCCTTGGCATCTAAAATGCTCAGCCTGACCAGCTCCGGCTCCTCGTCGTAGGTGGGAAAGAAGACGTCCACCTGAAGGGGCCGGTCTTCAAAGGCCTCCGGGTCGGAGACGCACTGCCGGATGGAGGAGGGGGCAGGCTGCATGGGGATGTCCCGCACCGCCCAGAGGTTGATGACAAACAGGATAAGGCCGATGTAGGCCAGGGTCTCGGCCGCCACCAGGGGGATGGCAAACCAGAGGGCCTCCGGGTTCAAGGAGGCGGTCCACCGCCAGGCAATGTACCAGAGACCCACCCCCAGGCTCATGGTGGCCAGGAACTGCCAGAGGAGTTCCCGGGGGATGGAGTGGGGGATGGGCTCCGGGGGAAGGACCGATTCGTATTTTTCAAAATAGGCGGTCATAAGGTTTTCTCCAGGGCCGTCAGGTGGACCATGAGGCCGATGATGGCTGCGTTGTAATCGATGGCGTATTCGTTGGTGGCGTATGATTTTTCACTGTCGATGTAGCTTCTCACCCCCTTGTCCTTTGGGGCGATGCCGTCTTCGGCGTTGGCGTTGGGGCCTCCCACCAGAAGACCCGGGATGTTGATGCCCACGGCCCGTCCAAAGAGATGGTTGACTCGGTTCACCGAGGTCTCTCCCAGGCCGGTGACGTAGCTAAGGCCGAAGGGGTTGACCCCCAGGAGGTAGTTGAGCTGGGCTGTGGCCGCCGAAAGGTAAGATGGATTGGCCGTGTGGGCCGCTGCCAGGGCCAGGGTGATCCCCTCTTCGGCGGTCATTTTGTTGGAGCCCCAGACCATGCGGGTGTTGGCCGTCATCCAGGGGCTCTTTCGAACGTTGGCCACCAGGGTGTCGGCCCTGCGGAACAGTTTGTCGTTGAGGGCCTCGGTGACCCTGCCCGGGGTGTTGCTGTGGCGCAGGAGATTTGCCATGCCCAGGGAAGACGGGTTTTTCCATTCAAAGAGCCCCCAGGGGAGCAGGGGCAGGATGCGTTCCACCTCGGCCAGGAACGGGGCCTCCCCCGTGGTGATGAAGAGCTCGGCCGCGGCCCAGAACCGGTCGTCCAGGTCGGTGGTGAGGGTGGCCTCCGTGTCGATGGGACCGGCGAGGTAGGGTCCGGAGCCCGTGTCGTCCCCTTTGTGGACGTCCACCCGCATTCCGGGGGTGTCCATGAGAAACTGCCATCCGAGCCGGGCGGCCTTGAGACAGCGGTCGGCAAAGGCGGGGTCCCCCTTTTTGTAAATCCGTGCCGCCATGGCAAGGGCGGCGGCGGCCTTGGCGGTCTCCGGTGTGGAGATGCCGTAGAGGTATCGGATCTGGAGGTCGGCGTCCGGGGGGACGGCACCGGGCCAGGAGGCGCCGGAGAGTTTTCTGTAAAAGGCCCCGTCGCGCCGCTGCATGCGCAGCATCCAGTCAAGGCCGACCCTGATCTCGGTGAGGGTGTCGCACACGGGGCCTTTGTCCGTCTCGGGAAAAGAGAGGTCCAGGCCCTCAAAAAGGGTCGGAGTCTCGTCCCGGCAGGCGAGGAGCCTTCCCACGGTGACGGCAGTGGTGGCCACGTATTTGCCGAAGTCTCCGGCATCGTGCCATCCGCCCCGGGCCTCGACGGGGGTGCCCGTGGCGGCAAAGGCGTCCTCGTGGGCCACCACCCCGTCCCGTGTGTGGCAGGGGCCGTGGCGCAGGCCGGTAAGGGGGTCATTCAACGCCACGCCGCAGCGTTGCAGGGTATACGAGCGCATCAGAAGGGTCAGGGCCTCGGTGAAGATATCCGGGCCGATGGCAAACTCAGCGGAGCGCTCCCCCTGCCAGGTGATGCGGTACCGGCCGGTTTTTTTGAGCCCGGAAAAATCAAGGACCCTCAGGGCCGGGCCGTTGGGTTCCTCTCTGTAAGGGGTTCCGGGGGAGACCTCAAAGGCTGTTGCGCCGGTAGCCGCTGATACAACGCTGGCAAGGGACTCTCCGGCCCCCACAGGGTCCCCGGTGAGCAGGGCAAGCTTGGGAAGGTGGGGGAGGTATCCCACCTGGTTGACCAGGATGCGACAGGGCTCGGGCCCCGGGTGCAACGCGTTGCACCGGCCTGGATCCGGAAACGTTGCAAGCAGAAGGCCAAGGGCCAGAACACGGATCACGGCGTCTCTCCTTTTTCCACTCGGAACTCAAGGCGATTGGAGGCCAGAACCTTGCCGTCGGGGCCGAGGATGGCCGCCTCGATGTGGTAGGCCCCCTGGGGCAGCCCGGCCCGGGAGATGCCGGTGGCCTGTCGGGCGTTGTCCGCCTCGATGGCAAAGGTTTCCCTGGCTTTGGCCAGCTGCCGGTCCCCTTTCATGAGGGCCAGGGTCAGGGTAGCCTCGGGGATCTCTTCGGGCAGGTCGTTGATGACCCAGAGGCGCGCGGTGACGGTCTCGCCCTCGGCCCAGGTCTCTTTGGCCATTTCAATGCTCGGCAGCAAGGGCTGATAGGCCTGTTGAAGGGCCATGTAGCCCGGCTTGGGGTGCCTGAGGTAATCGACGATTCCCCAGTTCATGGAGGGCCATCCCTCCACGAACATAAACTGAAAGATCCCGGCCACCGGGGCGAAGCGCTGGCGCCTGTAGGACTCCACCGCAAGCTGGGTGAGCCGGGCCTGGTAGCCCTGGGTGGCCCGGATCAGCTCATCGATGGACTCGCCCCGGGGAATGCCGGCGATCTCGAAGCTCTCCTTCTCCTGGAAGTTGTGGTAGGCCCAGAGGTCCCATGCCTCACGGGTCTGGGGCCAGATAGCCTCAGGAGGCAGAAAGGTCTCCAGGGTGCTTTGCTTCGGCAGGGCCTGGGCGCCGAACTCCGTGATGAGGGAGCGGTCCGTGGGGCGGGCGTAATCCCGCCAATTCCCCGAGTACCACCCCAGCCAGGGATGATCCGCGGTGGGGGAGTTTTCCTGGGCAGGCCGACTGGCATCGGCTTTTACCAGGGCCTGCATCACGACCCTGTCCAGCTCCTGGTTCTGGCCTGGGACATAGCCGGGGTACTTCCACTTCATCCATGTGGCATCCCAGGGGGGCTCGTTGTGGCCGCACCAGGTGAAGATGCCGGGGTGGTTGTATAGAGAGTCCACCATCTCTTTGGCCTGCCTGACGGCTTCGTCGGAAAAGTCTTTGTCGTCGGCGTAGCCCCATTGCAGGGGAAAATCCTGCCACACCAGAAGGCCCATTTCGTCGCAGAGACGGTAGAAATCCTTGGGCTCCACGTGGGCATGGACGCGGATGGCGTTGATGTGGGCCTGCTTCATGAGGTCAAGGTCTGCGGCGAGCCGCGTGCGGTCCATCTCCGAGAGCCACTGGGAGGCGATGTAGTTGGTCCCCCGGAGGAAGATCCGCTTGCCGTTTATCAGCCAGGTGCCGGTGGCCGGGTCCCGTTTGATCTCCCGAAATCCGAAGAGATCTGCGTGGGTGTCTAAAACGGTGTCGCCCTGGCGGACGGTGGCCTCCACGCGATAGAGGGCCGGGGTGCCCAGCTCCCAGGGCCACCAGAGCCTGGCTCCGGGGACCTGGAGGGTGAGGTGGCCGGAGAGGGTCTCGCCCAGGCAGGGGAATTCAGCCTGGGTGGTGACGGCCTGTGCCGGTGTGCCGTCCCCTTTTTGGGGCGTGACCCTGAGGGTGACCTGCACCGTTTCTCCTGCCATGTCCGGGGTGGCAAGGGCCAGGGCCACATGGGCCTCGGCCCCGTCTTCTGTCAGTTCAGGGGTGACGGCAAGGCCGGTGATGGCGGCTTTCCGGGTGATGCGCAGGGTGACCGGTGCCCAGATCCCGCCGCTGTTTTTCTCCTGGCCCCGGGGGGACCAGGCCCCCCCCGGCCGTGTATCGTGGTGGTTCAGGACGCCCTTGATCAGGCGCTTGTGAAGGCTCCACTGCCTGCCGTACTCCTCGTTGGGGCTGTTGACCCGCACGGCAATGAGGTTGTCTCCTGCCTGAAGCTGTGCGGTGACCGGAAAGGCAAAGGGGGCGAAATACCCCTGGTGGTGCCCCACCCAGGTGCCGTTGACCCAGACATCACAGGCATAGTCCACCCCGCTGAAGTGAAGGCGGGCCAGGGCCCCTTCCGGCAGGGTCAGGGGCACGGTTTTCCGAAACCACATCACCCCGGCGTGGTCGACCCCCCGGAGATACCAGTTGGCCGGAAGGGTCATCTGGGGCCAGTGGGCATGGGAGAGGGCCGGGTCGGCCAGGTTTTCAGGGCCCAGGCCCCCTTTCTGGTACCGCCAGGTGCCCGCAAGGGAGAGTTCCTGTACGGCCTCGTGCCCGGACGCCCCGGTGGGGGGCGCCTGGGGGGTGATGCAGGCCGAGAGCCCCAGAAGGGCCCCGACGATGACGGGGAGACAGGCTCCCATGCGTCGTTTCAGGTTCATTTTGGGGCCTCTTTGCCCGCCGGGGCTGCACCCACCGGCAGGTCCCAGAAGTGGCCCGGGTCCCGGAAGGCGAGGTGCGCACGGTGTTCGTCACGCAGGAGGTCCAGCACCGTTTTCACCGGTGCGAAGGTTTCAGGGGGAACCTCCACGAACACCGTGTTCCAGTGTGCCATGCCGCCGTTCCAGAGCCCGGGGTGTTCCAGGGCCTTGAGATCTCGGCCCCCCTTGGTTTTGCTGGAGATAAAGACCGCCTCCGGGTCCGTGAACCGACGGAGGTCAAAGGGGTGTCCCTGGAAGTCCCGGAGCCCCAGGACCAGGTCCACGGGGTTGAAGTGGGTGGCGGACCTGAGGTGTTTCTGCTGCCGGGAGGAGGAGGGGTCCACCGCCGATCCCTCCACGATCTGAAGGGAGGGGGGCTGGTCACCGTGCCGCACCCAGAAAGGACCTCCCCCGGCCTCTCCGTTGTTTTCCACCACGCCGCAGACGCGCAAGGGGCGATGGAGCCGGTCGATGATCCAACTGCGGCGGTGGGGGGGCGAGGCCTGGCGGATGGCTTCCGGGATCTTGAGGTTCAGGCAGCTCTGGCCGAATTCCAGGGCCTCGTCGATCATGGCCGGGGCTCCGGGGACGCTTAAGAGCTTGAGCCATCTGAAGGTGTCGGCCTGGAGAGTGAGCAGAAGCCCGGCCAGTGCTTTTTTAAATCGGGTGGTGGGGGGCTTCAGGTGGTCGGGAACCACGTTGTCGATGTTTTTGACAAAGATGATGTCCCCGTTCAGGCGGTTCAGGTTGTCCAGCAGGGCCCCGTGGCCCCCGGGGCGGAAGAGAAGGGAGCCGTCGTCCTGGCGGAAGGGGTCTCCGTCCGGGGTAAGGGCGAGGGTGTCGGTGCTGCTTCTCTGGGTGGAGAAGTGCAGGTCGAAGCGGACGCCGAGACGGGATTCATAGCCTTGCCGGACATGGTTGAAGAGGGCCTCGAACCGGGGCTGGTGTTCTGAAGAGACCGTGAAGTGAAGTCGGCAGACATCCCCCCTTCCCTTTGCATACTGAGCCGCTTCCACCAGGTGCTCTTCAAAGGCGGTGCGGGGGCCCTCGGGGGCATGGTGGAAGAGGACCAGGCCCTTTGGCCGCCGGGCGTAATCCAGGCCCACGGGGTTGAGCAGGTAACGCAGGATTCGAAGGTGATGGCTGCGATCCCGAAGCCTTGACAGGGGAATCCCTTCGTGGGCGGACAACACCGAGAGCGCCTCGTAAAAGGCGAACTTGTCAAGGTTGGCCATGAAGGTGACCAGGGCCTGGCAGGACGGGTCCCCTTCATCGGCTTTTTTCTGGATCCAGCCCGGTTCCACAAAGGCGTCGGCCTTTTCCATGCGGATCAGGTCCTGAAACATGCGTGTGGCAGCCCCGGAGGCCGGGGTGAATTTTGTGATGTGGCGCCGGGGCGCTTCCCGTTCGTAACGGTCGATGCACTCCCCGATGGTGTCCGGGGAGAGGCGCATGATGCCGTCGCTTATGGTGCACGGCCTGTCCAGGGTGAGGTAGGGCACCCCCTCCTGCAGGGTCCTGAGCTGGTCTTCGGCCTCCGCCTCTGAGAGTCCCCGTGCGCTCAGGGCCTCCTGGTCGGCCTGTGTAAAGGAAGGTGTCTTCATGGCTCTCCTGTTCCCCTTACGTCGGGTGCGGGCCCGTGGGTGTGCTTGCCTGGTGACCGTCCATGATGGGCTGGGCCCCGAAGGTTTTGGTCATCTCCAGGATGTTTTTTCCTTTGTCCGTGCGGTAGGCCACCTGGTCCATGACCTGGTGGATGATAAACAGGCCCATGCCGCCTTCGGGAAGTTTGTCCAGGTCATCGGGATCGAAGTCCAGGGAAGGGGTGATGGCGGGGTCCATGCTCTGGCCGGTATCGCAGACCTTAAAGGCGATGCGGTCGAGGTAGAGGTCGACATCCACCTCCACACGGTTGCCGGTGGTGTGCTTGTAGGCATGCTCGATGGTGTTGTTGATGGCTTCCACCACACACGCCTCGATCTGGTAGACCTCCACGTCGGTGAGGGGAATCTGGGAGCAGATTTTGTTGATGGACAGGCCGATGAGGGAGACGTCCCTCAGGTTGCTGTCGATGGCAAAGGTGATTTTTTTTGAGTCCATCGGAGGCTCCTCCTAAGGGGTTAGATTGAAATGGCCCGGACCGCTTCGTGTTCCGTATCGAACATCTGGAAGACCCGGTCCATGCGCGTGAGTTTGAACATACTCAGGACTGTTTCATCAGCTTCGGCAATGACGAAGGCGCCGTCTCTGCCCACCTGCTTGAGGCAGGAGACAATGGCCCCCAAGCCGCTGCTGTCGATGAAGTTCAGGCCCCCCACGTTGAGGACGATGCGGGTGTTGCCGTCGTCGATGTACCGGGCCATGTCGGAGCGGAAGTCTACGGCCACCTTGGCGTCCATTCTGTTTTCAAGGGAGCGCACGATGAAGACCTCCCCTTCCTTTCTTGTCTCTAACCGCATGTGTTGCCTCCTTGCATGGAGATTATGCCTGTGGGGTTCACCCCTTGGGCGTTGCGTTCCAAATGTCCTTTGCGTACTCCAGGATGGTTCTGTCACTTGAAAATTTGCCCATGCGGGCTACGTTCAGGATGGTCTTTTCCATCCAGAGGCGTGGCGTGTCGTAACAGGCTTCCACCTGCTCCTGGGCCTTGATATAGGCCGAGAGGTCGGCCAGGTGGAGGTAGGGGTCGTACTGGCTGAGAAGGCTCTCGCAGACGGGGATGAACCGTCCCGGAGCATCCGGGCTGAACCGGCCGGTGCCCAGGGCGTCCAGGATCCGTTTGATGACGGGCTCGGATTCGGCGATGGCCCAGGGGCGGTAGGCGTGGCCCGCGCGGATGGCCTGGACCTCTCCGGCGGTGAGGCCGAAGATGAAGATGTTCTCTTCGCCCACCTCTTCCATGATTTCGATGTTGGCCCCGTCCAGGGTGCCGATGGTCAGGGCGCCGTTCATGGCAAACTTCATGTTGCCGGTGCCCGAGGCCTCTTTCCCGGCGGTGGAGATCTGCACGCTCAGGTCCGCGGCCGGGATGATACGCTCGGCAAGGGAGACCCGGTAGTCCGGGATAAAGGCCACCTTGATGGCATCGTTTACGCGGGGGTCGTTGTTGACAGTGGCCGCCACGCTGTTGATGAGCTTGATGATGCGTTTGGCCGCTTCGTAGCCCGGGGCGGCTTTGCCCGCAAAGATGTAGGTGCGGGGAAAATTGGGTATTTTACCGTCTTCCACGATCTCCAGGTACTGATGGATGATGTGGAGCAGGCAGAGGAGCTGCCGCTTGTATTCGTGGATCCGCTTGGCGTGGATGGCGAACAGGGAATCCGGAGAAACCTTCAGGCGGCACGTGTCCCAGATGGTTTTGGCCAGCACCTCCTTGTTGGCCCGTTTGATCGTGCCGAAGGCGTCCTGAAAGGCCGGCTCCCGGCTCAGGGGCTCAAGGCCGGTGAGTCGGTCCATGTCCGTGACCCACCCGTCTCCGATGTGGCGGGTGATCAGGGCGGTCAGGCCCGGGTTGGCCTTGAAGAGCCATCGCCGGGGCGTTACCCCGTTGGTTTTGTTGTTGAACCGCTTCGGGTAGAGGGCATAAAAATCGGGGAGGAGCTCTGTCTTCACCAGTTCGGAGTGCAGGGCCGCCACCCCGTTGACCGAATGGCTCCCGACGATGGCCAGGTGGGCCATGCGCACCTGCCTGGGGTGGGACTCTTCGATGATGCTCATGGCGGCAAGGCGGGCGTTGTCCCCGGGCCACTTTGCTTTGACCTCGTCTAAGAACCGGTGATTGATCTCAAAGATGATCTGCATGTGGCGGGGAAGGACATGCTCCATGAGGGCCACGGGCCATTTTTCCAGGGCCTCGGGCAGGAGGGTGTGGTTGGTGTAGGCAAAGGTGGCGCAGGTAATGGCCCAGGCGCGTTTCCAGGTCAGGGCGTGTTCGTCCACAAGGAGGCGCATGAGCTCGGCAACGGCAAGGGCCGGGTGGGTGTCGTTGAGCTGGATGGCCACGCGGTCCGGGAAGGTGTTGAAGGTCTTGTAGGAGCTTAAGTGGCGATCCACGATGTCCCGGATGGCGCAGGCCACGAAGAAATACTCCTGGACCAGCCGGAGTTCCCGTCCGGACTCCATGGCATCGGAGGGGTAGAGGACCTTGGAGACGGTCTCGGAGGTCATCTTCTGTTCCACGGCCTTAAGGTAATCCCCGGTGTTGAAGATGTCCATGTCGAAATCATCGGAGGATTTGGCCGCGTACAGGCGCAGGGTGTTCACCGTTTTGCCGCCGTACCCAGCGATGGGCATGTCGTGGGGGATCCCGATGAGGGTTTTCCAGTCCATCCACATGGGGTTGTAGTTGCCCTCACGGTCTTCGGCATGGACGATGCGCCCGTAGACGGGGACGATGCATTGCTTTTCCGGGTGCTTGAGCTGCCAGGGCGTCCCGTTTCCCAGCCAGTTGTCCGGCTTCTCTTTCTGGTAGCCGTTGTCGATCTCCTGTTTAAACAGGCCGAACTCATAGTTGATGCCGTAGCCGTACCCGGCAAGGCCCAGGGTGGCCATGGAGTCCAGAAAACAGGCGGCCAGGCGGCCCAGACCGCCGTTGCCAAGGGCCGCGTCGTGTTCCTGGGCCCGGATTTCGTCGATGTCGGCCCCCATGTCGGCCAGGCTTTCGGAAAAGGCCTCGAACAACCCCAGGTTGTACAGGTTGTTTCCAAGGGAGCGCCCCATGAGAAATTCAAGGGACAGATAGTAAACACGTTTTGCCTTTTTTTTCTCATACCGGGCTTCGGTTTCCATCATTTTGTCGATGAGATGGTCACGGACGGCAAGGGCGGTTGCCTCATAGAGACTCGGAAGGGGGGCTTTGGTTTCCGGGGTTCCCAAAGAGTACCTCAGGTGCCGGGTGATGGATTGGCGATGGGGCGCTGATGGCGTGACAGCTTTGACTTTGGCTTTCATTCCGTCCTCCAGGATGGGGTGTGGGCCTCGGCGAAATGTATCGCGGGCGTATGCGATAAAGGGCCGTGCTGGCGTTGACACGTACCGGTACGGGGCATTACGGGTCGGGTGTCACCGGGTCGTACCTGTGCTGTATGTCCCGCTCCCCGGGACGAAAGACAAAGGGAGGGGGCTGGACCTGGCCACGAATGGGGCGTGAATGGTCTGACGGTGGCCGCAGGCTGCATGGGTCCTGAATCCGAGGCTGACGCATCGGCTCTCGGTGGTGCATTGGGTTGGCGGCGGTGGGGTGTCTCTCTGGTGCGGGGGCCATGGATGATGACGGGGTATTACTGGTATTTGGCTATAATTACTAATTAATCTCATGGTTTGGTTGCCTGTGTCAAGGGGGAAGTCGGCCACGGGCGGGCAATGGCGGAGGCATTCCCGTCCATCGGTGGGGGCAGGGCACGTTAAACAGCCGAAGGGATCTGCCAGGCCTGGGTTTCTAAAAATAACCGCCGGTCACTATTCATATTGACAGCCCCGGCATTGATCTGTAATCTTTTAGGTATTCCAATGACTAAGTGTACTGTATCGACATGGGCCGAATGTTGGGAAAGGCCGTCACGCAGGATAACCAGGTCTGATGGTACCGGCTAAATGGAAAAAGCCCGGATGACGTATCCCGGGTATCGAAGTTTGTCTGCGTTCGCCATGGGGTAAATTTCGATGATGACATTGAACCAATGGCGATGAGGAAAAGTGCAGATGAACATATATGTTGGCAATATTGCCTACAATATGTCCGACGATGAGCTGAGGGTAGTCTTTGAAAACTTTGGTGATGTGGACTCAGCACGTATCATCACCGACCGTGACACCGGCAGATCCAAGGGGTTTGGCTTTGTGGAGATGCCCGATTCCGATCAGGCGGCAGCCGCTCTGGAAGCACTCAACGGTTCTGAGATCATGGGTCGCACCCTGACCGTCAACGAAGCACGCCCCAAAAAGCCCCGCAACGAATACGGCGGAGGTGGTGGCCGTCGTGGCGGAGGGTACAACGGCGGCGGGGACGGTGGAGGCTACGACCGTTATTAAGGGACGCGCCGCTGGAGCCATCCGGCAGACCGGCGGCCCCTGATTTTTCCCCATCGCCAGTGGCGATTTGCCCGTACATAAGAAAAAGCTCCGTGCATCTTGCTGCACGGGGCTTTTTTTATGGGGTGAACCAGTGGCGGGTCCGGGTGCAGACCCTGACCAGCATGAGCATCACGGGCACCTCGATGAGGACGCCCACCACCGTGGCCAGGGCCGCCCCCGAGGAGAGGCCGAAGAGCATGGTGGCGGTGGCGATGGCCACCTCAAAGTGGTTGGAGGCACCGATCATGGCCGCCGGGGCGGCGTCTTCGTAGGAGAGCTTAAAGATCCGGGCCGCCCCGTATCCGAGGACGAAGATGAGGATGGTCTGGAGAAACAGGGGCACGGCGATCCAGAGGATGGTCAGGGGGTTGGCCAGGATCACCTCGCCTTTGAAGCTGAAGAGGAGCACCAGGGTGGTGAGCAACGCGGTGATGGTCACCGGGGTGAGCAGGTGAAGAAAGGTCTCCTCAAACCAGGCGCGCCCCTTTGCCTTGATCAGCCAGCGCCTGGAGAGGTAGCCCGCCACCAGGGGCAGGGCCACGTAGATGGCGATGGAGAGAAGAAGGGCCTGCCAGGGGACGGGCAGACGCCCGACGCCCAGGAGGAACCCTCCTAAGACACCGTAGAGCAGGAGCATGGTCAGGGAGTTGATGGCCACCATGACCAGGGTGAGCCCGTCATTGCCCCGGGCCAGGTATCCCCAGACCAGCACCATGGCCGTGCAGGGGGCGATGCCCAAAAGGATGCAGCCCGCCAGGTAGCTCCGCCACAAGGGAACCTCAAGCATCTTGATCCCGTCCTGGAGCACCACGGTACCGGCGCCGTGGGCGGCCCCTGCGGGCAGGTCGAGGCCAAAGGGCATCTTGACCAGGTCCACGGCCTCGGTGCCGATGAACCCCCGGAAGAGGATCCCCAGAAAGAGAAGGCCGATGCCGTACATGGTAAAGGGTTTGATGGCCCAGTTGAGCACCAGGGTCAGGGTCACCGGTTTTCCGCTTTTTCCAGCCCTGACCACTTCGGCGAAGTCGATCTTGACCATGATGGGGTACATCATGAAAAAGAGGCAGACGGCGATGGGAATGGAGACCACCGGAGCGCCGTTGACCCGGATGCTGATGCCGTCAAGGGTTTGGGCCAGCTCCGGGGCGATTTTTCCCAGAAGGATGCCCCCCGCGATGCAAAGTCCCACCCAGAGCGTCAGGTAGCGTTCAAAGGGGTTTTTCAGCGTGCGATTTTCGTTTGCCTGTGGTGCGTTGCGCATGTCGTCCTCCTGTAAGGGCTCGCGCTAAAAATGAAAGACACCGTTTCACAAACATGCCGCTGGGATTTGGCACGAGGAGCAAGGGGGCAACGCCCAGCGGTAACCCGCTTTCAAGGTAATTCTGGCGGCCCTGCCGGGGGCCAAACTTTTGCCTGATCTTATTGATGACGGGTTTAACAAACAGGTTTTAAAAATTGCTTCAGTTTAACCTGAATCAAAGGCGAATGTGATTTTCCCTGAGGAACGAAGGGGAAAGCGCATTCGCAACCTGCTTTCGAGGTGGCACACCTCGCCGCCGGAGGCCTCTTTTTCAGATTGACTTTTTCACCGGCCCTGCGGATTAGTCTGTGACAGATCCTGGCAGGGTCTCAACAAAGGCGCGGATCTCATCGCGCACCTTTCTGTAGCAGTCGAGTTTCTCCTCCTCGCTCTCCGCGTCAAGGGCCATTCTGGGGGGATCGTCAAAGCCCACATGCACCACCTTGGCCCCTCCGGGAAACAGGGGGCAGGTCTCGTGGGCATGATCGCAGACCGTGACCACCACATCGATGTCTGTCCCCATGAATTCGGAGATGTTCTGGGAACGCTGACCGGAGATGTCCACCCCGGCCTCGGCCATGACGGAGACGGCCCTGGGGTTTAACCCATGGGTCTCGATGCCTGCGGAGCAGACGGTGATGGCATCGCCCTTGAGGTGGCGGGTCCAGCCTTCGGCCATCTGGCTTCGGCAGGAGTTGCCGGTGCAGAGAAAAAGAAGGGTCAGTGTATCGGGCATGGCGTGTGTCTCCTGTGGTGCTGGTGTTTCATGGTAACTGCCGGGGAACGTTTCGACCGGCGGGGTGTACTGTACAGGAACCTCGGTGGCCCCTGGGGGGTGATGGCCCACAGTATGGCTGTTTTGTGAGGATTGTGTGAGGGGGCGTCGCCTTCGGATGAGTGAAAAAAACAAAGGCGCGCCTCAACCACAAATCCGATTGTACCGTATGGCTGTTTTTTACGGCAACTTATTTTCGTCCTCCGGTCCCTTCACCGTGGTGTGTGTGGGGAGGGCTTTCGGGCAATTTCAGTGTTCCGGCAAAAAAAGAGAGTAAAGGAAAAGCAATTCTACGCGAAGACAAGGGGTGTAATGGATGGCAGGGTTCTCTTTTCAAGAGAATGAGTCGGCTGCGATGCCCGGTCTTTGACGTGGCAGCCAGAAACGCAAGGTGCATTCCGGATGCTGCCTCAGTAGAAAGGCAATGAAAGATGACGTTTTCAATCAAGCAGAAACTGATGATCGCTTTTACCTGTGTCGCCGTTGTTCCCATCGCGATTATCATGGCGGTGGTGGCGGTTCAGTTGAAGCAGCTCTCCATCAGCGGCTTTGTGGGGGCCACGACCCGTGAGCTCGCCCAGGTGGACAATGCCATGAACCTGTTCATGGACGGGATCACCAGCCACGTGACCCAGCTGGCCTCAGATCCCCTGCTCAAAGGGGTCGGGGACCAGGTGACCTCCTATGTGGACACAACGGAAAAGACCCTGGTCACGCCCCTTGAGGACGGCGGGGTAAACGCGGAGCTCTTTCGCCTCTTTCGGAGGGTTCACGACTCCAGCCCATCCTATTGCGAGATTTACCTGGGCACCGAAGCCGGCGGCCTGCTCACCTCCCTGCCCGCGGAAAAAAAGGCGGGGTACGACCCTCGCAAGAGGAGCTGGTACCGAAAACCCGCCGATGCAGGGAAGCTGGTGATGACCCCTGCGTATCTCTCCGGCGGCAACGGGCTTACGGTTGTGGGCCTGGTGGCTCCGGTGACCGGACCCGACGGCAGGCGTACCGGTGTGGTGGGAATCGATGTCTCCCTGTCGCGCCTGACCGATATGATCCACGGCATCCGCATCGGTGAAAGCGGGTTTGCCATCCTGGTTCAGGGGGACGGGACCATTCTGGCCAACCCCCATGACCCTGCCACAAACTTCAAAAAGATGACGGAGCTGGACTCACCGGCCTATGCCACCCTGGACTCCATCGCCTCAGGGCATGTGGCGGTGGAGATGGATGGCGTGGACTGCTTTGCCGATGTCTACACCTCCCCCACCCTGGGCTGGAAACTCATCGGCGTCATCGAAAAACAGGAGGTGATGTCGGCAACCCGGCGGCTGACCCTGATGATCCTGGGGTTCGGTGGCGTGCTCTTTCTCCTGGCGGTGGGGGCAGCCCTCTGGCTGGCCCGCATTGTGACGCGCCCCATCATCAATACCTCGGAGATGCTGCGGGACATCGCAGAAGGGGAGGGCGATCTCACGCGGCGGCTTGAGGTCAAAACGGCCGATGAGCTGGGTACCCTTGCCACCTGGTTTAACGCTTTTATCGAGAAAGTCCATGGGGTGATCCAGGCCCTTGCGGAAAATGCCGAAGCGGTCAAAGACTCCGGGGGAGAACTCTCCCGGCTTGCGGTGACCATGTCCGACGGCGCCGCAGAGATGAACAACCGGGCGGGCACCGTGGCTGCTTCCGCCGAAGAGACCAACAGCGTGATGGCCGATGTGGCCGCCTCCACGGAGCAGGCCACGGCCAACGTGAATATGGTGGCCGCGGCCACCGAGGAGATGCGCGCCACCATCGCAGAGATCGCCGGGAACTCCGAAAGGGCCCGGGGCGTCACCACGGAGATGGTGCACCAGGCCCGAGAGGTGAGCGTGATCATGGATGCCCTCGGGGCCGCTGCAGGGGACATCGGCAAGGTCACCGAGGCCATCTCCGAGATCTCCGAGCAGACCAACCTTCTGGCCCTGAACGCCACCATCGAGGCCGCCCGGGCCGGGGAAGCGGGCAAGGGCTTTGCCGTGGTGGCCGGAGAGATCAAAGCCCTTGCCGGGCAGACCGCCGACGCCACCGGAGAGATCCGGCAGCGCATCGACGGTGTCCGGGACTCCTCTACCCGGTCCGTTGAGGGGATCGGCCGGATCTCCTCGGTCATCGATGAGGTCAGCGAACTCGTGGGGGCCATCGCCGCAGCCGTGGAGCAGCAATCCGGCTCCACCGGTGAAATTGCGGAAAACCTTGCCCAGGCTTCCCGCGGCCTTGAGGAGGTCAACAACCAGGTGGTGCAGTGCGCCGGGGGCTCCGGGGAGATCGCCGAAGAGATGGCCGGTGTCAACCGGTCTGCCACCCGCTTTTCCGAGAGCAGCACCACGGTCCACGGCCGGTCCGAAAAGCTTGCGGGCCTTGCCTCGGATTTGAACGAGGTGGTGGGGCAGTTTAAAATCTGACCTGGTAACTATTCAGCTCCAAAAAGCAGCCTCCGGCGGCAAGGTGTGCCACCTTGAAAGCAGGTTGCGAATGCGCTTTCCCCTTCGTTCCTCAGGGGACATCACATTCGCCATTTATTCAGATTGAATCGAAACTGTTTTTGATGTTTGTTTATCAAACTTTTCAGGGGGTTAGTTTTCGATAGGAACGTCGGAGGCCATTTTCCCCTAAACCCTATTTCTCAACAGGAGTTTCCCATGTCCCTTTCCGTGATGGCGGTGGTCCTGCTTGCAGCCCTGCTGCACGCCACCTGGAATTTTCTGGTGAAAAACACCCCGGACAAGCACGTGAGCATGACCGCCGTGGTGCTGGGGCACACGCCCTTTGCCCTTGGCGTGCTGCTGGTGGCGCCCCTGCCCTCCCTTGATTCCTGGCCCTACCTGGTGGCAGGGGCCGCGCTTCATGTGGGCTACCAGCTTTTTCTGCTGGCCTCGTATCGCATCGGGGACCTGAGCCAGGTCTACCCCCTGGCACGGGGGGTGGCCCCCATGATCGTGGCCGGTGTGTCGGTGCTCTTTCTGGGGGTTGAGCTCTCCTTCAGCGAGCTGGCCGCCATCGGGATCATCGGCAGCGGGATCATGAGCCTGACCCTGGTGCGCAAAAGCGACGGGCTCCGCAACGGCCAGGCCGCGCTGTTGTCCATTGTGACGGGGTGCTTTATCGCCTCCTATTCCCTTGTGGACGGCATGGGGGCCCGGGAGGCGGGGACGGCCCTCGGGTTTTACGGATGCCTTTCGGTGTTGAACGCCGCTGGGTTTGCAGTGATCATGCGGGTGGTCCGTCCGGGGATCCT
This sequence comes from Desulfoluna spongiiphila, assembly GCF_900101345.1. Taxonomy (GTDB): domain Bacteria; phylum Desulfobacterota; class Desulfobacteria; order Desulfobacterales; family Desulfolunaceae; genus Desulfoluna; species Desulfoluna spongiiphila. Next base: position 659,195 of record NZ_FMUX01000001.1, on the reverse strand, counting down.
CACCCGGGTGGTCTGCCGGGAGTGGCGGTTTGCCTTGAAAGGGGGCGGGGCCTCGTTTTCAGCCTACGCCATGGTGACCTGGTCCTTTACCCTGGCCCCCATCGCCATGGTGGCGGCGGTGCGTGAGACCAGCATTATCTTTGCCTTGCTCTTAGGGGTGGTGGTGCTCAAAGAACGGCTGGATCTCATGAAAGTGGTCGCTACCCTGATGACCCTGTTGGGTGTCGGGATCCTGAGGGCGAGTCGGTAGCAGATGGGAAAGTGACCACCGGCCATTTTTTCGCGAGCGGGATTCCCTGCACGGCGACATGGGAAACGCCCACGATTTTTTTCAAACCATTGTCTCCTGATTCGTGGGATTTATCTCTGGTGCAGCCGTGTTTCTCCGGTTCACAGAGAATAAATCAGTAAAGCCCGGGCTTTTGTATGCCGAATAAAATGGAGAGCTTGCAGGAATAGAATTGCGTTCCCTTACAGGTTGCGCGCCTCCTGTCATAATAGCTTGTTTATTTGTGAGAGAAAGCGAATGCCTGTTCGGTGCAGGTGGTGGACACGGGCTATCGAACGAAGCAAAGGAGGCGGTTCTGTATGTTGAAAATCAGTGATATTCCCTTGAAGAAAAAACTGGTGGGAAGTTTTCTTCTGGTCTCATTGGCCACGGTGGTGATCGGGCTTTTCGGCCGGTATGCCGCTACCACCATCGGGAGTTATCTCCACACGGCCACAGAAGAGAGCCTTCCGGCCATGGAGCGCATGGCCGAGATGCGTGACCTGGCAAACCGGTTTGTGCAGTCTCAGCAAGGGTTGCTGAGCGCTTACCTTGACCCGGAGACCCTCCAGACGGAGTACGACAGGCTGGAGGTCATTCGGTCGGAGTACGGCAAAAGCATGGCGGCGTTTCAATCCTTTCCCCGGTCACCGGAGGTGGACGCGGCATGGAGCGCCTACACCCAGGCCTTTGGGGAGTGGTCCACATTAAACGAGGCGTTTTTTGCCAAGCTCAAAGAGCTGGAGGCAACGGGCATACTCAACCCCCTGCAGGTGCACGCCGACACCCTGAAGGCCAAGGGCGCCTTTGACGCAGCCGTCAACCGCATGGCCGGGCGCATCTACACCCTGGCTGACAAGGACAACACGGACTGGGCCCTGCTTTCCGAATCCCTGTACAGCTGGGGCAGCACGTACCCCCTTTCCAACGGGGTGATCGAAGAAGAGCTCATGAACGTCGAACTGGAGGCCTCCTCCCTGGAGCGGCATTTCACTCAGATTGACTTGTTCGTTGATCAGGGGCTTCGGTCCCGGGCCGCGGGTATTTACCAGCAGGACATGCTGCCGATTCAGGCCAGTATCGCCGAGGCGTTTTCCAGGGTCGGCGCGGAAGTGGACAAGGCTGTTGCCATCAACATTGAGTTGAACGCCATGGCCAACGGGCCCTGCCAGGAGAAACAGACGGAGAGCCTGGCCCTTCTGGACAAGGCGGTGAAAGCCTTGAGCCAGGATGCGCAGCAGCTTACCATCGATGGTCGGGCCCTGTACAAAAAGATCCAGGCCGCCAACTTCATCATCATGGGGGTGGCCGTGGCCCTCTCCTTCTTCTTCGGGGTGGCCATCAGCGTGGCCATCACCTCGCCCCTTCAGGAGGGCGTGGACCTATCACGGGGCATGGCCGAAGGGGATCTCTCCCGGACCCTGACGGTGAACCGGGCCGATGAGATCGGTTCCCTCACCTCGTCGCTGAACACCGTGGTGGGGAGCCTGCACGCCATGATGGGGAGCATCAACGAGGGGGTGGACCACCTGGCCGGCTCCTCCAAGGAGCTCTCCGCCGTTTCCGCCCAGGTGAAATCCGGGGCAGCAGGGACCTCGCAACGTTCGGATACCGTTGCCGCAGCTGCTGAAGTGATGAACACCGGTATCGCCTTTGTGGCCTCCTCCGTGGAAGAGGCGGCCCAGAATATCTCCTCGGTGGCTTCAGCCGCCGGGCAGATGGCCTCCACCATCGAAGAGATCGGCAAGAACGCCAACACCGCCAAGGAGATCACCGATTCGGCGGTTTCCGGAACGAAGAACGCCACGGTCAAGGTGGGGGCCTTAGGGGACTCCGCCGAAGAGATCGGCACCATCTCCGAGACCATCTCGGGCATCTCCCAGCAGATCAACCTGCTGGCCCTGAATGCCACCATCGAGGCGGCCCGTGCCGGGGAAGCAGGGCGGGGTTTTGCCGTTGTGGCCGGTGAGATCAAGGATCTGGCCGGGGAGACCTCAGGGGCCACGGAAAAAATCCATGAGCAGGTGGCCGCCGTCCAGTCGCAGATCGAGTCCACCGTCTCGGAGATCTCCAAGGTCTCCAAGGTGGTGGGGCAAATGGAAGAGATCGTTGCCATCATCGCCTCGGCCATGGAAGAGCAGGCCATTGCCACCAATGAAATTGCCGGCAACATCGAGCTGGCCTCGGCCAAGGTGGAGGATGTCAACCGCCAGGTGGGGAAAAACTCCGCCACGGTGGCGTCCATTGCCCGGGATATTGCCGATGTGAACGTGTCGGCCCGGGAAATCACCGGCAGCACCGACGTCCTGACCCGTTGCGCCGAGGACATGAACCACCTGGCAGGGGAGCTCAAAGGGATGACGGGGCGTTTTACCCTGTAAAGGAATCTGAAAGTGCCCCCTGAACTCCAGTCGGGGGTGCGCGTTTGAACTGTTTGTGCGGGGTTAGTTGCCGCCACGACCCGTCCACAGCCCGTGAATCCATGGATTCACGGGCTGTTTTTTTTATTGCCCGGCTGGTGTATAGTCGTCTGCCGGAACAGTGGGCGGGCCGGTTTGTCAAACACGACATGGCGGCCGACACAATAACGAAAAAAACCGGTAACTATTCAGCTTATGCCTCCGGCGGCCCTGCCGGGGGCTAAACTTTTAAAAAGTTTAACAAACAGGTCTTAAAAAGGCTTCTTGAATGAATGTTACTTTAAAGGCGGATGTGATTTGCCCCGAGGAACGAGGGGCAAAACGCATTCGCAACCTGCTTTCAAGGTGGCACACCTTGCCGCCGGAGGCAGCTTTTTAGGATCTGAATAGTTGCAAAAACCGTAACGATTCAGCGTAAAAGAGCGAAAAACCCTCCGGCGGTCCTGCCGGGGTATCCCTAACACACCATGCGGTCCCGACGGGGCCTGGAAAGCAGAGAGGCAGCGCCATGCAGGCAAAGATCCATGATGTCCAGAAACAGGCGAAAAAGGTGTTGAAGTCCGATTGGACGAAGATTGCTCCCACCTATACCTTCGGGTGGGGAGGGCCCCTCTCATGGGCCGAGGAGATGTTTCCCCATATCTCGACCGTCATTGACGATGTGCGGGAAACGGTCTCCGATGACCTTCCCATTGTGGTGTACCAGACCCGCGAAAACCCACCGAATAGTACGGTGGCCGCCATTCCCTTTAAAACGGAAGACGGAAACCCCTACAACATCCGCATCGTCCCCAGCGAGACGATTTCGGAAAAGCAGATTACCCTTCTTTCCCACTTTGCCCAGGCCTTCTTGTTCCTCACCGCCAGCGGCGGCCTGCCTGAACCCTGGGAGCCCAAAGCCCTGTCAAAGGCCCTTGTGAAGCTCACCGGTAAAAAGCTTATCGGATAGGGGCTTTTGCGTGCGACACCACGGGCCTTCTCCGTACCGGCACGGGGGAGGCCTTGTGGGGTGTTTGACAGCGAATCATTGATCGTGGTACGTCCTGTTGACAAAGAATTCTTGCAGGACAGTGGCTTCTTCCCCTCCCATTTCTGCTGGCCCGGCGTTTTACCGCCAGGCATCGCCACGTCCGTTGCCCGATACAATGACCTCAATTTTAAGTGAATCTACTTGATGAAATATAAAAATATCCCCTTCCTTGTTGTCTTCCTGGCTGCCCTTTTGTTTACCTCCTGTGACGAGCACGATGGCGGAGCGAGCTCCGCGGTTATCGGTGCGGCCGATGCCCCGGCTTCAGAGCCGGTGGCCGAAGCCCCGGCCCTTCCCCCGGAGCCCGAAGAGACCGTGGTGAAGGGCAAGGTCTCCTCCGGAAATACCGCCGCCTCCATCTTGAAGAAGTGGCTCTCCCCATCGGAAGTCTATGCCTTTGCCGGGGCCTGCACACCGGTGTACGATCTCACCCGGATCCGGGTGGGCAACACCTGGCAGGTGGCCACCCTGGACGAAGAGTTTACGCGGTTTGAATACGCCATCGACTCGGACAGCTACCTTGAGGTGTCCCGGGACGGGGAAGACTACACGGCCATCGTAAAGCCCATCGCCTACGATGTCCGCATGGAGAGGGTGACAGGCTCGATCCGCACCTCCCTGTACGGGGCCATGACAGAAGCGGGGGAAAAACCCGAACTGGCAGTGCGGCTCGGCAACCTGATGGGCTGGGAGATCGATTTTATCCATGACCTGCGTGTGGGAGACACCTTCTCGGTGCTTGTGGAAAAGCGGTACTCAGGGAACGTCTTCAAGGGGTACGGCAGGATCCTGGCCGTGGCTTTTACCAACCAGGGGGAGCTCCACGAGGCCTTCAGGATGGAAGATGCGGATGGCTCCGGCGAATACTATGCCCCCGACGGCAGGAACCTGCGTCACGTGTTTCTCAAGACCCCGGTGGCCTTTACCCGGATCTCCTCGGGGTTTACCCTGAGGCGCTACCATCCCATCCAGAAACGGTACAAGCCCCACTACGGCGTCGATTACGCCGCCCCCACCGGAACCCCCATTTACGCCATCGGCAGCGGCACCCTCAAGCGGGTCGCCACCAACAACAGCTCGGGCAACCATATCCTGATTACCCACGGCAACGGCTATGAGAGCGGTTACCTGCACATGTCCCGATTTGCCAGGGGCATGCGCACCGGCAGAAAAGTCAAGCAGGGTGATCTCATCGGTTACGTCGGCTCCACCGGCCTTGCCACCGGGCCCCATCTCTGTTTTCGCATGAAGATCCACGGCAAACCCGTGGACCCCACCAAGATCGACACACCCCGTGCCGGTTCCATTGATGCCACCCAAAAAGAGGCCTTCTCCCGCATCATGGCCCAGTACCGTCCCCAGCTTCTGGTACCGGTTGCCAGGCCGGCCGCCAGTCCACGGAGACCAAGGGCTGATTCCTTTTCCCACGCCGCAGAGATACCTCCGGCGGCCCTGCCTGGGGCCAAACTTTTGCCTGATCCTATACCGACGGGTTGAATAAACAGGTTTTAACAACAGATTCAGTTTAATCTGAACCAGTGGCGAATGTGATTTTCCCTGAGGAAGGAAGGGGAAAGCGCATTCGCAGCCTGTTTTCGAGGTGGCACACCTCGCCACCGGAGGCATTGCCTTTTTATTTAACGGTTTCTGCTTTGATAATGCAGGCGTCGGGGTCCAGCAGGGCCAGGCGTCCGCCTGTTTCCCGCAGGGTGAGGATGCGTCCGTTTTCCGGCAGGCGGATATCGCCCAGGTCCCGGAGCTCCTTTTCAAGAAAGAAGGCCAGGGCCGTCTTGATGGCGATGGCGTGGGAGACAAGGAGAAGGGTCTGACCTGCATGGGAGCGGAAGAGCCCGTCAATGGTACCAAGGACACGCTCCTGCACCTGGCTGAACCGTTCGGCCCCGGGCAGGTCAAAGTCATGGGGGGCTTCCCAGAAATCGCGGCAGGCTTTGGGGTGCTGTTTCTCCGCCTCGGAAAGGGGCATGCCTTCCAGGGGGCCCAGGCCGATTTCCCGGAGCCCTTCGTGGCGGGTCAGGGTGATGTCGCGGCGTCCGATGATTCCTTCTGCGGTCTCCACGGCCCGGCCCGAGGGGCTGGTAAAGGCTGCGGCGATGGGGGTGTCCTTAAGGGTTTTCCCGGCGGCCCGGGCCTGCCTGCGACCGGTTTCCGTAAGGGGTGAGTTCAGGTGTCCCTGAAGGCGGCGTTCGACGTTCCAGGTGGTCTGTCCGTGACGCACGAGAAAGAAGGTGGTGGGGGTAGGTGTCATGCCGGTGTCCCGTTTGCTTGGATGGTTCTTGGTGAAATCGTGAATGAGCATATCGCGATGCCCGTAAATTGCAAGGGGCCTAACCCGGATATTTCACGAGTCGAGTCCACCCATATTCAAGGCATCAGAGCTGCAGATGTAGTGGTTTACCTCAAAGCTCTGATAATGCAGAAGAAGGGTGAGAAAAGCGACCAGAAAACGATGCATGACATTCTGCATTTTTAAATATCTGATTTTTTTAGATAATGACTTGTAATGACACCTTAATTGACTTGGCCTGGTTGTTTTCTCATGAAATATTCGGGGTAAGGGAACAGGGCGGTGACTATTGGGGGGAAGGGAAGGGCAAACGAAACATGCCTCCGGCGGCAAGGTGGGGGCACCTTGAAACCCTATGGCGAATGCATGGAGGCAGTCATTATGCGATCGTTTTCGGGGCATTCGCGTGATGTGTGGCATGTGGCAACTGTTTTTGCAGGAGAGGCCCATTTCATCCTTCTGGAAACACGATGAAGGCCGTTTGAGATTCCCTTGGCGTTAACCGGAATAACTCCGGCGGCCAGCCCCAGGTTACGACTGCATTCCCCCCCCTCGTTCCTCGGGGTGAATGCAGTCGTCTTTAAAAACGAATTCCCTTAAGAAAGGTTTTTAAAACCTGTTTGTCAAACTTTTCAAAAGTTTGGCCCCCGGCAGGGCCGCCGGAGGCATTTTTTTCCATATCCCTTACTGGAGAACCAGTTCCCGGGCCATTTTGCCTGCGGCACCGGCATCCGGGGCAAAGCCGTCGGCTCCGATGCGATCTGCGAAATCCTGGTTCAGGGGCGCGCCGCCCACAAGGATCTTGACGGAGTCCCGCAGGCCCGCTTCGTTGATGGCTTCAACGGTCTCTTCCACCACGCACATGGTGGTGGTCAGAAGGGTTGAGAGCCCGATGATGTCTGCTTTGTGCTCGATGGCCGCCTCGATGAACTTTTCTTTCAGCACGTCAACGCCCAAATCCACGACATTGAATCCGGCCCCTTCCAGCATGATGCAGACCAGGTTTTTGCCGATGTCGTGCAGGTCCCCGTGGACCGTCCCGATGACGATGGTCCCCACCTTTTTGACGTCTTCGCCGGTCAGGTAGGGCTTCAGGACTTCCACCCCGGATTTCATGGTGTGGGCGGACATGAGCATTTCGGGAACGAAGGTCTCCCCGGCGGAGAAACGTTCTCCCACCACATCCATGGCCCGGATGAGGCCCTGGTTGAGGATTTCATTGACGGCGGTCCCGGCAGCAATTTCTGCGTTGACATCTGCTACCACTTTGGCGGGATCAAGATCGATAACGGCCTGGAAGACACTTTCAACAGACATTTTACTTACTCCTTTGGTGAAGACGGACACTGTGCAACGTTTCTTCCGACCCCTGCCGGTGGTTGAGTCCTTGCGGGGCGGCGGGCGGTTACAGAGCCGTCAAGAAAACAGATCGGGTTGACTGGGCCGAACCTTTCCGGGGGTGTCGCCCGTGCAACGGGCCCCTTGAAAAAATAAGGGCATCAAGGGGTTCCGCTGGTGCGGCGCATGATGAAGAAGGCGGGATTTTTCTCGTGACAGTGGGTTCCCGGGTTCTTCACGGGCATCATGGCACAGGGGATGTATGGTGTCAATATAATATGGGAATATATATCTTATATCTCATAATATGGGATAAGTGCGATGCTGACCAGCCATGGATTCAGGGATTTTCCTTGCAATTTCTTTGACGTATGGGTATGTCATCGTTGTGAATTAATGATGGATTCAGGAGATTCTGCAGGCCACCCCGGCCGAACAAGGATGAAGGATCCGAAAACACCACAGGTTGGATTCCATGATTCAAGGCGCACAAAGTGTGTATCGTACTCTTAATATATTGAAGATGATCATTCAGCGGGGGGAGTCCCCCACCACCCTCAAAGAGGTGAGCGAGGCCATGGAGATTACTACCTCCACGGCTCACAGGCTCCTGTCGGTGCTTACTGACTGTGGGTTCCTCTCCTTTGATCAGAAACACAAGACCTACATTATCGGGTCGGACAGCGTCATCTATTCCGGCCTCTCCATGGAGCACTATGTCCGGACGAGTTTCGGGGCCCTGGCCGGAAACGTGGCCCGGCTGTTCGGCTACACCACCTCCCTGTTTATCCGGGACGGGGACGACTGCAAATGCGTGGGGATTTTCCAGGGGACCAACGTGATCCAGCTGGCGGCCTGTCGCCCCGGAGAGAGGGCTCCTTTGGGGTTCGGCTCCCCGTCCATGGGCATGCTGGCGTTTCTGGACGACGAGAAGATAACGGCCATCCTGGACCGGAATAAAGAGCGGCTGCGCGATGTGCTGCTTGTGGACCGGGAGACCCTGATGGAATATGTGGCCTTGTCCCGAAAGCTGGGATACGGGTACGCGGAATCCTTCCTTGTCCAGGGCGGCCTCGGGGTCTCCTACCCTTTGAAGTTCGAGGGGAAGCTGGTGGGCGCCATGGCCGTGGATGCCCTGGTGGGGCGTGAGTGGGAGTCCAAGCGGGAGGAGCTTGTGGGGTATTTGAAGCAGAATATCGGCTAACCCGGACATCTATGGCCCTGTGTCCCTGGCGGATCGCTTTGATTGAGAAGCGCCGCCTTTTTTTTTGAGTAAGGGGCCGCATCCGCAAAAAAGCCCCCCTTCCAGTGTGAAGGGGGGCTTTTTTATTACCGGAAGCTGAAGGGGATCAGCAGGCGATGGGATACTGTCCGAATTCGATGGCGGCTTCCAGCATGGCCACGACATTTTCAGGGGAGATGTCGGACTGCATGTTGTGGACGGAGCCCAGGATGTATCCGCCGCCGGGGGCGAGGTCCCGGATGCGCGTGGCCACTTCTTTGCGAACGTCGTCGACGCTGCCGTTGGGCAGGACATGGAAGGTGTCGATGGCGCCCCAGAAGGAGAGCTTGTCGCCGAAGCGTTTATTCAGCTGATCGGTCTCCATGCCCGTAGCAGACACCTGGACGGGGTTCAAGATGTCCACGCCGATCTCCACGAGGTCGTCCAGCAGGCCGGTGACGGCGCCGCAGCTGTGGTAGTAGAGTTTTGCCTTGGTCATGCTCTTGATGTAGCTGAAGAGTTCCGCCTGGTAGGGCTTGATGAACTCCCGGTACATGGGCATGGACATGAAGGGAGCGTTCTGCATGGCCAGGTCGTCGGCACACTGAATCACATCAATGTACTCGCCGGCCTCTTCGAGGAAGAGGCGCGCGTTCTCTTTTCTGTGGTCGCAGACCTTGCGAAGCAGGGCGTGGGCGAAATCCTTCCTGGCCATCATGTCCATGAAGAACTCGGGCATGCCGCGCATGCACCAGCACTGCTCAAAGAGGTTGCCGGGGCTTCCCATGCATCCCACCACCGCATACTCGCCTTCGTCGTGGAGCTTTTTTGCTTCTGCCCCGACATTGCTGAAATCAAAGTCCGTTGCCGCATGGGGCCAGGGGTGGTTCTCAATGGCCTCCAGTGTGGGCTCTTTCATGTTGTATTCGTGGATGGTGGCGTATTCGCCGTCCACTTTACGTTTGACGCCCCACTGGTCGGTGAAGATCTCGCAGCCGTCCTCGGTGAACTCCTGCTTGGCGTCTTCGCCCAGGACCACGATGTTCTTGGGCCGGACATGGCGGAAGTCCGCGTTGTATTGTTTGAGGAAGTGCTCGTCGATGAAGGCGGTCTGCCAGACCTTGGACATGATCTCCGTGGGGAGGTCCTCTTTTCCGTGTTTTTTCTTGAAGGCCTCATATCCGTTGAGCATGAGGGTGGTGTTGCGACCTCCCAGGTCAATGGGAACCCGGTCCGGCTCTTCGTGGTTCAAGGCGGTGAGTGCGCGTTCTTTATGGTTCATGGATGACTCCTTCATCCCGGAAAGGGATCTCGTGTATGTGGGTTCACGTGGTCTGTGATGGGGCCGGACAGGTCTTGCGGTCGCGGTGCCGCAAGGTGCCGGGGAACCCTTCTGTTTTGTTTTTTGTCTGTTCAGCTACACACGGCCGGGGCCACTCCGGGGCAGGGCTCTGGCTGGCCCGGGTCGTGTCTGTCCGAATTACCCCCCGGCGCCGTCGCCGGGGGGCAGGGACCGTCTCCGGTCAGGGTGGCTAACCGGAGATGGTGACGTGATGCAAAGGGGTTATTCTGCTGCCAGGGTGGCCTCGACTCTGTCGATGATCTCTTTGCCGCCGATGAAGTCGTAGAAATTGGGCCAGACTTTTTCTTTGGCCAGTCGGATCCACTCCTCTTCATCGGTGAGGTTGCTCATCTGGACGCCTGCGGCGGCCATGGCCTCTTTGGCCTTGGAGGCTTCCTTGACCTGGAAGAGGAGGTTGTACTGCTGGGCTTCGATGCCTGCGCGGGTCAGGATATCGCGGGTCCTCTGGTCGTATTTCTTCCAGCTGCGCTCACCCACAGAGAGGAACTGCAGGGCGTACATGTGGTGAACTTCCGTGCAGTACTTCTGAACCTCCTGGAACTTGGAGGTGTACATGACGATGTAGGGGTTGTCCTGGCCGTCCACAACGCCCTGCTGAAGGGCGGTGAAGGTCTCAGGCCATGAGATGGGCACGGGGTTGGCGCCCCAGGCACGGTAGGTGGCCATGTGGATCTTATTCTGGGGGATACGGATCTTGAGGCCCTTGACGTCCTTGAGGGAGGTAACGGGTCGCTCGTTGTTGGTGAGGTGACGGAAGTTGGAGTAGACCCAGCCGAGGATGCGGAAGCCACCCTTTTTGACGCAGGTTTCGTTCCAAAAGGCGCCGAGTTCGCCGGTGGTCACTTTCACCGCGTCGTACTCGTTTTTGATGAGGTAGGGCATGGTGAGGGTGCCCAGCTCCTTGACGAAGGGAACGGCGTTGCCGCTGAAGACCAGGGACATGTCAAGGGTCCCTTTTCGTGTGGTCTGAAGCATTTCGGTCTCGGTGCCCAGGGCACCGCCGGAGAAGAGCTCAACCTTGATATCCCCTTCGGAGAGCTGCTCCACAACTTCTTTGAAACGCCGTGCGTAAACACCCTGATCGGACTCTGGGGGATCACCGTAGCCGAGCTTGATGGTCTGTGCGGCCTGGGCGCCCGTGAGACCGACCACGGCCAGGGTAAGAAATGAAAGGGCAACAACAAAAGACTTACGTAACATACTACCTCCTCCTATACGCATTGTTGATTGGGGCATATACGGTTGGGGCGGGTTGGGGCCCCAGGCTACCATACAGGGATATATGCCTTGATTGTTGCCTGCAGGGGCAACAAATTGTGTACGCGTTCGCATTTTTTCCAGCCGCTTGTCAGCGGCTGGAAAGGGGCACCTGATAAGGATGTCGGGCAGGACAACAAAGGCACCCAGCGGTATGTATCTGGAGGCGGACCGGTGAAGGCACCGCTTCGTATCTTTTGTGACACGCCCTGGAAACGTTTTTCGACACAAACTGGTCGAAGAAAGGACACTCAGGTCGCGCCTCCGGTGAACCGTCAAAGGAGATGTTGACGGAGGGCAGAGGCATAAACGTTTCACAGGGGATGGTTCCCTGGTCTGTGATGGGGTTCCCTTTCCGGGGAGGATCCGTGAACCCTCTCAACCCAACACAATGTTTGATAACTTGACACACCCCTTTCGATACTGTCAACACAATATGATAAAATAAAAAATATGTTCCACATTATGGGATTATGGATACGCTGAGTAAGGGGCGTTGGGGCCTTTTGAAACCGGGGTGATGTGTCTATATCCTGCAATATAAGTGGCTTGTGTGTCCTGGTGTGGCTTCTGGGAGATACCTGTCCTCAGGGGGACGTGTACCCGTGGGGTGGACGGGGGATGGGATGGTGACACACGTTTTGTACCTTTTCTCGGTAAAAGGGTCCCGGTCGGTGGATTTTCTTATGGCGGGGAGAGGGGCTGAGATATTTGTGACTGCCCCATAGGGGGACTAAGGGGCAGGAGGAGGCATCGCCATGTGGGAAAAAGGCCCCTGCCCGCCTGGGCCACCCTATTCGTGGAGGGCATAGTAGGTGACGGGAATGATTACCAGGGTAAAGAGGGTGGAGGCCAACAGGCCGAAGATGAGGGCCCAGGCAAGACCGGAGAAGACGGGGTCGAAGGTGATGGGCACGGCACCGATGGCGGTGGTCAGCGCGGTGAGGACAATGGGGCGAAGGCGCTTGGACCCGCTTTGAAGAACCGCTTCAGCCAAAGGCATGCCCGCCTTTGTGGCATCCTGGATGAACTCGATGAGGACCAGGGCGTTGCGGATGACGATGCCCCCCAGGGCGATCATGCCGATCATGCTGGTGGCGGTGAAAAAGACGGGGTTGTGATAGCCCCCCACCTGCTCGGCCGTCACAAGGTTCAGGAGGAAAAATCCGGGCATGATACCCAGGATGGTCAGGGGGATGGCCATCATGATGAGCACGGGCATGGAGAAGGATCCGGATTGGATGACCAGGAGGATGTAGATGCCAAGAAGGGCTGCGGCAAAGGCGATGCCCATATCCCGGAAGACGCGCAGGGTAATCTTCCACTCCCCTTCGCCGCTCCAGTTGATGCGGATGCCTGTGCCGGTGAAGGCGTGTTTTACCTTTTTTTTCAGGGAGAGGACGGCTTCGGCGGGGGCCCGTCCCGCCATTTCGGCGGTGACAAAGACCACCCGTTCCAGATTTTTATGGAGGATGGGCTGCTCTTCCAGCACGGTGTGGATGGTGGTGATTTCCGCCAGGGGGACCATGCTTCCGTCAGAGGTTTTCACCGGGATGTTGCCGATGGCGGCCATGCCCGAGCGGCTGGCCAGGGGAAGGGTGACCCGGATGTTCAAGGGGGTGCGTTCCCTGGGGGCATGGACCTGGGCGGGCACGGCCCCCCCGGAAGCAGCGGCCAGGGTGCGGATGATGGCCCGGGTGTCCACGCCGTGAAGGGCTGCTTTCTCGCGGTCCACGGTCACCTCAACGCGGGTGTGGGGAGCTACGGCCGTGGTGTCGACGTCGGTGACGAAGGCTTCTTCTCCCATGGTTCCGGCCACCTCGTCGGCGGCATCGATGAGGGCGCTGTAGGGTGTCTCGGGGCTGCCGTAGAGTTCGGCCACGAGGGTGGCCAGAACCGGTGGCCCCGGAGGCACCTCAACGATGTTTAAGGTTGCGCCGGTCTCCCGGGCCAGGGCCTCCAGGTCCGCGCGGAGGCGCAGGACAATGGCGTGGCTTTGCATGCTCCTCCTGCTTTTGTCCGTGAGGTTTACCCGGAGGTCGGCCAGGTGGCTCCCCTGGCGCAGGTAGTAGTGGCGGACCATGCCGTTAAAGTCCATGGGGGAGGAGGTGCCGGTGTAGGTGGCGATGCTGGTCACCTCGGGCACCTTTTCCAGGTAGGCTTCAAACCGTCGGACCACCGCATCGGTGGACTCCAGGGTGGTTCCCTCGGGCATGTCGAGGACGATCTGAAATTCGTTTTTGTTGTCAAAGGGCAGGAGTTTTAAGGGGACAAGCCCCACGGCGGCCAGCAGGGCCGAGGCGATGAAGAGAAGACCCACTGCGGCAGCCAGGACTTTTCGTCTTTTTTGGGAGACGAGGAAAAAGCCCACGGCCCGTCTGTAGAGCCGGACAACCCGAGAGGCCTGTGCGGTGCCGGGGACGTGGGCCTCTTTTTTCAGGGCCGTCCCTGAGCCTTTGAGCAGGAGATAGGTCATCCAGGGCACGATGGTGAGGGCGCAGAGGGTGGAGAAGGTGACGGTCAAGGGGACGTTGATGGCCATGGGGGCCATGTAGGGGCCCATCATCCCGGTGATGAAGAACAGCGGGGTAAAGCAGACGATGATGGAGATGGTGCTCATGATGACCGGGGAGAGCACCTCGCCGATGGCGTAGAGGGTGGCATCCATGGCGTTTTTTGTCCCCTCGGCCATGTGGCGCTGGATGTTCTCCACGTTGGTGATGGGGTCGTCCACCACAAGGCCCAGGGAGAGGATAAGGGCAAAAAGGGTCACCCTGTTGATGGTGTAGCCGAAGAGATGGTTGACGAAAAGGGCCAGGGAGAAGCTGATGGGAACGGCCACGGCAACCACCAGGGCTTCTCGCCATCCCAGGGCGATCATGAGCAGGACCACCACGGAAAGGACCGCAAAGGCAAGGGAGCCCAGGAGCCCGTTGACCTTATCCTGGGCGGTCTGCCCGTTGTTGCGGATCACCTCGGTCTCCATGCCGGCAGGGACCATGGTGGCTTTGAGTTCCTGGAGTTTTTCCAGCACATCCCGGGAGACGGTGACGGCGTTGGTCCCCTTTTTCTTGGCGATGGCAAGGGTGACTGCGGGCATGGACGCCTCTTTTCCTTGAAGCCCGCGTGTTTTGATGGCCTGGTGGGAGAACCCTAAGCGGCTGTAAGAACGAGGCTCTTCCGGTCCGTCCATGACCTCGGCCACATCCCGGAGGTAGACCGGGCGATCGCTTGCCACCCCCACCACAAGGCGTTTGACCTCACCTGTGGTTTTCAAAAAAGAGGAGCTGGTCACCGTGTACTCCGTGTTTACCCGGCTGAAATGCCCGGCCGTGATCGAGGCGTCGCTGCCGGAGAGGGCGCGGTTCACCTCCAGAAGGGAGACGCCCAGGCCCTTCATGCGCTCGGGCTGCAACGCCACCCGGACCTCCCGCTTGCGACCGCCCACGATCTGAGTCCCCGAGACGTTTTTTACCTCCGCGAGCCGGGCCAGCAGCTCCTCGCCCACGCGCCGAAGCTGATGGTCGTCGTGTGCTTCGGAGTAGAGGGTGACAGCCACGATGGGCACGTCATCGATCTCCACGGGTTTCACCACCCAGCCCCGGATCAGGGGGGCCACCTTGTCGATGTTCATGTTGATTTTGTTGTAGAGCTTGACCAGGGAGTGTTCCCGGCTCTCCCCCACAAAGAACCGCACCGTGACAACGGCCATGTCCCGCCTGGCCATGGAGTAGACATACTCCACCCCGTCAATCTGCCAGAGCAGCTGCTCCAGGGGCGTGGCCACCAGGTGTTCCACCTCCTCGGCCGTTGCCCCCGGAGCCTGGACGTAGATATCGGCCATGGGCACCACGATCTGGGGCTCCTCCTCCCGGGGCGTTATCAAAATGGCCGCCATGCCCAGGAGCAGGGCCGCCATGACCATGATCACCGACAGCTTCGAGGTGAGAAACCGCTTCACCATACCCATCACCACACCGGTGTCCATCGTGTTCCTGTCACTCATCAGTCAGGTGCCTTCCATGGTCAATGTTCATGAAAAAAAGCCTCCGGCGGCAAGGGGATGATCCCCTGGACCCCAGGATACGAATCACCTCCCCCCCTCGTTTCTCGGTGTAAAATGGTTCGCGAAGGCTTCCGCAAAAACCTGTTTGTCAAACTTTTCAAAAGTTTGGCCCCGGCAGGGCCGCCGGAGGCATTTTAATACCCCACGGTTTCGCCGGGCTTGAGGCCGGAGAGGATCTCCACGTCGCCTCCCATGGGGTTGCCGGTGCGGATGTAGCGGCGTTGCCAGCCGTCGGGTGTCTTGACCCGGACGAGTTCCAGCTGGCCCACTTTCTGAATGGCTTTTTCAGGGAGGGTGATGACCTCCACGGTGGACAGGGGCACCTGGAGCTTGCCGTACATGCCGGGGTAGAGGCCCTCGATCATGGGCAGGGTGGCCCTGACCAGGAAGGTGCGGGTTTTGGGGTCGGCGTAGGGGACGATCTCCTTAACCTCGGCCCGGACGGTTCGGTCCAGGGTTTTCAGCTTGACGGAGAGGGTGTCTCCGGGGTTGACCGTGCCGATGAGGCCTTCGCGCACGTGGGCCTCCAGGATGAGGCGACGGCTCGTGCGCAGGACCAGAAGGGGTTTGCCGGGCAGGGCGAGGTCACCGGGTTCGGCCATTTTTTTGAGGACTTCTCCGGTCTCCGGGGCCTTGAGTTCTGAGTACCCCAGGGCGATTTCGGCCTCTCGGACCACCTCATCGGCATGGCGGATGCCGCTTTCGGCTGCGACCAGGGATTGCTCGGCGCGGCTGACCCCCGCTTCGGCGGTGAGGTAGCGAGCCCTTGCCTCCTCCAGCTGCTGGTCGGTGGCGGCTTCTTCCCTGTGGTAGGTCTGGGTGCGCTCAAAGGCGGCGCGGGCCTGATCGAAATCGGCCTTGGCCGCCACCAAAGCCTGGCGGGCCTCCTTTTTGGCGGCCACGGCGGAGGTTCTGGTCTCCAGGGCCTGGTGGAAGCGAGAGGAGAGCTGGCGACTGTCCAGGCGTATGAGAAGATCCCCTTTGGTGACGGACGTACCCGGGGTGACGGTGATCTCGCGGATCTGGGCCGTGACCTGGGCTCCGATGACGGTTTCGGTTTCGGGCCGGATGGTTCCCACCGCATTGTAGGTCTGGGTGACGGGGGTCAGGACGGCCCGGACCTGGTGGGTGGGGGGTGGGGTGGAACCAGGGGGCGTTTCAGGGGCTTCTCCCCTGCCGCACCCGGTGAGAAGGAGCAGGGCAAGGGGCCAGATGGTCAGGAGAGGGCAGCGGTATTTTTCCATGGCGGATCAGGCCTCCGGGGTGGTGGGTTGGGGGCGGGGATCGGAAAAGAGGGTACCGGGCCCTTGTTCCGATGTGGCCGTGGCCCGGGCGATGGCGGCCAGGGCTTTCTTCTTGTCGTAGTAGGCGGCGGTCTGGCGGATGCGGGCCCTGTTCCTTGCCAGTTCGGCTTCGAGGTAGCGGGTGATGGTGGCAGAGCCCCCTTCGTACTGTTTCCGTACAAGGGAGAGAGTCTCTTCCCCCATGATCACGGCTTTCCGGGCCACCTGTAACCGCTTGACGGCTTCTTCGTAACGCAGGTAGGCGTTTTTAACGTCCAGGCGGACCGTGAGCACCGCCTTTTGTCGGATGGTCCGGGCCTGGCGCTCCCGGGCCCGGGCGGAGCGGGTGTCGGCTTCCACGGAAAAACCCGAGAAGAGGGGAAGGTCCA
The DNA here is from genome assembly GCF_900101345.1 of Desulfoluna spongiiphila. Taxonomy (GTDB): domain Bacteria; phylum Desulfobacterota; class Desulfobacteria; order Desulfobacterales; family Desulfolunaceae; genus Desulfoluna; species Desulfoluna spongiiphila. The sequence goes on along the minus strand of NZ_FMUX01000001.1, from coordinate 642,254 downwards.
TGCGCAGGGCAATGGACCAGTTGGCGCGGTCCGCCGAGTGGTCGAAGCCGTCGTCGTTGGCGTAGAGGCGGCCCGCCAGGTTCACCACGGGGCGGTGTCCGCTCTGGGCGGCGGTGGTCCCGGCCTGGGCCTGGTCCTCAAGGGCCAGGGCCCCTTGGATTTCGCAGCGTCGTTCAAGGGCCTGCTCAAGGCCCCGGGCATAGGGAGGGGGCTCCCAGTTGCCGAAGGGAGGCTCCTGGCTGAGATCGTCCGGGGCGTCGGGCTCCTGGCCCAGGAGGATGAAGAGGGCTGCCCGGGTCAGCTCAAGGCGGTTTCGGGAGGCCAGAAGGTGCTCTTCGGCTTCGGCCAGCCTGACCCTCAGGGAGAGAAGGTCTGATTTGAGGGCACTGCCCCCTTTGTAGCGGACAGTCATCACCTCAAGCTGGGCTGTGACTGTTTTCACCGACTCTTGGGCGATGAGGATGAACTGCCGGGAGGAGAGGATGTCGTACCAGGTATCGATCACCTCGGCGGTGAGCTGCTGTCGCGTGCTGGTCTGGCGGGCCAGGGTGGCGTCGAGTCCCGAGCGTGCCGAGGCCATGGCCAGATGATTGCGTCCCCCGTTGTACAGGGGCATCTGCACCTCAAGCCCCCCTTCGATGTTGGTGAGGATGCCCGGATCATTGAAGTCGGTGCCGGGTTCGTAGAGGCGTTGATCGATGGTTTTGAACAGGTAGGCCGACGGGGCGTCGGCCCTCATGGCTTCGGCATAAAGCCCCAGGGTCGGCCAGAAGGCAGCCCTGGCCTTTTCGATCCGGCTGCGGGCCAGGGAGACGGTTTCATCGGCCGATTGCAGGTCGGGGTTGTTGACAAGGGCGGTGGCAACGGCCCCGGGCAGGGTCAGGGAGACCGCAACGGCGGGGGCAGAGACCAGCAGGAGGGCTGTGGTGAGGATCCCGAAGAGAGTGGGGCGGATTCGATGGCCTTGGTTCATGTGCACCCGTGCTCCTTAAGCGGTGTCGGTGGATCTGCGGGGTGTATGGTCAGGTGGTGCCGGCGGACTTTGCGTGCCGTGCGTTGCATGGAAAGCAACCGGGGTCACGGCGGGTGGTGCGGGGTATTGTGTCTTTTTATGTTTTCTACACGCTTACACGAAACGACGTCTTAATGCAAACGCATCGGGTCGATATGCCATGATTAAGGAAGGTTGTCTGGAAAAGGGGCTGGGGCGGTCAGGCAGATTCCCGCTTGACCCCGAGCCGCTCCAGAAGGCGCTCCATGGGGCAGACGCCGGTGAGGGCGGATTGAAGGAGGTTGGCGCCCACAAAGGCGGTGAACAGGTGCCACCAGGGGGTTGCAAGGTACCCCAGGGCAAGGCTCAGCAACACGAAGGTCCCGGCGATGGCTCTCATGCTTTTTTCGATGGGCATCGGTGGTCTCCTTACGGGTGTTCTTCCCACCACCCTTTTCGAATGTGGGCTTCCCGTTCCATCTCCGCCACCTGCTTGATCTTGTAAGCGGCGTCGCGAAGGATGCCGTAAAGGATACCGCATCCGCTGTCTTCACGGTCGCTGTCCCCCCTTTCCGCCAGCTGGATCATGGCTTCAACCAGCTCAAGGGTGGTCTTTATGTTGTGGTCACATGCTTTCACTTTTTTTCTCCCGCATCGGTTCGTTGCAACAGGGCCTGTACGCATCACGCGCCTCCCTGACATGAGAACCATTCAAGATACATGCCAGTGGTGAGGGATAAAGGCATGAACCTGCCGGTGCGGCAGGGTGAGGCTGTGCCATGCGAACGGGATCTGGTGTGGCATCGGGGGGATCGGTGCCCTCGGGGTGTGGAGACGGGGTGGTGCCTCGAAGGGAAAGGCGGAACCGGAAAGGTGCCGGGCCGGTGCGGGCTGTGTCTCACAAAGAGGAAATGAAACAGAGATGTCTTATCAATACAGGGGAGACAGCCCCCGCCGCAGGGGCGGGGGCGTCAAAGGTCACCTTGCGGGGACGGATCAGGCCTCTTCGACGGGTTTGCCGAAGAAGAAGAGCACGCCTATGAGGGCGGCCGCGGCCACGGGCAGGATGATGTACACGGGAACGCCCAGACCGGCTGGGATGTAACCGAAGACCACGGTGACCAGGGCCACGGTGACGGCATAGACCAGCTGGGTCCGGGTGTGGTCGATGTGGTCACAGGCCGCGCCCATGGAGGACAGGATGGTGGTGTCTGAAATGGGGGAGCAGTGATCCCCGAAGATGGCGCCGGTGAGAACCGCGCCGATGTTCATGAGCATGTACCCGCTCTCCGGGTTGATGGCATGGGCCAGGGGAATGGCCAGGGGCATGAGAATCCCCATGGTGCCGTAGGAGGTCCCCGTGGCAAAGGAGATGAACGACCCCAGCACAAAGATGATGGCCGGCAGGGTAAAGGGCGGAATGGAATCCGAGAGGACCGACACCAGGTACATGGCCGTGCCCAGCTGCTTGATCACGGAGCTCAGGGACCAGGCCAGAAGGAGAATGACCCCGGTGATGACGAGGGATTTCACACCCTGGACCCAGGTGTCCACGGCCACCTCGATGGTGTAGATCCGCTGGGAAACACCCAGGACGATGGCCACGATGCCGGCAAAAAGGGCCGCTTCAAAGAGCACGATGGAGGCATCGGACGCGCCGAAGGCTTCCCGGATGGCGGTGAAGGAAGCGGGGCTGTCGGTGAGGAGCTGGATGAGGGCTGCGTCGTCCCCGCCCATGATGGCGCCCCGGCCGTTAAAGTAGAAGCCGACAAAGGCCCCTATGATCAGGGTCATGATGGGGATGATGGCGTTCCAGATGTTCAGGGAGACAGACTCGTCGGGCTCAAGGCCTGTGGATTCGGCGGCGGCCATGGGCTTTGCGCCGTCGGCCAGGACTTTACCCGTTGTGCGGGCTCGCCTCTCGGCGGTGAGCATGGGGCCGAATTCCCGGAGCATGACGGCGGTGGCCACGATGAAGATGAGGATCAGGATGTTGTAAAAGCGAAAGGGAATGGTCCCCACAAAGATGCCGTAGGCATTGGCTTCGATGCCGAGGCCTGCGTAGCCGTCTTTGATGAGGCCGATCTCATAGGCCACCCAGGTGGAGATGAGGGCAATGCCCGCAATGGGGGCGGCGGTGCCGTCGATGATGAAGGCAAGCTTTTCACGGGAGATCTTCATGCGGTCGGTGACCGGTCGCATGATGGGGCCCACGGTCAGGGAGTTGGCGTAATCGTCGAAGAAGATCAACAGCCCCATGAACCAGGCGTACATCTGGGCACTGGTGGCACCGGTGGCTTTTTTGGCCAGGGCCTCGGCGATGGCTTTGGCGCCGCCCATTTTGGACACCAGGGCGATGAGGCCGCCGATGGCAAGGCACTGCAGGACGATCCCTGCGTTCCAGGGGTCGGCAAGGGCCCCGAGGACCTCATGGTTCAGCTTGATGAAGCCGCCCTTAAAGGCGGAGACCACCCCCTCGTTGAGGGAGAGCATGAAGGTGCCGGAAAAGATACCGGCAAAAAGGGAGAGGACCACGTTGCGGGTGACAAAGGCCAGGACGATGGCCACCACCGGCGGGATCAGCGTGAGTATCTTGAAATGATCCGCATTGGCCTTGGCCACCACAGGGTCGGCGGCCAGGAGCAATGCAGGGACTGCAAGGGTGATTAGAAACGAAACGGCCGTAAAAAAGGCCATTTTGCGTGAGCGAGCCATGGGTATCCTCCTTAAACTGTGACGCACTTGTTGCAGGGTAACCCGGCGGACAGGTCCCACCGGGTGGAGACGTATTGCAGGCTGTGTGGCTGCCGTGCAGTGGGGCGTGCCACACGTGTGATGCCGTCGGGGGGTGTTTCAGAACGCGGCATTCCAATTTTTATGAAAGGTTGTCAGTACTTTTCATGAGATTGCCGTCATTGAGAAAAAGCAGGAATGAGGTAGGAAAGCAAGGGAAAAATGAGGGCCTGGAAGGGATGGACCCTAACGTGTTTGGTAAAAATCAGGGAATAACAGCGTGTTGATGGGGCGCGAAGTCCCTTGCACAGGACGGACGCTTCGGCCCGGGCACCGCGTTTTATGCGGGCGATTCAGCGGCCCGGGGCGTGGTGTGCCTTGAAAGGAGGGGGCCGATGGGGTATAATTGCACCCATCAAAAATTTCCTCAATTTGTTATGTTTCCGTATGGTTTTCCCAGAGTCCTTCTCCAGCAGCCCGGACAGGGCCACACGGAGGTGTTGAGCTATGGATGGCGCACCGGCACAGCAGGCACGTATCACCCAGGCGATCAGGACCCTTCCCCCGGAGATGTCCGGTTTTTTCATCTCCATGGACCGGAAGAAACATTACCCGGGGAATCCCGACAGCGGGATCCCGGCCATGACCTATTTTACCCATCGAAAACGGGTCCCCAGGGGCATGCTGAAGGCCATCTCCACGTGGTTTTCCGGCAACGACGCCATGAAAGAGAGTCGCCCGGAGTGGGGGGAATACTACGCCACGGTGCCGGGAATCAGCGGGGGGGAGATGTGCGTCTCCATGCGCGTCCGGGACGCCGAAGGGTGCGGGAACGTTGAGGTGGCCGTGGAGGTCGAGATCACCCACAGCATAGATGATGAGAATCCCGTCGCCTGAACCGGCCAGATGTAAGAAAAACCGGGATGGCTCGGACTGGTAAATGTCGTTGCAGTTTCATGTCTTATCAACAGATGTAATTCCTTAAAACGTTGCGAAAGTCAGCTTATAACCCTTGAGGCAATGTGCGAACACATGCGGGGTTTATCTCGCTTTGGTCTGTGGCACCATCAGGACCCGGACACCGGGCGCTGCCCAAGCAGAAGGAGACATCACCATGGCAAAAGAGAGCAGTGGCGCAAAGAGCATTCCGGGACGGAAGCATCGTCTGGGAGAATTGATGATGGAGTACGGCTACATCAGCGAAGAGCAGCTGGAGACGGCCTTGAAACGCCAGATGCACGACGGAGGGCAGCTGGGCTCCATCCTCATCGACATGGGGTATATCGGCGTGGATGACCTGCTGAAGTTCCTGGGCAAGCATTTTGAGGTAAAGCCGGTGAACCTGTTCAGCATCAACATCTCCCAGCATGTGCTCGACATGATCCCCCAGGAGAAGATGCGCACCTTGCGGGTCCTTCCGGTGCGCCTGGAAGGCCATGAACTCGTCCTTGCCATGGTGGCACCCCAGGATTTCATGACCATCAATGACCTGGGGTTTTCCCTGGGGATGAAGATCAGGCCCGTGGTGACCCCGAGTTTCATGATGGAGGCGGCCCTTCAATCCCTTGCCGGGGGGTACGGTGACGGCATCTCCGGCGAGGTGATCCGGCGTACGGCAGAGGCCTTGAGCCTGCGCATCGAAAAGGCGCCGAAGCTGAAGAGCCTTTTGGAGGAGATGGTCAAGCAGGGGGCCAGCGATATGTTTATCTCGGCGGGGGCGCCCCCGTCCCTTAAGATAAGCAATCAGCTAAAACGCATGCCCATGGGGGTGCTGTCCCCTGCGGATTGCGAAAAGTATGCCCGGGAGCTGCTCAGCGATGAGCAGTGGCGCCTGTTTCAAACCGAGAACGACTTTGAAATGGCCCTGAACGTCAAGGAGGTGGGGCGGTTCCGCATCGCCTTGTACAAGCAGCGCAACACGGTTTCCATCGCGTTTCGGTCCCTGCCCGAGGTGCTGCCCAGCATGGAAGCCCTCTGCCTTCCGGACTGGATCCATGATTTTGCGTTGAAGCCCCAGGGGCTGATCATGGTGTGCGGTCCGGCCGGTCACGGGAAATCCACCACCCTGGCCAAGATGGTGGATATCATCAACGACAACCGCCGCTGTAACATCATCAGCCTGGAAGATCCGGTGGAGTATCTCCACAAGCACAAGAAGAGCAACGTCAACCAGCGGGAGGTGGGGCGGGACTGCGACACCTTCCACGACGGGCTGAGAAGCATCTTCCGGCAGTCCCCGGATGTGATCGTGGTGGGCGAGATGCGGGACAAGGAGAGTTTTGAGATAGCCCTTCGGGCCGCCCATACCGGTCACCTGGTGATCAGCACGGTCCACGCCGACAACTCCACCGGGATCATCGAGCGGGTGATCAACATGTTTCCCGCCCATCAGCAGAACCTGATCCGCAGCCTGCTGGCGGCCTCCCTTCTCTGCACGATCTCCCAGCGCCTGATCCCCAGGCGCGACGGCAAGGGGCTTGTGCTGGCCGTGGAGAAGTTCATCAACAGCTACCGCATGAAAAATCTGATCCGCGAAGAGAAGACCCACATGATCCGCACCCAGATGCAGACGGCCACCGACGAGTTCGTCCCCTTGGATTTTTCCCTGGCGGACCTGTACTCCAGGGGAGCCGTGACCTTTGAAGACGCCGCCCGCTATATGGAAAATATCGGGACGCTGCAGAATGCCTCCATCCAGAACGGGTACCTTGCGGCAAGGGAAGGGTAAGGGCGCGCGCGACACACGTGGCAAGAGCCGATGGCATCGGCTTGCCACAGCCATCGGCGGTCACGCCTTGAGGGCGTGACCGCCAGTTTCCCTGCCTTTTGCTCTTTGCCTGTGACGCAACTTTTCCCTGTTTACTCCGCTGCGCTGCCGGGCTCGCACCGTCTCAACTCCGCGGGGATTTGCTGGACGGCCAGAAGCGACACACCGGCCATGACGGCACCCCCTAAGAACGGAATGCGATAGTCCACCACCCAGAGCAGGCCCCCGATGAAGGGCAGCACCACCGCTGCGATATGATTGATGGTAAAACCCGCCGCCATGCTCGGGGCGATATCCCGGGGGGCCGCCATTTTCTGGAAGAAGGTTTTTATGGCCATGGCAAAGTTAAAAAAGATGTGGTCGAGGATGTACAACACGGCCACCAGGACCCGGGAGTCTGCAAAGGCGTAAGCGATGAAGATGAAGATGAGGCTCAGGTACTCCAGGGAGAGGAGGCGCTGCTCCCCGAAGCGGACGATGGCCCGTCCGATGAGGGGGCTGATGAGATAGTTCACCAGGTTGTTGAAGAGAAAAAGGACAGCGATCTCCTGCACGGAGAAGTGAAAGCGCTGGACCATGAGAAAGACGGAGAAGGCCACGAAGATCTGCCGCCGCGCCCCGGCCATGAAGGTGAGGAAATAGAAGAGCCAGTAGCGTTTTCGAAAGATCGCCTTTTTGTGCTGGGGGACGGCGGAGCCGCTGGTGGGGTCCCCCAGGAGGCTGTAGATGCCCACGGCGCAGATGGCGATGCCGCTGATGGCGTACATGCCCTGAAAGCTCAGGAAAGGGGCGGCGCAGAAGAAGAGGACGCTGGCGAAAATGGCGGTGGCGGCCCCGAAACTCCGCAGCTTGCCCAGCACAATGGGGGCTGTGGCACGGTCAAAGTACTGAAGGGTAAGGGACTGGTTGACGGTTTCAAAGTAGTGAAACCCGAAACTCATGGCCAGGGTGGTGAGGGCCAGGCCCCAGAAACTGGGAAACCATCCTGTGGCGCACACACCGATGCCCAGGAACACAACGGAAAGGGATGCGATGCGGTGTTCTTTCAGGATGAGGGTGACATACACCACCAGCAGGGCCAGGAACCCCGGGATTTCGCGGATGGACTGGATGGCGCCGACATGGCTGCCGTCAAGGCCGATGACCTGCACGGAGAAGTTGTCAAAGAGGATACGCCAGGATTGCAGCCCGAAGGTGGCACCGAGGGTCAGTAGCAGAAGGAATCGGTACATGGGCCGATTCCACGATGGGAGAGTGAGTTTGGTCATGGCTTTATATCAGTTACTGTCTATGGGTAAAGTGGTAAGTATGTCACAGGGTAGCTGCCCGGGCAAGATCAACCTTTTCTCGTCGGACCGGACGGTTGACGGACCCTCCACGGAGGAGAGATGAGACGATTGCTGCCGTTTAAGCCCCAGGAAATTGCCCAGGTGGAAGCCCTGGGGGAGTTTCTTCTCAAGGAGGACATGGAGGATTTCAACCGGGACTACTCGGTGTGGTCGCGGCTTCCCGACTCCGTTTTGAAGATTGCCCTTAAAAAACGGCTGGCACTGGAACGCCAGGTCCTTGAAAAAAAAGGGGCCTCGTCCAATGAAAAGATCCATGACGTGGTGGCTGCGGGGATGCGGCTGATGGCCCTGGCGCGGTTTTACTATCAGGGTTCCGAGGCCTATCGGGAGCTGATCCATGAACTCTACCCGGTTCAGTTGCCGTGGTAGGCCTTTTCCGGGCATGGCAGGACACTGGCCCGTGAACTGAAAGGAGAATACGATGAATCGCTGGTTTCTGTTTGGAAGTATTTCAATGATGGCCGGTCTCTTTTTGCTGGTGATGAAAGCCCTGGCCGGGCTGATGCCGGGGGATCCGAATCGGTTTGATTACAGCCTGAAGAGCCTTCTGGCCCCGGAACGGCTGGCGTGGATCGACGGCCTCTCCAGCTCCGGGGTGCAATCCGCCGCCCAGTGGATGCAAGGGGCCCCGTTGTACATCTACTGCTTCGGCCTGGGGCTTCTTTTTATCCTTGCAAGCGGCCTGGCAAAAGAATAACGCGGCGGTGTCCCTCGGCGCCTGCGAAGGGGAAGGCCAGCGCATAGAAAGCCGTGGGTTGCATTAGTGGCAGGAGGCGATGATCTTATCCAGGGTGGCAAGGGCCGAGTAGTAGTTGAAGTTTTCGATGCTGTAGGTGAGCTCTTCCAGGAACTCCTTGGCCTCGGTCGGGAGAAGGTCTTTGAGCAGGTCCGTTTCCTGGTCCGTATCGAATTTGTTGCGGGACAGTTTGTCACGCAGGCCCATGAGGGTGAGCGAGAGCGTGGTGGGGGAGGCCGAAGGGGGCGTCTCAAGGCCGCCTTGCAAGGGCGAAACGGAGGGCTCCAGAAGGGAAAGGGTCCCCTGGACCTCGAAGAGCCGACGCGTCAGGTGGCTTGGCTTCAACGGCTTTTTGAGGATGGAGAGCCGGTGGCAGCCTTTAAACAGTTCGGCTGCGGCGTCGAAAAGGGCCCCGGAGCAGATGACAAAGGTGTGGGTGAGCCCCCGTGGCCAGGCCGGGATATGGGGGACCCCGGAGGCGGGCAGCTCTGCTTTGGAGAGGAGCCAGAAGGAGAGCGCCCACCGGTTTTCGGAGGAGAGAGGTTCCTCCCCTGAAGGGATGCGTTCCACCTGAAATCCCCACCATTGAAGGGCTCGGCAGAGCCCTACCTCATCGGCACAGGGCGGCCCCACAAGCACCGCACGTTCGGAATGGGTGAGGCACGGACGATGCGGGGGGGCTTTCCAGGGAAGGGTGAGCTGAAAGGCGAAGAGGCTGCCGCGGCCCGGTTTGCTCTGCACGGTGAGGTCACCCCCCAAAAGGGCGATGATTTTCTGGCAGATGGCCAGCCCGAGGCCGGTGCCTCCGTACTCCCGCGTGGTGGAGCAGTCCGCCTGGCTGAAGGGCTCAAAGAGGATGCGGGCGTCTCCGTGGGGCAGTTTTTTGAAGTCGATGCCGATGCCTGTGTCCCGGACGCCGGTGGTCAGGGTGATGAGCCCGGCCTCTTTGCGGATCACCCGGCAGGAGAGGGTGACGCTCCCGGACGGGGTGAACTTGACGGCATTGGCCATGAGGTTGACAAGGATCTGGCGGATACGCAGCGGGTCCCCCGTGACGGTGGGGGGCAGGTCCGGGTCCAGGTCGATGACGAGGTCCAGCCCTTTTTTTTCCGCCTGGGGGGTGAAGGTGTCGGTGATCTCCTCCAGCAGCTCCATGTAATTGAAGTCGATGGCTTCCGCCGTGATCTTTCCCGACTCCGCCCGTGACAAATCCAAAATGTCGTCGATGAGGGTCATGAGGGCATGGGAGGAGCGCGTCATGATGCCGATGTAGTCCTTTTGCCTTTCGGTGAGCCCTTCGGCTTCCAACAGTTCAGCAACCCCCATGATGGCATTCATGGGGGTTTTTATTTCGTGGCTGATGTTGGCAAGGAACCGGCTTTTGGCCTCCAGGGCGGTCTCCGCCAGGTTTTTGGCTTCGGTGAGTTCCCGGGTCTTTTCCGCCACCTTCTCTTCCAGGCGCTCGCGGTAGTCGGTGAGCTCGATCTCCGAGGCCTTTCTCTGGGTGATGTCCGAAAAGGTGCAGAGGGCGGCGGACCGCCCCAGGTACCGGAGGTGGCTGACGGTGATCTCTATCCAGACGGTGGCCCCGTTGCCGTGGCGAATACGGTATGCCCAGGTGCTGGGGGGACTGTCCGGGTTTCGAAGGGCCGCGTCGAAATAGTCCCAGACAGGGTCGATGTCTTCCGGGTGGGTCCACCCCCAGAGGACCTCGGCGGTGGCTTCGATGAGCTCATCGGGTGAACGGCCGGTGAGGGTGCTGCAGGCCGCGTTGGTAAAGACAATGCGCTGGTCCTGTAAAATCATCACGCCCTGCAGGGTGTTGTCCACCAGGGTGCGGTATTTCTCTTCGTTTTCCCGCAGGGCGGTCTCGGCGAGCCTGCGCTTGAGGATCATGCGGTTGGCGGCATCGGCCAGGTGCTTGAACTCGGAAAAGAAGAGTTTGTCCGGGTCAATGGTGGTAAAATCCCGGGACGCTTTTTTGAAAAACGTGCTGAAAAAGGCAAAGGAGCGGGCCAGGTGCCTGGCGAAGATACCGGAGACCGATGCGGTGACGGCGATGGCAGCACAGAGGATGACCAGGACATAAAGGAGCTGCTCGCGAATGCGATGCACCAGCGCCTCCTGCTTCTGCCGGATAGCAAGGTCCATGGCGTTGGTGTCCGCCGACGCCCCGATGACCCATCCCCACTTGGAAAAAGGGCGAAGGTAGCCCAGGTACGCGGTGCCTTCTTCCGGGGAGGCGTAGCGGATGAACCGCCCGTTTTTGTCCATGGGGCGGATGGTTAAGGCAGCGGCATTCTGCGCCGCGCAGGCGTGGCCGGCAAGGGGGACCCCTGTGTCTGAAAAGATAAAGATGCGATCGGCGGTTGGGGGCTCGGGCTTGTAGAGCTCCCGGATGAGCTGTTTTTGAAGGGTGTGGTGAAACTCGTCATGGTAGTAGCCGGTGCCCACGATCCAGCCCAGGGGCTTGATGAGCCGGATGTAGGTGGTCTTGAGAAAGAGCGGGCCGTCGGCGTGCCCGGGTTTGGGGTAACGGTAGGTGAGGTACCCCTCCCCTTCGGAGAGGGCGATCTCCACGGCCTTTCGGGCGATGGGGAACTCCTGCTGGCCTGAAAGGTGGGCAAAGGGGGTCCCGTCAAGCTCCGGCCGGATGGCGTTGAACATGAGGGCGCCGTCTTCGTTCAGGGCGAAGAAGAACCGCTGGTTTTTCTGGGAGCGGGCGTTGCGCAGGGCGTTTCGCATGAGGGCGTGGCGGGTCTCAAGGGGCAGGCCCACAGGGTTCTCTGAGTGGATGGCCAGAAGGATCGAAGAGGTTTCAAGGACCCGCTCTTTGAGCTGCTGCCGGCACATGCCCTCGGCCATGGCGATGTCCCGGTCCAGGGTGGCCTCAAGGCGGTTTGTCAGCTCAACGAGGGTTTTTTTCCGGGTCTCCATGAAGTGGGCCCGGACCTGGTCGGATTCCCTCCGGATCCGGTTGTTCTCCACGGTAACCCAGAGCCCGCCCAGGCCTGCCAGGGCGCAGGTCATCAGGATCATCATAAAGGAGAAGTAGGTTTCCGAGATGGTCCAGCGCGTCTTCATGGAACGCTTATTTCAGGGGCAGGGTAAAGGTGAACTCGGAGCCCGAGGCATCGCTTCGCGTCAGGTGGATTTCCCGTCCGTGCCGGGAGAGGATGTGCCGGGTGATAAAAAGGCCCAGGCCCGTCCCTTTGTCGTCGGCTTTTTCCGTGAAAAAGGGTTCGAAGATGGTGTCGATTTTATCCGTGGGGATGCCGGGGCCGTTGTCCGATAGGGTGACCCAGGCGGATTCCTCTGTTTTTCCGGCCCGGATGACGATCACCCCGGTGCCGTCGGTGAGGACCTCGGTGGAGTTGTTGATGAGGTTGACAAAGACCTGGGATATCTGGTGGGGGTCACAGAAGACGGTGAGCTCTTTGTCCACCCCTGCGGTTCTGATCTCAACCCCGCATTTCAGAAGGCGGTAGCGCAGCATCTCCAGGGCGTCGTCGATGATGTCTCGTAAGGGGGTCTCGATATTGGACTTGCCCCGCTTTTTGGAGTACCCCTTGAGCCGGTCGGTGAGGGCGTTGATGCGCTGGGCCCCTTTGACGATGTTGACGGCCCGTTGCTGGATGGAGACCATGTTTCCGCCCAGGATGTCGTCCATGATCATTTCGGCGTTGCCCACCACGTAGTGCAGGGGGTTTTTGACCTCATGGGCGATGGCCGCGGACAAGGTGCCCAGGGTGGCGAGGCGATCCGAGTGAATCAGCTGGCGGGTGCGGTCGTGGACGAGGCTGTTGAGGCGGTCCCGGTGCATCTTGAGCTCCATGTGGGTGCGTACCCGGGCCTTGACCACTGCGGGTCGGAAGGGTTTGGTGATGTAGTCCACGGCGCCCAGCTCCAGGCCGAAGGTTTCGTCCTTTTCGTCGTCCCGGGCAGAGATGAAGATGACGGGGATGTGGGCGTGGTCCGGGCTTTTCTTGATGCGCCTGAGGACTTCGTATCCGTCGATGCCGGGCATCATGATGTCCAGAAGGATGAGGTCGGGACAATGGTCGTCGACCATTTCAAGGGCTTTGGAGCCGCTCCGGGCAAAGCTGATGTCATACTCTTTTCTGAGGGTTTCACCGAGAATTTTGATGTTGGTGGGCATGTCGTCCACAATCAGAACGTTCATTCGGTAGGGCGTGGGGCTCATCGTATCTCCTTGCTGCCCGGTTATGACTTGGCCGGTATTTAAGGGGCATGGACATGACCCATGGCTCACGTTGACCTCGGCTGTGTTTTTACATACACCAAGGTCGTTGAGCGGTGCCACATATCATCGCCAAAGCGGCCGAAACGTGGGATGGTATGGGGTGTGGGTTTCCGAGTCCCTCAGGTACCGGAATATCCTTCGGTGGTCTCTTCCCTGTCAAGCTGAATGACTTTCTGTGCCATTTCCTTAGTGATGTTGATATGGGGCGACAAGGAAGTAAAAAGTGTATCAATATACCGTGTCAAATGCAACTAGGATAAGTCTTTTCATTCTTGCGTTACCGTATGGGTAACATGGGGTAAGAGTAAACATTCAGAGCCTGAAAAAGATAGTCATCCCAGGGGCGAAAGCCCTTTTTTGTGGATGACTGAAATATATCATGGGACGGAGAGAGCAAAATGGAGATATTGGAGACCCCGTATGACGAGTGGGTGGGGTACCTGAAAACGCATCACGGAAAGGGCGCTTTTCATGCCTCGGCCCTGGTCCGGGAGGTGATGGTGCATGGCAATCCGTGCTTTGGCGACTCAAAGGCCTTCCGGGAGGCCCCGGCCCTTGCTGCGGCCCTGGCCGGCGAGGTGCGCTTTACGCCTCCGGTGGTGGAGGAAACGGTCTGTGAGGATGGGGTGGTGAAGGTCCTGCATCGGCTCGCAGACGGCCTGGCCGTGGAGTCCGTTGTGATCCCCATGAAGGGGTATGCCACCTTGTGCCTTTCCACCCAGGTGGGATGCCGGATGGGCTGCCGGTTCTGCCGGACAGGCCGCATGGGCCTGCGCCGGAATCTGACGGTGGCTGAGATGACGGGGCAGCTCTGGAATGCCCGGTTTGTGTTAAAGGCCCCCATCCGGAACCTGGTGTTCATGGGGATGGGAGAGCCCCTGGACAATTTGGAAAACGTGGTGCGGGCCGTGGGGGTGATGACGGACATCCGGGGGTTTTCCATCGGCCCCAAACGCATCACCGTCTCCACGGTGGGGCTGGCCGACCAGATGACGCGCCTTGCCGATGCAAACCTGGGCGTGCGCCTGGCCCTGTCCCTCAACGCCTCGGACGATGCCGTGCGTTCCACACTCATGCCGGTGAACAGGCGCTACCCCCTTGCCGTTCTCAAGGAGACCCTGGGCGCACTGGCCGGGCACAAGGGCTTGAGGGATGGCGTGCTCCTGGAGTACGTGCTGATCCGGGGCGTCAATGACCGGCCCGAGGACGCAAAAAGGCTTGCGGGCTTTGTTTCAGGGCTCACCGCCACCTTGAACCTCATCCCCTTCAACCCGTCAAAGGGGGAGACGGAGCTTACAGCCCCTTGCGATGCCGACGTCAACGCCTTCCATGACCAGCTGGTTGCCCGGGGGCTCCATGTGCGGCGGCGCTGGTCCCAGGGCGAGGGGCTTCTGGCAGCCTGCGGTCAGCTGGGGGAAGAGGCCTGCCGAGTCTACAGGCTGCCGTGAAGGACGATGGCGCCGGCCTTTTCATCGGCCAGGGGCACGATGCGGTTTCGGCCTGAGTCCTTGGCACGATACAGGGCGGTGTCCGCGCATTTGAGAAGCTGTTCGGGGCGCCGGTTGTCCCGGGGCGTCATGCAGGAAGCGCCGATGCTCAAGGTGAGCAAGGCGTGGGTGGGGGATGCGTCGTGGGCAATGGCCAGTTTTTTCGTGCCGCGGGCAATGCGGTCGGCAACGATGAGGGCCTTGTCCAGGGGGGTGTGGGGGAGAAGGACCACAAACTCTTCTCCGCCGTACCGCGCCGCCAGGTCGTGGGCCCGGTTGACACAGGAGTCGATGACCCCGGCCACGCGCTCCAGGCACTGGTCCCCGGCCTGATGGCCGTAGTGGTCGTTGAACAGCTTGAAGTGATCGATGTCGATGAAGAGAAGAGAGATGGGGGCACCGACGCGGGCGGCGCTGCGCCACTGGGCATCGTAGATGGCGTCGAAATGCCTCCGGTTGAAAAGGCCCGTGAGGCCGTCGGTGATGGAGATGACGGCGAGCTTTCGGTTGGTCTCGGCAAGCTTTCGGGCGTTGATGCGCTGGAGCATGCCGTGAAGGAACTCCCGCCTGGCCTCGCTTTCGAGCTGGTAGCAGCCGAAGAGGCTGATGACCAGAGACGCCAGAAGCACCAGGGCACTGTTGATTCCGGCCTCACGCCCCATGGCGGGCATGTTGTCCAGGCTGATGACGTAGGCAAAGAGAATGGTCGCTGAGGTGACCAGGCCGGTTTTAAACCGGATGCCGGCCACGATGTTGCCGAAGATGGCGATGAGGATGATGCCGGTGTAGTAGTGGGCCACGTTGGGGTGGTGGCTCCGGGTGAGCAGGTAGATGATGCTGAAGGAGGTCAGGAGCATCAGCACCATGGTGAAGAGCTCTGTGTGGCGCTGGAACCGCCGTATGGTCACCAGGCCCATGACCAGAGCCATGGCCGGTGTCACCACATAGAACCGGACACGCCAGGCCGTGGCGGCAATGTCGGGGACCATGATGCGGTCGCTGATGAAAAAGAGGTTGTAGATGACGATGGCGATGAGGCAGGCCGGGAGGTAATGGCGGTTTCGTTTGTCGTTTCGCTGATGGAGAAAATCGGTTCCCAGGGGGGCGGGAAAGGCGGAGAATCCGACACGGCGGGTAAGGCAACGCCGGATGGCCTCTTCGTGGGAGAGCAGGCTGTGCAACGTTTCCATGGGCACCTCAAGGTCATTACGTCCGTGAGCATGTCATCGCACCCGGGTGGGGAAGGCCTTGCTGGAGAGGGCAGGGTGCCGGGGCAACCTGAAACGAAAAGCATACAAAAAAAGGAGGCAGGGACCTGCCTCCTTTTCCTGTAAAAAAAAATCGTACGGAGATTAGCGCTTGGAGAACTGGAAGCGTGCTCGAGCGCCTTTCTGACCGTATTTTTTACGCTCTTTGACCCTGGAGTCACGGGTAATGAACCCGGCGCGCTTCAGCACATCGCGAAGCTCGGGGTCGGCAAGGAGAAGGGCCTTGGTGATGCCGTGACGGATGGCACCTGCCTGTCCCATGATGCCGCCGCCTTTAACCTTGACGTTGACGTCATAGGCTTCCTGGGCCTCAACGAGGGCCAGGGGAGAGGCGAGAACAAGGCGTGCCATGGGGTTGGGGAACGCCTCTTCAACAGGTTTTGAGTTGACAGTGATTTTGCCGCTGCCCGGGGTGAGCCAGGTACGGGCAATGCCGTTTTTCCGTTTGCCGGTGGCGTAGAATACGTTTTCTTTTTCCATGAATATCCTCAGTATCTCTTGATTCGCTGTGATGGTTGCTTAGACTTCGAGGGCCTCAGGCTTCTGGGCCGCATGAGGATGTTCTTCCCCTGCGTACACGAAAAGCTTCTTATTCAGCTCACGACCCAGTCGGTTTTTGGGCAGCATGCCCTTAACGGCGAAACGGAGCAGATCTTCGGGGCGCTTCTCAAGAAGTTTGCCGGCAGTGATGGATGTGATACCCCCCACGTAGCCGCTGTGGCGGTAATAAGTCTTATTTTTAAGCTTGTTACCGGTGAGTTTGATCTTATCGGCGTTGATGATAATGATCCAGTCTCCGGTATCTGCGTGCGGTGTGTACATGGGGTTATGCTTACCACGAATGTGTGCCGCGACAACGGAAGCGAGTCGGCCAAGCACCTGATCCTTGGCATCGACGACGAACCATTTCTGTGGATTGTCCGATTTCTTTGCGCTATAGGTATATTTTTTCAATGTTGTATACTCCCGGTCGGTTTTCGTACAAATAACTGAAATTAAATAATTGAATTCACCACTTTTGTCAAGTGGCTTCTTAAATTTTGGGCACACGTGGTAAAGGCTTGCCGGAGACGTGATACCATAGATCAGTTTGGAAAATAAAGAGGAGATTTCAAAAAAGATGAAAAATATCGAAGTGGAAGTAAAATACCGCCTTGCCGATACCGACGCTGTGAGGCATCGCCTGGTTGTGGCCGGAGCCATAAGCTCGGGGAGGGTGTTCGAGGCCAACATCAGGTATGATACTGCAGATGGCGGCATCAGGCAAGCGGGTTGTCTGCTTCGCTTGAGAAAAGATGGAAAAACCCGGCTCACCCACAAAACACCCCACGCCGATACCGGGGCAGAGGGCTTTAAAATCCACCGCGAGCTGGAGGTGGAGGTGAGTGATTTCGACACCATGGACGGCATCCTGCGGGCCCTGGGCTTCGGGGCGGTGCAGACCTATGAAAAGTGGCGGGAGACCTTGCACCTGAAGGGCTGTGAGATCTGCCTCGATACCCTCCCCTACGGTGAGTTCATGGAGATAGAAGGGGAGAAGGGCCGCATCGAGGAGGTGGCGCAGCTGCTCGGCCTCACCCGGAAAGGACGCATCGCCACCAATTACCTGGCCCTGTTCGAGGCCCTGAAAACTGAGTTCGGGCTTCCCTTTTCCGACCTGACCTTTGAGAACTTCTCTGGACGCACCGACGATTTCGGCAGCGTCCTGTCGCGGTTCGAGGCCGCCGGCTGAAGGGCAACCGGCGGGCAGGTGGCTATTTGACCAACTTGACCGGTTCGGCGGACGGGGCCGGCTGCCCTTTGCCCTTTCCGCCCTCTTTTTTTGTGCAGGTCACTGCGGCATTGACCACCCCGCCGGCTTCCACGATGAGGTCTCCGCAGGTCACGGTGCCGGAGCAGCATCCCCCTTTAAGCACAATGAGTTCTTTCTCCGCCTTCAGGGTCCCCTCATAGGTACCGCCCACGGTGATGGAGCTGACGGTGACGTCGCACTGGGCTGTCCCCTCTTCGGCGATGATGAGGCTGTCCGCCTGGATGGTGCCGTTGACCACCCCTTTGATCACGAGCTGGCCCTTGCCGGAAATGTTCCCGGTAAAGGTGAGACTTTTGTCGATAACGGAAAGATGTTTCGATGGGTTCATGGTGTGAATGTTTCCATATCGTACCCGACGGGCCGGGTGGTTAGAGTGTGAATTTTTTCTTATAGCGAAGGGCACCGCCCTGGTCAAAACCGTAGAGAATAACCTCCTTGAAGGGCAGCTTGCCGGCATCGGTGCGGAGCCTGAAGATGTGGTTTGTAAAATTGCGCATCTGGAACCCTTCCCCGCGGGAGGGGTCCGACGGGATGCCCTCTTTCAGGAGCACCGGCGGGAGGCAGCGCCGGTTTTTTTCCGTGCCGGTCACCAGAAAGAGGGTGCCTTTGATGCGTTTTCTTCCCGGGGTGTCGTTGGCGATCTTGAAGTCGATGTTGAGGAACGAGCCGTCTTCGGTTCTCTGGGCGTCCATGGCGTCCACGCGGATGAAAGGCGGCTTTGGGGGAGGCGCGGGTTTGCTGGCTTTGGCTGTTGCCTTGGGTTTTGCAGGTGCGGTGACCTTTTTGGGGGTGTTTTTCTCTGCCAGGGCCAAACGGGCCATGAGCAGCTCCTGGTCGGCGGCCTGGCTGGCCAGGGTTGTGCTGAGGCCCTGCTCTCGCAGGATGCTTTCGGCCAGGCTGCTTCGGGTGTGGAGCCAGAGGCCGGTGGCGACAGCAAGGGCCACCATGAGAAGGCCCATGAAGATCAGGAAGGTGGTGACCACTCGCCGGTAGTTGCCGGAATGCACCACGCGTCCGTCACTGCTTATAAAAAGGAGGCGCCACTGACGCGTGTGGCGGTAGGGGTTGGGAAGGGCGTATCGGGCCACTTCCGCTTGCAGGTCTTTGGTGTAGTCGTCCGAGGGCAAAAGATCCTCCTTGAAAACCAGGCCGGGCAAGGGGCGGTCTCCCCTCCCGGGCGTTACAGGGTCGCGGGGCCGGTGGCCATGCGCGTGAGTCTCCGGTCAAAACAGGCGGCCTTGAACCGCATACCCCAGGTGCCTGCTGGCGTCCTGGGAGACCTTTCGCCCGGAGGAGGTGCGGGCGAGAAATCCGATTTTCAGGAGATACGGTTCCACCACGTCCACAAGGGTGTCCGTCTCTTCCTGAAGGGTGGCGGCAATGGCCTCGATGCCCACGGGCCCGCCGCGATAGTAATCGATGATGGTCTTTAAAAAGGCGCGGTCGAGGTTGGTGAGGCCCAGGCAGTCCACCCCTTCAAGGGCCAGGGCTTTTTCCACCACCTCGTCGGTAAGAACGCCGTCTGCCCTTACATCGGCATAATCCCGAACTCTCTTTAGCAGGCGATTGAGAATACGGGGGGTGCCCCGGGACCTTAAGGCCAGGGCGCGGGCGCCTTCGGGGGTTAAGGGGGTGTTGAGCAGGGCGGCCGATCGCCTGGCAATGCGGATGAGGTCCTCGGTGTCGTAGAAGTCCAGGGTGCGGAACATGCCGAACCGGTCCCTCAAAGGGGCAGACAGAAGCCCGATGCGGGTGGTGGCACCGATGAGGATAAAGCGGTTGAGGCGGAACCGGTGGCTCCGGGCGTGGACCCCTTTGTCAAAGACGATGTCGATGGAAAAATCTTCCATGGCCGGGTAGAGGAACTCTTCCACGGCTTTGGGGATGCG
Organism: Desulfoluna spongiiphila; assembly: GCF_900101345.1. Classification (GTDB taxonomy): domain Bacteria; phylum Desulfobacterota; class Desulfobacteria; order Desulfobacterales; family Desulfolunaceae; genus Desulfoluna; species Desulfoluna spongiiphila. Next base: position 622,957 of record NZ_FMUX01000001.1, on the reverse strand, counting down.
GTGGATCTCATCGATGAAGAGGATGTCCCCCTGCTGGAGGTTGGTGAGAAGGCCCACGAGGTCCCCCCCCTTTTCAAGGGCCGGGCCCGAGGTGATGGTGAGCTCTCCCCCCATCTCGTTGGCGATGATATGGGCCAGGGTGGTCTTTCCGAGGCCCGGAGGCCCGTGGAAGAGCACGTGCTCGATGGGTTCTTCGCGTTTTTTTGCCGCTTCGATGGCGATCTGAAGGGTCTCGACGGTTTCCCGCTGCCCCACGTAGTCGGAAAAAGAGCCAGGCCTCAGGGAGAAGACGCTCTCTTCCTCCTCGGGGGCCATGGGCTTGCCGGAGACAAGGGGGGTGGTGCTTGAAGACGGACTTGAAGACGAAAAGGAGAAGAGGTCATCGCTCATCGCGTGGGGGAAACTCCTCATTGAGATGACCGCGGCATGGCGCAAAGGCCCCATGCCGGCACATCTTCGGGTAAAGGGAAACAATCATGATACAGCCGACACACGCGATGATACATTTTTCCGGGTGTGGAATCAACCGGGAAGCGTGGCGCCTCCGGTGGTGAGCCGAAGTCCGGGGAGCCTACCCCTTGGGGGCCCGGTAGACTTCGTCCAGGAGGGCTTCGGGGCTGTCCACGGCGGCGTTTCTGGCCATGGCATCGGCCACCAGGGCCCGGGCATCGCTGCTCTTGTGGCCCAGCTGGTGGGTGAGGACATCGATGACCTGGTCCACGAAGGCGGCCTGGGGGGGCGCAGGGGTCCCGGTTGGGGAGACAGCCTCCAGGGCGAATCGGGCGGTTTTGCCCTCCAGGGTGGCGATGATCTTCTGGGCCGTACGCTTGCCGATGCCGGGGAGCTTCATGAGGCTCTTCAGGTCGCTGCCTTCAATGGCTGCGGAGATCTCCTCGATGGGAAGGCCCATGGCCTTCACCGCCTTCATGGGGCCGATGTCCTCCACGGAGATGAAGAGCTGGAAGAACTCTTTCTCCTCTTCGGTGTGGAACCCGATGAGGGTGGGTTTGGGCTGGCGCTCGGTCTGGTGGTAATAGATGGAAAAGGAGAGCTCGTCTCCGGGCTCGCTGGCGGTGATGGAGGCCATCACCGAGGCGGGAAGGAGGATGTTGTAACCGACGCCTCCCACGAGAAGGAGGATCTTTTCGTCCTCTTTTTTCAGGAGTCGTCCTTGCAGGTAGCCGATCATAGACAGTTGTTACCTCATCAGGCGCGGAGCCGGTTGTGTCGGAAAAGGCCGATCATGGCCAGGGCCAGGGCATCGGATGCGTGGTCGGGGCGGATCGTTTCCGGGTGTTTCAAAAAGTCCCGGACGGATCGCTCCAGCTGGGCTTTGCTGGCGTTGCCGTTGCCGGAAAGGATTTTTTTTGCCTCTCGCACCGGGACCTCGGTCACCGGAATGCCCGCAGTGCAGGCGGCAAGGAGGACCACCCCCACCACCTTGCCTAAAAGGATGCCGGACTTGGGGTAACGCTCTAAGGAGAAGACGTCTTCCACCACCATGACATCAGGTTTTTTTATGGCGATGGCTTCGCTGATCCGGCCGTGGATCAGGTGAAGCCGCGCTGCGGTGCTCATGTCCTTTGTGGTGCGGATGTGGCCGAAGGAGTAGTCGGAGACGGTAAGGGCTGCGCCGCTGACCACGCCGATGCCCGTTTCAGCCAGGCCGGGGTCGATCCCCATGACAGTGACCATGCTTTAGATGCCTTGTGACGATGCCCCGCCTTCGGGGCGGGGCGGGAAAAAGAGCGGGAAGTGCCCCAGCCTATTGCTCCAGCTTTTTTCGGGCAATGGAGGCTTCTGCGGTGTCGGGGTACTTTCGAAGGAGCTCGCCCAGGATCAGGTGGGCGTTTTCGGTCTCCCCCAATGCTTCAAAGGCCAGGCCCTGCTTTAAGAAAGCCGCCGGGACCTTGTTGCCGTCGGGGTAATTTTCAATCACCTTCTGGTACTCGAGGATGGCCTTCTGGAACCATTTCTCCCTGTAATAGATTTCACCGATCCAGAACTGGGCGTTGTCCGCGCTGTCGGAGGTCTTGTGGGTCTCCACCACGGTGGCAAACCCTTTTTTGGCGGTGTCCATGTCCCCTGCGTCAAAGGCCTTTTTTGCCTCAAGGTACGTGTTCTCGGCCGTGGCGCCTTCGGTCTGCTGCCGGGGCTTGTCGCTGGAGGGTTCGTAGCCGGTGAAGGTTTCGAGGCGTGCGATTTTGGCTGCCAGGGCATCGATGCCCGCCTGCATGGCGGCCAGGGCGGCTTCTGAGTCGGCACTCTGGGTGGAGACCTGGCTGCTGTGGTGGAGGGCCGCTTCCATGTCGCCGCGGATGACGCGCAGCTCCTCGTCAAGTTTTTCGAGTTTGTTCGCCAGTCGTACGTTTTTGCTGGTTACCGACTCTTCCATGCCCTTGGAGACGGATTGGCTCTGGCGCAGCTCCTCTTCGAGCAGGGTGATGCGCCCGTTCATGGCAACGTAATCCTTCTGGAGGGCACAGCCGGAGAGAGAGAGACCCGCCAGCAGGCAGGCGACGACCTTGAGCTTCATAGCAGGGGTACTCCTGATGCAGTCGTGGTTGGGCTTTAAAACACAAAAGACCGAAGGGCGTCCGTAGACGCCCTTCGGTGACATGTTTATCCATGGTGCCGCCCGGCTTTTAAGGGCGCGGGCAGGCCTTAGCGGATAACGAACTCAGCACGCCTGTTCTTGGCCCAGGCGCTTTCGTTGGCCGCCGGGTCTGCGGGGCGTTCTTCGCCGTAGCTGACGGTGACCATGCGGTCTGCGTCCACGCCGAGGCTTTCAAGGAAAGCTTTGACGCGTGCGGCACGGCGGTCGCCCAGGGCGAGGTTGTAATCGGTGGTTCCGCGGTCGTCGCAGTGTCCTTCGATGGTGATGCGGACACCGGGGTTCTCTTTGAGCCACTCGGCCTTGGCTTCAAGGGCTGCGATCTCGGAGTCCTGAACGGCAGAGCTGTCATAGTTGAAAAAGATATTGGTGTTCTCAAAGGCACTGCGCGCCTCGGCCCTTGCGGCCGCCTCTTTTTTCATGAGCTCTTCTTCAGCGATCATGGCGGCGTCATCAGCAGCGGCTGTGGCGTCGGCGGCCTCGTCGGTCATGGCCTCCTGGGCAGCGGCGTCAGTGGTGGGGTCGGTTTCTACGGGTTTTTGGGAGCACGATACTGCCACCAGCATGGTGAGCAGCACGGTAATGAGCGCTAAGCTTCCTCTCCAGTTTTTTCCCATCATTCCTCCTCGTCAACAAGTTTCATTGGGTTAAATTGGGAGACCACACCGGGGCGGTCTGTTCACCGGGCAGTGATACGAGTTGCCGTTGATCTGTGCCGTATGCGTTCATGACATAAATGGATGATCTGCCTCTCCTGTTCGAGGAGAAAACAATCAGGCTGCCATCGGGCGACCAGGACGGGGTCTCGTTGTCCCCGGAGTCAAAGGTGAGCTGCATGGGGCGTCCACCGCGGACATTGATGACAAACACATCAAAATGACCGTTTCTGGATCCGGCATATGCAATCTGGTCCCCTGCAGGTGACCAGGCTGGGCTCGTGTTGTATTTTCCGTCAAAAGTGAGGCGTTCGATGCGGCCGGTGGCCAGGTGTTTGATATAAATCTGGGGTGAGCCCGATCTCTTGGATACAAAGGCCATCCTGTCGCCTGACGGGGAAAATACCGGAGACACGTCAATTCCCCATTTGCTCCACTTTCTTGTTAACCTTTTACGTATTTTACCCTTTTGGGTCAACAGATAAATCGCTTGATCCCCGTCAATTGTCAACGACGCCGCCATGGTTTTTCCCCCGGGAAGCCACGTCGGCGTGATGTTTGTTGTGCCCTTAGCCGTCACAAGATCACGCCGGGCCCCGGGCCAGGATCCCTGGATGAAAATATCGGGTTTTTCGTGAACATAGGAGGTGTAGGCCAGGGTCGACCCGTCCGGAGACCAGCTTGGGGTCAGGGTGATGGCGTTGTTTCGGGAGATCTGGACGGGGGCGTGACCGTCAAAGGCACTGGCCCAGATCTCCTTGATGCCCGTGGTCCCCGTGGAGACAAAGGCGATGCGGCTGTTGAAGAAGCCGTGTTTGCCCGAGTAGGTGACCATGATTTTGTCGGCGAGCTTCAGGATCAGGGGGCGCAGGGTCTCTTCCGGGGTGCCGGCACCTCGGAAACGGACCCCGAAGAGGCTCTTCTGGCGGAAGATGTCGTAGAGATAGAAATCGCCGATGATGGCCTGGGAACTGACGGTGAGGCTGCCGGTGACAAGGAGCTCGGCACCGGAGGAACGCCACCTGTCAAAGTGGATGTCCTGTTCGGTGATGCCGGTTTTTGAGGGCTCCTCCAGAAAGGCGTCGGAGCTCACCATGCGAAAATACCCGGTAAAGGCAAGGGTCTTCTGGAGAAGGGCCACGGCCTCTTCGGCCAGTGCCGCCTCACGGTCCGATGCCCCCGTGGCCCGGAAGGCCGGGACGGCAACAGGGGTTTTGTTTTCAAAGGGGTTGGTGACCCTCAGGCGAACCCGCTCCTCGGCCTGGGCCGGGGCGGCGGCCAGAAGAAGGACGATGAAAAGAAGAAGGGGGCGTGCAAGGGTTTTAAATAATGTCTGCATGGCTACCTACAAAAGTTCGCTGATGTCAAAGTCGACGACAAAGGGAAGCTTTCGATCGTTGATCCCGGCCGGATAAGGCGGCAGGGGGGTGGATTTGTGAACGGCGCTCAAGGCGGAGCGGTCGAAGCTGGCATTGCCGGATCGCTGGGAGACCCAGACGTCGCGCACCGAGCCGTCGGGCATCACGGTGAAGAAAACCTGGGTTTTGAGCGTGGCGCTTGTGCCGGCCATCTGGACGGGGTAGGCCCAGTTTTTCCGGATGATGACCTCAATGGTTCGGTAGTAACGCTCTTTGATGGAGATCTGGGTGGTGGTGGGCTCACCCGTGGCGGTGCCCTCGGCGGATGCAGCCGGGGGAGCCTTGGTGTCGGCCACCTCTTTTTTCAGGCGGTTCAAGCGCTCGGACAGGGGCTCCGGTTTGGATGTCTCCCGGGCCATTTTTTGAAGGGCGTTTTTCACCAGGTCGTCCGGGGTGATCACCTTTCGCTTGCGTTTGACCGACTTTTTGCCGGAGATCGTTTTGGTGGTGGGGGCCTGTACTTTTTTGGCGCTCTTTTTGCGGGTGGCTTTTTTGGCCGGTGCGGTGGCCTGCTCCGGTTTGGCGCTGGCGGGCTGCGACTGCTTCCGGGCGTCCGGTGCCTTGGTCGTCTTCTTTTTGGGCAGCTCGGTCTGCACCAGGTCCACGTCGATGGAGCGCGGTGTTTTGTGGGGCTTGTACCCGCTGGTGGTAAAGACGTGGGAGAGGGTGAACAGCAGGACGTGTCCGGTGAGTGAGATGATCACGGCAAGGGTGAGCAGGCGGTTTTCATCGCCGCCGGTCTGGTGATGTCTGGGCGCAGGGGTCATGTGAGGCGTCTTCGTTTCGGACCTGGGCTGATCATTACTTGGTTTCAAGGGGCTCCGTTACCATGCCTAATTTTTCCACGCCGGCGCCCTTGATTTCGGCCATGGTCCGAACCACCGTGCCGTAACTGATGGACTTGTCGGCCCGCAGGAAGACTCGGGTTCCGGGCCGCTCCTTGAGCAGGGCGGTGAGCTTGGGCCGGAGCCTGTCCGAGTCCACGGGAAAATCGTTGATGAAGATCTCGCCGCCGCCTTTGATGGTGACGTAAAAGGGCTCGTCGTCATCCCGGGCAAGGGAGCCTGCCGCTGCCTCGGGCAGGGACACATCCACCCCCTGGGTCATCATGGGGGCTGCCACCATAAAGATGATGAGAAGCACCAGCATCACGTCCACAAAGGGGGTGACGTTGATCTCGCTCATCAGCTCGTTGTCGTTGCCGCCAGAGATCATTTTCCGTTTCCTTTGCGCAGGATGTCCCGTTCGACGATGTTTAAAAAGTCGGAGGAGAAGTTGTTGAGCTCCACCTCGATGATGCGGATGCGCTGGGCAAAATAGTTGTAGGCGATGACCGACGGAATGGCCACCATGAGGCCCACGGCGGTGGCGATGAGGGCTTCCGCGATGCCCGGTGCCACAACGGCCAGGTTGGCGGAGCCCTTGTAGGCGATGCCCTGAAAGGAGTTCATGATGCCCCAGACCGTTCCGAAGAGGCCGATGAAGGGGGCCGTGCTGCCGGCCGTGGCAAGAAACGGGGTGAGCTGCATGAGGCGGGTGACCTCCTGGGAGGTTGCACGGCGCAGGGTACGCCGGACGTTGTCGATGCCGTTGCCCCCCATGACGATGCCGACCTCGCTTGAAGCGCCGATGCCTGCGCTGGAGAGTTTTTTCAGCTCGCTGTAAGCGGTGCGGAAGACCTTGCCGATGGAGCTGTAGCTGAGCTCCTTGGCCAGGGAGTAGGCGTCGGAGAGGTTTTTGCTTTTCCAGAAGGTCTCCACAAAGATCAGGGACTCTTTGTGGGCGCGCCGGATGGTTCTGAATTTCAGGATGATGATGGTCCAGGATGTCACAGAAAAGAAGAGGAGTGTTAAGAGGACCAGTTTGACCATGGGGCCGGCCCCGCTGATCATCTGAAAAATACCTAAAGACTCGTTGGCCATGTGTGCCGTCTCCGTGTTGGGCAAAAAAAAGGAGGTGTCAAGAACGTGCGAAACGACCGCTGGGCCGCTGTTTCACGTTAATCTATACAAGCCGGGGCAGGGTGTCAAGGCTGGAGATGAGGGGCTGCGCGGAGGGCAAAGTCGGGCAACCTATTGAAAGCATATAAAAAATCCCCTTTGCCCCGAAGGGCAAAGGGGAGGAACTCAAGGGCTCGGGAAGGCACCTGACGGCGCCTTCACCGAAGCGGTCTTACATCATGCCGCCCATGCCGCCCATGCCACCCATACCGCCCATGCCGGGGGCGCCGGCGGGCATGGCAGGCTCATCCTTGGCAGGAAGGTCTGCGATCATGGCTTCGGTGGTGATCATGACGGAGGCAACAGACGCTGCATTCTGAAGGGCGAGACGAACCACCTTGGTGGGGTCGATGACGCCGGCTTCAAGCAGGTCTTCGTAGACGTCTGCGGCTGCGTTGTAGCCGAAGGAGCCTTCGCTGTTCTTCACTTTTTCAAGGACAACAGAGCCTTCGACACCGGCATTGTTGGCGATCATGCGAAGGGGCTCTTCCATGGCGCGCATAATGACCTTTACGCCCATTTTCTCTTCGGCCTTCACTTTCAGCTTGGCCAGGGCTTCGATGCAGCGAACCAGAGCCACGCCGCCGCCGGGGACGATGCCCTCTTCAACAGCAGCACGGGTGGCGTTAAGTGCATCTTCCACGCGGGCTTTCTTCTCTTTCATCTCGGTCTCGGTGGCTGCACCGACGCTGATAACAGCTACGCCGCCGATGAGCTTGGCCAGACGCTCCTGGAGCTTCTCACGGTCGTACTCGCTGGTGGACTCGTCAGCCTGGGCGCGGATCATCTTGACGCGGGCTTCCAGGGCGGTACGGGAACCGGCACCGTCCACGATGGTGGAGTTGTCCTTGTCGATGACAACGCTCTTGGCTTTGCCGAGGTCTTCGAGGGTGATGCTGTCGAGCTTCACGCCGAGGTCTTCGGAGATCACCTGGCCGCCGGTGAGGACAGCGATGTCTTCGAGCATGGCCTTGCGACGGTCGCCGAAGCCGGGGGCTTTGACGGCGGAGACATTGAGGGTACCGCGGAGCTTGTTGACCACGAGGGTGGCCAGGGCTTCGCCGTCAACGTCTTCGGCAATGATGAGAAGGGGCTTGCCGGTTTTGGCAACCTGCTCAAGGATGGGGAGAAGGTCTTTCATGCTGGACACCTTCTTCTCGCAGAGGAGGATGAAGGGGTCGTTGAGGGAGCAGACCATTTTCTCGGTTTCGGTGACGAAGTAGGGGGAGAGGTAGCCGCGGTCAAACTGCATGCCCTCAACCACGTCCAGAGTGGTGTCCATGGACTTGGCTTCCTCAACGGTGATGACCCCTTCTTTACCAACCTTGCTCATGGCTTCGGCGATGATGTTGCCGATGGTGGTGTCGCTGTTGGCGGAGATGGTACCGACCTGGGCGATTTCGTTCTGGTCTTTGGTGGGCTTGGAGACCTTGACGAGCTCTTTAACTACGGTTTCGATGGCTTTATCGATGCCGCGCTTGATGCTCATGGGGTTGTTGCCGGCAACCACGAGGCGCTGGCCTTCTTCATAGATGGCACGGGCAAGAACGGTAGCGGTGGTGGTGCCGTCGCCTGCGGTGTCGCTGGTCTTGGAAGAGACTTCCTTGACCATCTGGGCACCCATGTTTTCGAATTTGTCTTCGAGCTCGATCTCTTTGGCGACGGTGACGCCGTCCTTGGTGACTGTGGGGGAGCCCCAGGATTTGTCGATGACAACGTTGCGGCCTTTGGGACCTAAGGTAACGACGACTGCGTCAGCAAGGGTTTTAACGCCGGTCAGCATTTTTTCGCGTGCTTTTGCATCGTAAATAATCTGTTTAGCCATGGTTCACCGAACCTCCGTGTATGTTGAAAATGTTGAGTTCAGGTCGTTAGAATATCATTTACAGACAGGTCGTGGATTGCAAACGGGTCTTAGGCTTCGTCGACAACGCAGAGGATGTCGTCCTGACCCATGATGAGGAAGTCGTTGCCGTCGAATTTTACTTCGCTTCCGGCGTACTTGCTGAAGAGGACACGGTCGCCGACTTTCAATTCCATGGGAATGAGGCTGCCGTCTTCTTTGGTTTTACCCTGGCCTGCGGCCACGATGCGCCCTTCTGCGGGCTTCTCTTTGGCGGTGTCGGGGATGATGATGCCACCTTTGGTGGTGGTTTGCTCTTCCAGACGTTCTACCAATACTCGGTCCTGTAACGGTCTGATTTTCATAATTCCTGTTCTCCTTTGCACTGTATCCACGTAAATGGTGTAAGATGTTTATTTGAAGAAGAAAATGTCTGGTTAATTAAAAAACAACGTTATATGCCACGGCTTCGAAAGAGATCCCGAAAAACATCTGCAGTATGACCCGTGGGGCCGGGTGCTGTCCCATGCGTCGGTGCAGGGTGTTTTTACGGTGTGACGTCTTGCGAGTGCATCATGGTTGCGTCAGGGCCTGGAATTCAGGCGTGGCGCCTTGGTTGAAGCCCGGCCGGCCTAAGAGCCGCCGGATGTCTTGGAACCGCTCCCCGGACTGCTGTAGGCATCGGAATACCACCCCCCACCCTTTAAGTGGAAGGAGCTGTGGGAGATCAGTTTGCGGAGTGGTCCGGAGCATTTTTTGCACCGGGTAAGGGGCGGGTCGGTCATTTTCTGGACCGCCTCTTCCACTTCACCGCATTCGGTGCATTCATACTCATAAATCGGCATGATGGTTACCTCCTGGTCGCTTCTAAGAATCAGATCTCAAAGGCATTGACGCCTGGGATCTGTGCGTTTGAACGTCTGAAATATAATCAGGATAAAACGCTTGTCAAGAAACCCGTTTAAAAAAAATCAAACGGCCATGGCCCCTCTTATTTGCTGCAGTGGCGGATGGCCCAGCGCTGGGAAATAATCTTCTCCACGCCGGGAAGGCGCGTGCCGGAGAGGATTTCCCGGGTTCGGTCATGGACGAGTTTCTCCTCGGGCTCCCGTTGGGTGTCCGGTATGGTAAAGCTCTGGAGGAAGCGTCCGAAACGGATGATGTGGACCAGCTCATGGACAAAGATGTAGCAGAGGAAGGGGTAGATGGACACATCGGCGTTGGTCTGAACCTCTTTTAAAATGGCGTGGTCCTGAAGGCAGATCATGTACAGGTCGAATTCCCTCGGGGCTCCGGCGTTGGGGGAGGGGATGCCCCGGTAGCGGATGACCTGGGCGAAGACGTCGTGGTTGACGCGCTCCAAGGGGGTCAGGTCCCTGCCGGTCTTGACGTCGAACCGGTTTCTAAGCCACTGGCTTTCCGAAATTTTGTAGTGATCGCTCACCAGCTCTTCGGAGACGGAAACGGCCTGGTTCACCAGGGTGAGTTCATCGCTGTTGAAAAGGTGTCGTTGCATGGGCTCCTGGAAAAACATGTGGACAAAATGGGGGTAAAGGTGGTAATTTCTTGTTTTGTGTAACGCCGTAGAATGGTGAAAAGGTAAAGAAGTTGCATGCTTTCCCGGGGTTAGCCCCAGGGTGAACGCATTGTAGAAGAGACGCTCTTTTCGTGTACCTGACCGAGTGGTTGTCTATTTCGGTTTGTTTCGCCGGTGGTTACCGAAAACACATTCAATGTGATTATGATTGCATAAAATATCTCTATGAACGGAGGTGGTCTGTTGGGTAGCGTAATTAAAAAAAGGCGCAAGAAAATGCGCAAGCACAAGCATAGAAAACTGTTGGCCCGAACTCGTCATCAGCGACGCAAGGGTAAATAGGGTTTCTATCCCGATTTTGATGAAACAGAAAAAGCACCGGCGCTTGCGCTCAGGTGCTTTTTTTGTTTCCGCCAACCGGGCAGGTCCGGTCTGGTAAGCGCGAGTGGGGGCACGGCCCTTTTTCAGGCCGCGCCCCGGACCTGCTGTCGGTATAGGGCGCCGTGTTTCGGCGCCCTTTATCGTTAGCGTCTCTCTTTCAGGTACTTGAGAAACTCGGAGTCGGTGGAGAGCACCAGGGTGCTCTCCTTGTTCAGGGCGGTGCCGTACACCTCCAGGGACTTGGTGAAGGAGTAGAACTCCGGGTCCCGTCCGTAGGCGTCGGCGTAGATGCGGGTAAGCTCCGCATCGGCCTTACCTTTGAGCTCCTGGGCGGTTCGATAGGCCTCGGACTGGATCTTCTTGAGTTCCTTTTCCATCTCACCCTTGATCTTCTGGGCTTCGCCGCGGCCTTCCGATCGGAATTTCTCCACAATCTGGGTACGCTCGGCGATCATGCGGTCGTAGACGGAGCTTCGGACATCGTCCCGGTAGTTGAGGCGCTTGAGCTTGACGTCCACCAACTTGATGCCGAAACTCTTGAGCTTCTCACCGGCGTTGTCCATGATCTGCCGCGTGATGACCGTGCGGCCTGCCTTGATGGTCTGATTCTCCTTGGCCGCGTCTCCGGTGACCCCGAAGATGGGGTCGTCAACGTTGACGAGGCGGTCGGAGTTCCGGACCGATTCAATGAGGTCGTAGGAGGCGATGGCGTTTTTCACCGCCGGGTCGATGATGTCACCAATGCGGATGAGGGCCCCGCGCATATCCCGGCAGGTCTGGAAAAACAGGACCGGGTCCACCACGTGCCAGCGGGCAAAGGTGTCCACCAGGATGTAGGTTTTGTTGAGGGTGGGGATCTCTCCGCTTTCGCCGTCCCACTCCTGAAGGTTTTTGGGGAAGGGGTTCACCTGGTCCACCATGGGAACCTTGAAATGAAGCCCGGCGTCTTTAACCGGCTCGCCGATGACCTTGCCGAAACGGGTGATGACCACCTGCTCGGTTTCGTCCACGGTGTACGCTGACATGACCAGTACGGCAACGGCCGCAAAGACAAGAATCAGGGTTGAAAGTGCGGTTGTTTTCATTTGGCGATCGCCTCCTTGCCCGGTCCCAGGTTCAGCAGGGGAAGCATATTCTGCTGTTTTTCGTCCACAATGTACTTCCGGCCGAGCTTGGGCAGGATTTCAGCCATTCTTTCTAAGTAGATGCGGCGGCTGGTGATCTCCTTGGCCTTGGCGTACTCTTCGTAAAGGGAGAGGAACCGGGAGGCGTCACCCTTGGCACGGTTGATGCGGTCCAGGGCGTAGCCCTCGGCTGCACGGATGGTGCGTTCGGCTTCGCCGCGCGCGGCGGGGATGGCCGTGTTGTAGGCTTCCCGTGCTTTGTAGATCATGGTCTCCTTCTCCTGCTGGGCCCTGTTCACTTCGTTGAAGGAGGGCTGCACGGGGCCGGGGACGTTGGTCTTTTTCATTTCAATGGTGGAAACCTTGATACCGGTTTGGGCCTCGTTGAGCTCCTTCTGGAGGATCTCCTTGGCGGCCATGGCGATCTCGTCACGCTTGATGATCACCTCGTTGATGGTGCGGTCCCCCACAACCAGGCGCATGGAGGCCTCGGCCATATCGCGCAACAGGTTTTCAGGGGATTCCACCTCAAAGAGGTACTTCACCGGGTCTTCGATGCGGTATTGCACCAGCCAGGGCACCAGACCGACGTTGAGGTCCCCTGTGAGCATCAGGGAGACGTCATCCCTGGGGGCCTGGGTGGTCCGAGCGGAATACTGGTTCTCGGTGATGCCGAACTCCTCCTTGCGGATGATGTCCACGTTGACTTTGGTGAGTTTTTCGATGCCGATGGGCAACTTGAAGTGGAGACCCGGCAGGGTCTGGCGGGAGTACTTGCCAAACTGCTGGATGATGCCCACTTCACCTACACCGACGGTGTAGATCATGGATTTGCCGAAAAAAAGTAGAAAAAGAACGATGAGGATCAGTCCGCCGGGGAGCCTGAAGTTCTTAAACTGATTCATCAGGTCGTCCAACTGCGGGGGGGTGGGGCCGTCGCCGCCCGATCCTCCGCCGCCTCCGAAGGGTTTTTTCTGTCCCTGTTGTTCTCTGAGTTTGTCCCAGTCCCAATTCATAGTGGTTCCTGTGGTTTGTGATTGCAGATTCGTGATGGGTCCCGTACCTATGGCACACTGTTAAAAATCTAATAAAATACGGGAAAAGTTTCAAGGATCAAAGTGGAAACTCGCATAAAGTTGCGACAGGGGCCACGCTAGAGGTTGACAGGTCATGGCAGGTGTGGTGAATCTTCGGGCTATGAAGAGACGTGAAAAAAAAGACGGAGCCACCCATGTCGGTGATATCCTGTCAAAACATATGGGTACCCTTGCAGGGCGTGCGGACCTTGAGCTGCTCTCCCTTTGGAAGACCTGGACCGAGGCCGTGGGCGAGGAGGTGGCTCGCCACACCCGCCCCAAAGCGTTTAAAGGGGCCCTGCTCCTCGTGACCGTGGACAGTTCCGTCTGGATCCACCACCTCTCCATGATGAAAGACGAGATCATGGCGCGGATCAACACCCAGCTCGGAGAGGATACCCTCCGTGAGATCCGGTTTTCCATCGGCCATGTGGAGGAGGACGGGCGTGGTTGAGCCCGAGCTCACCGCAGACACCCTCTTTGACGGCGACCTTGTCCTGATGCAGGAGAAGAAAGGGTACCGGTTTTCCGTAGACTCGGTGCTTCTTGCCCATTTTGTGGAGGCCGAAGGCGCTGATTCGCTTCTGGACCTGGGGTGCGGCTGCGGGGTCATGCCCCTGGTGCTGGCCCGTCGCCATCCCGGCCTGACAACGCTGGTGGGGGTGGAGCTTCAGGTCCCTTTGGCGCGCCTTGCCGAGAGAAACGTCATGGAAAACGGCGCCTCTGACAGGGCCACCATCCAGCGCGCGGACATGCGCCAGTGCCGGGAACCCTATCCCGGCGGGCCCTTTGACCTGGTGATCAGCAACCCTCCCTACACCCCCCTGGGCCGGGGCCGACTCAACCCCTTGGACCAGAAGGCCATCGCCCGCCATGAGGTGAGTCTCTCCCTTTCTCAGCTCCTGGATGCCGCCGCCCTCAACCTGTCCCCCACCGGGACCTTCCACCTGGTCTATCCGGCGGATCGATGCGAGGAGGTGCTGGCGGCTGCACAGCAAAAAAAACTCTACCCCCGGCGCCTTCGCATGGTCTGCTCCCATGCCGGTGCTCCCCCCAAACGCCTGCTCCTTTCCTTTGGCAGGACCCCCGCACCCCTTCTCACCCTGCCTCCCCTGACGGTCCATGAGAACGATGGATCGATGACGGATGAGGTTGATAAAATGTTTAAAAAATAGGATGGTTGATGGCGATGGATTTTCGCTTTGAACCTCTGGCCCTGCCGGGGCCATGCTGTTACCTGATTGACAAAAGGGCGTGATCAACAGGGCTCGGACTCCGTACCCACGCAAGGCGGTTGTGGGCGGGACAGCGGGCACGTGCACTCAGCTCTCAAGGAGATGGGGATGAAACGGTTTCTGACGGTTTTTTTCGTTTTACTGGCGAGCGCGACAGGCTGGGCTTCGGATGAGGTGACGGTCCCGGAACCCCTGACGGCCTGGCAGGGGTGGGTCATGCACGGCCATGAGATGGTGGCCTGTCCCAGCCTGAACGGGGACCACAGCCGGTTCCAGTGCCTCTGGCCGGGGACCCTCCACCTGGTGGCGGAGCAGGACTCGGGGCGATTTCGCCAGGAGGTGACCCTTTTTGCCGACGGGTTCGTGGCGCTCCCCGGGGACGCAAGCTTAAGGCCCCATACGGTGACGGCAGGCGGTGCCCCGGTTGCCGTCGCCCTTTCGGGCGGCAGGCCCCGCATCTACCTTGAGGCCGGGACCCACGCCCTTGCCGGTCGGTTTTCCTGGGCGCGTCGTCCCCACGCCATCTCTGTGCCTTCCACCACGGCCTCCCTTGCCCTTTCCGTGGACGGGGCCGTGGTGAAGGCCCCATACATTGACGGCGATGACCGTCTCTGGATGAGTCGTCCCCGGCAGGCACCCCGGGAGAACGACCAGACCTCCGTGGAAGTCGCGCGGCTTTTTACCGACGCCCTGCCCGCCACCGTCACCACGCGTCTCACCCTCTCCGTCTCCGGGGGCAAGCGGCGGGAGACCCTGGACGGGATTCTCCTGGTCGGTACCTCTCCCGTGTCCCTTTCAAGCGATCTTCCGGCCCGCATGGGAGAGGACGGAAGCCTGGAGGTGGACGTGAAACCGGGAAAGTGGACGGTGACCGTCACGGCAGTGTACGAGGGCATTCTCTCGACCCTGGCCCCCTTTGGGGCGCCCTTCGGTCAGGAGGTCTGGGCCTTCAGGCGATCGTCGTCCATGCGGCTGGTCTCCCTAGAGGGCTTGAGGCAGGTGGACCCCGAGATGACCCGTCTGCCCGAGGCCTGGAAGCGGTTTCCTGCGTACCTGGCAACAAAAGGGGATGTCCTTGGTGTCACCGAGGTGCGGCGGGGTCAGGGGAAGAGCGCCTCACGCCTGACCCTGGACCGGGAGGTGTGGCTCGATTTTGACGGCGGAGGGGCCACGGTGAGGGACCGGATCTCAGGGGAGCTGAATGCCCGGCGTTTTGTCTCCCTGCCCGACGGGCCCTTTGAACCCGGCCGGATCCGCCTGGACGGGCGGGACCGCATGGTGGCCGACTCCGGCCAGGGCCGGTTCGGCGTGGAGGTGCAGAAAGGGCGTGTGGCCATGGATGCCGTCTCCCGCATGGGCAGGGACACCTCCTCCTTGGCCCTGCCCGTGGGCTGGAACCTTGCCTTTGATCGGACCTCCATGGTGGTTCACCTGCCCGTGGGCTGGGGGATCCTGGCCGTTGCCGGGGCCGCCGTGGAGTCTGGGCGCGTTTTTCTGGATGCCTGGTCCCTCCTTGATTTTTTCCTGATCCTTGTGGTGGGGGTGGCTGCCTTTAAGCTCTGGGGGCCGATCTGGGGGATTCTTTTCGTCCCCGGCCTTGTCCTTTTGTGGCAGGAGCCCTTTTCACCGGCCCTTCTCTGGCCCGCGGTGCTGGCCACCACCGCTCTGGTGCGCCTGACAGCCCGGGGAGACGGATGGGCCGCCGGCCTGTGGGGCCAGGGGGTGAGGGGACTTCACGGAGCCGTCCTCGTGGCCCTTGTTGCCGTTTCGTTGCTTTTTGCTTCCCAGCAGCTTCGCCAGGCCCTGTATCCGCAGCTGGAGCTGCGGCATGGGGGGGCGTATCAGGGGCAGCGTCTGGAAACGGACGGGGCTTCCCGGCCCATGGAGTCCATGGTGCAGATGGATGAGGTGGTGTCCCGATCAACCTTTGCCAAGGCGAAGGCCAAAAAACGGCCGCTCCCGAAGGTGGCGCAGCCCCTGGAAGAGGGGGAGACCCAGACCGGGCCGGCCCTTCCCACCTGGGACTGGCTGCGTGTCGCCGCTGTCACCGGACCGGCCTCCGAAGCCCACAGCGTGACCCTGCACCTTGTTTCCCCGACCCTTCGGCGAGGGCTCCATGTGGTTCGGGTTGCCGTGCTTTTTTTGTTGCTGCTTCGCGTGGCCCCCGTGGGCCGAGGCGGCTTTTTCCCTGGGAAAGGGACCGTGTCCCTCGTGCTCCTGGGGATCACCCTCTCCCTGTGCCCCCGGGTGGCCTTTGCCGATGCCTTTCCCCCGGGCCCCCTCCTTGATGAGCTTCGATCCCGGCTTACCGAGCCGCCTCCCTGTTCCCCGTCCTGTGCCGCCCTGTCCCAGGTGGCGCTGACCCTCCCGCAACGCGAGGCGGATCCGGCCCTTCTGGTGCTCCGGGTTGATGCCCAGGCCCACGTGGCCGTTCCCCTCCCGTCGGGGGACGGCAGCTGGCGCCTTGCGTCTGCCGCCGATGAGCGGGGGAGCACCCTTGACCTCCTGAAGGTGGACGGGGAGACCTGGGTGCACGTTGCCCCCGGCATTCATACCGTGGTCCTCAAAGGGGAGGGCGGTGCCGAGGAGTGGACCTTTCGGTTCCCCCTTGCGCCGGGTACGGTTCGGGTGGAGGGGACGGACGGCTGGCAGGTTTCCGGGATCACCGACACCCTCCAGGTGGATGGGGTGATCCGGGCCACCCGCATGGCCACCGGAGGGGATGCTGACAAGCCCCTCACCGGCAAAGGGCGGCTGTTCAGCTGGTTCCGGGTGCAGCGCCGCATGGAGTTCGGTCTGGAGTGGCGGGTGGTGACCACCGTCACCCGCAATGGAGGCGACCTTTCCGGCCCGCCGGTGGTGATGTCCGTTGGTTTACTGGACGGGGAGGAGATCCGTACCGACCTCAAGGGGGTTAAGCGCACCGGGGATTCCGTTGCCGTGACCTTTGCCTCCGGGGTGACCTCGCGGCGATGGGAGAGCGTGCTGCCCCCGGGCTTGCCCCTTGCCCTGAAGGCACCGGACACGGGGCGCGTGGTGGAGGCGTGGACCCTTCATCTGGACCCCATCTGGCACCTGGCCTGGAAGGGCATCGCACCCACCGGAGGAACCGACAGGAAAGGGATGGTGTGGCTGCCCAGGCGGGGAGAGACCGTGGACCTTTCCGTGTCTCGCTTTGAGGGCGCCGGGGGCCGTACCCTCACCGTGGACCGGGCCCGGCTCTCCCTCTGGCCGGGCAACGGGGAGACCCGCATGGAATTAGAGGCTGCCATCCGTGCCTCCAAGGGCTCGGAGGTGGAGGTAACGAGCCGATTCAACGCCCACGTCAAGGAGGTGACGGTCTCCGGCGAGACGGTTCCCGTTCCCGAGGCAGGGGGCAAGCTGACGCTCCCTGTGGATCCGGGGCGGGCAGACGTGCGGGTGACCTGGCGCGCCTCGGAACCGGAAGGGTTTTCTCCCCTCCGCCTTCTGGTGCCCCGCAAAACCTCCCTGCCGGACCTTTCCCTGGGGCGCAGCGCGTCCAACATCGATCTGGTCATGCATCTTTCAAGGGACCGCTGGATTCTCTGGACCACAGGGCCCACGCTGGGGCCTGCGGTGTTGATGTGGAGTATCGTGGCCCTGGTGCTCCTGGCGGGGGCCATCCTGGGGCGGGTGCCCTTCTCCCCCCTGTCCGGAACCGAGTGGGCCCTTCTGGGGCTCGGACTCGTCACCCGCAGTCTGCCCGCCGTGGTACTGGCTGCCGGGTGGTTTTTTGCCCTGGAAGCGAGGCGCCGCAAGCGCCCGGTCAAGCGCCTGGCGTTCAACGCGGTGCAACTGGGGCTGGTGGCCTGGGGCGTGCTGGTGGGGCTGGTGCTGTTTGATGCGGTAAAGACTGGTCTTCTGGGTATTCCGGACATGCAGATTGCAGGCAACGGATCCACCCCCACCCTGCTTCACTGGACCGTGGACCGGGTGGCCGGGGCTTTTCCCGAACCGGCTGTCTGGACCCTTTCTGTCTGGACCTTTCGGCTGGTGATGCTCGCCTGGTCCCTCTGGCTTGCCCTGAAGGTGGTGGGCTGGATCCGTTGGGCCGGAGAGTCCCTCCGGGAGGGCGGGTTCTGGATGCCCAAGCCCAAAAAAGAGCCGGAAACGCCCGCTGCCGATGCGGGTACTCCTGAACCATAAAACAATGGTAACTATTGAGTTCCAAAAAGCGTGCCTCCGGCGGCAAGGTGTGCCACCTTGAAAGTTGGTTGCGGATGCGTTTTGCCCCTCGTTTCTCGGGTCAAATCACATCCGCCTTTAATAAAGACGTTGCCTGAAATGCTTTTTTGGAACCTAATTTGTTAAACTTTTTAAACGTTTATTCCCCGGCAGGGCCGCCGGAGGCACAAGCTGATTCGTTACAAAAAAAAGCCCCCTTCGATCTGACTCGAAGGGGGCTTTTTTTTGAAATCGACGACGCCGGGTGTTCAGCGCTGCTCGTTGATTCTGTCCCGAAGGACCGATGAGCATTTGAAGGTGACGACCTTTCGCTGTTCCAGCATCATGTCGTCTCCTGTGGCCGGGTTGCGCCCTTTTCGCGCTCCCTTCTCCTTGACGCAGAATTTTCCGAACCCACTGACCAGGACATCTTCTCCTGTGCCAATGGTGTCTTTAATGATTTCAATCAGGGTCTCCACAAGATCACTGCTTCGTTTTCTCGAATACCCTATGCTTTCCTGGACTTGATCCACAATGTTAGTCTTCGTAAGTGCCATTGTCGGTGCTCCCGCAAGATATTTCCAAAACTTGATGTTCCATGGGTTGCGTGCAAAACAGTTATTCTTTATATGGGTAATTTTAATGAAAATCAAGAGTGTTACGGTGGTGGAGCGTGTTTTTTTTACTGGGGCGTGTGTCGGCGTGCTTTCCAATTCCCTCTGACTTCACCTGACAACGGGCCGTGGAGATGTCAAATGGTTACCATGGGTTCCCGTGGGAGGATCGGTAAAGCTGCCGCATCTCCTCAATGACTCCATGGTCGGGAATGTGAGGGGTTTCAGGGCTCCCTGCCACGGGCAG
This sequence comes from Desulfoluna spongiiphila, assembly GCF_900101345.1. Taxonomy (GTDB): domain Bacteria; phylum Desulfobacterota; class Desulfobacteria; order Desulfobacterales; family Desulfolunaceae; genus Desulfoluna; species Desulfoluna spongiiphila. The sequence continues at coordinate 604,027 of NZ_FMUX01000001.1, read as the reverse complement.
CTCAAACCGCGCTCCCTCGGGGATGGTGTCCCGGCGCATGCGGCAGGCCTCCACCAGAAGGGGCTCCATGTTGACGGTGTCCGCCACGTTGTAGGCCAGAAGGGTTTCCAGATAGCGGCGATCCCCGGTGCGTTTGTACCGGTTCCACATCACCACGGCAGAGGATCCGTCCACACCGGCCAGGTCGGTGCGCCCCATGCCGAGGATCTCTTCGCAGCGCTTGAGGCCTCCTTTGATGCCCAGGCTTCCCAGGACGTACCGCAGGTCGATGTGGGCCATCTCCATGGGGATCCCAAGGACCCGCCTGATGACGGGGATGTCGAAGGATTTTCCGTTGTAGGTCACCACGGTGGCGTAGGCGCCGATGGCCTCTTTGAAGTCGGCCAGGTTCTCCCCGTTGACGTAGGTCCGGACGGTCTTGCCGTCGTACAGGGCGATGGTGGTGATGTCGCACCAGTGACCGTCCCCCGTGGTTTCGATGTCGAGATAGCAGGTGGCCTCCTGGAATCCCGGCAGGAGGCGCCACGCTTCACCGGCGGGAAACAGCCCCTGGAAATGGAGGAGATCGCCCCTTTCATAATGGCGGCGGGAGGTTTTGATGCCCGGCAGCACGGTGCCGGGCATGGGGAGCTTTTCCCCTTTTTCATGGGCCTTTTCGTAAAGGGACCAGGTGGTGATGCCCCGTTGCCAGAGTTTTTCTTCGGTGGTTTTTCCGACGCCCTGCATGTGGATGAAACTGTTTTGAATCACAGAAATTCCTTTAATGTGTTGACAATGATCTTGCCGGGTTATTATGTTTCCTGTGCCATGACGGCAGACGGCTTGCCAAGCCGTTGCCGGGCGCTTCCCTTGAGGCTGCAGCTTCGCCGGTTCACTCCGGAGGAGCCGGCCGACGGCCCGTGACGGTCCAGCCACGGGTTGGCCCACCATAAACATCATACTTTTATAAACCATACAAGGAGTCGTTATGCAGGGACACCCCGTCTCAGAAAGCCGTGTGATCCTTTCCCATCTCATGCTGCCCCAGGACGCCAACCCCGCGGGAAACGTCCATGGCGGCGTGATTATGAAGTACATTGACAACGCCGCAGGAGTGGTCTCCGTTCGCCACTCCCGCACCAACTGTGTCACCGCCTCCATCGACCGCCTGGATTTTTTCAAACCCATGTTCATCGGGGAGCTGCTTACTTTAAAAGCGAGCCTCAACATGGTGGGGAGCACCTCCATGGAGATCGGGGTGCGGGTGGAAGGGGAGAACCTTCTGACCGGTGAGAAAAAACACGTGGCCAGTGCTTATCTGACCTTTGTGGCTCTTTATGGTGAAGACGCCAAGGTGAAACAGCTTCCCCCTATTGTTGCGGAGACCGCTGACGACAGGCGCCGAAACGAAGAGGCCCGCTACCGAAAGGCCCATCGACTGGAAGAGAAAAAACGCATGCTGGCCCGGCAGGAAAAGATCGGACTCTAAAAAATACCTCCGGCGGTCCTGCAGGAGGCGAAACTTTTGCCTGATCCATAAAAGCGGGTTTGACAAACAGCTATTTAACACGGTGCCCTCACCATGTCTTGAATGAATGGCGAATGTGATTTTCCCTGAGGAACGAAGGGGAAAGCGCATTCGCAACCAGCTTTCAAGGTGGCACACCTTGCCGCCGGAGGCCTGCTTTTTTAGCCCGTTTGTTCCTGGGCGAACTCTTCGATGTATTTTTTTGCGGTGCGTCGGTCCAGGCCCGTGATGCGGGCCACGTCTCCGTAGGTTCCGTAGCGCCTGTAGAGCATGGCGCAGTAGCCGCAGGTGAGGGATTTCAGGTCCATCTCGCCGTTGCGGACGCCGTGGGTGAGGGCTTCGGTGAGGGAGGCCTCCTCGGTGTTCCGGGAGAGGAGATAGCTTTTCTTGATGAGGACACGCCGGGTGCACTGCTCCAGCTCCCGGACGTTGCCGGGCCAGGGGTAGTGGGCGCCGAGCTGGCGGTCGATGACCTCCCGGACCATGTCCGTGTACTCGGGGGAATCCTTGCCCACCATGCGCTTGACCGTGTGGTTGAGAAGGGTGGTGAGCTCTTCGGGGTCCTCTTCGATACGTACCCGCAACGGGGGTACGGTGATGATGTCCGAACAGAGCCGGTAGAAAAAATCGTCCCGGAACCCCCCGGTGCCCGTGATCTCTTCAAAGGGGCGGTTGGTGGCGGCGATGACCCGGCCGTTGAACCGGGTCTTGAGGTGGCTCCCCACCGGGGTGAACTGGCGCTCCTGGAGCACCTGGAGGAGCTTGATCTGGGTGTGGGCGGGGATTTCCCCCAGTTCGTCTAAAAAGATGGCCCCGTTGGGGCTGCACCGTTCCAGGACCCCCTTGTGGTCCTCCACGGCTCCTGTGAAGGCGCCTTTTTTGTGGCCGAAGAGCTCCGACTCCAACAGGGTCTCCGGGTACTGGGAGAGGTTCAGGGAGACAAAGGTGCGGGTAAAGCTCTCGGTGAAGGCTTTGCGCACCGGGTCAAAGGGGATGTAGCCGCTTCGCCCGATGGCGATGGCGGCGGTGCCTTTGCCCGTTCCGGTCTCCCCCAGGATCAGGGTGGAAAAGTCCTCCATGCGGTTGATGAGGTAGCGGGCGTACAGGCCGATGTCGTGGGTGAAGACGTTGTTCCAGAGATCGCGTCGGAGGTTGCGCATGGCACGGCTCTCCCCCACCAGGGAGTCCCGGATGAGGAGAAAGGCGCGGCGGAGCTGGTAACACAGGGCCATGTAGTGGCAGAACTGATCCGTGGTGAAGCCCCGGGCCTGGAAAAAGGCGTGGGCCTCATCGGCAAAGGGGACCGACAGGGAGGTGTCCCCTGCCTCCACCTGCCGGTGGATCAGGGCGTCGAACCGCTCCCGGAAAAGGTAAAAAAACTCGAAGACCAGGGCGTTTTCAACCAAGTTCTTGTCTTTTTTATCCACCCGGTCGATGCGGGGGCGTCCCGAGGGCTCAAGGGCCTCCAGCCGGGCACTGACCTCACGGATGGTCTCATCGATGAGGCTCTCCACGCGGGCACCGGGAAAAAGCCCTGCGATGCGGGTGTCGATGGCCTCCCGCTCCTCTGCAAAGGGGTTGGCGTAGATGGCTTCACTGACCAGGGTGAAGAAGAGGCGTTGGGTGTCGGTAAGCCGGATCATGGGCTCTCCTTAGGTGGCGCCGGCTGTGCGTGACAGGCACATGGATGACCTTGCGTTGATTTCGGTTGATATGGATGGTACACAAACCATCTGAGTGTGCCCTTGAATCCATGCCTGAGTAAAGGCAAATTTTCGCTCGGCATCTGTTGCCCGGCGTTCCTTCCATCCTTAAGACATGCATTGGGAGACCCTTATGATGATGCCTTGCGAGGACATATCCCCCGACATCCACCAGAAAAAACTGGCCCGGCGTTTCAGCTCGGTGTGGCTCATCGGGCCTCCCATGGGTGATGAGCTGCAATCCCTGGTCTGCCATCTTTTTGAGCCGGAAGAGGCCCGGGTGGCCCTGGGGCTTCCCTCCTACCTGCCCAAAAAGCTCAAGGCCGTGGCCCGGCGGGCACAGATGACCGAGGCAGAGGCCCTTCCCGTCCTTGAACGCCTTGCCGGCAGGCGGGTGATCTACGGCGGGTCATCGGGGTACTCCCTGATGCCCCTGATCCCCGGCATCTTCGAGTATTTTCTCATGAACGGCAAAGAGACCCCCATGCACCGGGGCTTCGGGGACCGCATCACCCGCCTCTTCGGCACGGGGTATGTGAAGGATTTCTTGGGCTGGGTCCGGGCCCCTGCCATCCGCAACATCCCCATCGAGGAGCATGTGTCCCACGAGCAGACCGTGGCCGACGCCGACCTGGTGGAAAAGCTCCTGGCCGCCCACGACACCTTTGCCGTTTTGAACGTCTGCCAGTGCCGCCAGTCCGTTGCCTTTGCAGGCGGCCGCTGCAAACGGGCCCGGGTGGAGGACGGCTGCCTGCTTTTCGGATCCTTTGCCGAAGGGGTGGTCCCCCAGGGCACCGGCTACCACGTCACCCGCGAGGAGATGCGGGCCGTGATCCGGGAACGCTGGGAGCGAAACCTCGTGCTGCTCACCGCCAACGTCTCCCACGAAAGCCCCAACGCCATCTGCACCTGCTGCGACTGCTGCTGCCACGGCCTGGAGACCATCAACCACTTCGGCGGTATGGCCCTCATGGCCGAGCCCCGGTTCAAGGCGGTGGTGGATGTATCCGCCTGCACGAACTGTGGCCGGTGCCTGCGCGCCTGCAACACCCGCGCCCACACCATTGAAAACAAGGAGCACCAGTACGATCCCACCCGGTGCATCGGCTGCGCCGCCTGCCTCTCCGCCTGCCCGGAAGGGGCCATCTCCCTGGAACCCAACCCCTTGTACCTCCCGCCCTCGGAGAGCTTTACCCGCCTTTTCCTCCGGCTGAGCCCCAAGGTGGCCGCCTTCGGCGCCCGCGCTTTTCTGATTCGGCTGAAGACCAGACTCTAACGATTCAGTTTGCCTTAAAAAGCGTGCCTCCGGCGGCAAGGTGAGCCACCTTGAAAGCAGCTTACCGCAGCGCTTTAACCCTCGTTCCTCGGGTTAAAGCGCTGCGGTATTTAAGTGCGACGTGTCTATTTATTTTTTGTTTGAACCCTTATATGGAGACGCTCAAGGAATCGAAATAGCACTCAAAACCTGTTTGTTAAACTTTTCAAAAGTTTAGCCCCCGGCAGGGCCGCCGGAGGCGTTTTTCGTTTTTATTTTTTTGTGTGTTCCAGGGCGTGCCAGATGGAGTGGACGTTGTAGTTCCATTTGGGAAGGATGAGGGTAATGAGGATGGACTCCACGGTGGAGGCCAGGTGGAGCATGGCGGAGAACCGGAAGGGGCCGCTCATGTCCTGGGTGTAGAGGAGCACAATAAGGGAGATGGAGAGGAGCAGGGTGGCGCTTTTCGATGTCCATGTGTGGTAGCTGGGGGTTCTGCCGAATTTGACGTAGCCGCAGGTGAGCTGGGCAAAGCTTCCCACCAGGACCACCATGAAGTAGCGGAGTTCGGCCTCCAGGAGATGGGGCCAGAGCCACCAGATACAGGGCAGAACGGCAAGGGCCAGGAGGAAGTCGGCCATGCTGTCGAGTTTGGCGCCCAGCTCCGTGGTGTGCTTGAGCAGCCGTGCGATGGCGCCGTCAAAAAGGTCCGAGATCAGGGCGGAGGTGAGAAAGGCCAGAAAGGGACGCTCTTCACCGTTCCAGGCAAACCACAGGATCACCGGGGAACAGGCGAGCCGAAAGAGGCTCAGGGTGTTGGGGACGGAATACAGGATTGATCGTATTATCTTTCCAGCCATACGTGGGTGTGCTCCAAGTGAGAATCGGGGGAAAAGTCCCAGTGGCAGGGCTTTTGCATTGTTCTTTGAACAATGTACACTTCATATCACCGCAGGTCTGCCTTCGCAAGCAGGATATCCATGATTTGTTTTGTGTGCGATCCTTTTCTGAATTTTTCTGTGCCCCTGGATAAAATATAGGGATGGGTGTGGGTGATTGAAATATGTGTTTGTTCATAGTACCACTATAGCCGATAGTTTTTTCGGCTTCCCATGGGAGCTGGTCCCGGGGTGTCATGCTGCGCCTTCTCCTTCACACCGTAAGGGGCGGGGAAAGCCCACAGGGTTCACGTGAACCTTATTGTAAAGCCCCCAACCTGTGATTTGGAGACCGTCATGTCCCCCATTCGAGATATCTGCATTACCGGCACCGATACCGATGTCGGAAAGAGCGTCCTCTCCCTTCTGGTGATGAAGATCCTTCGCGCCAACGGCTTGGATCCCCTTTATCTGAAACCCTTTCAGACCGGTTGCCACAGCCCCTCGCACCCGTACAGCGACCCCTCCTTTGTGCTCACCCTCATGGGGGGGCGAGATGAAGCAAGGGATTCCGTTCTCTATTGCTTCCGGGAGGCCAAGGCCCCCTATTTTGCGGCCCGGGAAGAGGGCAAGAAGATCGATCCTGCCGCGTTCAAGACGTTTATCCAGGAAAAAAGGGCCCTGGGGCGTCCCCTGGTGGTGGAAGGGGCAGGAGGAGCCCTGGTGCCGGTGACCGAGCGGCTGAACGTCATCGACCTCCTGGCCGAAGAGAAGTTTGTTCACATCGTGGCGGCCCGGGCTGGCCTGGGCACCATCAACCACACCCTGCTGACCCTGGAGGCCATGGCCCACCGGGGGATCACCCATCCCTTTGTGGTGTTCATCGACCGGGACGGATCCACGGAGCCCGTGATGATCGCCGAGCACATGGAAGCGGTGGCGCGGATCACCGGTATCCGTCCGGTGGCGTCCATCGGGCGCATGTGCTGCATCGAGACCGAGGCCGACGCCATGGCCGAACGCCTGCTTCCCCTGCTGCGGGCCCTGGGCGTGGAGTCTGCATGAGCCGGAGCCCTTTTGCGTCCACGGTGACGGTGGGGGAGGCGGTCCCATCCGGGACCCCCATCCTTGATTTTCTGGGGGCACGCTTTCCGGCTGTGCCCCCGGGTATCTGGGAGGCGCGCCTTGACGGCGGCCTGGTCACCGATGAAAGGGGCGGGACCCTCTCCCGGGCGGCCCGTGTCGAGCCCATGATGGTGCTGCGCTACTTCCGGGAGGTGGCCCATGAAGACCCCATTCCCTTTGACGAAGAGGTGATCCATGTGGACGATCACCTCATTGTTGCCTGCAAGCCCCATTTTCTGCCGGTGATCCCTGCCGGTAAATTTGTGAACGAGACCCTTCTTACCCGGTTGCGCAAACGCTTCGACACCCCGGACATCATCCCTGTGAACCGCATCGATCGCGAGACGGCCGGGCTGGTTCTTTTTTCCCGTCTCAAAGAGAGCCGGGGTCTCTACCAGGGCCTGTTCATGGACCGGAAGGTGAGCAAGGTCTACGAGGCCGTTTCCCTGAACCGCCCGGAAAGAGGCAGCTCCTTTCACGTGGAGAACAGGCTCGTTGAGGGGCATCCCTGGTTTCGGATGACAGAAGACGCAGGATCCCCCAATGCCGTCTCCGACATTGAGCTTATCGCCCCCAGGGGCGCAGGGGGGCTCTACCGGATCAGCCCGGTCACCGGCAAAAAACACCAGGTGCGCCTCCATATGTGCGCCATCGGAGCCCCCATTGAAAACGATCGCCTCTACCCGGACCTCCTGGACGAGGCCCCGCCCGACTTTGAGCGCCCCTTGAAGCTCCTGGCCAAAGAGGTGCGCTTCACCGACCCCGTCTCCGGGGAGCCCCGTCATTTTATCTCACCGAGATCCCTTGATTAACATCCCGCCAGTGATAAAACCGTAGTATTGCCGATCCGAAAAAGAGGGCCCGGGGCCATGCACTGCCCTGTTAACCTGTGGTTGAAGTGAGGTTGACAGGCTGGGGGATATGGCTGTATAACGGGCCTTTAAATGCAGCCAAGGCCCTGCGGCTCCCCCACGCCTGAGGCGACGAGTGCCCGGGCAGCATGCGCAACCGAAACGTTTTTTTGCGGGGCTTTTTTTATCTGAAAGCGATCCGCCGGAGGCACACGCCAACTATGCAGACCCATGAATTGATACGCAAACTCATTGCCGATCCCTCTTGCCGTGTAAGCGAGGAAGACGCCCTGGCCCTGGCCGGTGCGGGACACGAAGCCCTTTTCCTTCTCTTTGAAGCCGCCCGGGTGAGATGCCGCGAGAGCCGGGGAGACACGGTGTTCCTCTGTTCCATCGTCAACGCCAAGTCGGGCAAGTGCTCCCAGGATTGCGCCTTCTGTGCCCAGTCCTCCAGCCATGAGACCGGGGTGGACATCTACCCCCTGATGGACGAGGAGACCCTTGTGGAGCGGGGGCATGCCATGGCACGCGCCGGGGCCACCCGTTTCGGCATCGTCACCAGCGGGCACAGCCTGAACGAGGCTGAGATCGACCGGGTCTGCCGGGTGACGGAGCGCCTCAGGAAAGAGACCGATCTCACCATCTGCGGCTCCCTGGGCATGCTGGACGCCAAACGGGGTGAGCGGCTGCGCTCAAGCGGCATGGGGCGCTACCACCACAACCTGGAGACCTCCCGCAGCCATTTCGACGCCATCTGCACCACCCACACCTACGACGAGGACATCGAAACGGTTCAGCTCGCAGCGGATATGGGGTTCGGTGTCTGTTCCGGTGGCATCCTCGGCATGGGTGAGAGCTGGGCCCAGCGCGTGGAGCTGGCCCTGACCCTGAGGGACCTCAACGCCGATACCATTCCCATGAATTTTCTGACCCCCGTGCCCGGGACCCGCATGGCTAATCGCCCACTGATGCCGGCCCTGGATGCCTTGAAGTCCGTGGCCCTGTTCCGGCTCATCGCCCCTGAAAAACGCATCACCGTCTGCGGCGGGCGGGAGGTGACCCTCAGGGACTTTCAGTCCTGGCTTTTTCCTGCAGGTGCCGACGGCCTCATGGTGGGCAATTACCTTACCACCGCGGGTCGCTCCCTGGACGACGATTTGAAGATGGTGACCGATGCCGGGCTTCTTGTGGGAGAGGTGTGATGACCGCCACCCTGTCCGGCGTTTTTTGCTTTGACGGAGCGGATCCCCTCTACGAAGGACATTTTCCCGGGAACCCCGTGGTGCCCGGCAGCCTTGTTGTGGAGGCCTTTTACAAACGGCTCCAGGAGGCAGGGCATGCACCGATCGAGGCGAAGAATTTCAGGTTCAGGTCCTTCGTGCCCCCCGGCAGCTATCCCTATACGGTGCGGTGCGAGAACGGGCGGGCCGCCTGCAGGCTTTTCCACGGCGAGACACCGGCGGTGACCGGAGAGATGGTGCTCCCATGATGTTTACCGGACACACCGTGCTGGTTGCAGGAGGCAGCTGCGACATGGCCCTGGCCCTTTGTCCCCTGCTTGCGGATGCAGGCCTTCGGCCCGTTTTGACCTTTCGATCGGATGAAGGGAAACAAAGGATCCAGGACGCCACCGACGGCACCGCCTGTTTTTTCGACCTGGAAACGGCCCTTGAGCCCGACGGGTTTTCCCGGCTGGACGCCCAGTTTGAAGGGGGCGGCCCCGATTACCTTGTGGACTTTGCCCACGGCAACTTAGAGAGCCTTGTGGCCACGGCGGACCCCATGGCTGTGGGGCGCTACATGCACGGGAACGTCACCTGCCGGGCGGCCCTTGTTAAGTGGGCCTCCCGCCGCATGATGGCAGGCCGGTTCGGCCGGATGCTCTACGTTTCGTCCACCGCTGCCGTGCTTCAAAACGGCGGCCAGGGTTTGTACGCTGCGTCTAAAAAGGCCTGCGAAGCCATTTACCAGGGCATCGGTATCGAGTTGGGGAAAAAGGGCATCACCAGCGCCATCTTGCGGCCCGGCTACGTGTCGGCAGGGCGCGGCACCCTCTACCTGGAAGAACACGGGGACCGGATCCGAAAACGGGTCCCCCTGGGACGCGCCGCCACCTCCTCCGAGGTGGCCGAGACCCTTCTTTTTCTGCTCTCCGACGCCGCACGACCCATCAACGCCACCGCCATCACCATGGACGGTGGCCTGACGGCATGCAAGTAGAAGGGAAAAACGTGCCTCCGGCGGCCAGGGAATGATCCCCTGGACCCCAGGTAACGAAGGGTCTCACCCCTCGTTCCTCGGGGTGAGACCCTTCGCGAGGTTTTTTAAAAAAAGGCCCATAGCAACTATTCAGCTCGAAATCGCCTCCGGCGGCCCTGCCGGGGGCCAACCTTTTGAAACGTTTGATAAACAGGTCTTGCAAACGACGTGGGCCTTCACGGAAGTATTCGACGAGCCGACGGCTTCAAGATCAACGGACATGCAAACGGAAAGTTTTTGCGGAACTTTTTTCAAAAAGCGACCCGCCGGAGGCAACTGAATGGTTACCAAATGTACGTGGTTAAATTTTATCTTAAAGGCGGATGTGATTTGACCCGAGGAACGAGGGGCAAAACGCATCCGCAACCTGTTTTCAAGGTGGCACACCTTGCCGCCGGAGGCATAAGCTGACTTGTTATATTTTCATAGTGGAGTGAGACGTTACCCATGACTGTGTTAGGAAAAATTCAGGCCACCCTGGCCGATATTCTGGATGTCGACGCGGAAAACATCGGGACCGAAACCTACCTGTTCCGGGATCTGGACGTGGAGTCCATTGACCTGCTGGAGCTGGCCGTGAGCTTAAGCTCCGAGTTCAACATCGATGTGAACGATGACGAGGTCTTCTTAAAAACCCTGCGGGTCTACCTCAGCGAGCCCGGGGACCACATCACCGACACCAGGGCCTACCTCATGGAAAAATACCCGTACCTGACCGCATCCCGCGTGGACGAGATCCTGGCGGACCAGGAGGGCGGCCCGGTCCTCAAGGTGAAAGACATCGCCGATTACGTCACCTGGCGCAGCGATGCCGCGTAAGCAGTATGCGTAAAGCGTTGCCTCCGGCGGCCAAGGGCTGAGCCCTTGGAACCCAGGTTCGCGAATGCTCCCGGCCTTCGTTCCTCAGGCCGATCACATTTGCTGACGGGCTTCGCCCGAGGCCAACGGCATGGGGTAACAGGCCTTGGTTCAAACGCGAATGTGATTTTCCCTGAGGAACGAAGGGGAAAGCCCATTCGCAACCTGCTTTCGAGGTGGCACACCTCGCCACCGGAGGCCTCGCTTTTGGTTTTTTTTTGCATCAAGGAGATTTCATGCGCAGGCGTGTTGTGGTGACGTCCATGGGGGTGGTTTCATCCCTGGGGGCGACACCGGAAGAGATTGGGGAGAGGCTTTCCGTTGGGGCGCCCCGGTTTGTGTTTACCGGGGAGGAGGGGCTCTGGGCGGCACCGGTGGAGGGATTTGATCTCAAGGCGTACACCGGGCGTTTCAAGGCCGGGCGGTACCTCAACCGGGGGGCGCAGTTTGCCGTGGCATCGGCTGCTGCGGCCATGGAGGCGTCGGGGCTTTCGGAGAAGCAGCGGGCCGACACCGGCCTTTTCTGCGGGAGCGGGCCCAACTTTGATGTGGGGGAGGAGTTTGCCAGGATCGACGGCGGGGAGATCTCCGAGGAGGGGCTTTCCGCGTTGTGGATGCTGCGGTTCCTTCCCAACACGGCGGCGTCCGCCATTTCCCGGCTCACCGGCATCCACGGGGAGAACCACACCTGCGGCAGTGCCTGTGCGGCGTCGTTGACGGCCCTTGGCGAGGCCTACCGAAAGGTCCGGGACGGGTACCTGGACACGGCCCTTGCAGGAGGGGGGGACTCGCGGATCAACCGGGGCGGTCTTTTGGCCTACGGCATGGCCCGGGCCCTGCATCGAAGCGAAAAGGATCCGTCGGCCGTGTACGCGCCCTTTGACGCCAACCGGAAGGGGTTCCTGCCCGGAGAAGGGGGGGCTTTCTTCCTTTTTGAAGAGTTGGAGCATGCCAGGCGGCGCGGGGCCGAAATCCATGCCGAGGTCCTGGGGTTCGGTTCGTCCCTGGACGGGTACAACATGACGGCCCCGGATCCTTCGGGCACCTGGGCGGAAAAGGCCGTGCGACTGGCCCTGGACGAGGCCTTTCTACTGCCCGAAGAGGTGGACGCGGTGTCGGCCCACGGCACGGCCACCGATCTCAACGACCGCATGGAGGCAGAGCTTTTCGGACGGCTTTTCGGGGCCCACCGACCGGCCATCCTGGCTCCCAAGGCATGGCTGGGCCACCTGGCCTCGGCCTGCGGGGCCGTGGAGCTGGCCGTGATGCTGGCCGCCTTAAAGCACGGCACCCTGCCCACCAACCCCAACCTTACCAATCCTTTGGACCCGGCCCTCGACATCGTGGTGGAGGGGCGAAGCGCCGAAGGGATCTCGACCCTTCTTTTTGAAAATTTCGGCTTCGGTGGCCAGAACAGCGCCCTGGTGGTGCGCAGACATAGTTAGCCTCCGGCGGCCCTGCCGGGGGCCAAACTTTTGAAAAGTTTGATAAACAGGTTAAAAAAACAGATTCAGTTTAATTTGAACCATAGGCGAATGTGATTTTCCCTGAGGAACGAAGGGGAAAGCGCATTCGCAACCTGCTTTCGAGGTGGCTCACCTCGCCGCCGGAGGCAAGCTTTTTTAACCCACTTTAACCATAGAAGGCTTTTTGCGGAGCTTTTTTATAAAAGCGACCCGCCGGAGGCAACATTGGATCATACTTTGGAATTACCTTTTTTGATGCTTTCCCGTATTTCAGCCGTGGGCGATGGGTTTATGGCGGCGGAATCGGCGAAATTGGGCGGAGAGCCCCATGAATTATTGGAAGCCATGGCCCAGTGCGCGGCCTATCATGTTCGGCATGCGACAAAGTTCAGCCGTCAGGCCTTTCTCATGAAGGTGGCCCGGTACCCTTTTCCCCCGTCCCCTGTGACGGGGATCGTGTCCATGACGGCCAGCCTCACCGGTTCTGCAAGCGATGCCCGGGCCTATGCGGTATCGGCAGAGGTGGGTGGCGAGACGATCACGGCCTCCCTTCTCATCGGCACCACACCCTTTGACGACCGTTTCGAGGCCGCGCGCCTCAGCCCCCATTACCAGGAGATTTTTTCATGTTTGACAAGCGCTTGAGACAGAAGCTGGCCCTCCAGAAAGAGAAGGGCCTCTACCGCAACCCGCCGGTGGTGGATGACGGGGACGGGCGCACGGTAACGGTGGACGGACGCACCCTTGTTAATTTTGCTTCCAACGATTACCTCGGCCTGGGCCGCTGCGAAACCCTTCGCAAAAAAGCGTCAGACGCTTTTTCCAGGTACGGTACCTCCTCTTCGTCCTCCCGGCTTGTCTCGGGCAATGCCTCGGTGATCCGCGAGGCGGAAAAAGCCTATGCGGACTACTTCGGGTACGAGGACGCCATTTTTTTCCCCTCCGGCTACCAGGCCAACCTGGCCATCCTCTCCACCCTTTTCGGTCCGGAGGAGACCCTTCTGTTTGACAAGCATGTCCACGCCAGCACCGTCAAGGGGATGCAGCTGGGGACTGCCCCTTTCAAGGGCTTTCGCCACAACAGCATGGGCCACCTTGAAAAGAGGCTGAAGAGCGCTTCCGGGCATCCCGTGGTGGTGACCGAGTCCCTTTTCAGCATGGACGGGGACACCCCGCGCCTGGCAGAGCTGGCCGAGCTTAAAAAGAGTCACGGGTTTTTAACGGTGGTGGACGAGGCCCATGCCTACGGCGCATTGGGCACCGGAGGACGGGGCATCGCCCGGGAAGTGGCTGATGTGGCCCTGGGTACCTTCGGCAAGGCCATGGGGCTTTTCGGGGCTTTTGTCCTTATGCCCTCCCTGTACCGGGAGTACCTGTTTAACTTCGCCTCCCCCCTCATCTACACCACGGCCCTGCCCGAGGCCCACGCCGTCACCGCCCTGGCAGTGCTTTCGGAGGTGGAGCGGGGCGACGGCAGGAGGGAGCGTCTCTCATCTCTCAGCCGGAAGCTGACCCGGCTCCTCACCGACCGCGGCTTTACCGTCTGCGGCGAAGCCCACATCCTTGCCGTGCAGATCGGCAGCGAGGAGCGCGCCCATGACCTGGTGACGAAGCTCTTTGACCAGGGGTATTTTGCCTTTACCGCCCGTTTTCCCACCGTGCCCATGGGCCAGGCCATCATCCGTCTCAGCCTCACGGCCAATCATACCGAAAAAGATCTGGAAGATTTCTCCGACGCGCTGTTCAGGTTGAGCAGATAGGTCTCTGCCGCAGGGCATGGACCCGGCGGGTCGCTTTTTGAAAACATCGCCGAAAAATAGTTCGGGTTGTCCCAGGCTCTCTTCAACGGCTTTGCGGTGCGGAAGGGAGCCTGTTTCCAGTCGTGGGGCCTGGCTTTTGTTTTCAGTGGGTTGGGGCTGGTCCTTTCTTGGGCGTATCGTCCTTACGTTACCGTTTATATGATATTGTCTGTTACCTGAAAAGTGTTGCTATAAATTTGACGAAATGGTAACAATGTTCACTATAAATAACAGAGTGCGAATATAGAACCCGCGACCACGTGCGCGGGGCAGTGTGGGTATGGCTCGGTCACAACCCCAGGTATCTGCATCACGCAGGGAGGACGGCATGGCTTTTTCGGCCCCGGATTTCCGGAAATATATCGTCTGTGCCCTTTTTTTGGGTGCTTTTTCTGTGTCACAGGCCACGGCTGCCCCCAAGCCCATGAAGGAGTGGGAGCTGGGGGGGGTGGAGGCCAGGACCGGGGTGAACCTGGGTTTCGAGAACCTTGTGGTGGAGAGAACCGGCGGCAGCTCAACGTTTGTGCCGGACGATGAGGGGAAGCCCGACCATTACATCGAGTTCTCCTCCATGGACAGCAGCAAAACATACAACGGCGATGTCTCCATTGTCGCCGAGAAGTACACCTCGCCCCAGCGGCAGTGGTTTGTCAAAGACACGGCCAAGGTTCGAAAAGGGGAAGCGGGCATGGTGGGGCTGGGCATTGACTGGTACTACAAGCACAAACGGACAGATGAGTACCAGATCGACAAGGGAAGCGCCTTTGCCACCCCCGCCGAAGCCCGTGGGGTGACCGCGGTGGTGGTCACCATGGACAACGGTCCCGACCCCTTCACCGTGGAGGAAAGCAGCAGCATCCTCAATTTTTCAGCCATCGGCTCGTACACGGACATGGAGGAAGATATCGGCGACCGTATTCAGTACGGGTTGCTGGGGGCGGACACCGGCACCCTGTCCATGACCGGGGTGAAGAACCTGGGCCAGCAGCTCACCATCTATCCCATCGGAACCATAGACGGGTATGCCGAAGGCGATGGCATTGCCCTTGAGATGCGGAGTAAGACCTCCATTGACGAGGTAACCATCACCCGGGAGATCGGCGGGGAGACGTTTACCAACCTGAGGGCAACAGGGATCCACATGCGTGAGAGTTTCAGCCAGGATCTTCACGCCCAGTACAAGAAATGGGGGAACATGGACAAAGACTACTTTGACGGTGATGCCCCATCGGAGTACCTCGACAGCACCTATGACCCGGATGGCTTTTTTGGGAGCGACTACAACCCGGACCACACCATGCTTCCCCACAACCTTGTGAGGGCTCCTTATGAGGGGGGACCGGATTATTACAACATGTACGACGGGTTCATGCTCAACGGGAACATCAACCAGATCGATTTTGCCGACCGCATTTCCGGAAAGAAGCTGGTCCTGGACCATGGTCAGTTGACGGACGCGGATGTCATCACCGGGAAGAATTTTGATGATCCCGGTGACCTCGACGACGATTATCAGGTCCACAACCAGGGCATGGCCAATGACCTCGATATCCTGGAACGCCCCATCACCATCCAGGTGAAGACCGGGCGGACCTACAAGAGCTTTGATCCGGCCACGGGACAGCCCGAGGACATCTACGATGACCGGAGTTTCATTGCCATCAACTGGCCGCGTCACGGGTCGGTTCGCGTGGAGGAACTTCAGGGGTTTGTCTCGGATCCGGGGGAGTGGCCCTATAACCAGTTCGGTCCCAGCCTGGGGAGCGTGATCCTTGACGGCATGCGTGCCAAGAAGACCTACATTGAAATCCCGGGCCGCAAAGAGATGTACGCCATCACGGAGCAGAACATCAACACCTCGGATCCCAACAACTGGATACGCCATTATTATCTCTACGAGGCCGGGAAACTGCCCGACGAGCAGAACCCCAACGGCCTGCCCGCCTGGGGCCAGCCCGACTGGGATCCCGTGGGACGGGGGCAGCTTGATTTTCTTTCTAAACTTGGAAACCCGTCGAACCCGACGGGCGGGCGGTGGGACATGTACGCCGTCAAGAAAATCCATGGCAATGAAACCTTCGACTTCTGGCATATTTACGAACCGCCTTACCCGGGATCGGGTGCGAGATGGGTTCCCGACCACTGACGCGACATTGGTGATATTGCGATGATGTGAGCACATGGCACAATCGAGGGCAGGAGGCTGCAGATGATGTTGAGTCGGGTGTTTGGAAAACTTGGGCGTGGGCTGAGGAAAGCTGTCTTGCTTGCCGTGTGTCTTTTTTCTTCGCTGGCGCTGTCCCCGGAGACGGCCTGCGCCACCTTGTCTCCCATGGACGATGAGGCCCTTTCTGTGATCGAAGCCCAGGCAAGTCCCATCTCCATGGAGATAGAAAGGGACACGGTACGTATTTTCATGGACAGTTACCTGGAGGTGTACCAGGAGACGGACAGGGTGCGCCTGGGCTACTACTACAAATCCCCGGCGGAGCTCACCACCAGAAAGGGCCTGAACCCGGGAGATTATGTGCGCAAGTACATTCCCTGGTCCGTGCCCATCGCTTACCACCATGTGTTTGAAAACGGAGACCCCCGCATTGAGTGGCACCCCGGGGACGTGCCCGCCCCGGACAACACCCCCTGGGGGAGCAAGCGCTTCAGGGTGGACATGAACCCCTGGGTCACGGATGAATCCCAGAAGGTCTATTCTCCCTGGCAGCTGGCCACGGAGTACACCCTCCACAAGGGGGAGGACAAGAACCTTTCCCAGGAGACGGTCTATGTACCCTATGTGGATGACGACAACTACCTGTACAAGTACAAGTACAAAAAAGTCCTGGATATCGCACCGTCCCACAGCTGGGTGGACGGGGCCCAGGGGGACAACAACGCCAACGGGCTGTTTTCCACCCGCCCGTACCGGAACCGGAATTACCTGGACTGGGATTTTTCCGTGGACAACCTGAGGATGGGGATCAGCCCGGACGAACCGGTCCGCATCAACGGGCTGGTGATCCGCCTCAAGTATGACAACATCGCCTCCCCCGATCGAAAGCTCACGGACATCATCGTCGGGACCAACGACATCCAGGGGGACCTCTCCTTTGATTACAAGCGGGCCACGGGAATCTACAGCCCCAAGATGCCGCACCAGGCCCGTCAGATCGCCCTTCAGACCGGAGGAGACGGCAACAGCCTGGCCGGTTCGGACCTTGGCGAGGAGTTCAACTCCACCCCCATTCCCGCCATTTATCAGCGCGATACCATGATGTCCCTTGTGGACCAGTTCAACCTCTCACGCAACTACAAGAACCCCAAGGGCAAAGCCTGGGTGGACGCCGTGCCGGACAACCCCTTGAGCAATGCCCAGCACTCGGGTTTTTTCGTCCGTATCGGCCTGGATCGAAACAGTCCCCATTTCGGGTACCAGCTGGTCGGCGGGTACAACGAGCGCATCGCCTGTTCGTTTCAGTACAAAGGGGAGTCCATCAACACCTCGTTGTACAACTGGTGGAACGGCATCGAGCCTTCGGCGGCAACAACCCAGTATCCGGCATCCCTTCAGAAAGTCTACCAGAATGACCCCAATGTCACTGGATACTCCTATTTTGGACAGGACCCGAACTATTTCCCGTGAATGGGGCCTGTGCCCTGCCCGTTGTCGGTTTTACACCCAAGGGGGACCGCAGAAGATGTCATCCGGTTGAACCAGGGGGTTCAACCGGATTTTTTTTTGTGGGTGCGGTGGCATCCGGCGTAAAAATACACCCTGCCGCGTGGGCGTGTTTACTGGAAACTCCTTTCTTTTGCGGGGTGGATGGCCGGTGAGGCATTGCTTCTTTTTCTCTGCGAAAAGGTGTTGCTTTTTATGTATAATTGATATAATTATCCCGCTCGTTTGTTCCTTCTGAATCTCTTCATGTCTTTTCTTTCATCCAATTCGGATCGATATCTTTGCCCAGAGACGTAAAGTGAGTTCTGTATGACGGCCTTGGAAGAAGCTGAAGGGCGGATGTGTGTATACTGCGTGTGACGGGGAGCCTTGTGGTTTTTGGGGTGGGATCCGGAGGGCGGGGTATCGGATCTGCCGGGGGCCTTTTGCGGGGAAACCGCGGGGCGCTTTTTGCATGCCGGAAGAGATGGTGTGGCAGGGGCAACAGGGAGCAGCGTCATGGGGAACCAATGGCTCTGGCATACATAAAACAGGCAGGTACCAGGCGGCGGGATAGAACCCCTGGCTTATGAGCGGCATGTGGCTTTGCGTCTCCCGTTGAGACGGCCGACACCGTTTGTTTGTACATGTCGTGTGTGCCCGAGACCCAACCCTTCGGCAGATCCGGGATCTGCTTAAATGAATGATTGCATGAGCCCAAACCGAAACCATCTATATACGATAAGGAAACCTAAAACGATGACTCAGGTAAAAAAACATTTTTTCAGCGGCGGCCTGAAAGGGGCTGAAGCGGCATTCGGCGAGCAGGCAGAAAAGTACGGAATCACCGAGACCACCTACGCCTTTGAGGGGCAGACCCTGACCCGTGAGGTGAACGTGGAAATTCTTTCCGAAGAGACCCTTAAAAAAGGCGATGTCAGCATGGAAATCGTCTCTGCCCGCATGGGGCGGCGCTACGCCCAGGCCGACAAGATCCGCAAGGTGTTCCAGGTGATTTTTCACATGGTGAACAAGGGCTGCCAGGTACTGGCCATTGGCTGGATCCAGGACGACAATACCGTCAAAGGCGGCACGGGATGGGCTGTGGAACTCGGTAAATTTTTCAACCGTCCGGTGAGTGTCTTCGATCAGGAGAAGAACCAGTGGTACACTTGGAAAGAGAACCGCTGGGCCCTGGACACCCCCGTCATTACCCAGGACACCTTCTGCGGCACCGGGACCCGGAACCTCTCCGAGCAGGGCAAAGCCGCCATCGAAGAACTTTTCACGCGTTCCTTCGCTTAGTGGAAAAAAAGCCTTCGGCGGCCCTGCCGGGGGCTACACTTTTAAAACGTTTAACAAACAGGTTATAAAAAGCCGTTTCAGGTCAACCTGGATCAAAGGCGAATGTGATTTTCCCTGAGGAACGAAGGGGAAAGCGCATTTGCAAGCCGCTTTCAAGGCGGCTTACCTTACCGCCGGAGGCATGGCTTTGGTTTTTTTGTTATGCGTCAAGCAGCTTACGCGCCTGATCACCCACGGTGGTGGGGGTGAACTCCCAGCCGGTGTAGAGGGTGAAGGGGTGGGTGGATCCGGTAAGGGCCTGGGCCTGGGGACGGGCCGCCTCATCGCCTGCGCGGGCGGCAAAGAGCAGGGCAAGGCCCTGCTTCACCGGGTCTGTCGACCGGAGGTGGCTGCGGACATCGGGAAGGGCGGGAGTCACTTTTTCCGGGTCGGCCTCCGCCAGCCTGCAGAGCCCCCAGAGGGCGCCGCGCTGGAGGATTTCGTGTTCCAGGAAGTTCCCCTCTTCGCTGACGTACGAGCAGAGGATGCGGTGGTACTCTCCGGCAAGCAGGCTGTTGACGGCCGTGATCTCTCCCATGGCTTCAGGCGCGCCCCAGCCGATTCCCCCGGATTCATCATTCAAGGTCCACATCAGGCGGCGCATGACCACGCGCGCCTCTTCCATATTTTCCCTCGCCAGGGCATCGGTAACCATCCCCAGAGCGGTTACGGCCCGCCATCTTACATCATCCTGTCGATCACAGAACATGCCGATGAGGGGACTCACCAGGCGCCTTAAGGGGTGGCAGAGGAGTTCTTCCCTGACGCTTTCGGCCGTGCCTTCCAGAAGGAGGGTACGAAGGGCACGTTTGATCTCCCGTCCACCGGGGATGTCACTGTCAGTCATGGGGCCTCCTTGCGGGACGATGCGAGGGCGTCCGGGAGAAAACAGGTTAAACCGAGTCTTACTCTTTAGAAATTAATCACCGTGTAGCCCTTTTCAACATAGCGGGCAATCGAGGGGTGGCCGCTCATGTCGGACAGGGGGGCAAGGCCCGAGGCTTCTGCGCCTTCCCGGGCGCCGAGTTTGGTGGCGCAGGCAAGGCAATAGCCGTCGATGAGCCCTAAGTCCGATGCCTTCTTGAAAAGGGCGGGCAGCGGGGCATCCAGGGACTCCAGTTCAGAAAGCAGGGTGGTGGCAGGCCCTTCCAGAACGATCTTGACGGGGTGGCCCTTGTCGCTGAGGTCCAGGCCGTTTAAGAGCACGTGGATGAAGCAGCCGGGTTCCTGGCGGTAGGCGAAGAGAGCAAATGGGGTCTGTTGTGCGGTCATGGATGTCTCCTATAGGCAGGGCCGCCAAAGGCGAACCGGTCAGGCTTGAGGAAATACGTAACGAGGCAATGGCTTACCGGAATACCGCTGGGATTTGACCCGGGGAACGAGGGGGCAAATCCTGGCGGTAACCTGTTTTCAAGGTGGCTCACCTTGCCGCTGGAGGCATTGCGTTTTCTTACCTTCAACCTTAGCTTTTGGCCTTGACGGCTTCGCCGATGCGGACACCGTAGTCGTAGCAGGCCTGAAGGGCTTCGGAGTCGGGTACGTAGAGGGTGCGCAACCCGTCGTCAATGCGCTCGAAGCCCATGGTGTCGAACTCCTTGTTGAGGAGTTTGACGGCTTCACCGCTCCAGCCGTAGGATCCGAAGGCCGCCCCCAGTTTTCCCTGGGGCTTGAGCCCTTTCATGTAGGCAAGGACATCGCAGAGGGTGGGGAAGATCCCGTTGTTGAGGGTGGGGGAGCCCAGCACGAGGGCCCTGGAATCCATAAGCTCGGTCATGATGTCGCTGCGGTGCCAGTTGCGGACACTCATGGGGATGACCTCCACACCTGTGGAACGGGCGCCGTCCACGATTTTCCGGGCCATCTTTTCCGTTGAGTTCCACATGGTGTCGTATACGATGATCACCTTCTCTTTTGTCTCCTGGCGGGCCCAGGACGCGTAGCGCTCCAGGATCATCTCCGGGTTTTTCCGCCAGAGGATGCCATGGTCCGGGCAGATCATGTTGAGGGGCAAACCCATGGATTCAATGGATTCCAGGAGCTTTTCAACCCGGGGAGCAAAGGGCAGCAGGATGTTGGCAAAGTATTTTTTTGCGTGCTCGAAGAGCCCCTCTCCCATCTCGTCGTCGAAGTTTTCATGGGAGGCGTAGTGCTGGCCGAAGGCATCGCTGGAAAAGAGGATGCCGTCCTCTTTGAGGTAGGTGAACATGCTGTCCGGCCAGTGGAGCATGCGGGTTTCAATGAAACTCAAGGTCCGCTTGCCCAGTTTCATTTCCGTGCCCGGCTTGACCACGTGCAGGTTGATTTTTTTGTCGTTGAAGTGTGCGGAAAGGGCCTTTTCACCCATTTTGGAGCAGTAGACAGGGGTCTCCTCTCCGATGAGGTGAAGCACCCGGGGCAGGGCGCCGGAGTGGTCCATTTCAGCGTGGTTGCTGATGATCAGGTCGATCTTTTTGGGATCGATGACCTTGCGGATGTTCTCCATGAACTGGTGGGTGAAGGGTTCCTTCACCGTGTCGATGAGCACCACCTTGTCGTCATCGACGATAAGAAAGGAGTTATAGGTGGTCCCCATGTAGGTGGAGTACCCGTGAAAGTCTCTGATGTTCCAATCCTTGACACCCACATCGTAGATGCCTTCGGCGATTTTTAGTGGTCTCATGGCTTGCTGTCGTCCTTTATCCTGATCGGATGGAAAACCCGGATCCCCGGTTTGTGTTCCAAAGGGGGATCCGGGTTGTCGGTACCCGGGGGGTGTCTCCCGGGGTGTTACATTTTAAACTTCTTCAAACTCTGATTTTCCCACACCGCAGACCGGGCAGAGCCAGTCTTCGGGAAGGTCGGCAAAGGAAGTCCCTGCCTCGATGCCGTTTTCGGGATCACCCTCTTCCGGGTCGTAGATATAGCCGCATACCGTGCATTCATACTTTTTCATCAGGTCACCTCACTTGGGTTGGTTGAGCGTGGCTTTGTCGTAAAAAAACCGTCAGCTACTTGTCGAAATATCGCTTCAAAAGCCCGGCAAAGGCCTGGCCGTGTCTTGCCTCGTCTTTACACATTTCATGAACGGTGTCGTGGATGGCGTCCAGGTTGAGCTGTTTGGCTCGGGTGGCCAGGTCTTTTTTCCCCTGGCAGGCCCCGTGCTCTGCATCCACGCGTACCTGTAAGTTGGTTTTGGTGTCCGCAGAGACCACTTCGCCCAGGAGTTCGGCGAATTTGGCCGCATGCTCGGCTTCTTCAAAGGCGATGCGTTTGTAGGCTTCGGCCACTTCCGGGTAGCCCTCGCGGTCGGCCTGGCGGCTCATGGCAAGGTACATGCCCACCTCGGTGCATTCCCCTGTAAAGTTGGCGCGAAGGCCTTCGATGATCTCGGGGTCCACCCCCTCGGCCACGCCGATGACATGCTCGTCGGCCCAGGCCAGGCTGCCGCCTGCACCCTGCTCCTTGAACTTTTCCTTGGGGGCCTTGCACTGGGGACAGTGGTCCGGGGGGACGTCCCCTTCATGGATGTAGCCGCAGACCGTGCAGCCCCATTTCGTGGCGGCCTTTTCTTCGGCAACTTCTTTGAATTTCGCCGAGGGGACGCCGCACTGGGGACAGGCGTCAGGGGGGGTGCTGCCTTCGTGAACATAACCGCATACCGTACAGACAAATTTTTTCATTTCCGAATTCGCTCCTTTGTTCCAGTTCAATTTTCGCTCCACGTCGCTGCGCTCAGAAGGGCTTAAGGGCTGATCGCCGGCAAGGTGTTTCCGAATCTCATCAAAATATTCGATGTTTCCCACCATCTGGCACCCGGTGAGGCACCCCTGGTGGAAAACGACTTTTTTGTACACATTGTCATCGCTTCGGGTCACGGACTCTTCGGCGCCGTCGGCGTCCACGTTGCCGGCGGACGCGAGGTAGATTCCCGTGACTTTGAGCATGGTGGAGAAGGTGGGCTCTTGGTATCGGGCGGTGTGTCCGCTCATGTTGAGCCCTGCTATCCGTCCCTGGGCAAGGCCCGTGGCCCAGATGCCGTGGATGGTGCCGTTGTATGCGGCGCAGTCTCCGGCGGCGAAGACACCGTCGCAGGCCGTCTCCATGGATTCATTGACGGGGATGCCGTACTCCGAAGGGATCCCCGATGCCTCCGCAAGACCGGATTCGGGCCGGATTCCTGCGGAAAGAAGGACCATGTCGGCAGGAATCACCACCCCTTCCGAAGAGATGACCCCTGTGACCTGCTCGTCTCCGGTGATCTCCTTTGCCACGGACCCGGTGTGGAACTGAAATCCACGTGCCACCATTTTTTCCATGAGCAGCTCGGCCCCTTGGGCATCAAGCTGCCTCGGGAGGATCCGGTGGGCGTATTCAAGGACCGTCACCTTTTTTCCCCGTTTGATAAGGGCGTGACCCGCTTCAAGGCCCAGGAGACCGCCGCCGATGATCACCACATGTCGGATCTCCGGGGCGCGGGCAAGGATCCTTCTGGCATCGCCCAGGCTGCGCAGGGTAAAGACCCCTTTCTTCCGTACTCCGCCGATGTCCGGCACATGGGGCCTCCCGCCGGTGGCGATGAGGGCCTTGTCCCAGGCGATGGATTCCCCTTTTTCTGTTATGGCCACGCGGGTCTTTTGGTCCAGGTGCGTGATGCGGGTGCCGGTGGCCAGGGTGACCCGGTTGTCCTCATACCACTGGGGGTTGACCCCGGGAAGTTCCGTTTCAGGAAGCTCACCGGAGATGTAGTCGCAGAGGCGAATACGGTTGTAGAAAGGGGTCTCTTCGTCGGTCACCATGGTGATGCTGCCGGCCGGGTCGTTGTCTCGAATCGTTTCCGCTGCGGTCATTCCGGCGATGCCGCTTCCGATGATCAGGTATCGTTGCATGACGTGTCCGTTTCCTCTGTTGGGCGCCGAAGCGTCGGTGCGTGGCCCCTGGCTGGCAATGCCGGGGGCGGCTCATGGGGTAAGGGTAAAGCATCTTGCATGCCAGGACTGGCAATAAAATGGGAATGTGCGGATTTATCATCCTTTTCGGCCAGGGGGCGCAGGCACCTGCCGGGGCCACGGGGGCCAGATCTGTATCAGGTGGACCCGGGTGGATCGTTTTGTCTCATGGCTGCCGTGAGACACCTATAGCCCCTGGTGTCACAGGGAGGCCAGGAGTTTTCGGACGCGGGTTTCCACCTGCCGGATGAGGGCCATGGCCTCGTCGTCGTTTTCAGGGGGAGACGCGGGCAGGTCCCAGGTGATATCGGCTGTTGCCATCGGGTTGTCGGTCAACGATCCATCCATATCCACTATCAAATTTGGCGAAAATGTGTCCAGGCTTTCGTTGAGATCAAAGATCGGGATGTATCTGATGTCCGTTTTTTTGCGCTCCATCCAGGCATCGCACCGGACCTTGAGGTGGGCCCCGGGCTCGGTGCCGGCATGGCTGACCCAGATGGTGGACGGGGAGAGTGCCATGGCAAGGGCCCAGGCGATTCGGCTTTTGACGGCGCCGTCCCTGCAGACAAAAAGGATGTGGTGCTTTGGCGGGAAGAGGGGGCCTGCGGCAAGGTCGGCAGCGGCATAGACCCTTTTCTCCGTGTCTGCGCGTCCGGCCAGGACCCCTTTGCCTTCGGCCCCGCGAAAGGTCAGGGCTCCTGCGTAGGTGGCGTCGATGGCATCAAAGAAGTAGCGGGCGTTCAGCACAAAGGAGGTAAAGAGATCGTCTCCGTGGGTGGCCGCCGACGAGAGGATATACCCCCGGCGTCTTTTTTTGCCGGGGTCGCTCAGCTTGAGCCGGTACTTCCGGGACCAGAACATCTGCCCCCGGTCCATGGCGGACTTGAGCTGTCCCGACGGGCCGTAGAAGTAGACGGGAGAGGCCATGACAACCACCTCCGCCCGGCGGAGCATGGGGGCGATTTTCAAGGCGTAGTCATCTTCAAAGATGCACCAGCCGCTCTTTTCACACGATCCGCAGCCGATACAGAATGCGAATTTCATTTGAGGGATGGGCAGGGTCTCTGTTTGAAAACCGCGACTTTTTAAGCGGTCGAGGAAGAGACCCAGGGTGTGATTGTTGTTGCCCCCTTTTCTAGGGCTTCCCTGCAGACCCACTGCTAACATCAGGCGATTCCTTTTTTAGGTGGTGATGAAAGAGAGGCCCGGATCCCGGTGTGAGGGCGGATATGCCCTTGGCGCAAGGGGCGGGATGCGACAGGCGCGGGCGCTTATTTCTCGTGGAATCAATGCGATGAAACGTTTTTGTCATTATAGCAGTCGGAGAGGCATTTTCAAGGCGGATCTGCAAAATGACGCCCACCCATTCGTCCCGGGGTCAGCCGTCCTGAAGGGCTTCAAGGTGCCCCCCGGTGAGCCGGTAGACCCCATCGGCAAGGCGGCTCACCTGGGCCTCGGAGTGGGAGACGAGAAGGATGGTGCAGTGGCCCTTGAGTTCCAGGAGCTGTGATTCGATGTGGTCCCGGCTCCTTTCGTCCAGGGCCGAGGTGGGCTCGTCCAGGAGCAGGATTTCAGGCTCGGTAACCAGGGCCCGGGCCAGGGCCAGGCGCTGCTGCTGTCCACCTGAGAGGCGTGTGGCAGGCGTGTGGAGCCGGTTGTCTACCTCTTCCCAGAGGCCGGCCCGGGTGAGGGCGCGCTGCACCCGCCGGTGGACGTCCTCTTTTTTTCGTATCCCCGCAAAGGAGAGGGGCAGGGAGACGTTTTTGAAAATCGAGAAGGGAAGGGGGGACGGTGACTGAAAGACCATGGCCGCCTTGCGCCTCAGGGCGGGCAGGTCGAGTCCGCTGCCCAGAAGGTCCACCTCCCCGTCGTGAAAGCGCGCCCTGGCCGAGCCGGTGACCCGGGCCCCTTCCTCGGGGGACCAGAGGTGGTTGATCACCGAAAGGAGAGTGGATTTGCCTTCCCCGGAGGGGCCGGTGACGGCCGTGAGGGATCCTTCCGGAACCTCCATGGAGACGGTGTCCAGGATGGTGTGGGGACCATAGCGAAAGGAGAGGTCATGGATCGATAGTTTCATGGGCGTCTGCTGCTCTCTTTTATTGTAAAAAACTGCCTCCGGCGGCAAGGTGTGCCACCTTGAAAGCAGGTTGCGAATGCGTTTTCCCCTTCGTTCCTCAGGGAAAATCACATTCGCCATTGATTCAGGTTAAATGGGGTCTGTTTTTTAAGTCTGTTTGTCAAATTTTTCAAAGGTTTGGGCCCCGGCAGGGCCGCCGGAGGCATACATTGAATAGCTGTCTTTTATGTATGGTTGCCAGGGCCAAGGCGTTTGGTGATCCATGCGGAGAGGCCGAAAAGACCGGCACAGAGCAGGAGCAGGAGCAAGGCGGCCCCGTAGCCCCTGGCAAGCTCTTCGGGGCCGGTGTACTCCGAGGCGATGGTAAAGACCGTAAAGGAGAGGGCTTCGAACCGCCCGAAGAGGGCGTAAGGCACCCCGGCGGAGGCCACCACCCCGGTGAGCATGATGGCGGCGGTGTCCTCGGCGCATCGTCCCAGGGCCAGGATGGCCCCCCGAAAGATGCCGGTGGAGGCCATGGGGAGGTAAACCCTGAAGATGGCCTGCACCGGGGTGGCTCCCATGGCCGCCACCACCTGCCGGGTCTCCTGGTCGATGGCCGCAAGGGCCAGCTGGGTGTTCCGGACAATGCCGGGAAGCACCAGCACCGAGAGGGTCAGGGCCGCCACGCACAGGCCGGGTCCCAGGGCTCCCCCGCTGATTTTGTGCAGGAGGATGGCAAAGGAGAACCCGAAGAGCCCTACCACGATGGACGGGACCCCGGCCAGGGTGTCGATGCACAGGGAGAGGGCGGCCCGGGTCTTGGGGGTGCCGAAGTGGCAGAGCCAGATGCCGGTGAGGATGCCTGTGGGAAGGGCCAGGGTCACGGAGAGCAGCACCAGGCAGAGGGTGCCGCAGATGGCGGGGAAGAGTCCGTCAAAGACCCGGGTGGCAAGGGTGAGGGCCTCCCAGGGCGACACCTCGCCGAAGATGAGGGACACCTTCAGGGCGGGCAGTCCCTTGAGGACGATGTACCCCAGAAAGCAGCCCGCCCCGGACAGAAGGAGCAGGGTGGAGACCAGGGCGCTACCGTATACCATGGCGCGTTTTACAGGGGTCATGCTTCCGGCCTCCTTGTGAGGCGCCTCACAAGAAGTGTCAGGGCAAAGATCAGCAGGTAGAGCAGGATCCCGCAGGCAAAGACCGAACGAAACTCCGGGCTGTCGAAGTCTGCGGCCATGACCAGGGCGATGTGGCTGGTAAGGGTGCGGGCCGGTCCCAGGGGATCGCCGGGGGCAAGGACGGCGTTGCCGGCCAGCATCAGGGCGATGAGGGTGTCCCCGGTGGCCCGGCCCAGGCCCAGGAGCAGGGCCCCTGCCATGGCCCGGGTGGACTGGGGCAAGAGGAGCCCCCACACGGTCTCTTCCGGGGTGGCGCCCATGGCCGCGAAGCTGCGCAGCCACTGCCGGGGCAAGGCTTCAAAGGCGCTGATGAGGATCAGGATCATGGTGGGGCTGATGAGCAGGGCCAGCACAAGGACGGCGGCTACAATGGAGAAGCCGGAACCCCGTCCTCCCAGCTGCCGGACCAGGGGGACGAGGAGAAAGACGGCGGAGAACCCGTAGACCACGGTGGGGATGCCGGTCATGAGGCTGGCCAGGGCCTTGAGCCCTTTTCGGAGCCGGACAGGGGCCAGGTGGGTGGCAAAGCAGGCAAAGCCGAGGCTCATGGGAAAGGCCAGAAGGGTGGCGGGAAGGGCCACGGCCAGGGTACCCCCGATCATGGGCAGGAGTCCGAAGCGCCCCTGACCCGGTTGCCACACCGGGGTCAGAAGGGTGGCAAAGGTCCCCTGCTCCAGAAGGGGGAGAGCCAGCCAGCCCATGAACCCGAAGATGGCAAGGGTCAGGCCCATGGTGACGAAGGCGGCCCAAGCGGCAGCCCCCTCACCGATCCACTCGTGGCATCTTTTGGGGGTAACGAGCATGAAAAGCGTGCCTCCGGCGGCCAGGGGATGATCCCCTGAACCCCAGATAGCGAATGCCCTCTCCCTTCGTTCCTCAGGGAGAGGGCATCCGCAACTTGTTTTTAAGGTGGCGGCACCCCTTGCCCTTGGAGGCAGCCCGGTTAAAGATGCCTCGGGCAGCCCTGCCGGGTGCCAAGCTTTTACCTGTATTTATAAAAAGCGGGTTTGACAAACAGCTATTTGGCACGATGCCCTCATGAGGCATTGAATGAAAGGCAGATGTGATTTCCCCTGAGGAACGAAGGGGAAATTGCATTTGCAACCTGCTTTCAAGGTGGCACACCTTGCCGCCGGAGGCTGTTTTTTCGCATGTGAGTCGTTACAAAAGCAAGGCCTGTTTGTAAAACCCAACCGGAGGTATTCTGATTATCCCTTCACCGGAATAAAGCCTTTTGCGGCGATGATCTCCTGGCCCCGGGGGGAGTAGAGGGCGTCGATGAAGGCGCGGGCAAGGCCTCTTGCCTCACCTTTGGTGTTGCTGAACAGGCCGCGGGCAATGGCGTAGGTGCCTGATTTTACGTTGGCAAGGGTGGGGGCCACTCCGTCGATGGCAAGGCCTGTTACCGAGGCGTCCAGGTGGCCCACGGAGAGGTACCCGATGCCGTAGGGGTCTCCGGCCAGGGCGCTTTTCATGGCCCCGTTGGACTTGACGAAGTTGGCCTTGGCGTGGATCTCCCCTTTGCCGAGGGCCTTTTTCCAGAAGACGGAGCGGGTGCCGCTCGAGGCGTCCCGGGTGTAGAGGTTGATGGCGCGGTCCGGGCCGCCAAGGGTTTTCCAGCTGGTGAGGGTGCCTGCGTAGATCGCCTTCAACTGGGCGGTGGTGAGGGCGTGAACCGGGTTGTCCGGGTGCACGGCAACGGCCACGCCGTCCACGGCCCACCGATGCAGGACAAGGCCGTATTTTTCGATTTCCCGGGGTTTCGGCGACCTTCCCGAGTTGCCGATGGCCACGATGCCTTCACCCACCTGTTTGATGCCGAGGCCGGATCCGCCTCCTGCAATGGAGATCCTGATGGCGGGGCTGGCCTTCATGATCTCGGTGGAAAGGGTTTTCATGACGGGGATGTGGGCTGTGCCGCCGGAGATGGTGAGTTCTCCTTTTAAGGGGGCAAAGGCATTCCAGTTTTCTGCCCGAAGGTCGGCGCTCACCGGCGAGACCGCCCAGGCCAGTAGGGCCGCAAGTATCCAGATTCCACGTTTCACGGTTCGCCTCCTTTGGCGTTTTCTGTGATGGTTTTTCGGTATGCTTCATTGTAAAATGAGGGACGACAGAATCTGCTATCACAAGCTCCCCTCTTCCTCAAATCGATTGATTCAATGCAACGCCCCCTTCGCATAGACATCATCCATGGACTATCCCCCGGGCCACAGGCATGGCCGAATCGTTTATCACCAGACACCAAGGGGTGACCCCAATGACGCGAGAGAGACCCGAAAACCGGGCTTTCCAGGAACTGGACAGCCTCTGGCATGCTGTTCAGGGACGGTGGACCATGAATTTTTCCCCCGTGGCCACGGGGCTGGCCTTCAGCGACTGGCTCCTTCACCTGGCCAACTCGCCGGGCACCCAGGCCGCCTTGTGGACCGGGTTCTGGGGGCTGGCGGCCGAGGCCCTGGCCGAAGGGGCCAGCCCCCGGCCCGGAACGGAAGCGCCGGCAGGACGGGAACGTTCCCGGTGCCGGTTTGACGACCCGGCCTGGGATGCGGAACCCTATCGCAGCATGCGGGTGCTTTACGAAAAGGGGTGCCTCTGGTGGGAGGCCTATGCCACGGATGTGCCCGGCATGAAGCCCCGGCACCAGGCATTTATCTCCTTTATCGGCCGGGAGATGCTGGCGTTTTATTCTCCCTGCAATCACCTGTGGACCAACCCGGAGCTGTTGCGCCTGACCGCAGACGAGGGGGGCGGGAACCTGGTTCGCGGAGGGCTCTTCTGGATGGAGGACCTGATGCGGCTGTGCGGCGGGCCCGTGCGTCGGGACGAACCCGGCCTGGAGGTGGGCAGGGACCTTGCCGTCACCCCGGGGGAGGTCATTTACCGCAACCGCCTCATGGAGTTGATCCAGTATCGCCCCACCACCAAAGAGGTGGTGGACAACCCGGTGCTGATCATTCCGGCGTGGATCATGAAGTACTATATCCTTGATCTGTCCCCTCAAAATTCCATGGTGAAGTACCTGGTGGACCGCGGACACACCGTGTTCATGATCTCCTGGAAGAACCCGGGCTACGAGGACCGGGAGACGGACCTTGAGGACTATATCGAGCTGGGGGTGATGGATGCGGTGGAGAAAGTCGAGGAGGTGATTCCCGGGAAGAAGGTCCATGCCGTGGGCTACTGCCTGGGAGGCACCATCCTTGCCATGGCTGCCTCGGCCATGGCAAGGGACGGGGACGATCGTCTGAAAAGCCTGACCTTTCTGGCCGCCCAGACCGACTTTACCGAGGCAGGAGAGCTCATGCTCTTTATCGGCCACGCCCAGCTGAGTTTTTTAGAGGACATCATCCGGTTCCAGGGCTACCTGGACACCGGGCAGATGGCCGCCGCCTTCCAGATGCTCCGGGCCTACGATCTCGTCTGGGGAACCTGGGTGAACCGGTACCTCAAAGGGATCCGGGAGCCCTTAAACGACCTGATGACCTGGAACGCCGATGCCACCCGCATGCCGAGCCGCATGCACAACAGGTACCTCCGGGATCTCTTCTTGAACAACGACTTTTTTGAAGGGCGTTTCCGGGTCAAGGGCCGCCCGGTGGTGATCAGCGACATCCATGAGCCGGTCTTTCTCGTGGCAACGGAGCAGGACCATGTGGCTCCCTGGACCTCGGTGTACAAGTTTCACCTCTCCTCGGACGCCCGGTCCGTCACCTTCGTGCTGACACGGGGAGGGCACAACGCAGGCATCGTGAGCGAGCCCGGCCACCCAGGGCGTTCGTACCGCATCGCCACAACGCGGGAGGGGCAGCGCTTCATGCCGCCGGGGCATTGGTACCATGACACCCCCGTCAAGGAAGGCTCCTGGTGGGTGGACTGGCAGAAGTGGCTCCTGGGAGGGTCGGGGAAAAAGGGGCCACCCCCTTCCATGGGCCGGTTCACAGGCATGGGGAGGGGCTGTTCGGCTCCGGGGGATTACGTGTTCGGACGGTAAGGGCTCCGTCCGAATGAACGACATGTGGATCGGCCGTAGCTGCCGACCCGCGGGGGACCCGTGATGATGAGATCTTTTCGATGCAAGCTGATGCTTTTTTTCCTTTCCCTGGTGGCCCTTTTCTCCCTGGTGGCGGCTTTCTGCAATCACCTGGAGAACAGGGCCGTGATACGCGATGTCATACGGGGGAAGGGGCGGGTCATGGTGGAGACCCTGAGCCAGGCCTGCAGGGCCGGTGTCCTGAATTCGGATGTGGTTTTTCTAAACCGGACCGTGCGTCACGCGGCATCCCTGGACGATGTGGTGCTGCTGGCGGTGTATGACGCCTCCGGGCGCGTGATCCTGGACAGCAGCCAAGGGGAGGTGGACGCCTCGTTTCCCGGGGTACCCGGAGCGGGCACGGGGTTTCGCGAAATGGCCGTGACGCGTAACGACCGGCTTGTGGCCTTTGATTTTCTTGCCCCGGTGGTCCATGCCGGTGGAACCGAAACGGTCCGGCCCTCGGTCTCTTCGGAGACGCAGGTGATCGGGTATGTCCGCATGGCCCTTTCCACCCGGGCCATGGACAGGGCGCTTTACCAAAGCCTCACAGGGCCCCTGGCCATGGGCCTGGTGTTTCTCCTGCTGGGGTCTTTGGCCGTCGCTGTGTTTTCCCGGTACCTGACCCGGCCCATTGTCCGGCTCTCTGCCCTGGCAGGCCGGGTCGGAAAGGGGGAGGGCGTCCTGCCGGAGGCTGTGGGGGGCCGCGATGAGATGGGGATCCTGAACGCCATGGCGGAACGCCTGAGGGACTTTGAGGCCGAGAAACGAGCCTTTTATGCGGAGAAAAAGGACCTGACGGGAAGGGTTGAAGACCGGAACCGAAAGTTCAGGGAGAGTGAGCAGCGGTTTCACCAGCTTGCCGAGAACATCACCGAGGTGTTCTGGATCCGTTCCCTGGACTGGAAAGTGGTCCACTACGTGAGTCCTGCCTATGAAACCCAGTGGGGGTACAGCTGCGAGAGTCTGTATGAAGCCCCCCTCTCCTGGCTTGAGCACATCGTCTCCGAGGACAGGCAGGTGGTGGAGGCCTTCATGAAAGAACGGGATCATGGAGACCGTGCCGACGGATTTCCCGCCTTTCGGGTGCGATGGGCCGACGGGTCTGTGCGGTGGATCGAGGTGAGGTGGTTCCCCATGATCGATGAAAAGGGCGCCACCTGTCGCATTGCGGGAATTTCACGGGATATCACCCGGAAAAAGGAGGCCGAGGAGCTGGCCAGGGAGAACCGGGAGCGGAGTTCCCGCATGAAGCGCATGGAATCGTTGGGCGTCATGGTCAGCGGCATTGCCCATGACCTCAACAATATCCTCTCGGCCATTGTGGGGTACCCGGACCTGATCCTCATGGACATGCCGGAGGACAGCCCCATGGCCCGGCCCGTGAAGATGATCAAACAGTCCGGGGAGCGGGCTGCAGAGATCGTCTCAGACCTTCTCACCGTGGCCCGGGGCGCGGCCGTGGAGAAGGGGGCGCACAACCTGAATCTTAGCGTGCGGGAGTGCCTTGCCTCGGCCGAGTTCCGGAAGCTGGAACACCTGTACCCCGAGGTGAGGTACGTCCCGGACCTGGACGAAAACCTCCTGAACGCCCGTTATTCTGCCTCCCACCTCAGAAAGAGCATCATGAATCTCGTGACCAATGCCTCGGAAGCCATCGACGGGGCCGGGACCGTCACGATCTCCACGCGAAACGTCTACATGGATCGTCCTTTCAAGGAGGGTGGGGACGTTGCGCGGGGCGAGTACGTCGTGCTCCGCGTCCGGGACACCGGCCCCGTCATCCCTGCCGACGACCTTCAGAGGCTCTTCGAACCCTTTTATTCGCGCAAGGTGCTGGGACGCAGCGGCAGCGGCCTGGGGCTCTCCGTGGTGTGGAACACCGTGCGGGACCACGACGGCCACATGGATGTGACAAGTGACAACGGAGGAACCCTTTTTGAGATCTACCTGCCCGGGACCCGGAGCCCGGGTTAGGGCTCGCGCAAAAAACAAATGCACCATGTTTACGAAAGATGCCTCCGGCGGCCCTGCCGGGGGCCAAACTTTTGAAAAGTTTGACAAACAGGCTTTAAAAAAAGATTCAGGCCAATCAAAATCAAAATCAAAGGCGAATGTGATTTTCCCTGAGGAACGAAGGGGAAAGCGCATTTGCAACCTGCTTTCGAGGTGGCACACCTCGCCGCCGGAGGCCTCGCTTTTGTTTTTTTTTGAGCCCTCGGGGGCGTCAGGCACCCTCCAGGCCGTAGGTTTTGAGTTTGAGGTGGAGGGTTTTGCGGTTGATGCCCAGGCGCCGTGCGGTTTCGCTTTTGTTGCCCCCGGTCTCCCGGAGGGTGGCCAGGATGGCCTCTTTTTCCAGCTCGGCCAGGGGCCTGCCCGCCATGGACGTGGGGTTTTCCGACCGGGTTGCGGTCTCGTTGCCTGAGGCCAGGGTCATGGGGAGCTCGCGCTCGGAGACAAACTCGCCGCACATGAGGATCACGGCCCTTTCCAGGGTGTTTTCAAGCTCCCGGACGTTGCCCGGCCAGGGGTGCCGGATGAGCCGGTCCATGGCCTCGGGGGTGATGCCCTTGACGGTTTTCCGGTTTTTTGCGGCGTATTTGTCGGCAAAATGCTGGACAAGCAGGGGGATGTCCCCGTCGCGTTTTCGAAGGGGCGGGATGGTGAGGGAGACCACGTTGAGGCGGTAGTAGAGGTCTTCCCGGAAGCGCCCCGCCTTTACCTCGGCGGCCAGGTCCCGGTGGGTGGCGGCGATGATGCGCACGTCCACGGAGATCACGGATTCGCCCCCCACCCTCTGGAACTCCCGCTCCTGGATCACCCTTAGGAGCTTGGCCTGCATGGCGGCCGAGGTCTCACCGATTTCGTCCAGGAAGAGGGTCCCCCCGTCGGCCTGCATGAAGAGCCCCTCGCGCCGCCGGTCCGCCCCGGTAAAGGCGCCCCGTTCGTGGCCGAAGAGCTCGGATTCCAACAGGGTGTCGGTGAGGGCGGCGCAGTTTACCACCACCATGGGGTTGTGGCTCCGGGTGCTTTTCCGGTGGATGAGCCGTGCCACCAGCTCTTTTCCGGTGCCGCTCTCCCCGGTGATGAGGACCGTGGCCTCGGAGGGGGCGATCATCACCAGCATCTCCCCCAAATCCTTCATGGCCGGGCTGGAGCCGATGACCTCATCCAGGGGCGAGTCCCCGAGGTCGGCCCGCAGCTGACGGTTCTCTTCCTTTAATCCCGCATGTTCAACGGCCCGGTCCAGGGTGAGCTTCAGCAGGTCGAAATCCAAGGGCTTCATCAGGTAGTCGTATGCCCCGGATTTGAGGGCGCTTATGGCGGTCTCCACCGAGGAGTAGGCGGTCATGATCAAAATGGGAATGGCCGGGTTGTAGGCCTTGATCTCCTTCATGGCGGAGATGCCGTCCATCTCGGCCATGCGCACGTCCATGAGCACCGCGTCCCAGGACGCCTCTTTCACGCACGTAACGGCCTGGAGCCCGTCGTCGGCGGTGCCGGTCTCATGGCCCCAGCTCTGGAGCAGGGTGTTTAATGTAATGCGATGGCCCCGGTCGTCGTCTACGATCAGCACCCGTATCTTTCGGTTCATTTAATCTCCTTGTGGCAGCCCGATGTCAAAGCGTGTGCCCTGGTCCGGTCGGCTGTTCACCTCAATGGTGCCGCCGTGGGCTTCGATGATGTTGTGCACGATGGCAAGCCCCAGGCCCGTGCCGTCGGCCTTGGTGGTGAAATAGGGGTCAAAGATGCTTGAGAGGGTTGCGGCATCCATGCCGCATCCGGTGTCGGCCACCGACAGGCGGATCATCCCGGGGGGCTGTTCAAGGGTGACGGCAAGGCGTCCACCTGTTTCCTTCATGGCCTGAAGGGCGTTGAGAAACAGGTTCAGCAGGGACTGGGTGAGGCGATCCGCGTCTAAAATGCCCATGACCGGGGTTTCCGGCGCCTCCACCGTCACGGTCACCCCAAGGGAGTCGGCTTCGGCTTCCACAAGGCGAACGGCGCGCTCCACAAGATCGCCCACGTTGTGGCGTGCCGTGACCAGCCGGGTGGGCCCTGCGATGGTGAGGAGCTCCGTGACGGCCCGGTTCAGGCGGTCCACCTCGTCGATCATGACGCCTGCGGTCTCCCGGGCGTCATGGGACTCGTCAAAGAGCCCCCGGAAATAGGTGGCGATGCCCTTGATGGAACTCAAGGGGTTCCGGATCTCGTGGGCCACGCCTGCTGCCATGTCGCCGATGGCGGCCAGTTTTTCCTTGTGGCGCAGCTCCTTTTCCAGGCGCTTGACCTCCCGCAGGTCCCTTAATATCACCACCCGTCCTACGCTGCCCCCGTCTTCATGGACGATGGACGAGGCGCTGATGCTTAAAGGGACGCTCCGGCCCGAGGGGAACCGGCAGAGGTGTTCCTCCTCGTGGAGGGGGTTTCCGGCGTTGAGGGCGGTGTCCACGGTGTCCATGAGGCCGGGCAGCACGGACGCGGCGGGTTTTCCTCGGACCACGGAGCTTTCAAGGCCTGAGATCTCTTCGGCGGCGGCGTTCATAAAGGCGACGGCCCCGTCTCTGTCCACCACCATGAGCCCCACGGGAAGGGAGGTGACCACCTCCCGGGCCATGGCGCTGGTGTCCCTTAAGCTCTCCTTGGCCAGGCGGTAGGTCTGGAACCAGAAGAGCGAGGCAATGCCCCCGACCCCGAGAAGAAGCAGGAGCCCTGAGATCACCAGGGTGCTGCGCAGGTCCCGGTTTCGGACCAGATCATAGGGCGTCCGGTCCAGGGCCAGCACAATGAGGGGTTTGTCCCTCTCCTCGGGAAAGAGCCTGTGGTCTTTCTTGTCCTTCCAACTCCCTCCCATGTGATCCCCCCCATGCATGCGACCCATGTGCTCGCCCATCCGTCCGGACCGGCTGTCGGCGATGAGGGGCTTGAACTCCCGCCACACCAGAAAGGTGAGGTTGCCGTCGGCCTCTTCCCTCTGCACGGCGCGCAGGCCCTTGGCCTCCTTTGCCTCTCGGGGAAGCCTGAGACCCAGGCCCAGGGCGTCCCGGTCGCTGTGGGCCAGGATCCGTCCCGACGGGGAGGTGATGGCGATGAAAAGGACCCCGGGCTGGCGGCCCGTCTCTTCCAGGAGATGCTGGAGCTGGCCCCGGCCCCATCGCATCCTCAACATCCCGGCACGGGTTCCCGCCTCGATGGTGCGGAGGAGGGCATCCCCCTTTGCCAGGAGCAGCCCGTCGGCATTGTCCACCTCCCGGCGGTGGTTGCGGACCGCAAGGAGAAGCACCACCAGGATCAGGATCAGCACGGCGCCTGCCGCCACCCAGATGCCGGACCGGCTTGTGTTGGACGATCGTTCCAGTGTCAGTTTCATCGCAGCATACACACCTTTGTTGCAGTCATGGATAAGTGCCTTTCGGCGGATCGGTTCCTCGGATTGCCGGGCCATGGCTCAGGCCCGGCCCTCCTGCATGCACCTTGCAAGATTGACGCCACCGTTAGGATATATGTGGCGTTCGGGGGAGAGGGCCTGCCGTTATCCTGACGGGGTCTCCACATGATGAGGGCCAACTGCCCTGAATAACATCTGTCTGATGGGCGTGGGGGAAAGGGTGACCGACCCCTTGCGAAACCGATTCCCCGGGGTTCTTCTCGGCTTCGATGCCACGGCTCCGGCACCATGTGGGGCATTTTTGGACACACCCCGCATGGTACGATGCCATGTGGGGTATAATACCACACACCGCCCATGACCCGCCATCCCCTTGTTGGGACGTGTTGTGAAAATATAGGTAATGTTTTCAGGTTTTTGTAAAAAATAAAACCGACTTGGCACAACTCTTGGAATATCTTCTTGTCAAACGCCGGCATCTCCACCGGCATCAGGTTTCAAACCAAACAACACAACATGTCATTTGAATAAAACAAGAAGGAGTCAGACCATGAAAAAAATCACACTTATCCTCATCGCCGTAGCCATCACCGGGTTTTCCGCCACGCAGGTCCTTGCCGGACGAAGCCATCAGGGGTACAGGGACGGGGGCTGCATCCAGCAGAACATGACCGACGAGCAGATCCAGGCCCGGCAGGCCTTTATGAAGGATACCGCTGGACTGCGCCAGAGCCTTGCGGAAAAAAAAGGCGAGTACCGGGCCCTGATGGCCGGAGAGAACCCCGATCCCAAAGCGGCCGGTAAACTGTCCGGTGAGATCGCAGGGTTGAAAGACCAGCTTCGTGAAAAAGCCGTGGCCGCAGGGGTTCCCTTCAAGGGGCGAGGCATGGGTCACGGAATGGACCATGGAATGGGCGACGGGTACCACAAGGGCCGGAATCACAACAACTGGTAGGACCCGGCACAGGCCAAACACGCATCCCGGATCGGCGCCCGGCGCGCTTGATCCGGTATGTCGTTGGCACCTGCCCGCACCATCATCGTTTATGAGCCAAAGGAGGCCATCATGTGGCAATGCAACACCTTGTTCGGATTCTCCGGGATGGGTATTCCCCATGCCTGGGGATGGATCGTTCATTTTCTCTTCTGGGCAGCCCTTATCGGGTTTGTCATCTGGGCGTTCAAGCGCATCACCCGTCAGGGGTCGGGCCCTTCCTCCATGGGAGGCGAGGCCGCATCCATTCTCGACAGCCGGTTTGCCCGCGGGGAATTGACGGCCGAGGAGTACCGGCAGGCCCGGCAGACCCTGGGCAACAGGTAGCTTCCGGGGCGCGGCGGCGTATTTTCACTGCATCCAGCTTTCCACCTGTGGTATATACTGTTGGAAAACCCAACTCAATTTATCGGATGCGGAGAGGCCAGATGACGAATACCCAACCCATGAGTCTTCAGGATATAACAGAGCAGATGATGGCCATTGCCCGGGAGTTCGGTGCGTCCGACGCCAAGGTGGTGGATGCGGCAGCACTGACGGTGAACCCGGAGCTGGTGCGCTATTGCCGTGAGCCGAAGTGTCCCAACTACGGCACCTCCGGGCATTGTCCGCCCCATGGCCCCTCTGCGCGTGAATTTGAGCTCTCCCTCGACTGGTATGAAAAGGCGGTGGTGTTCAAGTACGACCTGCCGGTGTCTGTCTTGATGACCGATGAGCGGCTTCCGGTCTCCCGGAAGATCCATGAAACCGCTGCGATCCTGGAACGGTTTGCCGGAAGGGCAGGATGCGTGATGACCATGGGGGTTGCCACGGGTGGGTGCAAGTCGCTTTTTTGCAGTGAGTTTGATGACTGCCTGAGGCTGAAAGGCGGCCTCTGCCGTCACGAGGGGCTTTCCAAGCCCTCCATGTCGGGGCTTGGCCTGGATTTTACCGCCCTGTGCGAGCTGGCCGGGTGGCCGGTGAACAAAGTGACCTCGGAAAGCTGTGCCTCCGATGGAGGCATGGGAGCCCTGGCCGGTCTGGTGCTCATTGGCCGGACCCCGTAATCCCCCTTAACCCGCTTTTCTGTGGGTGAGGGTGGCCTTGTGGTTGCTGCAGGTAAGGGTGCAGCTTCCCCCCATGCGGCAGAGGCGGCAGGGCGACCCGGCCCTTGTGTCCGTGAAGCCTGGTCCGATGGCGATGACCACCGAAAGGGTGTTCATGGGAGAGAGGATGGCGTCGTCTCCCTGGGTGATTCCGATGGAGTCAATGGGGAACAGGGCGCACAGCTCATGCTGGCTCTCAAGTTCCCACCCCTCGATGGAGCCGGGGCTTAGCGGGGGGCTGACACCGACCCCCTCTTTTTTTGCCCGGTTTTCAGCCAGGCGGGTGAGGACCGATGCGGTGCGGGTGAGGGCCGCAAGGGATCCCATGTTGACGAAGTGGGCTTCCATTTCCAGCCCCTCTGCCATGACGCGGTGCAGCAGGGTGTCCACCTTGGGCCCCAGGGTGTAGATCGCGGCCAGAAAGCGGCTGGCACGGTGAAAGTACGGGGAAAACCCGCCGGTGGTGAGGCGGGCCGTGGTGCCGGAGACCGGTTCCGTGGCCACGATTTCTTCAGCTTGAACCTCCGTCAGCTCGAACCATTGAAACAGCGCCTCGGGCCGGATGATGCGGTTCATCTCTTCGGCGATGGTCCCTGCGACGGCCGGAGCGTCCGGTTGGCTGGCCCATGCCGGGGCGGCCAGGGCAAGGACCTCTTCCGGCGTAATGCGTGCATCGATGGTGAGGATGCGTCCTGTGTTTCCCATGATGTTACAACACTCCACAGCCTGGTGACCCTTCGGGGGGCCGGGTTTTTTTGTGCAAAAAAAAAGCCCGCGGGGACGATCCGGAAAAGGGGATCTGTCATGCGGGCTTCATTGCCTGTGCTCAGGGGCCTACGCCATTGTGGGCTCCCTAATCATATTTTTTCGTAAAAATAACACACTCAAACCGTCCAGGGCAAGGCGAAACGTGGAAGGGCCGCATGCCAGGCATGGGCCCTTCGGGTCGCGCGCGCGGGATCCGTACCGGCAGGGTCGGGGGAACGCCCCTGCCGGGCAGGGGCGGATCAGGCGACGATGTCACCTGTGCGCACGGCTTTCAGGTAGTGCATGCAGAAGGTGTCGGCTCCTTTGAGCATGTCCCCGGTTTTCAGTACGGCCATGATCTCTTTGTCCAGGGGATCCATGATGGCCGAATCAAAGCCCCGGGCCATCATCATGGCCAGGAAGACGCGGTTGACCATTTTGCGCTGGGGCAGGCCGTAGGAGATGTTGGAGAGGCCGCCTGTGGTGTGGACCCCTTTGAGCTCCGTCATGATTTTTTCCACGGCGTCCATGGCCATGGTTCCGTTGCCCGCGGCCACGCTCATGGGTTGGATCAGGGGGTCGATGAAGATGTCGTCCCGGTCAAAGCCGATGCCTTCGAGTTCTTCCACCAGGGCTTTTGCCCGGGCAAAGATGTCGTCCACGGTTTTGGGCATGCCGGAGTCGTCCATGCACAGGGCGATGATGCGGCACTCCTTGCCTTTCAGGTACTGCATCATGGGGTCGAACCGGTCTTTTTCCAGGCTGATGGAGTTGATAAGGGGCGTCTGCTCCACCAGGCCGTAGGCCATCTCCAGGATGGCCGGGTCCGGGCTGTCCAGGCACAAGGGGAGTTTGGTTGCTCCCTGGATGACGGAGAGGAGCCATTTCATGTCCTCTTCCTCATGGCCGATGCGGGCCCCGGCGTTGACGTCGATGTAGGTGGCCCCGCAGGCTTCCTGCCGTTTGACGTCGTCAATGATGTAGTCGGCATCGCGGTCGGTGACGGCCGCCTTGATTTTTTTTAAGGTGGTGTTGATGCGTTCGCCGATGACGGTAAACATGGTCCCTCCTTGGGGTGTAATCAGAAAATAAAGCGAATGGGTTTCGGGGTGCGGCCTTTACCTGAGCATGGCCTTGGCCAGCTTGCTGGCGGAACCGGCGTCCGGGGCATAGGCATCGGCCCCGATCTCATCGGCGAAGTCCTGGTTCACCGGAGCACCCCCCACCATGATTTTGATGCTATCGCGTTTGCCGCTCTCGGTGATTTTGGTCACGGTATCCCGCAGCATGGGCATGGTGGTGGTTAAAAGGGCGGAAAGGCCTACGATGTGGGGCTTGAGCTCTTCGATGGCGTTCATGAAGGCGTCGGCGTCCACGTCCACGCCCAGGTCGGTCACCTCAAAGCCTGCGCTCTGCATCATCATCACCACGAGGTTTTTTCCGATGTCGTGGAGGTCTCCCTTCACGGTGCCGATGAGCACCCGCCCCGCCGAGGTGGTATCTTCCTCGGAGAGCAGGGGTTTTAAGATCTCCACGGCCTCGCCCATGGCATGGGCGGACATGAGCACTTCGGGGATGAACATCTCCCCGGTTTCCATGCGCTCTCCCACGATGTCCATGCCCGAGATGAGCCCGGAGGAGAGGATGTCGTTTGGGGCAACGCCCTGGTCCAGGGCCTGGTTGACCTGGGATTTGAGGGTCTCGCCGTCCCCGGCGATGAGGGTTTCTGTCAGGGTTGTCATGTCAAACATAAAAAGGACTCCATTGGGTTGGGATGATTAATCCAGGCCTGCCACGGCGGCGATCTCCACATCCAGGCCGTCAAAGATCCCGGCTGAGGCCACGGTGATCCGGGCCGGTGGGTTGTGCGGGAAGTAGGAGGCATAGACGTCGTTGAAGGCGCCAAAATGATCCATGGAGGAGAGAAACACAGTACAGTTGAGGAGGTTTTCCATGGAGGCGCCGGCTGCCTCAAGGACCGCTTTGATGTTCTCCATGCAGCGCCGGGTCTGCTGGGCCACGCTTGACCGCTCAAAGAGGCCTGTTTCAGGATTCATGGCGAGCTGGCCGGAGAGGTAGAGGGTGCTGCCGTGGCGAATGGCCTGGGCATACGGGCCCACGGCCTTGGGGGCACGGGGTGTTGTGATGGTCTCTTTCACGGTGTGGTCTCCACGATGAAACGGGCGGCAGGAGCCGCCCGGAGGGTTATTTGGGGGTTTCATGGGTTCTGAGCATTTTCACCATGGCAAAGCAGATGGCGATCATGACAAAGATAATCATCAGGGACGCGGCGATGGAGGAGAGCTGCAAGCCCGAGATCCCCTCTCCGAAGAGCACGAGGGTAACGCTGATGACACCGATGGCGATGGCCCACAGGGCCCGGATGGGTTTGGGAGGGACCTCGGGGTTCTGGCTTTTTCGCGTTGAGATCTGGGCACAGACATAGGCAAAGGAGTCCACGGTGGTGGCCAGGAAGAAGAGCACGAGAAAGAGGAACATCACGCCCATGAGGTTGCCCAAGGGGAGGTTGCCCAGCACGGCAAAGACGATATCGCCGGAGCCTGATTTCATCTGGCCCACCAGGTCGATTCCCTGCTTGATCTGCTGGTGCAGGGCGGTGGACCCGAAGGTGGCAAACCACATCCACGTGGCAAAAGGCGCCACGGCCATGTGGACAAGGACCACCTCTTTGATGGTCCGGCCCCTGGAGATGGAGGCGATGAACATGCCGGTGGCCGGGGCACAGGCGATCCACCACGCCCAGTAAAAAATCGTCCACCCCTGGGGAAATCCCCCTGCCGCAATGGGGTCGGTGTGGAAGCTGAACTTAAAGA
The DNA here is from genome assembly GCF_900101345.1 of Desulfoluna spongiiphila. GTDB lineage: Bacteria > Desulfobacterota > Desulfobacteria > Desulfobacterales > Desulfolunaceae > Desulfoluna > Desulfoluna spongiiphila. The sequence continues at coordinate 562,086 of NZ_FMUX01000001.1, read as the reverse complement.
AGTTGTTGATGTAGATGCCCAGGGAGTTGAATCCGAGGTCGCAGATGAAGAGGGTTGGGCCGAGGACAAGGACCATGGCCATCAGGGCAATGGCCAGGGGGATGTTGATGTTGCTGAGGATTTTGATCCCCTTGTCGATGCCTGAGATGGAACTTGCCGTGTAGAGGACGAGCCAGACACCGGCGATAAGAAGGTAGAGCCCGGTGTTGATGGTGAGCCCGAAGAAGTGGTTGAGGCCCGAGGCAAGCTGCATGATGCCGAAACCAGCAGAGGTCGCAATACCGAAGATGGTTCCCAGCACGAGGAAGGCGTCCAGGGTTTTGCCGATGCGCCCGTCGGCGAGGTGCCCGATGAGGGGGCGGAGCATGGTGGAAAACCGGGGCGCTTCCCCCCGTCGAAACATCAGGTACCCGATGGGGGCCGAGATGGCGAGGTACATGGCCCACGGTGTCCAGCCCCAGTGGAAATAGGTGTAGGCCAGGGCGATCTCACCCGCCTGCTGGCTCAAGGGGGCGATGCCGAAGGGGGGTGAGGAGTAAAAGCTCAGGGGCTCGGCCGCGACCCAGTACACCACGCCGATGCCGTACCCGCAGGCGAAGATCATGCTGAACCAGGAGAAGAAGGAAAACCGGGGTTTTTCATCATCCTTTCCCAGCTTGACGTGGCCAAAGGGGCCGAAGGCCAGCCAGAGGGCGAAGGCGCAGAAAAAGATACCGGTGATCAGGTAGAGCCAACCGAACTGGTGGGTTGCAAAGTTGAAAAAAGCCTTCATGGCTTTGCTCATCGCTTCCGGGGCGATGAGGGTCCACGCCATGAATCCGATGATGGCGGCCATGGACATGCCGACGACATACCGGTCCATGCGAAGGAACCAGGCCCCGTAAGGCTTGGCAGGGGTTGGCGGGGTGGTGGTGCTTTCACGTTGACTCATGCTGCTCATCTCACTCCTCCTTACTCTCAGTTGCCGCCGTGTGGGCCGTGACCGTTCGGGGCCAAGGTGCACAGGCGGTGGCAGGCATTCCCGGCAAGTCCAGGGACTGCATTGGTAGCGGACCGGCCGGGAAACAGACGCATACATCATCAAAAAGGGTCGATCGTTTCCGGAGAGGACCCGTCGGGTATTCAGGTCAGGTGGTTCAGAACGGTCAGGTCCACTCCTTTTTCCTTCAGGTAATTCTCCAGGGCCTCCTGTGCTTCAGGGGCCAGGGCCGGTTCTTTGTAGGTCTTCACCAGGGCCTCCATGGTCTGATGGATTTTCCCAATGGATGCCTCAAAGGCCGTGGTGCCTTCGGGCAGCGGGCCGCTTAAGGCAATGCCGGAGATCCAGGAGGCCTTGCGGCAGTTTTTCATGGTGTGGGGCGAGGTGAGGTATTGGCCGCCCGGACCGGCCGACCGCACGGCTTCCACGGCCAGGGCATCATCATCGATCGGGGTGTCGGCAAAGAACCGTTCGACCCGGCGGATGATATCCACATCGGCGATGAATTTTTCAAAGGACATGGCCGCCCAGCCGTCGAGGATTCCGGCGCTGTGGATGACAAGGCTGACCTTTTCCTGGACCGAGACGAACATGGACATCATGGCTTCGGCGCCGCTTTGGGCCGTGGGGCCGTTGGCATCGGTGTTGGTGCCGCCGCAGCGGCAGGGGATGCCGTACATGCGGGAAAGGCCGGCGCAGTAAGTGACGGCCAGGGCATGATCGGGGGAGCCAATGTTGACGCCTGCCGTGCGCATGTCCACCGGGGTGGTGTTGATGGCCATGACCACCGGGGTGCCGGGCTGGATGATCTGGGCGATGGCGACACCGGCCAGGGTCTCCGCGTTGCCCTGGGCAAGGCTTCCTGCAAGGGTCACCGGGGCGGTGGTCCCGCACATGACCCCCGCCCCGATGATGACCGGCTGGCGGTGGGTGGCGTAGGCCCACAGGGTTTCCAGGGTGTGGCTGTCCATCTGCAGGGGGCTGAGGGTGTTGATCAGGGCGATAAGGCGCGGCTTCTCGCGCAGGGCCTCCCGCCCTCCGAAGAGAAGGGCGGCCATCTCCATGACGGCCTCCACCTCCGGGGCGGAGCCGGGCTGGGACATGATGCACTTGTCTGAAAAGCGCATGGCCGCGTAGGTCATGATGAGTTGAAACTGCTCGGCGGGGATGTCCGAGGGCTGGGCGAGGATGCCCCCGTTGATGCAGAACTCGGGTGTCTGGTGCACCAGCTTGATGAATCGGAGGTAGTCCGCCAGGGTTGCGTTGCGCCTTGACCCGTCGGCTTCGATGATGGCCGGGCTGCCGTATCCCCCGATGTAGGCCGTGGTGCCTGCTCCGATGGTGACGTTGTGCTCAGGGTTTCGGGCATGGAGGGTGAAGTGGGACGGGGCCTGGCGGATCCGCTCCATGATCTGGTCCTCGGTGAAAAAGGCGGTCTCTCCCTCCACGCGGATTCCGTTTTTTTGCAATGTCTCCAGGGTCTGCCGGTGGTGGAGGCGGACGCCCACCTCCCGGAGGATGGTCATGGATGCCTGGTGGATTTTTTGAAGCTTTTCGTTCACGGTGTCCTTATCCTTGGCTTGAAATGGTGTCGTTACATACGGCTTAATTCAAAGGCCTTGGTGCCGGCATTGCCGCTTATCCCAGGGGCACGCGAAGGTAGGTGTTGGATTTTGCCGGGTCCAGATACTGGGCCATGGGGCCCTGCTCCACAAACCGCCGGTGGCATCGTTGCATGTTCTCTCGGGAGAGGGTGACCCCGAGGCCCGGCCCTTCAGGCACCGGCACGGTGTTGTTGACGGCGTTGTAGGGGCCTTCTTCGATGACGTCTTCGGTCATGAAGCGGAAGAGGGACTGGTGGGGCTCGCAGATGTGGCGCACGGCGGCGGTGACATGGAGGTAGGCCGTGGTGGCAAGGCCCGTGTCTCCGCTGTAAAACCAGAATCCGATGCCCATGTGCTCACAGGCCGCGATGAACCGCAGGGTCCGGGAGATGCCCCCCAAGGCCGTCAGGTTCAAGACGAAGGTGTCCGGCACTCCGATGCGTGTGGCAAGGGCCAGGTCGGGGGTGTGTGTGGAAAAGGGGATGGCGGAGTGCTTTCGTAGTTTTTCCATCTCCCAGAAGGTGGGCACCGGGTCCTCGAAGTTCCGGATGTTCAGTGGCTCGATGCCGGAAAGGAGCTGTTGTGCCGACGGCAGGGTCCAGGCCATGTTGCCGTCTAAGCGGATCATGGCGTCCTCGCCCACGGCATCCCGCACCGCCCGGGTCACCTCGATGTCCAGAGCGGGGTTGCCCGTGGAGCATTTGCCTTCAAAGAAGGTGGAACCGTGCTCTGAGCGCATGCGGGCGCAATAGTCGGCGATCTCCGCGGCCGTTTTGAGGCCCCCGGCGTTTCCGTTCTGCGGGCGAAAGGCATAGTACTCTGTGAAGGGAATCTCTTTGCGAACCGCTCCCCCGAGCAGTTTGTACAGGGGCAGGTTCCAGGCTTTGCCGCGGATGTCCCAGAGGGCCATCTCAATGCCCCCGAAGGATTTCAAGGGGGTGTTGCCGTCCGTGTTGGCAAGGACCTTTGTCTCCGGGACACACAAGAGCTCGCAGGCTTCCAGGTCAATGGGGTCCGCCCCGATGAGTTTCGCTGCCATGTGGTCGTTGATGTCCGCTTCGCACTCCCAGGACGGCGCCTCTCCGATGCCCACGATCCCGTCGTCGGTCTCCACTTCCACAATCACGCGCGTGATGCCCGTGTATTCCCCGACGGACCAGATATAGGGTGCGTCAAAGGGAATGCTGACAGCCGTGGCCTGGACACGAGTTATTTTCATTTGTCTTATCTCCTGTGTGATTAGGGGCATTGCCGGATGCAAGGGAAAACAACCCACTCCCGGGGTGGGTTAACCTCCGTGAATGGTACTGTTTTCTTAGTGCAAGAGGGGTACCATATCTGTTTTTCTGGTGGGGTAGATGTGGGCGGATGGCAAAGAGAAGTAGGTGAATGGGGTATTATTACAGTTTGTTGCGATGTTGTGCTTCACTGGAAAAATATGAATGGTTCATGCCGGAAGGAACTCCGGATGCCAAATATATTTGTCGTATTTGCCTTGGGGTGACAAATATTTTTGTCAAAAACTGTAAAATATATTTGTCATTTATGGCTGACTGCCTCCGGCGGTCCTGCCGGGACTATACTTTTGCCAGATTTTATAACGACGGGGAAAGCGCATTCGCAACCTGCTTTCGAGGTGGCACACCTCGCCGCCGGAGGCATTGCTTTTTTTTTTTGAGCCCTTTTGATCCTGTGATTTATTCGACTTTAACCATAAAGGGCTGCTTTCCCATCAATTTTAATCCCAGAACGCCCGGCGTTATTGATGTTCGTCCCCCCGGATGCCGAGTTTTCGCATCTTGTGGTACATGAGCTGGCGGGAAATACCCAGTGCCCGCGCTGCCTTGGCCGCATTGCCTTGATGGGTGGTGAGCTGGCGGCGAAGGATTTTTTCTTCGTAGGCATTGAGGAGCTCGGGGAGGGTCGCCTCGCCCTCCGAAGGCGGAACAGGAAGGGCACCAGGGCCCGGGGGTGGTGACTCAAGGCCGGCAATGGGCGTGGGGGCTGGGGGGGTGACCGCCGCCATAAAGTGGCTGGGCAGGTGGGTGCTTTCGATGTGCCGCCGGTCCCCCACCAGGTTCATGGCCCCTTCGATCACGTGTTCCAGCTCCCGGATATTGCCGGGCCAGCGGTATGAGACAAAGAGGTGCATGACGGTTTCCGAGACGCTGTGGATGGCGCGGTTCAGTTTGACGTTGCACTTTGCGATGAAATGATCGACGAGGAGCGCAATATCTTCCATGCGCTGCCGCAGCGGCGGGATGGAAATGTAGACCACGGCAAGGCGATAGTAGAGGTCCCGGCGAAGGGTGGTATTTTCTATGGCTTTTTTGGGTTCCTCGTTGACGGAGCTGATGACCTTGAGCTCAATGCTGATCTCCGTGGCGGAGCCGACCCTCCTGATTTTTTTCTCCTGGATGGCCCGCAGCAGTTTGGCCTGAAGGCCCACGGGCATGGAGTTGACCTCATCCAGGAACAGGGTTCCGCCGTTGGCCTTTTCAAACAGTCCGGCTTTGTCCTGGGCATCGGTAAAGGCCCCTTTGGAGGTTCCGAAGAGGATGCCCTCCAGCAGGGTTTCAGGAATGGCCGAACAGTTGACGGCGACAAAGGGCCTGTCCCTCCACGGGGCCTCGTTGTGGACGGACTGGGCGAAGAGCTCTTTGCCGGTTCCGCTTTCACCGTAGATCATGATGGGGGAAGGGGAGCTTGCCGCCATTTTTGCGGTGTGGAGGCACCGTTGCAGCTCAGGTGAACTGCCGACGATATCTTCGAAGGTGAATCGTCTCTCCCTGGTTTGGGTGTCGCGATTCCCGAGGCGGAACCGTGAGGTCTCGTCCACCTCTTTTTCAATGGCACTGTACTCCCTGACAAAGCAGATGGCGCCCTTGAGGCGCTGGCCGTCAAACAGGGGAAACACGTTTTGCATGGCAAAGACCGCCCGCCCATGCCGCGTTCGGTAAAATTGCGTGTGGTGAATGATGGTCTGGCCGGTGGCCAGGCATGTGAGGGTGGGGCTGTCTTTTTCCGTGACCGTGTAGACGTCCGTCAGTTGACGACCCAGGGCAAGCTTTCTGTCCGTGCTGTCGATGCGGGACAACGCCTCATTGTAAAAAAGGATTACCCCTTTGGCGTCGGTGATCAGGACCCCGTCGTCTGTCTCGGACAGGATGCCCGTCAGGTCCTCCAGGCTGAGGCCGATGCGTTTGTAGAGTGTGTCCGGGTCCGTCATGGCAGGGTACCTTTTAGAGTCGGTGGTGAGGTCATGGTGGATGTAAAGAACTCTAATGGAGGAGGCGCCGTGGTTTCAAGGGGAAAGTGGGTTTTCCCTCTTTTCCGGAAGGGGATGCCCGCACCGGGCCTGAAGGGCCGGCACGGGGGAAAGTGGCTTTACGGAAAGCCAAGGGCGTTGATGAAGAGCTCGTTGAATGCGGGGTCGTCGGCCAGGTTGAAGACCCGGGTGCGCTCGGCAATGGTCTCCATGGCCGTGAACTTTTTCCGGTCGCACAGGGCCAGGACCGCTCCGGTACCGGCGGCATTGCCCACAAAGCGGATCTTTCCCCGGCAGGCCGCAGGGAGCATCCCGATGACCAGGGCGTCGTCTTCTACCAGGACGCTTCCAAAGGCGCCGGCCAGGAGGATCTCGGTGGGGGCGTCCGTGCCGGAGTGTTTGAGAAGGAGCTCAATGCCCGCCATGAGGGCGCCCTTGGCGAGCTGCATGGCCCGGATGTCCTTTTGGGTGATGGTGACCGCAGGGAATCCGGAGGCCTTGTTTTCCGGGGCGATGGTGTAGACGGGGTTCCCCGTGGCGTCGGTGTGGATGGCGCCCTTGATGCGCCGGGTATCAAAACGGCCGTCGGGGCGCACCAGGCCGGTGCGCAAAAGTTCGGCCATGGCGCTTATGATACCGGAGCCGCAGATGCCGGTGGCCCCTGTCCGGGGCCTGCCGATCTGGGTGAAGCTTGCCCGTCCGGTCTTCCGGTCGATGGTGACGCGGTCGATGGCGCCTTCCACGGCGGGCATGCCGCAGGAGAGGGCGCCGCCCTCAAAGGCGGGGCCGGTGGCACAGGAGGCGGCATAAATCCCGTCGTTGTTTTTCAGCATGATCTCTCCGTTGGTGCCGATGTCCACCAACAGGGTTCCGGGCGGAGCGTTCATCAGGTCCACGGCCAGGGCGGCGCTGATGATGTCGCATCCCAGAAACCCCGAGAGAAGGGGCAGGGTGGTCCAGCGCGTTGCAGGGGCGAGGGTGAAGACCCGGGCGTCAAAGGCCAGGCGCCGGATGTCGGTAAACACGGGGTCGTACGGGGCCACCCCCAAAGGGGCCGGGCTGACCCCTGCGAGGATATGGATCATGGTGGTGTTGCCCACGGCGACGATGCTCTTCAGCTGGTCCGCCGATGTGCCCGCCTGCTTGAGCAGCTCCCGGCATCCCCATTCGATGGCACGGACCACAAGGGTCCGCTGGGTGGACAGGGCCTCCTCGTCCCTCCGCACCGCGTCGATGCGGGCCATGACATCGGCCCCGAAGGTGGTCTGGGGGTTTTTTACGGACAAAGAGCCCAGGAGTTTTTTGTTGGAGAGACTTAAAAGGTACAAGGCGATGGTGGTGGTGCCCAGGTCCACGGCCACGCCCAGGTCGTCCTCCCGGATATCCTCTCCGGCCAGGGTGTAGTGGGCCGGGAGCAGGGCCGGGGCCTTGGTGACGGGGGTGGCCGTCATGAGGGTGGCCGCCGGGATGGTGAGGGAGATGTCACCGTGGATCCGCGTTCGGCAGGCCAGGCGATGGGGGCTCTTTTCGTCGTCGCCGTTATGGGAGACGCGGTTCAACGACGTTTCCGAGAGGGTGACCCGGCACTTGCCGCAGATCCCCTTTCCCCCGCAGTCCGTGCGAAGGAAGATCCCGGCCGATGCCAGGGCCGGGGCGATGAGATCCCCGTCCCGACAGACGATGACCCGCCGTCCCGGCAGGAGGGTGAGGGTGTGCTGTTTCATGGTTTTTTTTTCCAGTGTATCCAAAAAAAGACCTTCGATGGTCAAAAAGCCAGCCTCCGGCATGCGTTTGTCTTTTCTAATTTTGGGAAGGGCCGCATGCCAGGCATGGGCCCTTCGGGTCGCGCGCGGGATCCGTTACCGGCAGGGTCGGGGGAACGCCCCTGCCGGGCAGGGGCGGATCAGGCGACGATGTCGCCTGCGCGCACGGCTTTCAAGTAGTTCATGCAGAAGTTGTCGGCTCCTTTGAGCATGTCCGCGGTTTTCAGCACGGCCATGATCTCTTTGTCCAGGGGGTCCATGATGGCCGAGTCGTAGCCCCGGGCCATCATCATGGCCAGGAAGATCCGGTTGACCATTTTGCGCTGGGGCAGGCCGTAGGAGATGTTGGAGAGGCCGCCGGTGGTGTGGACCCCTTCGAGCTCCGTCATGATTTTTTCAACGGCATCCATGGCCATGTTCCCGTTTTCCGCGGCCACGCTCATGGGCTGGATCAGGGGATCGATGAAGATGTCGTCCCGTTTGAATCCGATGCCTTCGAGTTCTGCAACCAGGGATTTTGCCCGGTCGAAGATGTCGTCCACGCTTTTGGGCATGCCGGAGTCGTCCATGCACAGGGCGATGATGCGGCACTCCTTGCCCTTCAGGTACTGCATCATGGGGTCGAACCGGTCCTTTTCCAGGCTGATGGAGTTGATAAGGGGTGTCTGCTCCACCAGGCCGTAGGCCATCTCCAGGATGGCCGGGTCCGGGCTGTCCAGGCACAAGGGGAGCTTGGTGGCCCCTTGAATGACGGAGAGGAGCCACTTCATGTCCTCTTCTTCATGGCCGATGCGGGCCCCGGCGTTGACGTCGATGTAGGTGGCCCCGCAGGCCTCCTGCCGCTTGACGTCCTCTGCGATGTAGTCGGCATCGCGTTCGGTGACGGCCGCCTTGACTTTTTTCAGGGTGGTGTTGATGCGTTCTCCGATAACGGTAAACATGGTCTCTCCTTCATTGATATATTGCCGTGAAAAATGAACACCCGAACCGCTCAGGTTTACCGGAGCATGGCCTTGGCCAGTTTGCAGGCGGAACCGGCATCGGAGGCGTAAGCGTCGGCGCCGATCTCATCGGCAAAGGCCTGGTTCACAGGGGCCCCGCCCACCATGATTTTCAAGGAGTCTTTTTTCCCGGCCTGGGCGATTTTGTCCACGGTGTCCCGCATGGCGGGCATGGTGGTGGTCAGAAGGGCGGAGAGTCCCACGATGTGGGGGTTGAGCTCTTCGATGGCCTTCATGAAGGCGTCGGCGTCCACGTCCACGCCCAGGTCGGTGACCTCAAAGCCTGCGCTCTCCATCATCATCACCACCAGGTTTTTTCCGATATCGTGGAGATCGCCCTTGACGGTGCCGATGATCACGCGGCCTGCGGTGCTCGTTTCGCCTTCGGCCAGCAGGGGCTTCAGGATCTCCACGGCCTCACCCATGGCCTGGGCCGACATGAGGACCTCGGGGATAAACATCTCTCCGGTCTCCATGCGCTCTCCCACGATGTCCATGCCAGCGATGAGGGCGTCGGACAGGATTTCACCTGCGGGGGTGCCCTGGTCGAGGGCCTCTTTCACTTGAACCATGAGGGTGTCGCCGTCGCCGGAAATAAGGGTTTCGGTGATGGTTTTTAAATCAGACATGATGACTCTCCATTGTTATGTGTCGGGTTGTTGGTGATCCTGTTTTATATCCGTTCATGCCTTGGGTTTTCCTTCCCGGATCAGCTCACGGGTGAGGGAGGCCAGCAGGAACAGCATGACGAAGACAAAGGGAAAGGCGCCGATGATGGACGCCGTCTGGAGGGCTTTGAGCCCGCCGGACCAGATGAGGACCATGGCAAGGCCCCCCAGCAGAAGGCCCCAGAAAACGATGAGGAGCTTTCCTTCGGCGGATTCCGGTCCCCCCCCGTGGCCGCCGGTGGAAAACCGGCTGATCACAAGGGTGGCCGAATCGGCCGAGGTGATGAAAAACGAAGCGATGAGCAGGTTGGCCAGAAAGGCCAGCAGCCCGTAGAGGGGCAGGTGCGCCAGGGTTTGAAACAGTGCCGCCTCAAGGCTCTGGCTCACCGCGCTCATCAGGCCGGCTCCCTGCTCCAGCTCCAGCCAGACGGCGGTGCCGCCCAGGGCGGTGGAGAAGAGGATGGAGAAGAGGGCCGGCAGGAACATGACCCCCAGGACAAACTCACGGATGGTCCGTCCCCTGGAGATGGTGGCGATAAAGGCCCCCACAAAGGGGGCCCAGGCGATCCACCACGCCCAGTAGAAGACGGTCCAGCTCTCGGTCCAGTCGCGGTTGCCGAAAAGGCTGAAGGTCGTGGAGAGGGGGAGGATGCCGGTGGCATAATCCGTGAGGGCCACCCCCAGGGTTTTGAGAATGAACCCGAAGGGGCCTTTCACCATGAAAAAGATCAGCAGCAGCACCATAAGTGCCACATTGAGCAGGGAGAGCATGCGGATGCCGCGTTTGACGCCGCTCAGGGCCGAGGCGATGTAGAGCACCGTAATCACACCGATGACCGCCGCCGTGGTGGCCGTTCCCCCGGGAAGTCCCCAGGAGAGGTGAAGCCCGCTGGTAATCTGCAGGGCCCCGAGTCCCAGGGAGGTGACGACCCCCATGACCGTGGCCCAGACGGCCAGCATGTCCACCAGCTTGCCTGTTCGGCTGGCGGCCCCGTTGCCCTTTTGCTTTCCCTTGCCCCTTGGAAAGAGGCAGTGCGAGACGGTGCCGGGAAGCCCTTTGCGGAACTGGAAGTAGGCCAACGGCAGCCCCACGGCCACATAGGTCCCCCAGGCGTGGATGCCCCAGTGGTGGCAGAAGATCTGGAAGGCGAGCCGCGCCGATTCCGCCGTGGCCCCCACCCCTTTCGGGGGGGAGGCGTAGTGGTACAGGGGCTCGGCAATGGACCAGAAGACCAGGCCGATGCCCATGCCGGCGGAAAAGAGCATGGCAAACCAGCTGAGCCAGCCGTACTCCGGTTTTTCGTCGTCGCGGCCCAGGCGTATCCTGCCGTAAGGAGAGAGTGCCAGGGCCAGGGCCGCGACGACGAAGAGGTTGACGCTGGAGAGGTAGAGCCAGCTCCAGCTTTGGGTCAGGTAGCCAAGGGCTGCTCCGCTCATGCTTTTCAGCAGGGCGGGGGCTGCGGCCCCGAGCAGGACAAAGGGAACCACCAGCACGGCCGATCCAGTAAAGACTGTGGTGTCAAGGTGACGTCCGATGCGCCGGGTGATTCCTCCTGATTCCATGGGGCTTCCTTTCAACGATCGATTAAGCGTTTTTGCGGCGGTTAACGTATTCGGTGAGCTCCTTTTCCACGGAGGGATCGATGTCGGGTTTCTCGTATTTGGCCAGGCGCTGGCTCATCTTGTCTCCGGCCACTTCATGGATGCGTTTTTTGCCCCCGGCGCTCCAGGCGTCGTAGTTGGTGCGGGTCATGAGATCGGGCAGGAAGAACTCGGTGCGGCAGAGCTTGAAGGTCTTGGGGTTGGTGAGGTACTGCCCGCCGATGCCGGTTTTTTTGATCATCTCCACGTCGATGCCCTCTTCGTCAAAGGCGATGGGCTTGAGCATCTGGCGCACCATGCCGGCAAGCTCCTCGTCCATGAGGAACTTTTCAAAGCTCATGGCGATGTAGGAGCCCAGGATGCCGCAGGAATGAAGGATGAAGTTGATGCCGGACCGGGCCGCCGTGGAGAGGGCCAGGGCCGATTCGAGGCCGGCCTGACCGTCGGGGTAGAGGGCGTCGGTGAGGCCCCCGCCGCTTCGGCTGGGCAGGTTGTAGAATCGGGCCATCTGGGCGGTGACGTTGGTATTTTTGGTAAGGGCCGGGGCGCCGATGGAGAGGGCTCCGGTTTTCATGTCCATGGCCGACGAGGTGGAGCCGTAGATCACCGGGGCCCCTTCCCGCACCATCTGGGCCAGGGTGATCCCGGCAAGGATCTCCGCGTTCTGCAGGGCGGCGACGCCGCCCAGGGTCACGGGGCCCGAGGCGCCGGCCATGATAAGGGAAGCCACCACGCAGGCCTGGCCGTTGCGGGCCAGCTCGATGAGAGAACCCACCATCTCATCGGAGAACTGCAAGGGGGACAAGGAGTTGATGAGGGAGACCGACACCGGGGTGTCCATGATCTTGTCTTTGCCCCCGAAGACGATGGACGCCATCTCAATGCCGTCTTTGGCCCCCTGGCGCGAGACCGGGGAACCCATGCAGGGCTTGTCGCAGAGGAGGAAGTTGGAGAGCATCATGTCCATGTGGACGGTCTCCGGCGGCATGTCCGAAGGCTCCACCATCATCCAGCCGTTCATGTCGATGTATTTGGAGGTGTGGATGAGCTTGCAGAAGGTGTCGTAATCCTCCATGACCGCTTCCCGCTGCACCCCGTCGGCGTCGATGATGTACGGAGCGCCGTAGCCGGGGACAAAGACGAAGTCGTCTTCACCGATGGTGACGTTTTTCTCCGGGTTCCGCCCGGTGACGGTGAACTTGGTGGGGGCCTTTTCCACGGCGCTTTTCACCTGTGCTTCGGTGAGGAACACCGTCTTGCCCTCGGTCTTGACGCCGTTTTTTTTGAAGATGTCGATGGCTTCATCGTCGTTGAAGACAATTCCCGTGTTTTTGAGCAGATCCATGGCGCTGTCATGGACCCGGGTAAAATCCTCTTGGGTTAACTCCTGCATTCTGTCGTACATCGATGGTCTCCTTCGTTACGAAATGTCCGGGAAATGGTGGGAACCTCGGCACCGGCGAGGGCCGGTGCGCCGGTTCCCCGGGGCGGGAGTCGGTGCCCCTTACATCGTTTATGCGTCGGGGTTCTCCTTTATGTGTCTGTTCAGCCCCCGGAAGGTTCCCCAGAGGCAGATAAGCAGGAGAAAGATCATGGGAAAGGCCGTGGCAATGGAGGCGGTCTGGATGGCCTTGAGCTTTCCTGTACCGGCCAGGACCGCGGCCACGGCGCCTAAGGCGATGCCCCAGAAGGCCCGCAGGTTGCGCCCCGGGTTCTCCTTGCCGGAGACGAAACAGGCCAGGGAAAGGGCGGCGGAGTTGGCGCTGGTGACGAAAAAGGTGGTGATGAGGAAAATAAGGAAGATGGCCAGGATGCCGGTTAAGGGCAGGTGCTGGGCGATGGCGAAGATGGCGCTTTCCACACCGTGCTCCTTAAGGATTGCAGTGACATCAAAGCTGATGCCCGAGCCCCCCACCACGCCGTACCAGAGGAAGTTCCCCAGGGTGGGAAGGATCAGGACGGCGGCGATGGTTTCCCGGATGGAGCGGCCCTTGGAGATGCGGGCGATGAAGACCGAGACAAAGGGTGCCCAGCTCATCCACCACGCCCAGTAAAAGACGGTCCAGCCTCCGAGCCAGTTGCCCTCGACCCCCGGGGCCGTGTAGAGGCTCATGGGCAGGAAGTGGAGGAGGTACTGCCCGAAGGAGTTGGCCGTGAGGTTGATGAGAAAGATGGTGGGCCCGAAGACGAGGATAAAGAACCAGACCCCGATGAAGACCCACATGTTGACGTCGCCGACGATCTTGATCCCTTTTTCCACCCCGGTATAAACGGCGATGGTGAAGATCACGGTGAGCACGGCGATGATGATGTAGATGGCGTTTGTGCCCAGCTCCAGGCCGTATTGGTACTTCAGGCCGCTGGAGAGCTGAAGGGCCACGAGGCCCGTGGTGGTGGCCAGCCCCCCCAGGGTGGCGAAGACGGCGAAGATGTCGATGACTTTTCCCCAGATGCCGTAGATGCGGTCACCGATGGCGTAGTAAAAGGCGCTGGAGAAATTTAAGGGGAGGTTTTTGGTGTAACAGGCGTGGGCCAGGGCGATGGTGAGGATGGCGTAGATGGCCCAGGCAGAGAGCCCCCAGTGGAAAAAGGAGTAGGTCATGGCGTTGGCGCCGGTTTCCGGGGTGAGGGCCTCACCGCCGAAGTACGGGGGAGGGCTCATGTAGTGGTAGGCCGGTTCCGCCGGGCCCCAGAACACGATGCCCGCGGCAATGGCCGATCCGAAGAGCATGGCGAACCAGGAAAAATTGGAAAACTCGGGTTTGTCCCCCGGGAGCCCGAGTTTCAGTCGGCCGTAGCTTCCCCCCATGAGGACGAGGCAGCCCACCACAAGCATGAACGCCGTCAGGAGGTAGAGCCACCCCCACTTCTGGGTGGTCCATCCGAAGACGGCGTTGATGGTGGTGTTCATGTTCTCCGGGAAGATGATCGACCACAGGATAAACAGCACGGTGACGGATGCCGAAACCCAGAAGATGATCGGATCGAAGGGCCTTGCGTTTTGCTGATCGGTCTGAAGCATGTGTAACCCCTTTATTAAACATGATGTTGCATTCGTGCCCGGGGGTCGGTGGCCCGGGACGGATTGGAAACCTCATTGCCGAGTTAAAGAGCAAATGATGTGCCAGAAAGGGATCTTTGCCGTAACATCCAAGGGTTAAAACGTGAGAACGTGCGTGATTGCGGTGGATGGTGCTGAACGCTGTTTGGCGTCAAGGGGCGGGGGAAGAGGCAGGTGGGGTGAAAGGATTTTTTCACTTTTTCGGTTTTGTCAAAAAAACTTTCTAATTTAGCAAAATAATTTTCACCTTACCCTGGGGGGTATATGCCCGGGATAAGGTGAGGTAACGCTCTTGACTTGTGTTGTCGGAAGGTGTTGCCGGAAAGGGCAGTTTGACTGAATTTTGAAACGGCGGCTTGCACGCCTCTGTCACGGGGCGGGTGGGTCTGAAAAGGCCTTGCGGTTGAGCTTGTGTTTTTTCATCTTGTAGTGAAGGAGCTGTCGGGAGATGCCCAGGATCTTCGACGCCCTGGAGACATTGCCGAAGGCGTCGGTCAGGGCGTGGGCGATGGTCTGCCGCTCGGTTGCTTTCTGGGATTCCGATAAATTGCTGGTGGTGGAGAGGGGTAAGGCGGCCGGCGTGAGCCGGTGAAAGGATCCCGCATTCGTCGATTCCCAGGCGCCCTCGTCGTTTCCCAGGACATTTAAGGTCTCAAAGGCGGAGGTGAAGTGCCGGAGGCCGATGATTTTGTTCTGGCCCGCGCTGTTCATGGCCCCTTCAATGAGGTGCTCCAGCTCCCGGACGTTGCCGGGCCAGCGGTACCCTTTAAAGAGGTCTAAGACCCTGGGGGAGACTCCTTTTACGTGGGTGCCGAAGGCGTGGTTGAGGGTGAGGATGAAATGGCTGATGAGGTTCTCCAGGTCATCGAGCCGGTTACGAAGGGGGGGGATCTGCACGATGACCACACCGAGGCGATAGAAGAGGTCGGTGCGAAGCTGGCCGTTTTTTACGGCCTCCCTTGGGGAGCCGTTCATGGCGCTGATCACCTTGAGCTCCACCTCCACCTCTTTGTGGGAGCCGATGCGCCGGAACTTTTTCTCCTGCAGGACCCTTAAGAGCTTGGCCTGCAGGGTGGTGGGCATGGCCAGGAGTTCGTCGAGAAAAAGGGTGCCCCCGTTGCCCATCTCCAGAAGGCCCGGTTTGTCCAGGGCCCCGGTGAAGGCTCCCTTGACGGTGCCGAAGAGGACCCCTTCCAGAAGGTTTTCGGGAATGGCCGCGCAGTTGAGGGCGGTGTAGGCTTTGTTTTTTCGGGCGCTGTGGTTGTGGATGGACTGGGCAAAGAGCTCTTTGCCCGTGCCGGTTTCACCGATGAGCATGATGGGCGAGGACGAGGAGGCCGCCTCCCGGGCGGTGACCATGGCCCGCTGGAGGTCGTAGCTGTCTCCGATGATGTCACCGAAGGTGTAGCGGGTGCCGTTTCCCTGGTTTTTGTTGAAACTGGGCACGGCGATCATGGGGGTGCTTTTCTGGAGGATGTTGTAGTCTTTGACAAAGCAGATGGCCCCGGTGACCCGGGTGCCTTCAAGGAGGGGGAAGATGGAGTGAATGGTGTGGGCTACCTTGCCTTTTCGGGTGCGGTAAAAAAAGGTGCGGTTCCGGATGGCACGCTTTTTTTCCATGCACTTGGCAATCATGCTGGTTTCGTCGGAAAGCTCGTAGACCTCGGTGACATGCTTGCCGATGATTTCCTCGGGGGTGGTCCCGTCGATCTGGGCCTGGGTGTCGTTGTAGTAAACGATGACCCCTTGATGATCGGTGATGATAATGCCTTCGTCAAGCTGGTCCAGGACGCTGAGAAAGTTGATGCGGGTGACATCGAACAGCGAGTCGGACCGTGACTTCCTGTGTTGACCCATGAGACAGACTCCACGTATGACTGGGGTTAATACGGTGTTGCCTGGGGCACCGCCCGGGTGGCACCGGCCGAGGGCAGTCGGCCGGCGGTGCCGTTGGGTTGAGCGGTGTCCGATAGGTGTACCTTGAACGATCTCACCGTGGATGTCAATCTTGACGGGGCGTTAGGCCATATTGATGAGCAGGGAAAATGCGATGCCCCACATGATAAGGCCCACCAGGGAGTCCAGAATGCGCCAGGCCGCCTGTTTTTTGAAGAAAGGGGCCAGCAGGTTTCCGCCCAGGCTCAGGAGAAAGAACCAGGCAAAGGAGGCCGTGGCCGCTCCCAGGCCGAACCAGGGGCGCTGCTCCAGGGGGTACTGGCCGCTGATTCCTCCCATGAGGACCAGGGTGTCCAGATAGACGTGGGGGTTGAGCAGGGTGACGGCCAGGGTGGCCAGTATCGCCGTTTTAAGGGGGGTGCGCCCCGCGTCCTCCGTTTCCAGGTTTCCCCCCCGAAGGGCTGATCGAAAAGCACAGGCTCCGTACCAGAAGAGAAAGGCGGCGCCTCCCCAGGCGGCGATTCGTGTGAGCAGGGGGTGGGAGGCCACGGCCGTGCCCACTCCGAGGATTCCCACGGTGATCAAAAGGGCGTCAAAGAAACTGCAGATGAGGGGGATGACCAGGTGGTGGTTTCGCCTGACCCCCTGGCTGAGTACAAAGGCATTCTGGGCGCCGATGGCGATGATGAGCCCCGCGCTGGTGCCGAAGCCTTTTAAAAATGGAAAGAGCATGGTGTCGTGTCCGTCGTGTATGAAAGTCAGTGCAGCCTGAAAGCTGCAGGCAAAGATGTCGGTGCGCCACAGGGTGGGCGGCGCCCGCCCCCATGGCGTCACCACTATGTAGTGGGATCCGATTGTAAAAGTAAAATTAATTATATATATACATCATAAGTAAATTTAATGCCTCGGAGGCCTCGATCCACCGCTGTGGGCCGGGAGGGCAGGTGGTCCTTAAGGAACTCGGAGGATTCCATGCACGATTACAAACTGATAGAGGCCATGGCCCGGGTGGTGCTGGAAGGGGGCTTTGAGAAGGCGGCCAGGGTGCTCAACATCTCCCAGTCCGCCGTGTCCCAGCGGGTGAAATTGCTGGAGGAGCAGGCAGGCCAGGTGCTCTTGAGCCGGACGGCTCCTCCGTCCCCCACACGGGCCGGGGAGATCTTTCTGGCCCACTACTTCAAGGTGGCCCACCTGGAAACAGACCTGGCCGGGACCCTTGCCCCTTCCGCGGATGAGGGGTTCCACACCCTGGCCGTGGGGGTCAACGCCGACAGCCTGGAGACCTGGCTTCTTCCCGGCTTGGCGGCGTTTCTCCGGGAAGAGCGGCTCCTCCTTGATTTCTGCGTGGATGATCAGGACGAGACCCTGCGGTTTCTGAAGAGCGGGGAGACGGTGGGGTGTATCACCTCCAGCCCGGAGCCCGTACAGGGGTGCAGGGTGGCGTACCTGGGCGCCATGGCCTACCGCATGGTGGCCTCCCCTGCCTTTGCAGAACGCTGGTTTTCCGGCGGGTTCGGGGCCGAGTCTGCGGTACGGGCCCCTGCAGTGCTTTTCAACCGGAAGGATGAACTCCATGAGCGGTTTTTGAGGACCTGGCTTACGGATCCCCCCGGGGCCTTTCCCCGGCATTTCATCCCATCCTCAGCAAGCGTTGTGATCACCATTGTGCAGGGGATGGGCTACGGCCTTGTGCCCATGCAGCAGGCATCGCCCCTGCTTGCCACGGGGGCGCTCACGGATGTGGCCCCGGGCATGGAGATTCTGGTTCCCTTGTACTGGCATGCCTGGAATGTGAAGTCCGCGCTTTTGGAACGCTTTTCCCGGCAGCTGGTGGAAGGCGCCCGGCGAACGCTTCTCCAACCCGTGCCCGGCGAATCGCGGTGAGGGCATCGCGACGGGGCGATTTTATAAAACATATGGTGGCGGCTCAAGACCTTGCCATGCACGGCATTTGAGCTGTGGCCCTATTCGCGACATCCTTTAGTGGTACGGGAAAGGTGGTTTTTTCGTCACCTGAGAATAAAGGTTTTGTCAACTGTGACGAAAAGTACTGTAAGGAAAGGCTTGGTGGGGACGTCAGGGTTCGGGGGAAACATTTCACACGGTTGCATCATGTGGGCCGCCTCTCGTTGTTTCGTATCAGCCTGAAATACATTGGGATTGCCCATCGCTCCATGGGCTTTGGGATCGCGCCACAGATGGGTGCGTGAGCCCCGCCCGACCCATGGGGGGCTTGCGGTGCTTTTACGAAACACGCAGGGGAAATGTGAATGATCAATTTCTCATCATCAACGATGCGCCGGCAGTGGTCACCATGTGTGGGGGCTGCACGCTGGTATGCCCTTTGTTACCTGTGCCTTGTTCCGGGCGTGCTTTGCCTTCTTTTTTCCCTTTCGGCCTTCGCTGCGGCCCCTTCGGCGTCGGATCCCCTCACCGCCGCGCAGCGCAAATGGCTCGATGCCCGCAAAGGGAAACTCTCCCTGGCCTTTGAGCCGGACTGGCCACCGGCCTCTTTTTTCAGCGACGAGGGGCTGGTGCAAGGCATCACCCCTGAATACATCTCTCTTATCGAGAAAAAACTGGGCTTTAAGTTCAAACGGGCGCATTACGACACCTGGGCCGACATCCTCCAGGCCGGGTACCGGGGGGAGGTGGATGTGATCCCCACCATGGCACGGCTCCCTGAGCGGGAGGTGCGCCTTCACTTTACACGCACCTATTTCCAGGTGCCCACCACCATTGTGACGGGCCCTGAAACGCCGGGAGTCCTGAGCCTTGAGGACATGGTGGGCAAGCGGGTGTGTGTGTTGAGGGGGAGCGCGGATTATGAGATCCTGTCCAAAAAGTACCCGGGCATTGAACTGGTCCCCGTGGATTTTACCCTGGACGGTCTCAACAGGGTCGACCGCCGGGAGGCCGACGGCATGGTGGCCGATGTGGCCTCCATCGCCTACCTTATGGAGAGGCACGGGCTGAACCGGCTCCAGAGCTCGGGGTACACCCACTACAGCTACGAGATCTGCATGGGCATCTCAAGGGCTCAGCCCATGCTGGTGGAGATTATGAACCGCGGCCTGACGCTGATCTCGCCGGAGGAGAAGCGGGAGATCTTCAAGAAGTGGCTCTATCTGAAAACCCGCCCCGTCTACAGGGATCCTGCTTTCCGGGCCTATGCCATCGTTTTGATGGTGTCGCTTCTGATGGCCGTCCTCGGTGGTTTTTTTATCTGGAACCGGAGCCTTCGGCACGCGGTGGACCGGGCCACCCGGGTGGGCCGCAGGGCGGAAGAGTCCCTTCGGGCCCAGGCCGCAGAGCTGGAAGGGGCACGCCAGCGGGTGGCCCGCGCCAACCTTGAGCTGACCCAGGTGTTCAACGCCTCTATCCCCATGCTGATCATCGACAGGCGGTTTCGCCTGCTGCGGATGAACAGCACCTTCAGCGAACTTTTCGGGGTGGATGCCTCCCTGATGGTGGGCAAGCACTGCTACGAGGTGATTCGCAGCGACATGTGCCGCACCGAGGACTGCCCCCTGACCCAGGCCCTCTCCGGAATTGTCCCCAAACGCAGCGAGAGCCTTTTTTCCACGGCGAGTCGCGAGGGCATCCCCTGCATGGTGGCCGTGAACCCGCTTACGGACAAAAACGGGCGGTTTCTGGGCATTGTGGACAGCTTTATCGACATCTCCCGCCTTTTTCAGGCCGAAGAGGAGAAGGAGCAGCTCAGGGCGCAGCTCCGGCACTCCCAGAAGATGGAGGCCTTAGGGACCCTTGCGGGGGGCATCGCCCACGATTTCAACAACATTCTTTCCCCCATCATCGGGTACGCGGAGATGACCCAGCTCTCCCTGCCGGCGGAGAGCCGGGAGGCGGAGAACATGACAGGGATCCTCAAGGCGTCCCAGCGGGCACGGGACCTGGTTCGCAGGATTTTGACCCTTTCGAGGCGCCATCAGTCCGAGCTGCAGCCGGTCCATGCCCAGGCCGTGGTAGAGGAAGCCATGACCCTGCTTCGATCCACCCTGCCCAGTACCATCCTGATCCGAGAGACACTCCATGCCAAGGGCCGCATGATCTTCGGGGATCCCACCCATGTGCACCAGGTCATCATGAACCTGGGGACCAACGCCTACCACGCCATGGAGGGGCAGGGCGGCGGGACCCTTGAGGTGGCCCTGGAAGCGGTGGCCATGGACGAGGGGGAGACGTCGTTTCCGGGGGACCCGGTGGGGGCCTGCCTGAGACTCCGGGTGCGGGACACGGGGGTGGGCATGGATGCCGCCAGCCGCGACAGGATCTTTGACCCCTATTTTACGACCAAAGGGGAGGGCAAGGGCACCGGCCTGGGGCTCTCTGTCGTCCACGGGATTGTCCGGGAGTGCGGGGGCACCATCACCGTGGAGAGCGAGCCCGGGATGGGCAGCACCTTTACCCTGTGGTTTCCCGAGGTGGAAGGGGAGGAGGTGGTGCCTGAGCCGGTGACGACCGGGGCACTTCCCAGGGGACGCGAGACGGTTCTGGTGGTGGACGATGACGAGGAACTCGCCTTTTTGTTGAAGCGAATGCTGCGGCGGGCCGGATACCGGGTCACGGTGTTTACCGAGAGCAAAAAGGCCCTGTCCCACTACCGGTCCAGTGTCGGAAACTACGATATCGTGGTGAGCGACATGACCATGCCGGGCATGACGGGCATGGCCCTGACCCGGGAGATCAAGGCCATGACCCCCGGCATCCCGGTGATCCTCTGCACCGGCTACAACGACCGCATGGCCCGCCAGGCAGCTGAAACCATCGGTGTTCGAACGTTTTTGATGAAACCCGTGGAGATGCACACCCTGCTCACAGCCGTGCGGCAGGAGCTGGATGCCGACGATGACACGTGGAAACCCTCCAAGTCGGGTTAAGCCCGATGCGCAGCGGGCGCAACGCAAAAGCTATGCCTCCGGCGGCAAGGTGAGCCACCTTGAAAGCACGTTGCGAATGCGTTTTCCCCTTCATTCCTCAGGGAAAATCACATTCGCCATTGATTCAGATTAAACTGAATCTGGTTTTTAAACCTGTTTATCAAACTTTTCAAAGGTTTGGCCCCCGGCAGGGCCGCCGGAGGCCTGTATTTATCCTTTTTTCCTTGCCATGCAGCGGATGCCGTCGCCCCGGCGTGCGGGGACAAAGCACCGGCAGCAGGAGTTGCAGGTGGCAGGGGCGGTATCTCCCTGTTCCCATCGGGCGATGAGGTTGGGTTCCCGGATGAGGGGACGCGAGAGGCTGATGAGGTCGGCCCGGCCCTCTTTGTGGAGGGTGTCGGCGGTCTCAAAGGATCGGATGCCGCCCACGAGCATCACGGGCACATGGACCGACTCCTTGATGGCTTTGCCGGCGTCACGGAAGTAGGCTTCCTTTTCAGGGGCGTCGATGCGGGGTCGTATGGGGGACAGCTCTCCGCTTTCCGGGGTGCCGCCGCTCACCTCGATGGCGTCGATGCCCTCGTGGGCCAGGCGAACGGCCACGGCACAGGCTTCGTCCAGGGTAAAGCCGCCCTTCACGTGATCGGCGCTGTTGAGCTTGATGAGGACGGGGTAATCGGGGCCCACGGCGTCGCGGATGGCGGTGGTGACCTCCAGGAGAAGGCGCATGCGGTGCTCCACGGAGCCGCCGTACCAGTCGCTGCGACGGTTTTCAAGGGGCGAGAGGGACTGGCTGAGGAGGTAGCCGTGGGCGCTGTGGATCTGTACCCCGTCGAAGCCGGCTGCCTTGGCCCTGAGGGCCGCCTCGGCAAAGGCGGTGACCACCACCTTGAAATCGCAGGGGCCCATCTCTTTTACCGGGGGCTCTTCGGAGCCGGTGATGGAGATGATGCGGGGGGGCTGACCCGACTCCTGGGTGTTGGCGCGCCTGCCGGCATGGGCCAGCTGGG
The DNA here is from genome assembly GCF_900101345.1 of Desulfoluna spongiiphila. Taxonomy (GTDB): domain Bacteria; phylum Desulfobacterota; class Desulfobacteria; order Desulfobacterales; family Desulfolunaceae; genus Desulfoluna; species Desulfoluna spongiiphila. The sequence goes on along the minus strand of NZ_FMUX01000001.1, from coordinate 540,333 downwards.
CCACGATGTGCCCGCCCCGGGCGTGAACCGCTTCCACCATCTTGGTGAGCCCGGGCAGGAAGGCGTCGTCGTGGATGCCGAGCTGTAAAGGGCCTGCCTTGCCTTCGAGCTCCACAAAGGCATGGCCCGTGATGATCAGGCCCACACCGCCGTCGGCCAGGGCGGCCATGCAGTCGATGAGTCTTTGGGTGACGCATCCGTCGGGGCCGGCCATCCCTTCCCAGGTGGCGGACCGGACAAAGCGGTTGGAAAGGGTCATGCCGTTGATCGTCATGGGGTCAAAAAGGGGGTGCATTGTGATCTCCTGTCTGGTGTATCAGATATCAATAATCCTGCTCAAGCTATATCAAATGGTTGTGATCACGCCAATAAAAATGTGAAGGCCCTTTGCCCGGACTCGGGGATCAGCTCGAGGGCGGCAGAAGACGGTTTTTTTCCACGGGAGTGCCTCCGTACCCGCCCACGGTGACTCCGGTGGGCACCCCGTTGCCGCCTATAAGGATCACATCCATGCGGGACGGGCTTCCCATGGCGTGGCCCTGTTCGAACACATAGCGCTGTCGCCGGTGGCCGTTCACCCACAGGCAGGCCGCCAAAGCCCCGCTGGCGCTTCCGGTGGCAGATTCTTCATCGATGCCGTATCTCGGGGCAAAGTTCCGGCAGCAGGCGGTATGGGAGGGATCCCGCGGCTCCAAGCAGAAGAGGTGAAACCCCACGGTGTCTGTGGCGTTGTTGAAGGCGGCCATGGCGTCAAAGTCCGGGGTGACCGCTTCAAGGAGGTCCCGGGAGGGCAAAGGGACCATGATGTCCATGAGGCCTGTGGAGACGGGTTGCACCGGCAGGCCCGTTGCGGTGAGGTCCCGTACAGACAGGCCCAGGATGGGGGCCACCCGGACCGGATCCAGAATCGGGCCGAAGGCAGGGGCCTTCTGCTCCATCCACACCATCCCGGAGTCATCAAGGGTCACGCCAATGTCCCCTTCCCGGAGGCCCTGGCGATGGCGCCCCGGCTGCACAAGGCCCAGGTGGGCCATGACGGTCCATGCCGCCACGGTGGCGTGGCCACAGAGATCCACCTCCGCCACCGGGGTAAAATAGCGGATGGTGGGTGCGCCTTCGGAGAGGCCGGTGACAAAGGCGGTCTCCGAAAGCCCCACGTCACGGGCCACGGCCTGCATGGTGGCCTCGTCCATGCCCTCGGCGAAAACCACCACCCCGGCCCCGTTTCCGCCGTGTCCGGCCTCGGTATAGGCCTGCTGGAGAAAGAGTCGCATCATACCGATTTTGATAGCACGCCGGGGCAACGGGGAAAAGCAGAAACAAGGGGTGGGGGCAGGGCCAACGCATTTAGATTTGGCCTCCGGCGGCCCTGCCGGGAGCCAAACTTTTGAAAAGTTTGACAAACAGGTATTGAGTGCGATTTTAACCCACTCAAATGTGATCGTATTTCGATTGATTTTGCTTCGTGTGTATGCCTGCGCTTTTATGGCTCAGCCCCCCGGGGCTGAGCAAAAAAGCGCAGGCAACCGAAAAGTTTTTGCGGCGCTTTTTTCAAAAAGCGACCCGCCGGAGGCAGCCAAGTTAAAGATGCCTCCGGCGGCCCTGCCGGGGGCCAAACTTTTGCCTGATCTTATAACGACGGGTTTAATAGACAGATTCGGTTTAGTGTGAATCAATAGCGAATGTGATTTTCCCTGAGGAACGAAGGGGAAAGCGCATTCGCAACCTGCTTTCGAGGTGGCACACCTCGCCGCCGGAGGCATTGCTTTTGTGTTTTTCTGAGCCCTTGGTCGTAGAAGAAGCTTTTCTCAATGGCTGGCACCGATACCATTGATATTATCATTTTGACATCGGGGGGTGGCCACATCATTCTGCCCTTTACGCCCGAGTTCACATCACCATGACAGGAGAGACCATTCTCGTGAAAACAGGAAGCCTGCGATTCTTTTCAGCCCCTTCTCAGACCCTTCTTCCCCGGTGCACCGGCTGCGGCAAGTGCCTGTCCGGGTGCGCCTTTTTGAAAGAGCACGGAAGCCCCCTGCAGATTCGGGAGCTTTTAGAGACCCGGCCGGAGGAGGCTCTTCGCCTTGCGTTTCTCTGCTCTCTGTGCGGGCTCTGCACGGCGGTCTGCCCGGAAGGGGAGGATCCCGCGTCCTTTTTTCTCGCCTTACGGCAGGAGGCCGTCGGTGGCGGCAAGGCAGATCTTTCGCCCTACACCCGCCTCCTTGCCTACGAAGCCCGGGGGGTATCGCGAAGGTTCACCTGGAGCCATCTCCCGGAAGGGTGCGACACGGTTTTTTTCCCGGGGTGCGGCCTTTCCGGAACGCGCTCTGACAAGACCTTTCGCGTCTGGCAGTACCTGAGGGAGACGATTCCCCAAGCGGGTCTGGTTCTGGACTGCTGCACCAAGCCCTCCCATGACCTGGGGCGGCAGGGGGCCTTTGACGCCGCTTTCGGAGAGCTGCATCGCTGGCTCCTGGACCATGGGGTGCGCCGCGTGGTGGTGGCCTGCCCCAACTGCTTCAAGGTGTTTCACCAGTACGGCACGGGACTTGAGACCCGAAGCGTCTATGAGCTCATGGCCGACGACCCGGATCTTGCCCCTTCCCCCGTTACCGGGGCCCACAGGATGCATGATCCCTGTGCGGTGCGTTTTGAAGAGGGGATCCAGGGGGCCTCCCGGGCGCTGGCCCTTCGGAGTGGCGCTGTCCTGGTTGAGTCGGCACGCAGCGGTCGCAGGACCCTGTGCTGCGGTGAAGGCGGCGCCGTGGGAGCGGTCTGTCCAGGGTATGCAGAGTCCTGGCGTACGCGTATCCGAAAAGGGCAGGACACGGATCCCATGTTCACCTACTGTTCGGGGTGTGCTTCGCGCTTGGGCGGATCCGTCCGGGTCCACCATATCCTTGATCTCTACTTCAACGACGGAGGGGAGCTGCCCGGGGCCACGAAAAGCCCTGTGACCTATCTCAACCGATTGCGGCTCAAGGGGCGGGTGAAAAAGCTCTCGGAGCCTGCGGTGACCCGTGAACGTCATATTCCCATGGGGGATGGTACCCCAAAGAGGCGCCTGTGGCTCAAGGTCCTGATCCTGCTGGCTTTGATCGGTGCAGCCGCAGGACTCAAACTTTCCGGATTTACCGACTCCCTGTCCCCCGACGCGGTGAGGCAGTGGGTGGAGGGCTACGGCCTTGCCGCCCCGATTATTTTTGTGGCCCTTTACTGCATCGCCCCCTGCCTGCTTCTCCCGGCGAGTCCCCTGACCCTTGCCGCGGGCCTTCTCTTCGGACCGGCCCTGGGGCTGGCCTGCACCATGGTGGGGGCCACGGGTGGTGCGACCCTGGCCTTTCTCGTCTCCCGGTATCTTGCAGGGGACTGGGTGCGCGGAAAGGTGGCGGGAACCGGTTTGGAGCGCCTGGACCGGAAGGTGGCCGAGGAGGGGTGGAAGGCCGTGGCTTTTACCCGCCTGGTGCCGGTGTTTCCCTTTTTTCTCCTCAACTACGCCTTCGGGCTTACCCGGGTGCGCCTCTCCCATTATGTGGCGGCCACTTTTGTCTGCATGTTTCCCGCCACCCTTGCCTTTATCCTTTTCTCCAGCTCCCTTTTGGACCTTCTTCAGGGGCGGATCACCGCTCCCTTTGTGGGCGGGCTTCTCCTGCTGTGTGCCGTGGGGACGATTCCTCTGCTGGTGAAGCGATTCTGGAAAAAAGCCCCGTGATGCGGCCTCGACAAATCGGCCGGAAGGAGCTATGATACCGGAAGTTTAACTGGGCGAAAGGACGGGTATGACGCATGTTCGGGCTTTGCTTACCGGTGTCTCTCTGTTTTATCTTACCTTCTGGCTTCCGCTGGCGGCGGTTGTCTACACGCCGGTCTGGTATGATGCCTCCTGCGGCATCCACGGGCGCTGCGGGCAGCTGAAGGCGGGGCCGCCCGATGTCCTTATCCGGCAGCTTACCGCGTTTCTTTCCCACGGCGGGGAGCTGGCCCACCCGGCCTGGACGGCCAAGGAGCGGCAGCACCTGGCAGAGGCCCGGGACCGGCTCGATCTGGCCGCCGTCGTTGCGGCCGTATCCCTTGTGTGCCTTGCCTTTGCAGCGACGCCTTCCCTGCTCAAGGGCAGCGCCCTGGTCAACCTTGCCCTGTTTCCCTTGCTTACAGGGATCTTTCCGTTTTTTACCACCTTTTGGCGGGACCTGTTTCACCCGCTTCTTTTTTCCAATCATCTCTGGCTCAACACCCCTTTGGATGTCTCCTTTTACCTGATGCCCAGGCGTTTTTTTTTCTGGACCCTGGCGTTGGGTATCGGCGGTGCCGTGGCGGCCAACATTGTCGTGGCGGCGGTCACTTGGCCCATGGGCAGAAGGGGAACGAACCGGATCACAGAGACAGGAGGCAACATGGCGCGAATCGGCTGGGTGGCAGTGGGGTTGGTTGCGGGGGTTCTTCTTACCCTGGGGGCTCGGATGACCATGGACAAAGGGGGCGCTCCCCAGGGTGCGGAAGACCCCGTGGTTGCAGAAGAGAGGATGCCGGCACCGGAGCATGGGCAGGCCTCCCACAGCGTTGACGGTTCCCGGCAGCCCGTGCCCGAAGGGGCCGAAAAGCGCCCGCCCTTTGTCCCGGACATGGACCGCATGCGGGCAAGCCTTCCCGGGAACCTGGCCCTTCCGCCCGAAACCGAGGAGGAAAGGTGGCAGCGGGAAGAGGAGAAAAAGTCCCGAAACGAGCTGTTCGGGCGGATCAGCGCCAACATTGCATCCGTGGACGAGGTCCACAGCTACTATGATGAGCAGGCCCTGTTGACCCGGGATAGCATCGCCATGCTGGAGTGGATCTTAAAGGAGCACGAAGGGGAGATGGGGGAGCGGGACCTGGCGAAGCACCAGTTTCTTCTGGAGCAGTTTAAAAAGCGGCTGGATGCCATTCCGGATCGGCAGGCTGCGGCCCTTAAGCGGATCGACGAGAAGCAGGCCAATGGGTGAGGGCCGAAGGAGCTCATGCTCCTTCGGCGTGTGGTGTGACGGTTAAGGGGGGTTAGAGGGCGCCCATGAGGAGGTCAAGGAGGTTCCAGAGGGGATAGGGCCTGTTGAGCTCTTCCTCGCTGGGCTCTTCATAGAGCTGCATACCGTTCATGCCGGTGCCGCCGTTGATGAGGAGGTCGGCGTAGTCCCCTACGTCCATCCCCGTTCCGGTGATGCCGGTGTCGTCAAAGGAGAGGATGCAGGAGCAGTGGCTGTCGTTGAAGGGCCGGTAGTAGGGCACAAAGTAGCCGATGTTGCCGTTTTCGGCGTAGAGGTCGTCGTACATGCCCATGAGATAACCCTGGTCCGCGGCCCACATGGCGTGGATCTCTTCCTTGGGCGGGTAGTTGTAGAACCGCTCGTAGGAGTATCCCGAATAGTTGCCGTCCATGGTGAACTGGGTATGGGCCAGCTTGTCGTCGGGGTACTGACGAGACAGCGCCGTGCTTAAGCTGCCGTAGTCATCGGCGTCGAAATCCCCGGGGATGTCCTGGCCCAGGATGTCAATGACGCTGTCCACGTTCCAGGCGCTCCTGATTTTGGTGTGCAGGGGCAGGGAAAACTGGGGAGAGTCTTCCGCCGTGGAGTAGATGGGGCCGGAATCGTTGAGGAGGATGGCCTCGCCCACGCGGCTGCCGAGTCCCTTGCGGATGAAGTGGTAATTGAGGATGGAGCCGGCGCCTCCGGCGCTGCATCCGGTGACCATGAGTTTGGGAATGGAGTCAAAATGATCCTTGAAGGGGCCGTTGGTCATCCAGTTGAGGATCCCCTGGGTGTTGTTGTACCCGTTGTGGTGCCACTCAAGGCTTTCGTCTGAGTCCTCGGACTCGTAGGTGGCGGTGTTGTTACCGATGAAGATGTCCCCGGTGCAGTAGGGCACAAAGATAATGGTCCAGCCCTGGGTGTCCACCCGCTCCCAGGGGTGAGCCCGGAAGATGAACGGAGACATGATGGCGGGGATGGAGAACCCGTCCATGTACTCATCGGGGATGCCGTTGGGGTTGGCCGCTCCCCTGATACCGCTCTGGCCGGAACAGCTGGGGTAGTCCCAGCAGGCACCGCCGCCTTCGTAATAAATAAGCACATTGTTGCTGGTCAGGGACGGGTTGACAAAGAATTTGTAAGGGGACCCGTTCCCGCACACATACTCGACATCGCCTTCGGATTCAAGCTGCACAAGGTTCCACTGGTAATACTTGATGTCCTCGTCGCAGCCCCCGAAAAGAAAGGGGAGCAAAAGCACGACGACCAAAAAAGGAATAACGGACCATCTGCGCATGGCTTCATTCTCCTGGTTTTGGGTTGGTGGGGTGCACACGGTGGAAAGGTGGGGACATCTCTTTCCGGGAAGGCCGGCATGGGCAGTGACCGTTGGAGCCGGACGCGTCCGTGTTGCGTGTGCACGGTACGTCGTGGGCAGGGGAGATGCTCCGGCGGAGATGCGACGCCCTGGTGGGAGGGGAGGGGGCGAATCGTATTTCATACATTAAACGCCGTTCAGGTGAAAAAATCAACAATTGATTCATTTCGTTAGTCAGGCTTATCAGCCCGCTGCCGAGATGGTGAGGAAGCCGTCGTCGTACAGGGATTGCATGGGGGGATCAAGGTGGGGTGTCAGGCAGTCTGCCACGCTGACGAGGTGGATGGGGTGGCCGATGTCCTTTAGGGTGGCGGCCAGTTTTCGGTAGAGGGGGAGGGTGGCCGCCGAGGGCCTCACCGGGCGGTAGAGGTAGACGAGGGAGACCAGGGAGAGATCCGCGGCGAAGAGGTCCCCGTGGAGCCAGGTGATGCGGTGGTCGGGGATGCCCAGGGCCCTTTGGAAGAGGCGCCCTGCGTCCAGGTGGCCCCGGGAGAGTTCCACCTGCAGGGTGTGCCGGTGGGGGGCCAGGCAGTGCAGGAGAAGTCCCTGCAGGCCGTTTCCGGCGCCGAGGTCGGCCATGCGGGTTTCAGGGGTGATGAGTTCCTTTGCCATGAGAAGGGGCATGAGGCCGCCGGAGAGGCCGTGGAGTCCCTTTTGTTCTTCCAGTTGCTGTTTTTCGTCCTCGGTGTATCCCGCCCCGGCGGTGTGGAGGGTGCGGTAGAGCTCCAGCAGGGCGTACTCCTGCTCTTCCATGTCGCCCTGGTCCCGGGCGGCCGTGAGGTGATCCCGCCAGGTCTCGGCTTCGGGGGCAAGGCGCAGCACCTCGGGGTGGCGGGCCAGGGTGAGCAGGGCCTCTTCAATGGTCTTGACCCCCTGCACCGTGCAGATGGTGGATTGAAGGGCTGCCCGGATGGCGGTGAATCGGTCTGGCAAGGCGTCCATGGTCTCTCCTAAAGGTCAGGGGTGGCTGGAACGTGGCGCTCCTGTAAGGCGGATACATCGTGTCGCACCCAGGGTCATAGCACAGGGAAAGGCCCCTGCAACCAAAAAAGCCCTGCACGCGTGCAGGGCTTTTTTGATGGCTGTTTTGAAGGGGAGGGCCGCTGGCGGCCGGGCCCCGTCCCGAGGGGCGGGGCCTTTGGGCATCAGTGTGCGTAAAAATCCTCTTCCGACACCTTGTGGCTGAAGATGCTGTAGGCCCAGATCTGGTACGCGATGACCAGGGGGATAAAGATGAGCACAACACCCAGCATGATCTTAAGGGTCAGGGGGCTGGAGGAGGCGTTGAAGGCCGTGAGGCTGTTGGCCGCATCCAGGCTGGAGGGAAAGAGGTTGGGAAAGAGCCCGACAATGCCGTAGAAGGTGGCGCCGAAGATGGTGGTGCAGGAGGCGAACCACGCCTTGAACCAGGCCTCTTTGGCGATGAAGAACCGGATGGCCACAAGGGCTGCCACGGTGATGGCGATGATGACAAAGAGCGCGGGCTGGGCGAGGTAGTTGCCGTAAAGGTCCGTTGCGAACCAGCTGGCACCCAGGAAGGTGACGGCGGCCACGAGGAGCACCGGCCAGAGAATACGGGCGGTGCGGATGGTCCGCTGCTGGAGATCCCCTTCGGTACGGATGCAGAGCCACAGGGCCCCGTGCAGGGTGAAGAGGAGCACGAAGAGGACGCCGCCTGCCAGGCCGTAGGGATTTAAAAGGGTCATGAGGTTCCCCTCGTAGACGCCCTCGGCGTTGAAGGGAATCCCCTTGAAGATGTTGGCAAAGGCCACCCCGAAGAGCAGGGCGGGCACAAAGCTGCCGATGAAGATGGTGGTGTCCCAGACACGGGTCCAGATCGGGCTGACGATCTGATCCCGGAATTCAAAGGAGACGCCGCGGATGATCAGGGCAAACAGGATCAGCATCAGGGGCGTGTACAGGGAGGAAAACATCACGGCGTATACCGTGGGGAAAGCGGCAAAGGTGACGCCCCCTGCGGTGAGGAGCCACACCTCGTTGCCGTCCCAGAGGGGGCCGATGGCGGCCACCATGGTGCGTTTGTCCGTTTCGCTCTTGCCGAGGAAGGGGTAGAGGGTGCCCACCCCGAAGTCGAATCCGTCGGTGATGAAAAAGATGGCCCAGAGGAGACCCCAGAGAAAAAACCACGTTGACTGCAAAACCATGTATATGTCCTCCCTAATTCAATTCAGAAGATGTGTGCTGCTTGGGTTGCGATCTTAGCCTATGCTGCTGCTGTGTCCGAGGCAGGTGCGGGACCGGTCTTGGCATGCTTGATCATGAGCCAGAAGCCCACAAAGCCCAGGAGGCTGTAAACCACCACAAAACCGATGAGGCTTCCCAGGACCTGGGACGAGGCCACCGGGGAGGCTGCCTGGGAGGTTTTCATGAGGCCGTAGACAATCCAGGGCTGCCGCCCCACCTCGGTGAGGACCCAGCCTGCCTCAATGGTGAGCAGGGGCAGGGGGATGGCAAGGACCATGGCCGTCAGGAGCTTACGGCTCTCAAGGAGCCTGTTGCGCTTGACAAAGGCCCAGATGGTCAAAAAGATCAGGAGGGTGGCGCTTCCCACCATGGTCCGGAAGGCCAGGGAGGTGATGAGCACCGGGGGTCTTTCGTCTTTGGGGATATCGTTGAGACCGATGATTTCGGCATTGAAGTCGTGTTTGCCGAGGAAGCTGAGCAGGCCGGGGATGCGGCCGAACTCAATGAGGTTACGCTCGTTTTTTTCATCGGGGATGGCCAGGATGAAGGAGGGGGCCCGGGTGGTGGTCTCCCAGTGGGACTCCATGGCAGCCAGTTTGGCGGGCTGGGTGTTGGTGACGTTGACCCCGTGCATGTCGCCGGAGACGGCCACCACGATGGCTGAGAACACCCCGAATATCAGGGCGAGGCGAAAGGCCCGGGTGAAGAGCTCCACGTTCTGTTTTTTCAGCAGGTGCCAGGCGCTGATGCCCATGACCACGAAGGCGCTGTACATGTAAGCGGCCGACAGGGTGTGGGAGATCTCCAGGAAGGCGTATTTCTGGGTGATGACCGCCATGAAGTCGGTGAGTTCGGCGCGGCCGTTTCGGATGGTGTACCCCACGGGGTGCTGCATCCAGGCGTTGGCGATGAGGATCCACACCGAAGAGAGGGAGCCGGCAATGGCCACCAGCCACATGACGGTGGCGTGGGCCTTGGCGGAGAGTTTTTTCCAGCCGAAGATCCAGATGCCGATGAAGGTGGATTCCAGGAAAAAGGCGGCGGTTGCTTCAATGGCGAGCAGGGAGCCGAAGATATCCCCCACATACTCGGAGTAGCGGGACCAGTTGGTGCCGAACTGGAACTCCAGGGTGATGCCGGTGACCACCCCTAGGGCCACGTTGATGAGAAAGAGCTTTCCAAAAAACTTGGTCATGCGAAGCCAGGTCTCATCGCCTGTTTTCGCGTAGCGGGTCTCCATGATGGCCACCAGAACGGAGAGCCCGAGGGTCAATGGGACAAAAAGAAAATGGAACATTGTCGCAGCGGCGAACTGCAGACGGGAGAGCATTACTACATCCATGAATTCCTCCTTACAGCCGGGTCCAGGTCAGTATGTAAGATAAAAAAATAAATAAGCGTTGTATCATAATCCATCAACAGCGACGGCTCCGCCGTACCACTGTCCTCTTACGGGGACAGACGGAATGCGAAGCCATCACCGGGTCGGTCTGTCTGCGGGCACACCGTTAACGCGTGGCCTTTTTTACGTCCAGAATCTCTTTGCATGAGCGGCAGGTATGGGTCTTTTCCACTTCGTCGGAGAAGACCTCGTTGACGGTGCCGCATTTTTTGCAGGTCACTTCGATGGGTTGAATGCTCTTGAAGGGCTCATGCCCGGGACAATGTTGGGTGGTGTTCATGGGTGCCTCCTTTTAAAGTGGCTCTTGGACCATCGTTCATTGTGTGCCGGCGCAGCAGGGTCTTGGTCGGGGCCGCTGTGCCGCTGCATTCAATCAGGGTCGAAACGGGTTCGGAGAACCGGTTGCAAGAAGAAAAGCAAAACATATGCCAAAGGTGTGTGTGCATGAAAGGGACACGGGTACTCATCAGGGCTCAATCAAATAAACATACCGTTACGCGGTGCGGACCGGCGGGGGAAACCAGCAGGGGCCTGTCCGTTTGCCCGACAGGGGAATCATACGGCTTAATGGGGTCCGGTGCAAAGGGAAATTGATTTTTTTGCTGCGATCTCGAAGGGATGGGGCCGGACGGTAGGGGGGCGCCGAGGGGCGTTTGGAGACGGATCTGTCTCGTATTGCCGTGAGACAGGGGTCGCCCTGACGTGATGCGGGACGGCTTTCTTCGGTATTTCAGGAAGGTTGGCAGCTCTGCCCGGCCCTCCCTGGTCGCCTCGTAAGGCGAATCACCAGTCTCCGGAAAGTCCCGGAGGGGAGAAATGTCTCATTTTTCTAATGAATGGAACAGGTGGGGCGTTGTCTGATTCATCGACGGGGATCTGTGGGTTCCGATCCGGCGAAAGGCACCAAAGACAGGGGTGGCCTTGAAAAATAGTCCCCTGACTTGACTTGTCGGGGATAGGAATTATATATGTGTCTGAAACAGGACCAGCTAAATGACGGAATATTGGGCCCTTTGGATGCCTTGTTTCCCCAAGGTGATGGGGGAGGCATTTGAATGCCCTGACCGGGTGGCACGAATTTTGATTGGACACTGTGGTTGAGGGGCCGGTACCCGGCCGGAGCGTGATTCCAGAGCCGGGAGCCCATGTGAATGGAATAGACCAGATATGTAGCGGACGCACCATCGGGTTGTTAACGGATTAAGTGCTTCGTCCCTAACACGTTATCATTTTACCATAAGGAGAAAAGAGATGGGCCTGGGTTTTAATGCAGACGAAATTTTCGAAATGGCAGAGCAGATTGAACGCAACGGCGCCAAATACTACCGCGATGCTGCCGAGGCTGTAACCAACGCTGACGATAAAAGCTTTCTTGTCGAGCTGGCCGCCATGGAAGACGACCATGAAGTGACCTTTGCCGGCCTGCGCAAAGAGCTGAGCGAAGATGACAAAGCCGAGGTAACCTTCGATCCCGAAGGGGAAGCGGCCCAGTATCTCAAGGCCCTTGCCGACACCCGTGTGTTCTACGACAAGGCCATGGACCTCTCCTCCATGGCCGGCATCCTCAAGGGCGCCATCACTGCGGAGAAAGACTCCATCGTGTTTTACCTCGGCATGAAGGACATGGTCTCCGGCAGCCGCGGCAAAGCCCGCATCGACGACATCATCAAAGAAGAGATGAAGCACATCAAGCTTCTTTCCGGCCGTCTTCTTGCCAACGGCAAGTAAGCTGCCCGGGTGCGGGGAACGCTGATTTAGATCCTGGCGTGCCCCGCCGATCCCCCGACGTTGAGACACCTGCTTCCCCGGTACATCCGGTACAAGGGAGCAGGTGTTTTTTTTTGAGCCCCGGAGATCGTTTCCTGAAAAGGGCAGGCCGGACCTCTTCGGGGCGGCATGAGGAGAAGGAGAACTTCTCCTTGAAAAAAAATCGGAAAAAGTATAAATTTTCAAAATGATTATGAATCATGCCTCAACCGGCTTCCTTCACCTCCTCTTTCTCTTCCTGAGATAGACCGCCCCGATCGTTTGGTGTGTGTCTCCTTTGCTCTCGGTGCCGGTTTTCTTCTTCTGCCGGTGGTGTCGTCCCTTTGGCTCCCCCGGTGTTCTCAATGCGTCCGCCATTTATTTTGAACCCACGGAAAGACCGGTCGTGACGCCCTGTAACCCGGGCGGTTGCGTTGCCGGTGACATGCATGAAGGAGGCACGGTATGACCCGACCCGCGTGGCTCAAGGGAAAAACCCCTCTGAAAATCCTGGGATGGGGAGCAGGCTTCGGCATTGTCGCGACGGTGCTTCTTGTGCTTGCCTCAGGGTTTATGATCGAGTCCACCAACACCGATACGTTCTGTGTCCGGTGCCATTACATGAATCCCTTTCGAGACGCCTGGCGGGCGTCCGTGCATGGCGGCACCAACCCAAGGGGGGTGGTGGCCCAGTGTGTGGACTGCCACCTGCCCCATGACAGCTACATCCAATACCTTGTCGTCAAGGCCAAAACCGGTGCCAGCGACTATTACCACAACTTTTTCATCGATCCCTATACCTTTGACTGGGCCGCCAACGCCGAGGAACACCGGCAGTCCTTTACCTTCGACAGCGCCTGCCGGTCCTGCCACATGGACCTGACGCCGCCGGGCATGCGGCGGGGCGGCTTTCTGGCCCACCGCGCCAAGCTGCGCGGCGAAACCGAGAAAACCTGTACCCAGTGCCACCCCCATGTGGGGCACAAGGACATGCTGGATATGGCGGAACGCTATTTTTCCCAAGGCAAGGCCATGTAAGGCCACCGAATCAACGGTGGCCTTTTTTATATGTTTCCTCCGGCCCTTTCAGGGGCGGAGTGGCATCCCGTGTTGACCACAGGCCGGCACGCATTCAGACGTGACGACTGTGGCTGGCTCCCCATGGATTAGACAAGGCGCTTTTTATGCAAACCCAAGCAATGGGAGGAGGTGTTCATGTTGATTTCAGGCAGACGGGTTTTGTTGTGGGTGATGGCTTTTTTGACAGGGGCGGTGGCCCACGGGGCTGCGGAGACCAGCTACCCGGACCTGGGGGCCAAAGAGTTCAGGATCGTCCGGGGATACAGCCAGGAGGCCCTGGCCTGCATCGAATGCCATGCGGCCAAGACCCCCGGGGTGGTGGAGGGGTGGAAGCTTGGGAAGATGGCCCATGCCGGGGTCTCGTGCTACGACTGCCACACCGTTGCCAAGCGGTCCCCCATGGCGTCCCAGTGTGAGGGCATCAAAGGAACCGATACCTATATTTCTCCCATGGTGTCTTCAGGGACCTGCAGCCGCTGCCACCCCGTGGAGGTGGAACAGTTCCAGAAGAGCGGCCACGCCGAGCTGGCCGGGGCTCCGGTTATCGAAAACGAGAAGTTCCTGAAGCTTATGTACCACTACGAAGGGGCCGAGTTCCTGGGCAACCCCCTGGGGTCCTTTTCCAACCGGGCCGCCCGCTCCAGCGGCTGCCAGATGTGCCACGGCACCCAGGTGGAGGTGGGGCCCGACAAGAAGCCCATCAAGGAGACCTGGCCCGGTGGGGTGGGAACCCGTTACCCGGACGGCACCATCGGCAACTGCACGGTCTGCCATACCCGTCATAAATTTTCCATTGCCGAGGCCAGAAAGCCCGAGGCGTGCGCCAGCTGCCACCTGGGGCCGGATCATCCCAACATCGAGATCTATATCGAGAGCAAGCACGGGCAGATGTTCCTTGCCCACGGGGATGACTGGGAGTGGGACAGCGCCCCGGACACCTGGGAGCCCGGGGACTACACAGCCCCCACCTGCGCCACCTGCCACATGAGCGGTATCGGCGAGCTGGCCACCACCCACAACATCAACGAGCGGTTGAAGTGGGACCTGGTGCACCAGCGCAGCGAGATCCGAAGCGGGGTTCGAGGAGACGGGAAAAAGGGTGAGGAGCTCATGAAGAAGGTGTGCGCCAACTGCCACGGAGCCAGCCACATCAAGGCCCAGCGGGACACACTGGACAGCACCGTGGAACTCTACAACCTCTACTGGGACAAGGCCGTGGCCATGAAAGAGGGGCTGAAGGCCAAGGGGCTCTTAAAAGACGACCCCTGGAAAGACGGGTTCCAGGAGCTGATGTACTATCTCTGGCACCACACGGGCCGCAGGGCACGTCACGGCGCTGCCATGGGCGGGCCGGATTACGCCCACTGGCACGGGTTCTTCCAGATTTTCCAGGTCTACAAGGACATGGAGGATCTGTATGATTTCCGGATGAAGGCCAATAAAATTGAACCGTTGAGTCCTGTGATGAGCACCGGGCCCCTTTGATTCCGGGTCCAGCCGGTGAAACGAGGGCGGTGCCGCATGCGGGGCCGCCCTTTTCTTTGTGGCATGCAACTTGCGTATAGAAAACGTCAGGAAGGGCGAAGCCTATAGCTTGCCGTTCTCTGCCAGGGCTTCAATGCGGTCCATATCCAACAGGGTGATCTCCCGGCCGGAGACCCGGATCAGTCCCTCGGCGGCCATTTTGGCCTGGATCCGGGAGAGGGTCTCGGGGATGGTGCCCAGAAGGCTTGCCAGCTGGCCCTTGGAGATGGTGAGGGTCACCCGGTCCCGGTTGCTCTGCTCTTCGGCAAGGAAGAGCAGGTGGGAGGCGATGCGCCCCGGCACCTCTTTCAACGAGAGGTTTTCCACCTGGACGGTGAACTGCTTGAGGCGCATGGACAACACGGCCAGAAGCTTCATGGCAAGGGCGGGTTCCTTGGCGATGAGGCGAATGAAGGCGTCCCTGGGGAAAAAGAGCAGGACGCTTTTTGCCAGCGCGGCCGCACTGGCGGGAAAGGGGATGCCCGCAAAGACGGCCACTTCGCCGATGGGTTCCCCGGGCCCGAAGACGTGGAGGATCTGCTCCTTGCCTTCTGCCGAGGCTTTGAAGACCTTCACCTGGCCCTGGGCGACGATGTAGAAACCGTCTCCGGGATCCCCGTCGGAGAAGATGAGTTCGCCTTTCCGGTAGTTTTTTTGAAGGGCCAGGCCGGCCAGGAGGTCCAGATCATGAGGCTCCAGACCGCTGAACAGGGGCACCGACGCTAAAATGGCGGGGGTCTTTTGGGACATGGGGTCACATCTCTTTCGGGCTGATGGTTTCAGACATTTTTTATCGTTTTTGCATGCTCCTTGACCTAAGTCAAGGCGCGGGGCCAGGGCGATGGGGTAGGTATGAGTCACACACGGAGAAAGCACCCCGCAGGCTATGGGGTGGGCTCTCCGGCATAAAAACGTATATATGACCCTGACGCCTGGTGAAGGAACGTGCCGGCGGGCATGACTCGGGTCCGATAGACACACAACAACCAAAAAAAAGAGCGAGGAGACCAACATGTTTTGTTTTCAGTGTGAGCAAACGGCTAAGGGAACCGGGTGTACCAAGATAGGCGTCTGTGGAAAACAGCCTGAGGTTGCAGCCCTGCAGGACCTTTTGATCCATGCCCTCAAGGGCCTCTCCCTGTATGCGGTAAAGGCCGCCGAGATGGGCCACCGCGATGAGAAGATGGATCTTTTTACCTGTGAGGCCGTTTTTTCTACCCTGACCAACGTGGACTTTGACCCGGCCCGTTTTGTGGAGCTCATCGCCGAGTGCGAGGCATACACCAAGGCCCTCAAAGAGAAGACCGGCCTCAGCCTTGAAGGGGCCTCCTGCACCTGTGCCGGGAAGAGCCAGGCCGAGCTGGTTGCCCTGGGTGAGGGCGTGGGGATCAAGGCAGACCCCACCCTCGATGAAGACATCCTCTCCTTGCGTGAGCTTCTCGTTTACGGCCTCAAGGGGCTCGCTGCCTACGCGGACCACGCGGCCATCCTCGGCCAGAAAGATCCTGCGGTCTTTGCCTTTATTTACGAAGCCCTTGCAGCCACCCTGGACAGCACCCTGGGGGTCAACGACCTGGTGGGGCTCTGCCTCAAGTGCGGTGAGGTCAACATCCGCGCCATGGAGCTGCTGGACGCCGGAAACACCGGAACCTACGGTCATCCCGTTCCCACGGTGGTTCCCCTGGGCGCCAAGGCGGGCAAGGCGATCCTCGTCTCCGGCCACGACCTCAAAGACCTGGACCTCCTGCTCAAGCAGACCGAGGGCAAGGGCATCAACATCTACACCCACGGCGAGATGCTTCCCTGCCACGGGTACCCGGAGCTGAAGAAGTACGACCATTTTTACGGCCACTACGGCACGGCATGGCAGAACCAGGCCAAAGAGTTTGACGCCTTTCCCGGCTCCATTCTCATGACCACCAACTGCATCCAGAAGCCCAAAGAGACTTACAACGACCGTATCTTCACCACCGGCCTGGTGGGATGGCCCGGCGTCTCCCACATCGGCGACGACAAGGACTTCACCCCGGTGATCGAAAAGGCCCTGGCCTCCGAAGGCTTCCCGGCGGACACCGATAAGGACACCGTCATGGTCGGGTTTGCTCGAAACGCCGTCCTCGGCGTGGCCGACAAGATCATCGACGCCGTCAAGGGCGGGGCCATCCGCCACTTCTTCCTGGTGGGCGGATGCGACGGCGCCAAGCCCGGACGCAACTACTACACCGACATGGTGGAGCAGATTCCCCAGGACTGTGTGGTACTCACCCTGGCCTGCGGCAAGTTCCGCTTCTTTGACAAGAAACTCGGCGACATCGGCGGCATTCCCAGGCTCCTGGACGTGGGGCAGTGCAACGACGCCTACTCTGCCGTACGCATCGCCATGGCTCTCGCCGATGCCTTTGACTGCGGGGTGAACGACCTGCCCCTCTCCTTTATCCTCTCCTGGTACGAGCAGAAGGCCTGCGTCATCCTGCTCTCCCTGCTTCACCTGGGGATCAAGGACATCAAACTGGGGCCCTCCCTGCCGGCCTTTATTTCGCCCAATGTCCTCAACGTTCTGGTGGAAAATTTCAACATCGCCCCCACCGGCACCGTTGAAGATGACCTGAAGGCCGCCCTGGGATAAGGGACGAAGGAAGATCACGAGAGTTGATCGGCAAACGTTGACAGGCGCCCCGCACCGAATGAGGGGTGGGGCGCCTTGACAAGGCAACGGGTGGGAACCCGTCCGAACCAAAGGGGGTGTGCCATGAAATGTCCGGGCCAAGATACCCAGTACTGGGGATATGGGGCCATCTTTGAGGCCGACTGCCCCGATTGCGGAGCCACGGTGGAGTTTTTCAAGGACGACACCATGCGCACCTGCAAGGGGTGCGGAAAACGGCTGGTGAATCCGAAGCTCGATTTCGGGTGCGCCTCCTACTGCCAGTTTGCCGATGCGTGCCTTGGGTCTCTGCCGCCTGAATTGCTGGCGGAGAAGCGGAACCTGATCAAAGACCGGGTGGCCGTGGAGGTGAAAAAACGCTGTGGAAAAGACTTTGCAAAGATCGGCCGGGCCGCACGCCTGGCCGGTCACGCCGAACAGATTGCGACCCGGGAGGCGGGGGCGGATCTCGCCGTGCTCCTCTGCGGGGCGTACCTGACAGCGCTCTCCCGGCAAGAGGCCGGGGAGGTTTTTGCAGCCATCGCCGCTCCGGAAGGGCTCGTCACCGAGGTGACGTCCCTGCTTGAGGGGCTCTCCTCCGGGGAGGAGGGGGATGTGAACCGGGCGATCCTTCAGGATGCCTGCCACATCGCCGATGAAGAGGACCGCTGCGGGGGGGAGCCCCTGGGTGAGGCGGCCTTTATGGAAGGGCTGGCCCTTCGGTTGAAAACCGCCGGGGCCGCACACGAGGCTCGCCGAGTCCTTGTTCGCCCGTGACGACGGACCATATTGACGTATCATTGCCGGAACGGCCGCGCTATGCGAGACCCAAGGCTTGCTTATATAAGGGGAATGACCATGAAAATCATGAGAAAAATAATCGAAATCGATGAGGAAAAATGCACCGGATGCGGGCTCTGTGTACCGGCCTGTGCCGAAGGGGCCATTGAGATCATCGACGGCAAGGCCAAGGTGATCAAGGACCTGCTCTGCGACGGGCTGGGGGCCTGCATCGGGGACTGCCCCGAAGACGCCCTGCACATTGTGACCCGTGAGGCCGAAGCCTTTGACGAGGAAGCCGTGCATGCCCACCTGGCCTCCCGGGAAGGCAAGGAAAAAGGCGCGCCGCAGCCCGGGCCCGGACCCGGCGGGGGATGCCCCTCGGCCGCCCTCATGAATTTTTCCGCCCCGTCGGCCTGCCAAAGCGCCAACGTACCCAAGGATCAGGTGTCCGGTGTCTCAGCTTTGTCCCACTGGCCGGTACAGATTCGTCTCATTCCGCCCACGGCACCCTTTCTCAAGGGGGCGGATCTCCTGGTGACCGCCGACTGCGTGCCGGTCTCTTACCCGGATCTGCACACCACGTACCTCAAAGGGCGCAAGGTGATGCTGGGCTGCCCGAAATTCGACGACGCCCAGAGCTACATTGAAAAGTTCCGAGACATTTTTTCCGTGGCGGGTGTCAAGAGCGTCACCATACTCATCATGGAAGTCCCCTGCTGTTCGGGGCTTCCCACCATCGTGAAAAAGGGCCTGGAGTTGTCCGGCGCCGACGTTCCCGTCGAGGTGGTTGTGGTGGCTCTTGACGGAACCATCAAAGGATAGGGGCCGGCACCTTATCGACATATTGTGTAAATGATCCCGGTGGGGTATTCTGAAACATACCCCATCGGCACGAATCATGCAGTCACTTCAGTAAGATCTCCGTATCGGTGACACGGGTGAGGCCATGGAGCCTCTCCTGTTTATCCGCTCGATCTGGTTTGTAGTTCGAATGAGACATGATGTCAGGGACTCGGAAACGATGAACGTGGACATACGGAGGTTGTGGCCGTCTTGGCGATGACAGATGACAACGGTCAGTGATACTGGCTGCATGAGACTGCAACAGCCTTCCCGTTCAATCCTTGTTGATTTCCATGTCCCCCCGAATCCATCGGCCTGCAGAAGCAGGCTCAACACCAAGATCCGGTGGCCGTGCCTCCCCCGTCCAGGTCCCATCCCCGCTCTCTGAAACGGCCGGCCGCCCAGGGGAGAGAGTTATGGAAAAATTGGACAAGACGGTTAAGAAGGCCGTCGCCATTAAAGATGTGACTCAATGTGAAGCCACAGGGCGCATGCTTGAGAAGGCGCGAAGGGACGGTGTCGTTGTGGCCTTTGACCGGGCCGCAGGGATGAAGCCCTGCCCCATCGGAGCGGAATCGGCCTGCTGCAAGATGTGTTACATGGGGCCGTGTCGCCTGAACGCAAGGGATCCCTACGGCAAGGTGGGGGTGTGCGGCGCCACCATCGACACCATCCAGTCCCGGAACCTGGCCCGCATGGTGGCCTCCGGCTCTGCCGCCCACAACGACCACGGCATGGCCGTTCTTGAACTCTTCAAGGGCGTGGCCAACGGCACCATCACCGATTACACCATCAAGGATCCTTACAAGCTTGAGGCCCTCTGCCTCGAACTGGGTCTTGAGATCGAGGGCATGACCATCCAGGAGAAGGCCCTGGCCCTGGCCGACGAGCTGGAGAAGACCTACACCCAGACCGAAGGGGAGATCCCCTTTGTCAAGCGCGTGCCTGCAAAGACCCTTGAAACCTGGCGAAAGCTCGATATCGTGCCCCGGGGTGCCATGATCGAGGTGATGGGCATCATGAGCCGGACCCACATGGGGTGCGACCAGCATTACGAAAACATCACCAAGGCCATCAGCAAGGCAGCCCTGGCCGACGGCTGGGGCGGCTCCATGGTGGCCACGGAGCTCGGGGACATCATGTTCGGGACCCCCTCTCCGGTCCAGGCCGACGTGAACTTCGGGGTGCTCAAGGAGGACCACGTCAACGTCATCGTCCACGGCCACGAGCCGAACCTTTTTGAGTCCATGCTGGTGTCGGTGAGCGACCCCTCCCTGGTGCAGATCGCCCGGGACAAGGGAGCCAAGGGCATCAACCTGGTGGGCATGTGCTGTTCCGGCGCGGAGATGATGTCCCGCCACGGCGTGCCCCATGCCGGGAACTTCATGAGCACCGAGCCCGTCCTGGTAACCGGTGCCGTGGATGCCATGGCCGTGGATATCCAGTGCATCCAGCAGGGGCTGGCCAAGACCGCCGAATTTTACAAGACCCATCTCATCACCACCAACCCCCGCTGCCACATCGAAGGGGCCCGTCATATCGAATTTGAGGAGCACACCCCCAGGGAGTGCACCGACGAGATCGTGACCCTTGCCATCGCCCGGTTTGCCGACCGCGGGGTGGACGTGGAGATCCCTCAGATCATCAACAAGGGGATCCACGGGTTCTCCCACGAGTACATCAACTACATGCTGGGCGGCAGTTTCCGCAGCAGCTATGCCCCCTTGAACGACAACATCATCAACGGCCGCATCCGAGGGGTGGCAGGTGTCGTGGGGTGCGTGAATCCGCGTGTGAAACAGGACTGGGTCCATGTGGAGCTGGTCAAGGAGCTCATCAAAAACGACGTGCTGGTGATCCAGACCGGGTGCTCCCAGATCGCCCTGGCCAAGGCGGGCCTCACCGTCCCCGAAGCGGCGGTCCTTGCAGGGCCGGGCCTCCGGGAGGTGTGCGAGGCGGTGGGCATGCCGCCGGTCCTCGGCCTGGGGTCCTGCGTGGACAACACCCGGATCCTCATCGCCGCCACCGCCATGGTGAACCAGGGCGGCCTGGGGGACTCCATCGCGGATCTGCCGGTGGCCGGTGCGGCCCCGGAGTGGATGAGCGAGAAGGCGGTGGCCATCGGCCAGTACTTTGTGGCCTCCGGCGTGTTCACGGTCTTTGGGGTGGGGTTTCCCACGGTCAAGGAGACCAAGTTCCATGATCACCTCTTCGGCGGCCTTGAAGACCAGGGCCTGGGCAAGTGGGGGGTGACCAAAGACCCCTACGAGATGGCGGCCATGATGCTGGCCCATATCGACAAGAAACGAAAAGAACTGGGCATCGACAAGTCCCGGGAGCGCGTGCTGACGGACATGGCTTCCCGGCGGGAATTGGCCTGATGAGCCTCGGGGTGCAAGGGCGGCCCGAGCCCCTTTGTGCCCCGCGGTTGAGGTGTTGCAAACGGGTTGTCCGGCATCAGCCAGGCAACCCGCCGTATGATGAGAATTTGCCGACACGGGTTGCAAGGGCCCGCGGCACAACCCATGCAGGATAAAGACATGATTTTATATGACGGCATCTACTCCTGGTCGGGGAAGACAAGCACGGGAAAACGGCCGGTAAGCTGGTGGCCCGGATCTTACAGGGTGAAGATTGTCGACCTTTCCGATACCACGCCGGACGGGGTGTTTCATATCAAGCCGGTGATTTGCCTCTTTGCCGATACGGGCAAGGGGTTCAACGTGCGAAATCACTTTCAGTACTTTGCGCAATCCATCTGTCAGGAGTTCGGGTTGCGTTTGAACAAGGTGCTCTGGGTGGAGTACTATCCCGAAGGGCCCACCATGGATGTGGCCACCTTGAACGAGGGGGCCATGGTGGGCAAGGAGAGACTCTACACGGTTCATTGGCGACCCATCCATGAGGACGAAGCCCAGTTGATCGGGCCACATAAGGGGACAACAGGCGGGGCGTTTGCCTGAGTGTACCAGACGAAGGAGTTGAATGTATGAGCGACGAACTGATGAAAAATATCGAGGTGTCCTGTGCCGTGGTCATGAAAGACCTGGTCTCCTATGCGCCGAATCAGGTGGTGAGCCGGACCCTTGCCACCACCCCCGGGGTGGTCATCACCCTGTTTGCCTTTGACGAGGGCGAGGAGATCAGTGCCCACACAGCCCCCGGAGATGCCCTGGTGCAGGTGCTGGACGGCCGGGTGAAGATCAACATCGACGGCACCCTCCTGGAAGCGGGAGCCGGGGAGTCGGTGGTGATGCCCAGGGACGTGCCCCATGCCCTTGAGGCCCTGACCCCGTTCAAGATGCTGCTTACCGTGGTGAAAAAACCGAAAACCATCGGCGCGCTGTGATGCTGCCGCGAAATGAAATGGACTCCGTATGAAGTGGACTAAAGAGGCTGAAACAGCGATCAGGAAAGTTCCGTTTTTTGTCAGGAAGCGGGTGAAGGCCCGCGTGGAGGATGAGGCAAGGGAGTCAGGCGCCGGGGAGGTGACCCTTGAGGAGGTCAACCGGACCCGGGCGCGTTTTTTGAATAAAATGGAAGACGAGGTGGCCGGGTTCCAGGTGGAGGCCTGTTTCGGCGACGGGGGCTGCCCCAGGCAGGCCTGCGGAAGCAAAAGCCTCCAGGAGAAGGTCAGGACCTATCTTGAGGCCCAGGACATCCGGGGGTTTCTTGAAGAGCGGGTGCGGGGCAAGCTCAAATTTCACCATGAGCTGCGTGTGGCCTTTGCCGACTGCCCCAACGCCTGTTCCCAACCCCAGATCCGGGATATCTGCATCATCGGCGCCATGGTGCCGGACGTGACGGAGACCCCGTGCACCCAGTGCGGTGCCTGCGTGACCGCCTGCGCGGAAGGGGCCGTGGCCCTTTCCGAATCCGGGCCTGCCCTTGACATGAGCGCCTGCCTGGTCTGCGGCCGGTGCGTCAAGGTCTGCAAGCCGGGGACCCTGGCCGGGTTTCGCAAGGGTTTCCGGGTTCTTCTGGGGGGGCGGCTGGGTCGCCATCCGCGCCTTGCCATGGAGCTGCCTGGGATTTACGATGAAGAGGCAGCCTTTGAAATTGTCCGTCACTGCGTAGCCTTCTACAAGGCCCGCAGCACAGGCGGAGAACGATTTTCCAAGCTTTTTACCGAGGCTGACTTTCATGAGGTGGTGGTGCGTTTTCGTGACAGGTCGTTGATCGCTGCCGGGGGCTCACGGGCCGCCGGGTGAGGAGGAGAAGATGGCTGAAAGGTGTGAATTGAAAGTGGCCGGCATGAACTGCATGCATTGTGCCGGCGCGGTGACCCGGGCCGTGGAAGCCGTGTCCGGAACCGACAACGTGATGGTGAGCCTCGAAGGGGCCAGCGTCACCTTCGAGGTGGCGGACGACGGCGTGGTGGAGAGGGTGAGACGGGCCATCACCGCGGCGGGGTACTCGGTCACCTCGGTCTGAGGGGACCGGGAGAAAAGGCATGGGCCCACGGCAGGCAGGATGGCGCGGGCCCTTTGCGATGGCAATTGACTTTCCTATCATAATATTCTAACTAAGCTCATTATGAGTGGATTGTCATTGAACAACATAGTCGGCAACGTCAAGAACCTTGAGCGCATCCTCGATAACCTCAGGGACGGGATCGTTGCCCATGATTTCCAGCGCAGGATTTTTTACTTCAACAGTGAAGCCGAGCGCATCACCGGATTCTCCCGGGAAAACGTCATCGGCAGGGATTGCCACGACGCCCTGGGCGGGCCCCTGTGCGGTGCCCGTTGCTCCTTCTGCGGCGAATCCGTGGACCTGGCCGAAACCACCTCCTATCAAACCAACATCGTGACCCGCACGGGGGAGACCCGCAACGTGGAGATGACCGTCTCCATGATGAAGGACGACGCAGAGGAGCCCTTTGGGGTGCTGGCCGTCTTCCGGGACCTCACCGATCTCATTGAGCTGCGAAGGCGTGCCGGTGAGATGGTGAGCTTTTCCAATATCATCGGGCGGGACGTCAAGATGCTCGATGTGTTCCAGCAGGTGCGGGACGTGGCCGAGTACGATTTCCCCGTGCACCTTTTCGGAGAGACCGGCACGGGCAAGGAGCTGGTGGCAGCGGCCATTCACAACGAAAGCCAGCGAGGCGGCGGCCCCTTTGTCCCCATCAACTGCGGGGCCCTTCCTGAAAATCTTATTGAGAGCGAACTCTTCGGCCATGTAAAGGGTGCGTTTTCCGGCGCGGTCCGGGATAAGAAGGGACGCTTTGAGCTGGCCGAGGGCGGCACGGTGTTTCTGGACGAGGTGGCCGAACTCTCCCTTGAGATGCAGGTGAAGCTCCTGCGTTTTCTCCAGGAGGGGACCTTTGAAAAGGTGGGGGGGGAAAAGACCCTGAGCACCAACGTCCGGATTATCAGTGCCACCAACAAGGACCTCAAAAAAGAGGTGAAGGCCGGACGGTTCCGTGAAGACCTCTTCTACCGCCTCAATGTGATTCCCATTATCCTGCCCCCTTTGCGGGAACGGCGCAACGACATCCCCCTTCTCGTGGATCATTTTCTCGACAAATGCACCACGCGCCACGGGCGTAAATCCCCTGATTTTTCCAAAGAGGCCATGAGCCGCATGGTGGCGTATACCTGGCCCGGAAACGTCCGTGAGCTTGAAAACGCCGTCCAGTTCTCCATTGTCCGGTGCAAGGGAAAATCCATAGTGCCCTCGGACCTTCCCATGGAACTCGGTGTGGTGCGCGAAGAGTCGGTGAAACGCGGCCCCACCCGGAAGCTGGAGGATGCCTCCGTTCGGGAGGCCCTGGTCAAGACCGGCGGGAACAAGGCCAAGGCGGCCCGTATTCTGGGTGTCGGCCGGGCGACCCTCTACCGCTTTTTAGACGACAACCCGTCCCTGTCCGACGAGTAAACACCCCACAGACCGTGTGGCGATTTTTTAAGGCGTGCCTTCCTTGAGGGGCACGCCTTTTTTGTTTGCAGCACGGGTGGCGGGCTGGCAGACTGGGGGGACAGGGTTAAAAAAAAAGGTAACTGTTCAGCTTATGCCTCCGGCGACCCTGCCGGTGGCCAAGTTTTTGAAACGTTTGATAAACAGGCTTTAAGAACAAATTCAGGCTAACCTGAATCAAAGGCGACTGTGGTTTTCCCTTAGGAACGAAGGGAAAACCGCAGTCGCACCCTGCTCTCAAGGTGGCACACCTAGCCGCCGGGGGGTGTTTTTTAGGATCTGAATGGTTCCAAAGAACCCGGGAGGCCGGATATGGATACCCCTGCGCCCCGCAGACAGGCGTTTATCGGATGCAGCGTGATGACGGAGGAGGCCACGCACCTGGCCGCCCGGTGTCGGCATCACACCACCTTGTCCTTCATCGAGATGGGGCTGCACGACACCCCGAAGCTCCTTCACACCGCCATTCAGGAGGCTGTGGACCGGGTGGACGAGAGCCATGAAGTCATTCTCCTGGGCTACGGCCTTTGCAGCAAAGGGCTTGCGGAGATCCGGGCCGGATCGATTCCCCTGGTGATTCCCAGGGCCCATGACTGCGTGACCCTGTTCCTTGGGTCTGCCGAGAGGTACCGCCGCCACTTTGCCCAGCGCCCCGACACCTACTGGTATATGCCGGGCAGCGTGGATGGGGGCGAGGTCCGGGGACCGGATCGCCATGCCAGGCTGATCCGGGACTACACGGAAAAATACGGGGAGAAAAAGGCAAAGCGCCTGGCCGAGCTGGACCGACAGTCCGTGGCCCATTACAAGCGGGCCGCTTTTGTTGAGCTGGGGATGACAGACAGCACGGAAGCCCGCCAGAAGACAAAGGATGCGGCCCGCTGGCAGGGCTGGGAGTATGACGAGATCACAGGGGACAAACGGCTCCTGACAGATCTTCTGGAAGGCCCCTGGGACGAGGGGCGGTTCCTTGTGGTGAAGCCCGGCCAGATCATTGTCCCTGTCTATGATGACGAAACCATCCTTGCGGCCAGGGACCCGGAGGCTTAGCAAAGGGGGGCGGTGAATCCGTTGCACGTCCAGATGATTCGATTTTTCTGGAATATTAAAAAAAATAAATGCATTGCCCATACCTCCCCGGGGGGATGCGGTCCGGGGCAGCGAGGGCTTTTTCCGCTTTTTTTCGCCGTTGATAAATGGCTCGATATGATTTAAATATAGTCTGTTATTTTCCCCGATGGCCCCTGCCTTCAGCGTGTGACCCGCCTTTAACGAAAACCAACGACCGACCCCAATGTGCCGGGCGATGAGCCGCTCGGACCAGGAGGTGTTATGGCGGAGAGAGTGACTCTGACGGACCCGGCATTGTCCCATGTTTTCCTGGACACCCTGCCCCGGGTTCGCGCCCTTCGGGAGGCGCATTTCAACACAGGCACCGAGGTGTGCATCGAACGCGCCCGATGGGTGACCGATTACATGAAAAACCTAAGGCCCGAAGGGGAGCCCATGATCATCTCCCGGGCCCGGGCCGTGAACCATTACCTGGGAAACCGGGACCCCCTTTTTTTAGACGACAACCTCCTGGCCGGATCCACCACCTCCAAACCCCTGGGGGCTCCCCTTTACCCCGAGCTTTTAGGGCTCACCCTCTGGCCGGAGCTGGAGACCATCAGCCACCGCAAGGTCAACCCCCAGACACTCTCCAAAGAAGACGCCCACATCTGTAATTTCGAGATTTTTCCCTACTGGATGGACCGCACCGTCCTTGAAGTAACCCGGAAAAAATACGGCAACCCCTTGTCCCTCAGGCTGATGGAGAAGATCGTCTTTTACATCAACGGCAAGGCCGGGTGCATTTCCCATTGCGTGCCCCATTTTGAGACGGCCCTTGCCAAGGGGCTCTCCTTTGTCATCGCCGATGCCGCCCAGCGGGAGAAGAGAGCCTCGGATGCCATGGCCCGGGACTTTTACCGGGCCGTTCAGATCGCCATGGCGGGTATCGTGGCTTACGCCGTGCGCCTCTCCGAGGCGGCCCGGACCCTAGCAGCCACCGAGGCCGATCCCCTTCGCCGGGCACATTATCTGGAGATGGCCGAGGTGTGCTCCCGGGTTCCGGCCAAGCCGGCACGGACCTTTCGGGAGGCGGTGAACAGCCTCTGGCTCTGCCAGGTGGGGATCCACGGAGAGAACATCAATATGGCCATGAGCCCCGGGCGGCTGGACCAGGTCCTCTACCCCTGGTACCGGCGGGACGTGGATGAAGGGCGGCTCACCCCTGAAGGGGCCCTGGAGCTGGGGTGCTGCCTCTGGCTCAAGCTCGCCGACAACACCAACCTTGTGCCGGAGACGGCCGAGAGGCTCTGGGGTGGCTCCGGGTCCACACCGGCCGTGACCCTGGGGGGGATAAGCCCGGAAGGCGACGACGCGGTCAACGATCTGACCTACATTCTTCTGAAGGTGACCGAGCTGATGCGGCTGAGGGACCCCAGCGTCAATGCCAGGTACCATGTGGAAAAGAACAGCAGGGCGTACAGGGACCGTGTGTCCGAGGTGATCGAAAGCACCGGGGCCATTCCTGCGTTTCACAACGACGTGGCCGATATCGAGACCTTGAGGAACCAGGGGGTGACCGAGCCGGACGCCCGGGATTACGCCATCGTGGGGTGCGTGGAGCTGGCCAGCGCAGGCAGGGATTTCGTGGCCTCGTCCTCCATCATGTTCAATCTGGAAGCGGCCCTTGAGATGACGTTTCTCAATGGAAAACGGACCCTCACCGGAGATGCTCAGATCGGCCCGGTGACCGGGAACCCCGCCGGGTTTACCTCCTTTGAGGCGTTCTGGGAGGCCTTTAAGACGCAGTTGAAGTGGCTTTTGGAGCAGGCCATCGAACTCAACGAGTGTTTTGGTCGCGTGCACCAGGAGATCCTGCCCAGCCCCCTTCTCTCCGGCCTGTTCAAGGGCCCCATGGAGAAGGGCATGGACCTGGTGTTCGGCGGGGCGCGTTACAACTCCTCCGGGGGGACCCACGTGGCCTTTCCCGATGTGTGCGACAGCTTGAATGCCGTCGAGTACGGGGTCTTCCGGGAAAAGCGCGTGACCATGGTCGAGATGATGGATGCCGTGGCCCACAATTTCGAGAAGCCGGGCCAGGAAGTGGTGAGGCTCTGGCTCGCCAACCGCACCCCTCGGTTCGGCACCGATGCCCCGGTGGCCGTGAAAAATGCCAGGAATCTCGTGCAGTTTATTTACGATGTCTATCAGGAGCACATCAACTACCGGGGGGGCCGCTACCGGCCTGCCTATTGGACCATGACCACCCACGCGGGCCAGGGTAAGCTGGCCGGGGCCATGCCCCACGGACGCAAGGCCCGGGAGCCCTTTTCCAGCGGGATCACCCCGGCATCCCAGGCCGCGCCGAGCCTCACAGAGGCCTTTCGCAACGTGGCCTGCCTTTCGGGCCGGTGTATTCCCGGCGGGGAGGCGTTGAACATTAAATACACGCCCCGTGCTCCGGGGGAAGACCGGGGGGCGTACATTGACCGGTTCGGCAGCATGGTGGACGCCTACTTCAGGGAAGGGGGGCTCCAGGTGCAGTTCAACGTCCAGACCTATGAATGGCTTATGGCGGTGAAGGCGAACCCCGCCCTGGACCCGGAGATGATCGTCCGGGTTTCCGGGTACTCCGCCTACTTCCGCGACCTGTCCGAGGCCATGCAGGATGAGCTCATTACGCGAACCCAGTACGACCTGGCAAGCGGCCGGGCCGTCCCCCTGCCCTTTACGGCCAAGGAGAGACCCGATGAATTTTTTTAAGCGACGGCTCATCGAACACCGGGTGAAAGGGGCCGTAGGTCTGATCAACTCCCGGGCCATGGACCTTTTCCTTGAAACCCTTTTGAGCCTTATGCGGTTTGCCTTTATCCTGGATCGGGACTTTCGGCGGAACATCGAGGGGTTTCAAGGCCGCTATGCCTTTACCAGCCGCGACGGAAGGATCGCCGCCTCGGCCCTTTTCGACGGCTCCCGGATGAAGGTGAAAAACCGGGCCGTGGACGAGGCCGACGTCACCATTGTCTTCAAAGACGGAAAGGCCCTGCGCCGGTTTCTCTTCAGCGAAAACCCCGACATCATCAAAGCCATCCTGGACAACGAGATCTCCTACACCGGCAATCTCAACTACCTGGCCAAGTTCGCCTACATGGCAAAGCACCTCCAGCTGAATTTTGCCTCTTGAACCCCGGTTTTTCCCCCACAGCGCCCCGGTCATGTGATCGATCAGGGCGCTTTTTTTGTGACCGCCGCAGTCCGACTGAAGAGGCCTCCGGCGGCCCTTAGTTATCCTCCGAAGGGCTCTCGTCTTTCGGGGAGAGGTAGGTGTCCATGAGGGAAAAAAGGGCGGCCTTTTTAAAGGGTTTTCCCAGGAAATCATCGCATCCGGCCTTCAGGGCTTTCTGGCGGTCCATGCCGTGGGTGCAGGCCGTCAGGGCGATGACGGGGGTGACGGCGCCTTCGGCGGTGGCCTTGATCTGTTTGGTGGCCTCGATGCCGTCCATCACCGGCATTTTCAGGTCCATGAAGATCAGGTGGGGGCGGATGCTGTGGAATCGTTTGACGGCTTCCCGGCCGTCGGAGGCGCAGATCACCTCAAAGCCCGAGGAGGCCAGGAGGCGCTCCAGAAAGAGGCGGTTGGTGGCGTTGTCATCCACCACCAGGATGCGCCGGGTCTCTTCTACGGGTGCACAGCCCCCGGTGGCGCGGCGGACCGAAGGGGCGCAGGGAGACGCCACCTGCCGGGTACGCAGGGAGAAGAGGAAGAGGGACCCCTTGCCCGGTGTGCTCGTGACGGTGATGTCCCCTGCCATGAGCCGGGCCAGCTGGCGGCAGATGGTGAGGCCGAGGCCGCTGCCCGGTTCGTTGTGGTCCATGCGCTTTCCCTGGGCAAAGGGGGCGAAAATTTCGTCGATGTCTTCGGCCGGGATGCCGAGGCCGGTGTCTTCAATGTAAAAATACAGGTCCAGAAGGCCGTCTTCCCCGGGGTGCGGGCGGTGGTTGACGTAGAGGTGGATGTAGCCTGTTTTTGTGAATTTCAGGGCGTTGCCCAAAAGGTTCATCAGCACCTGGCGGAGCCGGAGCCGGTCTCCGACGATGGTTTCGGGGAGGCCTTCCTGCCAGGTGCAGTGAAAGGAGATCTTTTTTTCATCGGCCCGGTGGGTCACGACCTGCAGGATGGAGGCCAGGGAGTTTTTCAGGTGAAAGGGGGTGTTGACCACGGTGACGCCCCCGGCCTCTATTTTGGTGAACTCCAGCACATCGTTGATGAGATCCAGGAGGTGTTCCCCGTTTTTCAGGATAATCTCAAGGCTCTCCACATGGCGGCCGGGGAGGTTTTTCTCCTGTTTGATGAGCCCGGAAAACCCGAGGATGGCATTGAGGGGGGTGCGCAGCTCGTGGCTCATGTGGGCAAGGAAGGTGCTCTTGGCCCGGTTGGCCGCTTCGGCCTCCTCCTTGGCCTTTTTGAACTGGGCGGTGCGCTCATGGACCTTCTGTTCCAAAAGGGTCCGGGACTGCTCCAGGGCGCGGGCTATTTTTCTGCGACCCGACAGGTGGATAAGGAGCAGGCAGACCCCCGTGGAGATGAGCAGGGTGTAGGCGCCCACCAGCCACACCAGGGTTTTGTAGGCGGCATAAAAGGAGAAGGGTCGGTTGACCAGGGTGCTCCCCTCGGGCAGGAGGCCCTCGGAAATTCCGAAGCGCTCCATCTGACGGTGGTCGAAGAGGTTGAGGTTGGCTCCGCTCTTGACGACGGGGATGGCAAAGGGCGGCGTTCCTGAAAGGACTCTTCTGGCCAGGAGCACGGCCTGTTCCCCCTGGCTGGTCCCGTTGATGAGGTTGCCCCCCAGCATCCCGTGGCCGAGGTAGAGGTCCAGGAGGCCGTAGACAGGAACGGCTGACGCCTGTGAGATGCGCTTCATGCTTTCCTGTTCGGGGAAAAACCGGTTGGTGGCGTCCCGAAAATAGACCCCCATAAGAAGAATGGCCGTGGACGGCAACGCGGCCAGGCGCCTTTCCAGGTTTTCCATGGAGAGGTCCGGCAGGTAGGTGATGGCAAGGCGGTCTTCATAGGGCCTCAGCTGCTCCCGGATGGTTCGGGTCCAGGCAAGGCCCGTGGGGAGGTGGTCATTCAGGACGTAGACATGGGTGGCCCGGGGGTGGATGGTCAAAGCGATATCAAGGGTGCGGGGGGCGTCAAAGGCTTCGGCCACCCCGGTGAAGAGGGGCAGTGCCTCGATCTGTTCATCCTGAAAGAAGTTAACCCCGCAAAAGATCACGGGCGTCCGTGGAAAAAGAACCTTGTGGCGGGCACGCATGAACTCAAAGGCGTTGTTGTCGCAGGCGATGACAAGATCGACGGGAAGGGTGGAGAACTTGTGGCGGAACAGGTCCATGAGCTGGGCTTCGTAGCCGTCGTCGTAGGGCGTCCGCTTGGTGTCCATGTGCTCCACGTGAAGGTCCACGGGATAGGGTGCCCCGTTGAATCCGTTTTTGACGGCCTGATAGATCTCCTCTTCCCACACCAGGCTCTGGTGGTAGGAGAAGAGAAGCAGCACCCTGCGGGGGGCAAGGGCAGGATCGGGCTCTTCATCGGAGAGCACGGGGGCCGTGGGCCAGATCAGGAGAAAGAGCGCCACCCCCCAAACCACGGAGCGGAGCCTTCCGGGCCTTTTGCGGCCTTGGCGATGCCTGGCGATGGGTATGGGGGCTGGGGTCATAACGGGTGTCCCTTAATGTTACGGACTTGCAACGGGTGCAGGGTACGATGGCGTAAGGGCGGCGCAGGGAAAAGGGGGCGGGGCAACGGGTAAAGGCGATGTCAGGGGGGAGGATCAGATCCTTTATGTATACCATATTTCATTCGGGGAAGGGACGCGGAAAAGTGAAATCCAAGCCACCTGCGGATTCCTGCGCCCATGGGAGGGTGGCACCGGCAGCAAAGGCCGGGTCCGGCGGTGGGTTGTCCCCCCTGGGCATTTCCCCAGAAAGCCGTTGACACAGGCGGCGATCACCGACTACTTAAGAGCCAGCCACCGAAAAAACCTGGCCATCCGGAGAAAGGCCTCGAAAATAAAAGTGAAGCGGTCATGGCATCAGGGGACGTGTTGCGATGGCCTGCAGGGTGTTCTTGCAACGTTTTTGCAAACCTTTTCTGAATTCAAAGAGAAAAAGAGGTTAACCATGATGAAACGAGTGATGCTGGCCGTGTTGTGCCTTTGCCTTGTGACACTGCCCGCCTATGCCGCGAGTGAAAAAAACAACGAAAAGCTGGTGATTTATACCTACGACTCCTTTGCCTCGGAGTGGGGTCTGGCCCCCAAGGTGATTCCCTCCTTTGAAAAGATGACCGGCATCAAGGTGGAGCTGGTCTCCGTGGGCAGCTCCGGCCAGGTGCTCCAGCGCGCCATGCTGGAGAAGGACCACCCCAAGGCCGACGTGGTTATCGGCATCGACAACAACCTCCTGGCCAAGGCGAAAAAGGCCGGGGTTCTCTCTGCCTACCGATCCAAAGGGATCAATCGGGTGCCCGAGTCCCTTCGCTTCGACCCCGAGTTCCAGGTCACCCCTTATGACTACGGCTATTTCGCCATGATCTACGACAGCGAGGTGGTCAAGACTCCGCCGAAAAGCCTTGAGGACCTGACCTCCGAGCGCTTCAAAAAGTCCGTCATCCTCATGGACCCCCGCACCTCAGGACCCGGCCTGGGCTTTCTCCTCTGGACCGTGTCGGCCTACGGCGACGATTTTGCCACGTACTGGAAGCGCCTGACCCCCAGCATCCTTACCATCACGGACAGCTGGAGCTCCGGGTACGGGCTCTTTACCAACGGCGAAGCCCCGGTTGTGCTGAGCTACAGCAGCAGCCCCGTCTACCATGTGGCCTTTGAGAAGACCGATCGCTACAAGGCCGCCGCCTTTAAAGAGGGGCACTACATGCAGATCGAAGGGGCCGGGATCCTCAAAGGGGCCCCCCATCGCAAGGCCGCCGAAGCCTTCATCGATTTCATGCTCTCCGAGACCTTCCAGAAGGAGATCGCCCTGACCAACATCATGTTTCCTGCCAACAGCGCCACGGTCCTTCCCGAGAGCTTTTCCCATGCGGTAAAGCCGGAGAAAAACCTCCAGCTGTCGCCCGTTGAGATCATGAACGAGGGCGAAGGGTGGATCGCAACCTGGGTGGACACCGTCTCGAAATGACCCGTACCTCGCACAGAGGGTGGGGGGCACGGCTTTTGTGGCTCGTGCCCCTTGTCCCGACCCTGATTCTTTTTTATCTCCCCCTGTCGGTGATCTTGGCGGAGGCCCTCAAAGGGGGGGAGGGGCCCTCGCCCTTTGTGCGTCTCTTTTCAAGCCCCTACACCTTCCGGGTCATCGGGTTTACCCTCTGGCAGGCCCTGGTCAGCACGGTGGTTTCCCTGATTTTGGGGCTCCCCGGTGCCTGGCTGCTGGGCCGGGTCTCCTTTCGCGGCAAGCGGCTGTTAAAGGCCCTCACCGCCATTCCCTTTGTGCTCCCCTCCATCCTCGTGGTGCTGGCCTTTGTGATCTTTTACGGCAACAGCGGGGTGCTCAACCGGTTTGTCATGGGTGCCTTTGATTTAAAACGGCCCCCGTTTACCATTCTCTACTCCTTTTCCGCCATCATCCTGGCCCACGCCTTTTACAACTTTCCCCTGGCAGCCAGGCTCATCGGCTCATTCTGGGAGCGCCACAACGACGGGCCTGCCCTGGCGGCGCGCACCCTGGGGGCCGGGCCCTTTCGCACGTTTTTTACCGTGACCCTGCCCGGGCTCCTGCCCGCGATTTTTTCCGCTGCGGGACTCATTTATCTTTTTTGTTTCATGAGTTTTGCCGTGGTCCTGGTGCTGGGGGGCGGTCCCAGGTACACCACCATTGAGGTGGAGATCTACCGCGCCGCCCGCATCAGCCTGGACCTGGATATGGCGGCGGCCCTGGCTGTGGTGGGGGCCGCACTGACCCTTGTCCTTCTGTTTCTCACCGTGAAGATGCAGCACCGGGCCAGCCATGCCGTAAGGGGGCAGGCCGCACGGCGGGGTACCACGCGCCTGTCGGGTCCGGTTCGTTTTGTGTGGGGCCTTTATATCCTCATGGTGGTCCTTGTGGTGGCCTCGCCCCTGCTGGCCCTTGTGGGGCGCTCTTTTCTGGCCCGTACCACCCGGTCCGGCCCCCTGGTGTGGACCTTGAAGTGGTATGCCATGCTGTTTACCGAAACCGGGCCTTCCCTCTCCCTTGCCGCCGTGAAGAACAGCCTCACCTTTGCCATGCTCACCGTCTGCGGGGCGTTGCCCCTGGGCCTTGCCGCAGCCTGGGTCACCACGCGGAGCAAGGGCGCTCTGGGGCGGCTCACCGAAACGGCCATGATGCTCCCCATGGGGGTCTCCTCCGTGGTTCTGGGGCTGGGGTATTTCAAGTGCCTCGCCCTTTTTTTTCCCGATTACAGCGGAAGCCGCGCCGCCGTGGTGGCGGCCCACGTGGTGGTGACCTATCCCTTTGTGCTTCGGGCCGTCTCCGCGTCCCTCAAACGGATCAGCCCCTCGCTGCCCCAGGCTGCCCGTACCCTGGGGGCCGGTCCTTTCCGTACCTTTTTCACCGTGGAGCTGCCCCTGATCCGGTCCGGCCTGGTCGGAGGCGCCTGTTTTGCCTTTGCCCTGTCCATGGGTGAGATCAACGCCACCCTGATCCTGGCACAGGCCGACACCGTGACCATACCCCTTGCCCTGTACCGACTCATCGGGGCGTATCGCTATTTTGCCGCCTGTGCCCTGGGCGCCCTTCTCATGGGCCTGTGTGTGGCCTGTTTTTTATTGCTTGAATGGATGGGAGGAGAGAGCCTTGACCCTGAACGTGACTGACCTTTTTCGGACCTACGGTGACTTTCAGCTGCGTGTGGATGTAACGGTCGCCAAAGGGGAATTCCTGTCGGTGATCGGCCCGTCCGGGTGCGGAAAATCCACCCTTTTGCGCATGGTGGCGGGGCTTGAGGCCGCCGATGGCGGGAGCATTGCCTTAAACGGGCAGGAGATTTCCGTCATGGCCCCTGAGAAACGGGGCATCGGTATGGTGTTTCAGGATTATGCCCTGTTCCCCCACATGCGGGTGGCCGAGAACGTGGCGTACGGCCTGAAGCTGAGGAAGATGGGGAAAGGCAACCGGGAGGCAAGGGTGAGGGAGCTTTTGGAGCTGGTTCGCTTAACGGACAAGGCCGACGATTTTCCCGCCACCCTCTCAGGCGGGGAGCAGCAGCGGGTGGCCCTGGCCCGGGCCATCGCTCCGAATCCGTCGGTGCTGTTGCTGGACGAACCCCTGTCGGCCCTGGATGCCAGGCTTCGCATCGATCTGCGTCGCCAGATCCGGGAGGTCCACGATCGCCTTTCCCTGACCACCCTTTACGTGACCCACGACCAGGAGGAAGCCCTCACCCTGTCCGACCGCATTGCGGTCATGCGGCAGGGGCGCATCCTGCAGACCGGGTCCCCCAGGGCGCTGTACGAGACTCCCGGGCACCTTTTCACCGGCACCTTTCTGGGGCTCTCCAACACCCTTGAGGGGCGTCTTGAGGCGGGATGGTTTGTGACAGAAGAGGGGCAGAAGGTGTCCACGGCGAGGGGGGAGGATGGGCCGGGTGTCCTTTTTTTCCGGCCGCACCATGTGGTGCTGCACGGAGAGCCTGCACCGGGCAGGCTCCCCTTTTCAGTGACGCGGGTGGAATATTGCGGTGGCTGGTCCCTGGTCCATGGGACAACAGGTCCCCACGGGGTGGTTGTCTTTGACTCGGCTGAGACCCGGTGGGCGGCGGGGCAGCAGGGGCACCTTGAGGTGGTCTCCGGTCAGGCGCAGTTTTTCCCAGGGGAGACCGGGGTTACGGAATGTACCCCTCGTTTCTGAGGTAGGTGGCAAATTTTTTGTCGGAGCCGGCCACGTGGGTGGTCCACCAGACCCTCAGGAAGGAGAGCATTTTGTCCGAGAGGTCTTCGACGCCCTTTTCGTAATCCGTGGCAAATTCTTTGATGCGCTCCGTGAACTTCAGGTGCTCTTTGCTGTGGACCATGGCCAGGGGGTAGCTGGTTTCCGCCATGTGGTGGTCTTCGGTGCGGAAGTGGGTCTGGGCAAAGGCCACCAGGACCCGGATGAGGTCCATGAGCTCTTCGCGGCGTCCCTGGTTGCGTTTATGGATGATCAGGCGGTTGATGAGCAGGAACAGATTTCGGTGCTGATCATCGATCTCGTCAATGTGGACCAGCATGTCGTCGGTCCAGTTCAACATGGATACCATGATAGTCTCCCGTGTTAATGTGTTGCGGTGTGTCTGCGTGCGGGACCGTGCCGGTGGGCAGTGTCTCCGCGCTTCGCCTTGGGGACGTCCCGTCAGTCCGAGTGGATGTGGCGGGCGTATGCGGGGTCTGAGCGAGAGACATGCTCGCGCCACCAGTGGGTGAGGAATTCGAGCATGTCGTGGATGAGGCCCTGCTTGTTGGTTTTGTAGTCGCTTATAAACAGGTCCACCTGCTCCATATAGGCCATGTGTGCCTTGTTGTGCTCCACGAACCGGGGGAATTTGTGTCTGATCATGAGTTTTTCTTCGGTGAGAAAGTGCCGGTCGGAGTAGTCCATGAGTTGCCCGATCCGCATCAGGATTTCACCCGGTCCGCCCTGCTCCTCATGGACCTTGATGATATCGTTGATAATGGCGAAAAGGGCTTGATGCTGTTCGTCAATCTCAGGGATATTCACGGAAATCGCTTCGGTCCATACCAGGGGCTCGGTCATGGGCTTTCCTCTCCGGTGAGGGTGACAGTCAGGGCAATGACAAAAATAAAATATACACGTATCGGCGTGTGAAATAACACTCCATGAGCCTTACCGTTCGGTGAATTCACGGCATCTCTCAAACGGCCAACACCTCATGGTGTACTGTTATTTTCCTGCCGAACCCTCAGATTTTTCCCGAACACCGGGGCAGCGTTTCAAAGCTCCCCGGTGCCATATCTTTTTTCCACGGCCTTCCAATGGGCCAGTCCGTCAAAGACCCCTTCCACATATGCCTTTCGCCTGTTCTGCACATCGAGGTAATAGGCGTGTTCCCACAGGTCGATGGTGAAAAGCGGGGTGAGGCCCCTTGCAACCGGGGTGTCCGCATTGGCCGTGGTCAGGATGCGCAGGGTTTCCTTGTCCCTGACCAGCCACACCCATCCGCTGCCGAAGTGGGAGAGGGATGCCTCGATAAATTCATCCCGAAACGCCTTCCATCCACCGAACTCTGTGTTGATGGCCTGTGCCAGCGCTCCGGTGGGCCGTGCCGTGCCCTCAGGGGTCAGGCACTCCCAGAAGAACGCATGGTTCCAGGCCTGGGCCGTGTTGTTGAACAGGTCCTTGTACTTTTTCTTTTCCCGGGTGGCGGAGAGGATTTCTTCAACGGATTTTCCCTTGAACCGGCTGTCGTCAATAAGCTGGTTGGCTTTGGCCACATAACCGGCGTGGTGTTTGCCGTGATGCAGCTCAATGGTCTGCTGGGAGATGACCGGCTCCAGGGCGTCTGAAGGCCAGGGCAGGGGGGGCAGGGTGAGGGTGGGGCCTTTGGGCTCGGGACTGCACGCGGCGAAGAGGGCAAGCAGGGTCGCGAAAATCAAGGCGACACAAACCCGGCGTGGGATGATCCAATGACAAGATGGCAAATGCATCGGCATGGCATGGCCTCATGTGTAAGGATTCGTAAGGGGGAAACGGTGCGGAGATGTCTCAGGGAATTGTGAAAAAGGATTGATATGTCTCTATTTATACCTGAGTTGCGGCGGGTTCGCAACTCCCCAGTGGCGGGGAAGCAGGGTGAACTCATTGGGGGGGCGGTACAAAACCAAAAGCATGCCTCCGGCGGCAAGGTGTGCCACCTTGAAAGCACGTTGCGAATGCGCTTTCCCCTTCGTTCCTCAGGGAAAATCACATTCGCTATTGATTTAGATTAAGGGGGATCTGTTTTCTGGGGTCTGTTTGATCTATTTTTCAAAGGTTTATCTCCCGACAGGGCCGTCGTAGGCAAAAAACAGATGCGCTCAGCCCCTTTTCGCCGGAGGCCGCGTTTTTTGCCCATGGGGCAGGCTCAGCCAGGTGAAATGGATAAGGCCCGCGGCCATGATGAGACCGCCCATGGGAAAAGCGTAGCGAAGTTCGAACAGGTCCATGGTGAGCCCTGCGATGAGGGAGCCCAGGAGCATGCCCAGGCTGTGGGCCATGGTGAGAAGGCTCATGACCGAGCCGATGCCCCGGATCTCGCGGCCCCGTTCCACGGCCAGTGCCGAGAGGGCGGGAAGGGAGGTGCCCCCGCCGATGCCGAAGACAATCACCGCCGCAAGGAGGCTGTAAAAGCCCGTGGCCTGGTGGCAGAGCACCATGGAGCCCACGATGAACACCCCGCCGACGGCCACCAGGAGTTTCCGGTTCATCCGGTCCGCCACCACCCCCATGGGGATGTGAAGCAGGCCCCCGGCCAGGACCATCACCATGACCAGGGTACCGGTTTCGGCGCTTCCCAGGCCGAAGGTGACGTCCACATAAAGGGGCAGGAAGCACCAGATCATCCCCACGCAGGTGGTGTACACCATGCGGAAGGAGACAAGGGCGAGGATGAGCCGGTCCTTGAGAAGCCCCATGACGGCGATGCTTTCGTTTCGGGAGGTTGAGCTTTTCTCCTCGGCCACCGGGGGCAGGAAGGCTAAGGCCATGACGAAGGCGGCCACGGCCAGGACCCCCATGCCGAGGAAGGCGGCGTCAAGGCCGTAGAGTCGGTTGATGAAACCGCCCATGAAAGGGCCCATGCTCAGGCTGAGGAACATGGCCATGCTGAAGAGCCCCATGTAGTATCCCTCTTTGCCCTTGGGGGTGATGTCCCCCACATAGGCCTGGGCCACGGGCATGATCATGCCCGAGGCGATGCCCTGGAGGAACCGGAGGCCGATGAGGGACCCCACGGAGCTGGAGAGCATAAAGCCTAAGGAGACCAGGGCGTAAAAGAGGAGCCCCGGAAGGATAAAGGGCTTTCGTCCGATGCGGTCCGAGGTTTTGCCGAACCAGGGAAGGACCAGGGTCCGGGAGATGGAGAAGGCCCCGAAGATCATGCTGATGTACAGGCCGCTGGCCCCCAGCTCATGGGCGTAGACGGGAAGCAGGGGGATGACGATACCCACCCCGGTCACCGCCGAAAAGATCGACATGAACAGGGTGATGAAAATCCGTCGTTCTTTGGGGTTCATGGAGCGGTTGCCTCGTCATCCATCCGGGCAAGGCGGGTGATGCCGTTGATGAGGTGGGCCAGTGCCGCGGCTTCGGTGACCCCGAGGCGCATGCGGTTGCTGATGTCGTAGACGCCGCCCCGGCCTTCGGAGTGCTCCCCGTGGACGCCCCGGACCTGGAGCCCCAGGGCATGGGCCGCGTCGTGAAGGGCGTCTTCGTCTTTTGCCAGGTTCGCCAGGTTCATGTGCACGCTGGCCCGCATGGCCGTGCCCAGGTTGGTGGGACAGCTTGTGAGGGATCCCAGGCGCGGATGGGTGAGGAATTCAAGGCGGGAGGAGAGGGCGGTCACACCGTCTGCAAGGCGCCGGAACACCGATGCCACGTCACCCCCTTCTTGAAGGGAGATGATCCGGAGCTGGTCCTCCTCGTTTACCCAGACGCTGAAGGTTTCGTCGTGGGAGAGAAAGAGGCCCCGGGCTTCGGGCCAGTCCCGCATGAGCCCTGCCGACGCAAGGAACCGGTCTTCGTTTTTGAACAGCAGGTGGCGTGCAATGAGGTCGTCGCGGACCGCCTG
This sequence comes from Desulfoluna spongiiphila, assembly GCF_900101345.1. Lineage (GTDB taxonomy): Bacteria > Desulfobacterota > Desulfobacteria > Desulfobacterales > Desulfolunaceae > Desulfoluna > Desulfoluna spongiiphila. The sequence continues at coordinate 500,934 of NZ_FMUX01000001.1, read as the reverse complement.
GTCCATGTCCGGCAGGGCGTGATAGGTCCCTTTCAGGTGTTCGGGCAGACGGGCCAGGGCGGCCTTGATCGTAACTTCCACCTCTCGGCGCTGGGACGGGGAGATGGCCGGGCCCAGGGGGAACCCCGCCAGGTTGCGGCCCACCCGCACCCTGGTGGAGAGAATTTTATCCGTTGCCGAGCCGCTGAGATCGGGCAGATCGGCCAGGGAGTAATCCGGGGCGGGGTGGGGGCCGGACGTGCCGTGATAATCCCAGACCACGGGGGTCAGCAGCGGGGAAAAAAGGTCGTAGGACTCCGCATCCCCGGCATAGACCCCGACGGAGCTCTCCTGTTGTTCCACACCGGATCGGATAAGGTCGGCGGCGGTGTACCCCGACCCTGTCTTCAGATCCTTAACCTCGTCCCACACCTGAGGTGTGAGGTGCCTGCAGAGAAGCGACGCGCATTCTGGCGTGAATGCGGGAAACCCTGAATTGCCCATGAAATCCTCACCGTTTCAATCCATATCAGTGCCTTTGCACAAAGTTACCCTATATACCACAGTCGGTGACAAAAAGCATGCCGGGCATGGGGTCGCGGCGGCGACGGGCACCCATAATGATAGAAGAAGGGGCCAAAATGTGGTACAAAAAGAGGTTTAGAGACCATGTGGGGCGAGCCCCCTTTGACCATATGACGCCAGTTGAGCAGGAGGAGTGATGATCGCCAGAAGAGCCGAGGAGATGACCTCGTTTATCGTGATGGATGTACTGGAACGGGCCAAGGAGATGGAGCGCGACGGCGTGGACATCATCCACCTGGAGGTGGGGGAACCCGATTTCGACACCCCGGACTGCGTGAAGGCTGCGGCCTGCAAGGCCATCAACGAGGGACACACCCATTACACCCACAGCCTGGGCATGATGGAACTCCGGGAGGCCATCTGCGAGTATTACCAGGAGACCTACGGGGTGACCGTTTCCCCCCACCGGGTGATGGTTACCCAGGGGACCTCCCAGGCCATTTTCTCCGTCTTCTCCGCCATGCTGGAGGCCGGCGACGAGGTGATCCTCTCAGACCCCGGGTACGCCTGTTATCCCAACTTCATCAAGTTCGTCGGGGGCGTGCCCGTGGCTGTCCCCGTCACCGAAGCCGACGGGTTTGAGCTTCGGGTGGCCGAGATCGAAAAGCGCATGACGGACCGTACCAGGGCCATCTTTTTGAACTCACCGTCCAACCCCACGGGCAACCTCCTCTCCACGGACCGCATGGAGCGTATCGCAAAGCTCGGCCCTGCCATTGTCTCGGACGAGATTTACCACGGCCTGGTTTACGAAGGGGAAGAGCACACCATGCTGGAGTTCTCGGACAACGCCTTTGTCCTGAACGGGTTTTCGAAACTCTACGCCATGACCGGCATGCGCCTGGGCTACGTCATCGCCCCGGAGGCCTTCATGCGTCCCCTGCAGAAGATCCAGCAGAATTTTTTCATCTCGGTGAACGCCTCGGCCCAGGTGGCGGGCATCGCCGCCCTGAAAGAGGCCAAGGCCGATACCCTGCGCATGAAGGAGATCTACAACAAAAGGCGCCTCTACATGATCGAGCGCCTGAGGGCCATGGGCCTTGGGATTACGGTCCCCCCCACGGGCGCCTTCTACGTCTTTGCCAACGTCAAGCACATCTCCATGGACTCCTACAAGCTGGCCTTCGACATCCTGGAAAAAGCCCACGTGGGGGTTACCCCCGGCATTGATTTCGGTAAAAACGCCGAGGGCTACCTGCGGTTCTCCTACGCCAACTCCATTGAAAACATCGAGCGGGCCATGGATCGGCTGGAAAAATATTTAAAGGCGAAGGGGTAAAAGGCTAAGGGCAAGGGGCGAAGGGCGAAAAGGCTAAAGGCTGGTTTCAGTTTAACGATCAAGCCCCCCTTTTGCGTACAGCCCCAACGGGGCTGAGCGGCAAAAGGGGGGCAAGCGGAACGCTTTTTTTGGGTTTTTATCCCGTCACATCCCCGCAAAGGCCGGATGATAGGCCAGGGTTGCGCCGGTGTATGGGGCCAGGCCGCTGTTTTTCAGGGCAAGGGCCATGAAGGCGTCCTCCGGGACCTCGAACCGGGTACGGATGTCCCAGGCCGCAGCCGGTCGGAACCCGAACCTGGGGTAGTAGGTCGGGTGGCCGATGACCACCAGGCCCTGGCACCCCGCCTCAAGGCAGTGTGTGAGCCCGGCGCTGACGAGCAGGCTGCCGATGCCCTGCCTCTGCAGGTGCGGTGCCACGGCAAGGGTGGACAGGGACATCAGCCCCGTGGCATCCCCACCTTCCCGGGTCATGGGACTGAAGAGGATGTGGCCGGTGACCGTGTTATCGGTCTCCGCCACCAGGGAGATGGTCTCAGGGCAGCTCCTCAAGGCTGCCACGAGCTCAGCCTCAGCCTCTCGCTTAAAGGCCGCGGCGTTGATGTCGTGGACTGACCCGAAGTGGTTTTCTGTTTCCGGGACAATGACGGTCTCTACTATTTCTGCAGGTTTCATCGTTTCATCTACCCCCTTTTTTTCATCTGTTTCATCTCTTGCGCCACCCATTGCCAGCGCTCCTTCTCAATGCGATCTGCGCTCTTGGTCTGCCTGTCGGCCAGGTACCCCAGCTCGCGTTTCTGTTTGAGGTAGCTCTCCAGCCGACCCTCTTCAAGCTCTCCTGTGCGGCAGGCTTCCTTCACCCGGCACCCGGGCTCTTCCGTGTGGGTGCAATCCGAGAACCGGCACTCTTCGGCCCAGGCCTCGATCTCCGGGAACGCGCTGTCCGTTCCGTCGTCCACATCCCAGAAGGCGATTTCACGAATGCCGGGGTTGTCGATGAGGGCCCCCCCTGTGGGGAGGCGGATGAGGTCACGGGTGGTGGTGGTGTGGACCCCTTTGCCCACATGGCTGCTGACCTCCCGGGTGGCCTGGACGGCTTTACCCACCAGGCAGTTCACCAGGGTGGATTTTCCCGCCCCGGACGAGCCCAGGAGGGCCACGGTCTGGTCGGGCCCGAGGTAGGGGGCAAGGGCTGCTATGCCGTCTTCACGAACCGAGGAGATGGGAAGAACCGGCACGCCGAAGGATATCTCTTCCACTTCTTGCACAAAGGGTTCGGGAGACTCGTGGAGGTCGGCCTTGCTCAGGATCACCACCGGGGTGCACCCGCAGTTGTAGACGAGGGTCAGGTACCTTTCGATGCGCCGAAGGTTAAAATCCCTGTCCAGGCCGCAGACGATGAAGACCCAGTCCAGGTTGGCGGCAATGATCTGGGTGCGGACGGGGGTGCTCTCTTTTTTGCCCTGTCGCCCGGAGGCACCCCTGGACAGGGCGTTTTTCCGGGGCAGCACCGAAGTGATCCTGCCGTCGGTGAGGCGGACCCAGTCCCCTGTGGCCGGGAAGAGGCCGTTTTCATCGGCTTGCCTGTAGAGCTTTCCCGATGCCGTGGTCAAAGATTCGGTCTGCCCGTCGCTGACGAGGAAAAAATTCTTCCGGACACCCGTGACCCTGACGGCTTTTTCTGCGGATTCATGGTTGGTTTCAGTCTGTTGATGGTTGTTGATATCCAATGGTTGTCCCTCCTGGGGGGATCTGTACCTGTGGGTAAGGCACAGCAAATAAAGATCATGGTCGGGAAGGGCGCACAACCGTCCTGCTGGCGGGGTGCTTGCCGTTCCTCGTTGCGTAATGTGCTTGATTTTTATTTGGATACCGTTGCCGGTCCGGAGGGTACACGTCTGGTGAGGGCGTGCAACGAAAGGTGGGGCCTACGCAAACGCATGGGGGCAGGTCAAGGTGCCGGAGCCCTGTGGGGCGTTATAAGCGGCATCTGTGACCGGGCGTTGTCTCGATGATCCGGGGGACTTGTGACCCGGAGACGTCGATGTGAGTCCTGTTCCTGTCGTTACCGGGCGGCAACGGTGGAAACAAGCTCCTGGAATGTTCCGAACATAAAAAAAACTCCTTTCGGTGCAAGGCACCGTTGTGGCCGGTGTCTCGGAAAGGCATAAATTTATACCCGGGAAGGGCACGTGTCAAGGAGACGATCAGGCGTCGGGGATCTCAAGGGAGACATTGCCCTTGTCGTCTAAGTGCCAGAACGGGTTGTGGGCAACCTCCCACAGGTGGTCGTCCGGGTCGGCAAAATAGCCGGAGTAGCCACCCCAGAACACCTCCTGGGCCGGTTTGACGATGCGCGCCCCTGCCTGGGCGGCCCGCCCCAGGACCTCGTCCACCTCGCCCCTGGAACGGGCGCAGTACGCAAGGGTCACACCGGAAAACCCGGTGCCGCGAGCCGGAATCTGGGCGTCTTCGGCCAGGGCCTCCCAGGGGTAGAGGGCAAAAATCATCCCGTTGAGCTGAAAGAACCGGATCTGCTCGTCCGCAGACCCCAGGGGCCAGCCCAATCCTTTTTCGTAAAACCGTTGCGACCGGTCCAGGTCCGCAACGCCGAGTGTTACGACGCTCAGTCGTTGATCCATAAAATCTCCTTATCTTTTTGCCGGGTCCCCATCGGGTATCAACCGTTTGCCGATGCAGACCACCGGGTCTTTCGTATAGCCGCAGCCTTCGTAAAAGGAGATCACCGGCTGGTTGGTGGTGCGGACCATGAGGTTGATCTTCGGGCACCCCAGCTCCAGAAGGCGCGTTTCAACCTCCCGGAGAAGGGCCTCTCCGAATCCTTTTTTCTGATGGCGCGGCAACACGGCCAGGTAATTGACGGAGCCGCGATGGCCATCGTATCCCCCCATGGCAGACGCCATGATGCGGCCTTCCAATTCGCCCACGAGAAACAGGTCGGCCTCGACGGACAGTTTTCGTTCAATGTCTTTTTGCGGGTCATTCCAGGGCACGGTGAGACCGCATTCCTGCCAGAGGGCGATCACCTGTTGTGCGTCTGAACTCGTAAAGCAACGTATGTTCATGTTGTATCCTTTACCACAGGAGTTCCTTGCGGGGCACGGGGCTCCTGGTCCTGCTTACTCCGGATTGCGCTGCAGGAGTTTGATTTCAAAATGATAGGTCCCGGTTGCCGGGTCGTGGCTCACCAGCCTGCAGGAGGAGACATCCACCCATTTTTCGATGGCCAGGATCGTTTTGGCATGGAACCGGGTGTCGGAGTTAAAATCGATGCCATAGATCAGCTCGGTATACGGGAACCCCTCCTCCACGTCCGCCCTGCCCACAAACCGAATCTCGGTCCGTGACAGGGTGGGGGTGTGCCCGGTTTCGCTTTGCTCCATGTCGATGACATGCGCCATGAACAGATGTTTGTACCTGTCAAAGGCCTTTATGGGATCCTCGGACATGGCGATACCTCCGTTTAGTGGGGAATCGGCAGGTTGTGTGCTTTCAAAAAGCGCAGTTTGTCCCAATACCCGCGTTGAAACACGATTTTGTCTTCCACGACATGGAAGAAGCCGCAGCCCCTTAATCCGATGGGGTCATTCCACTCCAGAATGGCCCACTCTCCGTCCTGGAAGATATTCTCGACGATGCAGACCATCTCAGAGGCCGCAAACTCCCTGGCAAACATTTCGGTGATGGCTGCTTTGCCCGATACAGGCTCGTTTGCTACCTGATGATTGACCGCATCCTCTGCGTAAAATTCTGAAATAAGTCGGGCGTCCCCTTTGTTGAAGGCCTCGACCCACGCTTTGACGATCTCTCCAGGTTGCATACATCTCCTTGTGGCCCAGGGAGCCCAGGTATGTTGGGGATGCCTGGCGCGAAGTTTGTGAAACAATCAAATGGGCCAGAACCCATGACGATGACTTGAATTTTACTGCCCTTTGCGGCGTTTGGCAAGGCAGGGAGCCCGTAAACACAGGGCAAACGCATTTAACTGTTCGTTGCCTCCGGCGGGTCGCTTTTTGAAAAAAGCTCCGCAAAAACGTTTCGGTTGCCTGCGCTTTTAGTGCTCAGCGGAAATACGAGCACATTTGAATGAACCAAAATCGCATTCAATACCTGTTTATCAAACTTTTTAAAAGTTTGGCCCCCGGCAGGGCCGCCGGAGGCAAAATCTAAATGCGTTGGCCCTGCCCGTAAACAGGAGACATTTCGGGGAATGGAGAGGGTATCTCAGGAGGAAGGATACAAACGTGCCGGGGGACAGGCATGGTCTGCCTCTCCCCCGGATTTTGCTGCGGCAGGATTTATCGCGTTTTGTAGGGGCACTTTTTGTTCTCTCTGGCCTTGGCCGTGAACCACCCGTCTTCCCACTCCATCTTCTGGCCGATGAGGTCGCAATCGTCCTTGGTTCCTCCGGGGCCGTCGCCTTCCAGCCCGTGGCCTTTTTTCTGGGCGTCATAACCATGGTACCAGCAGTCGCAGCGTGATGCGTCTTCTTTTACGGCAAGGGAAAAAACAGGCAATGCAACCAAAATGGCAATGAGCATAACGACTTTCATGAGATGGCGTTTCATGTGCAGCCCTCCTGTTTTAAGAACCGTGGGTCGGGTTCGGGGTACAAGTGCGTGTGGCGTGTTGTTTGTGGTGTAAATAAGGCAGGTTGTTGTTGATAACGTAAACTTCACATACGTGGGAGTAAAGGTCAAGTGCTTATTTTGTCAGGGGTTTTCTTTCTGATGACTAAGGAGGCGGAATAAAAAGTAGCTGCCGAGCCGATGGCCCCGGGAAGGGCCGTCGGAGGCAATGTAGATCATGCCGGTTGGCGGTGGTTCCGCCATCAGGCCGTTTCGCGTGAAAAGGAGCGGTTGATGAAGTCCAGAAGTGCTTCAACCACAGCCTCCTCGTGCCCGTCGAAAATCTCTGCGCCGTGGCCGTCGCCGGAGTAGAAGAGAAGCTTTTTGGGCTCACAAAACAGGGAAAGCATCTTTCGGTTGTCCTCGGCCCCGTCATCCTCTTCGGAGTTGATCAACAGCTTGGGAACGGAGATCTCCCTTAACTCATCGTCGGTGTAGAAGACCGATCCTTCATGCTCAATGGGGGCGGAAAGGGCTGCGACGGCAACGATCCTGTCGTCATGCACGCGTCGGGAGGCGACCTTCAGGGACGCCACGCCGCCCCTGCTTGCCCCGATAAGAATGATGCGCTCGGCGCCCATGCCAGCCACACATGAAACGACCTCTTCAAGGATTTCGGACTGGTCAATGGAAAAGCCCGGGTAGTCGTAGGTTACAACCATGCAGGGCCCCGGGACCAGGGCCTTGACCACAGGGTTCCACTCCTGTTGGTCGTTGGTGTCCATGTTGGAGAAAATGACGGCCGATTTTCCAGTGCCGTACAGGGTCCCCGGAATGGATGGTATGTCTGAAGACGTCCGGGTGATGGGGATGGTGATCGGTTTCATGTTGTCCGCCTGTGTTGATGGGTTGTTTGTAATCAGGGAAAATGTGTGTCTGGGAAGGAGAGGGTCAATCCACCGCACAGACCATGGGCACAAAGACAATGCCGCTTTTTTCCTGTTGCGGGCCTGTCCCTTGAAATCCCAATTTTTCATAGGCCGCCCGTGCATAGGTCGAGGAGTTCACGGTGACATGTGTCAGGCCGGGCTGCATGCTTCTGCACGCCTCCATGGCGAGACGGAAAAGCTCTTTGGCGATTCCCTGGCCTCTGCGGCTGACAAAGAGCAATGAGACATGGCTGCACGTGATCATTTCGATGACGCCCACCATCTCCTCCCCCTGCTCTGCCACGACGACAACCTGCCCGGAGTCCGCCCGCTGTGCAAGGGCTTCGGGGTTGGCATACTTGAAAAACTCACGGATGCCTTCGGGACCGTAACCCGGGGCAACGAGCTCATTGAATACCTTTTCCACAAGGGCGCAGACTCTGGTCTCCTCCCCTTTTTCCATCATTTTGTAACGTACATCCATAATCTCAGGTGTCCTGTTTCTGAAGCATTTGGCGGATGCCTTTTAAGGCCGAAGGCCCGTAAGGGACGGCGCAAAAATAAAACACACGAAAAAGCGATGCCATCGGCGGCGGGGTGCCCCACCTTGAAAACGGGTTGCCGCAGCATTTTTTGCATAATTACGTATGGGCAAGAGTAGGCATGTTTGCGCGCTTTGGCAAGTGTTCACCGGTCGGGGGGAAGAGGAACAGGTAACAGGTGATAGGCAATAGGCAATAGGGGATAGGTAATAGGGGATGGGTAATGGGGGAGCTTGTTTTTGAGACCACTCTTTCGATGATCTCCAGCCTGTGCATTCCAATATACCATCGTCGGGCATCCAGAGACGTCTGTTTGCGGCAGGCTTTCGCGGGGTGTTGCCGGTTCGGTTTTGGTGCGTGGAACGCACCCTACGGGCTTCGGTGCTTCGAACGTTTCTGATTTAACGACGATATCTGTGGCCTCACGTTCAGGTGGTGTTAACGACACCCTGCT